>NZ_JAAATY010000002.1 GCF_013280595.1 Kibdelosporangium persicum
GCCCCTTGTCATGTTGGGGGGCCAAGCCCCCCAAACCCCCACGGTGCGAGCTTCTCCCAACCCAGCGCTGGGCACGTGCGCTAGACCAGCGCGGCTTCGACCATGTCGAAGGCCTTTTCCGCCCCACGGGACCGGGGTGCTCGGTTGCGGTACAACCTCGCGGGGTCACCCCTTGTCATGTTGGGGGGCCAAGCCCCCCAAACCCCCACGGTGCGAGCTTCTCCCAACCCAGCGCTGGGCACGTGCGCTAGACCAGCGCGGCTTCGACCATGTCGAAGGCCTTTTCCGCGCGGGTGATCGCTGCGGGGTAGACCTCGTCGGCGGTGCGCCCGGAGCGGATCTCCTGGGCGTTGTGGTCGGCCAGGATCCGCTGCACGCCGAACACCTGCGCGGCCACGATGTTCGCGGTGAACTCGTCGTCCAGCTCGCCGGACGCGAACAGCTCGGTGGCGAGCTCACGTTCCTGGGCGAGCATGTAGACCGTCAGACGAGTCATCACGGTGGGCGTCGAGTACAGCAAGTTGTGGAACGTGATGGCCGTTGTGCTGTCGTTCAGACCGGTCAACGTGTCGCGCTTCGCGAGCCGTTGGAGGTAGCTCTGCCGCAGGGCCTTCAGCGCGGGCACGCCGGATGGGCGGTTCCGTATGACAAACGCCGGACCGCTGGTGTCGTCGAGGAACCGGCGGAGGACAAGGTCCTCCTTGGTGGAGAAGTAGGCGAACAAGGTCGGCTTGGACACCTCGGCGGCCGCGGCGACGTCCGCGACCGAGACGCCGTCGAACCCCGATTCCCGGAACAGCGCGAAGGCCGCGTCCATGATCGCTTCGCGGGTGCGGCGCTTCTTCCGCTCCCGCAGTCCGAGCTCTTCCATGAACAGAGCCTACCTCGGACAACAACTTAACCTCGTATTCTTCTTGACCGAGTTAAGTATTCTGGTGGCATGGCTGTCGAATCAGAGATCCGTGCCGAACGCGACTACATGGACGCCTGCCGGGCTCAGCTCACCCGCATGCGCGAGGAGGTCCGCACGATGCTGGCCACCGGCGCGGGTGAGGGCGAGGCCGTACTGGACAAGTACTTCAACCACGCGTTGCGGCAGTTCCGTGTCCAGGTGCTCGAGGAGCTGTCCGACATCGAAGGTGCGCCGTTGTTCTTCGGACGCCTCGACTGCCCACCGGGTGACCTTGTGTATGTCGGTCGCCGCGGTGTCCGTGACGGCGACGGCGAGCCCATGGTCATCGACTGGCGTGCACCGTTGGCGCGTGCCTTCTACGAGGCCAGCCAACAGGATCCGATGGGCGTTCGGGTTCGCCGCCGGTTCGGGTTCGATCGCCACGGCGTACTGACCGCCTACGAGGACGAACCCATCGACCGTCAGGCCGAGCCGAATGGCCTGCTGGCCGCGGAGATCGAGCGACCACGCGAAGGCCCGATGCGGGACATCGTCGCGACGATCCAGCCCGAACAGATGAGGCTGGTACGTGCGCCGCTCAACCGCACGCTGTGCATCCAAGGAGCGCCCGGCACGGGAAAGACCGCCGTTGGGCTGCACCGTTTGGCGTATCTGCTCTACACCGAGCGGGAACGCCTACGGCGAGACGGCGGAGTCGCCGTCATCGGTCCCAACCACTCGTTCCTCGCCTACATTCGCAACGTCCTGCCTGCTCTCGGCGAGGTGGAGGTCTCCCAGACCACCATCGACGAACTCATCGGCCTGAGCGTCACGGCGGAACGGACCGACGATCCGCGAGTGGCGCGGATCAAAGGCGATGCCCGGATGGCGCAGGTTGTCCGGCGGCACCTGTGGTCACGGATCCAGCCACTCGGGCAGACCGTGGAAGTCGAGTACCAGCACCGCACGTGGCGTCTGTCCCCTGAGGAAATCGCCGAGGAAGTCGACACCGTGCTCAGCCGCGGAGCCGACTATGGCACCGGGCGTGAACTGCTGGCGCAGCGTCTGGCGTATCTCGTGCTGCGTCAGATGGAGCGGGCTGGAAACCCGACCGCCACACCGCACCAGCTCCGACGCAACAAGGCGATCAACCGTGCCGTGGGGCGAATCTGGCCCACAGCAGATCCCGCGCGCCTGGTCTTCGATCTGCTCACCGACCGGACGCACCTCGCTCATGCCGCGAACGGCATCCTCTCCGCCGACGAGCAGGACGCCATCTTGCAGACGCCTCGCCCTCGCAGCGTGAAAGCGATGCGGTGGACCAGCCTCGACCTGGCTCTTCTCGACGAGGTCGCCGCGCTCGTCGAACGTCCCCGGAAACTGGGCCATGTCGTGGTGGACGAGGCCCAGGACCTCAGCCCGACGCAGATCCGGGCGATCGCCCGGCGCATGGCGGGTTCCGGCACCGTCCTCGGCGACCTGGCGCAGGCCACCAGCCCGTCCGCCGTCCAGGACTGGGCCGAGGTCCTCGCGCACCTCGACCAGCCGGACGGCCAGATCGAGGAACTGACGCACGGCTACCGCGTTCCGGCGCAGGTGATCGACTTCGCCGCCCGGCTGCTGCCGCACATCGCGCCGGGACTACGCGGCCCAGCATCGTTCCGGCACTCCGACGACGCCCTGTGCATCACCCGGACCATGCCCGGCGAGAAGATCGCGGCGACCGTCACGACCTGTCGCACCGCGCTGTCCAAGGAGGGGTCGGTCGGGCTCATCGCCGCCGACAACGACATTCCCCAACTCCACCGCGCTCTCGCCGAGAACGGGCTGAAGCACACCGTGCTGGGGACGGGCACGGAGACCGAACACCTCACTCTCGTTCCGGTCACACTCAGCAAAGGACTCGAGTTCGACACCGTCATCGTCTTCGAACCAGCCCGCATCAGCCAGGCCGAAGAGCGTGGCCTGCAACGCCTTTACGTGGCCCTGACCCGAGCCGTCAGCACGCTGCACGTCGTACACGCAGATGCGTTACCGGAACCACTCGCACAGGAATCTGTGGTGACTTCCTGACCATCGCCTTACGGCGAGGTGAGTGTTTCGGCGTCGTAGGCCTGGTGCAGCAGGTCGACGAACGCCGAAGCCTCTGGTAGGCGCATGTCCCCGATGCGGTTCACGGCAAGGCCCGGCGTCCAGGAGTTCATGACGACCGCTCCGCTCAAGGTGTCCTGTGGCGTGATCGGTTCGACGCGCTGCGGCACGCCGAGGCGCTCCAACTGGCGGCGGACGATGCTCATCGTGACGCCGGTCAGGATGTCGGCCTCGGGCCAGATCACGGTGGTGCCGTCCCAGAAGGCGAGGTTCCAGATGGTCGCCTCGCTGAGCCTGCCGTGGCGGTCGACGAACGCGGCGTCGTCGAAGCCCTGCTTGACGGCCTTACGGAGGTAGTAGGTCTTGGCCACCTCGCCGACGTGCTTGATCGTCGGCAGCGCGCGTTCGTGCTCGACCACCGCGAGCGACAGCGGGCCGTCCGGCCCCGACGACGGTGGGCTGGTCCGCACCAGCATCTGCAACTGCGGGTCAGCTGCACTGAACTCGCCGGCGTGCGGGTAGATGACCGCGGAGAGGGAGGCGTCCGCCGGGCCGGCCTCGATCGCGGCGCGCAGGTGGGCCCGTACCTGCTCATCGGGCAGGGCTGCGCCGAACAGCTCGTCCGAGGCGGAGCGCAGCCGGTCCAGGTGCAGATCGAGGCCCCGGACGCGGCCGTCACGCACCTGCGTCGCGGTGAAGTGCGCGAACCCCGCGAAGGCCAGCGGTGCCAGGTCCTCATCAGTGGCAGGCCGACCATTGCGTTGGACAACAAAAGAGGTCATGACGGCAACGTAGAACCTCACCCCGGCGTGAGTTGAACGGGAGATGGTGATCACCCGGCGAACGGCCACGAATTGACCCGGCGCTCCTGGGTACTCCATGGCCATGCCTTGGGTACAGAGACATCGCCGACGCTTACCGGGAAGCTGGTTCCGGAGCACTGTCGTCCGCAGTCACTACCGCAGTTCACCTGGCAGGGTTCCGGTCCTTGCCGTGGTCGCGGCGATCGTCGTGATTGTTCTGCTGATCGTCGTTTTCTAGAAACCGTTGCGCCGCGCGAAATCCGGGGACTCCGCGCGGCGCTGTGCCGTTCTAGTTCTTGCGGTTGACGGCGATGACGGGGATGCGGCGCGTGGTGTTGCGCTCGTAGTCCGCGAAACCCGGTGCGCGCTCGACCATCCGGGCGTAGAGGGCGTCGCGTTCGGCGCTGTCGGTGACTTCTTCCGCCGTGGCGTCGTACTTCTCCGTGCCGACCTCGACGGTGATGTCGGGGTTCGCCTTCAGGTTGTGGTACCACGCCGGGTGCTTGTCCGCGCCGCCGTTCGACGCGATGATCACGATGCGGTCGCCGTCCGGCAGGTACACCAGCGGGTTGGTGACCGTCCGGCCCGTCTTGGCGCCCTTGGTGGTCAGGATGACCATCGTCGCGCCCTCGAACATGCCGCCGACCTTGCCGCCGTTGGCCCGGAACTCCTCGATGACCTGTGTGTTGAAGTCAGACACCCGACACCTCTCCATTCGTGATTTTCTTGATTCGGAACGTCAGCATTCTGCCCTTTGTTCCCTCGGACAGCCCTTGTGGGCGGCGGATCGGGCGGACGCGTAACGGCAAGGCGCGCGAATTCGGACTTATCCGGTACGGCGATCCTCTACCGAAAGCGAGCCATGAAGACCACCTACGCGCGGCTCCGCAGAACCCTTGGTCAGCTGGCCTACGAGAAGCGCTACGGCGTGCGTACCGCCGAGCTGATCGAGCTGGACAAGCTCGGGATCGCGGGCGAAGGCCGCGGTTACTACGTTGCCGCGAGCTGGCGCACGTTACGCCGGACCTTGTCGCGCAAGGAGATCACGCCGCGGGATGTGTTCGTCGACTTCGGCTCGGGGATGGGACGGATGGTGCTGGAAGCGGCACGGTTCCCGTTCGGCCGGGTGGTCGGCGTCGAACTGTCCGAGGACCTGCACAAGATCGCCGAGGCCAACGTCCGGCGGACCCGGCAGCGCCTGCTGTGCCGCGACATCGAACTGCTGCACGGTGACGTGCTGACCTACCAGATACCCGACGACGTCAGCGTGGCGTTCTTCAACAACCCGTTCCAGGGCCTGGTGTTCGCCACGGTGATCGAGCGCTTGGTCGCCTCGCTGGACCGCAACCCGAGGCGACTCAAGATCATTTACTACAACCCGGTCGAGGAGCGGACCGTCCTCGACACCGGCCGGGCGACACTGGCCCGCGAACTCGTCCACGCCAGGCGCCGAACGGCGGGAACGCCGTTCGGCCTGACGAAGGTGTTCGAACTGCGCTAGCTCAGCCAGCGTCGACGGTCAGCGTGAACTGGCCGAGCGTCGCGTAGCCCGAGTATCCGTTGGTCGCGGGATTGCCCGCGCCCGTGCCTTCGACCTGGAACGTGTACCGCCCGGCCGCGAGGTTCTGCGAGAAGCTCGCGTCCAGCCCGGCCGCCTCGTTCGTGGAGACGCGCCTGACCGGCGGGTCGACGGTCGCGACGACCGAGCCGGTCGCGTCCCGCACAGTGAGCTTGACGTCCAGGTCAGGGGCGAAGACCGCGGGCACGGCGGTCGCGGTCAGCGTCCCGCCCGCGTGCTGGACGGCGAACACGTCCACGTCGGCGTCCGTGCTGACGATGCCGGTGACGGGCGTGTTGTCGCTGATCTCCGCGGCCGAACCGGGGTCGTTCGGGAAGTCGTCGGCCAGCGTGGGGGCGCCGTTGGCCGGGATGACCGCCAGGTCGTCCTCGGTGTTGTTGGCGTTGGTGTACTCGCCCTTGCTCCACTGGGTGACCGGCTGGCTGTAGCCGACGCCCATGATCGGCGCCCAGTTGGTGTGGCCGGCGTAGTACTCGACACCGGTGGTCTGGCCGTCGTGGCCGAGCCCCAGGTTGTGGCCGGTCTCGTGGGAGACGATCTCGGCGATCGCCTTGCCGTCGTAGCCGCCGTCCGCGTACGCCCAGGCAGGTTGGTAGTGCGCGTGCCTGCTGGCCTCGTCGAACGTGCCGATGTAGGCCTGGCCGCCGCAACCACAGTTGGTGACGTCCTTGGGCGTGATCACCGCGCGGGTGCCGTAGACCTGGTCGGACGTGCCGGACCGGGTGATCCGGTCGGCGGCGGGCTCCTCCGTGGTCACGTCGACGTCGAACGACCGGTAGTCCTCGGAGATCGCGAGAAACGCTTGGTAAATGGCCTCGCGCTCGGTGTCGTTGTACGTCGTCGGGTCGTTGTCGGCGTCGTAGGGCGGGGCGTCGATCCGGGCGCCGCCGTTCCACGCCGTGCCTTCGACGCTGTGACCGGTGAAGTCCAGGTAGATAGTGCGGTTCGAGCCCTGTCGGCTGTGCAGCTTGAAGACGTCGACGCCCGGCGGTACGTCCAACGCGGATGACAACGTTGACGTCGTGGGCGCGTGCTTCTTCTCGACCGATCTGATCCGGCTCGACTGGTCGAGCTCGAAGTGGTCACCGCGCGCGAGCTGGTTGACCTTCGCGACGGGGATGCCGTTGAGCGCCGACAGCACGATGGGTGAGACCGAGTCCAGCGACCGGGACCCTTCGGGCGCGGACTGAGCTGGGGCAGGGATGAGCAGGACCAGCGCGGCGGCCGCGGCAGCGGCTGCGACACCGGTTGCTCGTGCAGGGAGAGACAACCGGGACAACTCCTTTGGGTTCACCCAAACGGGTTCATCGGCGGCCCAACATACAAACAATCGGCGGGTTTGAACACCAACCAACGACGCGACAGTCCCCCATAAGGACGAACCGAATGTTCACCCAGCTGTCGCGCGACGGACCGCACGGCATGGCAGAGTCATCCGCTGTGCGAATCCGGGTATTGCTCGCGTGTGTCCTGTTAGGCGTGGTCACGGCCCAGCCGGCCACGGCTGAACCCCGTAAGGCCGGGCCGTCGAAGGTCCGGTTCTCGACGTTCAACGCGTCGCTCAACCGGTCGGCCGCCGGGCAACTTGTCGCCGACCTGTCGACCCCGGACAACGCCCAGGCCCGCAAGGTCGCCGAGGTCATCCAGGTGGACCGGCCGGACGTGCTGTTGATCAACGAGTTCGACTACGTGCCGGACAACCGGGCCGCCGACCTGTTCCGGGCCAACTACCTGCGGCGCGGCCAGAACGGCGGCAAGCCGATCGACTACCCGTACGCCTTCACCGCGCCCGTGAACACCGGCGTGCCGAGCGGCATGGACTTCAACCGCGACGGACGCGCCGACGGCCCCGACGACGCGTACGGCTTCGGTCTTTTCCCAGGCCAGTACGGCATGCTCGTGCTGTCGAAGTACCCGATCGACCTCGACCGCGTCCGCACGTTCCAGAAGTTCCGCTGGCAGGACATGCCCGGCGCGCTGCTGCCGGACGACCCGGCCACGCCGGCGAAAGCGGACTGGTACTCGCCGCGGCAGCTCGAAGTCTTCCGGCTCTCCTCGAAATCGCACTGGGACGTCCCGGTGCGGATCAACCGGACGACCGTGCATTTCCTCGTGTCGCACCCCACGCCTCCCTCGTTCGACGGCGCGGAGGACCGCAACGGCACGCGTAACCACGACGAGATCCGGCTGTGGGCCGACTACATCACCGGTAAGGCCGGTTACCTCTACGACGACAAGGGCAAGCGCGGTGGCCTGGAGCGCGGCGCCAAGTTCGTGATCGCCGGGGACTACAACTCCGACCCGGTCGACGGCGACAGCGTGCCCGGCGCGATCCAGCAGCTCCTGGACTCGCGTCGGCTGATCGACCTGAAGCCGGGCAGCCGCGGCGCGGTCGAAGCGGCGCGGACGCAGGGCGGCGCCAACCTCACGCACGGCGCCGACCCGCGCCACGACACCGGCGACTTCAACGACAACGCACCAGGCAACCTCCGGGTGGACTACGTCCTGCCGTCGTACGGCCTGATCCCGCTGCACTCCGAGGTGTTCTGGCCGGTCGCGGGCTCGCCGCTGGCCCGGCTCAACGACACCTCGGACCACCACCTGGTCGGCGTCACGCTGCTAGCTTTGGCCCGGTGACCAGGAGACTCACCTTGCTGCGGCACGCCAAGTCGGCCTGGCCGGACGGCGTGCCGGACCTTGAGCGCCCGCTCGGTGACCGCGGGCGCCGGGACGCTCCGGCAGTGGGCCGTTGGCTGGCCGAGAACGTGCCCAATCTGCAACTGGTGGTGTGTTCGACGGCGGTCCGTGCGCGCCAGACGTGGGACCTGGCCGCCGCCGAACTGACCAGCCGGCCGGACGTGCGGCACCACGCCAAGATCTACTACGGCCCGCTGGTCGAAGTGGTCCGCGACCTGCCGCCGGAGATCACCTCGGCGATGCTCGTCGGGCACAACCCGGACATGGAGGACCTGGTCGAGCACCTGACCGGGACGCCGACGACGTTCAAGACGTCGACCTTGGCCGTGCTGGGCACCGAACTGCCGTGGTCCGAAGCGGGACCCGGCTGGGCCGAAGTGATCTCGACCGCGACCCCCCGTGGCTAGCACTACTCCGATCGAGCGACACTGATCACCCAGGTTGTTCTGGTGGCCGCAACCCTGAAATCCTCGGGTGGGCGTCGACGCGATGGGGTTCGGACACATGCCGCAGGTGAGGCGGGGGGACGACAGTTCGCCGTTCGGACGTGAACTCCGGCGGCTGCGCACCCGGCGCGGGTTGTCCCTGCAGAAACTCGCCGAGCTGGTCAACTACACCCGCGGGTACATCGGCAAAGTCGAGACCGGCGACAAACCGCCGACCTCCGAACTGGCCCGTCGCTGCGACCAGGTGCTTGAGGCAGGCGGTCAGCTGATCGCGCTGGCGACGTCGGAAGGCCTGCCCCGGCTGGCCCAGCTGCCCGCGGCGGCCGCGACGTTCGTCGGCCGCGAGAACCAACTGAGCCAACTGGACCGTGCGCTTTCGGGCGACATGCCCGGTGCGCCCTGGACAGTCGCGATCGACGGACCGCCCGGCGTGGGCAAGACAGCGCTGGCGTTGCGGCTGGCGCATCAGGTGAAGGACCGCTTCCCGGACGGACAGCTGTACGTCGACCTGCACGGGTACTCCCCGGACGGCCAACCGTCGCGCCCGGACGTCGTCCTGGAGGAGTTCTTGGTGGCGCTGGGCACCAGCGCCACCGCGATTCCGTCGTCCACGAGCCAGCGCGCCGCGCTGTACCGGTCGTTGCTCGACGGCAGCCGGATTCTGCTCGTGCTGGACAACGCCCGCGATTCCCGGCAGATCGAGCACCTGCTGCCTGGTTCGGCGGGCTGCGGCGTGGTCGTGACCAGCCGGATGCGTCTCGGCGGCCTGCCGATCAGGCAGGACCAGCGGATCACCCTCGGTCCGCTCAGCGAGCCCGAGTCGATCCTGTTGCTGCGCACGGTGATCGGCAACGACCGTGCCGACGAGGAACCAGAGGCGACGGCAGGCCTGGCGCGTCGATGCGGGCATCTGCCGCTGGCGCTGCGGATCGCGGCCGAACGTGTCGCGACCCACCCGCACCACTCCGTGGACGAACTGGCCGACGAGCTGGGCGCGGAGGAAGAACGTCTCGACGTACTGTCCACAGAAGACGACTCGGTCGCTGTCCGGACGGTGTTCTCCTGGTCGTACCGCGACCTCTCCGGCGAAGCCGCGCGGATGTTCCGGCTGATCGGGTTGCACCGCGGTCCGCACCTGAGCGTGCACGCCGCTGCCGCGATGGCCGATGTGCCTGTCGCGCATGCGCGTCGGCTGCTCGACCGGCTTGTCGGCGTGCATCTGGTGCAGGGCTTGGGCGGCGGCCGGTATCGATGCCACGACTTGTTGCGCGTCTACGCCGCCGAGCGCGCTCTGGAAGAGGAGCCGCAGGAATCCCGGAACCTTGCGGTGCAACGGGTCCTGCACTGGTACCTGCAAACGTGCTTCGCGGCCAACCATGTGCTTTCACCGCAACGGTTCGACCCGCCGCTTGAGGTGTGCCCGTTCTCGTTGCCCACGTTGACCTTCGCGTCCTACGAAGAGGCGTTGGCGTGGTGCGAGGCCGAAATGCCGAACCTCATCGCGGCACCCCGGCTCGCGCTGGAGTACGGGGAGGACGCGATCGCGTGGAAGATCCCGGTGGGCAGCTTCAACTTCGTGTTCCTGCGCAAACGGTGGAGCCCGTGGATCAGCGCGCACGAACTCGGCATCGCAGGCGCCCGGCGGCTCGGCGACCGGTTCGGCGAGGCGTGGACGCTGAACAACGTCGCACACGGCTTCCGTGAGCTCCGGCGGTTCAAGGACGCCAAGGAGCACCTGGCCGAGGCGCTGGAGATCCGCAAGCAGATCAACGACCAGGTCGGGCTCGCGTGGACGTTGACCGCGATCGGGTTCGTCGACTGTGACCTGAACGAGTTCTCGGCCGCGGCGGACTCGCTGTTCGAAGCCCTGCGGATCCGGTCGGAAGTCGAACGCGACCACGCCGGTAACCCGGAACTGATGATCGCGAACAAACAGGGGCAGGGAATCGCGCGGGCGTCCCTCGGCAACGCGCTGACCGAACTCGGCAGGCTGGACGAGGCACTCGACGAGCTCAACCGGGCACTCGAGATCTTCCGCGACATCGCCGACAAGCACGGCGAGGGCTACACGCTGGTCAAGCTGGGCGACCTTTATGCACGACTGCGCCGGCCGAACGACGCGCTCGCCAACTTCGAAGAGGCTTTGGCCACCCGGCGCGAGATCGGCGACCGCTGGGGCGAGGCGGAGACGCTGCACAACCGCGGGCGCGTGCTGCTGGACACCGGTGAGGCAGAGGCGGCGCGGGAGTCGTGGCACGACGCGCTGGCGATCTTCGACGACCTCGACGACCCTCGCGCGGAAGACGTCCGGGCACTGCTTGCTTCGACGCCCCGGACCGCCGGCTGACCGTAGTGACGGCCCCGGACCGTTGGCTGACCGTACCGATGGTCGACGCCCCGACGTTGGCTGACCGTACCGATGGCACCTTCGGCGAATCCAGTTGTCCACAACCCGCCGGTAACCCTCCTACCAGGCCCTATCACCGGTAGACTGGGTCCGGGGTCGCCCCCCGGGAGTGGTGGGGGCTGCTTAGGGGCGGTTTGAACTGTGGGGCTGTGCGGGGCCGGGTTGGCTGCGTGGGGCGAACGTGGTGTGGGGCGTGCGCTGGTCTGCCGGAATGGTGTGGGGCGGCGCTGTCCACACGGGACAGGGCCGCCGTGAACGTGCCGCAGCGGCCCGTGGCGAACTTTCGTCCTGGAAGACCGTCACTTGAGGGCTTCGAAGAGGCGGGTGAGGAAGGCCTCCGTGTTCACCGAAACGGCCGCGCGGACCGGGGTTCTTCCCTGGCCTGCCTTGCTTTCGATGTCGGAGTCGTCGACGATCGCGCGCCAGTCGGAGATCAGTTGGCCGCGGGTGTGCGTGCCGCGTAGCTCGACGGTGACGACAACGTCCTTGTACTGAGCCAAAGCCGGGTCTTGGAGCAAGGCCGCGGCGAGCGGGTCGTGGATCGTGCACGTGCGGAAGCCGAACATTCGGGAGTAGAAGTCCGCGTAGTGCTTCAGCAAGGCGCTCGCGAACTGGGCGCGCGGGGTGGCGACTTCGGCGAGCGCGGCCATCCAGGCTTCGTCGGCGCGGGCTGTTTCGGTCACGTCCAGGCTGACCAGGGTCAGGTTCTCGAAGCCCGCGTCGAAGACCAGGTCCGCGGCTTCGGGGTCGTGCCACATGTTCGCTTCGGCGTGGGTGGTCACGTTGCCGGGGACGCCGAGGGCACCGCCGAGGACCGTGACCGACCGCAGCAGTTCGGGCAGGCGGGGTTCGAGGAGCAGCGCCAGTGCCACGTTGGTCAACGGGCCCAACGCGAGGAGGGTCAGCTCTCCCGGGTTCGCCCTGGCCAGCTGGACGATCTGTTCGGCGGCGGAGATGGAGATCGGGCGACGGCGGGCGGGCGGGCCTGCCTGACCGCCGAGGCCGTCGGCTCCGTGGACGAACTCGGTCGTGCGCAGTTCCTGGGCGAGCGGGCGGTGTGCGCCGACGGCGACGGGCACGTCGTGCAGTCCGGCGATGTCCAGGACTCTGAGGGCGTTGTCGGCGGCTGTCGGGGCGGGCACGTTGCCGTGCACGCTACCTACCGCGACGAGCTCCATGTCCGGTTGTGCCGCGAGGAACAGGATCGCGAGCGAGTCGTCGATGCCCGGGTCGGTGTCCAGAATGATGCGCACAAGGAACGACTCAACCAGAACGATCAGCGGGACGCAGCACTGTTGTGCTCAGCACCCCATACAAGACAGCGCCGATCACGAACGCGACGGCGACACCGATGTTGCTCGCGCCCACGCTGCCTGCTTCGGCCGCCGGTGTGAGCAGATAGCCCAGGACCGTGCGGATGTTCTCGTCCGCCGACGTGACCAGGCCAAGGCCGACGACGATCGCGACCACGATCGACGCCACGCCGGCCGCGTTGAAGCCGCCGTACCTGCCGGCCGGGTCGTACAGCGCGTCCTTCAGGTAGCCGTTCTTGCGGTGCAGGAACATGTCGGTCACGAAGATCGCCGACCAGGCCGCGGTGACGACACCGATGACGATCAGGAACGACTGCACGGGCGCGAAGAAACTCGGCGCCACGAAGATCAGGTAGATGCCGCCGACGACCATCAGCACGCCGTCGATCGCGACCGCGACCCAGCGCGGGATGTTCAGACCGAGCGCGAGCAGGTTCAGGCCGGAGCTGTAGAGGTTGAACACCGCGCCCGCGATCACACTGAGGATCGTGGCCAGCAGGAACGGAACCAGGAACCACGTCGGCAGGGCGACCGCGAAGGCGCCGATCGGGTCGACCGCCGCGGCCGCGGCCAGGTCCGGGCTGCCCGCCGTCAGCAGGACGCCGAACAGCATCAGCACCGCGGGAGCGGTGGCGCCGCCGATCGCGGTCCACCAGACCACCGATTTCGGCGAGCCCTTGGTGTACCGGCTGTAGTCCGCGCCGCCCGGTGTCCAGCCGATGCCGTTGGCGACGACCAGGAGGACGCCGCCGATCACCAGCGCGAGGCTGCCCGCGCCGGTACCGCCGGAGAAGTCGAGGTCAGGGATGATGATCACGAAGTAGCCGACCACCGCGACGGCGACCGCGAGCGTGATCCACTTCTGCACGCGCAGGATCACGTCATAGCCGTAGATCGCGATCACCATGACCAGGCCCGCGGTGATCACGAAGCCGATCGCGAGCATCGGTGTCGCGCCGAGGCCGGGGCTGAGTCGTTCGAGGATCGTGCGGGTCGCCAGTGCACCCAGCGTGACGCTGACGGTCTCCCAGCCGACTAACGACAAGTACACGAAGAATGTTGGCAAATTGTTCCCATGGTGGCCGAAGGCCGCCCGGCTGAGGGTCATCGTCGGCGCGCCGCCCTTGGTTCCCGCGAGCGCGACCAGGCCGACGACGGGGTAGGAAACCGCCAGACCGATGGCCACCGCCAAGGCGCCCTGCCACGGATTCAGGCCCAGACCCACCACGAAGACGCCGTAGGCCACGGTGAAGAAGCTGAAATTCGCCGCGGTCCACGGCCAGAACAGGCTCGCCGGCCGGCTGTGCCGCTCGGTCTCGCCGACCCAGTCGATGCCCTTCTGCTCGACCCGCCAGCTGTCCCGCCCGACCTCGACCACAGGCTCCCCCTCCCTGCGGCCGGCCTGCTCTCTTGGGGTGATGCGCCGCTGTCTCCCAAAAGAGTCGACAAGTCACCCCTGCAAACCAGTGCCGCGGCAGTCAATCGTTGACCATAAGCGGAAAGTAACAGGCGTGTCCGCGCTTGAACAGCAGCATGTCTAGGGGTCTTGCTGGTGTGGCGTGGACACGCCGGTGCGTGGGGGAGACGTGGCGCGCCCGGCCTCAGTGCCGGGCACGGCCAAGCACCGATCAGCGCTTGCTGACCCACTCCGAAGCGAGTGCGTACGGGTCCAGCGTGGTCGTGGTGCCCTCGGCGATGCGTTGTACGGCGAACCTCAGCAGATGACCGGCGTGCTCGGGGCCGATGCCCGCTTGTTCGGCTAGGCGCTCGTAAGCCAACTCGGACTTCCACGCGCGCTCGCACTGCGCGGCAACCAAGTCCGGTAGGTAGTCCATACCCTTGTGTACTCCTCCAGCTCCCATAAGGTTGAGACGCCCGGCGAACCTAATGGTTATGCGGCTGGGAAGTGACGTCCGCCATGCTTCGTTCGCGTAACGTTTACGCAATGACGACTTCAGCCCGGGAAGTGCTGGCCGATACCCAGGCCGAGCTCACTCCGTTGCCGGGAGCGAACCGTTTGCTGCCGCTTCTGGCGGACGGCAGGGCCCCGGTATCAGTGATCGCCGCGCTGGCAGGCGAGGAACGTCGAATCATCGCCAGCGACTGGCGGGCGTTCCTGACCTTGGCCGCCCGTGCGGAAGACTCAGCGACCAGGCAGTTCTTCAGTTTTCTGGCCGGTGGCGAAAGTGTGGCGCTCGATCTGCTCGTCCCGCTGGCCGAGGCATCAGGCGCGGATATGGCTTCGTACACACCACAAGCCGGTTGCCAGGCCTATCCGGCCTATGTGGCTTCGTTGGCGCTCAACGCCTCCCCGGTCGACGCGCTGCTGGCATTGTTCGCCAACTTCGCGGCGTGGGGTGAGTATTGCGCCGCGATCTCCGCGTCTCTGCGCGCGAACTATGGATTCGACGATCGGGCATGCGGTTTCTTCGACTTCTTCGCCAAGCCCGTGCCCGAACCCGAGCAGTACGCGTTGACCGCGATTCAGTCGGCGCTGGACTCCGGCTGGCAACCGGACGAAGCACAGCGCCACGGGCGACTGTTGTTGACCTACGAGTTGATGTTCTGGAACACGCTCGCGGACACGGCGGCGTCGCCGTCAGGCACGCAGTGACTCGATCATGATCGAGCCCAACCGGCCCGGTTCACCGCCGATGTGCCGTTCGGCCGCGATGATCCCGACGATGATCGCCTTCAGGTCGGCCCCGGTCACATCGGCGCGTACCGCACCGGCCTGTTGGGCCCGCGCGAGCAGACGGTCCTGCGCGGCACGCAGATCCTCGCTGGCCGGGCCGACGATCTCGCTCAGGTCCCGGCCGGACGACGCCAGCGCCTCACCGAGGGCCTTGTTGCCGACGACGTTGCGGACCATCCGGGCGAAGAAGCCGAAGAACGCCTCGCCGGGGTCGGCGGCGTCCGCAAGCGCTTTCGCGTCCGCGGCCAGCCCTTCGACCCGGCTCATCAGGATGGCTTCCAGCAACGCCTCCTTGGTGGGGAAATGCCGGTAGACGGTGCCGATGCCGACACCCGCGCGCTTGGCGACCTCGTCGACCGGAACGGCGAGCCCTTCGGTCTCGAAAACCTGCTGGGCGACTTCGAGCACCCGCGCGCGGTTACGCCGCGCGTCCGCCCGTAGCGGCCTTTCGGTCTCCGTCATGATCCTCACCCGCTCGACAACCGGAGGTCCTCCGTGATGCCGGGATTCGGAGGAAACATTCCGATTCTAACCCCCAGGTCACCCTCGTGAGCGTTTATCCGTGTTCTAACCCTGATAAACACTCACGAGGGGCCCTGGGGGTCGGGCGGAGAGGGATGGTGGAGAACAGGATGCTGGACTGGTTGCATGACGGCGGCGCGCGACCCCTCGACCATCTGTCCACATGATCACCGTGCTGATCTGCGACGACGCGCCCATCGTGCGGATGGGTCTGCGGATGGCCGTGGAGTCCGAGCCGGACCTGTCCGTGGTCGGCGAGGCGGGTGACGGCGCCGAGGCCGTGGCCGCGACCCGGGAGCTGAAGCCCGACGTGGTGCTGCTCGACATCCAGATGCCGCGTGTCGACGGGATCGAGGCCGCGCGCCAGATCCTGGCCGAGGAGACCAAGACCCGTGTCCTCGTGCTGACGACCTACGACCACGACGACAACGTCTACGCCGCGTTGCGCGCGGGAGCGAGCGGCTTCCTGGTCAAGGACGCGCCGCCGGAGCACGTCATCGAGGCCATCAGAGCGATCGAAGCGGGTGACGCCGTGCTCTCGCCCTCCGTCACCCGGCGCCTGCTGGACAGCGTCACGTTGCCCGGCGGTGTCAAGCTGCCGGAGTTGTCCGAACAGGACACGAAACTGCTCAGGCTGATCGCCAAGGGCATGACCAACGCCGAGATCGCGGCGGGCCTCGACCTCACTCCGGCCACTGTCAAGACGTACGTGTCCAGGCTGTTCACCAAGATCGGCGCCCGGGACCGGACGCACGCCGTGGTGCTGGCCTACGAAAGCGGGCTGGCGCGTCCGGGCAGTTGAGCCTCGTAGCCGGTGATGTAGCGCTCCATCGCCGCGTCGGCGGCCGCGCGATCCCCCGTGGTCAGCAGGTCCAGCAGGAGCCCGCGGGTGACCGCCAGCCCCAGCCGGGCGGCCGCCTGGGCGTCCTGTTCGGACAAGCCCTGGGCCATGCCGAGGGCGATGATCGGGTCGAGCCACGCGTGCACGACGTCGTCGAGCAGGTGTGTCGTTCCTGGCCTGCCCTGCAGCGCCTGGCCGTAGACCTCGAAGAACAGCCGCACGTTGGGCCAGAGCGCCGGGTCGGAGATCCGCCGCCAGAACCGGCGGGCCATGTCGCCGGCCGATTCGCCCGGCTCGTGCGCCAGGTCGGCCAGCACCGCACGCTGCCGTGCCTCGACCGTCCTGATGATCTCCACGAGCAGGCCCTGTTTGGAGCCGAAGTGGTAGATCAGCATCCGGTGGCTGGTCCCGAGCCCGGCCGCGATCTGCCGCAGGCTCTTCGTCCCGATCCCGTGCTCGGCCACGTAGTCCACTGCCGCGGCGAGCAGCCGTTCTTTCGCGTCTACCATTGTACCAGATGGTACATGTACCATCTGGTACACGAAGGAGGCGCCCGCCATGGCGAAGCAGGAATTAGAGGTCACCGCCCATTCGACGGCCGAACCCAGCACGGTGTACGCGCTCTTACGGGACGGCTCGACCTGGCCGGTGTGGTCCGGCATCGAGCGGTTCGTCCTGGAGCGGCCCGGCTCACCGGAACCGGAAAGCGTCGGCGCGATCCGCAACTTCCACCGCGGCCGGTACAAGATGCGCGAGCGGATCGCGGAACTCGTGCCGGACAAGCGGTTCAGCTACACCCTGCTCAGCGGCCTCGCCCTGAAGGACTACCGCGCGGACGTCGACCTGACGCCGGCCGGCGACGGCACGGACATCCGTTGGCACACGTCGTTCCGGCCCAAGGTGCCCGGTATGGGCTGGATCTATCGGCGCGCGCTGCTCAAGTACACCGAGGAGTTCGCGAACTCGCTCGCCGAGTACGCCGGGAAGCAGTGAGCTGAAAATCGGCGTCGCGCCGCTTCGGACGGTGTCCGTCGTCGGCTATGGGTAGAGGCGTGCCAGGTCCTTCGCCGCCCGGACGAACATCTCCCGAAGTTCCCGGGGCTCAAGCACTTCGGCGTCCGCCCCGAGCTGCAGGATGGCGTGCAACGCGTGCATGTTCGTCTCGATGGGCACGGTCACCGTGACCCAGCCGTCGTCGTCCGGCTCCGGCTCTTGGTCCCGCAGCGCACGGCCGACGACCGGGCCGAGCAGGAACGCCAGCTTGCGGCCCTGGGGCGACAGGCGGATCGTGGCCTGGCCCTTCCACAGCGTGTGCTGCACCCGCTCGGCCGCGACCTCCCAGTGTTTGGCCAGGTCGAAGTCCTGGGGCCGGTCGAATTTCTGGTCGGTCGGCTCCAGGGCGAGCATCCTCGACACCCGGTACGTGCGGGGCTCGCCCTTGCTCGACGCGATCAGGTACCAGGTGCCGTTCTTCAGCACGAGCCCGAGCGGTTCGAGCAGCCGTTCGACCTCGTCATTGCCCCACCGGCGGTAACGCACCGAGATCCGGCGCTGCTCCCACACGGCTCCGGCGACGGCGGCGAGGAACGGAGCCTGCTCGTCCTCGCGGAACCAGCCGGGCGCGTCCAACAGGAACCGTTCGCGGATGGACTCCGCCCTGGCTCGTAGCTCCGGCGGCAACGCGGCCATCAACTTGAGCTGCGCGGCCGCCAGCACCTCACCGAGGCCCAGCTGTTTGGCCTGGTCAGGCATGCCGGTGAGGAACAACGACCCGGCTTCGGCGGTGGTCATGCCGGTCAGCTGGGTGCGGTATCCGTCCAGCAACTGGTAGCCGCCCGCGGGACCGCGGTCGGCGTACACCGGCACGCCCGCGGCGCTGAGCGACTCCACGTCCCGGTAGATCGTGCGGACCGAGACCTCCAGCTCGTCGGCCAGTTCCTGCGCGGTCATCCGGCCCCTGGCCTGCAACAGCAGGAGGACCGAAAGCAACCGGCTCGCTCGCACCCGTCGATTTTGGCAGGTAGCGTGCCGGACATGCGGGTCGCGGGACGCGAGGTGACCATCTCCAGCCCGGACAGGGTGTTCTTCCCTGACCGCGGCGAGACCAAGCTCGACCTGGTCGACTACTACATCGCGGTCGCCGAGCCGCTGATGCGGACCATGGGCGGACGGCCCGTGCTGATGCAGCGTTTCCCCCGCGGTGCGGGTGGACCGTCGTTCTTCCAGAAGCGCGTGCCCGAGAACATCCCGTCGTGGCTGGAGACGACCGTCGTGCAGACGGTCAACGGCACGCCGTCGAAGGCCCTGGTCATCGCCGACGTGGCGCACGTCGCGTGGGCCGTGAACCTCGGGTGCCTCGGGTTTCACGTGTGGCCGTTCCTGGCCTCCGACCCGGCGCACGCCGACGAGCTGCGGCTCGACCTCGACCCGCAACCGGGGACCGGTTTCGCGCAGGCCGTCGAGGCTGCTCACGAGCTGCGGGCGTTGCTGTCCTCGCTGGGTCTCGAGGGGTACTTGAAGACGACAGGCAAGCGCGGACTGCACGTGTACCTGCGGCTTGAGCCGCGGTGGGACTCCTACCAGGTGCGGTCGGCGGCTGTGGCCGTGGCGCGGGAGCTGGAGCGGCGGCGTCCGGACCTGATCACCGCGGCATGGTGGAAAGAGGAGCGCGGCAGGCGGATCTTCGTGGACTACAACCAGAACGCCCCGCACAAGACGGTTTTCGGGGCTTGGTCCGTGCGTGACAAGGTGACCGGGCCGGTGTCCACGCCGTTGTTCTGGTCCGAAGTGGACTCGGTGTCGCCCGAGTCGTTGACCTTGGCTTCCGTTCCCGCGCGACTCGCCGAGCTCGGTGATCCCTGGGAGTCGATGCGGCCGCAGTCCTTGGAGCCTTTGCTGGAGATGCACGAACGGGACATGGCAGCGGGTCTGATGGACGCGCCGTGGCCGCCGGTGTACCCCAAGCAGCCCAACGAACCCGATCGTGTGACGCCCAGCCGGGCGCGGCCGCACTGAGGCTGGAACGGGACGCTTCAGACGGTGACCAGCGGTACTCGCACACCGGCCGCGTCCGCGAGTTTCCCGAGATCACCTGGATCTGACGTCAGCACCGCACCGCCGTGGCTGATCGCGGTGACGACGACGGCCGCGTCCACGACTCGCGGAAGGACTGTCGCAGCGTGAGGCCGGAGAGTTGCCGGGCATGTCGTTCCAGCGGGTCAACCAGCTTGTGAAGCCTCACTGAGGGCATCATCCACAAGTCGACCCGGCGGTCGCGCTCGCACCGATGGCGGGCACCTGCCCCAAGTCACGACATTGACACCTCACTCCGGTGAAGTGGTCCACAATGCACTGATCGGAACACAGGCGAGGTTCTCACCGAACGGGAGTTGCTGGTCGCCGCAGTAGAGGACGAAGCCCGCGCGGAAGCGATCACCGAGTCGCCGTTGCAGGAGGCGAAGCGAGCGAAAATCGTCGGTGCGAACGGTTTCAGCAGCCTTCACCTCGATGGCGACCACACGCCCAGCGTTGTCCTCCAGCACTGCGTCGACCTCGTAGCCGTCGCGGTCTCGATAGTGGTGCAGGCGTGGCATCGTCTGGCTCCAGGTGACCTGACGCGCGAGTTCACCGATGACGAACGTCTCGACGAGCCCGCCTGTCGTGGCGTCGTTGGTTACCCCGGAAACCAGATGGGCGGCCAGGCCGACATCGTTGAAAACCATTTTGGGTGTGGCAACGGCGCGAGTTGTCGCGTTCGCAGACCACCCCGGAATCAACCGGACCAGGTAAACCAGTTCGAGGAGTCCGACGTAGTCGCGAACAGTCGACGCTGGAAGCGCCAGGTCCGATGACAAGCGCGAGTAGTTGAGCAGGCCACCGGACTGGGCGGCGAGCGTCCCGACAAGTCGTCGCATGTCAGAGCCGCGTTGGATGTCCGCGACCTGGTGGACGTCCCTGCTCATGATGTCGTCCAGGTATGACCTGAAGAACTGGGCTCGGCGCCGGGGGGTTGTCCGGCGAACGGCTTCGGGATACCCGCCGCACGACGCGAGAGCCAGGTAATCGCGGCGACGCAGTTCCGAAGCTTTCGCCTGAAGCCGGCTGCCATGGGCGAACGCGGCATCGACAAAACCATCGGGCTCGTCGTGGATCTCGCCCTGGGACAGCGGGAACAGTTCGATCGTCTCCGAACGTCCGGGTAGCGCGTCAGGGAGTTGGCTCAGGCCGAGCAGCCGAGCCGAACCAGTGAGCAGGAATCGCCCTGGGCGAGGGTCGCGGTCGACTACGTGCTTGATCGTCAGCCACAATTCCGGAACACGCTGAACCTCATCGATGAGCATGGTGCCCGGGGCATCCAGAAAGGCCACTGGGTCGGCGACGGCCGAGGCCCTGGTCCGAGGATCGTCCAGATATCGCCGCACACTGTCCGGATGATCGCGCAGGCACAATTCAGCGAGCGTGCTCTTACCCGTCTGGCGGGCTCCGTTGATGATGACGACGCGCGTGTCCTCGAGTGCTTCAGCGACCTGCTCAGCGGCTCGACGCGGGAGGTACTCCTCGGCTCTGCGCACGGCCTGATCATACCGGTGCGTCGTGGATCTGCCGAAGTTCACGTCGCTGGTCTGCCGGAGGTGCTGTCGCCCATCTGCCGAGAGTTCCGCCGTGGATCTGCCGAAAGAGTGTCGAGCCGCGACGGCTTGGTGTGGATCGCCAGCTAGCCTGGATACGTGCCCGCCGCGACCCCTTCCCTGCAGATCGGCCCCTACCAGGTCGATCCTGCCGTCGTGCTCGCACCGATGGCGGGCATCACCAACGTCGCGTTCCGGCAGCTGTGCCGCGAGTTCGGCAGCCCGACCTCGCTGTACGTCTGCGAAATGATCACGGCAAGGGCGATCGTCGAGCGGGACGAGAAGACCATGCACATGATCACGTTCGGCGAGGGTGAGCACCCGCGGTCACTGCAGCTCTACGGCGTCGACCCGGCCACGATCGGCGAGGCCACCAAGATCATCGTCTCCGAGGACCGCGCCGACCACATCGACATGAACTTCGGGTGCCCGGTGCCGAAGGTCACCAAGAAGGGTGGCGGCGCCGCCCTTCCGTACAAGCGACGGCTCTTCGGCGACATCGTCAAGGCGGCTGTGGACGCCGCGGGCGACGTGCCCGTCACGGTCAAGTTCCGGGTCGGCATCGACGACGACCACCAGACGTTCCTGGACGCCGGGCGGATCGCGGAAGCCGAAGGGGCGCAAGCGGTAGCGCTGCACGCGAGGACGGCCGCGCAACGGTATTCCGGGACGGCCGACTGGTCGAAGATCGCCATGCTCAAAGAGGCCGTGACCACGATTCCCGTGCTGGGCAACGGGGACATCTTCAGCGCGGACGACGCCATCAGGATGATGGGCCAGACCGGGTGCGACGGTGTCGTCGTCGGCCGTGGATGCCTTGGCAGGCCCTGGCTTTTCGCCGAACTCCAGGCTGCGCTGAAGGGCGAGCCGGTTCCGGACGGCCCGAACCTCGGTACCGTCGCCCGAATCCTGCACCGGCACGCGCTGCTGCTCACCGAGCACCTGGGCGCCGACAAGGGAATTCGGGACCTGCGCAAGCACATGGCTTGGTATCTCAAGGGTTTCCCGATCGGTTCCGAGCTGCGCCAGAAGTTCGCCTTGGTCGACACGGTCGGCGAGATCGAGGACCTGATCGCGCAACTCGACCACGACGCGCCGTTCCCCGCCGACGCGGAGGGCCCGCGCGGCCGCCAGGGATCGCCCGGCAAGGTCACGTTGCCGGAGGGGTGGCTCGACGACCCGGACGACCGCTCGGTGCCGGTCGGCGCGGACGTGATGCATTCCGGCGGCTGAACGGATAGTGACGCGCCTCACGGCATGGAACGACGCCAAACTGGGTTCCCTGCCATATGGCCTTGGTTGTGGTGCACGGTGTGCTGTCTGACGCCGCGCAGTGGAACGACGTCCGTACCGAACTGACGACCAAGGGCCACCAGGTGATCGCCCGAGACCGCCGTGGCCGGAACGGCGTCGCGCTCGGCTTGGACTACGGCCTCAAGACCGAGATCGAGGACCTGCACCGCGTCCTCGACGAAGCCGGGCCCGATCCTATTCTCTTCGGCCACAGCTACGGCGCCGTGATCGCGTTGCTCGCCGCGCAACAACGCGACGACCTGCGGAGCGTGATCCTCTACGAGCCCATCGCGACCGGCCATCAGCTGCGCGCTTTCGTCGGCGACGCCCCAGAACGGGCCAAGCAGGCGGTGACCGACGGGGACGTCGAAGCCGCCATGGAGATCCTGGTCACGGATGTCTCCCCGACCCCGCCCGACGTCCTGCCGCGCTACCGCGGCAGCCGGATGTGGCAGTCGCAGTTGCCGTTCGTCGCCTCCGCGGTCGAGGAACTGCAGGCCTTGCTGGCGTACGACCTCGACTACGACCAGGTGGCCAAACCCGCCGCGCCGGCCAAGGTCGTGCTGGGCGCCAGGAACGTCGGCACGATGCCGTTCGGCAGGCCGACCGAGACGCTCGCGTACACCATCGGCGCCGAACTCGTCCTGCTCGGCAGCCTGGGCCATGTCGCCCACATGGAAGCGCCCATCCGGCTTGCCGAGGCGATAAGTTCCTAGTCATGCGCGCGGCGTTAGCCTCGGTCGTGCTGCTGGCGGGTTGTTCGACCGCTGTCGCCGGCAGTCCGGTCGCCGGTGACGGGAGTGACAAAGACCTCATCGCCGGTTACTTCGCCGCGTTCGACGCCGCCGCCGCGCGCGGATCCGAGGCGCAGCAGGAGTTCCTGCGCCGCACCCAGCATCCCGACTTCACCGACCGGATCTGCGAGCTTCCGGGCGTCACGATCACCGTCCAGCCGACCATGTCGACGCTGCGGCCGGACACGAAGTGGGCGCCAGAAGGGGCAAACCACCCACGTGGGGACGTCTACGTCGTCGCGGTGTCGTTGACGGTGGTCAAGGACGGTCAGGTGCTCGGCGACCAGATCGGGTCCGAACGGATCGTGGTGCTCGACGGCACCGTTTACGGCTTCATGCCGTGCCTTCGGCAGATGTGAAGCCGACTGCGAGGCGTGTCACATCTCATCACTGGGTTGGCCCAGTCGTTCATCCACCAGATGAGGGATTTCGGCATCCACCTGCCCTCAGTGTCTCAAGCCGGGCGGCCAACCGGTCGACAGACGTACGTGAGGGAGGTGGAGGCGGTGACCGGACTCGGAAGCGGTATCGCCGGGCATGAGCCCGTGTCAGACCCGCCGGAGTGGACCGTGCACGAGGACACAGGCGGCGTGAACACGCCTGACGGGACTTCTCTCGTGCAACTGCACGAATCGATCGCCACCCTGCTCGCGTCCCGTGGCCAGTGGCGTCAGGCCTACCAGCACCTCCGCTCCGCCCTCGAACTCATCCACGCGGACAAGACCGAGGCGCCACGCATCCCCGAGCAGTTGCGCCGTGAGGTCGACCGATTGCGCCGCGAACACGCCGAAGCCAAGGAACAGAGCATCCGAGACAGCCTGACGGCGAGCTACAACCGCCGCTACCTGGACCAACGACTGGTCACGTTGCTCGCCGACCGGCACACCATGCCCGGCGGGCTGGCCATCGCACTGGTCGACCTGGACTGGTTCAAGCAGGTGAACGACACGTTCGGGCATCTGATCGGCGACCGGGTGCTGCAACGCGTCGTCGATCTGCTCCAGGACGGCCTGCCTCCGGACGCCTTCTGCGCCCGCTACGGCGGCGAGGAGTTCGCGTTGGTCATCCCGGGCGTCGACGGTCCGACAGCGGTCGCGATGGCGGAGGCCGCCCGCATCAAGATCGAGAGTCATCCCTGGTCGAAGATCGTTCTCGGGTTGCGCGTGACGGTCAGCATCGGCATCGCGCACGAGCCGACGCTCAGCCTCGGCTCGGGTCCGGAGCGTCAGTTGCGCCACGCCGACGGCTTGCTCTACACGGCGAAGCAATCGGGACGAAACGCCGTTGCCTACCGCGTCGCCGGGCGGACCTACCTGGCGGGGCCGGCGGCTGGACGCAGGGCCGTGACCGAGTCAAGGGCGTTGGCCTTCTGAGCCTCTTCATCGCCCGTTCGGACTAGAACCCTGCGCGGTTCCGCGTACTGAACGTAAACAAAGTTCCTCGGGCAGTCGTCAACAGTGGACACCGCCCGTACTATCGCTGGGCAACGACCACTGTCGGTCTGCAACACTTGAAGCTCCCCGGCGCGTCTGGACAAGCGGGGCCGTGTTGATATCGTGACGTGACTGAGATTGGAGGGAGACCTGGTGGCCGACGAAGATCGCTCGTACGGCACCGGTGCTCGCCGCAGTCGTCACTCGACCGAGGAAGCGTCACCCGAACAGCAGCCACGCCGTCGCAGACGGTCAATGGAGGACTCGGGCGGCGTCAGTGTCTCGGACCTGGTCAAACGCCACTCGCGGACCGACCTGCCGATTCCCCAGGTCAACGGTGCCGCAGGGCATCCGGCGGCGGCGCAGACGCAGACGCGGGCCCCACGACGGGCCATCCGCGACGGCGAACCGGTACCACCACCCCCGCCGCAGGGACCTCCGCCACCAGCGGCATCCCCCCGGCCCCCGCAGGCATCCCGCGCCGCCGCACCACGCAGGCAGGCGCAGCCGCGGCCGGAGCAGCCGGCACAGCAGATGCCGCGCCCGGAGGCCCGTAACCGCGCTGCCGCACAGCCCACCGGCCAGCAGCCGACCGGCCAGCGGCCCGCTCCGACGCCACCGCGTGACGCGACCGGGCAGCGCCCGATACCGCAAACTGGTCAGAACCCCCCGAATCCGGCGCCGAGGCCAGTCGCGCAAGCATCCGGTACATATCAGGTGCCCGCCGCCCAAGTCGCCGCCGCCAAGGTCCCGCCGGCGCCGCGCGGACACACGTCCGGTCCACGGCCGATGCCGCAGAACTCGGCGGCGCTGCCCGCCCCCGCCAAGCAGGCCAACGGGCACACCGGCCAGCATCCGCGGCCGCCCCGCCCGCCTCAGCCCGCACAGCAGCTTCCGGTGCCGAACGGCCGCCCGCCCAAGCCGGTGGGCCAGATGTCCGCCCAGCTGCCGATCCCGCCTGCCCCGCTTGCTCCGCCCGCTGTCGAGCCGGAGGAGCTGGAGCACCACGGGAACCCGCAGATCCCGGCCGCGTTGAAGCGTCCGGCGCCGCCGAGCGAGCGCAAGCCGCTGCCGCCGCGCCGCGACATCGACGCGATCAGCATGACCACGGAGATGGAGGCCATCTCCGAAGACGTCAAGGAGATCCGCCGGGTGGACGCCACCCTGGCGCGGTTCTCCGCCGTGCACGACGAGCTCGCCGAAGAGGAACGACTAAAGAAGGAAAAGCGCGAGCGCTTGATGCCGTGGCTAAAAGGGGAAAGCGAGGGCGACGAAGAGCCTGACGTCCTCGCGGAAACCCAGGCAGCAGGCAACCTCGACCAGGAACTGGCGGACCTTCCCACGGTCAGCGAGCAGCCGGCGGTCGAACCCACTGTGCATACCGAACCCCCCGAGCCGCCGGAGCCGGTCCGCAAGACCGCCGGCGGCGGGGGGACCCGCAAACCGCCACGCAGCCGGCTTGTGCGTACCGGCCGGATCGCCGCCGCGTCCATCGCCGCGGTGCTGCTGGTCGGCACCGGGGCCGTCTGGGGCGGCAAGGAGTGGATCGACGGCCAGTTCCAGGAGATCGAGGCCCTCGACCAGAACTCCTCGGACATCAAGGACAGCGCGGCGCAGTTCGGTGACGAGAACTTCCTGATGGTCGGCTCGGACACCCGGGAAGGCGCCGAGGCCGAGGACGGTGTCGGCACCGCCGCGCAGGTCAAGGGCGCCAGGTCCGACACGATCATGATCGCGCACATCCCGAAGGACCGGAAACGCGTCGTGATGGTGTCCTTCCCGCGTGACCTGGAGGTCCAGATCCCGGCGTGCGAGAAGTACGACTCGGCGACCGGCGACTACGGCGAGCCGACCAAGCCGCTGAAGAACGAGAAGATCAACGCGGCGTTCATGGTCGGCGGGCCGAAGTGCGTCACCAGGGTGATCCAGAACCTGACCGGCCTGAAGATCAACCACTTCGTCGGCATCGACTTCCACGGCTTCAAGGACATGGTTGACGCGGTTCAGGGCGTCGAGGTGTGCGCGTCGCGGCCGATGTACGACACCGAGCTGAAGACCTGGATCGTCGAGAAGCCGGGCCAGAACGTCACGCTGACCGGCGACGCGGCGCTGAACTTCGTGCGGGCCAGGCATGTCCGGGACAGTCCGACCTCCAAGGAGGGCGACAAGACCTCGGACTACGGCCGGATCAAGCGCCAGCAGCGGTTCCTGTCGTCGTTGCTGCGCAAGGCGATGTCCGGCCAGGTGCTGCTGGATCCCACCAAGCTCAGCAACTTCGTCGGCGCCTTCAGCAAGGCGACCTTCGGCGAGGGCATCGACACCGACCAGCTGATCACGCTCGGCCGTTCGCTGCAGAGCGTCGGCGCGGGCAAGGTCACGTTCATCACGGTGCCGACCGTCGGCCTGCCGAACGATCGCGGCAACGAAGTGTTGCGGGACAAGGACAACAAGGCGCTGTTCAACGCGATCATCAACAAGTTGCCGTTGCCGGGCGAACAGCCTGACGGCGCGCCGCAGGCCCAGGCCGGGCAGACGCCGCCGGAGTCGCTGCAGAACCAGCAGGGCCAGATCGTCGACCCGCAGTCGGTGAAGATCCAGGTGCTCAACGCGGGTGCCGCGGACGGCGAGGCCCGCCGGGCCGCGACGTCGCTGCGCAACCAGGGGTTCCAGGTGCTGCAGGCGGTGGACGCTGGCATCAAGATCCCGAACACCGTGGTGAGGTACGGCACGGACATCAACGCGGCGACCACGCTGTCCGCGGCGGTGGTGGGCTCGAAGCTGGAGAAGGACGACTCGCTCGGCGGCGCGGTGGTCGTGATGCTCGGTCAGGACTACAGCAAGAAGATCCAGGCGCCGTCCCAGGGCACGCCCGGCTCGCAGACCACCCCGGCGCCGCCTCCCGCGGCGGAGGTCCCGAAGAACCTGTCGACCGTGAACGCCGGCGACGACAGCTGCGCCTGAGTTGTTGGACCGTGGTTCACCCACGGTTCACTTGGGAATTCGGTAAGAAAGGACACCTGCACGTAGGCTGACCCCATGCGTGAGGCCTACCGTGACCAGCTCGGCCAACTTGCCAACCAGCTGGCTGACATGTGCTCCATGGTCGGCGACGCGATGGCGCTCGCCACTCGTGCGTTGCTGGAGACCGATCTGGCATTGGCCGAACAGGTCATCGGCGACGACTCGAAGGTGGACGACGCCCGCGCGAAAGCCGAGGAAGAGGCGTACGCGCTGCTGGCGTTGCAGGCGCCGGTGGCGACCGACCTGCGGACCGTGCTCGCGGTCATCCACGCGGCGGAGAGCCTTGAGCGGATGGGCGACCTGGCCCTGCACGTGGCCAAGACCGCGCGCCGCCGTCACCCGAACCCCGTGCTGCCCGAGCCGGTGAAGGCCTACTTCGCCGAGATGGGCAAGGTCGCCTGCAAGATGGCGGCGCAGGCGGAAGAGGTCATCCGGACGCAGGACGTCAAGCTGGCCCGTGAGCTCGACGAGACCGACGACGAGATGGACGACCTGCACCGGCACCTCTTCACGGTGCTGATGGACCGCCAGTGGGAGCACGGTGTCGCGGCGGCCGTCGACGTGACGCTGCTCGGCCGGTTCTACGAGCGGTTCGCCGACCACGCCGTGTCGGTCGCGAACCGGGTCGTCTTCGTGGTGACCGGCAAGATGCCGGGCTACGACACCGACGAGCTCTGACCGAGCGAGTCCATCAGGTCTTCCAGCTGTTGCACCAGGCGGATGGTGTCGGCGGGCGCGAACGTCCCGCCGCCATCGTCCGGGTGGGCCTGCGCCATGTACCGGCCCTCCTCGGTGTCCAGCCAGCTCAGCCCGGGTGCTCTGGTCTCCCGCCCTGCTCTGTCCATAACGGACACGACGAAGTACCCGGCGCCGGTCCGAGGTTTGCGCAACATCTCCTGCGCGGCCAGCAGTTGTGCCTGGGAGGCGGTCCGCGCGGGCCGGACCTCGCGTCCGAAGCCTTCGCGTTTCTCTTCGGTGGCAGCGGGTTTCGCCGTTATCGTGACCGACTGCCCGTGCCCTGGCCGCAGTCGCGGCAGCAGGCTCACCGCGGTCCGCGCCAGGGACTCCGGCCGGACGAACTCGAACCGGAACATCTGGTCTTCCAGGGTGACCAACAGGCCGCGTTCACCATCCGTGGAAACCCTTGCGTACAAAGGGCTTTCGTCGTCCAGCGTGCCCATCACCGCGATCGCGACACGGTGACGCGACATCAGCCGCAGCGCTTCCGCGACATCCGGGTCAAGCCGCTCGTCGTGCACCAGCCCCCGGCGGGTCAGGTCCGCGAACACGGCCTGTGCGATTCGCACGCGGTCTTCGACGAAGTCGCCGATTCCGGGCAGCTGGAACGGGAAACGACGGCATTCCACGCCGAGCGCCTCGGCGAGGATGTCCACCGCCGCCAGCGACAACGTGAAGGACTCGGTCATCCGCCGATCACCGGCGGGGTGCTCGCCTTGGTCCCGAACGCCCGGTCCCCGTCGACCAGGTAGTTCTCGGCAGCCGACGCGCCGGGCACGGCTGGATCGATCGAGCGCGAACCAGCGGCGGCCGCGGCCATCGGCGCGACCGCGAAGCCACCCGCCAACGGAACCGCCGCCGCGGCCTGCGGCGTGAAACTGTCGGAAACGGCGCTCTCCGGCGACCCGATCGGCGCGGCCACCCCCGGTGCCGCGGACTGGGGCGTTGTGCCGTCCTGGGGCGTCCTGGGCATCGGCGCGCCCGATCCCGCCATGGCGGGCGGTGGCGCGAACGCGGGCATCGTGGCCGAGTCGGCCAATGCCGCGTCGTACGTCGCCACGACCTCCGCCGCGCGCTGCTGCGCCGCCTGCTGGGCGTTGTAGGCCTTCATGTGGTCGGCGTAGCGGGAGATCCACTGGAGCGGGTCGGTGATCGACCGCAGTTCGGCGTTCGCGGCGTCCACGTCGAACGGAACCGGTTCAGGCATGGCGTTCTTGGCCGCCGCCAACGCTTCCGAGTGTTTCGCGGCCTGCGTGCCCGCCAGTTCGGCGCCCCGGCCTGCGTCGCCGATCCACTGCCCGACCGCGACCATGAACTCCCGTGCGGCCTCGCCCGCGGCCCCGCGCCACTCCTCACGGCTGCTGTTGACCGCGCTGACCACGTCGTCCTGGAACTGCGTCAGCTTCGCGCCCGCCCGCTGCCAGTCGCCCGCCAGCGCGCCGACCTGGTCCGGGTCGACGTTCTCGGTGACCATCGACTTGAGTGTGGGATGGTCGATGTTCTCGTACAGCACGCCCTGCGGAACCGGTGCCTGACGCGTGTCCGGACCCGCGCTGGGCCGCGGCGTGACCTGGACGCGCCCGGCGATCCTGGCCATCAGGTCGGCGATGCCGAGCTCGGACCGACCGGTGGTGCCCACCGTGCCCAGGTCGTCGATGTAGACGCCGTCGGACTCGTTCGGCATGGCCACCTCTTCTCGTTATTTGCGGAAAGTCCCCGCGACCGCGTGCTCGTTCTGCCGGTAGTTGGCCATTGCCTGCCGCACGCCGCTCTCGGCGTCGGACAGCACGTCGGAAAGGCGGGTGAGCTGGGTCAGGAAGCCCTGCTGGTCGGACGCGACCTGCTGGACGAAGGGCGCCATCGCGCGGGCGCCGTAGCTGCCGCCGAGCATGGGTTTCTGGTCGAGCGTGCGCTGGTTGCCGCCGGTCAGCCACTCCCGCAGCATCCGGATCACCCGCAGCAGGTCCTCACCGGCCGCCGGGCTCACGGTGAACTGGCCGGACGTCGCGCTCGCCTTGAAGTTCTTCATGTTCTCGAGCATCTGGTCCATGGCGTTGCGCGCAGGATCATTCCAAGCCGCCGGAACGGTGGACTTCTCATCCTCATACATGAGAACCCCTCGGGTAGCGCCGGATCTGACGGCACGGTATCAACCGAACACCGAGCGTGTCCCTAGCCGGTGCGCAGTTCCACCCACTTGGTCCTTACCTGAAAGCGGTCCGTAACCTCCACACGCGGCGATTCCTGCCAATCACCCAACCGGTAGTGATCCACACCACATCATGCCTCGGATGAGTGAACGCCACTCGTCGGCGGCATTCGGCGCAATTGACGATCATCCAAACGGCGGGAATCCGCCTCGGACAGTCCGAAACCGATCCACATGCGACTCCGGATTCCGGACAGAAAGTCCCAGCTCCCTTGCGGCACAGCGGTTACGTCCACCCTTGAAGCGGCGCCCCCGCCCGGGCCCGCCATCGCCGCGGCATTCCGAATTCCCTCGGCCGATTCAGGGACGTTGATCTTCCGCGGCGAATGACGACGGGCACACCCGGCAAGACCAAATGCCGTAAACGGTACCGCCGATCGGGCGTAAGACGCGTAGCTTCACTCATTCTGAGCGGGGTCTGCCCATACGAGGTGTGGTGTGGTGTCGTTCCGGCCACGGACATACCTCAGAGCGTTCTCCGGGCTGGCCAATGCGTACTGATTTCTGCCGTCAGCCGTGATCACGTAGGCGCCGTCGTCCAGCGCCATGCCCCAGGCGACGACCTTGGCGTCGACGTGTTCGCCGTACTCCAGCACGACCGCGAAGACGCGAGGCGCCTGGTCGGCGACCATCTCGGCGACCGCCCATCTGAGGACAGCGTGCTGTACGGGCCGCGTGACCGCCGCATCGGCGTAAGAACGGCGAAAAGCGAACGGGCCGCCAGGAAGGTGTCCTGGCGGCCCGTGCGGTTTTGTCCTCGAAGATCAGCCGAAGCGGCCGGAGATGTAGTCCTCGGTCGCCTTCTCGGTGGGGTTGGAGAAGATCTTCTCGGTGTCGTCGATCTCGATCAGCCGGCCGGGCTGGCCGACGCCGAGCAGGTTGAAGAACGCCGTCTGGTCGCTCACCCGCGCGGCCTGCTGCATGTTGTGGGTGACGATGACGATGGTGTAGTCCTTCTTCAGCTCGGTGATCAGGTCCTCGATCGCCAGCGTCGAGATCGGGTCCAGTGCCGAACAGGGCTCGTCCATCAGCAACACGTCGGGCTGCACGGCGATCGCCCGCGCGATGCACAGACGCTGCTGCTGGCCGCCGGACAGGCCGCCGCCCGGCTTGTTCAGGCGGTCCTTCACCTCGGCCCACAGGTTGGCTCCGCGCAGCGCGCGCTCGGCCACCTCGTCGAGCTTCTTCTTGTCCCGCACGCCTGCGAGCTTCAGGCCGGCCACCACGTTGTCGCGGATGGACATCGTGGGGAACGGGTTCGGGCGCTGGAACACCATTCCGATCGTCCGGCGGACCGACACCGGGTCCACTGAGGACGCGTAGATGTCCTCGCCGTCCAGCAGCACCTCGCCCTCGGCGCGGGCGCCGGGGATGACTTCGTGCATCCGGTTGAGCGAGCGCAGCACGGTGGACTTGCCGCAACCGGACGGGCCGATGAAGGCCGTCACGTTGCGCGGCGGCACGGACAACGTCACGCCGTCCACCGCGTGGAACTTGCCGTAGAACAGGTTCAGGTCTTTGACGTCTATGCGCTTGGCCATGGCCGCCTCACTTCGTCTTCACGGCGGTGAGCCGCGAGATCACGGTTGCCAACAGGTTGATCACGGTGATGATCAAGATCAGGGTCACCGCCGCGCCCCACACCCTGGCCTCGCCGATCTCGTTGGTGGTCAGCCGCTCGGAGTTCATGAACAGTGGCAGCGACGCCATGTTGCCACCGAACGGGTCGTAGTTGATGAACTGCGTGTAGCCCACCAGGATCAGCACCGGCGCCGTCTCACCCATGACACGGGCGACCGCGAGCATGATGCCGGTGATGATGCCGGACAGCGCGGTGGGCACGACGATCTTCACGATCGTCTTCCACTTCGGAATGCCCAGTGCGTACGAGGCTTCCCGCAGTTCGTCCGGAACGATCTTGAGCAGTTCCTCCGTGGTCCGCACGACGACCGGGATCATCAGCAGCACCAACGAGAGCGACACCGCGAAGGCGCTGCGGGGCAGGCCGAGCGTGGTGACCCACAGCGCGTAGATGAACAGCGCGGCCACAATGGACGGCACACCGGACAGGATGTCCACAGTGAACGTGATCCACTTGGCCAGCTTGGAGTCGCGGCCGTACTCGACGAGGTAGATCGCCACCATGATGGCGATCGGGACGGCGATGACCGCGCAGATCAGTCCCTGGACCAACGTGCCGTAGATGGCGTGGTACGCGCCGCCGCCCTCCTGCCGCCCGGTCAGGCCGGCCAACGACTTCTGCCACCAGTCCGCGGTCAGGACGTGGGTGAAGCCCTTCTCGAGCACTGTCCACAGCAGCCAGACCAGCGGTGCGACGGCGATCACGAACGCGGCCGAGACCAGCACGGTCGCGGTCATGTTCTTCGCCCTGCGGCCCGAGGAGATGTGCTGGAACGCGGGTGCGGTCGCCGGCCGCTGGAGATCGGTGGTGGTCACTCGTACTCCTTCTTGCCGACGATGAACGACCGCGCGATCGCGTTGACCACGAAGGTCAGCAGGAACAGCACCAGACCGGCGGCGATGTACGCGCCGGCGCTGCGTGGGTCGTTGAACTCCGCGGCCGCGCGAGCGATCTTCGACGCGATCGTGTCGCCGCCGTCGAACAGGCTCCAGCCGAAGGTCCGCGAGGTGGTCGCGAGGATGATCATCACGGCGATGGTCTCACCGAGGGCACGGCCGAGACCGAGCATCGACGCGCTGATGTACCCGGCCTTGCCGAACGGCAGCACGGTCGTGCGGACGACTTCCCACCGCGTGGCGCCGAGCGCCAGCGCGCCCTCGATCTGCATGGTCGGTGTCCGCTCGAACACCTCACGGGAGATCGCCGTGATGATCGGCAGCAGCATCACGGCGAGCACGATGCCCGCGGTGAAGATGGTCTGGCCGATCGAGCGGTCGACGTTGCCGGTCTCGAACAGGAAAAGCCAGCCGAACACGGAGTTCAGCCAGCCGGTGACGGGCTCCAGCGTGGGCGCCAGCACGACGGCGCCCCACAGGCCGTAGATGATCGACGGCACCGCGGCGAGCAGGTCGATGACGTACGCGAACGGCCGGGCCAGCCTGCGGGGCGCGTACTGGGTCAGGAACAGCGCGATGCCCAGTGAGATCGGCATCGCGATGATCAGCGCGAAGATCGAGCTGAACACCGTGACCAGCAGCAGGTCCAGCACACCGAACGAGAGGTTGGTCGGGTCACCGGCCACCCATTCGCGGCTGAACAGGAAGTTCGCCTTGTTCGCGATCAGTGAGGGGACCGCCTGCGCCAGCAGGAAGACGCCGATCGCCGCGATCATCACGACGATCAGGATGCCGGCGCTCTTGGCCAGCCCGGAGAAGATCCGGTCGCCGGGGCGCACGATGACCTTGGCCGGCTGATCCGCCGACGGCGGCCGAGGGTCATGGGGTCGGGATTCCACCGGAATCGGTGCCTCCGCAGAAGTCTCGGTCGCCGGACCGCCCCGCCGGCCACCGGATCCACCGGTGGCGACGGGGCGTGGAGACCTTTTTCCGATCTCACTCATGGCGAAGTGTGCCAGCCTTTACCCATGTCAGGCGATAGCCTTGATGGCCGTCAGCAGCTTGTCCTGGAACTCCTGGGGCAGCGGCGAGTAACCGGCGTCAGCGAGACCGGCCTGTGCGTCGGTCGCGGCGACGGTCAGGAACGCCTTGACGGCCTTGGCGGTGTCGGCGTCGTAGCCCTTGGAGCAGACGATCTCGTACGTGGCGAGCACCAGCGGGTAGGAGTTCGCGGTCTTGCTGGCGTACAGCGCCTTCAGGTCGAGCTGCAGGTCGTTTCCGGAGCCCTTGACCTTGGCCTCCTTGATCGCGTTCGCCGCCGTCTCGCCGGTCAGCGCGACGCCACCGGAACCACTGTCCAGCTTGGCCATGCTCAGCTTCTTGTCCTGCGCGAAGGACCACTCGACGTAACCGATGGTGCCGTCGGCGGCGGCGATCGCGTCGGCGACACCCGGCGAGCCCTGCGCGCCCTGGCCGACGCCACCGTTGAACTTCTTGCCCGCGCCCTTGGTCCAGCTGCTGGCCGCGGCCGCGCCCAGGTACTGCTGGAAGTTGTCGGTGGTGCCCGACTCGTCACCGCGGTAGATCACGACGATCGGCTTGGCCGGCAGAGCCTTGCCGCCGTTCGCAGCGGTGATCGCGGCGTCGTCCCAGGTCTTGATGGCGCCGGAGAAGATCTTGGCCAGCACGTCCGGGGTCAGCGTGACGTCGGTGGCGCCCTCGAGCTTGTAGGCCACCGCGACCGGGCCGAACACCAGCGGCAGGTTCCACGCCGGGTTGCCCTTGCACCGTTCCTGCGCCTTGGTGGTCTCGTCGCCTTCCTTCAGCGGCGAGTCGGAGCCGCCGATGTCGGCGATGCCACCGTTGAACTGCTTGATGCCGTTGCCGGAACCGGACGACGTGTAGGCGAGCTGCTGGCCGGCGCACTTCGCGCCGTAAGCCTGGGTGAACACCTCCATGGCGCCCTTCTGGGCGCTGGAGCCCTCGGCGACAAGACTCTTCTTGCCACCACAGTCCACCGGGGCGGTGTTCGTGGGCGCGGGCGCGCCGGCGTTGCCCCCGCTCTGCGGGGTGTTTTGGTCCGAGCCGCACGCGGTGAGCGCCAGCGCGCCGGCCGCCATGAGGCTGATCAGGGCGCCATGCCGCTTGATCTTCACCAGTTCCTCCAGTCGAGGATTTTTCGTCCGATTCGCGACGAGCTCGCCGCTCGTGACGGGACGCTAAGCAGCCCGGCCGAACGGATGCCCCTCTAGAGATGAACGACAGGTGAACAAGGCACCCATTGTGAGCAGGGCTACCCCATTGGAATGGCGCCGTGACCTCGCCGCGACCTGGAGGTTTGCGGTGAGTGATTGAGCATGTGGCTACCGTGCGTACTGCACACCGGCGTCGAGCAGGCCGAATCCGAGCCTCCGATAGACGGCGATCGCGGGCGCGTTGTCGCTCTCGACATACAGGATGACCCGAGGCAGACCGAGTCCTCGCAGGTGACGCAGCCCGGCGAGGGTCAGCGCCTTGCCGAGGCCGCCGCCCTGGGCGTCCGGATCGACGCCGACGACGTACACCTCGCCCGTCGAATCCGGATGGACCTTGGTCCAGTGGTAGCCGATGATCCGGTCCCGCGAGTCGACGGCGAGGAAGAACCCGGCCGGGTCGAACCAGCCCTCCTTCTCGGCACCGAGGACGTCGTCGACCGTGAGACCGCCTTGTTCGGGGTGCCAGGAGAAGGCCCGCGCGTTCACCGCGACCATGGCTTCCTCGTCCTGTCCCGGCACGAACGTGCGCAACCGCACACCCTCGGGCAGCCGCGGCTCGGCGAACTCGCCGGCGCCGAAGTCCATGCCCATCCGGTGCAGCTCGCGGACGCGCCGCAGGCCGTGTTTCTCCGCCAGCCGGGCGGCGCCCGGGTGATCACGGTGCGACCAGATCCGCAGCGGGTCCGCGCGCTCCAGCACTGCCGTCAGCAGCTGCTCACCAATGCCCTGCCTGCGGAAACCCGGGTGCACGACCAGTTCGGCCACCTGGTTGCCGAGCTGGTCGCCCGCGGTGTCGATGTTCGCGTACCCCACCACGCCGTCCTGGACGGCGAGCAGGTGCACGTCGCCGGACGGCAGGTCGATCCCCGCCTCGTCGGACACCAGCAGCTCACGGACTTGCGCTGTCTCCAGCTCGGACAGGGTGGGACGCCAGACGAGTTCGGTCACACCCTTACTGAACCACGTCCAGGCTCAGTGATTCCGCCACTGGCGCAGCGGCGGCTCCTTTGGGCGGCTGGACGAACTTGTAGCCGACGTTGCGCACGGTCCCGATCATCTGCTCGTGCTCGATGCCGAGCTTCGCGCGCAGCCGCCGGACGTGCACGTCCACCGTCCGGGTGCCGCCGAAGAAGTCGTAGCCCCAGACCTCCTGCAGCAGCTGCGCGCGGGTGAACACCCGGCCGGCGTGCTGGGCGAGGTACTTGAGCAGCTCGAACTCCTTGTAGGTGAGGTCGAGCGGACGGCCGCGCAGCCGGGCCATGTACGTGGCCTCGTCGATGACCAGCTCGCCGAGCCGGATCGCGCCGTCGCCGCTGCCCTGACCGGCCGGGCCGCGCGAGGTCAGCAGCCGCAGCCGGGCGTCCACCTCGGCCGGGCCCGCGGTCGGCAGCAGGATCTCGTCCACCCGCCAGTCGGCGGTCACGGCCACCAGGCCGCCCTCGCCGACGATCGCGATCACCGGGCCGGAGTCGCCGCCGCTGGCCAGCAGCCGGCAGAGGCTCTTGGCGCCGGCGAGGTCGGTCCGGGCGTCGACCAGCACCGCGTCGCGGGAACCCGCGTCGAGCAGTGCGGTGACCTCGGGCTGCTGCGTGCGCACGGCGTGCGGGAGCAGCATCAGGGAGGGAAGCACCGAACCCGGCTCTGGGTCCGCCGTCAGCAGCAGCAGGTCGAGGCTCATGTGGGCCTACCGCCTCTCAGAAGGGGCCAACGCGGTTGTCCAGCAGAATAGCGAGCGTGGCCGGAAAAACCCCTGTTCGTAACACGCGGTTCACACACGTGGGGCAAGTCACCGCTGATGGAGTAATGCCGCGAGCACGTCGGGCGAACCGGAATTCCGTGATGATTTCGTGCGGTTTCCGCGGCCACGGAAGGTCTTCCGGGAAATCGCCCGCCGGGCCGGAGAAGGTCCTCGACGTGGACGCCGGTGTCCGATTCGCGCGCACGCGGCCCTGCCAAGGTCACCGCCGTAAGTGCTCGACGGGCGGCGCCTATCCTAGGTGCGCGGTCGCGGGGCTGTGGCTCAGGCCGGGCGTGCGGCCGGGTCTGGTAGACCGGATCGCGATCTGACTGAACGAGACGCGTCCCGATGCGTCCGACAAAGAAACATCGACACAGGTGGTGGCATGACTGCAGTGCCGAACGCAACGGCTGACCCGTCGAGGCCGAGCAAGCCGAAGCGATCGAAGACGCGTCCGCTGGTCATCACCCTCGTGATCCTGCTCGCCCTGCTGGTCGGGGTGGATTTCGGCGCCGCCGCGGTGGCGGAGTACCAGGTCTCCAAGCGCGCGAAGGAGGCGTTCGGGCTGTCCGACGACCCGGCGGTGACCGTGCGCGGCTTCCCGTTCCTGACCCAGGCGATCGGCGGCGAGTACGACCACATCACGGTGGACGCCCGCGGTGTACCGATCAAGGACATCCTCAAGGACGTCGAGGTGCACGCCGACCTGCGCGGCGTCCAGGCACCGCTGTCGGACCTGCTGGCCGGGCGGACGGACACGATCTCGGTCAAGGAGATCGAAGGCCAGCTGCGGGTCAAGGAGGCCGACTTCAACCGCGCACTGCAGTCCAACCAGCTGCGCGTGCGCACCAGCGACATCACGAACGTGACGATCGCGCCGGTCAGTGAGAAGCGGGTGAACGCCACCGCGAGTGGCGAGGAGGACATCGACGACAAGGCCGACCAGGAGGCCCTGAAGCAGGAGTCCGAGGACACCACGGCGGGCGTGCGGGTCGGCGCGACCGTCGACTTCGCCGGACAGCAGACCGACATCGTCGTCTACGCGATCGTCAGCCTGGTCGAGGCCAAGATCCAGGTCGCCCCGAAGCGGATCTCGCTGGCCAACTCGATCGGCGACAACCTGCTCGCGCCGAACATCCAGCAGCAGCTGCTGCCGCTGTTCGCGGTCAACCTCGACCCGGGCAAGCTGCCGGTGGCGATCACGCCGACGGCCGTGCAGGTCGACCCGGGCTCGCTATCGTTGAAGGGCAAGGCGCAGGACGTGAAACTGCGAGGCTTCGTGGGATGACCGGGGTCTGGGTGCTGATCGGCACGCTCGCCGTGGCGAGCCTGCTCGGTCTGGCCTGGCGCCGCTCCCAGGGCCGGGTACGCCAGGGAAAGACCGTGATGCTTCCCCCTGAACTGCACAAACTGGTGGATCCGGGCAGCCGGGTGACGCTGCTGCAGATCTCGACGACGTTCTGCGCACCGTGCCGGCACACCCGGATTCTGCTGTCCGACATGGCCGAGAAGGTCGACGGCCTGCGGCACGTCGACTTCGACGTGACCAACCACCCCGAAGTGGCCTCGTCGCTCGGCGTGCTCACCACGCCGACCACGCTGGCCGTGGACGCGAAGGGCACGGAGCTGATGCGAGTGGGCGGCGTGCCCAAGCGGGACAGGCTGCTCGACGCGTTGCGTCCGCACCTCGGCTGAGCCGCTCGATCGTCTGTCCCAGTGGGTGGACAGCGGTGCTCTGAAATGTGAGATCCGGGTACCCTCACCACCGTGTATACGTTGCTGACCAGGCGCCGCGCGGTGGACTACTGCCGCGTGGACTCGAGCCTCTGTCCAGCAACCCTCTGACCAGGCGATCCCGCGCCCGAAAGCTCTGAAGAGAGCGGCGCATCCCGCTGTCTGCCCGCAGGTCAGGAGGACACATGTCCGTCGATCCCCGTGGTCCCCGGCTCGCCGCCTGGATCACGACCGCTGTACTGGCCGTCGCGCTCGCCACGCAATGGTGGCCACTACTCGCTGCACAGGCCGTGATCTTCGCCATCGGCGCGTTCGCCGGGTTGAGATACGCACCCTATTCGTTGATCTACAAGCACTTCGTCGCGCCGCGGCTGCGGCCGACCGGCGAGCGGGAGGACGCGGCTCCGCTGCGGTTCGCCCAGGGCGTCGGGTTCGCCTTCGCCGCTGTCGGCACGGTCGCGTTCGTGCTGGGCGCCTCCACGCTCGGCATCGTCGCGACGGCGTTCGCGCTGGCCGCGGCGTTCCTCAACGCCGCGTTCGGCTTCTGCCTCGGCTGCGAGACCTACCTGCTGCTGCGCAGGCTCACCCCGTCCGTCGGCCGGCAGACACCGGCCTGATCCGCCCCAACCCCCCGAAGAGAAAGTGAGAGGCGCTCGATGAGCCGCGAAAACGTGCTGGTGTCGGCCCAGTGGGCCGAGGACAACCTCGAGACGCCAGGGGTGGTGTTCGTCGAGGTCGACGAGGACACCAGCGCATACGAGACCGGGCACATCCCGGGTGCTGTCAAGGTCGACTGGAAGAACGAGCTGCAGGACCCGGTCCGCCGCGACTTCGTCGACCGGGCGGGCTTCGAGAAGCTGTTGTCCGAGAAGGGAATCGCCAACGACGACCTGGTGGTCCTGTACGGCGGCAACAACAACTGGTTCGCCGCGTACGCGTACTGGTACTTCAAGCTGTACGGCCACGAGACGGTGAAGCTGCTCGACGGCGGCCGCAAGAAGTGGGAACTGGACGGCCGTCCGCTGTCGCAGGACGTCGTCAAGCGCGACGAGACCCAGTACACCGCGCAGGAGCAGAACCTCAAGCTGCGGGCGTTCCGCGACGAGGTGGTCGACGCGATCGGCACCAAGAACCTGGTCGACGTGCGGTCGCCGGACGAGTTCAGCGGCAAGCTGCTGGCCCCGGCGCACCTGCCGCAGGAGTCCGCGCAGCGTCCCGGCCACGTGCCGAGCGCGATCAACGTGCCGTGGGCCAAGGCCGCGAACGAGGACGGCACCTTCAAGTCCGACGACGAGCTTCGTGAGATCTACAAGGAAGCCGGCATCGACGAGGCCAAGGCGACCATCGCCTACTGCCGGATCGGGGAGCGTTCGTCGCACACCTGGTTCGCGCTGCACGAGCTGCTCGGCTACGAGGACGTCAAGAACTACGACGGTTCGTGGACCGAGTACGGGTCGCTGGTCGGCGTCCCGGTCGAGACCGGCACTGGCAAGGAGTGAATGTGAGCAGCAGCTGCGGAGCACCTGACCAGGCCGCGCCGATCGCGGGCGCGGAGGGCCAGACCGTCCTGTCCGGACGGGTTCTGTCCGGAGAGGCCCCGGTCGGCGGCGCGTTCGTGCGCCTGCTCGACGGCAACGGGGACTTCACCGGCGAGGTCGTGTCGTCGCCCGACGGCGAGTTCCGGTTCTACGCCGCGCCCGGCACGTGGACGGTGCGTGCGCTGCACCGCACGGGCAACGGCGAGGCGTCGGTCCAGGCCGACGGTCCGGGCGTGCACGAGGTGGCCGTGGCCGTCGCCTGATCGACCCTGACGCGACAACCGGGTGGCCCGAACGGACCACCCGGTTTTTTGCTGCCCGGTGTCCTGGCCCCTCGGGCTGTCGCGAGCCGCGGCCCGACGGCGGTTATCCTCAGTGCGTGCACCTGATTTTCACCTCGTTGCTGGTCATCATGGCCCTCGCGACCCTGTGGTTCGCGGGTTACGTCGTCTACCGGCTGTACAGCGACCAGCGCTGATGAGCACGGACAACAGCGAGTCCGTGCCGGGAAGTGGCGACGCGGCCGTGCAGGCGGCGGCGGAACGGGCCAAGCTGACCCGGCACCGCAACGTGCCGCAGTTCGACGACATGCCGATCCCGGCGGACACGGCGAACCTGCGCGAAGGCCCGGAGCTCAACGACGCGCTGCTGGCGTTGCTGCCCCTGGTCGGCGTGTGGCGCGGCGAGGGCGAAGTCGTCTATCCCACATTGGACAAGACTCACAAGTTCGGCCAGCAGCTCACGTTCGCCCACGACGGCAGGCCGTTCCTGTACTACGAGTCCCGGGCCTGGCTGCTGGACGACGACGGCAACGTGATCCGTCCGGCGGCGCGCGAGGTCGGCTGGTGGCGGCCGCAGCCGGACGACACGATCGAGCTGCTCCTCACACACGCGACCGGGATCGTGGAGATCTTCTACGGCAAGCCGCGCACGCAGACCTCGTGGGAACTGGCCACGGACGCGGTCGTGCGGACCGCGACGGCCAAGGAGGTCCTGGGCGCCAAGCGGCTGTACGGCCTGGTCAACAACGGTGACCTGGCGTACGTCGAGGAACGCGCGATGGTGGGCCAGGAGCTCCAGCCGCACACGTCGGCGTACCTGACTCGTATCGTCGGCTGACCACGCCTATGCGCATACGGCGGTGCGGTTCGGACGCGATGCTCGTCGAAGTGGATTCCCTGGACGAGGTCGACGCCGTACGGGCCGCGCTGGCCGAAGCCGACCTGCCGGGCCTGGTGGAACTGGTTCCGGCCGCGAGGACCGTACTGGCCGCTTTCCAGCCCGGTTCCGGTGGCCTGGCGCGCGTCAAACCGCTGCTGGACACCATCGACCTGACCAAGCGCGTGCGGACCGAGCCACGTGAAGTGGTGATCCCGGTGCACTACGACGGCCCGGACCTCGACCTCGTCGCCGAGACCGCGGGGACGGACGTCGATGGCGTGGTCGCGCTGCACACCGGCGCCGAGTACAAGGTGGCGTTCTCCGGGTTCGCGCCCGGCTTCGGGTACCTGGTCGGCCTTCCGCGGGAACTGCGGCAGCCCCGGCTGGAGAACCCGCGCAAACGTGTCGAGCCTGGTTCGGTGGCGATCGCGGGCGAGTTCACCGGGGTCTATCCGACGGCCTCGCCTGGTGGCTGGCGGTTGATCGGGCGCACTGACGTCACGTTGTTCGACTCGCGCCGTGAACCGGCGGCGTTGCTGGCACCCGGGGATGTCGTGCGGTTCGAGGCCGTTCGATGAGGGCGCTGACAGTCCTGGCCACCGGGCCGCTGGCGTTGATCCAGGATCTGGGCAGGCCGGGGAACGCGCATCTGGGCGTGCCGCCGTCGGGCGCCTTGGACCAGCCGTCCCTGCGGCTGGCCAACCGGCTGGTGGGCAATCCGGAGTCGGCCGCGGGCATCGAGACTCTGCTCGGCGGGTTGTCCGTACGCGCTGAGGCCTCGTGCACGGTCGCGGTGACCGGACCGCAGGTCAGCGTTTCGGTTTCCGGACGTGCGGCCGGTTCGCACCATCCGGTGCACCTGGCCGCGGGCGACGAGCTCGTCATCGGCACCCCGGCTGCCGGGCTTCGTTGCTACGTCGGGGTTTCCGGCGGCGTCGACGTGCCGGAGCAGCTCGGGTCCCGCGCGACGGACGTGCTGTCCGGGATCGGGCCCGAGCCGTTACGGAAAGGCGATGTGCTGCCGCTCGGCACGCCGGGCCTGCCGGTCGGCGTCGACGAGATCGCGCCCGCCCGCACCCCGGACGACCTGGTGATCCCGGTGGTGCTCGGGCCACGCGAGGACTGGTTCACCGATCCCGGCACTCAGATCGCCTCGGGGCAGTGGAAGGTCTCGCCGGAGAGCAACCGGGTCGGCGTGCGTCTCGTCGGCACGGCGTTGCGCCGGTGCGAGCGGTTCCAGGACGTGGAGCTGGCCAGCGAGGGTCTGGTCACCGGCGCGATCCAGGTGCGGCCCAACGGGTTGCCGGTGATCTTCCTCGCCGACCACCCGACCACCGGCGGTTACCCGGTGATCGGTGTGATCGGCTCGGGCAGCCTGCCTTCGCTCGCCCAGGCTCGGCCGGGCGTCCGCGTGCGCTTCCGGCCGACGGCCTGACAACCGTTTCGGCATGCAGAACAACTGGGACCGGCCGTTGTGCGCCGGGTCGCAGCGCCGCAGTCTGGTCTAGACCAGTGTGTCGCTGACCACGGCGTGAGGAACCCTGCCATGTCTCACAGACCTCGCTCCACCAGAACCCGTCTGATCACGGCCCTCGCCGCGGCTGTGCTGGCACTCGCGGGTACCGTCTCGCTGAGCGCGCCCGCACATGCCGCGGGCAGCCTGAGAGCCGCGTTCTCCTTGTCCGGCAACGTGGGGACGTACACCGTCACCAACGCGGGCACGGCCACCGTGACCGGATGGGCGATCACCTTCGAAGTACCCGCGGGCGTCACCGCGAGCACCGGCGAGAACGGAACCGTGTCCCAGTCCGGCACTTCCGTGACACTGACCCCGGCGTACTACATCAACTCGCTGGGACCAGGGCGTTCCACGTATCCCTACAACCCCACTGTCCGGTTCAGCACGGCGACGACTCCGACGAACTGCCGGATCGACGACGGCAACTGCGACGGTTCGGCGGACACGCCACCGGCCGCGCCGACGAACGTGCGGGCGACCGTCAAGACGACCAGGACAATCACGTTGGAGTGGAACGCTTCCGCAGCGGGATCGCTCCCAGTCGTCGGCTATGAGGTGTACCAGGGCACCACTCTCGTCGCTTCGCCGACGACCACGACCGCGTCCATCAGCGGGCTGACTCCGAACACCGACTACACGTTCACAGTCGTCGCGATGGACCGCAAGGGGACCAAATCTCCGGCCAGTGCGGCTTTGACCGTCCGCACGAACAACCCGAGCGACGACACCCAGGCGCCTTCCGTGCCCGGCGGTTTCCGTTCGACCAGCGCCGACTCCGGCAGCGTTTCGTTGGCGTGGAACGCATCCACCGACAACACGGGTGTCGTGGCGTACGACGTCTACAACGGCTCGACGCTCGCGATGACCGTGACCACGACGTCCGCGCGCGTCACCGGCCTTGCTCCGTCCACGAGGTATACCTTCACCGTCCGCGCCCGCGACGGCTACGACAACGCTTCAGCCGCGAGCGCTGCCGTCACCGTGTCCACTCAGGACATTGTCGCGGGATACGCGAAGGTCGCGTACTTCGTACAGTGGGGCATCTACGGCAGGCAGTACTTCGTGCGCAACCTGCACACCTCAGGTGCCGCAGGCAAACTGACGCACCTGTTGTACGCGTTCCAGAACATCGACCCCGTCAACCTGACCTGCCAGTCCGGCGTCACCAAGGGCACATCGCCGGACCCGCAGGACCCCAACCAGGGTGACGGCGCGGGCGACGCCGAGGCCGACTACAGCCGTCCGTTCGCCGCGGCGCAGTCCGTCGACGGTGTGGCGGACACCGGCTGGGAGCCGTTGCGCGGCAACTTCAACCAGCTCAAGAAGCTGAAGAAGCTGTACCCGAACCTGAAGATCCTGGTGTCGCTGGGCGGCTGGACGTATTCGAAGTACTTCTCCGACGTGGCCGCGACCGACGCGGCCCGCAAGAAGTTCGTGGCGTCCTGCGTCGACACGTGGCTCAAGGGCAACATCAAGCCCTACGGCGGCGCCGGCGGCCCGGGCACGGCGGCCGGGATCTTCGACGGCATCGACATCGACTGGGAATGGCCGGGCAGCCCGGACGGTCACGCCGGAAACCACTGGAGTCCCAACGACAAGGACAACCTGACGGCACTGCTGGCCGAGTTCCGTGCGCAGATGGACGCGTACGGCGCCACCACCGGCAAACGTTACGAGCTGCAGGCCTTCACACCGGCCGACCCCGCGAAGGTCACGGCGGGCTGGGACGTCAGCAAGATCTTCCAGTACCTCGACGTGGCGAACGTCCAGGGCTACGACTTCCACGGCTCGGGCAGCGACAACTCGTGGGAGCCCAACCGCACGGGGCACCAGGGCAACCTGTACGCCGACGCGGACGACCCGTACCCGGTCAAGTTCAGCGCGGAGGCCGCGATCAACGCGTACACCAACGCGGGCGTGAACCCACGCAAGCTCACGCTCGGGCTCGCGTTCTACGGCCGTGGCTGGCAGGGCGTGGCGAACGGCGGCAAGAACGGCGAATGGCAGAGCGCGAACGGGGCCGCGCCGGGCCAGTTCCCGGAAGAAGCAGGCACCCGCGGCTACGGCAACCTGGTCGCCGGTGTCCCGGGGTGCACGGTCCACCACGACGAACCGGCGGTGGCGACCTACTGCTACACCGGCAGCCAGTGGTGGACGTTCGACGACGTCTGGTCGATCCAACGCAAGACCGCGTGGATCAAGCAACGCGGCCTGCTGGGCGCGATGGCGTGGGAGATGTCCGGCGACCCGGGCCTCCTGATGAACGCGGTCGACACCGGCCTCCGCTGAAAAACCCTCGTGAGTGTTTATCCGTGTTCTAACCCTGATAAACACTCACGAGGGGTTACCTGGTCAGTATTCGGAGTCGTACAGGCGGGTCAGCTCACCGTGCAGCGCTGTGCTGTCGGTGAGCTGGACGCCGTCGAGGGTGTGCACGCGGGTGATCTTGCGGACGCTGGAGGCCAGGAAGATCCCGTCCGCCTCGGACAGCTCCGGGACCTGGATCGGCTCGGTCTTCACCGACCAGCCCTCCCGCTCGGCGGCCCGGAACAGCGCGGCCTGCGTGGTGCCGGGCAGGATGCCGATGGTCGCCGGCGGGGTCCGCAGGGTCCTGCCGGTCACGGCGATGAGCGTGGACGTCGGACCTTCGAGCACGGACCCGTCCGAGGTGGTGAAGATGACCTCCTCGGCACCGCGGCGCTCGGCCTCCCGGAGCGCGGCCATGTTCACCGCGTACGACAAGGTCTTGGCGCCCAGCAGCAGCCACGGCGCACGCACGGCCGCGTCGGCGTCGAAGCCCCGGTCGAGGGTCACGGCCGAGATCCCGGACGCGCGCTGGCGCTTGACCTTCTCGGCGATCTCCAGGCCGAGGGCGAACCCGGTCGGCGTTCCGTCGCCGCCTTCCACGCCCCGCGTGTACACCCATTTGAGTGCGATCTCGGATCCGCCGGTCCAGTTGTCGAGCACCGCCTGAGTCGCCCGGTCGAAGTCGGCGCGGGACGGTTCGGGCAGGTCCAGCATCGCGGCCGACCGGACCAGGCGGTCGAAGTGCGGGCCCAGCTCGCGGGGCTTGCCGTCGACCACCAGCACTGTCTCGAAGATCCCGTCGCCGCGCATCACACCGAGGTCGTCGACGCGGATCAGGGGATGGGCGGGATCGGCGAGCGTGCCGTCGAGGAGCGCAAGTACTGGCATGAGGATGAACCTACTCCCGCATATATTGGGTTGGTGGAGACGACTCGTAAAGAACGGGCGGCGCTCAAGTCCACGCTGCATGAACGCGGCATGCGGATGACGCCGCAGCGCCAACTCGTGCTCGACGCGGTGGTGGCGTTGGAGCACTCCACACCGGAACAGGTGTGCAAACACGTCCAGAAGACCACCCCGACGGTCAACATCACGACCATCTACCGGACGCTCGACCTCCTCGAACAGCTCGGCTTGGTGCGGCACGCGCACATCGGGCACGGCGCGCCCACGTACTCGGCGCGCGACCACGAGCACGTGCACCTGGTCTGCCACCAGTGCAGCGAGGTGGAAGAAGTGCCGTGTGAGCTGCTCGACGACCTGGCGGGAACACTGCGGGACCAGTACGGGTTCAAACTTGACGCCAGCCATGTCGCACTGTCCGGCACCTGCCGGAACTGCATCAACGGGGAGAACCAGTGACGCTGCCGGGAGCCGTGCCGCCGCAGGAGGACAACCCTGACCAGGGAGTCGCCTGGCACTACGGCGACCCATTCGGTGAGCAACGGGCCGCCGCGCGCACGGTCGCCGTCGTCGACAGGTCGAACCGCGAGGTCATCGCGGTCCCTGGGGACGACCGGCTGAGCTGGCTGCACCTGATGATCTCGCAGCACGTCAGCGAGCTTCCGGAGAACACCGGGACCGAGGCCCTCGTGCTGGACAGCCAGGGCCGCGTGGACGCGCACATGGTGCTGGCCCACCGTGACGGCACGGTGTGGATGGACACCGAGCCCGGCGCGCACGCCACCGGCGCCCGAGGTGACCAGCAGAGCCTGCTCGAGTACCTGGAGGCCATGAAGTTCTGGTCGAAGGTCGAGCCACGGGACGCGACCGCCGAGATCGCCGTGCTGTCGCTGATCGGACCGGAGGCTGTGCCGGCGCTTGAGGCTGTCGGCCTCAACGCGCCAACCGACACGTACGGCGTCGACGGGATGGTCCGCCGGATGCCGGGCAGCACCTTCGATCTGCTCGTTCCCCGGGCCGAGCTGGCCACGTGGTGGTCTCGGCTGACCGAGGCGGGGGCGCGTCCGATGGGCAGCTGGGGGTACGAGGCGCTGCGTGTGGAGGCCCTGCGTCCGCGACTGGGCATGGACACCGACGAGAAGACCATCCCGCACGAGGTGAACTGGGTTCCGTCGGCCGCGCACGTGGCGAAGGGCTGCTACCGCGGCCAGGAGACAGTGTCCAAAGTGCACAACATCGGCCGTCCGCCGCGCCGGATGTTGCTGCTGCACCTGGACGGCTCCGCCGACTCGCTGCCGTCCACGGGTGACCCGGTGAACGCGGGCGAGCGGACTGTCGGCCGAGTGGGCACGGTCGTGCAGCACCACGAGCTCGGCCCGATCGCGCTGGCGTTGATCAAGCGGTCCGTCGGCCCGGAGACCCCGTTGACCGCAGGCGGCGTGTCCGCCGCGATCGACCCGGACTCGATCCCGCCGGACACGCCCGGGCTCGGCCGGGAAGCCGTCAAGCGCCTGCACAGCTGACCGGACGCCGGGCGCGGGTGGATCGACCGAACGGCCCACTCCGCCGACAGCACGACGGACGCACTGGCCCCCGCCGTCCGACCGGAAGATTTCCGGCGGCCGCACCAGCGGGTGTTTCGACGTTCAACCATGTCGGCCTGCCGCGGGCGAACGATTGCAACAATCGGGTTCTGGGACCGGTCCCCGACGACACACGGCCCGGCGCTGTGTCACTATCACGCCATGTCCCAGTCGACAGGCACGATCATCACAGTGGCGCCGACCGGGGCCGAGCACGCCAAGAACGACGTGCCGAACCTGCCGGTCACGCTCGCGGAACTGGTCAGTACCGCGCAGGACTGTGAACGCGTGGGCGCGGCCATGATCCACGTGCACATCCGGGACGACGACGGTAAACCGACGCTCGATCTCGGTCGTCTCAAGGACACCGTGGCGGCGTTGCGGGACCAGACGAACCTGATCGTTCAACTGTCCACCGGCGGCGCGGTGACCGACCCGGAGTCCGACCGGCTGCGGGTGCTGGACGCCATGCCCGACTCGGCCTCGTGCACCATGGGCACGGTCAACTTCGGCGATGACGTTTTCCTCAATCGGTGGGAGTTCATCGTCGAACTGCACAAGGGAATGCGCGACCGCGGGATCGTCCCGGAGTACGAGATCTTCGATCTCGGTCAGCTGGCCACATTGCACAGATTGCTGGACAAACACGGTCCGCCCGCGGGTGGTCACGTCCATGTGGATCTGGTGATGGGAGTGCCCGGCGGAATGCCGGGCGACGTCGAGACGCTGGTGTCGGCGATGCGGCTGATTCCGGACGGCGCGACGTTTTCCGCGACGGGCATCGGCCGGAGCACCCTGCCGGTGATGCTCGCCTCCTTGTCCGCGGGTGGTCATTTGCGGGTCGGGATGGAGGACACGATCTCGTACGCGCGGGGCGAGCGGGTCAAGGACAACGCACAACTGGTGGCGAGGGCGGCCGGTCTGGCCCGAATCGCCCAGCGGCCGCCGTTGGCGTCCGTTCATGTCCGTGAATTGCTGGGGGTCAAGGGTGAAAAGGGGCTGGCCGATGTGGCGGTCTAGGCGTGGTTGCCGGAGGATGATCCCGTGATCGAAGTCCGACCTGGTGGGCGCCGACGCATCGACCGCGTGCTCGACCCGGACTACATCGAGGGCCTTGACCGGCTCGGCTTGGCCGAGGTCCGGGCGAGGCGGGACGATGCCGCGCAGGAGGAGACGGATCTTTCCTACCTGCGCAGGCTGCTGCACGGTCGTATCGACATCGTGCGGGCCGAACAGAAGCGGCGCACCGAGGGCGGTTCCGCCTCGGTCGTCGAACAGCTGGCGACGATCCTGGCCGACAACGCCGTCGGTCCGGCGATGGGCATGGGCCGCTACCAGACCCTGGAACCGTCGCGGGCCGAGGCGCATCGCAGGCACGTCGAGGCGCTGGTCTCCGACGCCGACCTGTCCGACGTCGCCTCACTGCCCGACGAACGGCTGGAACTGGCGCTGCAGACCTACGCCAAGGAAGAGGCTTCGGTCTCGCAGCGGCGCCGTCAGGTCCAGGTGGTGATGGACCTGCTCAACGCCGAGATCGCCAAGCGGTACCGGGAAGGCAAGGCGTCGGTCGACGAGTTGCTGGCCGCGGAGCGCGAGCGCGACGAACAGCCGGGCCTCGACTAGTCAGTTGAACCGCTCCCGGACAGCCAGGTCACCCCAGAACTCGCGGAGCTGTTCGAACCTCTCGGCGACGGTTTCCGCGTCGCCGGTTTCCAGCGCGTCCACGATCGCGTTGACGTCCGCGCATGTCGAGTCAGCCGACAGCTGCTCGTCGTCAAGCAACTGTACGAGTCCGCCGTAGTCGAGCTCGACGGCAGAATTACCGTCAAAGTGCTCGAGCCATCCGGCCGTGTCCTCGAGAACCTTGGCCGGTCCCCGCTCGCCGAAGGTGTGCACCGCCAGCTCGTAGGCGCGAGCGACCCTGGCTTGCGCGTCGGTGATCGTCGCCCGCCACGAGCTCTCCCTGTCGGGTGACGTCCGCGGCTCCAGCCTCAGCCGGCGATGGGCCGGTTCGAACATGACGAACCACGGCAACGGCACGGTCCACGTGGTCGACACGGCGTGCACGGCACCGGACGGGGTCTCGGACAAGATCGCGGCCGCCCGGGCCCGCACGCTGTCCACAGAGGCCGTAATGGCCGCCTCCCGCAGCACGGGGTGGGCCGTGGCCACGAAACCCACGAGCGCCGCGGCCGACCGCGGCCGTACGTCCAATGGGCACACAAGCGGGCCGATCTGGGGATCGGCGCCCGGGACCTCCCGCGGATCCAGGACGAGGATGTCCTTCACGGCGCGCGCGGAGGGGGTGCCGTCGGCCGACTCGCCCGGCAGTATTCCCGGCGGCACGGAAAGTTGTGACCTGAACCACATTTCCCGCTCGCGTTCGCCGACGGCCGAACGCGCCAGGGGACCGGTTTCTACTACGTTCCGTAGCCGCCTTGACAACTCCGTGTCAAAAGCCGACAACGGTTCGTACACCCGAAGGTAGGCGACGAACGGACGAGGCACTACTTCATGCTGTCATGACCCGTCCGGAACCGGATGATCGGCCGATCGACGCTGATCTGTCATCACCGGCACACGGTGCCGCGTCGCGTCGGACCCCATCGGCACGGTACGGTAGTTGTCAGGAATCAGTTGTCGAGATGAGTGGGGCCGCCGTTTCCCCCGGCCGCCCCATCCCTGTGCGAGGGGGTCGAGCCATGGGGCGCGGCCGGGCGAAGGCCAAGCAGACGAAGGTGGCCCGAGAGCTCAAGTACAGCACTCGGAACACGGACTTCGAGGCTCTGCAACGAGAGCTGTCGGGCCAGTCCAACGACCACCAGGACGAGGACCGTAGCGACGACTACGACGACGGATACGACGACTACCGTCGCTGAATCTCGGCACACAGACACCAGGGCTAGCTCCATGTGGCCTGCCCTGGTGTCTGTGTGACGGATACCGGTCCGAGCTACTTGGTGGCGTAGACACTCTGGAAGAAGCTCTCCGCGGCTGCCATCGCGGAGGCATCCTCCAGCACTTCACCTGGATGGTGACCGTGGCCGAGCAGTACGCCACCCCACCGCATTTTCAGGTACTCCGCTGACTTGTACAGCGTGCCGACCAACGAGTCGGACTTGTCGCGCTCCTCGGCGGTCGAGACGCCCCACAGGGTCTTCTCGCGCATGAGGGTCTTGAACGGCACGTCCGGCAGGTGCAACCACCCGCTCCAGTAGTCGAGGTAGCGCTTGGCTGTGGCCGACACGCTGTACCAGTACAGCGGCGACGCGATGACGATGTCGGTCGCCTCGATCGTGGCGTCCAGCAGGAGTCGTTCGTTGCCCTCGGGCTCCGGGTGGATCCGGCTCGACTGCCGGGTGTCGCGGAACGGGTCGAGCGGCAGGTCCTCCAGCCACAGCCAGCGCTGCTCGACGTCCCGCGGCAGGTACTCGGCGGCCTTGCGGGCCAGCGCCTCGGTGTTGCCCGGCTGACGCGAGCTGGCCAGCAGGAACAGGAACTTCTGCACTTCAACGCTCCCAGGTCGTGGTGACAGTGGTCGAGATACATGCATGTACATACAGAGGCTGTCACTGCATGTAGAATTCGTCAAGTGAGCACGGAGGCCTGGGGCCGCGTGGTGGCGCTCCACGCACGCATCGAGGGTGAACTCGGCAAGGCGCTGCAACGCCGGCACGGCCTGGGGCTGTCGGAGTACCGGGCGCTCGATCATCTCTCGAGGGCGACTGGAAAGAACGACTCGATGCGCATCCAGGAACTGGCCGAGGCGCTGGAGCTCAACCAGAGCTCGGTCAGCCGCCTCGTCGCCCGGATGGAATCGGCCGGGCTGAGCGAACGCGACATTTGCGAGGACGACCGGCGCGGCATTTACACCATGCTGACCGACGAAGGCCGGAAAACCCTCGCCGAGGCCGCCCCGACGTATCGGGAAACGCTGAAAGCCGCCCTGGAAAAGGCGGAAGCCGACCCGCAGCTGAAGGACACGGTGACGGCTTTCCGAACGCTCTAGCCGTGTCCACCATTCCGGCACGGCGTGTCCACCATTCCGGCACCCCGAAATTCCCCACCCGACCGCGCGAAGGGAATTTCGGGGTGCTGGAACGTGCGTTTCATGGTGCCGGAGTGGTGGACACGGGGTGCTGCAAAGGTGGACACGGCGGTCAGGGGTGGAGATACCTGAGCTGCCTGGCTTTCGCCTCGTCCAGTTCGTCGCGCGCGGCGTCGATCTCCGGACGATGGGAGACCTGCGGCACACCGATCTCCCACCAGGCGCCGGCCTCGGTCCACGAGCTCGGGTGCGTTTTGATCACCACGACCGCCGGAACGCCGGACCGCGCGTGTTCCCGGGCTTTCGGGTAAGCCGCACGAAGATCAGCGACAGAATCCGCCACGAGCACGGCACAGCCGAGACCGGCGGCGTGTGTGGCGAAGTCCACACGAGGTGGCTCGGGCAGGCGGCTGCGGACGTCCGGGTACATGTTGTTGAACCCGGCACCACCTTGGCCGCGCTGAAGACGGTCAATGACGGCATAGCCGTCGTTGTCGCACACGACCGCGACGAACCCGTGCCCGGCGAACGCCGCCGAGAACAGCTCCGAGTTGAGCATCAGGTACGAGCCGTCGCCGAGCAGCGTCGTGACCACACCCTGAGGCCGGGCCATCGTCGCGCCCCAAGCACCCGCGATCTCGTAACCCATGCACGAGAAGCCATATTCGACGTCCATGGTCGACTCGCCGGTCGCCCGCCAGCCGCCGATCAGCTCGCCCGGCAGGCCGCCGGACGCGGTCATCACGTAGTCCTCCGGGCCGGAAAGATCGTTCACGACCCCGACCACCTCGGCGTACGTCGGCAGCGAGCCGCCGGCCGACCGCAGGCCCGAGATGTGCTCGTCCCACTTCGCCAACTCCGCCGAGGCCCGGGAGGACCACGCCTCCGGCGCGTACCAGTCGATCAGCGGGAGTTCCTCGAGCCCTTCGCGGGCGTCGGCGACCACGGCGACGGCGCCGTGCTTCACGGCGTCGAAGCGGGCGGCGTTGATCGTCACCAGCTTGACGTCCGGCGAGAACACCGACCACGAAGCCGTCGTGAAGTCCTGCAGGCGCGTGCCCACGGCGATCACCACGTCCGCTTCGGCCGCCAACGCGTTCGCCGAGGCTGAGCCCGTGATACCCAACGGGCCCGCGTGCAACGGGTGCGAGTGCGGCACGAGCGTCCGGCCCGCGGTCGTCTCGACGACGGGCACGTTGTGCCGCTCGGCGAACTCGATCGCGGTCTGCCCGGCACCCGAGTACCGCACGCCACCGCCCAGCACGAGCAACGGCCGCTCGCCGGCACGGATCACCTCGGCGGCCCGGCCGACCGACCGCCGGTCCGGGCGCGGACGCAGCACGTGGTGCTCGACCGGCTCGAACAACGACTCGGGGAAGTCGAACGCCTCAGCCTGGACGTCCTGCGGCAGCGCCAACGTCACCGGACCGCACTCACCGGGGTCCGTGAGCACCCGCGCCACCTGGGGCAGGGTCGCGATCAGCTGCTCGGGCCGGGTGATCCGGTCGAAGTAACGGCTGACCGGCCGGAAAGCGTCGTTCACGCTGACCGTGGCGTCACCGAACGGCTCGATCTGTTGCAGCACAGGGTCAGGCGCGCGGTTGACGAACGTGTCGCCTGGCAGCAGAAGCAAGGGCAGCCGGTTGGCGTTCGCGACACCGGCGGCCGTGACCATGTTCAAGGCGCCGGGCCCGATCGACGACGTGGCCACGCCGACCTGGCGCCGGTGCGTGGCTTTGGCGTAGCCGACGGCCGCGAGCGCCATGCCCTGCTCGGTGTGCCCACGCCACACCGGAATCCGGTCACGGTATTCCTCAAGCGCGGCACCGATGCTGAGCACGTTGCCGTGCCCGAAGATCGCGTAGACCGCCGGGAACAACGGGGCCTCGGTGCCGTCGAGCAGCTCGGTCCGTTGTGCCACAAGCCAACGGACCAGCGCCTGGGCGGTGGTCAACCTCATGACTGAACCCTCCCTTCGGCAGAGGTCACCGGGCAGCGCGGGTCGCCGGCCTGCTTCTCCCAGGATTGCCGGACCCACGTGTGGGCGGGGTCGTCACAGAAGGCCATCGACCGGTCGTCAGCGGGCCCGGCGAGCACGTTGAGGTAGTACATGGGGTAACCCGGCGCGGCGACACAAGGACCGTGATATCCGCGCGGGATAAGGAAAACGTCGCCGTCGCGGACGGTCACGTCCTCGTCGATCGAGCCGTCCGCGGTGTAGGTTTTGTGGAAGCCGAAGCCTGCCCGTGAGGGCGTGATCCCGTCCTGGCCGGCGATCCGGAAGTAGTAGATCTCCTCGTTGATCACTTCGCACTCACTGGCCTCGTCGTGCTTGTGCGGCGGGTACGACGACCAGTTGCCGTCCGGGGTGATCAGCTCGCACGCGCTGAGCTTGTCGGCGTGGTCCCAGACCCCGGGCACCCCGAAGTTCGTGACCTGCCTGGTCGCGTTGCCCGAACCGCGGACCTCGACCGGGACTTCCTCCGCCGGGCCGTACTTCGGCGTCAGGCGCTTCGTGCAGCGGGCCATGGGCAGCGCGACCTCCGCACCGTCCTTTGTCGACAGAGTGACGTTGGCGTCCCTTGGCACGTAGGCGAAGTCCGTGACCCTGGTGAAGACCGTTTCCCGGCCCCGCAGTTCGAACCTCTCTTCGTCCACCTCGACCGTGAGGCTTCCGGCGAGCGGCAGGACAAAGGCCTCGAACTCGCCGGTGGAGACGGTCCTGGTGGCGCCACGGGGAATCGTGAGCACCCGCAGCCCGGTGTAGGTCCAGCCCGCGTCCCGCGGCGTCAACCGGATCGTGTCCGTGCCGTCCGAAAGCGTCCCGTGTGGACGGTGCAGGCTCATGCGCGAACTCCTTCGTGCAGGACTTTGGCAGCGGCTTCGACGGCACCGGCGACATCCCCGTCAGGCGGGTAGAGCAACGCACGGCCCACGACCAGACCACGAACCACCGGGTGCCGCAACGACCTTCCCCAGGAAGCGATGTCCTGCTCGACACTGGGGCCGGGCACGCCACCGAGCACCACGGTCGGCAAGGTCGTGGCATCCAGCACGAAGTCCGGGTCCTCTGGCGCGGGCAGCTTGAGCCACGTGTACGCCGAGGTCTCGCCCAGCGAGGACGCCACAGTCGTGGCCCTGGCGAGCGACGGGCCGTCCTTGAGCAGCTGGAGCTTTCCGTCCACCCGCCGGTACGGCAGCGGCTCGACCATGGCCATGACGCCCCGGGCGGCCAACGAGGTGACCGCGTCCGCGCAGGCCTGCAAGGTCGGGACGGTCCCGGCGTCGTCGTCCACGATCCGCAGCAGCATCTTGCCGCCGTCCAGGCCCAGGTCGGCGATGGCGGACGCGCTGTACGCGGTGAACCGGTCGTCGACCTCCCAGTCGGCCCCGGCCAGGCCGCCGCGGTTCATCGAGCCGATGACGATCTTGTCCTGCAACGCGCCGAGCAGCAGCAGCTCCTCGACGATGTCCGGGGTGCCCAGCACGCCGTCGACCGCGGGGTTCTCCAGGGCGATGAGCAGGCGTTCCAGCAGTGAGCGGCGGTTGACCATGGCGTTCGGATCGCCGGGCACGCCCATCGCGCCACGGGCCGTGTGGTCGGCCGCGACCAGGAAGATCGTGCCCTGGTCCGTCAAGAGGGATGCGCGCCGCGCACGAGTTGTATACAGCTTATGCACAGCCTGTGGATCAGTCGCACGCGTGTGCAGGAGCTCGGCCCACTGCTTGTCACTGATCACCCAGGCGCTCCTCGATCTCGTCCCGTTCCGGCATCGCGTCGGCACAGGCCAGCCGACCTGCCACGATGGCGCCCGCGACGTTGGCGTACTCGGCGATCTTCACCGGCTCCCAGCCTTCCAGCAGGCCGTGGATGAGAGCACCGCCGAACGCGTCACCGGCGCCGAGGCCGCACACGACGTCGATCGGATGCGGCGGCACGGTCCACGACCCGTCCGCGGTCGCCACCAGCACCCCGTCCGCGCCCTTCTTGATCATCACGAGCGAGACACCGCGGTCCAGGACGCGGCGCGCGGCCTCGTCCGGATCGGCCGTGCCCACCGCGACCTCGGCCTCGGTCCGGTTGCCGACGGCGACCGTGACGTGGTCCAGCATCCACGAGATGTGTTCCCGTGCACTGTCCACATCGGACCAGAACATCGGCCGGTAGTCCATGTCCAGCACGGTGTGATCCCGGCGCCCCCTCGCCGCCAGGATCTCGCGCTGGGTGCCGCGCGCCGGTTCGGTGCTCACGCCCGTCCCGGTCACCCACAGCACAGGGACCTCGCGCACGACGTCCCACGGAACGTCCTCGGCGGCCAAGGTGAGGTCGGGCGCGGTGGGCAACCGGTAGAACAGCAGCGGCGGGTCCTCGGGCGGATCCAGCGCGCAGAACACCACCGGCGTCAACAGGTCCGGCGACGTACCCACGTACGACGGCGAAACTCCGAACTCCGCCAACGCGTCCCGGACGTAGTCACCGAACCCGTCCGGCCCGACCTTGGTCAGCACCGCGGTCCCGCGGCCGAGCCGCGCGGCGGCGACCGCGACGTTGGTCGCGGTGCCGCCGAGCGACTTGGCGAAGGTCCGCACCTTGGCCAACGGAACCCCGCTCTGCTCGGGATAGAGGTCCACCCCGACCCTGCCGACCGTCAGCGCCTCCAGGGTCATTTCTCCACCGCCCTGAGTTCGTGCTCCAGGGCCTCTAGTTCCGCTCCGCCCGCCATCTGCCGGGTGAGCTCCTCGATGGTGATGTCGCCCTTGTCGAACGACCCCAGGCTCCGGCCGCGTTTGAGCAACAAGAACCTGTCGCCCACCGGATAGGCGTGGTGCGGGTTGTGCGTGATCAGCACGACCCCAAGCCCGCGGTCCCGGGCCTGGGCGACGTACCGCAGCACGACACCGGCCTGCTTCACGCCCAGCGCGGCGGTCGGCTCGTCCAGGATGAGCACCTTCGCTCCGAAGTGGACGGCACGGGCGATGGCCACGCACTGCCGTTCACCGCCGGACAACGTGCCCACCGGCTGTTCGACGTCACGCAGGTCGATGCCCATCTCGGCCAACGCGGCCTTCGTGGTGTCCCGGCCCTTCGCGCGGTCCAGCCGCCGGAACGGGCCCCACCCGACCGTCGGCTCGGACCCCAGGTGGAAGTTCCGCCACACGCTCATCAGCGGAACGACCGCCAGGTCCTGGTACACCGTCGCGATGCCGCGGTCCAGGGACTCACGCGGCGAGGAAAACCGGACCTCCTCGCCCTCGACCAGGAACCGGCCCCGGTCGTGCTGATGCACGCCGGCCAGGATCTTGATCAGCGTGGACTTGCCCGCACCGTTGTCACCGAGGACACACGTGACCTCACCGGCATTGACCACAGTGGACACGTCGGCCAGCGCGACGACGCTGCCGTACGTCTTGCCGACGTCACGCACCTCAATGAGTGGACTCATCGACGCACCCTCTCCGCCCGGCGCCGGAAGGTGTTGTTCACCAGCACCGCGGCCAGCAGCATGATGCCGAGGAACAGCATGAACCAGTCGCTGTTCCACTGCGCGTACACGATTCCCTGCCGGGCCATGCCGAAGATCAGCGCGCCGATCGCCGCGCCCACCGCGGACCCGAAGCCGCCGGTCAGCAGGCAGCCGCCGATCACCGCGGCGATGATGTACTGGAACTCCAGGCCGATCCCCTGGTTGGCCTGCACACTGGCGTTGCGCAGGATGTTGATCGACCCGACGATCCACGCGGCGAACGCGGTCGTCATGAACAACATGATCTTCGTGCGCACCACCGGCACACCGACAGCACGGGAGCTGAGCGACGAGCCGCCGACCGCGAACGTCCAGTTGCCGAACCTCGTGCGGACCAGGACCCACGCGGCGACCGCCGCGAACACGATCCACCACAGGATCGAGACCTGGAAGTCCGTGCCGCCGATGTTGACGGTGGACGCGAACAACATGCCCGCCGACTCGTACCCGTCGGTCGACCGCATCCCGGAAACCTGCACGGTTCCGGTGACCAGCCGCGTGACACCAAGGTTCAACCCTTGCAGGGCAAGGAAAGTACCCAGCGTCACGATGAAGCTCGGCAGCCCGGTCCGCATCACCAGCCAGCCGTTGAGCGCGCCGACGGCCAGGGCGAAGACCAACGACAGGATCAGCGCGAACCACACGTTCAGCCCGACCTGGGTCGCGAAGATCGCGGTGACCAGGGCGGTCGACGCGGTCATCACCCCGGCGGACAGGTCGAACTCGCCACCGATCATCAGCAGCGCCACGGCGACCGCCATGATGCCCAGCGTGGAGGCGTCGTCCAGCCAGTTCGCCACGCCGAGCGGGCTGAGGAACTCGCCGGTGACCACCGAGAAGAACACGAACACCAGCAGCGCCCCGAGCAGGGCGCCGATTTCGGGCCTGACCACGAGACGGTCCCACAGCCGGGGTTTGACCAGCCTTTCGTCGGGCTGGCTCGGCACCGCGACACTCATCGGCCACCGACCCGGTTCCCAGGAGCCGGACCCAGGAAGGTCGCCGGGCACTGGACGCCGAAGGTGCCTGCGGCCGGGCGGCCCACCGACGTCACCGAGCCAGCCGCTCCAGCGAAGCCACCCTCCCTCGCCGGGCCAGCCGACATCACCCAGCCAGCCATCGTCGCCGGGCCAGCCACCCTCACGGACCCAGCCACCGCGGCCGAGCCAGCCGCCCTCGCGGAACCAATCGCCCTCGCCGAGCCAACGGTCCGTTCACAAATCCAGTTGTCCACAACCGCCGAGTAACCCCTTTGACTCGGCCATACTCCCGGTAAACTGGAGCAGGGCAGTCCCCCCGGGGAGTGGTGGGGGATGTACTGGGGCGTTTGCTGAGAAATTTGCTGGGGGAAGTGCCGGGGTGGATCTGGCAGTGCCCGCATAGCTGCTGTCACCGTGTGCCCTTCTCGGTGAAGGGCGCGATCGTGTCCACGTTGGACTTGTCGACGAAGCCGGGGCCGGTCAGCACCGGGCGGCCGCCGCCGACGGTGTTGGCGTTCTCCTTGTACAGCTTCAGGAACACGATCGGCAGGTAGCCCTGCTCGTACTGCTGCTGGTCGACCGCGAAGAGCACGTCGCCGGACTCGATCGCGTTGACCACGTCGGTGTTCAGGTCGAACGTGGCCACCTGGGCCTTCGAGCCCGCGCCCTTGATCGCCGTCACGGCACCGGCCGCGACCTGCGAGTTCAGCGCCAGCACGGCGTCGACCGACGGGTCGGCCTGCACCGCGCCCTTGATCCGGGACTGCGCGTCGGTCGGGTTGTTGATGTCCACCTGGAGCGTGGTGACGTTGCCGAACGCGCTCTTGGCGCCGTCACACCGCTGGTTCTGGCCGATGTTGCCGGCCTCGTGGATCACGCAGAGCATCTTGGTCTTGCCCGCGTCCTTCAGGCGCTTGCCCGCGCCCTCACCGGCGATCGTCTCGCTCTGGCCGACGTGCGTGATCGCGCCGAACTCGGCGCTCCTGGCCTCGCCGGAGTTGATCGTGACCACCGGGATGCCTGCCTTGACCGCGTTCTCGATCGAGGTCCGCAGCGCGTCCGGGTTGGCCATCGACACCACCAGGCCGTCGACCTTCTGCGCGATCGCGTTGTCGATCAGCTTGGCCTGGGCGCCGGGGTCGCCGTCGGACTTGTAGTCCACCTGCGCGCCGAGTTGCCTGCCTGCGGCCTCGGCACCGTTCTTCACCACGTTCCAGAAGGCGTCACCCGCGCTGCCGTGGGTGACGACGGCGACCCGCAGGCTGCTGCCGCCGCCACCCGGGGTGGGCGCGGCGCCGCCACCTGCGTTGTTGGCCGGCTGGTCGCCTTGCGGGCCGCTGCACGCGGCCAGGACCAACGCTCCGGCGGCCGCCATGGCCGCGAACTTGAACTTGACGAAGCGATCGGACGTCATCGTCTCTCCTCGCTGAGCGGCTTGCTAAGGACCGCCGATTATCTGGTTGAGGTGGCGCAGGCTGCTCGCGGTGTCCAGTTTCGGCGTGTCGACTGAGCTCTGCTCGCTGAGGGCGGTGTCCTGTTCCAGGACGTACCACCCGTCGTAACCCGCTTGGCGGACGAAGCCAACGACCGCTTCGATGTCCACGTCCCCCTGACCGAGCGGCACGTACATGCCCTGCCCGACCGCTTCGGCGTAGCCGAGTTCGCCCGCGCGGACCTTGTCCGCGAGGTCGGCCCGGACGTCTTTCAGGTGCAGGTGCCCGATCCGTTGCGGGTACCGCTCGGCGAGCGCGACCGGGTCGGTGCCGCCGATCATCAGGTGCCCGGTGTCCAGGCACAGCGGCAGGTCGGAGTCGCGGAGGAACCGTTCGACCTCGGCTTGGGTCTCCACGTGCGTGCCCACGTGCGGGTGCAGCACGGTCTTCAGGCCGTGTTCCGCCGCGATGTCCCGGATCTTGGCCGCGGTGCTGATCAGCGTGACCCACTGCTCGTCGGTGAGCGCGGGACGGTCGTCGTAACCGTCGAGGCCCGTCGCCGCGGCCAGCACGAGGACGTCGGCGCCACACGATGCCAGCAGCTTCGCGGTCCGTTCCGCCTCCGCCACGCTCGATTCGTCGTGCAGCGGTACCGCGAGGAACCCGCCGACCAGTGTCAGGTTGTACGTGGTCAGCAGCGCACGCAGGTCGGCCGGATCGGTCGGCAGGTACTCCGGCGGGCCCAGTTCGGTCGCGGTCAGGCCGAGTTCGGCCATCTCGCTCAGCACCTTCGCCCGGTCGAGCATCCTGCCCCAGCCTGGGACTTCGCAGACGCCCCACGAGATCGGCGCTCCAGCGAGCTTCACACGACCACCTCCTGCTCGATCTTCACCGGGACGCCGGAGCGACGGGACTCGTCACACGCCAGCGCGAGGCGCAGGCTCGTCAGGCTGTCCCTGGCCGGGGACGGGTTCTGTGTCCGGCCCGCGACGACGTCCACGAACACGGCCATCTCGTTGAGGTACGCGCGGTGGAACCGTTCCGGGAAGCCCGGATACGCGTCCGGGCCGGCCTTGGGGCCGTCCGGCTCAAGCGAGGTCAGCGGCGTCCGCGAGTCCACGCCGACCGCCAGGGAATCCTTGCTGCCCAACACTTCGATGCGGTGGTCGTAACCGAGCGGATCATGCCGTCCCCCGACGAGTACGGCATGCGCGCCACCCGCGAACTTGAGCATCACGACGGCGTTGTCCACGTCGTCGGCGTCCGCGAAGGCCTGGTCGACCAGGACGGACCCGGACGCGTAGACCTCCACGACCGGCTCGCCGACCAGCCACGGCACCGCGTCGAGGTCGTGGATCAGCAGGTCACGGAAGATCCCGCCGGACGCGGGCAGATACCCGAAGTCGGGCGGCTCGGCGTCGTTGCCGGTCGAGCGGACCAGGTAGAGCTTGCCCACCTCGTCCGCACGGATGCGGCGGTGCAGCTCGGCGACGGCCGGGTCGAACCTGCGCTGGAACCCGACGAGCACCTCGACACCGGACGCCTCGATGTCGTCGACCAGCGCGCTCATCTCGGCGTAGTCGCTCGCGATCGGCTTCTCGCACAGTGCGGGCTTTCCGGCGCTCAAGGCCCGGCGGATGGTCTCCGGGTGGGTCGGGGTCGGAGTCGCGATCAGCACGCCGTCACCGGCTTGGAGCAGCGCGTCCAGGTCGTCGACCGCTGTCGCCTTCGCGCCCGTCTGGGCGGCTACCGCGGCGGCACGGCCGGGGACCGGGTCGAACAGCACGACCTCGTCGACCGCGTCGAGCGAGGCCAGGTTGCCGGCGTGCATCGTGCCGATCCGCCCGACACCGGCTACTCCGATACGCATGCTTCTCCAATGGATCCGCAGGTCAAGGCCCGTCATCGTTAGAGCGCTCTATTTGTTGGAGCGCTCCAATGCTGTAACGTGACCCAGGTCATGTCAAGGCCGCGTTGCGCGCTTGTTACGCCCGGAGGGCCCATTGACCCGCCCGACCATGGAGGACGTGGCCCGAGTGGCCGGCGTGTCCCGCGCGCTGGTCTCCCTGGTCATGAACGGTTCGCCGAAGGTAAGCGAGCAGCGGCGCAAGGCCGTGCTCGACGCGGCCGAACAGCTCGGCTACTCACCGCACGCGATGGCCCGTTCCCTGGCCAGCCGCACGTCGACAGTGCTCGGCGTGATGGTCTCGGACCTGCACAACGCGTTCTTCGCCGAAGTGGTCGACGGCATCGACGAAGTGGCGCAGGCCGAGGGCTTCGAGCTGATCATCAACACCGGCGGCCGCAGCCCGGCCCGGGAGAGGCGTGCGGTGAACGGACTGCTGGCCTTCCGTCCGGCCGGACTGGCGTTACTCGGCCCGGTCGTCCCGCCGACCACCCTGGCCGAGGCCGCGTCCCAGGCGCCCACGGTGCTGGTGGCCCGCTCGTCCCGCCTGTCGACTTTGGACACCGTGAACGACGACGGTGAAGCAGGATCCGGGCTGGCGGTCGACCATCTGGTGTCGTTAGGCCACACCGAGATCGCCCATCTGGACGGCGGCGTCGGCTCCCAGGCACCGCAACGCCGCCGCGGCTACATCGCGGCTATGCAACGCCATGGCCTCACACCGCGCGTGATTCCCAGTGAATACACGGACATCGCCGGCGCCAAAGCCGTCCGTCAACTGCTCGGACAGGGCCCGCTGCCGACAGCCTTGGTGGCGGCCAACGACTTCAACGCGGTCGGCGCTATCTCCGCACTGGAAGAGGCCGGCCTGCGGGTGCCCCAGGACATGTCGGTCGTCGGTTACGACAACACGTCGCTGGCCGGCCTCCGGCACGTCTCACTGACCACGATCGACCAGCCGCGCCACGAGATCGGCAGGCTCGCCGGCGAGGCCCTGGTGCAACGGGTCCGCGGCGAGCGGACCGAGCCGGTGAAAAGGCTGCTGCACCCCTCACTCGTCGTCCGCTCGACCACCCAGGCCAGGAGCTGAAATGACTTCGGTTGTCCCCCACTACATCGACGGCGCCCGCACCACCGGTTCCTCGGTGGCCACCAGCGATGTGTTCGAGCCCGCCACCGGTGCGCTGGCCCGTAAGGTGATCCTGGCTTCACAGTCCGATGTAGACCTCGCGGTGGCCTCCTCGGTGAAGGCGGCCCGCGAGTGGGCGGAGTCGTCGTTGTCGACCCGCAGCCGGATCATGTTCGCCTTCCGCGAGCTCGTGCACTCCCACCGCGACGAACTGGCGGCTTTGATCACGTCCGAGCACGGCAAGGTCCTGTCGGACGCGGCGGGCGAGGTGCAGCGCGGGCTTGAGGTGGTGGAGTTCGCCTGCGGCATCCCGCACCTGGTCAAGGGCGAACACTCCGAGCAGGTTTCGCGAGGCGTTGACGCGTACTCGGTTCGCGAGCCGTTGGGCGTGGTCGCGGGGATCACGCCGTTCAACTTCCCCGCGATGGTCCCGATGTGGATGTTCCCGCTGGCGATCGCGGCCGGGAACGCGTTCGTGCTCAAGCCTTCCGAGCGCGACCCGTCGACCGCGGTCCGACTGGCCGAGTTGTTCACCGAGGCCGGTCTGCCCGCCGGTGTGCTGAACGTCCTGCAGGGCGACGCGACCGCGGTGAACGCCTTGCTGGATCACCGTGACGTCGCCGGGGTGTCCTTTGTCGGATCGACTCCTGTCGCGAAGCACGTGTACTCGCGGGGAACCGCGAACGGCAAGCGCGTGCAGGCCTTGGGTGGCGCCAAGAACCACATGGTGGTGCTGCCCGACGCCGACGTGGATGTCGCCGCCGACGCTGCCGTGTCCGCAGGATATGGCAGCGCTGGTGAACGATGCATGGCCATCTCGGTTGTCGTTGCCGTTGGCGACATCGCTGATTCGTTGGTCGCCGCCATTGCCGCCCGCACAAGCACTCTGGTCACCGGTCCTGGCACAGACCCCGTGTCCCAGATGGGCCCGCTGGTCACCGGTGCACACCGGGACCGAGTCGCCTCCTATGTGGACGCCGGTGTCTCCGAGGGCGCTTCGCTCGTGGTGGACGGCCGTGGCTTCACTCCGGCCAGTCATGAGGACGGCTTCTGGCTCGCGCCAACGCTGTTCGACAACGTGACTCCAGAAATGTCGATTTATCGCGACGAGATCTTCGGCCCGGTGCTGAGTGTCGTGCGCGTCCCGACGTTCGACGCGGCGGTGCAGTTGGTGAACGCCAACCCTTACGGCAACGGCACGGCGATCTACACCGGTGACGGCCTGGCGGCGCGTGAGTACCAGCGTCGCGTGCACGTGGGGATGATCGGGATCAACGTGCCGATTCCCGTGCCGATGGCGTACTACTCGTTCGGTGGCTGGAAGGACTCCTTGTTCGGCGACACCCACGTGCACGGCGCCGAGGGCGTGAAGTTCTACACGCGCGCCAAGGCCATCACGTCACGCTGGCCCCGCCAGTCCGGCATCGACCTCGGGTTCCCCACCCACGGCTGACCGGTCCCACCACTTTCCTTCCGCACGGCGGATTACGCTTCGTCATCAGGTTCACGATCGGGTGATTGCCTTGCACATCAAGGATCTTCGGAGTGTTCAGGCGTAATCTGGAGGCATGGGGGAGATCGCATCGACGCTCTGGCAGCTGAGCAACCGTGAGCTTGTCGCGCACATCTCCGCTTCCGAGGACAAGCTTCGGCGGGACTACGCCGAACACCTTGCTCTTCTGGCCGAAGCGGATGCGCGGGGTACCGCGTACGAGCTCGGCTACAGCAACACCACCGCGCTTCTGGTGCATACCCAGAACATCTCACGGCGTGAAGCCAATCAACGACTCGCCCACGCGGCTGCTCTACATGATGCGAAGACACCCACCGGCGCCGTTGCCGAGGCGTCGATGCCGTTGACTGCCAAGAAACTCGCCGCCGGTGAGGTCTGCGTCGAACAGGTCGAGGTGATCCGGAAGTTCATCGGCACTCTGGATCACCTCGAACCGGACAAGGTCGCCCTGGCTGAGGAGTTGATGATCGAGCGGGCCGCCGAGGACGATCCGAACGCACTCGCGCGGTACGGCGAACGCTGGGTGCGAGACATCGTCGACCCTGACGGGAAACCGCCGAACTTCGACGAACCCCAGCGCCCGGAGCGAGAGCTGCGGCGGCACGTGTACCGAGACGGGCGGATGCAGTTCTCAGGACGGCTCGACGCCGAGACCTCCGCACTTTTCGACCAACTGCTTGCGCCCTTTGAGAAAAACGGACCAGACGACACCCGCGGGTACGCCGAACGAGCCGGGGACGCCTTCGCCGACGTGCTGCAGAAAGCTGCCAACTGCCCGGACTTGCCCACGCACAACGGACTCAAGACCGAAGTCGCGTTCACCATCTCGATGGACGAACTGGCGAAGGCCGTGGACGAGCGCGTGCTGCCGGGGACACAGCTGACCGCCGGTGAAATGCGACGGATCGCCTGCGATTGTCACGTGCTTCCCGCTGTGATGGGTGGCGAATCAAAGCCACTGGATGTCGCGGTTCCGGCTTACGTCGTGCCCGCGCACATCCGGCGGGGCTTGGTGCTACGGGATCACGGGTGCGCCTTCCCTGGGTGCGAACGGCCGGCAAGCGTCTGCCATTCGCACCACATTCGGTCGTGGCTGCAAGGCGGTCCGACCGCGCTAGGCAACCTCGTGCTCCTCTGTGGACACCACCACCGGCTGATCCACCGCAGTGAATGGGAAGTCAAGCTGGTCGACGGCGTTCCCTGGTTCACTCCACCGGACTACGTCGACCCGGAACGGAAACCGAGACGCAACCACCTGCACCGGTTAGCCGCCGGGTGAGGCCGCGCCGGAGTGCGGCGTCACCGTGCGGCGGGGTCAACCCAGACGAGGTCGGGAGCGGCGTCCGGATCGCTCCTGACGTACATCAGCGCGTTCTCGGCTTCGGCGAGGAAGTACTGGTTGCGGCCGTTGGCCGTGATCATGTACGCGCTGTCGGGGAACTCCATGCCCCAGCCGACGACTGTGGTGTCCCCGCTCTGGTTCGTCACGACGGTGGCGAACAGGCGGGGCGCCTGCGCCGCGACGATGGCCCTGATGTCAGACATGGTTGGTCTCCTTTTCCGGGACGAGGAGGTGCCGGTGCGCGATCAACCAGATCCGGCAGGGAAACCGCCGCTGTCGCCGCCATCCCCTGCAGCCACGGCACCTGCCGTGACAGTCAGGCTGGTGCAGTTCGAGGATCTCGCGCATTGCCGAGGACAGGTTTCCCAGGTCGGCATTGCCGAGCCTGGCCAACCGGTTGATCATCGCGTCCCGGAGGACAGCGGCAAGTACGTGCGCCATCCCTGCCCACCTCCCTCTGTTACCGGAATTACCGTAGCGCCGAAAGCGGCAACATTCCTGGTAAGTCGCCCGATCAGGCGACACAATGCAGCTGGTGAGCACCTCTAGTCTTTGTTGCATGGCTGGTAACAAGACATCGACGCCAAGAGGTCTGGCTCTGGGCTCAGCGTTGCGTGAGGCACGGTTGGCCGCTGGCTACGACAACCTCACCAAGTTCGCGGAGCGACTCGGCAAGACCGCGGCGACGCTGTCCCGATGGGAGACCGGCCAGCGAACGCCACGCCCCGAGGATGTCGCACAGATCCTCACAATCCTCGGAGTCGTGGGCGAGCGGTTCGAAGATCTTGTGGCGTTGACGCGAAATGCCGACGCTTCCTCATGGCTGGCGGTGGCGATGCCGGAGCAGCGCCGTCATCTGGACGCCTTGCTACGGTTCGAGCGCGATGCGAAGACGATCATCGCGGTGGCACCGTTGCTCTTGCCAGGTTGGTTGCAGACACCTGACTATATCCGGGCAATCATGACTGCGGGCGGTGTACCCGAAGATGAGGTCGAGTCCCGCATCGCCATCCGCTTGGGCCGCCGTGAGGTACTGCGCAACACCGAAGTGACGGCTTACATCGGTCAAACGGCTCTCGTACAGCAGGTCGGCGGCAGGGAGGTGCTGCGCAGCCAGTTGATGCACTTGCTCGAAATAGGCGAACAGGTGGATTTGCGAGTGGTCCCGTTCACGGCTGGGTGGCACCCGGCGCTTGAGGGACCGTGGTACCTGATCCAGTCGGTTCGGGAGACGTTCGTCGTGTACCTGGAGACCCGTCGATCGGCTTTGTTCCTCCATGAGGAAGCTGACATCGTGGCCTACCAGGAGGCAGTGGACATGGTGCACGAAGTGGCGATGAGCCCTCAGGACTCGAAAGGGCTCATCGCAAAGGAGATCAACAACCTCAAGGAATGAGGCGTGTCATGACGGTCCCCACTGGGTGGAGAAAATCGAGCCGTAGCCAGAACGGCGGCAACTGCGTCGAGGTCCGCGCTGACCTCAGTGCCGTTCGGGACAGCAAGAACCCAGACCGGTTCATCCGCGGCGACGTAAGGGCGTTGGCGCGTGCCGTCCAGGGCGGGTTTTCCCTGCGCTAGCGGCAGAAGACGGCCGCTGCAATGGTGACCACGGCGGTGGTGGACGGGTCCCGCTCGTACGGGTTGAGCGACAGGACCAGCGACTTGCCTTTCCCGTCAGTGACGGCCAAGGTGACGTAACCGATCAGCTGCCCGGTGTGGCCCCAGACCGGCCTCGGGCCGTCGGCGCAGGGGATCGCGAACTCCTGGAGTCCCAGGCCGTAGCGGAACAGCGGATCGGCTTCGCGCGTCCGCCGCATCTCCGCGAGGCTCTCCTTGCTGGTCAGACGGCCGTCCAGCAGTGCGGTGACGAACGTGGCCAGGTCCTGCGTTGTGGAGATCATCTCACCGGCTGCCCAGTCCAGTGACGGGTCCATGTCCGTGGCGTCCACAATGGTCGGTGGAGTCGTGGGCAGCGGTTCGTAGCCGCGGGCATGGGGGACGGGCAGGAACGGGCGGTTGCCCGGCACGCTCGTGTGCCGCAGGTTGAGGGGGCGCAGGATTCGTCGCGCCACCTCTTCGCCGTACGGGCGCCCGGTGAGCTTCTCGATCAGCAGGCCGGCCACGATGTAGTTGGTGTTCGAGTAGCGCCAGGACTCGCCCGGGTTCTCGAAATCCGGGCCGTGCGCGAACGCCACATCCAGCAGTTGCATGGGCTTGTAGTCGTCGAAGCGGGCGTCGCCACGCCAGCGGTTGGTCGAGTAGCCCGGCTCGCTCATGTAGTCGTGCAGGCCGCTGGTGTGCTGGAGGATGTGCCGCACGGTGATGGTTTCGCCGTTGGGCACGACGCCTGGCAGGTGCCGCGCGATCGGGTCGTCGAGGGCCAACCTCCGCTCATCGACCAACTGCAGGACCACCGTGGCCGCGAAAGTCTTGGTGACGCTGCCGATCCGGAAATGTCCGTTGGCCACGGCCGGTGTCTTCGACGCCAGATCACGCACGCCGACAGCGTCCGACCACTGGTTCCTGCCGTCCTGGACGTGGACCAGTCCGGCCGTGATGTCACGGTCTGCGGCGAGGGCGGCCAACTGGTCGCGCAGCTCGGCTTTCGGGATGTCCGGTGTGGACACTACTGGCCCCGCGGCGAGGGCGACGGCCAAGATCGTCTTCAGGAGCATGACCGCGACGGTACGCACGGCATGCCCGGCGAACCATGGGGTTGGCCGGACAGCCGACTGCGGAATTCCGCACCTCCCGGGGTGCGCACCGCCGCAGGCGTCAGACGCTGATCCGGGCCAGCTTGCCGTTCTCCAGCGCGGTCCACACCGCACCGTCCGGGCCCATGGTGATGCCGTGGGGTTCGGAGCCGGGAGTCGGCAGTTCGTACTCGTCGATCTTGCCCGCGAGCGTGATGCAGCCGATCTTGTTGGCACCCCATTCGGTGAACCACAGCGCGCCGTCCTCGGCCGCGACGATCGCGTGTGGACGGCATTCCCTGTCAGGCAAGGGGAATTCGTCGACGTGACCGTCCACCGCGATCCGGCCGACCTGGCCCGCGCCTATCTCCACGAACCAGAGGCCGCCGTCGCCGCCGTCGGTGATGCCGACCGGCGCGGCCGCCTCGGTGGGCAGCGGGTGGATCGTCACGTCGCCGCCGAGGTCGATCCGGCCGATCGCGTTCGCCTGGTTGAGGGTGAACCACAGGCCGTTGTCCGGGCCCGCTGTCAGGTGGCCGGGGTACGCGCCCGCGACCGGCAGCGGGAACTCCGTGATCTCGCCGTCCGGGGTGATCCGGCCGATCCGGTCGAGGTTGATCTCGGTGAACCACAGCGCCCCGTCGGCGCCGGACGCGATGCCGTACGGCTGGGCGTCGGCCGTGGGGAGTTCGAACTCGGTCAGGGCGCCGTCGACCGCGATCCGGCCGATCTTGTGGCCCTTGAGCTGCGTGAACCACAGTGCGCCGTCGGGGCCCAGCGTGATCACCGTCGGCTCGCTGCCGGGCGCCACCGCGAACTCGCGGACCTCACCCGCCTGGAACCGGCCGATCTTCCCGGCGTGCACCAGGGTGAACCACAAAGCGCCGTCAGGGCCGGACGTGATCCCGTAGGGACCCGCGTCCGGCCCTGACACCTCGAACTCCTCGATCATGCCCCGACCATACGGCCCTAGGCGTCAATCTTCTCGCGATCCACCGGACGGCGGGTCAGCCTGCGGATCAGCGGCCAGGCCAGGATCGCCACGATGACCACGTAGACGATCACCGACATCGGGGTGTTGACCAGGCCGCTGACCTGCCCGTCGCTGATCTGCAGCGCCCGCCGCAGCTGCTGCTCGGCGGCCGGGCCGAGGATCACGCCGATGACCGCCGGGAGCACCGGCAGGCCGTACCGGCGCATCGCCAGGCCGAGCAGGCCGATGACGAACAGCACGATCAGGTCGACGACGTCACCGCTGACCGCGTAGGCACCGACGCTGGCGAAGAACAGGATGCCTGCGTAGAGGTACGGCCGTGGGATGCGCAGCAGCTTCGCCCACACCGGAGCCAGCGGCAGGTTGAGCACGAGCAACAGCACCAGTGCGATGAACAGGCTGGCGATCAGGCCCCACACCAGACCGGACTCACGCTCGAACAACAGCGGGCCCGGCTGGATGCCGTACTGCTGGAACGCCGCCAGCATCACGGCCGCGACAGCCGTGGTCGGCAGGCCCAGGGTGAGCATCGACGTCAGCGTGCCGGACGCGGACGCCGAAGCCGTGGCCTCCGGACCGGCGACGCCCTCGATGGCGCCCTTGCCCCACTCGTCCTTGTTCTTCGACAGCCGCCGTTCGGTCACGTACGACAGGAACGTGGGAATCTCCGCGCCACCAGCGGGGATCGCGCCGAACGGGAACCCGATGAACGGGCCGCGGGCCCACGGTTTCCACGACCGCCGAACGTCCTCGCGGCCCAGCCACGGACGGCCGACCGGGATCGGCTCGGCCTGGATGCGCCGCAGGTGCGCGGCCACCCAGAGCGACTCGCCGACCGCGAACAACGCGACCGCGACGATCACGACGTCGATGCCGTCGGACAGGTGCAGCGACCCGAACGTCAGCCGCTGCTGGCCGGTCATCTCGTCCAGTCCGATCAGGCCGATCGCGAGGCCGATCAGCAGGGACGCGAAGCCGCGGATCCGCGACTTGCCGAGCACCGACGTGACCGAGATGAACGCCAGCAGCATGATCGCGAAGAAGTCCGGCGCGCCGATGCCGACCGCCAGCTTCGCGACCGTGGGCGCCAGCAGTACCAACAACAGGGTGCCGATCACGCCGCCGACGAAGTGCCCGATCGCCGCCGCGGCAAGGGCTTGCGAGCCACGGCCGCGCTTGGCCATCGGGTTGCCCTCGATCGCCGTGACCACCGCCGCGGTCTCACCCGGCGTGTTCAACAGGATCGACGTGGTCGAGCCGCCGAACATGCTGCCGTAGTAGATGCCCGCGAACATGATGAACGCGCCGGTCGGGTCGAGGCCGTACGTGACGGGCAGCAAGAGGGCGACGGCCATGGCGGCGCCGATTCCCGGCAGGACGCCGATGGCCGTGCCGAGCAGTACGCCGATCACGGCGTACATCAGGTTGACGGGAGTCAACGCGGTCCCGAAACCGTCGATCAGAGAGGCGAAGGAACCCATCAGAGCACTCCCATCAGCGGCCCGCCCGGCAAGGACACCCCGAGCAGGTCGTTGAACACGAAATAGGTGACGAGCGAGAGCCCGGCCGCGACGAGCGGGTCACGCACGAAATCACGGCTGCCCAAGGCATACGCCGCGCCCCAGAACAACACGGTCCCGGAGATCGGGAAACCCACCAGCCCGATCAGCACGACGTTCGCCAGAAAAGCCGCGGCCAGCAACAACACTGTCCGCCAGTCACCGGGCGCGCTCAGGTCGATGTCCTCGCCGCCCTCCGCTTCCCCCTTGCCACCGCGCAGCACGTCCCTCGCCAGCAACAGGGCGACCAGGATCAACGCGCTGCCGACCACGATCGGGACCACGTCCGGGCCGATCCCTCGCTCGGTCGGGATCTCCGGCAGGCCGATCGCGTCGACGAGCACAAGGACACCGAGTGCCGCAAGCACGACGCTGATGCCGAGCTCGGAGTACTCCTTGAGCCAGGACTTTCGCTCCACTGTGGACGTGCTCATACCAGCCCCAGCTCCTTCAGCGTCGAGGCGACCCGGTCGTTCTCGGCGGCCAGGAACCTGCCGAACTCCTCACCGGGCTGGAACGCCGACGTCCAGCCGTTGCGCTTGAGCACTTCCTGCCACTGCGCCGACGAGGTCAGCCTGGTGAACAGGGTGACCAGCCTGGTCCGCTCGCTCTCGGTGATGCCCGGCGGCGCGACCATGCCGCGCCAGTTGGTGAACACGACGTCCACACCGGACTCGGTCAGCGTCGGCGCGTTCACCCCGGGCAGCCGGTCCTTGCTGGTCACCGCGAGCACCCTGAGCTCACCGGCCTGGATCTGGTCGCGGTACTCGCCGATCCCCGAGACACCGAAGGCGATCTTGCCGCCGAGCACGGACGCCAGCAGCTCGCCGCCACCGTCGAAGGGCACGTAGTTGACCTGGCGCGGGTCCAGCCCGGCCGCCTTGGCCATCAACATCGGCGCCAGGTGGTCCGGGCCGCCCGCGCGGGAACCGCCGCCGACCGGCAGGGCACCGGGATCGGCCTTCCACGCCCGCAGCAGCTGGCCGATGTCCTGGTACGGCGAGTCCTTGCTGACCACGACGATGTCGGGTTCCTCGATCAGCTTCGCGATCGGTGTCGTGTCGGCCAGCGACGACGGGGACTTGTTCGTGTAGACCGCGCCGACGACACCGAGGCCCATGGACATCACGAGCTTGCCGTTGCCGCGCTCGTTGACCATCCGGCCGAGGCCGACCGTGCCACCCGCACCGGGCAGGTTGAACACCTCGATCCGGCGGGACAGGTCCGCCTCCTCGATCGCCTTGGCGGCGTTGCGCGCGGTGACGTCGTAACCACCACCCGGCGCGTTGGGCACCAGTACCCGGAGGCCGCGCACCTGGTCGCCCACGTCGTCGTCACTGCCGGAACTCAGCAGCGGTGGGATCAGCAGCAGGGCTGCGATCGCACCGAGCACGGCAAGCAGGGTATTCGCTCGCACGTCGCGACACCTCACCTCTCTGTGACTTCGCCGACTGCGTTGACTTATGTTGCACGCGGTTTACGGTGATGTCGCGCTTAGGCGCGTATCGAAGTTTTCGGTCCTTGTGTTCACGAGGAGGTGTGCATGGGCGTCAAGGGCTCGCTGGCCCGCCAGCTGCTGGCGTGGCAGGTGGTGATCGTGGCCGCCCTGCTCAGCTCCGTCGCGGTGTTCTCGACCATCCAGGCGAACGAGACCTTCATGGACGTCGAAGGACGCCGGATGCTGCTCGCCGCGGAGAACCTGGCGGCCACGCCGACGGTCCGCGGCACCGACGACAAGCCGCCGATCCCCGGCGCGCTCGCCGATCCGCTGCGCTACCAGCTCCTGCCGGGCTTCGGCGAGACCACACGCAGCCTGTCCGGTGCCGACAACGTCACGTTCGCGCTACCGGATCTGACCGTCGTGAGCTCGACCGTGCCGAACCGCATCGGATCGAAGCTGCCCGTCGACGGCAGCACGATCACAAATGGACGGTCGTGGGTCGGCGTGATCGACGACTCCCTTGTCGCGCACGTGCCCGTGATCGACAACAACCACCAGGTGACCGGCGTCGTCGCGGTCGGTGTGGAGACTCCCGGGTTCTTCGCCGGGATCGTGGAGTCGCCGACGAGTGCGCTCGCCCTGCTCGGACTGGCCACTGTGCTCGGTGTGGTCGGCTCACTCCTGCTGGCTCAGCGGGTGAAGAAGCAGACGCTCGGCCTGGAACCCGCCGAGATCACCTCGCTGGTGGAACAGCGGGAGGCCATGCTGCACGGGATCAAGGAAGGCGTTGTCGGCCTCGACCGCAACGACCGGATCATCCTGGTGAACGACCACGCCAGGACGCTGCTGTCGATCCCGCCGGACAGCGTCGGCAAGTCCGTGTCCGATTTGGACTTCAACGAGCGGATGACGGACGTGCTGACCGGGCGCTCGGCCGGGGCGGACCAGATCGTGCTGCGCAGGGGCCGCGTGCTGACGATGAACCGGATGCCGATCACGCTGCACGACCAGTCGATCGGTTCGGTGGTGACGATGCGGGACCGGACCGAGATGGTCGCACTGCAGACCGAACTGGCCGCGACCCAGAACGCCACGGACACCCTGCGTGCGCAGGCGCACGAGTTCTCCAACCGCCTGCACACCATCTCGGGCCTGATCGAACTTGGCGAGTACGACGAAGTGAGGCAGTTCATCACCACGGTGTCCAACACACAGCAGCAGTGGCACGCCGAGGTGAGCTCGCGGATCGACGACTCGGCGGTGGCGGCCTTGCTGATCGCCAAGGCCAGCGTGGCCGCGGAACACGGCGTCGGCCTGCGGCTGTCCCCCGGCAGCCGCTTGTCCGAAGTAGACTCGGCGCTGTCCGCCGATCTGGTCACCGTCCTGGGCAACCTGGTGGACAATGCCGTGGACGCGCTCGGCGGAGTGCGGGACGGGTGGATCGAGGTGCACATCAGCGAGCTCGACGACGCGATCCGGGTCGTGGTGCGCGACTCGGGGCCGGGCGTGGCCCCGGAGATCGCGCGGGAGGTGTTCCGCAACGGATTCACCACCAAGGCGGCGGAGCAGGGCGGTCAACGCGGCCTCGGCCTGGCGCTGGCGCGGCAGACGTGCATCCGCCGGCAGGGGTGGATCGACGTGCACAACGAAGGGGGCGCGGTGTTCACCGCGCTGGTGCCCCGATGATCAGGGTACTGGTGGTCGACGACGACTTCATGGTCGCCAAGGTCCACAGTGGATACGTGTCCCGGACGCCCGGCTTCGAAGTGGTCGGCGTGGCCCACACCGGCGCCGACGCGTTGCGCCTGGCCCAGGAACTGCGGCCCGACCTGGTCCTGCTGGACATCTACCTGCCGGACATGGACGGACTCGCCGTCCTGCAGGAACTCCGCTCAAGCCAAGGCGACACGGACGTCATCGTGATCAGTGCCGCCAACGACGTGGACACTGTACGGCGAGCGATGCGCGGAGGCGTACTGCACTACCTGATCAAGCCGTTCTCCTACTCGGCCTTGTTCGACCAGCTCCGGCACTTCGCCGCCCTGCACGAGAAACTCGACCGTCTGGCAGTCGCCGGGCAGGCCGACGTGGACCAGGTCTTCGGAGCACGACCGCGCGGCGCGTCCACTTTGCCCAAGGGGCTCACCGAGCAGACCGCGGAGTTGGTGGAACGCGTGATGCGGCAACACCCGGAAGGCCTGTCGGCCACGGAATGCGCGCAGCTGACGGAGTTGTCGCGGGTGTCGGCCCGGCGCTACCTCGAGCACTTCACCGAGTCCGGCAAGGTCGACGTGACCCTGAAGTACGGCGGTACCGGCCGCCCGGAACGCCGCTACCGCTGGCAGAGCTAGCCGAACACCTCGCGCAGCACACCGGGATCGACCGTCCAGTTGCCGACGAGTTCACCGGCCGCGCGGTCCATGTCGCGTTCGAGGATCGCCTTGGCGATCAGCCGGTGCTCGGTCTCCGCGCGCATGATCCGCTTGCGGCTGGTGAAGTAGGCGAACTCGTAACGGTGGACGACCGTCTTCTGCGCTTTGATCAACTGGAGCAGGCGCTTGTTCGGGCAGGACTTGAGCAGTTCGTCGTGCCACTGGTCGTCGATCCTGCCCGCTTCGAGCGGATCGACGTCCAGCATGCGCTGGGCCAGTTCGTTCAGCCGCGGCACGCTTTCGGCCAGCACCTGGATGTCGCACTGGCGCAGCGCGAACGCCTCAAGGGCGCCGATGATCGGGTACGTCTCCTTGACCTCGTCGACGGTCAGCGGCAGCAGCCAGAAGCCACGGTTGGGGCGTAGTTCGAGCACACCTTCCTGGGCCAGACCCGCCAGGGCCTCGCGCAGCGGCGTACGGCTGACGCCCAGCTCGTCGGCCAGTTCGCCCTCGTTGATCCGTTCGCCGACCGGGTGGTCGCCACGGACCAGCCTGGTCAGCACTTCGTCGCGGATCTGCTCGCGCAACGGCCGCCTGGTGATCGTCATGAACACAGAGTACTACATGCTGAACACAGAGTGCTGTATGTAGCACTTTAAATTCTGAATTCAGAATGTAGAGTGCAGGGCATGTACCTCAATCCGTCAGCCACTTCCTGGACCGCGCCGGTCACCGACCCGGACGGCGATCCGAGGACGGTGCACCGCGCCCTGCCCGGGTTCGCGCCCACCCCGCTGATCGAAATCCCCGAGCTGGCGACGGAACTCGGCGTCGGCCGGCTCCTGGTGAAGGACGAACACATCCGGGCCGGGCTGCCGTCGTTCAAGATCCTCGGCGCGGCCTGGGCCGTCTTCCGCGGACTCGGCGGCACCACGGGCACGTTCGAAGACCTCAAGATCGACCCGGACACCACGCTGGTCAGCGCCACCGCGGGCAACCACGGCCGAGCCGTCGCCTACCTCGCCAAACTGCTGGGCATCAAGGCGCACATCTTCATCCCGGCAGGGACCGCGCCCGGACGAATCGAAGCGATCCGCTCGGAAGGCGCACTGGTGGACGTCGTCGACGGCGACTACCGCGTCGCCGTGGCCCAAGCGACAGCCCGAGCCGACCAGGACCCGAAAGCACTGCACGCCGCGGACGTCGGCAACTCGATGACGCCGGTCTGGGCGACCCAGGGCTACCGGACGATCATGCACGAGATCGACGACCAACTCGCCGGGGTCGAACCGGATCTGGTGGTCGTCCCGGTAGGCGCCGGATCGTTCGCCTCGACGGTCGTGAGCCACTACCGGAGCGACGGACCCCGGCCCGCAATCCTGACCGTCGAACCGGATTCAGCGGCCTGCCTGCTGAAGTCGTTGCAGGCGGGCGAACCCGTCACCGTGCCAGGCCCACACCCTTCGGTGATGGCGGGTTTGAACGCGGGCGACGTTGACGGGCACGCGTGGCCGGTGCTGAAGCACGGCGTCGACTCGGCGATCACGGTCACCGATGAGGACGCCCACGAGGCCATGCGGACCCTCGCCGCGGCGAACGTCGTCGCGGGCGAATGCGGCGCGGCGAGCCTCGCGGGCGCACGGAACTTCCTTGCCACACAAAAACTACGGCCCGATGCCGTGGTCGTATTGATCAGCACTGAGGGCGTACACGACCAAGCCGCGTACGACGCCGTGATCAGTCGCTGAACGACGCGCGGCGCGAGCGCTTCGTCTCGCCACGCCGGCGCTTGGCGTCGAGACGCCGCTCCTTCGCCGCCCGGCTGGGCCGGGTCGGGCGCCGTTTGGGCGGTGGCGCCTCCGCGGCACTGCGCAACAACGCCGCGAGCCGTTCCCGCGCGGCCTGCCGATTCGCAAGCTGCGCACGGAATTCACTCGCCGCGACCGTCACCACCCCGTCGACGAGCCTGCGGTCGAGCCGTTCGAGGATACGCGGACGCAAAGTGTCCGGAATGGACGGTGAACCGACCACGTCGAACGACAGCTCCACCCGGCTGTCCGTGGTGTTCACCCCCTGCCCACCTGGTCCGGACGACCGAGAGAAGCGTTCGCGCAACTCGGCCGCTGGGATCACCAGCGCACCCGTCACGAACAAGTCCTCAGCCATACCCCCAGTGTGACGTGCGATCACCCGGAATGCGAATGGATAACGCTAGAACCGCGGGTGGTCGCCGCGGAGGATCGCACGCGGGCTGCCGGCGTCGGCGACCTCGATCTCACCGATCACCCACGCCGGCAGGTGCCGGGCGGTGAGGATCGCCAGCGCGCGGTCGATGTCCTCGGGGCTGAGCACGGCGACCATGCCGATGCCCATGTTGAAGGTGCGTTCCAGTTCGTCACGCTCGACCCGGCCGCGCCGGCCGATCAGGCCGAACACCGGAGCGGGCGTCCAGGCGCCGCGGTCGAGCACGGCGCTGAGGCCCTGCGGGATCACGCGCGCGAGGTTGGCGACCAGGCCACCGCCGGTGATGTGGGCGAACGTGCGGACGTCGGTCTCCGCGGCGAGAGCAAGGCAGTCCTTGGCGTAGATCCGGGTCGGCTCAAGCAGTTCCTCGCCGAGCGTGCGGCCGAACTCCTCGACCTGACCCGCCAGCGGCATCCGGGCGATGTCCAGCAACACCTTGCGGGCCAACGAGTAGCCGTTGGAGTGCAGACCGGACGACGCCATCCCGATCACCACGTCACCGGGCCGGACCCGTTCCGCGCCAAGGATGTTGTCCGCCTCGACCACTCCGACACCGGTCGCCGAGACGTCGTAGTCCTCCTCGGGCATCAGACCCGGGCGCTCCGCCGTCTCACCGCCGAGCAGCGCGCAGCCCGCTTTCACGCACCCGTCCGAAATGCCCTTGACCAGCGCGGCGATCCGGTCCGGGTTGATCTTTCCGGTGGCGATGTAGTTCTCCAGGAACAGTGGCTCCGCACCGCACACCACCAGGTCGTCGACCACCATCGCGACCAGGTCGATGCCGATCGTGTCGTGCACGTCCATCGCCTGCGCCACCGCGATCTTCGTGCCGACACCCTCGGTCGCCGACGCGAGCACCGGCTCACGCCAGCGGTCGAGCTTCAGCTTGAACAGCCCGGCGAACCCGCCGAGCACGGACAGCACCTCGGTCCGGGACGCCTTGTCCGCCCACGGCTTGAGCTTCTCGATGTGCTCCGCCGCGGTTTTGCTCGAGCCAGGGTCGTCCTGTGTCATCACCGAGCGGTCATCCTTGTCGTGTGGTTACGGCTTCAGGGACGCTGCAACGCGTCCTCGGCACCGTACCCGTTGACCAAGACAGGCGTGGCCGGCCCGGCGACACCTTTTTCCACACTTTCCAGCAGATGCTTGCCGATCAGGGCCTCACCGGGCAACTGGATCGGGTAGTTGCCGTCGAAGCACGCCATGCATAGCCGGCTGCGCGGCTGCTCGGTCGCGGCGACCATGCTCTCCCGCGACACGTAGCCGAGCGAGTCCGCGCCGATCGACCGGCGTACGCCGTCGAAGTCCAGTCCGTTGGCGATCAGCTCGGCGCGTGAGGCGAAGTCGATGCCGTAGAAGCACGGCCATTTCACCGGCGGGGACGCGATCCGGACGTGCACTTCGAGTGCCCCGGCCTCCCGCAGCATCCGCACCAGCGCGCGCTGGGTGTTGCCGCGCACGATCGAGTCGTCCACCACGACAAGACGCTTGCCGCGGATGACGTCGCGCAACGGGTTGAGCTTGAGCCGGATTCCCAGCTGGCGGATCGTCTGCGACGGCTGGATGAACGTCCGTCCGACATAAGCGTTCTTGACCAGGCCCTGGCCGTACGGGATACCCGACGCCTGCGCGTAGCCGATCGCCGCGGGCGTGCCGGACTCCGGGACCGGGATCACCAGGTCGGCGTCGGCCGGGTGCTCGCTGGCCAGCCGACGGCCGATCTCCACGCGGGTGGCGTGCACGCTGCGACCGGAGATCGTGGTGTCCGGCCTGGCCAGGTAGACGTACTCGAAGACGCAGCCCTTCGGCTCCGGCACGGCGAACCGCGAGGAGCGCAGGCCGTCTTCGTCGATCGCGAGCAGCTCGCCGGGCTCGACCTCACGGACGAACGACGCGCCGACGATGTCCAGTGCCGCGGTCTCGCTCGCGACGACCCAGCCGCGCTCCAGGCGGCCGAGCACAAGCGGGTGCACGCCATGCGGGTCACGCGCCGCGTACAAGGTGGACTCGTCCGAGAAGACCAGGCAGAACGCGCCGCGCAGCGTCGGCAGCAACTCCATCGCGGCCTGCTCGAGCGTGGTCTCGGAGGCGAGCGCGGCCAGCAGGCCGCAGATCAGGTCCGAGTCGGTGGTGGCGCCGTTCTTGGTGGTGATGCCCGCCTGCTCCGAGCGCTCCAGCAGCTCGGCGGTGTTCACCAGGTTGCCGTTGTGGCCCAGCGAAAGGCCCTTGCCCGCGGCCGTGGTGCGGAACGTCGGCTGCGCGTTCTCCCACGTGCCCGAACCGGTCGTGGAGTAGCGGCAGTGGCCGACCGCGACGTGTCCCTTGAGGGAGTGCAGCACCTGCTCGTCGAACACCTGGCTGACCAGGCCGAGGTCCTTGAAGACGACGACCTGCCGGCCGTCTGCCACCGAAATACCGGCCGCTTCCTGGCCACGGTGCTGCAACGCGTACAGCCCGTAGTAGGTGAGCTTGGCGACTTCCTCACCGGGCGCCCAGACGCCGAAGACCCCACATTCCTCGCGGGGTTCTGCGTCGATGGTGCCGGATTGGGGGGCTGACTGGTCGGTGACCACGCGAAGCGCTCCCTGGGGACGAATGCAGGCTGCGTCGTCCAGTGTAGATGGCGCTGCCACCCGTTCAGCCCACGCGGCTGTGGTCCGCCCCACTATCGCAACCGCGTTTGCGCTCGTCCGGCCTGCTTCACAGCCGCACGATCGGCAGCAGGCCGCCGATGTCGGCTCGGGTGCCGGACGCGGCGACCCGGGTGTTTTCGACGGCATCGGCCCACGTCAGCAGGCCGGTCGCGAGTTCGAGCCAGGTCCGCGGATCGGTCTCGATCACGTTCGGCGGCGTGCCGCGGGTGTGCCGGGGGCCCGGAACGCACTGGATCGCCGCGAACGGCGGGACCCGGACCTCGACGGTGTGCCCGGGGGCGATCTGTTCCAGGGTGCGGAGACTGGCCCGCACGGCCGTCGCGAGGACGGGCCGTGCGGGCTTCTCGTCTGTCTCGCCGGTGAGCCAGGGCATCACTTCGGCGACAGCCGAGCGCAGTTCGTGCGGGTCCACCGGTTTGCGGGGCACTACCTGCTCTCAGCTTGCCGGACTATCTCGCCGAGCAGCAGCTCGACCTGGTGGGTCAGGCGCCGGTTGTCGGTCGGCGAGATCGTGGTCCAGGCGCTGCCGTCCGGCGAGGGCTTCTTGACCTGGACGTACCGGCCGTCCTCGGTGTCGAAGAAGGCGATCACCCGCTCCGCGCGGTGCCGCTTGCCCCACTTGTCCCGCGCGGCCGCGCCGAAGTTCCCGGTCGCCACCACGTCCTTGATCATTTCCGCGAGCACCTTGACGTCGTCCTCGCGGATACCGCGCTGACGCAACGCCTTCTCGAACCCTTCCTTCGTGCCGCCCGCGCGGTTCGCGGCCGTCTCGAAGTCGTCCGAGCGGACGTTCACCGAGTGCCCGGGACCGGCGGGGACCGGGGAGAGCACCCCGGTCGCCACGCTCGGCAACGACTGCGCGGGCACGCTGTGCAGCGTCAGGAAGTCGTCCGCCAGGATCGCGAGCACCGCCTCCTCCTCGCGCGCGGCGGCGAGGAAACGGACACTCCGGCCGAGCCACGTCCGGCCGTCGACCTCACGGTCGGGCCGGGACAGGATGCCCAGGGCGCGCTCGATCCCCGGGTTCAGGTCGACCGGACGGCCCAGACCGCGCCGTTCCAGCTCGGTCCAGGCCTGGTCGACCAACTGCTTGCGCTCGGTCCACGTCGCGCCCGGTGAGGGCACCTTGACGGCCAGCGGCATGTCCTCGTAGCCGAGGTGCTCCCACAGGACGTCGAACTCGAGTGCCGACAGCGTGATCGGCCTGGATTGCACGGGTGCGCCCAGATCGATCACTGTTCCGGCTTCTCGCCGATCACGGACGGGGCGATCAGGCGCTCGTCACCGAAGATGTCGTCGGTCTCCATCAGGTAGTCCGGCGTCTCGTGCTCGGTGTCCTCTTCGCCGTCGACCGCACGCCCGCCAGGTGCCATCCCGCCCTGCGCACCACGGCCACCAGGGCCCATGTTGCCCGCGGGGCCGCCGGGACGGGCCGCGCCTTCCTGCAGCATGGGGTTGCCGCCCATGCCGGGACGGCCCTGCCTGCCGTCGTCCATCATCGACGAGTTCTGGCCGAAGCCCGCGTTCGGGTTGCCGCCCAGGCCGCCCCGGCCGCCGCCCGAGTTCGGGCCGCCGGTGCCGGAACCACCGCCGGTACCGGGCAGACCGTGCCGGGGGCCGGAGTTCGAGTTCTGGCCACCGGGACCGGTGTTGTACGGACCCGTGCCCGGCGGGAAGGGGCCGGGGCCGGTCCACGGACCGTTCTGGCCGCCGACGTTCGGCGGGAGCGGCGGCGGGAACGGCGGCTTCTGACCGGGCGGCAGAACCGGGTTGTGGTTCTGCGGCGGGGTCGGGTAGCCCTGGATCGGCGTCGGGTAGTTGTTCGGGTTGGTCGTCTGCGGCGGCGTGAACGTCTGCGGCGACACGTTGGGACCAGGACCGGTGCCGGTCTGCGACCCGATCGGGGTGTGGTGCACCGAGCTGGTCGACGTCTGGTTGTGGTGCACGCCGGTGGAGTTGTACATGCCGCTGGTCTCGACCACGCTCTGGTTCATGCCGGGGGCAGGCGGCGGCGTCTCGACGACAAGCTTCGGCGGGTCCTCGAAGTGGCCGAGGGTGTCGGCGTTCCACTCGCTGCTGGACTCGTACTTCTCCATGGCTTGGACGGCCTGACGCGCCGCCTCGTCCTGCGCGCGCTCCTGCGCCTCGTGATCCGCGGACTGCGCCGCGACCGCGGCGGCCGGGCCGGCGTTGCCGATCATCGCGGCGCCGACGGCGCCCGCGATCTGCCAGCCGGACGGCGCGGGCGTGGTGACCTCCTTGGGCGGCGGCACCTCGGCGCGGGCGTCACCCACGTAGTTGCCCTGCAGCTCGAAGGACGACTTCATCACGTTCGACCCGCTCTGGGCCTTGGCCGCCCATTCCTTGAGCGGGGTCATCCCGGCGAGTGCCTGGTCGGCGGACACACCCTGCCAGTGGACGTCGAGGTCCCCCAGCTTCTTGTGCAGGGTGGAGCTGATCTCGTTCAGGCCGTTGGACAGCGTTCCCCAGAAGTCCGCGGGAGCGTCGGACGCGTTCGCGCCAGGCCCCGCGTTGATCATTTTGTGGATGGCCGGGTGGTCCAGTCCCCGCCACCTGATGTCGCTGCTCATCGTCACCAACCCCCTCAGACGTCCTGGAAGCCCTGGCCCTGCCACCGCTCGGAGTTGACTCCCTCGACCCGCACGTAGCGGTCGTGGGCCTCCTGCAGGGCGTCACCGGAGTTCTGCAGCTCGTTGGCGTACCTGGTCAGCGCCTCGATCGCCGCCGCGCGACCGGTCGTGCCGTCACCGACGTCGAACCGCGCCGCGGTGAGCCTGCTGACCGGGTCGCCGGCCCACGCGGGCGTCTGCATGCCCTGGAGTTGCGTGACCAATGCCCGGATCTTCTCGGCGGCCTCGTGGAAGGCGGCACGTGCACCCGGAATCGCCTGCGGGTTGACCCTCACGGTGTGTGACGATCCCGCTCCCGTGGGGCCCGGTGCCGACGACCCCCCACCATCAGCTATAGACACGGCGCGTCTCCCTGATCTGCCTGTGCGTTTGCGATGACTTTAGCTCTGATGTATCCGGCGTGGGAGTGGTTCCCACAACCTCACAACTTTGTGCAGTGAATATGTGACGTACCGGCGCACCGGTCATGACGCGACGAGGACCTTCATCGCCGCCGTGGCGGCCTTGGTGGCAGCCGCGCACACATCGCTCATGGCGGGCTTGCCATTCGGCACGGTGATCGTCCACTGAATGGAGAAGGTCTGCCCGTCGGCCACGTCGACGCCGACATAGCAGTCGTTCTGGTAGTTGCCTTCCAGCAACAACGCCGGGAATCCCTCGAGCGTGAGCGGCGTGGAAACCTGGTAGCTCAGCGCGTAGTCCGCCAAGCCGAGACTGAGAATCGGCAGCACCTGCAAACTGGGCCCGCTGCCCGCGGTGGTCTGGATGCACGTGGCGGAACCGGGAAAAGCCACGGACTTCTCGGGAGTCAGCGGCTTCTCCGGAAGACCGACCTCCGGCCGGATCTTTTCCATGATCCGGCACGGATCAAAAGCCTTCAGATCGATTGTCCGAGGTCGCGTGGACTGAGTCGTCGTCTTCGTCGTCGTCGGGGCCGGTTGCGGTGTACTCGCCGTCGTGGTCCCGGTCCCGGCCTGCGCTGTCGGCGATCCCTGTTCGCTGCTGGAACACGCGCTCAGAGCGAGCAAGACCGCCAGAATCCCCACCCGAAAGCTCCCCATGGGCAGCACGGTACCGAACCCCGCCCCGGGGCCTGATCGCCACGGTGCCTACGATTCGCGGCATGGCGCCGGACATCACGCCCGAGATGCGAGCGAGCGCGAAGAGTAACCCGAACACGTGGTTGTACGTGATCGATCCACTGTTCGAATCGCAAGCGGACGTCCCCCCGTGGGGCGTGGTCGGCGCGTACCCGGTGGACGCCCACGGCGAGATCGAGGACGACTTCCAGCCCAACGACCGCTACCGGCCCTCGCCCCAGGCACTGCGGATGCCCCGGCCGGAGAACCCGGTCGACGAACTGCTGCAACTGATCCGGACCGGCCACCGTGAGGCGTCCGCGCTTCCGCCGCTGCTGCGCGACGCCACGCTGCTGTTGTACGCACGCTCCGCGGAGGAGTACGACGTCATCGGGTTCCCCGACGGCGAGGGCCGGGTGTTCGTACCCGTGTGCACGGCTGCGGCGCACGTTCCGGCGGCGTGGCCGGGTTGGCGCGTGACCACCGGCAAGGACATCGCACCACTGCTGAACGGCTTCCCGCTGCTGGTCAACCCGACCGGCCCGATCAGCGCGATCGTTCCGGCCGAGCACCTCACGGCCTGACTGCCACGGGCGCTCTGGGGAGATGGGCCGGAGGCGAGTAAGCCCTTGCCCCGCAAGCCATCCCGCACGCCCCACCCATACCGGGCTTTGCTCCAAGACATGCCCGCCCCCAGACAAGCCCCCACCCTGTCCCGGGGGGCGACCCCGGACCCAGTCTACCGGCGATAAGGCCTGGCCAAAGGGGTTACCGGGCGGTTGTGGACAACTCGCGGCACGAACGGAGCCTGTGACCGAGGATCACTTGATCGGGTGAAATCGAGCGCCCATGCAGAGGCGGCGCCCGCAGTTCACCTGGTTGGAGTAACCACTGGTCAGGACTCGGTTCTCGCCGCGGTCAGCCAGCGTTCGATCTCCTCTGGCGGCCCGGACTTCGCGTAGAGCCAGCCCTGGGCGCAGTCGGCACCGATCCGGCGGAGCCGGTCGGCCTGCTCGGTCGTCTCCACGCCCTCGGCCGTCACGGTCAGGCCGAGCAGGTGCGCCAGTGACACCAGGGTCCGGACGATCTGGGTGTCGACGAGGCTGGCGTTGCCGGGGTCGCGCAGGCCTTCGAGGAAGGAGCCGGCGATCTTGAGCGTGCGGACGGGCAGTACCCGCAGGTAGGCCAGGTTCGAGTACCCCGTGCCGAAGTCGTCGATCGCGATCGTCAGGCCGAGGTCGACCAGGGTGCGGAGCATCTCCAGCGGTTCGCCGGTCGCGCCCATGATCGCGCTCTCAGTCAACTCCAGCTGGACGCGGTGCGCCGGAAGGCCCGTCTCCGCAAGGATATTGCGGATGTCGTCGACCAGCCCGGGGTCGCGGCATTGGCGCACGGCCAGGTTGACGCTCACGTACGGCGCGTCGTCGCCGAAGCGATCCCACCACTGCTTCGCCTGGACGCACGCGGTACGCAGGACCCACCGTCCCAAGGGGACGATCAGACCGGTTTCCTCCGCCAGGCCGATGAAGCGGTCCGGTCCCAGTGGACCGAACTCCGGGTGCCGCCAGCGCACCAACGCTTCGACGCCGTGCAGCTCGCCGTCCGGCAGCCGGACTATCGGCTGATAGTCCACATAGAACTCTTCGCGTTCCAGCGCGGCGGGCATCCGGGCCGACAACGTGAACCTGGCGACCTCATGGGCGTTGCGCTCCGGGTCGAAGCAGGCGTACTGGTCCTTGCCGTCGGACTTCGCCCAGTACAGCGTGACATCCGCGTCGCGCATGGTGTCCGCGGGCGTTGTGCCTTCGCACGGCCGTTCCACGATGCCGATGCTGGCCGACACGGTCAGGTCGTGACCGCCGATCCGGACCGGTTCCCGCAGTGCCCCCAGGATCTTCTCCGCCAGCACGGTGAGTTCTTTGATCGACTCGCAGTCCTGGACCAGCACCACGAACTCGTCGCCGCCCATCCGCGCGACCATCCGGTCCGGGCCGTCCACCAGCATGCCGAGCCGGGCGCCGACCGCGACCAGCAACTGGTCGCCGACGTCGTGGCCGAGGCTGTCGTTGATCACCTTGAAGCCGTCGACGTCCAGGTAGCAGAGGCCGACGCGGCTGTCCCCGCCCGCCGCGAAGACTTCGTTGAGCCGCTCCTGGAACAGCGCCCGGTTGGGCAGACCGGTCAACGGGTCGTGCGTCGCCTCGTGCCGCAATCTGCGCTGCAGGGTGTGCCGCTCGGTGACGTCCTCGACCATCCCGACGAGGTACTGCGGGCGTCCGCTTTCGTCGCGGACCACCGAGACTTTCACGTTGGCCCGCAGGGTGACGCCGTCGCGGCGCCGGAACCGGCGCTCCACCTGGTAGTTGTCGCGCTTGCCCGCGAGCGCCTCGTCGTACTCCTTGCGGAGCTCGACCGGCATGTCCTTCTCGAAGAACTCCTCGATGTTCATCGAGCGCAACTCGGTCAGCGGCATGCCGAGCAGCTCGGACATCGCCCGGTTGGCGTCGATGACGTTGCCGCGCATGTCGCAGATGCCGATGCCGACCGCGGCTTCGTGGAACACCGCCTGGAACCGCGCCTCGCTGGCCCGCAACGCCGCGTGCGCGCCGCGGCGGGCGTCCATCACCGCGGACCGGACGGATTCCGACTGCTGATCATCGAGCTGGCGTTCGATGGTCGCTTCGTTGAACCCGGTGACGAGCGAGGCCAAAATGCCCGGCATTCGCTGAATCACCCGTTCGGCCGAGCCCGCCAGCGCCGGAAGTCCCTCGCCGATCACCCGAATGGACGCAGCCAGCGACTCCGTCTCCGCGAACCGCATCCGCACCAGTTCGACGCCGATCCACTCGACGCTCTCCCGCGAGTACGTGTCCGAGGCAGCGGCGTCGACGAGCACTTTGGCGAACTCGGTCAGCCGCTCGACGATTTCTTCCGTCCGCAGCGCGACATAACTGGTGTTCCGGACGGCCGCGGCCCAGCGCCGGGCGAACAGTTCACACCCGCCTGACCCCTCGGCCGCGGGCCAGCTCGGGCTCTCCACCGTCCACACCCTTCGGCACTCGCGCGTTCGATCCAACTGGCCGGCCGAGCGCAACCTTACCGGCTCTGAACAGGAACGTACTCAGGCCCGCAACTGTCAAGTCGGTGAACCCCAGTGATTCTTTCACACCAAAGCGTGACAAGTGGGTAGTTATGGGCTCACAATCCTGACCAGGCGGCTACTTTCAGTGAGCCGTCTGCGAGGGCAAGAAAGGGCATCCCCATGAAGATCCCTGCAATCCCAAGGGGCCGCCGCCTGCTGACCGCAGTCGTGTCCGCCTCCCTGCTCCTGCTCGGCGCCTTACCTGCCGGCGCCCGGCCCGACCACATCGACCACATCGACCAGATCGACCGCTACGTCGCCGAGAACGACCATCCGATGGGTTCGCAGATCGCCAAGCACGAGGGCGGCGAGCCGATGGTGCTGGTGCCGCAGGACGTCGGCGCCCAGGCCGTCGTGTACGGCATCGACGTCAGCGGCTGGCAAGGCAATGTGGACTGGGCCTACTGGTGGGGCCAGGGCAAGCGGTTCGCCTACGTCAAGGCGACGGAGAACACCAACTACCGCAATCCGTACTTCGCCCAGCAGTACAACGGTTCCTACAACATCGGCATGATCCGCGGCGCGTACCACTTCGCCACCCCGAACACCTCGAGCGGTACGGCACAGGCGGACTACTTCATCAACAACGGCGGCGGCTGGTCGCGAGACGGCAAGACGCTGCCCGGTGCGCTCGACATGGAGTACAACCCTTACGGCGCAACGTGTTACGGGCTGTCCAAAGCGGGCATGACCGCGTGGATCAAGGCGTTCAGCGACCGCTATCACGCCAGGACCGGCCGCTGGCCGGTGATCTACACGAGCACCAGCTGGTGGTCGCAGTGCGTCGACGGTGACTTCTCGTCGACCAACCCGCTCTGGGTGGCCAGGTACGCGTCCTCGCCCGGCACGCTGCCGTATGCGTGGGGCTTCTACACGATCTGGCAGTACTCATCCAGCCCCATCGACCAGAACCAGTTCAACGGCGCGTACGACCGCTTGCAGGCGTTGGCAAACGGCTAGTAGCGACCATTCCGAGCCGCGGCGACTGTGTCCAGCAACGCGGTCGCCGCGGCACTGGCCGCTTCGGACGTGACCACGACGGTCTCCCACGCGGGCACCGGGTCGGCCAGCCCGATGAACTGGACCTGGTCGGTCTTGACCGAGAACGACTGGGGCACCAGCGCGACGCCCAGCCCGAAGGCCACCAGGTCGAGCAGCGAATGCACGTCGTTGACCTCGAACGCGATCCGCCGTTCGCCGAGCACCGAGTCGACCAGATCGCGCGAACCCCAGTCCTGTTGGAAATCCACGAACGGTTCGCCGGCCAGGTCGGTCAGCGGCACTTCGGCCCGGCCGGCCAACGGATGGCGCAAACCGCACGCCAGCACGAGCGGTTCGCTCGCCAACGGGCGGATTCGCACGTCGTCCATCTGGCGTAACGGCCTGGCGACGAACGCGATGTCCAGCCGGCCTGAGCGGATCTGCTCGATCAGGTGGACCGACCCGCCTTGCCGCAGCTGGATCTCCACGCCTGGGTGCTCGGCGTGGAAGTGTGCGAGCAGCTGGTGCACGTTCACCGCGTGCACGCATTGCAGAGACCCGACCGCCAGGCGTCCCCGGAGCAGCCCCTGCACCGCCGCGACGGCGTCACGAGCCGCGTCCGTCGCGCTCAACGCGCGGCGTGCCTCGACGAGCAGCGCACGACCCGCGGGCGTAAGTTCGACCTGCCGGGTACTTCTGATGAACAGTGACGCTCCCAGTTCGCGCTCCAGCGAGCGGATCGCCGAGGACAGCCCGGACTGCGCCACGTGCAGCCGCTTGGCCGCGCGGGTGAAGTGGCATTCGTCGGCGACGGCGACGAAGTACTCGAGTTGCCGGAGCTCCACGACTGATCACCCACAGTATTGATCGCTGACAGTGCTGAATGGCATCACGTTTCCCTGTTGGACAGATTAATCGACCCGGCGCAGGCTGGAAGCACAGACGCGAAGAGCAGAAAGAGGGAACACCCATGCGGACTCGTCGTATCGGCGACACGCAGGTCAGCGCCATCGGCCTCGGCGGCATGCCGCTGTCGATCCAGGGCAGGCCGGACGAGCAGCGGGCGGTCGCGACGATCCACGCGGCGCTGGACGCGGGCATCAACTTCATCGACACGGCTGACGCGTACAGCCTCAGCAACGCCGACTTCGGCCACAACGAGACGCTCATCGCCAACGCCGTCGCCTCCTACCCCGGCGACACGTCTGACGTGCTCATCGCGACCAAGGGCGGCCACACCCGGACCGAGGACGGCGGCTGGTCGCTCAACGGGTCGGCCGCGTACATCAAGCAGGCGTGTGAGGCCTCGCTGAAGCGGCTCGGCGTCGAGGCGATCGGGCTCTACCAGTTCCACCGGCCCGACCCGGCCGTCCCGATCGCGGAGTCCGTCGGCGCGGTGCGCGACCTGCTGGACGAGGGCAAGATCCGGTACGCGGGCGTGTCGAACTTCAACCCGGCCGAGATCAAGCAGGCCAACGAGATCCTCGGCGGCAGGCTGGTCGCGGTGCAGAACCAGTTCTCGCCCGCGTTCCGGTCCAGCGAGCCGGAGCTGGAGCTGTGCGACGAGCTGGGCATCGCGTTCCTGCCGTGGAGCCCGCTCGGCGGGATCAGCAGGGCCGGCGAGCTCGGGTCGCGGTTCGCCGCGTTCGCCGGGATCGCCGACGCGCGCGGGGTGAGCCCGCAGCGGGTGTGCCTGGCGTGGATGCTCGCCAAGTCGCCGGTGGTCATCCCGATCCCGGGTTCGTCGCGGCCGGCCAGCATCCAGGACTCGGCCGCGGCCGCCGACCTGGAGCTGACCAGCGAGGAGATGGCGACGCTCGACAAGGCTTGACAGACTGCTGCATCCGGCCCTACCGGCGGGGCCGGATGCGCTCCAAAATGTGCGGATGAATCTGGCCCTGGTGATTGTCGGCGTGCTGCTCCTGATCGGCAGCGGAGTGGTGTTCGCGCAGCAGGCCCGTGCGCTCACCGGAACGATCATCGGCGCCGTCGGCCTGCTGACGGCCGTCACGGGCTGGGTGATGCTGGACGGCGGTTCCACGCTCGCGGAGGCGTTGCGGACCGGCGGTCTGGCGGCCGCCGCCGTCGTCGCGCTGTACGCGTTGTGGCTCAACGACCGCAGACGCAAGATCGACGAGGAGCGCCAGGACATCGAGCGGCGCAGGCACGACCTGGAAAGCCAGCGGCACACCATCGAGCAGGCCCGCCAGCAGATGGAAAGCCAGCGGATGCAGCACGACCGCGAGCGGTCGACCGACGAGCGCTTCGCCAGGGCGATCGAGCTGCTGGGCAACGACGCCGACCAGGTCAGGGTCGGCGCGTTGCACGCGTTGGCCGGCCTGGCCCGCAGCCGTGCCGAGTACACACAGACCGTGCTCGACGTGCTGTGCGCGTACCTGCGCAGGCCGTTCGACCACGCGCACTACGCACGCCTACGCGGTGACGAAGACGTCCAGGAGTCGGTGGACGCCGACCGCGAGCGCCAGGTCCGGTTGACCGCGCAGCGGTTGATCGGCGAACTGCTGCCGGAGGTCGGCGACGGCCGCGCGCCCATGTACGACCTGGACCTGACCGGGGCCACGCTGGAGTACTTCGACATCTCCGAGCGCGTGGTCGGGCAGATCACCGCCCGGTCGGTGAACCTCTACGAGGCCAACGCCTTCGGCAACATGGAGATCTTCGGCGACGCGTGGTTCACCTCGGCGCACAGCTGGGGCAAGTTCATCGCGTCGGGCACCACGTTCCACAAACGCGCCTGGTTCTCCAACTTCGAGGCCGACCAGCTCGTCGACCTCAAGCAGTCGAAGTTCGACGGCGTGGCCAAGCTGGCGCAGGCGACGTTCGAAGGCAAGGTCGTGTTGCGGGGCACCAGGTTCGCCCAGCCGATCGACCTCAACCACAGCTCGTTCCGTGGTGGCCTGGACATGTCGGCCGCGGCCACCACGACCGCCGACACCTACGGCATGACGGTGTCGTTGGAGATGAAGAACGAGCTGCCGCAGGGCTGGATCATCGACCAGAAGGACGACGGCACCGGCCTCGTTCGCACCTAACCGTTCCGGATCAGGTCCGCTGCCTTCTCGCCGACCATGATCGTGGGGGCGTTGGTGTTTCCGCGGGGCACCATGGGCATCACGGAGGCGTCCGCGACGCGCAGGCCCTCGACGCCGTTGACCTTCAGCGACGGGTCGACGACCGTGCCGATCGAGCATGTGCCGACCGGGTGGTAGAGCGTCTGCGTGTTCTCCCGGATGTGATCGGCCAGTTCGGCGTCGGTGATCCGCAGGGATTCCGGCTTGAACGGGCGGCCGAGGTAGCGGGCGATCGCCGGGCGTTCGCAGATGTCCCGCAGCATCCGGATTCCGGCCACCATCACGTCCATGTCGGAGGGGTCGGCGTAGTACGCCGGGTCGATCACCGGGCGCCATCGCGGGTTGTTCGACCGCAACCGCAGGCGTCCACGGCTTTTCGGCGCCACATGGACCGCCGCGGCGGTGAAGCCGCGGACCGTCGGCTCCTGCATTCCGTTGTCGTAGAACATGGTCGGCGCGGTGACGAACTGCATGTCCGGTGCGGGCAGGTCTTCGCTCGTGCGGGTGAAACCGCCTGACTCGCCGACGTTCGACGCCAACGGGCCGCGTCCGGTCAGCTGCCACTGCAGCAGGCGGCGCGGATTGGCGTAGTCGACCAGATCCGTCGTCTTCCGGGTGGTGTAGTTGATCCCGGCGGCCGGGTGGTCGTGCAGGTTCTCACCGACCTCGTTGAGGCCGACGACAACGTCTATGCCCATCTCGCGCAGGTGTTCCGCGGGCCCGATGCCGGAAAGCATCAGCAGTTGCGGCGAGTTGACCGCGCCGCCGGACAACACGACCTCACGCTCGACGTACGTGGTCTTGACTGTGCCTTCGTACAGATACTCCATGCCCACAGCACGGCCGGACTCGATGACGACCTTCGTGGCCTGCGCGTGCGTCCGTACCGTCAAGTTGTCACGGACCATGGCCGGGCGCAGGTACGCGTCCGCGGTCGACCAGCGACGGCCGTTGTGGCAGGTCACCTGGTACTGGCCGGCACCTTCCTGATCGGCGCCGTTGAAGTCGTCGGTCGGTTTGAGGCCCCAGGCGACGGCTGCCTGCACCCACGCGGTGGACAGTTCGTGCGTGTAGCGACGGTCCTCGACGAACAGCGGCCCGTTCGTGCCGTGTAATGGGCCGCTGAGGCGCGTGTTGCGCTCGGCCCGGACGAAGTACGGCAGGACGTCGTCCCAGCCCCAGCCGGTCGCGCCGTGCTCGTCGCGCCAGGCGTCGTAGTCGGCGCGGTTGCCCCGGATGTAGATCATCGCGTTCATCGACGAACAGCCGCCGAGCGCCTTCATCCGCGGCCAGTACGCCGTCCGGTCGCCCATGTGCTTCTGTTCGACCGTCTCGTAGTTCCAGTCCCACTTGGTCTTGAACAGGTTCGCGAACGCCGCCGGGACGTGGATCTCGTCGGCGTTGTCCTCGCCGCCCGCCTCCAGCAGCAACACCCGCACCTGCGGGTCCTCCGTGAGACGGTTCGCCAGCACGCATCCCGCGCTACCGGCGCCTACCACGATGTAGTCGAATGTCTCGCGCATTCACCGATCCTGCCATTCAACGACCCTCCAGCACCTCCACTTCCTCCGCCGAGGTGAGCCCGGCGCGACGGGACCGCGCCAGCCCCAGTTCGCGTTCGTACTCCAGGGCGCCGCGCGCGGCGTCCTCCAGCGAACGGAACTTCAGTCCGGCGTCGATCGCGGGGCGCACGTCCCAGTTCGCGCCGACGATGTGGCCGTCCGGCACCCAGAGCGGCAGGGATCGCGGACCGGCCCACGGCTGTACGTCCAGTTCACGCAGTTTGTCCGGGTTGACCGGCACCAGCTCGGCTGTGCCGCCCACCGCCTGGACCACGCGGGTGAGCAGTTCGCCCATGGGGATGGGCAGTCCGGAGGCGTTGAACGTGCCGCCGATCCGCTGCTCGGCGCCGTCGATGATCCATCTCGCCAGGTCCCGCACGTCGACGTGGTGCGTCGGCTGGTCCGGCGCGTCCGGCACCACGGCCTGTCCCGTTCCGGACAACCGCGCGGGCCAGTACCCGAAGCGGTCGCTCACGTCACCGCGTCCCGTGATCAACCCGGCCCGGACGATGAACGCACTCTCGCCGTGGACGTCCTTGACCGCGTTCTCGCTGGCCACCTTGATGGCGCCGTAGTTGTCCATGGTCGCGGCCGTGCCCTGCTCGGGCAGTGGGTCGAAGATCGGGTCGTCGACGCCGCCGGTGCGGAACTCCCGGTAGACGCTGATCGACGAGACGAACGTCCAGTGGTCCGCGGTGATCTGCTCGACGGCCCGGCGCACGTGCGGATAGGAGATTTTCGCCACGTCCACCACGGCGTCGAACCGCTCGCCCCGCAGTGGCGCCAGCCCGTTCTCGTCGTCCCGGTCGAGCTTGGTCAACGGGGCCGGTGCCCCGCCCGTGCTCCCCCTGGCCGCGCAGGTCACGTCATGCCCGCGCCCGACGGCCTCGGCCGCGATCGCGTGGCCGAGGAAGACGGTTCCACCCAGTACGAGAAGTCGCATGTCACGATCCTGGTGTGATGCCGCTCGCTTCGCCAGGCTGCTCGCGGAGAGCGAAACTCCCAGGTCAGGTACGCTTCTCCCGTCCACCGTGACCCGCTGTGATGGCTTTGATAATGGGAGCAACGACCGTGGCCCGTGTCGTCGTCGACGTAATGCCCAAGCCGGAGATCCTCGACCCACAGGGACAGGCGGTGGCGAAAGCACTGCCGCGTCTCGGATTCGCAGGTGTCACCGAGGTGCGCCAAGGCAAGCGGTTCGAGTTGGAGGTGGACGACTCGGTCGACGACGAGACGCTCACCAAGATCGCCGCCGACCTGCTCGCCAACACCGTGATCGAGGACTTCACGGTCCGGAGGATCGACGCATGACGGCGAAGATCGGCGTCATCACGTTCCCCGGCACCCTCGATGACCAGGACGCCGCCCGCGCGGTGAAGTACGCGGGCGCCGAAGCCGTGTCGCTCTGGCACGCCGACGCCGACCTGCGTGGCGTCGACGCGGTCATCGTGCCCGGTGGTTTCTCCTACGGCGATTACCTGCGCTGTGGCGCGATCGCCCGGTTCGCCCCGGTGATGGGCCCGGTGATCGAGGCCGCCGCCAAGGGCATGCCGATCCTGGGGATCTGCAACGGTTTCCAGATCCTCTGCGAGGCGGGGCTGCTGCCCGGCGCGTTGGTGCGCAACTCGGAGCTGCACTTCGTCTGCCGTGACCAGTGGCTCAGGGTGGAGAACACCACGACCGCGTGGAGCACCCGGTACGACCAGGGCGCGGAGATCCTGATCCCGCTGAAGTCCGGCGAAGGCGGGTACGTCGCGGAGCCGAACACCCTGGCCGAACTCGAAGGCGAGGGCCGTGTGGTGTTCCGGTACGCCGGCGCGAACCCGAACGGTTCGCTCAACGAGATCGCCGGGATCACCGACGCGCGTGGCCGGGTGGTCGGCCTGATGCCGCACCCCGAGCACGCCATCGACGCGCTCACCGGTCCGTCCGACGACGGCCTGGGCATGTTCCTTTCCGCCATCGACGCACTGGTGAAGGCATGACAGCCAACAAGACACACAACACCGATTCAGTCAAGCACGCGGAATCCACCCCCGACGTTCCCCAGCCGTACACAGAGCTGGGCCTGAAGGACGACGAGTACCAGCGGATCCGGGAGATCCTCGGCCGCAGGCCGACCGACGCCGAACTGGCGATGTACTCGGTGATGTGGAGCGAGCACTGCTCCTACAAGTCGTCCAAGGTGCACCTCTCCTACTTCGGCAAGACGACCACCGAGCAGATGCGCTCGAAGATGCTCGCGGGCATCGGCGAGAACGCGGGTGTGGTCGACATCGGTGACGGCTGGGCGGTCACCTTCAAGGTGGAGAGCCACAACCATCCGTCCTATGTGGAGCCTTACCAGGGTGCCGCGACCGGGGTCGGCGGGATCGTGCGCGACATCATGGCGATGGGCGCGCGGCCGCTGGCCGTGATGGACTCGTTGCGCTTCGGCCCGGCCGACGCCCCGGACACCCGCCGGGTGCTGCCCGGTGTCGTGGCCGGTGTCGGCGGCTACGGCAACTGCCTCGGCCTGCCCAACATCGGTGGCGAGGTCGTCTTCGACCCGACCTACCTGGGCAACCCGCTGGTCAACGCGCTGTGCGTGGGGGCGATGCGCGTCGAGGACCTGCACCTGGCGCACGCGTCCGGCACCGGCAACAAGATCATCCTGTTCGGTGCGCGGACCGGTCTGGACGGCATCGGCGGCGTTTCGGTGCTGGCGTCGGACACGTTCTCCGGCGACGAGACCTCCGCGGGCCGCAAGAAGCTGCCGTCGGTGCAGGTCGGCGACCCCTTCATGGAGAAGGTGCTGATCGAGTGCTGCCTTGAGCTGTTCCGTGAGGGCATCGTGGTCGGCATCCAGGACCTCGGCGGCGCGGGCCTGTCCTGCGCCACGAGTGAGCTGGCCAGCGCCGGGGACGGCGGAATGCATGTCGTCCTGGATCGTGTCCCGTTGCGTGCCAAGGGAATGACTCCCGCCGAGATCCTCTCCAGCGAGTCGCAGGAGCGGATGTGCGCGGTTGTCAAACCGTCCGATGTGGACGCCTTCATGCGGGTGTGCGCCAAGTGGGACGTGACCGCGACGGAGATCGGCGAGGTCACCGACACCGGCAGGCTCGTGATCACGTGGCACGACGAGGTCGTGGTCGACGTGCCGCCGCGGACCGTCGCCCACGAGGGCCCGGTGTACAACCGCCCGGTACAGCGTCCCGCCGACCAGGATTCCTTGCAGCGGCCGGTAGACCTGCCTCGTCCGTCCACTTCGGACCTTCGTGACCTGGTCCTGCGGATGGCGGGCTCGCACAACCTGTCGTCCCGCAATTGGGTCACCGACCAGTACGACCGCTACGTGCGCGGCGGCACAGTGCTGTCGCAGCCGTCGGACTCCGGCATGATCCGGATCGACGAGGAGTCCGGCCGTGGTGTCGCGCTTTCCGTTGACTGCAACGGCCGTTACTGCAAGCTCGATCCGTACACGGGCGCGCAGCTGGCTTTGGCCGAGGCGTACCGGAACGTGGCCGTCAGCGGCGCGACGCCGGTGGCCGTGACGAACTGCCTCAACTTCGGCTCGCCGGAGGACCCGGGCGTGATGTGGCAGTTCGAGCAGGCCGTGCGTGGCCTGGCGGACGGCTGCGTCGAGCTCGGCATCCCGGTGACCGGCGGAAACGTCAGCTTCTACAACCAGACCGGCTCGACGGCGATCCTGCCGACCCCGGTCGTCGGCGTGCTCGGCGTGATCGACGACGTCCGTCGCCGCATCCCGACCGGCATCGGCGCCGAAGCGGGCGAGACGTTGCTGCTGCTGGGAACCACGTCAGACGAGTTCGGCGGTTCGGAGTGGGCGCACGTCGTGCACGGGTCGCTGAGCGGCCTGCCGCCGCGGGTCGACCTCAAGCACGAGATGCTGCTCGCGGACATCCTGCGGGCCGGGTCACGGGACGGCATGATCTCGGCCGCCCACGACCTGGCCGAGGGCGGCTTGGCCCAGGCGATCGTGGAGGCGTGCCTGATCGGCCAGACCGGTGCCCGGATTTTCCTCGCCGAGGACCAGGACCCGTTCGTGCAGCTGTTCTCGGAGTCCACGGGACGGGTCATCGTGGCCGTCCCGCGCACCGAGGAACTGCGGTTCACCGACATGCTCACGGCCCGCTCGATGCCGTGGCGCAAGCTCGGTGTGGTGGACCCGGAGTCGAAGGCACTGGAGATCCAGGACGTGGCCACGTTCGGTCTCGAAGAGCTGAGCAACGCCTGGCAGGGCACCCTCCCCGCCCTCTTCCACTGACGCTGAACCCCTCGTGAGTGTTTATCCGGGTTAGAACACGGATAAACACTCACGAGGGGGGAGGTGGGGGTTACTTGCGTTTGCCGTGCAGCAGGGTGATGAGCTTGGCGACCGCCGCGTCCGCCTTTTCCGTACGGGTGAAGGTGGTCAGGTTGATGGGGGCGCGGAAACGTTGGCGGGCAATGGCTTTCGCGCGGGTGAACTCCTTCAGGCCGTCCGCGCCGTGGATCCGGCCGAAGCCCGAGTCGCCGACGCCGCCGAACGGCAGGGACGGGATGCCGGCGAAGCTGATGATCGAGTTGACCGCGGTCATGCCGGACCGCAGCCGGCGAGCCAGTTCCATGCCGCGGCGCTTCGAGTAGACCGCGGAGCCCAGGCCGTAGCGGGAGTCGTTGGCCTTCACCAGCGCCTCGTCCATGTCCTTGACCTTCGAGATGGTCAGGGTGGGGCCGAAGGTCTCGTCGCGCACGGCGATCGAGTCCTCGGGCACGTCCACCAGCACGGTCGGCTGGACGAAGCGGTCGCCGACGGCGTCCGGGCCGCCGACGAGGGCCTTGCCGCCGCGGGCGATGGCGTCGGCGATGTGCTTACGGATGATCTCCACCTGCGCGGGCATGGTGATCGGGCCGATCTTCGCGCCGGCGTCCGCGCCCGCACGGACCGCGCGGGCCTTCTCGACGGTCGCGGCCACGAACGAGTCGTAGACCTTCTCGTGGACGTAAACCCGTTCCACGCCAACGCATGTCTGGCCCGCGTTGGACATGCCGCCCCAGACGGCGGCGTCCGCCGCGGCTTCGACGTCGGCGTCCTCGTCGACGAGCAACGCGTCCTTGCCGCCCGCTTCGATCAGGACCGGCGTCAGCGTCTCCGCGCAGGCGGCCATGATCTTCTTGCCGGTCGCGGCCGAGCCGGTGAAGCCGATCTTGTCGACGCCCGCGCGGCACAGCGCCGCGCCGGTCGCGCCGAAGCCGGTGACCAGCTGGAAGACGGGGTGCTCGGGCACGGCTTCGGCGAAGCTGTCCACGAGCCACTTGCCCACGCCAGGGGTGTACTCGCTGGGCTTGAAGATCACCGCGTTGCCCGCGGCGAGCGCGTAGACGATCGAGCCCATCGGCGTGAACAACGGGTAGTTCCACGGCCCGATCACACCGATCACGCCGAGCGGCTGGTACTCGACCGAAGCCGCCTGGTTGGCCATCAGCAGGCCGGACGCACGGCGCTTCGGGCCGAGCACCTTGCGGGCGTTCTTGGCGACCCAATCGGTGTGGTCGACGGCCAGGACGACCTCGATCATCGCGTCGGAGTGCGGCTTGCCGGTCTCCTGGTGGATCACGTCGGCCAGCTGCGGGCCGCGCCGGGTGATGATGCCCTTCCAGCGCTGCAGGCGTTCCGCGCGGCCGGCGAACCCGAGCGACTGCCACCAGGCGGACGCGTTGCGCGCCCTGGCCACGGCATCCGCCACGTCCTTCTCGGTGTGTACGGGATACGTCCCGACAACCTCGTCGGTAGCCGGGTTCAGCGAGTCGAACGTCTCGACTTTGTGCTCCACGGTCGTCATGAGCGCGCCTCCTGGTTGGCTACCGCCGAGGTTACTCGACGGTAAGGCGCGCCGCGACGGGCGCTGAGCACAGCGAACGCGGCGACCAGCGCCACCGCGGAACCGAACAGCGGCGCCCCGCTCACCGGCAGAACCGACACGGACAGTGATCCCAGCGCGAAGCCGCCTGCCTGGGCCGTGAAGACCAGGCTGAAGCCCTCGGCCTTGCGGGATTCGGGCAGGGTCAGCTGGAGATGCATCGAAATCGTCGTGTTCAGCGGCCCCGTGCAGACACCGACCGTCACCAGCCCGGCGATCAGCAACGGCCAGGACACACCGAACGCCACGAGCACTCCGCCAGCGGCCATGATCCCCAGGAACACGGCCGCCCGGCCCGATCGATCCCCCTTCAGCCGGGGCCCGAGCCACGCGTACCCGGCGGCGCCCGCCATGCTCGCGCTGATCAGCACGGCCATCACCGCCACCGCGACCCCCGTGCCGCCGCCGAGCCGTTGCGCGAGCGGCAAGGACGAAACCTCGACCGTGCTGATCAGGACACCGAACCCGAACGAGCTCAGCAACCACGTCATGATCGACCCGAGCGGCGGTCGCTCGCCGCGCGTACGTGGCGGGGCAGCAACCGCGGGCACGAACACGACCGCCAGCAGGTAAGCCGCCGCCATCCCCAGCACAGGTGCCATGAAGCCAAGCGGGGACAGCAAAGCGACCACCAGCGGCCCGCTGACCACGATCAGTTCGACGATCACGGAATCGATCGCGACGGCACGTTCCAGGAACCCGGGTGCCACGGACTTCGGCAGCAGCGCCCGGATTCCCCCGGACAGCCCACCGGCCGCGAACCCCGTCAGCACGACAAAGACGATCGCCGGCACCGGCGCCGAGCCGGCCAAGGTCAAGCCGCACAGGAACAATGCCGAAACGACAAGCAGGACACGGAGACCCCGTGCCACGCCGACCCGATCGAGCAGGCGACCCACCGGACCGGCCGCGACGATCTCGGCGCCGACGAACACGGCCATCATCACGCCACCGAGGCGATACGACCCGGTCAGCTCGGTCGCCAGCAAAGCGAACGCCAACGGCGCCATCATGGCGGGCAGGCGAACGAACTGAGCGGCGATGGACCAGCGCACGTAACTCACACGGCTGACGCTGCCGTCGCCGCGGCCCACCGCGGTATTGATTCGGCTATATCCGAAAGGACGGCCGGTGATCGAGATCCAGCTCGGCGAGGTCGGCGCGCACCGGGTGCGGCTGGCGGTCTCCCCGCTCGAGGAAGTGCTCAACGCAGTCCGGCTGCTCACCCGGCCGGGCCGCTCCCCGGCGCACACGCGCTGGGCGATCGCCAACCGGTCGGTGCTGGCCTACGTGGACGCGCCCGAGCTGGTCACGCTGGTCGACGGCGACTGGTACTTCCCGGACTTCCTCAGCCCGCCGCCGTCCGACGCCGGGACCACCGTGGAAGACCAGCTCGAAGCCGTCGCCCGCACGCCGGTCGGCCAGGTCAGCCTCGAAGTCGGGATGTCGGCGGCGGGGCGCGACGAGGGCGAGCTCGCCGGCCTGCTCGCGGACCCGGCCAAGACCAGGGACCTGCTGGCCGAACAGCTGCGCAGGTGCTGGGACGTGCTGGTCAAACCGCTCTGGCCGCGGATCAAGGACCTGCTGGACACCGACGTGCACTACCGGACCCGCCAGTTCGGCAGCGGCGGTATCGCCAAGGTGCTGACGGGCCTGCACCCCGGCGTGGTCGTCGAGGCCGGCCGGGTCCTGGTGCCGACGGCCAACACCGCCCGGCTCGGCCTCGACGACCGGGGCCTGCTGCTGGTGCCGAGCACCTTCGCGGGCGGCATCGGCGTGATGATGACCCCGCCGTGGCAGCCGTCCGTGGTGTACCCGGCCCGAGGCGTGGCGACTCTGTGGGAGGACGTGCCCGCGCCGGAAGGCGACCCGCTGGCCGGTGTCGTCGGACGGACCAAGGCGCGTCTGCTGCGCGAGCTGGCCGAGCCCGCCAGCACGACGACGCTGGCGCAGCGGATCGGCGTGGCGCCCAGCACGATCTCCGGACACGTCAAGGCGCTCGCGGCCGCCGGCCTGCTGAGCGCACGGCGTTCCGGGCGTAGTGTCTATTACAGCCGCAGTGCACTCGGCGACGAACTGGTCGCCAGTGCGAGCTGAGAGGAACCGCGGATGCAATTCGTCCATTTCGGACATTCCTGCGTACTGGCCGAGACCGCGTCGGAGCGGGTGCTGTTCGACCCGGGCACGTTCTCCCGGGGATTCGAGGACCTCCGGCACCTCGATGCGGTCCTGATCACCCACCAGCACCCGGACCACCTTGACGTCCCCCGGCTGGCCGGGCTGATGAAGGCCAACCCGAAGGCGCAGCTGATCGTCGATCCGGCGTCGGCACAGGACGTGGTCGCGGCCGGGCTGACAGCGCGGACCGTGCGCCCCGGTGAGCGTTTCAAGGTCGGTACCACGCAGGTGCACGCCGTCGGCGGCAACCACGCGATCATCCACCCCGAGGTCCCGGTGCCGCCGAACGTCGGTTACGTGCTGGACGACGGCGCGTTCTACCACCCGGGCGACTCGTTCTTCCGCCCGGAGCAGACGATCGACGTGCTGGGCATGCCGACCGCGGCGCCGTGGCAGAAGCTGTCCGAGGCGATCGACTTCCTGCGGGTCATGAAGGCACGGGTGGCCGTCCCGATCCACCAGGCCGTGGTGAGCGTGCCGCAGATGTACTACGGCAGGTTCACCGAGCTGGGCCCCAAGGAGACCGAGGTCCGCGTGCTCACGCCGGGCGAGTCCACCGCCCTCTGATACGTGGTCGGCGTGGCGCCGTGGTGGGTGGCGATGTCGATGGCGTCCAGGACCGCCCGCCGCGGCCCGGGCTTGGCCAGGTCCGCCGCGTCGACCGAAAGCCGGACCAGGCCGCCTTTGCGCGCGGCCCGGGATACGCTGAGCACCAGCGCGAAGCAGGACCACGTCTCGACCCGTTCGCTGGCGGCCAGGCCGTGCACACGTCCCTTGTGGACGGTCTCGGTCCGCAGGTCGTAGATCCTGCTCGCGTCCGCGCAGAGCGTGAATTCGTTACGCCGCAACGCGGTCAGCGTGCCCGCGGACGCCGCCCACTGCGGCGGGGCGAAGCTGTCCACTTCGAGGTCGAGCCTGCCCATCAGCCTGCGGGCGGCGGTGAGCCGCAACCCGGCCTCGTGCGCGGGCAACGAGCCGAACTCGGCACGGCGACGTGGCGCGTCGGTGAGGTCGAATCCGTGCAGCAGCAGCGCGTCCCCCCGGTCGCGCCGCTGCCGTACCCAGTCCACAACCACCCTGTGCTGACCTGCCCCTGCCAGCCGCGGCGCGAACAACAGCGAGAGCGAGACGCCCCGAAGGTCCAGCTCACCGGCCAGTTCGGCGCAGCGGTGCAGGGTCCGGATCCCGATTCCGGACAGCGAGACCACCAGACGCGCGGACACCCCACCATGACGCCACATGACCATGGCGAGCGCCCGACCGTGGGGTAACGAGCCGGCACTGATGCGGTGAAATCACGAAAGGCTGATCACGGCCATTCGGCGAACGATTTCCCGGAAATCCGTTCGTACGCCTCGATATAGCGGGACCGGGTCGATTCGACGACGTGTTCGGGCAGCTCAGGCGGCAGTTCGCCGGACGAGCGCTGCCAGCCGGACTCCGCCGACACCAACCAGTCGCGCACGATCTGCTTGTCGAACGCGGGCTGGACCTGGCCCTCCTGGTAACCGTCGACGGCCCAGTAACGGGACGAATCCGGGGTCAGGACCTCGTCACCGAGCACGATCTCGCCCGAGTCGTCGAGGCCGAACTCGAATTTGGTGTCCGCGAGGATCATCCCCCGGCTGAGCGCGTGCTCCGCGGCCTTCGCGTACGTCGACAACGTCGCTTCGCGGAGCTTGACCGCGAGCTCGTCGCCGACCGCCGCGCGCACGGCGTCGAACTCCATGGCCTCGTCGTGCCGGCCGACCTCGGCCTTGGTGGTCGGCGTGAAGATCGGCTCGGGCAGCTTGGACGCCTCGACCAGGCCTTGCGGCAGCGGCACGCCACACACCCCGCCGGTCTTCCGGTAGTCGGTCAGGCCGGAGCCGGTCAGGTAGCCACGCGCCACGCACTCGACGGGCTGCATCGCCAGCCTGCGCACGAGCAGCGCACGGCCGCGCACCGCCGCGGGGATGCGCGGGTCGTCCCATGCCACGAGGTGGTTCGGCACGTCGAGCAGGTCGAACCAGAACACGCTCATCGCGGTGAGCACCCGGCCCTTGTCCGGGATCGTCGTCGGCAGCACGTAGTCGTACGCCGAGATCTTGTCCGAGGCCACGAGCAGCAGGTGGTCGTCGTCCACCGCGTACAGCTCGCGGATCTTCCCGGCGGCTACCTGCGGATACTCAGTCAGCGAAGGCACGGGGCCAGCTTAATTGCGTAGCGCCGGTCACACGCGGGCGGTAGCTTGCGCGCTATGCACCACTATTGACTCACTCCAGACTCGCGATCACCGCTGCGGTTCCTGTGGTGGTTGATCCGCACGTCGCCGCGCACCCTGACCGCGGCGATGGTTTTCGGCGCACTGTGGATGGTTCCGCTGGCGCTCCTGCCGCTGGCCATCGGTGCGGCCATCGACCAGGGCATCGCCCCTCGGGACACCGGCGCGCTGCTGATGTGGTCCGGCCTGATCGTGGCGCTCGGCGCGGTGTTGTCGTCCAGCACGGTCATGCTGACCAGGGCGGGCGACCGGGCGTGGTTGCACGGCGCCGCGTTGATGCAGCGAGCGGTCATGCAGCACGCCACGCGGGTCGGGGCCGCGTTGCCGTCGAAGATCAAAGCCGGCGAGATCGTCGCGGTCGGATCGTCGGACATGTACAGCATCGGTGGTCTGCTTGAGGTGATCGGCAGGCTGACCGGTGGTGTCGTCGCGTTCATCGTGGCCGCGATCGCGTTGCTGTCCAGCACACCGATCCTCGGCCTTGTCGTGGTCGTCGGCGTTCCGTTGGCGACACTGGGCCTGGTGCCGCTGCTCGGACCGTTGCGCAAACGGACCGAGGCACACCGCGAAGAGGTCGGCGCGGCCACGTCGATGGCCGCGGACATCGTGTCCGGCCTGCGAATCCTGCGGGGAATCGGCGGGGAGAAGCAGTTCACCGACCGGTTCGCCGAGACCAGCCAACGCGTGCGCAAGGCGGGCGTGAACGCGGCACGGATCGACTCGTGGCTGTCCGGGATCGAGGTCCTGCTGCCGGGCCTGGTCACCATCCTGGTGATGTGGCTCGGTGCGCGGCTGGCCCTGGACGGCACGATCTCGGTCGGTGAACTTGTCGCGTTCTACGGTGTCTCGGCGTTCCTGGTGATCCCGGTCGGCGTGGCCACCGAGGCGGTGCACCACTTCAACGAGGCGATCGTCGCGGCTCGCCGTGCCTGCGCCATCCTGCGGCTGACGCCCGCGCTGGACTCGCCGGAACACCCGAAACCGTTGCCGCCGGGCTCTTTCGGGCTGCACGACGAGACGTCCGGCCTGACGTTCCCGGCAGGCAAACTGACCGTGGTCCGGACCACCGGGTCCGACGCGTTCGCCGACCGGCTCGGCCGGTACGTCGACGCGCCCGTGGCCGCGGGCGGCGTTCCCTTGCGGGAAGCCGACATCGACGAGGTCAGGGACCGGATCCTGGTCGCCCACAACCAGGACGTGCTGTTCTCCGGCACGCTCGCCGACGAGGTCGACATGGGCAAGGCGGTCGAACTGGACACCGCGCTGTGGGCCGCGGACGCGACGGATGTCGTGGACGGCCTCGACCACGGAACCCAGGAGTACCTGGCCGAACGGGGCCGGACGCTGTCCGGTGGCCAACGCCAGCGGATGCTGCTGGCCAGGGCGTTGAGCTTCGACGCGGACGTGCTCGTGCTCGACGAACCGACGTCGGCGGTGGACGCCCACACCGAGGCCAGGATCACCCAGCGGGTGGCCGAGCTGCGCCGCGGCCGGACCACGGTGGTGTTCAGTCAAAGTCCTTTGTGGACACGAGTGGCGGACGAGGTGTACACGCCATGAAGACGACTCTTCCGCTGGCCGGCAAGCCCGCCGTCCGCGCGTGGATCTGGTCGGTCGCGGTCGCCAACAGGTGGTCGTTCCTCGGCATGATGTCGCTGTTCGCGGCGGCCACGCTGGTCGGCCTGATCGGTCCGCAGTTGCTCGGGCACCTGGTCGACGCGGTGTCCACCGGCACCACGACGTGGCACATCGATGTGATCGCACTGATTTTCATCGGAGTGCTCGCCGTGCACGCGGTGCTGCGCAGGCAGGCCCGGTTCCGAGCCGCGGTGTTCGGCGAGCGGCTGCTCGCCGAGGCCCGGGAGGGAATGGTCGAGCACGTCGTCCAGCTCCCGCTCGCCACCGTGGAGTCGGCCGGAACGGGCGACCTGCTCAGCCGCGCGACGTCCGATGTGGACAAGCTGGACGAGGGCCTGCGGCAGGCGGCGCCGGAGATCGTGATCGCGGCGGTCACCGTGGCGCTGACCGCCGTGGCGATGGTGATCACGTCCCCGATCGTCGCTCTGGGCATGCTGGTCGCGGTTCCGCTGCTGGTCGCGGCAACGCGCTGGTACCGGCCCCGGGTGCTGCCGAAGTACGAGGAGGCGCTGGCCGACTGGGCGGAGGTGCACTCCAGCACGCACGAGACGGCCGACGGCGGCCGGACGATCGAGGCGTTGCGGCTGCGCAGGCGCCGGCTGGCACTCAACGACCGGAACGTGGACAAGGCGGTCGGTGTCGAGTGGTACTGCAGTCGCCTGTGGGCGTGGTTCCTCGGCGCCCTCGACGTCGCCTACATCCTGCCGATCGCCGCGATCCTGGTGGTCGGTGGCGTCGCCTACACGCAGGGTCTCGCCGGGATCGGGGAGATCACCGCGATCGTGCTGTACGCACGGGCGCTGGTCGAGCCGTTGAGCGAAGCGTTGACGTGGATGGACGAACTGCAAGTCGGCAACGCGGCCCTGCGGCGCATCCTTGGCGTGCAACAGATCAAGCCGGACCCGGGGGACGAGTCCGCGGTTCCGGACGGCACGGCCATCGCGGTCAGGGGCGCCACGTTCGCCTACAGCCCCGGCCGTGAGGTGCTGCACGGGATCGACCTGGACATTGTGGAGGGTGAGCGGCTGGTCATCGTCGGCCCGTCCGGCGCGGGCAAGTCGACGCTCGGCCGGCTGCTGGCGGGCGTGAACGCGCCCGACTCCGGTTCGGTGACGATCGGCGGCGTCGAGGTGACGTCCCTGCCGTTGGCCAAGCGTCGTCAGGAAATCGTTCTGGTGACACAGGAACAGCACGTGTTCAGCGGGACTCTCCGGGAGAACCTGACGCTGCCCCGTGACGCCTCGGACGAGGAGCTGTGGGACGCGTTGCGGACGGTGGACGCCGCCGACTGGGCCAAATCCCTGCCGGCCGGACTGGACACTGTGGTCGGTTCCGGCGGCGAGGCGGTCGCGCCCGCGATGGTCCAGCAGATCGCGTTGGCGCGCTTGGTGATCGCCGACCCGCACACCCTGGTGCTCGACGAGGCCACGTCCCTTCTGGACTCGTCGGCCTCCAGGAACCTGGAGCGGTCGTTGACCGCGGTGCTGGCCGGCAGGACAGTCATCGCCATCGCGCATAGGCTGACCACAGCGCGGGACGCCGACCGGATCGCCGTGATGGAGGGCGGCCGGATCGTCGAGCTGGGCAGTCATGACGAGTTGATGGCCGCCAAGGGCTCGTACGCGGGACTGGTCGCCAGTCTGTCCGGATGACAACGGCGGGCCGTGCGTTAGGTGATGACTGCCAACGGCTTGATCGCGCTGGTCGTTTACGCCACGCAACACGCCCGACATCGCCCCAGCCAGGCTGGTTCGCAGGCGAGAGCGAAGATGTCGGCCGCGTGGGGCGGGGTGGAAACGACCGGCTTTGGCGATCAAGCCCGGCCGAGCGAAGCGAGGCCAATTGAACACGGCTTGGTCGCGCTGGTCGTTTACGCCACGCAACACGCCCGACATCGCCCCAGCCAGGCTGGTTCGCAGGCGAGAGCGAAGATGTCGGCCGCGTGGGGCGGGGTGGAAACGACCGGCTCCGGCGATCAAGCCCGGCCGAGCGAAGCGAGGCCAATTGAACACGGCTTGATCGCGCTGGTCGTTTACGCCACGCAACACCCCCGACATCGCCCCAGCCAGGCTGGTTCGCAGGCGAGAGCGAAGATGTCGGCCGCGTGGGGCGGGGTGGAAACGACCGGCTTTGGCGATCAAGCCCGGCCGAGCGAAGCGAGGCCAATTGAACACGGTAAGAATGCGCATGGCTTTCGACTGGGTGTCCTTGACCACGGACTATGGGCTGGCTGACGGCTTCGTGGCCGCGTGCCGAGGCGTCATCGCCCAGAAGGCGCCGAAAGCCCAGGTCATCGACGTGTCGCATGCCGTGCCGCCGCAGGATGTGCGGCGCGGCGCGACCATCCTGGCCCAGGTGGTGCCGTACCTGCCGCCGGCCGTGCACATCGCCGTGGTCGATCCGGGTGTGGGCACGAGTCGTCGTGGCATCGTCGTTGTCACCGAAGAAGGTGTGCTGGTCGGGCCGGACAACGGCCTGCTGCTGCCTGCCGCGGACGCCCTCGGCGGGCTGCAGGAGGTCTACGAACTCGTGGCCGAGGAGTACCGGCTGTCCACGGTGTCGCACACGTTCCACGGCCGCGACATCTTCGCGCCCGCCGCCGCGTACCTGACGCTGGGCGTGGAGCCCGCCGACTTCGGGCCCGAGGTCGACCCGGCCAGCCTGGTCCGGCTGCCCGAGCCGAAGGTCGTGGTCGGCAGCCAGCGGCTGCAGTCCGAAGTGCTGTCGGTGGACCATTTCGGCAACATCCAGCTGGCCGCGCAGGTCCGCGACATCATCGCGACCGGGTTGTTGCTGCCGGGCGCGTCCGTGCACGTACAGATCGGCATGCACACCATCGACGCCACGATCGGCCGGACGTTCGACGACGTCGAGCCGGGTGAGGCGCTGGTGTACGTCGACTCGGCCGGGCACGTCGCGATCGCGGTGAACCAGGGCTTCGCGTCCTCGCTGCTGATGGTGGGCCAGCGCAACCCGATCGCCGAGATCCGGCGTTAGACCCGCCTTCTGGCCACCGCGTGCGCCAGGCCGATGACCAGCCCGGACAGCACCACGGACTCGACCGCGATCAGCACGACCATGCTGACGGGTCCGGGCTGGTTGCCTGAGTACAGGTCGATCAGGGCGTTCACCGGCGGTGCCTGACGGACGAACAGCTGCGCGAAGCAGATACCGACGCCGAGCATCATGGTCCAGCCGAGCTTCGGCATCACCGGACGGCTGATCACCGTGCCGAACGCGACACCGGCGAGCACGGTCATGGCGAAGTCGAGCGCACCCACGCCGACCTGCGCGAACTGGCCGGACGTCAGGGTGAGCCAGCAGAGCGCGACCAGTCCGAGCACACCCGTGCACAGCAATGCCGTGCTGACCTTGGCCAGCCAGACGCGGTGGAACCCGCGGTTGATCGACATGGTGATCACGGCCTGCATCGGCTCTTCGTTGTGCATCACCACGACCGTGATCCACATACCGATCGGCACGAGCGCCGCGGACGCCATCGCGTACGTCGGCAGCACCGGGCCGCTCGACGGACCGATGATCAGCAGAATCGCCAGGTACGCCAGCATCGGCGCGGCCCACCGCTGGCCGCGCATGACGTCCGCGACGAGATACCGGACCAGAGGACTCATGACACCGCCTCGATCAGCGACCAGCCGTCAGAAAGGGCGTTGAGCAACAGCTTGTCGGCGTCGTCGGTACGTACGACCACACGACCCGGTTCCTCCAACAAGACCTCCGCCCGCAAATGTGACGCCGACAGTCCCGGCCGGGTTGGTCGCAGGGAAATCCGCATGCCGCGTAGGGATTCCGGCACGAGCCTGCCGTCGACCAGGCGGTACAGCCTGCCGTTGGGCACCGCGCTTTCGTGGGCGCTCAACAGAATCCGGCCACCGTCCTGTTCGGCCTCGGACATCAGCGCGGCCAGTTCTGCGCGGGCCGGGGCGTCCAGGCCGGTCGCCGGTTCGTCGACGACGAGCAGCTCGGGTGGTCTCAGGAACGCCTGCATCACCGCGACTTTCTGACCGTTCCCCTTGGACAGTGCGGCGATCGGCACGTCCGGTCCCGGCACCAGCCGCAGCCGCTCGGCCAGTTCGTCGGTGCGTTTACGGGTCTGTGCGGGCGACATGCCACGCATCCGGCCGACGTGTCCCAGGTACTGACGCGCGGTCATCCGGATCGCCGCGGGCGCGCGTTCGGGGACGTAACCGACCGTGCCCGGCCTGCCGGTGACCCGGCCGGACGTCGGCAGCGAGGCACCGGCCACGATTCGCAGCAAAGTGGACTTGCCAATGCCGTTACCAGCCACGATGACGGTCACGACGCCGGGCTCGACGGTGAGCTCGACGCCGTCGAGCACCCACGGGCTGGTCCGGGTGTAGCGCTTGCGGACACCTTGAACGACGGTCACGTATCCATCATGCCGAAACCGACGATCGATTCGCCGCCAAAGGGCTTCACGGTTTCGGCCGTACGTGCGTATTCGTCCGGCTATCCCTTGCGCACGTTCGGTGAGCGGACCCACGCTACGAGACACCCTGCACACAAGTTCACAAGGGAGGGCCCATGAGGTCTCGTCGCGGTCTGTTGGCCGCGGCGGCGCTTGGCGCTGCCATGCTGCTGCCTTTGCCCATCACGGCTTCGGCACAGCCCGAACAGAGCACGGCTGCCGTCGCCGACAGCCGGCCTTCTGCGATCTACACGGTCGAGAACACCACCCCCGTCTCTCGTACCGCGATCAGCCGGTTCGGCGTCGACATCCACGGCACCGACGGCGGAACGCTCACCTTCGCCGCGACCGCGAGCCAGGCCAAGGCCTTGCGTGAAGCGGGTTTCCGGCTGACCCAGCAGATGACGACGCTGGACTTCCCACCGGCCGACTCGATGTACCACAACTACGCCGAGCAGACCACGGAGCTGCAGAAGATCGCCGCGGACCACTCGTCGATCGCGCGGCTGTCGAGCATCGGCAAGAGCTACCAGAACCGCGACCTGTGGCTGCTGAAGATCAGCGACAACGCGGCGACGGACGAGTCCGAGCCCGAGGTGCTGTTCACCTGCCAGCAGCACGCCCGTGAGCATCTGACGCCGGAGATGTGCCTGCGGATCGCCAACCGCTACACCGACGGCTACGGCTCCGACGCGGCCATCACCAACGAGGTGAACAGCAAGGAGATCTGGATCGTCACCAGCGTCAACCCCGACGGTTCGGAGTACGACATCGCCACCGGCTCGTACCGGTCGTGGCGCAAGAACCGGCAGCCGAACGCCGGTTCGTCGAACGTCGGCACCGACCTGAACCGCAACTGGGGCTTCCAGTGGGGCTGCTGTGGCGGTTCGAGCGGCTCGACCGGCAGCGAGACCTACCGCGGCCCGTCGGCGTTCTCCGCGCCGGAGACCCAGCGGCTGCGCGACTTCGTGAACTCGCGTGTGGTCGGCGGTGTGCAGCAGATCAAGACGCACATCGACTGGCACACCTACTCCGAGCTGATCCTGTGGCCGTTCGGCTACACGTACAACAACACCGCGCCGGGCCTGGACGCCAACCAGGAGCGCGCGTTCCGCACGCTCGGTCAGCAGATGGCCCAGACCAACAACTACACGCCGCAGCAGTCCAGCGACCTCTACGTCACCGACGGCTCGATCGGTGACTGGATGTGGGGCGCGCACAAGATCTGGAGCTACACGTTCGAGATGTACCCGCGCTCGGGTGGCGGCGGCTTCTACCCGCCCGACGAGGTGATCGTCCGGGAGACCTCGCGCAACGACCGCGCGGTCGCCCTGTTCCTGAGCTACAGCGACTGTGTGCCGCGAGTCATCGGCGGAAGCTGCTGAGGCTGAGGGCGTGACCGGGGTGGGTCGCACGCCGCACTGCGATTTCGTGGTGCCGGAACGTGCGACTCACCCTGCCGGAATGGTGGACACGGGGTGCCGGAATGGTGGACACGGCGGTCAGGCCCAGGCGGTGACCTCGACCGGGTCGCCGACGGCCAGTTCGCCCGGCTTCGTCACGGCGAACTTGGCGCCGAAGGAGACCCCGCCTTCCTCTTCACGGCGGTAGCCCGCCAGCGTCCTGGTCGGTTCGTGGCCCGCTTTCCGGCCGGTCGCCTGGTCCACGGTCGGCACCACGCAGCGGACCGCCTTCTTCTCCCAGCTGGTCTCGACCGGGCCGAGGGTCATCCGGCGCACCCGGTCCTCGGTGTACGGCTCGTCCCAGCCCGTGACGACGACGTTGGGCCGGAACCTGTTCATCGGCAGGGCGTCCCCGCCTTTCTCCAGGATCAGGCCGTTCAGGTGATCCAGTGAGGACCGGCCGATCACGTGCAGCGCGTCCGCGTCGGCGAATCCGACCTGGCCGCCGGTCTCGCCGTTGGAGTGCCGCTCGTGCCCCGGCGGCACACGGACGAGCCGGCACGGCTCACCCATGAACTCGGAGAACCACCCGGCCGGCCCGGAGCCCTGGTCGACCGCCTTGCCGGTCCACTTGTGCAGCAGGACTTCGAGCTGTTCCCCGTCGGTGACAACGTCGAACTCGAAGTCCTCGATGCCGGGCGCGGACAGCTTGAGGGTGCCGTCGCCGAGTGTGGGGCGCACCACGGCCATCTTCGACCGGGTGCGCTGGGTGACGAACTTGTTGTCCTGGTCGACGATCATGAACGCCCGGTCCTCGGCGAGGCCCATCGGGCCGACGGCGACGCGGTCGAGCGATTCGCCCGCGCAGCCCTTCACCAGGTACCGGACGAGTTCGACCACGCACGCCTGCATGGCACCAACCTAGCTCAGAGGATCGGCGCGGGGGCGTAGCCCGCGGCCTCGGGATAGTCCTCCAGCACTTCGGAAACCCGCTTGACCACGGCACGGACCTGGCTGTCCGCGACACCGGTGAACGACAGCCGGTCGGCCAGCAACTGGTCCAGCTGCGCCCGGTCCAGCGGGATCCGGTCGTCGGCGGCCAGCCGGTCGAGCAGGTCGTTGCCGGCCTGGCCCTGCTCCCGCATGGCCAGCGCGACCGCGACGGCGTTCTCCTTGATCGCCTCGTGCGCGGTCTCCCGGCCGACGCCCGCCTGCACCGAGGCCATCAGAACCTTTGTCGTGGCAAGGAAAGGCAGGTACCGGTCGAGCTCACGGGCGATCACCGCCGGGTACGCGCCGAACTCGTCGAGCACCGTGAGGAACGTCTGGAACAGGCCGTCCAGAGCGAAGAACGCGTCCGGCAGCGCGACCCGGCGGACGACGGAACACGACACGTCGCCTTCGTTCCACTGGTCACCGGACAGCTCGCCGACCATCGACAGGTAGCCGCGCAGGATCACCGCGAACCCGTTGACGCGTTCGCAGGAACGCGTGTTCATCTTGTGCGGCATGGCGGACGACCCGACCTGGCCCGGCTTGAAGCCCTCGGTGACCAGCTCGTGCCCGGCCATCAACCGGATCGTCTTGGCCACGCTGCCCGGCGCGCCGGCCAGCTGCACCAAAGTGGACACCACGTCGAAGTCGAGCGACCGCGGGTACACCTGGCCGACGCTGGTGAACACCCGCTCGAACCCCAGGTGCCCGGCGACCTTCCGTTCCAGTTCGTCCAAAGTGGACTCGTTGCCGCCGAGCAGGTCCAGCATGTCCTGCGCGGTGCCGACCGGGCCCTTGATGCCCCGCAACGGATACCGGCCGGTCAGGTCACGCAGCCGCTCGAACGCGACCAGCAACTCGTCGGCCGCGGTCGCGAACCGCTTGCCCAGGGTGGTCGCCTGCGCCGCGACGTTGTGCGACCGGCCCGCCATCACCAGATCGGCGTGCTCGGTCGCCAGCCGTGCCAGCCTTGCCAGCACGGCCAGCGTCCGTGCCGCGATCAGCTCAAGCGAGCGCTTGATCTGCAACTGCTCGACGTTCTCGGTCAGGTCACGGGAGGTCATGCCCTTGTGCACGTGCTCGTGCCCGGCGAGCGCGTTGAACTCCTCGATCCGTGCCTTGACGTCGTGCCGCGTCACCCGCTCACGCTCGGCGATCGAGGCCAGGTCGACCTGGCCGATCACCCGCTCGTAGTCCGCGACCACCCCGTCCGGCACCGGCACGCCCAGTTCGGCCTGTGCCTTGAGGACCGCGAGCCACAGCTCACGCTCCAGCACCACCTTGTGTTCCGGCGACCACAGCTGGACCAGTTCGACCGAGGCGTAGCGGTTGGCGAGGACGTTCGGGATACGCGGCTTCACGGTGACACAGGGTATGTCACCTACAGGTGCAACGTGGGATCAGTGGCCAGCTTGACCAGCTGCTCCTCGGTCAACGCCACCCTGTCCTGGTACCTGAGCGGCGACCCACCGGTCGGGTCGTAGTTGTACGCGGTGATCCGGGTGGCCGTGCCGTCGTTGCGGAAGTGCGTGGCGGAGGTGATCAGCATCGCCGGGTCGTTGCCCGCGGGACCGGACTCGGCGTGGATCACCACCTTGCTGCCGTCCGGCTGCGGCCGTTCCTGACAGCCGGTGCACGGCTGGCTTGCCTGTTCGTTGCTGACGTACACGGCGACCGCCGTCTGCACCTCGCCCAGCGTGAACCGCACCATGCCTTCGAGGTAGTCCTGGCCTTCCCAGAACTGGTCCTCCGCCTCCCCGCCGAACGGCCGGACGTTGACGTTCTGCGCGCCGGGGACGTCCTTGGGGAACTGTGGCCGCAGATACGCCCGCAGCTCGTTGCCGCGCTGGCGGAGCTGAGCCGCCGTCAACTTCGGCCGTGCGGGCGGTGTGGCCGGTGTGGCCGACGTGGCGGTGGACGTTTGAGACGGCGTCGTCGACGGCGGCGCGGCCTGCGGTAGCTCCTCTGGGGAACCGCCGATCCCCAGCAACACCGGCACCGTCACAGCGACGACGGCCACAGCGGCCGTACTGACGCCAACGGCGACAAGAGCACGACGGCGACGCACCATCCGTTCCGCCGTCAGCATCAGTTCGTCGAGGTCAAAGGTCATCGGGGGCTCATCGGCGACGGCGAGTCGCAGGCCCTCCCGCAGCTCGTACTCGCTCATGAAACGACCCTCCTAGCCGGCCTGCCGGCCGTCAGGTTCTCCACGACATTTCGCAAGGTCGCCAGGCCACGGGCGGTCTGGCTCTTCACGGTGCCCTCCGAGCAGCCGAGCACCACGGCCGTTTCGGCCACCGACAGGTCGTCGAAGTAGCGCAGGACCAACGCGGCCCGCTGCCGTGGCGGCAGCTCCAGCAACGCACGGTGCGTCATGTCCTTCGCCCACGAGCGGTCCTGGGCGGCCTCCGGGTCGGCGGAGACGTCCGGCGTGTCCGGCACCGTCTCGTACCGCAGCTCACTGCGCCGCCACGGCCTGCGCTTCTCGTCCAGCCAGGTGTTCAGCAGCACTCGGCGGGAGTAGTTCTGCAGGCTGTCCTGCACCTGCACCTTCGACCACGCCCGGTAGATCTTGATCAGCGTGGTCTGCGTGAGGTCCTCGGCAAGGTGCCAGTCGCCGCAGAACAGGTAGGCACAGCGGCGCAACCCCGCCGCGTGTTTGCCGGCGAAGGCTCGGAAGTTCTCCTCGTCGGGTTTGCGCACTGTGGCTCCCTTCGCATTCCCGACCTACCTCACGTGTGCCGGGCTGCGCGGGTTGCACGCCTATTTCTGGAGCGCCGCCCGGAGCATCTGGCGGGCCCGTGCCCGCGGGTCGGCGTGGATCTCGATGATGGCGTTCAGCACGGCCCCGTCGACCAGGGCGATCACCTGCTCGATCCGCTCGGCCTCCACCGGCATCCCGCACTTGGCGAAGATCGCGCACAGCAGTTCCCGCAGCTTGACGGCATCACTGCGCATGACCGGCTTGAGATACGGCCGGCGGCCGGTGGCGACCAGCCGTTCGTACCTCAGAAGCACGGCTTCGGCGTCCCCTGATTCCGGCTCGTCGCCGAGCAACTGGTCGAGGACCAGTTCGACCAGGGTGTCGAACCCCGCGTTGGCCGGCGCCTGCTCAAGCTGAGCCCAGCCACGCGAGAACTCGATCTCCCCGCGGTGCATGACCGCCGCGGTGATCAACGCGTCGAGCGAGTCGAAGTAGTACGTGGTCGATGCCAGCGGCAGCCCCGCCCGCTCGGCCACCGCGCGGTGCCGGATGGCGTCGAATCCGCCCTCGGCGAGCAGTTGCGCCGCGGCCTCGACCAGCGCCTGGCGGCGGCGTTCACCTTTGGGCGTACTCGCGGCAGTCATAGTCCGACCAAGCGTAGTGCTGGTGCCGGTCAGAACCTGGGTGCGAGGTCCGCGGCGATCCTGGCGATGGTGTCGACGAACGGCGGTTCGGCCGGTTCGACGTTCGGATCGGGCTGGCTGACTACGTGCAGTGTCCCGCCCTTGCCCGCTTCGCTCGCGGCGTTGGCGGTGCCGTAGACGTCGCTGCCGAGTGGGGCGTTCGGGGCGCTGCCCTCGGGCACCAGGACGACCGAGATCGTGCCGGTCCTGCTGCCGTCGGTGACCTTGTACGCCGCGCCACGCGAGCCCTGCGGGCAGCCGAAAGGCACGCCGACACCGGTTCTGGTGGGGGCGGCCGGGAGCTCGCCCGCGAGGGCAGCAGCGAGCTCCCGGTCCGCCTGGCACCCACTCGGGGTGCTGCCGGCTGTGCCGGCGGAACCAGTCGGAGTGCCTCCCTGCTTAGGCAGATCCGACCGGCTGTTCGGGTCAAGAGGGGGCTGCTCGTTCAGCGTGAGCGGCACGCTGTCGGGCCCTGTTCCCTCTCCACGTTCCATAGTGCCACCGGTGGGGGCATCTCCGCGCGCGACAGCGGGGGCATTAGCCGCTGTCGGGCTCTCGAATCCACCCGAAAGAGCGACAGTGGTCACAGTTCCGCCCACGACCAGGGCAAAGGCCAGCACGGAGGCGCCCACGACAGTGTTGCGGCGTTTCACCGCGGCACGCTGTGATGCCCGCCGGACCTCGCCCGTGCCGAAGGTGGCCGGTGGGACGTCCCGCACCACGTCCTTGAACAGCTCGGACAGCTTCTTCTCGTCCACCTACATCCACCTCCTCACGTTGCCGGTCGCAGATCGTCCAGCGAGTCGCCCAGCGCCTCCCGCAGGGCGGCCAGGCCGCGTGCGGTCTGGCTCTTCACCGTGCCCTCGGAGCACTTGAGCGTCTCGGCGGTCGCCGCGACGTCCAGGCCCTCCAAGAACCTCAGCACGAGCACCGCACGTTGCCGTGGCGGCACCCGTTTCAGGCCGCCGAGCAGAGCCGACCTGGTCGCGACCGTGTCGCCCACCTCGCCATCGGTGCTCGGCGCGGGCTCGGGCATCTGGTCGACGAACCGCTCCCGCCGCCAGGGCCGTCGCGACTCGTCGATCATCGCGCGCACCACCGTCCGGCGGACGTAGGCGTCCAGGGCGCCCCGGTCGCGCACCTTGCGCCACCTGCGGTGCAACGCGACGAACGCGGTCTGAGCCAGGTCGTCCGCGCGGTGCCAGTCTCCGCACAGCAAGTACGCGGTCCGACGCACGGCATCCCGCCGAGCCTCGAAGTACTCCGCGAACTCCTGCTCGTCGCGCTGATCCACGCGGACTCTCTCCGCTCGTCGTCTTCGGCTAGGGGACGGACCGCACCGCCTCCACGGTTGCACGGTCGTGCGATGAGTTCTACGCCACACCCCGGACCGGGTTGCCTCCGGGGCCGCGACATTGGTGGGATCGCTTCGTGACCGCACCGATCATCGACCTGCGCTCGGACACCGTCACCAAACCGGACGATCGGATGCGGGCCGCGATGGCCGCCGCCGAGGTCGGCGACGACGTGCTCGACCGCGACCCGACCATGGCCAGGCTCGAGGAGCAGATCGCCGGACTGCTCGGCGTCGAGGCCTCACTGTGGGTGCCCAGCGGGTCCATGGGCAACATCATCGCGCTGATGCTGCACGTCAAACGAGGTGACCGGTTCCTGGCGACGGCCGCGTCGCACGTGATCTCCAACGAGCTCGGCGCCGGCGCCTGGCTGGCCGGCGGCATGCCTGAGCCGTTGCCGTGGGACGGCGGCCCCGGGAGACCGACGGCCGAGACGTTGCGGGCCGCGATCGGCGGGCCGCAGCCGTACTTCGGGCTGTACACGACCTTGCTGTGCTTGGAGAACACGCACAACGCCGCGGGCGGGACCGTGACACCGCCGGACGAGCACGCCGAATTGGTCGCCGTGGCCAAGGAAGCCGGCCTGACCGTGCACCTGGACGGTGCCCGGATCTGGAACGCGTCCGTCGCTCTCGGCCTGCCGCCCGCCGCGTTGACGGCCGGCGCGGACACCGTGCAGGTGTGTCTCAGCAAGGGGCTGGGCGCCCCGGTCGGCTCGATGGTCGCCGGACCGGCCGCGTTCGTCGAAGAGGCCCGCCGGGCTCGCAAGATGCTGGGCGGTGGCGTCCGGCAGGGCGGTGTGCTGGCCGCGGCCGGACTGGTCGCGCTGGAGAACATCGAGTCCCTGGCGCAGGACCACGCCAACGCGCGTGCGCTGGCCGACGGTCTCGCCGAGCTCGGCTGGGAGGTCGCCACGCCGCAGACCAACATCGTGATGGCGAGCGTTCCGGATGTCGCGCAGGCATTGGCTCAACTGCAACGAGTCGGCGTGCTCGCGGTGCCGATGGCCGGCCGGGTCCGGTTCGTCACGCACCGGGACGTCTCCGCCGACGACATCACCGAAGTGTTGCGCCGACTGGAGAAGGAGTGATCGTGCGCTGGATCGTGTTCGACTACGGCGAGGTCATCAGCAAGCGGACCGCCGCACTGCCTGAGCTCGCCGAAGTGCTGGGGGCGGACTCGGTCGCCTTCGAGAGCGCCTACTGGGCGCACCGGGAGGCGTACGACCGCGGCATGCCGGACCGGGAGTACTGGTCGGCGGTCGCGGGCAAGGAGCTGGACGAGCCGACTTCCGCGCAGCTGACCAAGATCGACACCACCGGCTGGCTGGTCACCGAGCAGTCCACTTTGGAGCTGATCACGGACCTCAAGGCCGCGGGCCACGGGCTGGCACTGCTGTCCAACGCCCCGTCCGCGTTCGGGCGCCTGGTCGAAGTCGAGGCGTGGAGCAGGCAGTTCGAGCACCTGATCTTCTCGGGTGACCTGCGGATGGCCAAGCCGGACCCGGAGATGTGGGCGGAACTGCTCGACCGCCTGGGTGCCCGGCCGCGCGACTGCGTGTTCTTCGACGACCGTCAGGTCAACATCGACGGCGCCGCCGCGGCCGGGATCGACGCGCAACTCTGGGTTTCGGCGGCCAAGGCCCGTGAGCACCTGACCGCCGTGGGAATTCTGTAGCTACGACTTGATCTGGGAGCGCTTGATGGCACCGTAGGCGAGCGCTCCCACCGTGGCCACCGCCGCGATGATCAGCACCCACTTGAAGGCGGACAGGATCCAGCCGAGCACCATGAACGCCAGCCAGATCAGGACGATCGCGCCGATGATCTTCACTACCATGTCCAGCCTCCCCGTCGGGTCATGAAGTGAACGATCCGCGCTCACCCGTGGTTCCCAGTCAACCAGTGCCCGGCCGCCCGGCCCATCGGGAATGACCCCGATATCGCACGTCAGGGGTTCACCCAGCCGCCGAGCCTGCGCAGCGCCTCCTCGATCTCGTGGTGCGCGCCCGCGAAGCTGAGCCGGACGAACCTCGAGCCGTGCTCCGGGTCGAAGTCGGTGCCCGGCACGATCGCCAGCCCGGTGTCCGCCAGCAGCCGCTGGCACCAGCTCATCGCGTCGTGCGTGAGGTGCTCGATGTCGGCGTAGACGTAGAACGCGCCGTCCGCCGGGGCCAGCCGGTCGATCTTGAGCCGGTGCAGCCCGGCCAGCAGCGTGTCCCGGTTCGCCCGGTACTTCTCGACGTGCCCGTCCAGCTCCCGGTACGACTCCTCGGTGAACGCGGCGACGGCGGCGTGCTGGGCGATCGCCGGTGCGCAGATGTTGAAGTTGCCGATCAGGCACTCGACCGCGCGGTGCAGCCGCCGCGGCACGAGCAACCAGCCCAGGCGCCACCCGGTCATCGCGAAGTACTTGGAGAACGAGTTCACCACCACGGCCTCACGGCTGTACTGCCAGGCCGTCGCGGGTTTCAGCCCGTAGTCGATGCCGTGGTAGATCTCGTCGCTGATCAGCTGGACGCCACGCTCGGCGCACCATCCGGCGATCGCGGCCAGCTCCGCTCCGGCGACGACCGTGCCGGTCGGATTCGCCGGGCTGGCGATCACGACACCCTTCAGCGGGCCCACCTGGTCGAGCAGCTCGACGGTGGGCTGGAAGGTGTCGATCTCGACCACCTCACAACCCAATGCGGTCAGGATGTTGCGGTACGCCGGGTATCCCGGCCGGGCCAGCGCGACCCGGTCGCCCGCGTCGAACGCGGACAGGAACGACAACAGGAATCCACCGGACGAACCGGTCGTCACCACGACGTCCTGCGGCGACACCTCAAGCGAGTACATCCGGTCGTAGTGACCCGCGATCGCCTCCCGCAACTCCGGGATGCCCAGTTGCTCGGTGTAACCGAGTTTGTTGCCGTGCAAGGCTTTCTCGGCGGCTTCGAGCACCGGCGCGGCCGCCGGTGCGGATGGCTGCCCGGCCGCCAACGACACCACGTCGCCTTGGGCGCGCTGACGCGCGTTGGCGGCCTCCAGGACGTCCATGACGTAGAACGGCGGCACGAGGGCGCGTGCGGCGACCGTCAGCGGGCTGTTGACCATGTCAGCCAGCCTAAGTCACCCACGCGCCCCGGGCTTCCGCTCAGTACACGCCCTTGCCCAGCCTCTTCGCGGAGATGTACTGCTGCACGGTGTCGGCCACCCCGGCCGCGTTCGCCGGACGCTGGCCGCTCTGCTCGCCGTCCGCGGGCACGTTCGGCCTCGGGTCGCCAGGGCAGGTGACGCGGGTACCCGGCAGCACGCCGTCGACCAGGTACTTGTCGATGATGTCGGACGCGCACGCGTTGCGGCTGTACAGGCTGTGCGTGCCGTCGTCGGCCACGGACACCAGCTGGTCCCTCAGCTTGGCCGCCATGGCAGGACCGCCGTCGTAGTGGGTCTGCGAGTCACCGTCGGCCTGGATGACCAGTCCCGTCGGGTAACCGGCACGCTTGAGGTCGGTCACCTTGTCCGCCGGCTTGAAGCTGCGGAAGGTGCACTCGGTCGGCGCCGCGCGGTAGACACCGAAGCCGTACGGGTACTTCTCGCGGAACAGCTTCATGTCGTTGTAGTAGATCGACAGGTCGCCCGGCCAGTCGGCCTCACACGTGACGGTCTGGAACACGCCGTTGACGGTCTCGGCGATGGCGAGGTCCTTCATCAGCTTCGCGGCCTTGGCCGCGTCGGCGAGCTCCGCCGAACCGGGCGCCAGGGTGCCGTCGGACGCGGCCTTGAAGGCCTTGATGACCTGGGCCAACGCGTCCCACAACGGGCGGTAGCGCGCGTTCGCGCCGACGATCGCGTCGTAGATCGTCCGGTCCACCTCGCCGAAATCCGGGTCGTTGATCGGCTTGGTCGCCAGCTTCGCGGCGAGGGCCTCGGTGGTGGCGAAGACCTCGGCGTAGGACTTGCCCAGCCCGTACACCGAGTTGCGCTCGCCCACCCACGTGTAGAACGCGTCGACGTTCTCACGCATGGCCACAGCCTGCTGCTTGAACTGCTCGCGCCAGATCCAGTCCGGGCTCACCGAGGAGTCCAGCACGTTGCGGTCCAGGCTGGCCGGGAAGAGGCTGCCGAACACCGCGCCGAGGTACGTGCCGTACGAGAAACCGAGGTAGTTGATCTTCTTCTCGCCGAGCGCTCCCCGGATGACGTCCATGTCGCGGGCGGTGTTCGGGGTGTTGACGTACGGCCGCAGACCACCGGCGGCCCGTTCACATGCGGCCTCGTCGTTGCGCGCCTGTGCCGTGTACAGCTCGAACTCGGCGTCGGTGGGCCGGGACGGGAAGTCGGCGATCGCCGGGCTGACCTCGCACCGCAACGGAGTGGAGCGGCCGACACCACGCGGATCGAAGCCGATCATGTCGTAGACCTGCGCGATCGGCCGGTCGGCGAACACCAGCGGCATGTCCACGCCCGGACCGCCGGGACCACCGGGGTTGATCAGCAGCACACCGCGGCGCTTGGCCGGGTCCTTCGCGGGCAGTTTGCTGATCGTCACCGAAATGCGCTCGGCGTCAGGTTTGCGGTAGTTCATCGGCACCACCAAGGTGGCGCACTGCAACGTGGCGAGCTCCCCTTCCTCCGCACACGGCGCCCAGGAAAGCGGCTGACTGTAGAACTCCTGTAACGCGGCCGGTTGCGCCGCGACAGCCGGCGACGCCAGCCCGGCAACGGCCAGGACAGCCATCGCGGTCACGCCCCCGCGTGCCCATCGACTCCCTCTGATCCCCGACATAGCCATCCTCTCAGTCCGACAGCGAAGCCATGACGGCACGAACCTAGAAGCCACGAATTGGCCGCACATCAGACTTTCGGCTGATCCGCCGGAACCGACTGGACGTACTTACCGGTCAAAACCCATTCACGATAGGGCATTTGCGCATGTCAGGACGTGACAGCGGAACCATTCCGGTCCGCGCGACGGAAGTACCGGAAATGTGGCGAGAAACTGACACCATCGTCCTCAAAGGACCAATTGGCCGGGGTCAGTAGCCGCGGTAGGCACCACCGTTCGCCATCGCCTTGATACCGGGCACGTTGTCCAACGAGCCGTAGCGGGAGATCGCGTAGTTCACGCCCGCGCAGATGTTGTCGACCGGGTTCCAGATGTTGTCGTGCCCAGGCAGCTTGTAGCTGTTGAAGGTCGGGTCGATGCACTGCATCAACCCCTTGGACGGCGTGCCCTTGGCAGCGTTCGAATCCCAGTTGTTGATCGCGTTGGGATTTCCGCCGGACTCGTGCTGGATGATCGTCCAGATCTTCTGCACGTCCGCGTCGCTGACGTTGATCCCGTTGGCGCGCAATACCTGCAACGCCTGCTGGATCCACTCCTGGACGTTGCCGGGCGGCGGGCCGGCGGGCGGGCCGCCGCTGGGGCCGAGGCCGCCACCGCCACCTCCACCACCGCCGCTGAAGCCGCCACCGCCGCTGCCTCCGCCGCCTTGGTTCGAACCGCCGCCACTGGTGTTGGACAGCGTGTTCTGACCGGGCTTGGTGCCCGCGTCGGCCGGTGTGGTCCGCTGGTCCCGCGGTGCTTCGGGCTGCCAGTCGATCGTCTTGCCCGGACCTGGCACGTACGGCTGGCTGCCGGGCTCGGGGATGTCGGAGAACCGGGCGCCCGGGTTCGCGGCGGCCTTGATCTCGCTCGCCGCCGCCTTCAGCTGCTCGTCGGTCTCCCTGAGCTTGTTCTCGATGTCGGTCGCGGCCGCGGCGGTCAACGGCCGGATCGCGGCGTCGATCCGCGCCTGGTCGGCCTCCGGGTTCTGCTGCGCGATCCGTTTGATCTCACCGAGCACCTGTTCACACCGATTGGCGACAAAATGCTTCGCCTCGTCGATCGCGGAGGCCACCTTGGTCAGTGCCGCACCGGCTTTCACCAGTCCCTCGCCACACGCCGTACCGGCTTTGGCGAACCGGTCCATATAGGCCACGAACTGATCGGCGGACACACCTTGCCAGGCAGCGTCGAGCGATTTGACCGAATTCGCCACGCCTGTGCCGTGTTCGCCGACATTCGTGCCCGCCTCGGTAAGGCGTTGCGCCGCGGCGGTGATCGCGCCACTGTTCGCATTCTCGACCTTCCGCGCGGCCGCGAGCACGGCTCCGCCGCCCGGATAGTTCGCCACCGCCTCAGCAGCGCTCACCGCACATCCTCCCCAGGACTCACACCGTCATCGTCTTGGCGGTGTGCTCTTCGACGTTCCGCACGCTCTGGATCACCGCGTCCAGCGCGCGGGCGATCCCGTCGAGCAACTGCTCTGCCTTGTCGAACTCGGTGAGCATCAGCCTGTTCACCTCGTCGACCGCACCGGACACAGCGCCGGAGCTCGGCAGCTCACCGTAGGCACCGGGGTCGCTCGGCACGTTGTGGAACGAGTCGGCGATCTGGCCGAACTTCGGTTTGAAGTTCTGCACGCCGGTCATGCAGTTGTTGATCGCCTCGATGTTGTAGTCGGCCACGGCCCACCCCTTCGCCACCCGAACATGTGACGCACGAGAACCCCTCGCGGGTTCCCGCCCGCCCTGAAGTGAATTCAGATCTCTTCGAGTAGTTCCCACACGAACGTCGCCAGCCGCTGGTTGTCGGCCGGCGAGACGGTCAGCCAGGTCCGGCCGTCCGGACTGGGTTTCACCAGGTCGAGATAACGGCCTTCCGGGGTGTCGTGAAATGCGACAACTCGTTCAGCGCGGACAATTCGCTGATCGCGGTGACGGCGTTCGGCGCCGAACTGCCCGCGCGTGGTGATTCCGCCGAGCATCGACGTCAACGTCTGCGCGTCGGTCAACGCGACACCCTTGGCCTCAAGGGTGGTGATGAACTTCCTGGTGTCGCCGTGCGACTCGTTGTCCGCCGCGGTCACCAGGTCGTTGGGCAGGCTGACCGAACGCCCCGGCCCGGCGACCATCTCCCCGGCGACCGACACCGCCGACTCGGCCAGCGCGGTGTCCCGCGCCGGGATCAGCCAGACCTGTCCCTCGTCGACCACGGCCAGCTGCGCCTGCCTGCCCGCCTGGGCCGCGAACGCCTTCACCTCGCGCCCGGCCCACACCCACACGTCGATGCTGACGTGCGGGTGCGCCAGGACGTCCAGCATGTCCACCAGCTCGGGCTCGGCCCGGCCGGACCGCGCCAGGCCGCGCGACTCCAGCGCCTTCCAGGTCTTGCGGACCAGTTCGGCCCGTTCCGTGTGTGTCTTGCCGGGGCTGGGCACGTCGAGGGCGACGTGCCGGTCCGGCAGCCGCTCGCTCTCCCAGACGACGTCGAACTCCAGCGCGGAGAGAACCAGGCTCACTCGTCGTCGTCTTCACCCAGGACCGACGGCATGACCATCCGGCCGTCGGCGAACACGTCCTCGGCCTCGATGCCGTACTTGCGCACGTGCTCCTCGTCCTCTTCGCTCTGCGCGGTGCCCGCCGCGGGCTGCATCATCGACACGCCGGGCTTGCTCTTCGCGCCGACCCGCTCAGCCGTCTTGGCGGCCGCGGCCTCCTCCGGCGGCAACGCGCCGAGCGCGGACGCGCCCCGCGAACCACCAGGCGGAACCACACCCGGACCACGCCCGGCGCCACCGCGAGGCGCGAGGCGGTCCTTGTTGCCGACGGACCCCACGGCCGCACCACCACCGGCGCCACCGGCCATTCCGGCGACCGCGGCGGTCATGCCCTCGTAGTAGGGGCGCATCGGCGGCGTCGGCGCAGTCCCCGGCTGCAACGGCCCGACCCCGGCCGGTCCCGGCATCGGGCCGACACCGACGACCTTGCCCGCCCCCGGCGGCTGGCCCGGCAGGCCAGGGTTCTGACCAGGCGCTCCGCCACCGGTCGGGCTCTGGTGCGTGGCGTCGAACGCGCCGACGGGCACGCCCGCCGACCCGGGAACACCAGGCGCCGACGCACCACCCGGCACGAACGCCGAAGGCCCACCGCCGACGCTCGAAATGCTCGTCCCGACACCCGCACGCGGCGGCGGCGCCGCGTCGAGGCTCATGTTGGGCGGAACCGGCAGGGACTGGTAGCCGGCCAGGTTGTTCCGGCTGGCGTTGGCGTAGTTGGTCATGGTGTCGACGGCCTGCGCCCTGGCCGCCTGCGTGCGCTGGACCTCCTTGGAGTGGTCCGTGGTGTGCAGCAGGAGCTTGTCGATGACGTTGTAGTCCTTGGCACCACGCAGGGCGCTCGACTCGGGGGCGCAGTTGCGGGTGCGGGAGTAGTCGTCACCCTGGTTGCAGACAGCCCCGGCGGAACTGGTGATCGTGCCGGTCGCCGAGCCGCCGTACTGAGCGGAGTCGGTCATCACGACCGTGGCGTCCTCACTGGACGCGCCGGTCCACTCGACCCCGATCTTGGCCAGTTCGGTGCGCAGGACCTCGTCGGTCTGCTTGAGGCCGTTGGCGATCGCCGTGAGCGCGTCGACCGCGCGATTCATGCTCTCCGAACCACGACCCTGCCGGATCTGGTCGACCATGACGGCGAGTTCCTCGTTGCTGTAGCCGGCGAATCGGTAGTCACCGATGTCGGTTCCGGTCATGACGGTTCCTCACTTCAGGGTCTTGAGGGTCTGCATGGCGAGCGTCGCGGCCTGCTCGCTCTTCTGACACATCTGCTCTTGGGTGAAAGCACCTCGAGTGGTGGGCCGGAACTGCACCATCAGTTGCTGGTTGTCGGCGACTCCGACAGCGGTCTGGCAGGTGAAGCTGGTCGTGCCGCGAACCTTGATGCTGGCTGCGGGAAACCCGTCGATCGACACCAGCTTGGCATCGACGTTGCGCTTTCCGCTCAGCCACGGATCGATTCCCTCGGTGGTCACCAACCAGGCCTCGTAGTCGAAGTAGGCCTGACCGTCGGCACCGTCCATCGCGCAGACCGGAGCACCCTTGAAGACCTCTTCGGTCTGGACGTCGTTCTTCTGCCGGGAGACCTTGATCTGCTGGAGCTGGGCCGGGCTGAAGAGTTTGCAAGGATCGACACCGTCGAGACTGATGTCTCGCGGCCGCGGTGGAACGGCCACGGTCGGCTGGCCGCCACCACCGGAGGCCCCGCCGGTCGGAGTGGTCGGGGCCGGGGGTACCGCCTCACCGGGATCTGTTTCGGTGCATCCGGTGAGCACGAGGCCTGCCACGGCGGCCACCAACGCGAACCTAATCAACGACGACCCCGCCGAAGCTGGCCTCGATGTCCTGCTCACTGAAGCCATACGTCTTCGCGCTTTCCTTCAGCTGAGTGATCAGCTTCTTCAGGCTTTCCATGTAGTCCTGAATCCGGGCGGCATAGGAGTCGTCCGCTTCGACCAGCCGGAAATTCCACGCCGCTGCCGCGTCCTGGCTGACCGGGTCGTCCGCCGTCGGTTCGACGAACAGAGCCTGACCGTGGTGCCGGAACGTATCGGTCAGGGCGTCGATCTGGGTTTGGATGATCTTCGCCGCGGCCAGCACGTTGTCGTGGTTGACCTTCATCGTCGCCGTGCTGGCGGGCGGTGCCTCCGGCATCGACGCCAGCATGTTCGCCCAGAAGGATGAGCCGGTCGTCTCGTTCATCCACGCACCCCCGTACGTTCCGTAGTCGTCCGGTCTCACTTCGCGAGGCTATCAACCGGTGGTAGACCGCTACCTGAAGTTTGACGAAGAAACCGGCGAACCGGTTCCACCGAATCAGCTAGCGGGGACCGCGACTTCGCCACGGGACGCACGCAGGGCGATGTCCGTCCGATGATGCGACCCGGCCAAGTGCAGGTTCTCGATCCGACGGTACGCATCCTGACGCGCCGCCTCCAGGTCGTCGCCCGTACCCACGACCGACAGCACACGGCCACCCGTCGACACCACGGCTCCGTCGTCACGCCTGCGGGTGCCCGCGTGCAGGACGCCCTCGGCTTCACTGCCCGCGATCACGTCACCGGTCCGCGGCCTGCCGGGGTAGCCCTCGGCCGCGACGACCACGGTCACCGCCGAACCCTCCGCCCACTCCAGCGGGGGTTGCGCGGCGAGGTTGCCGGTGGCCACCGCGTTGAGCAGCTCGCCGAGCGGCGTGCGCAGCAGGGCCAGCACGGCCTGGGTCTCCGGGTCGCCGAAGCGGCAGTTGAACTCGATCACCTGCGGGCCGGTCGGGGTGATCGCCAGGCCCGCGTAGAGCAGGCCGGAGAACGGCACGCCCCGGTCTGCCATCTCGTCGACCACCGGCTGGACGATCGTCTCGACGATCGTGGCCGTCAGGTCCTCCGAGGCCCACGGCAGCGGCGTGTACGCGCCCATGCCGCCGGTGTTGGGCCCGCTGTCGCCGTCGCCGACCCGCTTGAAGTCCTGCGCGGGCAGCAGCGGCACCACTGTGCGGTCGTCGACCAGACAGAACAGGGACACCTCCGGTCCTGACAGGAACGACTCCAGCAGGACCGGGTGGCCACCTTCGAGCAGGGTCATCGCGTGCGCACGGGCGGCCGCGAGGTCCGTGGTCACCACGACGCCCTTGCCCGCGGCCAGGCCGTCGTCCTTGACCACGTAGGTCGGGCCGAAGCGGCGCAGCGCGGCGTCCAGGCGGGCCGGGTTGTCCACGACCTCGCTGTGCGCGGTCGGGACCCCGGCGGCCGTCATGATCTCCTTGGCGAACGCCTTCGAGCCCTCGATCCGCGCGGCCTCGGCGGACGGGCCGAAGCAGGCGATGCCCGCCGCGCGGACGGCGTCCGCCACCCCGGCGACCAGCGGCACTTCCGGGCCGATGACGACCAGGTCGGCCTGCCACTTGGCCGCCAGCGCCGCGACCGCGGCGGGATCGGCGACCTCGACGCCGTACTGCTCGGCGACCGCGGCTATGCCGGCGTTGCCCGGCGCGCAGGCCAACGCGGTGACCTTCGGGTCCCGTGACAGGCCAAGAACAAGGGCATGCTCTCGGGCCCCAGACCCGATGACCAGAACTCGCACGACTGATGAGGATAGGTGCTCTGGTCCGTTCAGCTCACGCCGAGGGCCTGCTTGGCGCCGGGGTGCAGTGGTACTGGATCGGTCTTGACGGCCGTTTCCTTGGTGATGTCCTTGGCGGACGGGTGCGTCTTCTCCAGGTCGGCCTTCTTGTCGAAGATCAGCTTGGTGACCGCGCACGCGTTGCCCGCCGGGAAGTCCTCCCGGACCAGCAGGAAGTTCGGCACCACGACGGTCGGCACGTCCGCGGGCTGCTTGTAGGTGGCCGCCGGGATGGTGCCCTGGTCGTAGACCTGGTTGAGCTGCTTGAGGGCGCCGAGCTGCGGGGTGATGTCGATGAACTTCACCTTGTCGCCCATGGACGTGGTCAGGTCGGTGATCTCCGGGGTGGGCAGGCCGCCGGACCAGACCAGGCCGTCGATCTTGCCCTCCTTCATGCCGTCCACGGTCTGGCGCAACGCCAGCCGCTGCGGCGACAGGTCGGTGTCCTTCAGCCCGGCCGCCTGCAGCAGGCGGTTGGCGATCACCTCGGTGCCGGACTTCGGCGAGCCGGTCGAGATCCGCTTGCCCCGGAAGTCCGCGACGCTGTTGATCCCGCTGTCGGCACGCACGACGACCTGCGTGTAGTTCGAGTAGATCCGCGCCAGCGCCTGGACCTTCTGCGGCTTGCCTTCGAACGCGGACTTGCCCTGCACGGCGTCGGCCGCCGTGTCGGCGAGCGAGAAGGCGATGTCGTAGGTCTTGTCGCCCAGCTGCTGGATGTTCTGCACGGACGCGCCGGTGTCCGCGGCGGTCGCCTTCAGCTTGGAGTTGTTGCTGATCACCTGGGCCAGGCCGCCGCCGAGCACGTAGTAGACGCCGCCTACGTTGCCGGTGGCGATGGTGACCCGGCCGTCGGCCGCCTCACAGGCGGCCTGCCCGCCGCCGGGTTGTTGAGCCGCGGGGGCGTCCTCCCGCTTGCCGCCGCAGCCGGTGGCCACCAGCGCGAGCCCCAAGACGCCGACGAGTGTCCTACGCACGGTTGATCTCCTTGTCCTTTTGCCGCAACACCAGGTGCACGATGACGGCCGCCGCGGCGAAGCCCGCACCGATCGCGATGGAAAGTGGCTGGAGGTACAGCAACAGCAAAGCCGCGGGCACGCACAGAATCCGCACCGGCAGCTTCGCCGGACCGATCAGCCAGCCGGTGGTGACGACCGCGAGCATGGCGACACCGACCGCCGAAACCGCCGTCACCCACAGCACGTCGAGGAACGGACGCTGAAGCAGCAAGGCCGAACCGTTTTCGGTGAGCACGAACGCCAACGGCACCAGGAAGGCGGGCAGCGTGTACTTCCACGTCTGCCACATGGTCTTGATCACGGCGCCGCCGGTGATGGCCGACGCCGCGACGGCCGCGAGCGCGGTCGGCGGCGTGACCTCCGACAGCACCGCGTAGTAGAAGATGAACATCGCGGTCTCGGCGGGCTCGACGCCCAGCGTGATCAACGCCGGGCCGATCACCACCCACGAGATGATGAACGACGCGGTGACCGGAACCGCAAGGCCCAGAACACAAACCGCGAGCGCGCAGAACACGACCGTGAACGCGAGCACGACCGTCGGGTTGTCCGACAACGAGTTCGCTGCCTTGACCAACGAGTCCGCGAGCACCTGACCGAGGCCGGTCTTGGTGATCGTCGACGTGATCACGCCCGCCGCGGCGCAGACCGCGATCACCGGCAGCGCGCCACGGATGCCTTCGGACAGCGAGTCGACGAGCTCCTTCAGCCATGTCGTGACGGCGGCCCGCTTGTCCTCGGCGAAAAGCCTGGTGGCCAAGGAGAACAGCGCCGCCACGCCGGACGCGTAGACCACCGCGGAGAACGGCGGGATGTCCAACGCCAGGAACACGACGATGATCGCCAGGGAGGCGAAGTGGTACCCGCCCTTGGCGAGCACGGTCCAGGCTTTGGGCGTGTCGAGGTCCACCGAGTGCGCGCCGAACCGGCGGGCGTCCGCCTCGACGGCGAACACGATGCCGAGGTAGTAGAGCAGCGTCGGCACGATCGCCCAGAGCAGGACGGTCAGGTACGAGGTTTCGAGGTACTCGGCGATGATGAACGCGGCGGCACCGAGCGTCGGCGGCGACAGGATCGCGCCGATACCGGACGCGGCCAGCAGGCCACCCGCGTTCTCCTTGGGGTATCCGGCTTTTTTCAGGATCGGCCAGGTGATCGCGCCGAGCGTGACCGTGGTCGCCGTGCCCGAACCGGAGACCGTGCCGAGCAGGAACCCGGACAACGCGGTCGTCCGGCCGGGCGCGGTACGGGACTTGCGGAACAACGCGAAGCTGAAGTCGACGAAGAAGGCGCCCGCGCCCGAGTTCGCCAGCACGGCGCCGTAGATCGTAAACAGCACGATGTACGTGGCCGCGACGTCGAGCGGCGTGCCGAAGAAGCCGTTGCTCGGGTCGTAGAGGGCACTGATGATCTCGTCGAAGTTCATCCCCGCGTGCGAGATCGACCAGCTCTGCGGCAGGAAGCCGCCGTAGTAGGCGTAGGCCAGGAAGACCAGGCAGATGATCGGCAGGACCAGCCCGGTCGTGCGCCTCGTCGCCTCCAGGATCAGCACCAGCAGCAGCGCGCCGGCCACAACGTCCACTGCGGACAGCTGGCCCTGCCGGTCGAGGAAGGCGTCGAACCCGGTCAGCAACGGGTACAGCGCGACCACGAGCGTGATCGCGGACAGTACCCAGTCGATCACACCGGGGTCGTCCTTTTCCTTGCCGCTGCGGCCTTTCGGCCGGTACGACAGGAACACCAGCGGCAGCGTGACCGCCAGGAAGATCACCAGGTAGTACTGGTTGCCCTGGTCGAACGGCAGGAAGACCTGTTTGAGCACGAGCAGCGCGACACCGGCGCCGATGATCCACAGCGCGCGTTCCCAGCGTCCGGATAGCTTGCGCGCCGGTCGTTCCTCGTCGTGCGCGCCGACGATGTCGTCAACGCTGCGCTGCTCTGCGGTCGTCACGCGGCGAACCTACCTCCTGCCGTGGGCGAGGTCACAGATGTCTTAGCAGTGCCTTAGGACAGTCATCACCTCTTGCGGCAAGCCGGTGCCAACCCGCAACGTTCATCCGGACGTGGCCGTACGTGCAGGAACCAGAGGTAGCGTCCACGCACTTCGTTTCAGCAAGGAGGCACGTGATGGGTAAACGGCTCGCCGCAGTGGCGTTGTCGGGCTTCGCACTGGTCGCGCTGGTCGGCTCGGCGACCGCGGAGCAGCAGGAGCGCGGCGGGGGCGCCCAGGCCACCCCGTTGGTCTTCGGCCACCGCGGCGCCTCGGGTTACCGCCCGGAGCACACCCTGGCCTCGTACGAGCTGGCCGCCCGGATGGGCGCGGACTACATCGAGCCCGACCTCGTCTCGACCAGGGACGGCGTGCTGGTGGCCCGGCACGAGAACGAGATCGGCGGCACGACCGACGTGGCCGCACGGCCGGAGTTCGCCGGCCGCAAGACCACCAAGACGATCGACGGCAGCCCGCTGACCGGCTGGTTCACCGAGGACTTCACGCTCGCGGAGCTCAAGACGCTGCGCGCGACCGAGCGCATCCCGCAGCTGCGCCAGCGCAACACGATCTACGACAAGCGCTTCGAGGTGCCGACCCTGCAGGAGGTCATCGACCTGAGCAAGCGGTTGTCCCGGGAGCTGCACCGGGAGATCGGCATCGCGCCGGAGACCAAGCACCCGACCTACTTCCAGTCGATCGGCAAGCCCCTGGAGCCCGCGCTGATCCGGACCCTCGACCGCAACGGCCTCAACCAGCCGCACGCGAAGGTGGTCGTGCAGTCCTTCGAGGTCGGCAACCTGGTCGCCCTCAACCGTTCCCTGCGGGTGCAGCTGGTCCAGCTGACCGGCGCCACGGGCGCGCCGTACGACTTCGTCGCCAAGGGCGACCCGCGGACCTACGCCGACATCGTCAGCCCGGCGGGCCTGCGTGACGTGGCCCGCTACGCCGACTGGCTCGGCCCGGAGAAGTCGCAGGTCATCCCGCGCGACCCGACCGGTTTCCTGAAGGCGCCGACCTCGCTCGTGGGTGACGCGCACAAGGCCGGCCTGAAGGTCGTCCCGTACACCTTCCGCAACGAGAACAACTTCCTGCCCGCGGACTTCCGTTCCTCGGCGATCCCGGCCGAGTACGGCAACGCGTTGGGCGAGTTCGAGCGGTTCTTCGCCACCGGCGTCGACGGCGTGTTCACGGACAACCCGGACACGGCGGTGGAGGCCCGCAAGGCCCGCCGCTGACCTCCGCCCCGCACGCGAGCGCGGGGTGCATCCAGTACCAGCGCAAGCGCTGGTACTGGATGGGCGGTCAGCGCACCATCTCGTGCCGCACGATCGTCTGTTCGCGGCCGGGGCCGACGCCGATCGCGGAGACCTGGGCGCCCGACAGTTCCTCCAGCCGTTCGACGTAGGCGCGCGCGTTCGCCGGGAGTTCGCCGAACTCCCGGCATTCGGTGATGTCCTCCCACCAGCCGGGCATTTCCTCGTAGACCGGGATGGCGTGGTGCACGTCGGTCTGCGTCATCGGCATGTCGTCGATCCGCCGTCCGTCCACTTCGTACCCGACGCAGACCGGCACGGTGTCCAAACCGGACAGCACGTCCAGCTTGGTGAGGAAGAAGTCGGTGATGCCGTTGACCCGCTGCGCGTACCGGGCGATCACCGCGTCGAACCAGCCGGTCCGGCGGGAACGCCCGGTGGTGACACCGAACTCGCCGCCCTGCTTGCGCAGGCTCTCGCCCATCTCGTCGGTCAGCTCGGTCGGGAACGGCCCGGAACCGACCCGCGTGGTGTACGCCTTGAGGATGCCGATCACCGTGGTGATCCGGGTCGGGCCGATGCCCGAACCCGCCGCGGCGCCGCCGGAGGTCGGGTTCGAGGACGTGACGAACGGGTACGTGCCGTGGTCGACGTCCAGCAGGGTGCCCTGCGAGCCCTCCAGCAGCACGTTCTCGCCGCGCTCCAGCGCCTGGTTGAGCAGCAGGCGGGTGTCGGCGATCCGGCTGAGGAACTTGCTGCCCTGCTCCAGCACGGTGTCCACGACCTGGTTGGGGTCCAGCGCGCGGTGGTTGTAGACCTTGACCAGCACCTGGTTCTTGAAGTCCAGCGCGGCGTCGACCTTCTGCCGCATGATCTTCTCGTCCAGCAGGTCCTGCACCCGCACGCCGACCCGGGCGACCTTGTCCTGGTAGCACGGCCCGATGCCGCGGCCGGTCGTGCCGATCTTGGCCTTGCCCAGGTACCGCTCGGTGACCTTGTCGATGGCCACGTGGTACGGCATGATCAAGTGCGCGTCCGCGGAGATCAGCAGCCTGCTGGTGTCGACGTCCCTGGCCTCCAGCCCGGACAGCTCCTCCAGCAGCACACCGGGGTCGACCACCACGCCGTTGCCGATCACGTTGTCGACGTTCGGCGAGAGGATGCCGGACGGGATCAGGTGCAGCGCGAAGTTCTGACCGTCGGGAAGAACCACGGTGTGCCCTGCGTTGTTGCCGCCTTGGTAGCGGACGACCCACTGGACGCGGTCACCGAACAGGTCGGTTGCCTTGCCTTTACCTTCGTCGCCCCATTGGGCGCCGATGACCACGATGGCCGGCATGTGAGACTCCAGGTGGATTCGGGCGTGCGAAATGCCGGTAAGGAAGACTAGACCAGGAGCTCAGCGTGGGTGCACTCGTACTGGCCTGCGGCGATTCGGCCGGCCACGGTCGGTGGACGTCGTTGACGCAGCGTGATGACGTCGAGGTGCGTGCGGTGCCGTCGAATCCGGCTCGCCCGGACGTGGATCCCCTGCTCAAGGACCTTTCCGGGCGCCGCCTGGCGGTGCTCGGCACGGACGCGGACCTGGCCGCGGTGGTCCTGCGGGTGTTGCGCAAAGAACTTGTCGACGAGATCACAGTCGGGTTCGTGCCGGTCGGCGACTCCTGGGTGGCCGATCTGTGGGGTCTGCCGCCGGACACCGGCAAGGCGATCGAGGTCGCGCTGCGCGGTGACGTCGACCCGATCCCGCTGATCCGCGACGACGCCGGAGGCGTGCTGGTCGGACTGGGCAGGATCGGGCCGACCCGGGGCGTGGCCTACTGCGACGACACGACCGCGCTACGCGGCGGCGTGAGCGGGATCGAGGTGACGCCCGACCCGTCCGGCCGCAACGGGCTGATCGTCCGGGTGATCCGGCGCGGCCTGCTCGGCAAGCGCGTCACCGAGTTCCGTGGCCGCGCCTTCCAACTCGGCAGCCTGCCGGTGAACCCGGTCAAGGACGGCGTCACGCACCCTCGGCCGACGCAACGCTGGACGTGGTACCGGCACACCTCGGACCTCCGCGTGGCTCGCGGCGTCATCTGACCCGCAGCAGCACGGCGCCGACGTTCCGGCGCTCCTCGATCTCGCGGTGTGCCTTCGCGGCCTCCGCCAACGGGTGGACGGCGTGGATCTTGGCCTGCAGGCGGCTGTTGAGGGCCTGCTCGGCGTCGGCGCGCTGCTTCTCCGGAGTCCGTCGTCGGACCACGGCGGACGCGCCGACCACGGTCAGTCCCTTGCGGGCGATCAGGTCGGCGTCCAGCTTCGGCCAGCTGCCCGACGCGAACCCGTAGAGCCCGACTCGGTCCTTGGCCACCGCCATGGCTTTCTCGGCGACCTCGCCGCCCACGGAATCGAGCACGACCGTGGGCTCGCCCCAGTCGCCGTCGTACGCCACTGAATCCGGCACTTCGCTGTGGCTCGTCACGGCGATCACCCGTGCGCCACGGGCTTTGGCCAGCTGCACCAGCATCGACCCGATCCGGCCGGCCGCGGCCGTGATCAACACCGTGTCGGTCTCGTCCACACGCATCGCGTCAAGCAGGCCGATCGCCATGTCACCGCCGCCGAACAACGCCAAGGCGTCCGCCATCGGCATCCCGTCCGGGACCGCGTACACCTCTTCGGCCAAGGCGAATTCCGCGTAGCCGCCTTGCAGTCCCGCTGTCCTGGCCACGACACGGCGGCCGTCGGCCACGCCGCCGACCTCCATGCCGGGGACGTACGGCAGCGGCCACGGCAAGGCGCCACGCCGCGCCAATGTGTCGGCGAACAGGACAGCCGCCAGCTCCACCTCGACCAGCACCTGGCCCGGCTTGGGTTCCGGCCGCTCGGCTTCGTCCACACGCATCACGTCCGGCGCTCCGAACTCGGGGACACGGACAACTCGCATGATCGACTCCTCGTTACGAGACACCTTGTCTCTCATGAGGCACACTGTCCGGCGAGCGGCCCGCGGCCAACGAGCAATCGGGCCGGGCTGTCCCATCCTGGACAAGGAGCGCGAATTGTCTCGGCCCGAAGGTGATCTGCGGGTACGGCGGACCCGCAGACTGCTGCGCGACGCCCTGGTCGAGCTGATCGACGAGCGCGGCTTCGAGCGGATCACGGTCGGCGAGATCACGGCACGCGCGATGGTCAGCCGGGCCGCGTTCTACCGGAACTACAAGGACAAGTACCACCTCGCCGAGCAGGTCTTCGACGACGCGCTCGGCCCGCTGATGGACACCGCGCCGGAGACCCGCGACGACCGCTGGGTGGCGTTCTTCGACCACATCGCCACCTACGAACGGCTCTACAAGGCATTGCTGAGCCGCAAGGCAGGGTCGTGGTTCGCCGACAAGATGCGCGCGAAACTGGCGTCGCTCAGCTCCGGGCACCTGACTGGGAATGATGGGAATTCTTTGACCCCGACCATCCTCGGCGCGATCGCGGTGCAGTCGATCACGTGGTGGCTGACCCATGATCGGCCCTGCTCAGCGGCGGAGATCGCGGACCACACGGCGCGGCTGATGCGGGCGGTGATCGAGTCCGAGTTAGAGCACCGGTAGTCCGGGCGTCACCCGGAGGTATTGCCCGCGCCATCTCCGTCAGTCACCTTCGAGTGACCAATGCCACGGAGGTGACATGATCGCCAAAAATGCCTTACGGACCCTGCTGCTCGTCGTCGCTCTGCTGCTCGGAATGGTTGTGGTGGCGTCGGCGACCCCGCCAGGCATTCCCAGCGCGACCACCGCGCGCAGTCAGCTCAACGCGCTGACCGTCGCGCCCGACGGGACCATGACCGGCTACAGCCGTGACCTGTTCCCGCACTGGACGACCGTTTCCGGCAGCTGCAACACCAGAGAGCAAGTGCTGAAGCGGGACGGCACCAACGTCGTCGTCGACTCGTCCTGCGCCGCCACCTCGGGTGGTTGGTACAGCCCGTACGACGGCGCCACCTGGTCGGCCGCGTCCGACGTGGACATCGACCACATCATCCCGCTCGCCAACGCGTGGCGGACCGGCGCGCGGTCGTGGACGACGTCGAAACGACAGCAGTTCGCCAACGACCTGTCCGGCCCGCAGCTGATCGCGGTGACCGACGACGTCAACCAGGCCAAGGGCGACAAGTCACCCGACGCGTGGAAGCCGCCGCTCACGTCCTACTGGTGCACCTACGCCCGGATGTGGATCGGCTCGAAGTACAAGTGGACGCTGACGGTGAACTCCGCGGAGAAGTCAGCGCTCAACTCGATGCTCGACCGCTGCTAGATCTGGGGCGCGGCCGGGTCGGAGTCCTCGAGGAACTTCCTGACCCGGTCGTACTCCTCGGTCTCGCCGATGGCGTCGGCGGCCTTGCCCAGTGCCGCCAGTGCCCGCAGGAATCCCTGGTTGGGGCGGTGGCTCCACGGGATCGGGCCGAAGCCCTTCCAGCCGTTGCGGCGCAACTGGTCCAGGCCGCGGTGGTAGCCGGTGCGGGCGTAGGCGTACGCCGCCACGTTCTCGCCCCTGCCGAGGGCTTGCTCCGCGAGCACGGCCCAGGCCTCGCTGAAGTCCGGCCAGGCCGCGGCGACCTCAGCCGCGTCCTTGCCGGCCTCGATGGCGGCCTGCTGCTCAGCGCGCTCGGGCAGGAACGTCGGTTCGGGGCCAAGCAGGTTGTTCTGCATGACCCCATCCAATCAGCTCAGCAGCCCGGCGAGCGCCCCCAGGGTGGCGATCGCGAGACAGGCGAGAACGACAGCGGCGACAACGCGTTTCGGCATCACGCCCCAGCACCCTGGTGGCCCGGCCGCCGCACCGGCAAGGAAGTTCACCCGATCGAGCGGGATGCGGCATGAACGGCGAAGCCCGCGCCGGGACGGCGCGGGCTTCGTCAGGTCGGGCTGCCGCCGTCAGCCGGCGATCATGCGGCCGGCGGACTTCAGGTGCTGGCAGGCCTCGATGATGCGGTCGGCCATCGCGGTCTCCGCCTTCTTGAGGTAGCTGCGCGGGTCGTAGGTCTTCTTGTTGCCGACCTCACCGTCGATCTTGAGCACGCCGTCGTAGTTCTTGAACATGTGCTCGGCGATCGGGCGGGTGAAGGCGTACTGGGTGTCGGTGTCGATGTTCATCTTCACCACGCCGTACGACACCGCCTCGTGGATCTCCGACAGCTCGGAGCCCGAACCGCCGTGGAACACCAGCTCGAACGGCTTGTCGTCGGCCGGGCGGCCGAGCTTCTGGGCGGCGACCTCCTGGCCGCGCCTGAGCACCTCGGGGCGCAGCTTGACGTTGCCCGGCTTGTACACGCCGTGCACGTTGCCGAAGGTCGCGGCCAGCAGGTAGCGGCCACGCTCACCGGCGCCGAGGGCGTCGATCGTCTTGAGGTAGTCCTCTTCCGAGGTGTACAGCTTGTCGTTGATCTCGTTGGCGACGCCGTCCTCCTCGCCGCCGACGACACCGATCTCGACCTCAAGGATGATCTTGGCCTCGACGGTCTGCGAGAGCAGCTCGGCCGCGATCTTGAGGTTCTCGTCGAGCGGTACCGCCGAGCCGTCCCACATGTGCGACTGGAACAGCGGGTTCTCGCCGCGGGCGACGCGCTGCTTGCTGATCTCGATCAGCGGCCGGACGAAGCCGTCCAGCTTGTCCTTCGGGCAGTGATCGGTGTGCAGCGCGATGTTCACCGGGTACTTCGCGGCGACCACGTGCGCGAACTCGGCCAGCGCGGTGGCGCCGGTGACCATGTCCTTGACCTTGGTCCCGGACGCGAACTCGGCGCCGCCGGTGGACACCTGGATGATGCCGTCGCTCTGTGCCTCGGCGAAACCACGCAGCGCGGCGTTGAGGGTCTCCGAGGAGGTGACGTTGATGGCGGGGTAGGCGAATTCGTTCTGCTTCGCCCGATCCAGCATCTCCGCGTAGACCTCGGGTGTGGCGATGGGCATCGGTCTCGTCCTCCTCGGGGCTAGATGCCTGTGCAGCCGAATCCTACGAGGAGCAAACTGGCTGTATGGCGATAGCACGGTGGAACGGAACCGTCATAGCGGAGAGTGACAACACTGTGGTCGTGGAGGGCAACCACTACTTCCCGATCGATTCAGTGAACAAGCAGTACCTTCAGCCCTCCGAGACCACGTCGGTCTGCCCGTGGAAGGGCACGGCCAGCTACTACACGTTGCGGGTCGACGGCGCGGAGAACCCGGACGCGGCGTGGTACTACCCGGCACCGAAGGAGGCCGCGGCGCAGATCAAGGACCACGTGGCGTTCTGGAAGGGCGTCGACGTCACCGACTAGAGCGGCTCAAGTCGGACTGCCCCACTGCCGAGCGGGCCACTGGGCGTGGATGCTCGCTCGATCGGCTGACCACGCCCGGGCGGTGTTGCACTCGGTCGACACCGCCCGGGGCACGATCACCGACCACCACCGCGGTCCGCCTGGATCGGCTCAAGGCGCACAGGTCACGTCAGAGCGTTGCCCAACGCACGGAACGCGTCCACGTCAAGGGCACCGTCGGCGGTGAGGACCTGGAGGTTCACGTGGTCCGCGCCGGCCTCGTGGTGCTGCGCGACCGTCGCGACGATGTTGTCCACGCCCTGCGGGATCAACGCGCCGATCAGCCGGTCGCTGCCGCCGTCGGCGAAGTCCTCCTCGGTGAACCCGAGGCGCAGCAAGTTGTTGGTGTAGTTCGAGAGCTGCAGGTACATACCGGTGTACTTGCGGATGATCTGGTCGGCGACCGCGCGGTCGGACTCGAGCACGACGGCGACCTCCGGCGCGAGCAGCGGCCCGTCTCCCAGGGTCTGCCGTGCCTGCCGGGTGTGCTCGACCGGAACGAAGTAGGGGTGCGCGACCGCGGTGCGCTCGGCCGCGAGCGTCAGCGCCTTGGGCCCCAACGCCGCCAGGGCACGGCCGGACACGGGCACGCCCGCGGCGTCCAGCTCGTCCAAATAGGACACCAGTTTCGTGTACGGCTTCTCGTACTCGGTGTTGAGCAGCTTGTGCCCGGCGCCGACCCCGAGCAGGAACCGGCCCGGGTGCCTGGCCTCGATCCGGTGGTAGGACTCCGCCACCTCGGCGGCCTCGGTCACCCAGACGTTCACGATCCCGGTCGCGATCTTCAGCGTGCTCGTCGCGTCCAGCAGGTCCTCGGCGATCCGCAGGTCACCAGTGGGTGAGCCGCCCAGCCAGAGCGTGCCGAACCCGAGCTCCTCGAGTTCGCGGGCCACCTCGGGGCGATCCGCCCAGAGCTGGACCATGCTCCAGATCCCGACCTTGCCAAGCTGCATGTTCTCGCCTTTCGACGTAACGACTGCGGTCACCATCACACAGGGATACGTTCGACGCATGACGAACATTCCCGGAACCGATCTGGACGTCTACCCGCTCAACCTGGGCACCAACATCTTCGGGTACACGGCGGACAAGTCGGCCTCGTTCGAGATCATGGACCGCTACGCCGAAGCGGGCGGCAACTTCCTGGACACGGCCGACTCCTACTCGGCGTGGGCGCCGGGGAACGTGGGTGGCGAGTCGGAGACGATCATCGGCCAGTGGCTGACCGAACGCGGCAACCGCGACGACATCGTGGTGGCCACCAAGGTCGGCGCGCACCCGGAGTTCCGGAGCCTGGCGGGCAGGACGATCAAGGCGGCGGCCGAGGAGTCGCTCAAGCGCCTGCGGACCGACCACATCGACCTGTACTGGGCGCACTTCGACCACGAGCCGGCCGTTCCGGTCGAGGAGACGCTCGGCGCGTTCACCGACCTGGTCGAACAGGGCAAGGTCCGGTACATCGGCGCGTCGAACCTGACCGCCGAACGGATCACGCAGTCGCTCGCCGCGGCCGACCGGGACGGACTCGCCCGGTACGTGGCCTTGCAGCCGCACTACAACCTGATGGAACGCCAGGGTTACGAGTCCACGTACGCACCGATCGCGGCCAAGGAGAACCTCGCCGTGTTCCCGTACTACGGCCTGGCCAAGGGATTCCTGACCGGCAAGTACCGCGGCCGGGAAGGCGATGGCGGCGGCAGTGTCCGCACCAAGGGTGCGTCGGTGTACTACGACGAGCGTGGGAAGCGGGTGCTCGCCGTGCTGGACGAGATCGCGGCGACGCACAACGTGCCCGTGGGAAGTGTCGCCCTGGCGTGGTTGCGGTATCAGCCGAACATCGTCGCGCCGATCGCGAGTGCCCGTACGCCCGAGCAGGTGCCCACGTTGATCCAGTCCGTGACGCTCGAACTCGGCCCGGACGAGCTGGCGAAACTGGACGAAGCCTCTTCCTGACTCACAGTAGCTTACTGACAGTAGGTTACTGTACGGTCGAGTCAGCGGACCGAGGTGAGGAGGCCCCAGTGAGCACTGTTCGAGGCAAGGTCGTCCTGATCACTGGGGCCGCCCGCGGGATCGGCGCGGGCGTGGCCAAGCACCTGGCGCGGCAGGGCGCCAAGGTCGCTCTGGTCGGCCTGGAGCCCGAGGAGCTCAAGCGGGTCGCCGCCGACTGCGGGCCGGACGCGGCGTTCTGGGAAGCCGACGTGACCAGTTGGGACGCCCTGGAGAAGGCGGTCGGCGGCGTGGTCGGGCACTTCGGCGGGATCGACGTGCTGGTGGCCAACGCGGGGATCGCGGCGACCGGCTTCGCCCGGTCGATCGACCGGGCCGCGTTCGAGCGCGTGATCGAGGTCGACCTGCTCGGCGTCTGGCGCACGACCCGGGTCTGCCTGCCGCATCTGATCGACCGGCGCGGATACGCGTTGCTGGTGTCCTCGGCCGCGGCGATCATGCACATCCCCGGCAACGCCGCCTACAGCGCCGCCAAGGCGGGCGTGGAGGCGTTCGGCAACAGCCTGCGCGCGGAGGTCCGGCACCTGGGCGTGGCCGTGGGCGTGGCCCATCCGACGTGGATCGCCACCGACATGGTCAACAGTGCCGACAAGCATCCGGTCTTCGGCGCGCTGCGGGCCGCCGCGCCAGGCCTGGCCGGCAAGACGTACCCGCTGTCGCTGGCGGTCGACCTGATCAGTGAAGGCATCACCAAACGGTCGCGGGCGATCCACGTTCCCGGCTGGATCGGCGCGCTCAAGCTGGTCCGGGCGATCCTGCCGCGCCTGGTCGAGCTGTCCACCCGGCGGATCATGCCCGCCGCGGACAAGGCCGCGATCGAGGACATCGCCGAGCGCGGCAGCAAGGAGGCCAGCATCGTCGGCCCCGGCGCACGCGCGGATCTGGACGCTGTCCACAGGACGACCGAACAGGGTTAGATCAAGGGATGTCACGTCGCGCGGAGATCAAGATGACGCCCGGCGAGGTACGGGCGTACCTCGAGTCGGGCAGGGTGGCCAACGTCGCCACGATCGGCCCGAAAGGCCGGCCCCACCTGATCCCGGTCTTCTACATCCTTGAGGGCGACGGCATCGCCACCTGGACGTACGGCACCTCGCAGAAGGTGGCGAATCTACGCCGCCTGCCCGAGGCGACGGTGCTCGTGGAGAGCGGCGTGTCCTACGAGGAGTTGCAGGGCGTCTCGATGGAGTGCGACGTCGAGATCGTCGAGGACACCGAGCAGATCGTGCGGATCGGCACCGATCTGCTCGGCAGGATGTCCCTGGACACGACGGCACAGGGCAATGACGAGGTCGTGACGGCCGCCGCGCAGTTCATCCGCGTCCAGGCGCAGAAGCGCGTCGGACTGGTGTTCCGGCCGACCAAGGTGGTCAGCTGGGATCACCGCAAGCTCGGCGGGACCTACTGACCGGCCCACTTGCCCATGCGGATGTCCCACTCCCGCACGTCCCGCTTGGCCGCGACGCCTTCGGTCGTGTACGGGTCCTCGGCGATGATCGCGTCCAACTGGTCGCGGTCCTCGACCTGGTAGACCACGAACCCGCCCAGGTCGTCGGCCCACGGGCCGGCCGCGACCACGATCCCCTGCTCGGCGAGTCCTCGCAGGTAGTCGCGGTGTGCCGGGCGCACGGCGGCGAGCTTGTCCCGGTCGGTGGTGTACGTGACGTCAGCGGTGTACCAGGCCATGCCGCTCAGGCTAGTCGGCCGCCCCGATGGTCATCTTGGTCGGACGCTGTGGGTTGGGCCAGCCGACCGATACGCTCACCCTCGTGACAGGTCATGGCGGCAACCACGGCGGCAACCAGCCGTCGCAGCAGTTCCAGGGCGGCACACCGATGTGGCCCGGCCCGGAGCACAACGCGGAGCGCAGCGTGGAGACCACGCTCACCCGCCTGCGCGCGCTCGACGGCGGCGGCTCGATCGCCGAGACACCGGCCCGGCTGACGTTGGAAGACCTGTACCGGATGCATCGGATGCGGCTGGTCCGGCTGGCGCTGCTGCTGGTCGACGAGCCCGCGACGGCCGAGGACGTGGTGCAGGAGGCCTTCACCGGCCTGCACCGGCATTGGGCCAATCTGCGTGACGGTGCCGCCGCGGTCGGTTACCTGCGGACGGCCGTCGTCAACGGCTCACGCAGCGTCCTGCGCCGCCGTAAGACCGCTCGGGACTACACGCCCCCGCATGCGGTGAACGCGCGTTCCGCGGAGAGCCTGGCGATGCTGACGGCCGAGCACCAGGCTGTGGTGCAGGCGCTGTCGCAGTTGCCGCCGCGTCAGCGCGAGGTGCTGGTGCTGCGGTACTACGGCGGGCTGTCGGAGGCGGAGATCGCCGAGGCCGCGGGCATCTCGAAGGGCACCGTGAAGTCCACCGCGTCCCGCGCGCTGGACGCCCTGCAGAAGATCATGGCGGGTCCCGCCTGAGGTGGTTCTCACTCATGCGGGCGAGTGACACCCGTCCGTTGGTATAGACCAATCGCGGGTCGATGACCCATCATCGTCACCATGACCGACCTGGTGATCTCTGGGGGCAGAGTCGTGACGCCCGACGGTGTCCTCGATCCCGGGTGGCTGGAGGTCGAGAACGGCACCATCGCCGCGCTCGGTCCGGGTTACCCCAAGCAGTCCGGCGCCCCCGTGACGGATGTGGCCGGCGCATGGGTCGTGCCCGGTTTTGTCGACATCCACTGTCACGGCGGCGGCGGTGAGGCGTTCACCGACACCGATCCCCGTCGCGTGGGCACCGCGGTCGAGGCCCACCGCAGGCACGGCACGACGACCCTGCTGGCCTCGTTGGTCTCCCGGCCGGTTCCGGAACTGGTCAACCAGGTCGCGGCACTGTCCGAGCTGGTCAAGGACGGGATGATCGCGGGCGTCCACCTGGAGGGGCCGTTCTTGTCCGCGGCCCGCTGCGGCGCGCACGACCCGGCGATCCTCTGCCCGCCGGAGCCGTCGTCGATCCGCAAGCTGCTCGCCGCGGGCGACGGCGCGATCAGCATGATCACCATCGCGCCGGAACTGGACGGCGCCGTCAACGCGGTCCGCACCCTCGTGGACAACGGCGTGATCGCGGCGATCGGGCACACCGACGCGACCGAGGCGACCGTGCTGCCCGCGATCGACGCGGGCGCGACCGTGGCCACGCACCTGTTCAACGGCATGCGGCCGTTGCACCACCGTGAACCCGGACCGATCGGCGCGTTGCTGGACGATCCGCGCGTCACCGTCGAGCTGATCGTCGACCTGGTGCACCTCCACCCGACAGTGGTCCGGTTGGCCGCACGGCACGCCGGTCCAGGCCGGACCGTGCTGGTGACCGACGCGATCGCGGCCGCCGGTGTCGGCGACGGCGTGTACGACGTCGGCGGGCTGGAGGTCACGGTGACCGACGGCGTGCCCCGGATCGCCGGCGGCGGTTCACTGGCCGGCAGCACGCTGACCATGGACGCGGCTTTCCGCAACCTGGTCCAGGGCTGCGGGCTGACGATCCGCGAGGCCGTCACGGCCTGCTCGACGAGGCCCGCGCAACTGCTCGGCCTGGCGGAGCAGACCGGCTCGTTGAGCCCTGGTCTCGCGGCGGACTTCGTGCTGCTGGACGCCGCCCTGCGGCCCACCGGGGTGATGGCCCGCGGTGAGTGGGTCAAGTAGGTTGGCGGCGTGGCCAAGGACAAGGACCCGGAGCAGTTGCTCGCCGAGGCGTTGCGGGCGCAGGCCGTTCAGGTGAGCGGCCCGCCGGCGACCCCCGGCTACGGGTTGCTGTCCGGCGACGACCTCGGGCTGGCCGCCCGGGTGGAGACCCAGTCCCTGGCCGACGATCCGGTCACCACCGACATCCCCCGGCAACGGCTCGGCGGCTGGGCGGTGCTGCTGCTGGCGCTGTCCCTCGGCCTCGCCTGTGGCGCGGTGATCGGACTGGTCACCGTCTTCTAGCCGACCCTCCGTCCACATCGGACGGCTAGAACATCGACCCCGGGTTGAACAGGTTTCCCGGATCGAGCGCGTTCTTGATGGCCCGGTGGACCCGCATGCCCACCGGGCCGATCTCGCGTTCCAGCCACTCCTGCTTGATCCTGCCGACACCGTGCTCGCCGGTGACGGTCCCGCCGAGCGCCAGCCCGACGTCCAGGATGTCGTCGAAAGCCTTGCGGGCACGGGCGAACTCGTCCGCCGACGAGGCGTCGTAGACGATCGTCGGGTGCATGTTGCCGTCACCGGCGTGACCGACGACCGCGATCCGCAGCCCGCACTCCTCGCTGATCCGCTCGCAGCCGGCGATGAGTTCCGCGATCCGGGTGCGCGGCACGCTGACGTCGTCGGTCAGCCAGGTTCCGTACACCTCCAAAGCGGTCAGCACCGCCCGGCGCGCCTGCAACAGCATCTGCCCCTCGGCCAGATCGTGGGTCGTGTAGGCGAGATCCGCGCCCGCGGCACGGCAGACCTGTTCGATCACTTCGAGTTCGTGCCGTGCGGCCTCACCACCGGCGTCCGACTGGCACAGCAACAACGCCGCACATCCTTTGCCGGGACCCAGTTCCGTCTTCAGGTACTCCTCGACCGCCCGGATCGACGTGGCGTCCATGATCTCCATCAGGGACGGCACCATGCCTTCCCGCACGACCCGCGACACCGCGTCGCCCGCCGCCTCGATGGTCGAGAACGCCGCGATCGTGGTGCCGGGCACCTGTGGCAAGGGGCGCAACGCGACCGTGATCTCCGTGACGACGCCGAGCGTTCCCTCACTGCCGATGAACAACTTCGTCAGGTCGTAGCCCGCGACGCCTTTGACGGTCCGGCGGCCGGTCCGCAGCACCTCGCCGTCGGCGAGCACGACTTCCAGACCCAGCACGGAATCCGTGGTAACGCCGTACTTGACGCAACACAGACCACCCGCGTTGGTGGAGATGTTGCCGCCGATCGTGCACCAGTCGTAACTGGACGGATCGGGCGGATAGAACAAGCCGTGCTTCTCCACCGCGCCACGGAAGTCCAGATTGACCACGCCGGGTTGCACCACGGCGAGCCGGTTGTCCGGGTCGATCTCCAGAATTTCCTTCATCCGCGCGGTCACCAGCATGACGCAGCCGTCGATCGCGTTGGCCGCACCGGTAAGCCCGCTGCCCGCGCCACGAGGCACGATCGGCACCCCGAACTCCGCGCAGGCACGGACCACCGCCTGGACTTGGGACGTGTTCGAGGGCAGCACAACCGCCAACGGCGAGCCGTGCGGCGCCAACGGCATCATGTCGTGCTCGTAGCTGCGTGTGACGTCGGGATCGGTGATCACCGCGTCCGCACCCAACTCCGCTCTCAGCCGCTCTGCCAGAGTCACGATGTTTACGGTAACGCCCGGTAAGGGCATACCCCTAACAAGTCTTTCGGAGGGCAGCGAACCAGCGGTCCCCTGATCTACAGTGATAGTTGTCACGTCAAGGTCGACGAGACCTGGGGAGGCGATTCGGATGGCCGAGCTACCTGCTACCCCCAGTCTGGCGAGTCGCCTGCTGGCCTTGCTGATGGTGCGCAGTCTGCGGGTGCTCGGCGGCGTGGTCCGCCCAGGATCGACTCCATTACGTGTCGTGCGTGAGGCTTTCGACGCGATCGGCCGCACACCACTGCCGCGCGGCACCAGGATCAAGCACGTCACCGCCGGCGGAGTGCCCGGTCTGCTTGTGACGGCCAAGGAAGCCCAGGGCGCGGCCGGGATCATGCTGTACATGCACGGCGGCGGGTTCGTCTGCGGTTCGCCACGGACGCACCGCCAGCTGGCGTCCCGGATCTCCGCCTCGACCGGATTGCCCGTTCTGTTACTGGACTACCGGTTGGCGCCGGAACACCCCTTTCCGGCCGCCGCCGAGGACGCGCTCGCGGCGTACCGCTGGCTGCTGGCCGACGGGTACCAGCCGTCGCAGATCGTCGTGGGCGGCGACTCCGCGGGCGGCCACCTGACGGCGTGCCTGTTGGCGGACATCGCGAGCGAGAAGCTGCCGATGCCGTCCGCGGCGGTCATGCTGTCGCCGTTCCTCGACCTGACCGGCGCCGAGCTGGCGTCCCGGGACCTGGCACTGCGGGACCCGTTCGTCCCGCCGGACTACGCGATCTGGTGCGGCGCCGCGTACGTCGGGGAGACCATGCCCTCCCATCGCAGGCTGAACGTGCTGAAGGTGCGTAAGCGCGGCTGGCCACCGGTGCTGATCCAGGTCGGCGGCACGGAGTGCCTGCAAGTCGACTCCGAGCGGATGGCCGAGTCGTTACGGCGCGCGGGCGGTTACTGCGATCTGCAGGTATGGCCTGGCCAGGTGCACGTCTTCCACTGGTTCGCGCCGTGGCTGCCGGAGGCGAACGCCGCACTGCGGCACATCGGCGAGTTCGTCCGCGAGGTCTCGGACCAGACCGTCGCCGCATAGGGGGAGCGTGCGCGTGGCGTCCAGCCGCGTGCGGTCCGCTGGCCCGTGTCACGGCAGGCAGACGATTCGTTACCTAGCCGATCTCCTTTCCCCTTGAGCCGCGTGAACTCTCACGTACGCTCCATCAGGTGAACCTGGTTGGCTGGCTGGCGGAGAACGGTCCGCTGATGGTCTGGCTGATCGTGCTCAGCTTCGTCTTCATCGAATGCGCGTTTGTCGTCGGTTTGTTCCTGCCGGGTGATTCCCTGCTTTTCACCGCCGGACTGGTGCTGGCCCAGCACGGCTCGCACGACGTCGAAGCGTGGGCGCTGTCCGTCACCGCGACGGTCGTCGCCGTGGCCGGCAACCAGCTCGGCTACCACATCGGCCGCAAAGCGGGAACGTCCCTGACCGGGCGGCTGGGTGGCCGGGTGCTCACCGTGGAGCGGCTCGGCAGGGCCCGTGACTTCCTCGACCGCCGCGGCTTCTGGGCGATCGTGCTGGCCCGCTGGCTCCCGTGGGTCCGCACGCTGGCGCCGATGATCGCCGGTGCCGCCGCGATGAACCCCCGCCGGTACATGGTCGCGACCACGGTCGGCGCGGTGCTGTGGGTGCCGACGCTCGTGCTGGTCGGGTACTACGCCGCCGGCCTGCTCACGCAGTACCCGTGGGTGGTGACCACGGCCGTCGTGGTCGGCGTCGCGTTCTTCGTGGTGGGGACCGTGTGGGGCATCTGGCGCTACCGCCAGGAGATGCGCAGGCCCGCCGAGCTCGTCCCCGTGGTCGACTAGGTCGTGTTTCGAATGTCCCGGTCGATGAGAGTCGGGATCGGGGCGGTTCCTGGCGTCGCCGCGGGATCGCCGCGAATACTGGTTGTCTTTGGGCGGTCCCGCGGTGGCGTCAGGGGCCGCATCCGGCCCGGCTATCGCGATCGGGCATTTGAAACACGACCTAGGGCTTCTCCGCCCAGAGCACCAGCTGGATGCCGTCCGGGTCGCGCAGGGCGACCACGGACTTGCCCGCGCTCTGCTCCTCGGTGATCGGCGAGTACATCACGCCGTGTTCGTCGAGCCGGTCGGTCCACTCGGTCAGGCAGCCCTCGTCCGGCACGGAGAACGACAGGTGGTCCAGCCCGGGTCTCTTCTCGTCGAACACGTTGCCCGCCGCGTACGGGTGCTGGACCAGGGTGAGCGCGAAACCGTCGCCTGGGCCCCGCAGGAACACCTTGCGGACACCGAGGGCGTCCTCGTCGAGCGTGCCGACCACGCTGAACCCGAGGACCCGCTCGTACCAGGGGACACTGCGGTCCACGTCGGTCACGGTCAGCGCGATGTGATGCACGCCGCTCAACGTGGGCATTTCGGTCCGTCCTTTCGTGCGGCCACTACAGATCGGGGGAAAGGCCGCTCCGCCAATAGTGCCGCACGACTGTCTACAAATCCGGCGTCGTGAGCACGCTGTTATAGGACATTCCACACCGCGAGATGTGCCCGCTAGTCCCGTAGCACGAGATCCGCGCGTTCCGCCGTCGCATTGATCACGGTTGCGTTGCGTTCATCGGACCCCAACGCTCTGTCACGAGCCTCCTCGGCGCTGCGGCCGAACGCCTCGTGCCGCGCGATCAGCCTGCGGTGCCGTTCGCCCTCGTCGAGATCGAGGAACCAGACCTCGTCCAGCAGGTCACGCACCGCACCCCACGGCTTGTCCGGCACCAGCAGGTAGTTGCCCTCGGTGACGACCAGCCTGGTCTCCGGGAAGACCGGGACCGCGCACGCGACCGGTTCCTCGATCTCCCGGCGGAACTCCGGCGCGTACACCACCTCGTCGGCCTGGTCTCGCAGTCTGCGCAGCAGATCGACGTACCCGGCGCCGTCGAAGGTGTCCAGCGCGCCCTTGCGCTCGGTGCGGCCCAGCCGTTCCAGCTCCACCTGGGCCAGGTGGAAGCCGTCCATGCCGACGTAGACCGCCTGGTCACCGAGTGCTTCGACGATCCGGCTCGCCAGCGTCGACTTGCCCGCGCCCGGCGCGCCGCAGATCCCGAGCATGGCCCGGTCCTTGGCGGCCAGCGCCCGTGCGCGGTCGACCAGTTCAGCGAAGTTCATCGCGCCAGCTCGCTCCTTCGTGCTGTACCCGCAGACCGGCGATTCGGTTGGCGTAGCGGATCAAATCGGGCATGTCGGCGGTTTCGGGCACCCGGCCGAGCCGGGACACGCCGAGCGTGAGCGCGCCGTGCCAGACGTCGCCCGCGCCCGCGGTGTCCCTGGCTTCCACTTGCGGCACAGGCACTTCCCCATGGTCGGATCCGACGAACCACTGCACCGGCTCCGGTCCGTACGTGCGTGTCACCACCGGGCAGTCGACGGGATCCTGGAACGCCGACGAGCACGCGCACACGTCGACCATCGGCAGCAGTTCGTCGAACACCGCCTTGCGGCTGCCCGCGTCCAGGATCACCGGCACGTCGGCGCGGGCGGCCTTGAGCGCCAGGGCCGGGTGATGCCCGTCGAGCAACACCGTGTCCACATCAGACAGTTCGACGTCAGCGTCCGCCGTTATGCCCGAAGCGTTGTGCGAGACGACGGTCCGTTCACCGTCGGCGTCACGCACGGAGACCGCACTCACCGCGGGCGGCTCGACACGATCCGGCACGACGTCGACCACTTCGACGCCGTAGCGTTCAAGATCGCGCCTTGCCAAGTCCGCCAAGGGATGCGAGCCCAGGACGGTCACCAGGCGAACGTGCCCGCCGAGCGCGGCGATGGTGATCGCCGCGTTCGCCGCCGGTCCGCCCGCCACCAGTTCCACCGAACTGGACTGCACTTTCTGGCCTGGCACGGGCAGCACGTCCACCCGCTGGACAAGGTCCACTGTGCACAGACCGACCGTCAGGATCAACGGTTGAGTCCCGTGGTCACGCCGACTTCCTCGATCGTGCCGTCCTCGCCCATCCGCAGCGCGCCGGTCAGCAGGCCGACGACCTCGTTCATCGAGTGTGTCCCCGGCGAGACGACCGCGACCCGCCTGCCCAGCCGGTGCACGTGGACCCGGTCGGCGATCTCGAAGACGTGCGGCATGTTGTGGCTGATCAGGACCACCGGCAGGCCGCGGTCCCTGATCCGGCCGATCAGTTCGAGCACCTTGGCGGATTCCGCGACACCCAGGGCGGCCGTCGGCTCGTCCATGATCACGACCCGGGTCCCGAACGCGGCCGCACGCGCGACCGCGACCGCCTGCCTTTGCCCACCGGACAACGTCTCCACCGGCTGGGTCATCGACTTGATGTTGATCCCGAGGTCGTCGAGCACGCTGCGGGCCTCGGCACGCATACCCTTCGAGTCCAGCAGCCGGAACACCGCGCCGAGCACGCCCGGACGCCGTTTCTCCCGGCCCAGGAACATGTTCGTGGCGATGTCCTGCGCCTGGGCGAGCGCCAGGTCCTGGTAGACGGTCTCGATGCCGTGCCTGCGGGCGTCCAGCGGGCCGTGGAAGTGCACCCGTTCACCGTTGACGTGGATCTCGCCCTCGTCCGGGATCACCGCGCCGGACAGGGTTTTGATCAACGTGGACTTGCCCGCGCCGTTGTCGCCGACCACCGCGAGCACCTCGCCGGGCCGCAGGTCGAAGTCGGCGCCGTCCATCGCGGTCACCCGGCCGTACCGTTTGACCAGGCCTTTCGCCGCCAATACCGGAGTCATCGCTGCCTCCCCCGGGAGAACCGGTCCACCGCGACCGCCGCGATCACGAGCACGCCCGTGGCCACGTCCTGGTACAGGTTGTCGATCCCGGCCTGGGTCAGCCCGCTGCGAAGCACCGCCACGATCAACGCGCCGATCAGCGTGCCGATCACGCTGCCGCGCCCGCCGAAGAGGCTCGTCCCGCCGATGACGACGGCCGTGATCGAGTCGAGGTTGCCGAGCTGGAACGCGTTCGGGTCCGCGTTCGGCACGCGCCCCAACGCCTGCCAGGCCGCGATTCCGTAGATCACGCCCGCGACGAGGTACACGCCGAGCAGGCTGCGGCGCACGTGGATGCCGGACAGGCGCGCGGCCTCCGGGTCGTTGCCGACCGCGTAGACGTGCTTGCCCCAAGCGGTCCGCGTCAGCGCGTACCAGACCCCGAGGTACATCACCAGCATCAGGACCATGCCGAACGTGACTTCGATCTGGCCGAACAGGTACTGCTTCTGGCCGAGGAAGCCGAGCGTGTCGTCGGTGACCGGGAAGCTCTGCCCGGAGGCGTAGATCCGGCTCACCGCGGTCACGATGGTCAGCATGCCGAGCGTGACGATGAACGGCGGCAACCGGAAACCGGTCACGATGCCACCGGTCACCGCGCCGATCGCCGCCGCCACAACGATTCCGAGCAACAACGCGACGATCCCCGGCATGCCCGACTCAAGGGTCAGCCTGGCCATCAGCAGCGTCGCGAACACCGCGATCGCCGCGTTGGCCAGGTCGATGCCGCCGGTCAGGATCACCAACGTCTGGCCGAGCGCCAGCGTGCCGATCACCAGCGACTGCTGGACGACCAGGGACAGGTTGTCCACGTTGAGGAAGGTGTCGGTGGTGACCGAGAAGACCACCACCGCCACGGCCAACGCGATCGCCGGGCCGATCGCCGGGGTGCGCAGGATGAATTCGCTGCGCTCCTTGAAACCGCGTTCGTGAATGGTGCTCATCGGCTCAGCCCCAGCAGTTCTGCAAGCCCCACGCGGTGTCCTGGCTCTGGATTCCGGCAACCGGCTTGTCGGTGATCACGGTGACGCCCGTGTTCACGAATCCGGACGGCTTCTTGCCGGATTTGCCGAATTCCACCGCGGCCTGCACACCCTGCGCCGCCATTTTCTTCGGGAACTGCATCACGGTCGCCACGACTTTGCCGTCCTTGACGTCGGTGACGCCCTGGCAGGAACCGTCGATCGAGCCGATCACGACCTGGCCCGCGATTCCCTTCGCCTGCAACGCGCCGTAGGCACCGCGTGCGGCGGGCTCGTTGAGCGTGTAGACGGCGGTGATCGAGGCGTCGCGCTGCAGCAGGTTCTCGGTCGCCGTCTGCGCCTTGTTCTGCTCGCCGTTGGTCGCCTCGACGCCGAGGATCGCCGGGTCACCGTCCTTCAGGCCCATACCCTGGAGGAACCCGTTGTGGCGCTGCTCGCTCACGGTCGAGCCGGGCGTGCCGTCGAGCATGATCACCTTCGGTGCCTTGCCCGCCAGCGCGGCCTTCACGTACGTGCCCTGCATCCGGCCGGCCTCGGTGTTGTCGCTGGCGAACGTGGCGTCGACGGCGTCCTTCGGTTCGGTCTCGGTGTCCAGCGCGATCACCAGAACACCCCGGTCACGAGCGTTCTTGATGGCGCCGAGGATGCCGGTCGAGTTGCTGGGCGTGATCATGATCGTCTTCGCGCCCTGCTGGACCAGGTTCTCGATCGCGGCGACCTGACCTTCGTTGTCGCCGTCGAACTTGCCCGCCAGCGCGATCAGCTCCGCGCCCAAGCGGTCGGCCTCGGCTTTCGCGGAGTCGCGCAGGGCCACGAAGTACGGGTTGGAGTCGGTCTTGGTCACGAGACCGACCTTGATCCTGCCGCCATCGGCGGGTTGGTCACCACTTCCGGTCTTCTGGCTGGTACAACCACTCGCGGCGAACGCGAGCAGACCGGCGGCGATGATGGCGAGACCACGTCGTCCCATGACTTCCCTCCTAGGCATGCCTGGTTGCGGGGAAGCTAATGATTCACTTAGCCTGTCGCAACCGTTTGCGCAAACGCTTGGCCTTGTTTGCTGACAGGGAGACTCACTTGGTCACCATGAAGGATGTCGCCCAGATGGCGGGCGTCTCCATCACCACGGTGTCGCACGTGGTCAACTCCACCCGGGCGGTCGCCCCCGAGACCAAGTTCCGAGTCCTGGACGCGATCGAGCGCACCGGCTACACCGGCGACGCGATCGCCCGATCACTGGTCACCGGCGGCACCCGGTCGTTGGGCGTGGCGATCTCGCTCGTGGCCAACCCGTACTTCGGCGAACTGATCCAGGCGATCGAGCACGAGACCACCAAGTCCGGCTACACGCTCGTGCTGACCGACACCCACGACGAGCAGGCGACGGAGCAGTCCGCGGTCCGCACGCTGCGTTCCCGCCGCGTGGACGGGCTGATCCTGACCCCGTCACCCCGGGCCGCCGGCACGGTCCTGCCCGAGCTCAAACAGCTGGGCATCCCGATGGTGCTGGTCGACCGGCTGACCGTGGGCACCGAGTTCGACCAGGTCGGCCCGGAGAACGTGCACGCCACCTCGGCGCTGGTGCAGCACCTGGCGGAACTCGGGCACCGGCGGATCGGGATGGTCAGCGGCGCCGAAGGGCTGGCCACCACCTCCGAGCGGGTGCTCGGCTACCGGCTCGGCCTCGGCCGCTCCGGCCTGAGCTGGGACGAAACCCTGGTGCAGTCCGGCGAGTCGGCCGCGGAACCGGCCGCCGCGGCACTGGGCAGGCTGCTCGACTTAGCCAATCCACCGACCGCGGTGGTCGCGGGCAACAACGTGATGTTGTCCGGAGTTCTGCACGAAGCCCGCAGGCGCGACGTGAAAATCGGCAGGGAACTCGCGGTCGTCGGATATGACGACGTGGAATGGGCGGATCTGCTCGACCCGCCGATCACCACGATGGCCCAGCCGATCGCGGAAATCGGCCGGACCGCCGTGCGGATGCTGCTCAACCGGATCGCCGACCCGTCCCGCGAACCCACCACCGTCCGGTTGCAGCCGAAGTTGATGCACCGCAATTCCTGCGGCTGCTTCTGACGGCTACAACGGTTTTCACCGGCCGCCGCTGATCGTCACGACCGAACCGGTCACGAACGAGGCCGAGTCGGACAGCAGCCACGCGACACCGTCCGCGATTTCCTCGGGCTGACCCGCGCGGCCCAACGGGATCAGCGGCGCGGTTTTGGCGATGCGGTCGGGTGCTCCGGCGGCTTCGTGCATCTCGGTTTCGACCAGGCCTGGCGCCACGCAGTTGACCCGGATGCCCTCGTTGGCGACTTCGAGCGCGAGGCCTTTTGTCAGCGTCTCGACCGCTGCTTTGCTTGCCGCGTAATGGACCCACTCGTTCGGTGAGCCCCGATGCGCTGCCGTGGAAGAGATGTTGACGATCACGCCGCCCTGGCCGCCGTGCCGGGTCGACATCCGGCGGACGGCTTCCCTGTCGCACAAGAAGGTTCCGACCACGTTGACTTCCAGGACCTCACGCACCGTCCGCACGTCGTGCTCGTCGAGGCGCGCGATCTTGTTGCCGGTGACGCCCGCGTTGCACACCAGGCCGGTCACCGGGCCGAGTCGCCCGGCCTCGTCGAACAACCGGACCACGTCCGCCTCGTCGGCCACGTTCGCCTGGACCGCCAGGCCGCCGGTCTCCTTGGCGACGGCCTGCGCCGCGGCGGCGTTGCCGACGTAGTTGACGACGACCTGGTGGCCGGCTTTGGCCACCGTCCGGCAGATCGCCGCACCGATACCCCGGCTGCCGCCGGTCACGATCACCACACCCATACGGCCACACTAGTGTGATCGTTCGAGCAGGGCGGCCGCCTCGAGGATCATCCAGCCGCCCAGCTGCGACGCCAGCTCCCGCTCGGGAATCCGGTGCCGCGGCGACCTCGGCACCCGGGACGGGACTGTCCAGTCAGGACCGTAGAGCGGACCACCGCGCGCGACGGCCCGGTTTCGCCATGCGGCCGCGGCGCTCGTCAGCACAAGACGTTCCGCCACATGGCTGGCGGCCATGCCGGTCGCCGACGCACCCGTCAACGCGGGCAGTCGTAGCGCCGCCAACGCCAGGTACCGCGCGAGAATCCCGGTGTAGATACCGCCGTCACCGCCGCCGTGGCCACGCAGCACGCCGTTGTTCGCCAGGTGCTCGGAGACCGCGATGATGGTGCGCTCGGCCCGCTCCGCCCACACCGGGTCGCCGACCGCCAACTCCAGGCAGACGCCCAGGTAGACGCCCTGGATGTACGTGTAGATCTCTTTGATCGTCTCGCGGATCTCGCCGTCGAGGTTCACGTGCAGGCCGACCCAGACCAGCCCGGTGACCTCGTCGAACAGCGTGTCCTCCATCCACTCCGCGATCGCCCGCGCACGTTGCATGTCGATCCGGTCCCCGCTGCGGGCCAGCAGGATGGTCGCGGGACCGTTCACGCGGACGCTCTTGAGGTTCTCGTCCGACCGTGACCACAGCCCACCGCCCGCGTGGTCAGTCCATGCACTGCGCAGACCACGGATGATGTCGCCGACCGCGACCTTCACCGGCGTGTACTGCGACGCACGCAGCAACGCCAGACCCAGCCACGCCGCGTCGCCGTAGTCCTCGGACACCCAACGACGGCCGTGCCGCAACCGCACACTGCGCACGATCCGCGCGATGGACGTCGCCCGCGTCGCCGTCGGGTTGCGCTCCTGCGCGTCGACCAAACAGTCGATCAGATGCGCCTGCGCGAAGAAGTTCCACCTTCCGAACAGCCGCTCGCCCCGAGTGGGTGGCCACCCGTCGACACCGAGCAATGTGCCAGGGCGCGCCCACAGCCGGCGCAGGTGCCTGGCGTGCACACCCAACTCCGACACCGCGGCGCGCGCCGCCCACAACCGGGCGGTGGCGACGAGCTCTCTGGCCATGTCGCCCATGGTGGTATCTCCGACCGGTCAGGAGATACCCCTCAGCGTGGTACGTGCCCCACTTGGGCGAATTAATCAGTCACCAGGCGGAACCCAGGTCCGCGTGGTCACGGATCCACGAGTGCATCACGACACCCGCCGCCACGCCCGCGTTGATCGACCGGGTGGACCCGAACTGGGCGATCGACACGGTCATGCCGGCCGCCTCCCGCGCCTGTTCGGTGAGGCCAGGGCCTTCCTGACCGAAAAGAAGGACGCAGTGGCGCGGAAGTTTGACAGTCTCGATCCGCTGCGCGCCGGGCGTGTTGTCCACCGCGACCAGCGTGAGGTCCTCGGCTTTCGCGAACTCGGCCAGGGAAGCCACATCCGGGTGATGCACGACGTGTTGGTACCGGTCCGTGACCATGGCACCGCGGCGGTTCCACCGTCGCCGCCCGACGATGTGCACGGCCTTGGCCAGGAAGGCGTTCGCCGTCCGCACAACCGTGCCGATGTTGTGGTCGTGCTGCAGGTTCTCGATCGCGACGTGGAAGTCGTGCCTGCGCGTGTCCAGATCCGCGATGACGGCCTCCCGCCGCCAGTAGCGGTACGCGTCGACCACGTTGCGCCGGTCGCCCTCGGCCAGCAGTTCAGGGTCGTACTTGGGGTCGTCCGGCCACGGGCCTTCCCAGGGCCCGACACCGACGGGATCGCCGAACACCCACTCGGTCGGTCCGGTCACGCCGACACTTTGGCCCTGTTGCGCCACCGGATGTACGTCCCGGCATAGGACACGATGAGGATCACGATCGCCAGCACTGCCACCACCGGCAACAGGCTACGCGGGATCAGATCGTCGTAGATGTAGTACTCGTTGAAACCGCCCGGCAGCGACCCGAGCCCCTGCTGGTGCCGGAAGTAGTCCTCCAGCGTGGTGAGCGGGCACGGCAGGCCGGGGATGACGTTCACCGCGACACCCCACGCGGCGAAGAAGACGTGGATGAAGAGGGACTTCGGCCACCACCAGCCGAGTAACCCGCCGAAACCGATGTACAGCAGCGCGGCGAAATGCACCACGACCGTCACATCAGCCAAGAACGCAGCCACAGACCTCACCGCCCCTGTCCTTGACACCCAGTCTGGACTCGTCGCGGCCTGGAAGGCAACTGTCGTCGCAGGTGGTGGGGCCGCTGGTGAGCGACCCCACGCTTGGCCTACAGGCCGAGGTCGGCCAACCCCAGCAGGTAGCGGTACGGCAGCCCGGCCGCCTCGATGGCCTCCTTGGCACCGGTCGCCCGGTCCACGACGGTCACGACACCGACGACCTCGGCACCGGCCTCCCGCAACGCCTCGACAGCGGTCAACACACTGCCACCGGTCGTCGAGGTGTCCTCGACCGCGAGCACCCGCTGGCCCGCGACCTCGATCCCCTCGATCCGGCGCTGCATGCCGTGTTCCTTGGCGGACTTGCGGACGACAAAGGCGTCCAGCACATCCCCCTGCGCAGCCGCCGCGTGCATCATCGCGCACGCCACCGGATCGGCGCCGAGCGTCAGACCGCCCGCGGCCACGTAGTCCCAGTCGGAGGTGAGCTGACGCAGCAGCTTGCCGATCAGCGGAGCGGCCGCGTGCTGCAAGGTCGCCCGGCGCAGGTCGACGTAGTAGTCGGCCTCCTTGCCGGAGGACAGCGTTACACGACCACGGACAACGGCCAGCTCGGAAACGAGCCTGGCGAGTTCGGACTTGGCGTTCTGGTCAACGAGCACAAGGCCCCACCCTAAAACACGAAGCAGAATCCGCCGCCCGAACACCTGCGGACACCCGCATGCCCCACGTCACACTTCGCGAACCCGAACCGCAAAGTCCACAGTAGACACAATCACCGCTCCCCAAAACCCCAGCCACGCACCAAATCCCACCCCCAGACAGCCCCCACCACTCCCGGGGGGCGGCCCCGCTCCAGCCTACCGCGATGGCAAGATCAACGGGGGTGGTGAAGATCGACATGTGGACAGCCGGGCTGCTGTGGACAGCTTGGCCGATGTCGGCCTTCGCCGCTCGGGATCGTCGGTGCCCGCCGGTATGCTGGATTCCGGGGGCCGCGGCCACAAGATTCGCGGGCCACAAGATTCGCGGGCCGGAAGTCACCACCCCCGCGAGCCACAGACCACCGGACTCCGCAGGCCGCGAGCGTTTGGCGTGATCAGCCGAAGCCGCGGTCGTCCTGCTTCAGTGCTGTGTCGATCGCCAGGCCCGCTGCGACCACCAGGCTGGCGAGTGGGTTCTGCAACTGCCGGTGGATCTGCACGACGTAGTTGTCCGCCGTGGTGAACATGGTCTTGGCGAAGCCTTCCCAGGTCTTCGTGATCCGGGCGATCTCCTGGCCGGTGTGGTCGTGCACCATGAAGTTCCAGGCGCGCCAGTTCTCCGCACGGATTCCGCCGATCTGCTGGCCGTTGACGACGAAGGCGAAGTTGATCCTGCCGACCATGTTCTCCTGGAGGATCTCGCCGATTTGGTGGCCGTTCGGGTGTTCGACCACGATCCGGGACTTGAAGACCTTCGCGGGCCTGGTCAGCAGCAGCATCGGCTGGCCGTTGGCGTCACGCACCTCCAGCCGGTGCGTCATGAACTGGTCATAGCTCGTGAAGAACCGGACCGCCTTCTTCAGCGCGCTCTGGCCCACCTGGACCACCGACCCCAGCTGACGGCCGTTCTGGTCGAAGACCGCGTACTCGTTGGCCATCTCGATCAGCTTGACCTTCTGGTTCACCACGAGCACCGGCTCGGTGAACAGCGTCCCGCCACCTCCGCCCGCCGGGCCGACGCCTGCCTGCTGCTGGACCTGGTTCTGCACGCGCGACGGGTCCGGCTGCCCGCCCAGTTCCAGCTCCCACGGGCTGGCGTCCGTCTTCTGCTGGGTGTGGTTGGTCCACTGTGCACCGTCCCACCACCGCAGCACGGACGATCCCGGCCGCTCGGGGTACCAGCCAGGCGGTTGATGGCTCATCTGTGTCTCCCTCTCACGTGCGGCCCCGACCGAGACCTGCCTCCAGCCTGCGCAGCAGTCCAGGCGGCAACAGCCTGGTCACACCTACGAGGGCCTTGTACTGCCAGCCGGCGATGGACCGGATCCGGCCACGCGCCAGGTCGGCCATGCACTGGTCGATCACCTGGTCCGTGGTCAGCCACATCGGTTTCGGGATCGCCGACTTGTCGTCGCCGGCGCGGTCGTGGAACTCGGTACGGGTGAACCCCGGGCACAGCGCCATCACGCGCACGCCAGTGCCCTTCAGGCTCATCGCGAGGCCCTCGGAGAACGCCGTCACGTACGACTTCGTGGCCCCGTAGGTCGCGCCCGTCGCGGGGAAGAACCCGGCGATGCTCGACACGTTGATCACCGCGCCCCGGCCGCGCTCGACCATGCCAGGGATCGCCGCCCTGGTCAGCCGGAGCACGCTGGTCACGTTCACGTCCAACTGGTTCTGCAACCAGTCGACGGAGACGTCCTCGAACCGGCCCCGGGTGCCGAACCCGGCGTTGTTGACGAGGATGTCGACCGGACCGCCCGCGCTGAGCCTGCGCTCGACGGCCAGCCTGCCGTCAGCGGTCGAGAGGTCGGCGGGCAGCACCTCGGCTTCGACGCCGTACTTCGCCTTGACCTCCGTGGCCACCTCGTGCAGGCGTGGCTCGGTGCGTGCCACGAGCACGACGTGGTGACCGTCGCTGGCCAGACGGTGGACGAACGCGTTGCCGATCCCCGCGGTGGCGCCGGTGACGAGAGCAGTTGGCATGCGGCCAAGCTACTGGCCGGGGCGGCCAGGCGGGAGTTGGGCGGTGCTGTCCGACGGTTCGTCGTCCTCGAACGGGTCCACCACGTCGGCGACCTCGCCGAGGCTACGCAGCAGACGCTCGAGCCGGGACGGGTTGGCGTTGACGGGCGCCGCGGCGAGCACCCAGCCGTCCTCGATCCAGGCGACCATCACGTCCGGGCCGATTTCCTCGGCCGCGTCCACCAGGTCCGGCGTGATCAGGGCGCGGGCCCTGGCCAGGTCCGACACGAAGGCGTACCGCTGGCCGACCGGGCCGAGCAGTTCGGGCATGTGTTCCTGCTCGAATGGCACGCTCGGCAGCCACAGTTCCACCACGACCTCGTGTTTGCGGCGGCACTGCACGGCCGCGATCACCGCGCTGACGCGGCCGCCGTTGTCGAGGTCGAAGACGTAGACCCGGCGCCTGCCGTCGGCGGTGAAGGTCGAACCGGCCACCACGTCCCTGGCGATGCCGCCGCCGTAGTACGCCAGCGCGCCGCCGTCCCACTGGGTCGGCAGGACGTTGTCGGTCTCGGTGAACTGCCAGCCGCGTAATGCAGCCCAGCGCCGCCGTTCACGGTTACGGGAAGTCCGAACGGCACGGTCTCGAGCAAGCAGGGCAGCTCCACCGAGAGCCGCGACAGCGGCCACGGCGAACCAGACCCACGCGGGGATGCCCACCAGTCAGAGACTAGCGGACATCCCGCGGAAGGATCATTTGGCAGGAGCGCGTGTCCGGCACTGTGCCGGAAAGTGCGACTCGGGGTGCCGGAAAGTGCGACACACCGTGCCGCAAAGGTGGACACGGGGTGCCGCAAAGGTGGACACGGTGTTAGGAGGCGCGTCCGACGACCAAACTGGACGAGTCGTCGGCGATGTCCACGGTGACCCGGTCGCCGTCGGCGATCTCGCCGGCCAACAGCTTCTTGGCCAGTTGGTCGCCGATCGCCGACGAAACCAGGCGCCGCAACGGACGCGCGCCGTACACCGGGTCGAACCCGTTGAGGGCCAACCAGTCCCGGGCCGCCGCGGTGACGTCGAGGGTCAGCCTGCGCTGGGCCAGCCTGCGGCCGAGCCGGTCGATCTGGATGTCCACGATCGAGGTCAGCTCCTCGGTCGCCAGCTGGTGGAACACCACGACATCGTCCAGCCGGTTGAGGAACTCCGGCTTGAAGTGCCGCTGCACCACGGCCAGCACGGCGTCCTTGCGCTGCTGCTCGGTCAGCGACACGTCCGCGATCGCCTGCGAGCCCAGGTTGGAGGTCATCACCAGGATCGTGTTGCGGAAGTCGACCGTGCGGCCCTGGCCGTCGGTCAGCCTGCCGTCGTCGAGCACCTGCAGCAGCACGTCGAACACGTCCGGGTGAGCCTTCTCGACCTCGTCGAGCAGCACGACGCTGTACGGGCGCCGCCGCACCGACTCGGTCAGCTGGCCGCCCTGGTCGTAGCCGACGTACCCGGGCGGGGCACCGACCAGCCGGGCCACCGAGTGCTTCTCGGCGTACTCGCTCATGTCGATCCGGATCATCGCCCGCTCGTCGTCGAACAGGAACTCCGCCAGCGCCTTGGCCAGCTCGGTCTTGCCGACACCGGTCGGGCCGAGGAACAGGAACGAGCCAGTCGGCCGGTCCGGGTCCGCGACACCGGCCCGTGACCGGCGGACCGCGTCGGAGACCACCCGGACGGCCTCGGCCTGGCCGACGACGCGCTTGCCGAGCTCCTGCTCCATCCGCAGCAGCTTGGCGGTCTCGCCTTCGAGCATCCGGCCGGCCGGAATCCCGGTCCACGCGGACACGACCTCGGCGACGTCGTCCGGGCCGACCTCCTCCTTGAGCATCACGGACGCGGCCTTCGTGGTCTCGGTCGCGGCCTCGAGCTCCTTCTCCAGCGCGGGGATGCGGCCGTAACGCAGTTCGGCGGCGCGGCCGAGGTCGCCGTCGCGCTCGGCCCGCTCGGACTCGCCGCGCAGGGCCTCCAGCTGCTCCTTCAGGTCACGGGTCTTCTCGATCGAGCCCTTCTCGTTCTGCCAGCGGGCGGTCAGCGCCGACAGCGCCTCCCGCTTCTCGGCCAGCTCGGCCCGCAGCGCGGACAGCCGCTGCTTGGACGCCGGGTCCTCTTCCTTGGCCAGCGCCATCTCTTCGATTTCCAGGCGCCGCACGGCCCGCTCGACCTCGTCGATCTCCACCGGCCGGGAGTCGATCTCCATCCGCAGCCGGGACGCGGCCTCGTCGATCAGGTCGATCGCCTTGTCCGGCAGGAACCGCGCGGTGATGTACCGGTCGGAGAGCGTCGCCGCGGCCACGAGGGCGGCGTCGGTGATGCGGACACCGTGGTGCACCTCGTAGCGCTCCTTGAGGCCACGCAGGATGCCGATGGTGTCCTCGGCCGACGGCTCACCGACGAGCACCTGCTGGAACCGCCGCTCCAGTGCGGGGTCCTTCTCGATGTGCTCGCGGTACTCGTCCAGGGTGGTCGCGCCGACCATGCGCAGCTCGCCCCGGGCCAGCATCGGCTTGATCATGTTGCCCGCGTCCATCGCGCCCTCACCGGTCGCGCCCGCGCCGACGATGGTGTGCAGCTCGTCGATGAACGTGACGACCTGGCCCGCGGAGTCGGTGATCTCCTTGAGCACGGCCTTGAGCCGTTCCTCGAACTCACCGCGGTACTTCGCGCCGGCGACCATCGAGCCGAGGTCGAGGGCGACGACTCGCTTGCCGCGCAGGGACTCCGGCACGTCACCGGCGACGATGCGCTGGGCGAGGCCCTCGACGATGGCGGTCTTGCCGACACCGGGCTCACCGATCAGCACCGGGTTGTTCTTGGTCCGGCGCGACAGCACCTGCACGACGCGGCGGATCTCCGCGTCCCGGCCGATCACCGGGTCGAGTTCACCCTTGCGGGCGCGTTCGGTGAGGTCGACGCCGTACTTCTCCAGCGCCTGGTACGTGCCTTCCGGATCGGGGCTGGTCACCCTGGTGGAGCCGCGGACCTTGGAGAACGCCTCCTTGATGGCCTCGGGCGTGGCGCCGTGCCTGCGCAGCAGCTCGCCGACCGGGCCGCGCTCGTAGGCAAGGCCGTACAGCACGTGCTCGGTGGAGACGTACTCGTCGCCCATTTCGGTCGCGAGCTTCTGGGCCTGCGACAACGAGCGGGCTGTCTGCCCGTTCAGGTTCGGCGTGGACACCGTCGCGCCGGTCGCCGAAGGCAACGCGGCGACGATCTTCTCCAGTTCCTTGCCGATCACCGCGGGGTCCGCTCCGACCGCCGTCAACAGCGGCGCGGTCAGGCCCTCGCCCTGGGCGAGCAGGGCGGCGAGCAGGTGCGCCGGCGAGACGTCCGGGTTCCCGGCGACCGTGGCCGCCTGAACCGCGGCGGAGACCGCCTGCTGGGTCTTCGTGGTCGGGTTGAAAGCGTCCATCCCTCACCTCAGTACGCGTTGGTGCCCTTGTGCCAGCTTTCCGCAGAAGCCGTCATCATGCCTAACGTCAGAAAAGTTGAGCCTGTTCCGCTCAAGTCGAATTCACTCACACGTACCAACGTGGTTGTCCACAAGAAGTGCCCAGTTGTCCACAAACCGCAGGTCGCTATCCACAGCACGTGGACAAGGCGGGTGATCAACACCTGGGCAAGCCGCCGTCCGGGTGCACCCGGTCCCGACCTGCGTGACCTTGTCAGGTCGAGAGGCGGGCGCGGAAGGCGGTGTTGAAGCGGGCGAGGTGCTCGGTGGCGGCGGCGACCGCCTCGGCGTCCCAGTCGGCCAGCGCCTCGGCCATGGCTTCCACCTGGCGCTGACGCCACTGCTCCAGCACCTTCTCGCCTTCGGCGGTCATCCGCAGTAAGGCGGCACGACGGTCCTCAGGGGCGCGGCGACGCTCGATCAGGCCGAGCTTCTCCAGCTGAGCCGCCTGGCGACTGACCACGGACGCGTCGACGAAGCGCTGTTCGGCCAGGTCGGAGACGCGTGACTCGCCGCGATACGCCAGTTCGGCGAGGAGTTTGCCCGCACCGGGCTGCAGCCGGGTCTCCTCCCAGCTGCGCATGGTGGCGGCGTGCTGGATCTCCATCAGCGCGCGGACTTGCCGCAGCAGGCCGATGTAGTCCTCGGAAGTTGGCCGCATCGCCGCACCCCACCATTGGTTGTCTAATACAACTATACCAACGGCGAAACGGCCACGACCGCCCGCCGTGGCCGTTTTGTCAGGTGCGCGTCTACAGGTCCCGGTTGAGCTTGCCGAGCAGGGTGGAGAACGTGGTGATGTCCTCGGTCGGCCAGCTGTCGAGGATCGCGTGCAGCCGGGCGCGGCGGTCGGAACGGACCGTGTCCAGGCGTTGGGCGCCGACGTCGGTCAGCTGGACCAGCCGGGCACGGCCGTCGTGCGGGTCGGCGACCCGTTCGACGAGGTCCAGTTCTTCGAGCCGGGCGATCTGGCGACTTATCGTCGACTTGTCCAGGCCGGTGCGCTCGACCACGTCGGCCGCGCGGACCGGGCTGATGTCGCCGAGATGCAGCAGCAGGGCGTAACAGGCCGCGTCCAGCTCGGGGTGCACCCGCGCGGCCAGGCTCAGCGAGATGCTCCGAGCCCGGCCGAACAGCACGGACAGCTCGCGCTCCAGTGCTTGGGTCGCGGACTCCCGGTCGCCGGTCGGTTTCACAGGCTTGCCGTTCACTGCCCGGAAGTGTGCACCACCTGGTGCCACGGCTTCGGCGAGGCCTTCGCCCCGAAGTAGTCGCCACCCTTGCGTTTGACGTCGTCGGTGCCCCAGTCCCTGGTCCGGTCGACCGGCCGCAGGTGCGGGATGTGTTTGCGGCAGTGGATGTACGCCTCCTCCACCTCGACGACCACCCAGCGCTCGGGGATGCGGCCACGGTCGAAGTCGGACGGGATGCCGGGGTGACGCGCCCGGATGTCGGCGTCCTCGACGACCCGGGCCTTGCCGTTGACGTGCAGCCCGATCAGGTCGCGGACGAAGTCGACCATCAGGATGGCCAGGTGCGGGTTCTCGCTGACGTTGCCGAGACTGGCGTGCACGCCGTTGCCGCGGTACTCCGGGTAGGCGACGTGGTACGGGTCCAGGACCTGCATGAAGCCTGGCGGACCGGCGCGGAACGACGAGTCGCACTCGCCCTTGGCGTCGGCGCTGGCGATGAAGGCCATGTCCATCCGGCCGATGAACTCGATCATCGCCTCGTTGAGGTGGTCGAGCATCTGGTGGTCGTAGAACTTCTTGGCCCGGTCGCGGCTGCCGTAGGCGCACTGGAGCAGGTGCTCGCCGCGTGAGCCCGGTAAGTGATCAGACTCATGGTCGGCGAGTGGATCGGCGACTTCGGTGCGCACGACCGCGAGATTCGCTCGTGGGCGTGGTGATGGCTCCGCCAGTTCGAGGTCCAACAGGTGCGCCTCGGCGGTGCCGGTAGGGGTCGGGGTTGCGGAAGGCACGCGCGTAACAGTTTCATATCGGGGGGACGGGCGCCCAGTCCGCCCATCGGTTGTCGACCGGACGAGGTAATCGGAGGACATTTCGTCACGCACAACTACACGAAGGTGGCATCAAGGCCGACATCCCACGAGAATCGGGTTACTGTCCACCCTGTCGGGGGATGGATGCATGAGAAGACCGTGACGCCCATCAACATGTCCGAGCCAGAGGTTGGAGTCCGTGCCCCGACCATGACCGCAAACGCCGTAGTGAGTCCGATACCGCAGACACCGAAGTCCCCGGCCCCGGCGAGATCCATGGACGCCGCGTCCGGCGCGGCCGCGATGGTCCGCCTGACCAGGGAGAGCTGGGCCCTCGTCGAACCCAAGGCCGAGGAGGTCGCCAGGTTCTTCTACGGGATGCTGTTCAGCCTGTCACCCGACGCGCGGGACATGTTCCCGGCCAACATGGAGGTCCAGCGTTCCCGCCTGCTGCGGGCGCTGGTGCACATCGTGCAACTGGTCGACCGGCCGGACGACCTGCACCCGTTCCTCCGCCAGCTCGGCCGTGACCACCGCAAGTTCGGTGTGATCAGCGCGCACTACGAGGCCGTCGGCACGGCACTGATCGCGGCGGTGAAGAGATTCTCGGGCAAGGCCTGGACCAGCGAGATCGAGCTCGCCTGGGCCGAGGCCTACACGATCATGGCGCGCGCCATGCTGGACGCCGCGAACGCCGAGGACGGGCCCGCCTGGTGGCCCGCGACCGTCGTCGACCACCACCGGATCGGCTACGACCTCGCCGTGGTGACCGTCCAAACAGACCACCCGATGCCGTACCAGCCCGGGCAGTACGTGAGCGTGGAAACCCCGCACCGGCCGCGGCTGTGGCGCTACCTGTCGCCCGCCAACGCCCCACGCGAGGACGGGACCATCGAGTTCCACATCCGGACGGTCGAAGGCGGCTGGGTCAGCCGCGCGATCGTCGGGCACACGCGGATCGGCGAGACCTGGCGGCTCGGACCGCCGCTCGGCCGGATGCGGGTGGACCGTGAGACCACTCGGGACTTAGTCATGGTCGCCGGCGGGACGGGTCTCGCTCCCATGCGGGCGATCATCGACGAACTGTGCCACTGGGGCGAGAACCCGCGCGTTCACCTGTTCTACGGTGGACGCGTTCTGTCCGATCTGTACGACCTGCCGAACCTGCAGCAACTGGCCGCCACGAACCCGTGGCTGACCGTTGTCCCTGTTCTCGAGTCCGAACCGGACGCCACTGGGGCCGAACACGGGACGCTCGCCGACGTCGTCACCCGCTATGGCGCGTGGGCCGACCGGGACGTGCTGGTCAGTGGTTCGCCGGGGATGATCAGGTCCACTGTGTCGCGGATGCTGGTCGCGGGCACGCCGCTGGACCACATCACGTACGACCCGTTCACATTGGACTGAACGGGTCCGGACATGCGACCAGCCTCGACCCCCTCGTCCGCGAGGGTGGGGTCAAGGCTGGGGATCGGTGCTCGGGGTCAGCGGCGCGGCTGGGGGCGCCAGACCACCAGAGCGGTTTTCGGTTTGTGCACCGGCACCAGCTCGTGCCGGTAGGACTTGTGCACGGCCGCGGCCGCCTGTTCGGCCGCCGCGTAGGCCGCGGCCAGTTCGTGCGTGAGTTCCTCGACCCGCGCCTGGAGGGCGGTCACCTGGTTCTCCAGGTGGATGATCCGCTTGATGCCCGCGAGGTTCACGCCCTCCTCCTGGGAGAGGCGTTGAACCTCGCGCAGCACCGCGATGTCCCGCATGGAGTACCTGCGCCCGCCGCCCGAGGTCCGGCCGGGGGAGACCAGACCGAGGCGGTCGTAGCTGCGCAGGGTCTGCGCGTGCAGGCCGGACAGTTGCGCGGCCACCGAGATCACGAAGATCGGGGTGTCCTCGTCCGCGTTGGCCGGGAAGGGGACACCGCTGGGGAACGAGGGCATCACTAGTCGCTCCTCTGTTTCAGCATCGCGGTCAGCTCGGGCCTGGGGTCCTGGCCCGAAGTCGCCTTCGTGTACTCCTCCAGCGCGGCCTGCGCCTCGTCGGAGAGCTTGCTCGGCACCGAGACCTGCACGGTGACCAACAAGTCACCCGCGGCGCCGTCACGTTTGACGACACCCTTGCCCCGGACCCGGAACACCCTGCCATTCGCGGTACCCGGAGCCACCCGCAACGACACCTTGCCGTCCAGAGTGGGCACGGTCAGCGTGGTGCCGAGCGCCAGCTCCTGGAAGGTGACCGGAACGGTGAGGGTCACGTCGTTGCCCGAGCGGCCGAAAACGGCGTGCGGGGTGACGTGCACGCGCACGTACAGGTCACCGGCGTGCCCGCCGTTCTGGCCCGGCTCGCCCTGTTCGGCCAGCCGGATCTTCTGGTCGTCCTCCACCCCCGGCGGGATGCGGACGGTCAGCGTGCGGCTCTTGGTGCTCACACCGTCGCCGCCGCACTCGGGGCACGGGTCGTCGACGATGCGGCCGGTCCCACGGCAGTCCCGGCACGGCTCGCTGAACGCGAAAGCGCCCTGGCTGCGCGTGATCAGACCGGCGCCGTTGCACGTCGGACAGGTGCGCGGGCTGGTGCCCGGCCGGGCACCGTTGCCGTTGCACGTGCCACACGTGGACGGACTGGACAGTCGCAAGGGGACGGTCGCGCCACGGACCGCTTCCAGGAAGTCGATCCGCACCTCGGTGTCCACGTCCGCGCCGCGCCGCGGCCGGCCCGCGCTCGATCCCTGGCCGCGCCTGCCGAACAGGCCGCCGAGGATGTCGCCGAGCCCGCTGAAGCTGCCGGACGCGCCCTGCGCGTTGGCGCCGCCGAAGATGTCACCGACGTCGAACCCGCCGCTGCCACCGCCGAAGCCACGCAACCCGCCGCCGAACAGGCGGCGCGCCTCGTCGTACTGCTTGCGCTTCTCGGGATCACCGATCACGCCGTACGCCTCGGACACCGCCTTGAACCGCGTCTCGGCCTCGGTGTCACCCGGATTGGCGTCCGGATGCAGCTCCCTGGCCAGCTTGCGGTACGCCTTCTTGATGTCCGCGTCCGTCGCGCTGGACGAGACGCCCAGCTCACGGTAGAAGTCCTTGTCGATCCAGTCCCTCGCGCTCACCGGACGTCCCCTCCCTTCCCTTTTTCCGTGCTAGTTCCGATCCGCCGAGCCATCAGGCTGTTCCTCGGATGGTTCGACCCATTCCTGAGCCGGTGCCGCGGGCGCGCCGGGCTCGTGGTCGGTGACGGCCACCAGCGCGGGGCGCAGTGTCCGGTCACCGATCCGGTAGCCGCGGCGCAACACCGCGGTCACCGTCGGGCCCTGCACGTCCGGCGACGTGTCGTGCTGCACGGCCTCGTGCACGGACGGGTCGAACGGCTCGTTCTCGTGTCCGAACGGCTCCAGTCCGACGCGCTGCAGAGTGGCGGTCAGCTTGTCCGCCACCGCCTTGAACGCGCCGGTCAGGTCGCCGTGCGCGGCCGCGCGCTCCAGGTCGTCGAGCACCGCGAGCAGCTCGTTGAGCACCGAAGCCTTGGCGGTGGTGACCACGCTCTCGCGGTCCCGGTCCACCCGCTTGCGGTAGTTGGCGTACTCGGCCTGCAACCGCTGCAGGTCCTTCGTGCGCTCCTCGAGCTGCGTCTTCAGCGAAACCTCCTCGGAGACCATTTCCTCCGGGACGATCTCGGCCTCGACCTCGGGCGCCTGCCCGGTCTGCGTGGCGTCGTCCGACGCCGCGTGCCTGCCGCCCTCGGGGGCGCCCGTCTCGTCGACGGGCACCTCCTCGGTCACGGTCTTGACCTGACCGGTCTCCGGGTCGATCCGGCGTCGGTCGCGCACCACCACTCGCGGCTCCCCGGACTGGTCGGTCTCAGCGGAGTTGTTGTTGTCGTGCGGTCCCTGATCGGTCACTTCTTCTCGTCCTCGTCGACGATCTCGGCGTCAACAACGTCGTCCTTCGGCGGGGTGGCACCGGCGCCGCCGCCGGGCTGGCCGCCCTCGCCGCCTGCCGCGTTGGCGGACGCGTACATCGCCGCGCCCATCGCCTGCGACTCCTGCGACAGCTTCTCGACCGCGGCCTTGATCTTGGCCGTGTCCTCGCCCTTGAGCGCCTCGTTGGCCTCCGCGATGGCCGCGTTGACCTTCTCTTTGGCGTCGGCCGGGACCTTGTCCTCGTTGTCCTTGAGGAACTTCTCGGTCTGGTAGACCAGCGTCTCGGCCTGGTTGCGGGTCTCGGCCTCCTCGCGGCGGCGCTTGTCCTCCTCGGCGTGCGCCTCGGCGTCCTTGACCATCCGGTCGATGTCCTCCTTGGGCAGCGCCGAGCCGCCCGTGATGGTCATCGACTGCTCCTTGCCGGTGCCCAGGTCCTTGGCGGAGACGTGCACGATGCCGTTCGCGTCGATGTCGAAGGTGACCTCGATCTGCGGGACGCCACGCGGAGCCGGGGGCAGACCGGTCAGGTCGAACGTGCCCAGCTTCTTGTTGTGCACGGCGAACTCGCGCTCGCCCTGGAACACCTGGATGCCCACGGTGGTCTGGTTGTCGTCGGCGGTGGAGAAGATCTCGGACCGCTTGGTCGGGATCGTGGTGTTGCGCTCGATGAGCTTGGTGAACACACCACCCTTGGTCTCGATGCCCAGCGACAGCGGGGTCACGTCCAGCAGCAGGACGTCCTTGACCTCACCCTTGAGCACACCGGCCTGCAACGCGGCACCGACGGCCACGACCTCGTCCGGGTTGACGCCCTTGTTGGGCTCCTTGCCGCCGGTCAGCTCCTTGACCAGCTCGGTCACCGCGGGCATCCGGGTCGAGCCACCGACGAGCACGACGTGGTCGATGTCGCCGAGGTTGATGCCGGCGTCCTTGATCACGTTGTGGAACGGCGCCCGGGTGCGGTCCAGCAGGTCGGAGGTGATCCGCTGGAACTCCGCCCGAGTGAGGGTCTCGTCGAGGAACAGCGGGTTCTTGTCCGCGTCGACCGTGATGTACGGCAGGTTGATGTTGGCGCTGGTCGAGCTGGACAGCTCGATCTTCGCCTTCTCCGCGGCCTCCCGGATGCGCTGCAGCGCCATCTTGTCCTTGGTCAGGTCGATGCCGCTGGACTGCTTGAACTTGTCGACCAGCCAGTCGACGATCCGCTGGTCCCAGTCGTCACCACCGAGGTGGTTGTCACCGCTGGTCGCCCGGACCTCGACGACACCGTCGCCGATCTCCAGCAGGGAGACGTCGAAGGTACCGCCACCGAGGTCGAAGACCAGGATGGTCTGTTCCTTCTCGCCCTTGTCCAGGCCGTAGGCCAGTGCTGCCGCGGTCGGCTCGTTCACGATCCGCAGCACGTTCAGGCCGGCGATCTGGCCGGCCTCCTTGGTGGCCTGACGCTGGGCGTCCTCGAAGTAGGCGGGGACGGTGATGACGGCGTCGGTGATCTGCTCGCCAAGGTACGACTCGGCGTCGCGCTTGAGCTTCATCAGCACGCGCGCGGAGATCTCCTGCGCGGTGTAGCGCTTGCCGTCGATCTCATCGGTCTTCCAGTCGGAGCCGATGTGCCGCTTGACCGAGCGGATGGTGCGGTCCACGTTGGTGACCGCCTGGTTCTTCGCCGGCTGGCCGACGAGCACCTCGCCGTTCTTGGCGAAGGCGACGATGGACGGGGTCGTCCGCGAACCCTCGGAGTTGGCGATGACCGTCGGCTCACCGCCTTCGAGAACGGCGACGACGGAGTTGGTCGTCCCCAGGTCGATGCCGACCGCTCGCGCCATGAAATCCTCCCGGTAGTGTTGCTGCTTCGCCTTGAGCGTGTGTGGCTCAAGTCTGCTACCGAGAGTCTGCGCCGGTCAAATCAGACTTGAGCGAATGCCGCTCAACCTTCCTGACAGGCCAACGAGCGGGGTGCGGGATTTGTTCCCGCCGGGTCAGGCGGCGCGGTAGCCGACCTCGATGTCGCCACTGCTGGCTTCCAGATTCAGCACGTACTGCGACTGCGGGCTGGTGTCCACGCTGATCCTGCGCTCGCCACTGTCGGTGCTCACGTCTGCCCGGTACAGCTGGCCGCGCGGGACCGTGACACGGATGCCGCCGCTGCTCGCGACCACCTTGACGCTCTGCGGCACCGCCATGTCGACCCGGACGTCACCGGACGAGCTTTCCACCGACGTCCTGCCCCCGACCCCGACGGCGTTGACCTCGCCGGACCGGGACAGAACGGTGAGGTCACCCTTCACGTCGGTGACGGACACGTCGCCGGAACTCGCCTCGACCACGGCCGACTGGCCAAGCCCGGTCAGCTCCGCCCGGCCGGAGCTGACGTTCACCGTGACGGGGCCCGGGACATCCCTGACCCGGACATCGCCGGACCCGGCCCTGACCCCGACCTCGGCCATGCCGACGACCTCGACCTCGCCGGACCCGACCTCCCCCATCACCTTGGCCGCGGTGGGCAACGTGACCTCGTAGTCGATCGAGCAGTTGCGCTGCTCGCAGTCCTCAAGCACCAGCGTGTCCCCGTCCACGCGGTGGGTCTGCCCAGGTTTGTCGTCGCGGTAGTAGACGGTGCGCCGCACCGACGCGGTCGCCCCGGCCCGGATCCGCACGGCCCCCGAACCGTTGTCGATCCGGACCGACGCGACCTGCTGCGTGATGTCCGTCGTATCGCTGAAGTTCTGCGACGACATCCGGAAACCATCGCAGCCGGACAACAGGAGCGTGCCCGCGCCGATCGCGCAGACCCCCAGCACAACACGACGAGACATGACCATCTCCTGCTCCCCATCCGCGTCCGAACGACGTTCCGAACCTATTGAGGCGGCGAACCGGCGGCATCCGGGACCACCCGGAGCCCACCCCGGGTCGCCGACCCTGAGCGGACCGTCGGCAAGGAAACTACGCGTCAGGGTCCCGGCGCGCGCTGGAGTTGGCTTCCGTTCCGGCCGTGGTGCTGGCCCTACCCCCGTTCGGATGAGCGCCCATGATCGCGGCTCGAGCCCTCGCTCCAGCGGATTCCCCCGTCCCCCAACAGTCTCCCCGCCGATTCCCGCAGCCGTCCTCCGCGCCGCGTTCCGCCCCTTGACCAGCCCCCACCGCTCCCGGGGGGCGACCCCGTGGCCAGTCTACCGGGGGTAAGGGCTGGTCATGGGGGTTACTGGCTGGTTGTGACAACTGGATTTGTGGACGGACCGTTGGTACGGACACCTTGCGTTGCGGACAAGCGTGCCCGCACCACGGGCGGGCGGTATCTCGGCTGGAGCCGGAATGCGACCGGGCCTCGGGGCACGGCACGGCCACAAGAGCACCCTCGAAACCTTCGCGGCGGCGCGACCGAACGCCAGCGCCGGAATCAGGAGACTCCGGCGGAACCACCTCCGCTACCTCGGGCGGCGACGGGTCGGGGCGCGGCCGTGCGGCTGGCGTGGGGCTGGGTGGTCGGGGGTGGCGGGGATCGGGAGGATCACGGGTTCCGTACCGAGGGTGAACGGGTCGCCATGGTGCGTCAGTTCGAGTGGTTCGCCCGCGTGCAACCGGTAGGCCGCGCGTTCCGGGCGGATCTCCACCGCGATCTTGCTGCCGCGGAAGGTCATCCGGAAGGCGATCTTCGTCAGTTCCGGTGGCAGGCGCGGCGCGAAGGTCAGGTTGCCGTGGTGGTCGCGCATGCCGCCGAAGCCCGCCACGACCACCAGCCACGCACCCGCGAGCGAGGCGATGTGGAGTCCGTTTTGGACGTTGCCGTGCAGGTCGTGCAGATCTGTCAGTGCCGCTTCGGCGAAGTAGTCGTAGGCCAGTTCCAGGTGGCCGACTTCGGCGGCGATCACTGCCTGTGTGGACGCTGACAGGGACGAGTCGCGGACTGTCAGGGCCTCGTAGTACGCGAAGTCGCGGGCTTTCTGGTCGGGGGTGAACTCGTCGCCGCACAGGTGCAAGGCCAGGACCAGGTCGGCCTGTTTCACGACTTGCTTGCGGTACAGGTCGAAATACGGGTAGTTCAGCAACAACGGGTAGTTCTCGTCCGGAGTGTTGCGGAAGTCCCAACGCGCATGGCTGGTGAAGCATTCGGACTGGGGGTGTACGCCGAGGTCGTCGTCGTACAACACGACCATGGCGTCGGCGGCGTCGCGCCAGCGGGACGCTTCCTCGGTGTCCACGCCCAAGTCGTGAGCCAGTGCGGTGTTGGCTTCGACCATGGCCGCGGCGGCGCGCAGGTTACGGCGTGCCATCAGGTTCGTGTAGACGTTGTTGTCCGCGACGGCCGTGTACTCGTCCGGGCCGGTGACGCCGTCGATGCGGAAATTGCCGTGGGTGTCGTGGTGGCCGAGGCTCATCCACAACCTCGCGGTCTCCACAAGCATCTCCAACGCGCACTCGGACTCGAACGACTTGTCCTGGGTGGCGTAGAGGTAGCGCATGGTGGCGTCGGCGATGTCGGCGTTGATGTGGAACGCCGCCGTGCCCGCGGGCCAGTAGCCGGAGCATTCGTCGCCACTGATCGAGCGCCACGGGAATGCGGCGCCCTTCTGGCACAACGTTTCCGCCCGCGCCCGCGCTTTGTCCAAAGTGGAGTGACGCCAGCGCAGCGCGTCGCGGGCCGCGTCCGGGATCGTGTACGTCAGCACCGGCAGCACGAAGGTTTCCGTGTCCCAGAAGGCATGGCCGTCGTACCCGGGACCGGTCAGGCCCTTGGCCGGGATCGCCCTGGTCTCACCACGGGCACCGGCCTGCAACACGTGGAAGAGCGCGAACCGCACCGCTTGCTGAAGTTCGGCGTCGCCTTCGATCTCGATGTCGGCGGTGTCCCAGAACTCGTCGAGGAAGGCTCGTTGTTCGGCCAGCAGTCCTTCCCAGCCGGTCTGCAGCGCACCGACGAGCGCCGCCTCGACCTGTGACCGCAGCGCGGGTGAGGACCGCTTGCTCGACCAGCCGTACGCCAGGTATTTGGTCAACGTCAGCTTGCTGCCCTTGGGCACGTCGGCCGCGACGGTGAGCCGGGCGAGATCCTCCTCCGCCTTGATCTCCGTGCGGATGTTGTCCTCGTCGAGGAACAACTCGTGGTCCATGGCCGCGGCCATCCGCAGTCCGGACGCGCGTGTGTGGTGCGCCAGCACCGCGCGGTAGCTGCCCCGCTCGGCGAACGCGTCGTCGCTGATCAGCGGGTTGTCCAGAGCGGCCGCGACCCGCGGGTCGTCGGTCCTGGTGGTCACCGGTTCGTTGGCGAGCAGGTCCGACTGGACCACCAGCTGGATCTCGTCGTCCAACGGCTCGACGGTGTAGTTGATCGCGGCGATCGCACGCTGGGTGAAGGAGACCAAGCGCTCCGACGTGATCCGCACGCGACGACCGGTCGGGGAGACCCATTCGGTGCGCCTGCGCAGGCTGCCGGAGCGGAAGTCGAGCACACGCTCGTGCCGCGGCGCGCTGCCGTAGCGCATGTCCAGCGGCTCGTCCTCGACGAGCAGGCGGATGATCTTGCCGTCGGTGACGTTGACGACCGTCTGCCCGTCCTCCGGGAAGCCGTAGCCCGCCTCGGCGTACGGCAGTTTCCGTCGTTCGTAGAAGCCGTTGAGGTACGTGCCGGGCAGGCCGCGCGGTTCGCTTTCCTCGAACGTGCCCCGCAGTCCGATGTGACCGTTGGACAGCGCGAACGTGGATTCCGTACGCCGCAAAGCGTCCAGGTCAAGTCCCTGCCAGCGCAGCTGCCACGGCGAGATCTCGTAACTCGGCTTGTCCATCAGGCCTCCAGCAGCTGCGCGAGGTCGGTCACCACGATGTCGGCGCCGTGCGCGCGCAGGGCATCGGCCTGGTTCGCCCGGTCGACTCCGACAACAAACCCAAACTTCCCATCTCGCCCAGCCTGTACACCTGACAGCGCGTCCTCGAAGACCGCGGTCTCGGCCGGAACCACACCCAAAGCCTTGGCACCGGCCAGGAACGAGTCCGGCGCCGGCTTGCCACGCAGTCCTTCGGACACGATCGTCACGCCGTCGACGCGCGCCTGCACGAACGGAGTCAGGTCGGCGGCGTCCAGCACGGCGGCGCCGTTCGCCGACGAGGTGACCACGCCGATCCGCAGGCCGGCGTCCCGGGCGGCTTCGAGGTATCGCCGCGAACCGGGGTACGGCCGCACGCCCTCGTTCTGGATGATCGACAGCAGCAGCTCGTTCTTCCGGTTGCCCACGCCGTTGATCGTCTCCGCGGACGGCGGGTCGTCCGGACCGCCTTCCGGCAGGGTGATGCCGCGCGACGCGAGGAACGTCCGCACCCCGTCGGCGCGCGGCCTGCCGTCCACGTAGTCCAGGTAGTCCTGTTCGGTGAAGGGGCCCTGCCCCTGCCGACCGGCCAGGAAGTCGTCGAACGTCCGCTTCCATGCCTGCCTGTGCAGCTCGGCGGTCCCGGTCAGCACGCCGTCGAGATCGAACAGCAGGGCCTTGATCGCTTCCGGCAGTCCTATCACCCGTTCGAAACTACCGGTCCGGGCCGGTTCTCACCGGGTGGCGGCGTCGGCGATCTTCACCACGATTCCGGGCTGTCCCTCGGTGGACTTGGTGGTCACGTTGGCCGAGTAGGCCGCCTTACGCGCCAGGTCACGGGTGGCGAACACGCCGCTGGAGTAGCCGTACCTGCTGCCGGTCTTGCCCCACATGGTCACGCCGTTGAGCGTGATGGTCTGCAGTCCCTGGCTGTACATGGCCGGTCCACCGTTGTTCACGGTGTCGACGTCGGGCACGGCGAACAGCCGGTCCATCATGGCCGGACCGAGCAGGCGGCCACGGAACAACGCCGTTATGAACGTGTCGAGGTCTTCGGCGGTGGAGATCATCCCGCCAGCCGCCCACGGGATCGACTGGTTCATCTCAGTCACGTCCACCAGCTTGTCCTTGACCGTGATGTAGCCGCGTGCCGCCGGGTTGGGCAGGTGCGGGTCGTTTCCGGGCGCGTAGGTGTGCCGCAGGCACAACGGCTGGGCGATCCGCTCACGCACGGCACGCTCGTAGCTCTTGCCTGTGACCTTCTCGACGAGCATCCCGGCCACGATGTAGCTGGTGTTGCTGTACTTCTGCGCCGTTGCCGGCGTGAACTCGTGCGGGTGCTTGGTCGCCGTGGCCAGGACCTGCGCCGGAGTCCAGCTGTCGAACCGGTGGTCCACGACGTACTGCGGGTCGGCCATCTCCGGGATGTCGATGTGCGGCAGGCCCGAGGTGTGGTCGAGCAGGGTGTACACCGGGATCGGCGGATAGGCCGCCGGCAGCACGCCGGGCAGGTACCGCTGCACGGGCTGGTTCAGGTCGATCCGGCGCTCCTGCGCCAACTGCAGCACCAGCACCGCGGTGAAGACCTTGGTGGCACTGCCGATCCGGAACGATCCACGCGGATTGACCGGAGCGTTGGTGGTGATGTCGGAAACGCCCGCGGTGCCGCTCCATCTCCCGGCCGATCCGGTGATCCGGACCAGCGCGCCGGTCGTGTCCGGGTTGGGTAAGCCCGAGATGGACGCTTCCAGCAAGGCCGGCTTCAGCGGCGGCAGAGTGGCGGCCTGCGCGGGCAGGGCGGTCACCGCGACGGCGGCCGCGGTGGCGAGGGCGACAACGGTTTTGCGCATGCGGTAGAGCTTTTCGGCTCAGCGGCGGCACGCCATCCGGGCTGAACCCTGGCTGATCAAGATCAGGGTTTCGAGGGTCGCATCAGGTATGCGACCACGGGTTCGAGCTCGGCCACCGTGGGTGGTTCGTCGTCGATCAGCCCTTGCATCAGCAGGCCGTCCATCCCGGCGAGGAACGCCCGGAAGGCGACCTCGTCGTCGTGCTGCACCAGGCTGGTCAGCACGTCCAGCCACAGCCGGGCCGCGGGGCGCAGCGCCGGATTGCGCGCCGCGAACAGGTAGAGCTCGTACTCGGCCATGGTCCGGCCGCGCTGCGGGCCGAGCGACTCGACGATCATCTCGGCGACCTCGCGGGCCCCCTGACTTCCCCTGATCCTGGCCCGTTCGACGAGGTCACGCACTGCTGTGCTGAATCCTCCGGCGCACCACGTGAGCGTCGCCGTGAGCAGGTCCTCGAGGCTGGAGAAGTGGTACGTCGTCGACGTCGTCGGCACTCCGGCCTCTTTGGCGACCGTCCGGTGGGTCACGCCGGCCACGCCGTCGCGTTCGATCACGCGCAGGGTCGCCTCGATCAGCTCCTGCCTGCGGCGATCACCCCGGGCCTTGCGGCCGTCCGGCTGCGTGATCAGTGCGCCCTCCCGAGTTCGAGCATCACGACGCCGCCGATGATCAGCAGCAGTCCGCCCGCCATCGTCCAGTTGACCGGTTCGGAGAGGAACAGCGCCCCGATGACGGCGACTGCCGCGATGCCCGCGGCCGCCCAGATGGCGTACGCGACCCCGACCGGGAAGCCGTCCTTCAGCAGCTTGGCCAGCACACCGAAGGCGATGAGGTAGCCGACGACGACCACGACGGACGGCAGCGGCTTCGAGAAGTTCTCGGAGAGCTTCAGCGAGACCGTGGCGGCGACTTCACCGGCGATGGCGATCGCCAGTAGCAGGTAAGGCGGCATACGGCCAAACTAATGGGACGATAGTCCCAATACCAGGTCAATTTGAGCGATCCAGATCACGTGCCACTGGTTACTGGCGAGTAACCCTGGTTACCGTCGGCGCCATGACAGGCTTGGGGCTGATCCTCGGCATCCTCTGCGTGCTGCTGACCGCGGTCGCGGTCGTCATGACGACCATGACCGTGCGCCGCATGCTCGCCACGATCCGGCTGGGGCAGCCGGACCCGACCCGCAACGGCCCCTTCGGCCGCCGTGTCCGCGTCATGCTCAAGGAAGTCCTCGGGCACACCCGGATGCTGAAGTGGAGCCACATCGGTGTGCTGCACTGGTTCGTGATGGCCGGGTTCGGCGGGCTGATCCTGAGCGTCGTCGCCGCGTACGGCGAGGTGTTCGTGCCCAGCTGGGACCTGCCGGTGATCGGCCACTGGGGCCCGTACAACCTGTTCGTCGAACTGCTCGGGCTCACCACAGTGCTGGGCATCCTCGGCCTGGTCTACATCCGGCTGAGCAACCACCCGCGCTTCAAGGGCCGCAAGTCGCGGTTCATGGGCTCACGGATGGGCCGCGCGTACTTCGTCGAGGCGATCGTGCTGATCGAAGGCCTCGGTGTGATGGGCATCCGCGCGGCCAAGTACGCCGCCGGCTACTTCGACGTGCCGACCTGGTCGGCGCCGGTGACCAAGCTGATCGGCTCGGTGCTGCCCGCCGAGCCCGCGCTGGTGTCGGTCTTCGCGGCGATGAAGATCTTCTCGGCGATGGTCTGGCTGATCGTGATCTCGCTGAACACCACCATGGGTGTGGCGTGGCACCGGTTCACCGCGTTCTTCAACATCTACTTCAAGCGCGAGGAAGGCGTCGCGCTCGGCGGGCTGAAGCCGATGATGAGCGACGGCAAGCCGCTGGACTTCGAGGAGGCCGACCCGGAGAAGGACGTCTTCGGCGCGGGCCGGGTCGAGGACTTCTCGTGGAAGGGCTGGCTGGACTTCACCACGTGCACCGAGTGCGGCCGCTGCCAGTCCCAGTGCCCGGCGTGGAACACCGAGAAGCCGTTGTCCCCCAAGATGGTCATCACGCAGCTGCGGGACCACGCGTACGCCAAGGCGCCGTACCTGCTCGCCGGTGGGCGCCGCGACATGGCGGGCGAGGAGATCGGCCTCGACTCGCACGCGGGCATCGACGTGCTGGCGTTGGCCGAGTCGGAGAAGGCGCTGGTCGGCGACGTCATCGACCCGGACGCGCTGTGGTCGTGCACCACGTGCGGCGCCTGCGTCGAGCAGTGCCCGGTGGACATCGAGCACGTCGACCACATCGTCGACATGCGCCGCTACCAGGTGCTGATCGAGTCGAACTTCCCGGCTGAGCTGAACGGGATGTTCAAGAACCTGGAGAACAAGGGCAACCCGTGGGGCCAGAACGCCAAGGACCGGCTGCAGTGGACCGAGGACCTGGACTTCGAGGTGCCGGTCTACGACGGCACACAGGACTTCGAGTACCTGTTCTGGGTCGGCTGCGCCGGCGCGTTCGAGGACAAGGCCAAGAAGACCACCCGGGCGGTCGCCGAGCTGCTGCACATCGCGGGCGTGCAGTACGTGGTCCTGGGCTCGGAGGAGGCGTGCACCGGTGACCCGGCCCGCCGCGCGGGCAACGAGTTCCTGTTCCAGATGCTGGCGCAGCAGAACGTCGAGATCCTCAACGGCGTCTTCGAGGACCGCAAGGTCAAGAAGATCGTGGCGACCTGTGCGCACTGCTTCAACACGCTCGGCAACGAGTACCCGGAGCTGGGCGGGCAGTTCGAGGTCGTGCACCACACGCAGCTGCTGAACCGCCTGGTGCGGGAACGCAAGCTGGTCCCGGTCGCGCCGATCGCCGAGGACGTCACGTACCACGACCCGTGCTACCTGGGCCGTCACAACAAGGTCTACGAGGCGCCGCGTGAGCTGATCGAGTCGTCCGGCGTGTCGATGCGGGAGATGCCGCGGCACGGCGACCGCTCGATGTGCTGTGGTGCCGGTGGCGCTCGCATGTGGATGGAGGAGCGGATCGGCAAGCGGATCAACGTCGAGCGTGTGGACGAGGCCCTCGGCACCGCGCCGACGAAGATCGCCACCGGTTGCCCGTTCTGCCGCGTGATGCTCAACGACGGCCTGACCCAGCGCAAGAGCGACGGCCTCGCGAGCGAGAACGTCGAGGTCGTGGACGTGTCGCAACTGCTGCTCACGGCCGTGAAGCGCGGCATGCCGCAGCCGCGGAAATCGGGTGACAGCGTTCCTACAGTCAGCTAGGTGACTACTACTGACACGCAGCACTGGGAATCGCAGGCCGCCAACTGGGTGGAGTGGGCCCGCAAGCCCGGGTTCGACGCCTATTGGCATTACCGGGAACGGTTCTTCGACCTGATACCCCCGCCCGGCGGGGTGACCCTCGACGTCGGGTGCGGCGAGGGTCGCCTCACCCGGGATCTGGCCGAGCGCGGGTACGACGTGACGGGCGTCGAGCCGGCGCCGGGGTTGCTCAAGGCCGCGCAAAAGACCGATCCGGACGGCAGGTACGTCGCCGGGGAGGCCAAGGACCTGCCGTTCGGCGATTCCTCAGTGGACTTGCTGGTTTCGTACAACGTGTTGATGGACGTCGACGACCTCGACGGCGCGCTCACCGAATTCGCCCGGGTGCTCAAGCCGGGCGGGAGACTGGCCATCACCATCGTGCACCCGGTGGCTGACTCGGTCGGGTTCGACAAGGACGATCCCGAGGCGCCGTTCGTCATCGACGCCTCCTACCTCAGGACTCAGCCGTTCAGCGCAGTGGCCACCCGCGACGGCGTCACGATGCACTTCAGCGGCTGGCACCGCTCGATCGGCACCTACTGCGACGCCCTGTACCGGGCGGGCCTGCTGATCGAGACGATCCGTGAGCCGATGCCGCACGACGACTCGCCCGCGGACGAATGGGACCGGTGGCGCAGGCTGCCGATGTTCATGCACATTCTCGCAACCAGGCGCTAACCACCTAGTACGTGCGCGACGGCCGCATTCGTGGTGGGCTTGGCCCATGACAGCTGAGAATGTGGACGTCGTGGTGATCGGGCTGGGCCCGGGTGGCGAGGCCCTCGCCACCCGGCTCGGCAAGGCGGGTCTGTCCGTTGTCGGTGTGGATGCCCGGTTGGTGGGCGGCGAATGCCCGTACTACGCCTGCATTCCCACGAAGATGATGGTCCGCGCGGCCGACGCGCTCGCCGAGGCGCGGCGGGCCAGCCAGCTGGCCGGGTCCGCGCAGATCCAGCCGGACTGGGCCCCGGTCGTGGCCCGGGTCCGGGACGAGGCGACGGCCGACTGGAACGACCAGGCCGCGATCGACCGGCTGGAGGCCGTGGGTGTGCGGTTCGTCCGCGGCTTCGGCAAGATCACCGACACCGACGAGGTCACCGTCGCCACCTCGGACGGCGACAAGGTGTTCCGCACCCGCAAGGGAATCGTGCTCAACCCCGGCACCGACCCGGCCATCCCGCCGATCGACGGCCTCGCCGACACTCCACTCTGGACCAACCGGGAGGCGGTGCCGGCCACGGCCGTGCCGTCCTCGCTGATCGTGCTCGGCGGCGGGCCGGTCGGCTGCGAGTTCGCCCAGGTGTTCTCGCGGTTCGGCGCGAAGGTCACGATCGTCCAGTCGCCGGACCGGCTGCTGGCAGGCGACGAGCCCGAGTCGAGCGAACTGCTCCGGCAGGTCTTCGAGCGGGAGAACATCCGGGTCGTCACCGGAGTCCGGGCGACCAAAGTGGACTACGACGGCGCCTTCCACGTCTCGGCGGGCAACGAGGTGCTCAGCGCCGACCAGCTCCTGGTCGCCACCGGCCGGACGCGTGACCTGGCCGCGCTCGGCGTCAAGGCGGTCGGCATCCCGGACGACGGCAAGTTCATCACCGTGGACGACCGGATGCGCGCGGCCGACAAGGTCTGGGCGATCGGGGACATCGCGGGCACCGGCGCGTTCACGCACATGTCCATGTACCACGCGGACATCGCGGCGGCCGACATCCTCGGCGAGGACGGCCCGCGGGCGCAGTACCACGCGGTTCCGCACGCGACCTTCACCGATCCGGAGGTCGCCTCGGTCGGGCTGACCCAGGCCGAAGCCGAGCAGCAGGGCGTCAAGGTCCGCACCGCGCTGACCAAGTTGCCCGAATCCTCCAGGGGTTTCATCCACAAGCTCGGCAACGACGGGCTGATCAAGCTGGTCGAGGACGCCGACCGTGGTGTCCTCGTCGGAGCGTCGGTCGTCGGGCCCGGCGCCGGGGAGATCCTGGGTGCGTTGGTCGTCGCCGTGCACGCACAGGTCCCGACCACCACACTGAAGGGCATGATCCTGGCGTACCCGACCTTCCACCGTGCGATCGGCGCGGCGCTCGCCGAACTGTGAGCGGATCCAAGCAGGGCGGCGGCGAGAGCACACTCACCGTCGTCCTCGCGCTCCTGGTCAACCTGGCGATCGCGATCATGAAGGCGATCGCCGGGCTGATCACCGGCTCCGCCGCGATGCTCGCCGAGGCCGCGCACTCGGTCGCGGACACGTTCACCGAGGCCCTGCTGCTGACCGCGTTGCGCACGTCGGTGCGGCCGGCCGACCGCAGGCACCCCTTCGGTTACGGCAAGGAGCGCTACTTCTGGTCGCTGCTCGCGGCCGTGTCGATCTTCGTGTCCGGCGCGGTGTTCTCCTTCTACGAGGGGTTCGACGCGATCTTCGGCGAACCGGTCGAGCAGGAGTCGCCGATCGTCGCGTACGTCGTGCTGGCGCTGGCGTTCGCGCTGGAGATGGTGTCGTGGTCGCAGGCGGTGCGGCAGACCCGCCGGGCCGCCAAGGCGGAGAACCGGACTCTAGTCGAGTACCTGCGGCACAGCGACGACCCGACGAGCAAGACGGTGTTGTTCGAGGACAGCGCCGCGTTGATCGGCCTGTTCATCGCGTTCGCCGGGATCGGGCTGCACCAGATCACCGGATCGCAGTTGGCGGACGGTATCGCGTCGGTGCTGATCGGTCTGTTGCTCGCGGTCGTGGCGTACCTGCTCAGCCGGACCAACCGGGGCCTGCTGATCGGCCGCCAGGCCGATCCGGTCCTGGTCTTCGCGGCGGGCAAGCGTTTGCGGGAGACGCCGGAGGTCGACGCGGTGGTCGACCTGCTGACGATGACCACCGGCACGGACAGCGTGCTGCTGTGTGCCCGGCTGGACTTCGACGACTCGCTGGGCGCGGCGGATCTGGAACGCGCCTGCGTCCGGATCGAGGGCGAACTGCGGGCCGAGTTCCGGGAACTGACCGAGATCTTCCTGGAACCCGTGCCGCGCAACGACCCCGGCCTGCGCGCCAAGGTGCTGGCGCGCTACGGCCGTGAGCTACATGGTGGCGCCGGTCAGTGACCGCGGATCGCGTGTGCGCCAGGCACCACGGTCCACCGCGCTGACGAACCTGTCCACAGTGGAGTTGAACAGGTCCGGCTCTTCGAGGTTCGCCGTGTGACCGGTCTGCGGCAGCACGGCGAGACCGGCCGTCGGGATGGTCCGCTTTAGCATCAGGTCCGGCTCCAGGCAGCCTTCGTCCTCGTCACCGACCACGACCAGCACGGGTGTCTCGATCTTGGCGAGGTCTTCTCGCAGTGCGTACAGCGAAGGCCGTGAAGCTTGGACACCGCGCATCGTCAACGCCGAGCCAATGGACGAGTGCTGGCTGAGCGCCTCGGCGAATTCGGCCCAGCCACGCGGGTTCTTGTTCTGGAACTGCACACGCGCGGGACCGATGGCGTACGTCTTGGCGACCTCGGCAGCGCCTTGGTGCTCGAACGCGTCCGCGGTCGCGTGGCACTCCGCACGGAACCCTTCCTGCCGCTCGGGTTGCGCGCCGTAACCGGCGCCCGCGACGACCGCCGACGCCACGCGATCAGGGTGCCTGAGCGTCAGGTGCAGGGTCGTGAAACCGCCCATCGACAACCCGACGACGTGGGCCTTCTGGACCTCAAGGGCATCGAGGACCGCGATGGCGTCCTTGACCGCGCGTTCCTGGGAGTACGCGCCCGGGTCGGTGGGGACGTCCGACGGCGGGTAGCCACGAGCCGAGTAGGTGATGCAGCGATGGGTGTTGGAGAAGTACCGGACCTGTGGTTCCCAGCTGCGGTGGTCGCCCGCGAACTCGTGCACGAAGAGCAGCGGGAAGCCGGTCCCGGTCTCCTCCACGTGCAGAAACACCCCGTCGTCGGTCTCGATCCTCGGCACGAGCCCTCCCGGTTGAGATTTGGTATATCAAATGGTATACCAGACTCTCCGCTCCTGAGGAGGCGTCCGGTATGCGCACAGGTGATCAGGTAGTTCAGGAACTCCCATGGCGATGGCGTGCTCAGGGAACGATTTTCCTCGTCGGCGGGCTCGGGTTCATGTTCGACGCGTGGGACGTCACGCTGAACGGATTCCTGATCCCGCTGGTGTCCGACGAATGGGGCCTGACCAAGGCCGAAGGTGCCTGGGTGGGCACGGCGAACCTGATCGGCATGGCGATCGGCGCGTTCGCCTGGGGCGGGATCGCCGACCTGATCGGCCGGAAACGGGCGTTCAGCCTCACCCTGCTGATGTTCTCGGTGTTCTCCGTCGCCGGGGCGGTCGCTCCGGACTTCGTGACGTTCTGCGTGTTCCGTTTCCTTGCCGGGCTTGGCCTTGGTGGCTGTATCCCGGTCGACTACGCGCTGGTCGGTGAGTTCACGCCGGCGAAGGTCCGTGGACGTGTGCTGACCGCGATGGACGTGTGGTGGCCGATCGGCGCGACCCTGTGCGGGGTCGTTTCCACCGCGCTGCAACCGAACTGGCGCGCGATGCTGCTGGTGATGGTGTTGCCCGCGCTGCTTCTGTTCTGGGTCAGGCTTTCCGTGCCCGAGTCGCCGATGTACCTGGTGCGGCGCGGCAAGGACAAGGAGGCCCGCGCGGTGATCGAGGGCCTGATCGCCAAGACCGGCGCGAAGGTCGGGCCGTGGGAACTGCCGCCGCCGGAACGGATGCCGAGGCTGTCGGCGACTGCGATGATCTCCCAGCTGAGGGATCTCTGGCGGTACAGCGCGAAGATCACGTCGGCGTCGTGGGCGCTGTTCCTCACGGTCTTCCTGTTGTACTACGGCGCTTTGACGTGGCTGCCGTCGATCCTGCGAGCGCAGGGTTACGGCACCTACGCCGCGTTCATGGTGACCACGTTGATGACGGCCGTGGGCATCGTGGGGGTGCTGGTGTCGGCGTGGCTGGTCGATGTGGTCGGTCGCAAGTGGGTGATCGGGCTGTCCGGCCCGGTGTCCGCGCTGGCCATGGTGATCTTCGCGATCCAGCTGGACATCCCGGGCGCCGCCAAGTTCTGGATCGGGGTGTTCGGGTTCGTCATCGAGCTGACGATCCCGGCGCTGTACGCGTACGTCTCCGAGCTGTACCCGACCAGGCTGCGGGCGAGCGGATTCGGCTGGGCGTCGACGATCAGCCGGATCGGCGCCGGATTCGTCCCGTTGATCTTCGGGTCGCTGCTCTGGCCGTACCTCGGTCTGCCGATGACCTTCCTGGTGATCGGCGTGCTGCTGGCGTTGGCATCGCTGTGGATGGCCGTGGCCGCACCGGAGACCAAGGACCGGGAGCTCGACCACCTTAAGCCAGCGGCTGTGCACCCATGATGTGCTCGTAAGTCGCCTTGCGGGCGGCTTCCGCGTCACCGCGCCGCAGCGCGTCGATGATCAGCTCGTGCTGGCTGATGGATTCGGCGTGGCTGCGCGCGACGCGGGGGCCGCCGTGCAGGGCCTGCCAGAGCAAGCGCATCAGGGACAGTAACAGCGGGCTGTGCGAGTACTCGTAGAGCGTGAAGTGGAACTCGCGGTTGAGCTCGGGGTACGTCGGGTCGTCCTCGGCGAGGTGCCGCATCCGCTCGTTCAGGTCCGTCAGCTTGGCGATGCCCGCGTCGTCGATCTTGGGCGCCGCGAGGCCCGCGCCGAGCGACTCCAGTGCCGCGCGGATCTGGAAGTTCTCCTCGGTCGAGCCGGAGTCGGCCTCCACCACCGTGAACCCGCGGTGCGCGTCCCCGATCACCAGGCCCTCGGACTCCAGCCTGCGCATCGCCTCGCGCACCGGCGTCTGGCTGACGTGGAACCGCGCGGCCAGGTCACGCTGTCTGAGCTGTTTGCCCGCCGGGAGCTCGCCGGTGATGATCAGCTCACGGATGAGTGCGACCACCATGTCCGTTTTGCTGACATAGTTCAGCGCAGGTTGTTGTGTCGACTCCGTCATGTCCCCTCCTCGATCAGACCGCGCACCCGCTCCGCGGTCATCGGCAAGCGCCCCACCGAGCCGGTGAGGCCCAGCGCGTCCCTGATCGCCCCCGCGATCACCGCGCCTGCCGCGGTCAGTCCTCCCTCACCGGCCCCCTTCACCCCAAGGGGATTGCCCGGCGCCGGAGCGTCCTGGGCCACCAGGACGTCGATCCGCGGCACCTCGGCCGCGGTCGGCATCAGGTAGTCCATGAACGTCACCGCCTGTGGTTGTCCGGCCTCGTCATACCGGAACTCCTCCAGCAAAGCGCCCCCCACCCCCTGAGCGACACCACCGAGTAGCTGACCTTCGACCAATGTCGGGTTGATCGCCCGGCCGACCTCGTACGCCACCAGGTAGCGCAGCACTTCGACGTGTCCCGTGCCGGTGTCGACGTCCACGAGCGCGACGTGCACACCGTACGGGTACGTCATGTGCTCGACCTCGAACCTGCGTCGCGCGGTCAGCCCGGCCGGTTCGTCGGGCCCCAGGTAAGGGCTACCCGGGCGGCATGCCTTCGCAACATCGGCATAGGAGACGCTCGAACCGGGTGCGCCGCGCACTCCGATCATCCCGGCCTTGATCTCCAGGTCCTCCTCGGCGACCTCGAGCATCCGCGATGCCATCCGGACGGCACGTTCCCGGACAGCCACCGCGGCCCGGTGCACCGCGCTGCCGCCGACGACGGTGGAACGGGACGCCCAGGACCCGCCGCCGAAGGGCTGCAACACCGTGTCACCGTTGATCACCGTCACCACAGCGGGGTCGATGTCCAGCGCGTCCGCGGTGACCTGCGCGAGGATCGTCTCGATCCCTTGGCCGAGCGAGGTTCCGCCGGAGTGCACCCGCACGGCACCGGACGTGGACACCGTGACGTCGGCCGTCTCCTGCGGACCGAGGCCGCTCTTCTCCAGGAACATCGCGACCCCGAGCCCGGCCGCGTGGCCCTGCGCCCTCAGCGATTCCAGGCGCGACAGATAGCCGAGCCGGTCGGCCTCGACCATCGCCTTGTCCAGTAGCCCCGGGTAGTCGCCGGAGTCGAGCACGACGTCCGTGCCGAGTGTGCTCATCGCCCTGGTGTGCGGCAGTTCGTCCGCGGTGAGCAGGTTCTTGCGGCGCAGTTCCACGCGGTCGATGCCGAGCTGGTCAGCGGCGACGTCAAGCAGCTGCTCGCGAACCGAAGTGCCCTCGAAACGGCCGGGTGCGCGGTACGTGCCGCACGGGGTCTTGTTGGTCAGCATGACCCGGACGCGGCCGTGGAAGGCCGGAACTCGATACGGGCCAGGCAACATCGCCAAGGTCAGCTCGGGCACGATGATCCCGTGCGTCCTGGCGTACGCGCCGTTGTCGTGCAGCACGTCGTCCTTCAGGCCCAGCAACGTCCCCTCGTTGTCGAAGGCGGCCGAGATCACGTGTTTCTGCTGACGGGAGTGGTTCACCGCGACCAGGTGCTCGGCCCGGTCCTCGACCCACTTGACCGGGCGGCGCAGTGTCCACGCCAGCCACGGCACCAGGAAGTCCTCAGGGTAGAACTCCCCACGCACACCGAATCCGCCGCCGGCGTCCATCGCGTGCACGTGGATCAGGTTCTCGTCGATGCCGAGCATCGTGGCCAGCACGTCCCGGTTGAACACCGGCACCTTGGTCATGCCGAAGATCTGCAACGCGCCGGACGCCGGGTCCACATCGGCCAGCAACGCCCGTGGTTCCAAGGGGACCGCGCTGTGCCTGCCGACCTCGAACTCGATCCGTACGACGTGGCCGGCCTCGCCGAACGCGGCTTCGACGTCGCCGTACCCGAGTTCGAACTCCGCGGCCTGTGTGCCGTCCGCGGTGTCCACTGTGACCGGTAGTTCCTCGATGTCGACCTGGACGAGTTCGGCCAGGTCTTCGGCTTCGTACGGGTCGTCCGCCAGCACGACGGCGACCGGTTCGCCGACGTACCGGACCTCGTCGGCGGCGAGCACGGGTTGCAGGTGGTCGTCCAGGTCGATGCCCTGGACCTTCAGGCGTACCGGGATTCGCACGCCCGGCGGCACGTCCTCGGCCGTGATGACGTGCGCACCTTCGGGTTTGCTGATGGAGACCAGCCGGCCGTGGGCCAACGGCGAGCGCACCACGCGCATCCACAGCTGCCCCGGCCGGTCCTGGTCGTCCCCGAACCGGCCCAGACCACGCAGCAGCCGTGGATCCTCCTTGCGCGCCAGGCGCTCGCCGATCGATGTCATCCCGCGCGCTCCTCGGCGACCTGCCGGACGGCTTCGACGATGCCCTGGTAGCCGGTGCACCGGCAGATGTTGGACGCCATCACCTCGCGGACCTGCGCCTCGTCCGGCACACCGTCTTGTTCGGACAGGTACGCCTCGGACAGCATCAGGAAGCCCGGTGTGCAGAAGCCGCACTGCAAACCGTGGCAGCGGCTGAAGGCTTTCTGCAGGTCGGAGAGCTCCTCGCCGTCGGAGAGGCCTTCGACCGTGCGGACGTCACAGCCGTCCGCCTGAACGCCGAAGACCAAGCACGCGCGCACCGGCTGGCCGTCGAGCAGAACCGTGCAGGCGCCGCAGATCCCGTGTTCGCAGCCGATGTGCGTGCCGGTGTAGCCCAGGTCGTGCCGCAGCACGTCGGCGAGAGTCCGCCGTGATTCGACCACGATCTCGTGCTCTTCGCCGTTGACCGTCAACGCGATCAGGTGGATGTCCTTCATGACAGCACGTCCTCCGGCAGTACGGGAATGTGGTCGAACTCGATGCCCCGGTGCGCCAACGCGTCGTTGATCGCGTTGAGCACCGCGGCGGGCGCGCCGATCGTGCCGCCTTCCCCCATCCCCTTGGAACCGTTCTCGCTGAACTGCGAGGGCGTTTCCAGATGGTGGATCTCGATCGGGCAGATCTCGCCGGCGGTCGGCACAAGATAGTCCATCAAGGTCGTACTGGTCGGCTGTCCTTCTTGGTCGAACGTGATCCGTTCGTAGAGTGCGGCCGCGATGCCTTGCGCGACGCCGCCGCGCACTTGGCCGTCCACTACCAACGGGTTGATGATGACGCCACAGTCTTCCACGACCATGAACTTGCGCGCACGGATCTCACCGGTTCCGGGGTCGACAGAAACCAGCACGGCGTGACACGCATTGGAGAACGTACCCGGCGGATCAGCGCTTTCCCGTGCTTCCAGGCCATAACGGCATTCCTCGGGCAGCTGGTGGGTTTGGAAATGCACTATCCTGGCGAGTTCGCTGATCGGCAGGGAAACGTCCGGCACGCCGCGCACACCGGCCTCGCCCTGCGTCAACTCGACGTCGTCCTCGCCGACCTCCAGCAGGTGGGCGGCCACTTTCCGGAGCCTGCCCGCGACGGTGCCCGCGGCCTTGCGGGCCGCACCGCCGCCGATCACGATCGACCGGCTGCCGAAAGTACCCCAGCCGTACGAGGTCAGATCGGTGTCGCCTTGCCGCAGCCGCACCTGGTCGGGATGAATTCCCAGTTGGTCCGCGACGATTTGGGCGAACGTCGTTTCGTGCCCCTGCCCATGGCCGGATGTCCCGGTGGTCACGATGACCTCGCCGGACGGGTCCATCCGGACGTGTGCGGTGTCGTATCCCGGTGTCATCCGCATTCGCCGCTGCGACATGGTGGGCGTGCCGTACGCGGTCCGTTCGGAGAAACACGAGAAGCCGATTCCGGCGAAAAGTCCTTGCTCACGCAAGCGGTCCCGTTCGGCGTACCACCCGGCCTCGGTGATCTTCTTCTCGGTCAGATCGAGGGATTCCAGGTAACTGCCCTCGTCGTAGGTGATGTTGTTGACGCCGGTGTACGGGAACTCACCAGGCAGGATCATGTTGCGGCGGCGGATGTCCACCGCGTCGACGCCCAGCCTGGCCGCGGCTTTCTCCATCAGCCGTTCCATCACGAGCACGATCTGCGGCCGTGACACACCGCGATAGGGCGCGGTCGGCGCTTTGTTCGTGGCGAACCCGCGGCCGCGGGCCCGGTAGGCCGGAACCTTGTAGATTCCGGGCAATTCGGTCGCGGCCATCAGTGGTTCGACCGCGCACGTGAACGGATAGACCGAGTACGCGCCGATGTCGCACCGGATGTCCGCGGACAGCCCCAGAATCCGGCCGTCGGCGTCGAACGCGGCGGTGACCTCGTATTCCTGCTCGTGGCCGTGCACCGACGCGGTCAGGTTCTCCTGCCGGTCCTCCACCCAGATCACCGGACGGCGCAGGCGCATCGCGGCCGCGGCGAGAACGACCTCCTCCCGGCTGACCACGCATTTCTGCCCGAACCCGCCGCCGACGTCCGGCGCGATCACCCGGACGGACCGTTCCGGGATGCCGAGGGCCTGCGCGATCCCGGACCTGGTCTGGTGCGGCACCTGTGTGGAGGTGTGCACGACGACCTGCCCGTCGCGGTCGTCCCACTCGGCGAGCGTCGCCCGGCCTTCCATGGGCAGCGCGGAAACCCGGGCGCTGCGGAACGTCGCCTCGATGGTCAGCGGGGCGTTCGCGAAGATCCCCGGCAACGCCGGGTCGTCGAACATCACCAGATCGACGAGGCAGTTCCCCGTTCCACTGTGCACTTCCGTGGCGGCTTCGAGCGCGGCGGCGATGTCCGGCACAACCGGGCCGGTCTCCCACTCGACCTCGACCGCCTCGGCACCGTCCTCGGCGGCGTACGCGTCCTCGGCGATCACCACGGCCACCGGTTCACTGGCGAACCGGACCCGGTCGGTGGCCAGCATCGGCATCTTGGTCGGGGTGAACTCGTCGCGCTCCAGCACCGCTTGCAGGAACGGGTCACCGAGATCCTTGCCGGTCAGCACCTCAAGCACACCCTCGACCTGCCTGGCCGCGCTGACGTCGATGGATCTGATCGTCGCGGAGGCATACGGGCTACGGACGAAGCTGGCGTGCAGCGTGTTCGCGCGGGCCATGTCCGCCACGAAACGTCCCCGGCCCAACAACATCCGGCGGTCCTCTTTGCGGGGTACCCGCGCCCCGACCCAGGCCGTCATGCCGCGGCCTCAGCGAGGGCACGGGCGACCAGCGTGGCCGTCAGTTTCTTGCGGTACGCGCCACTACCGTGCCCATCGGAGGGCGGATCGACCTGCGCGGCGGCCGCTTCGCCTGCCGCGCGCCAGGTCTCTTCGTTCGCCGGTTGACCGGCCAGGTCCACGTCGACGACCGCCGGTTGCGGCCCGACGCCGCCGAGCACGATCCGGGACGTCAGGATCTCGTTCTCGGCCAGGTCAAGCCGTGCGCTCGCGGCGACGACGGCGAAGTCACCCTGCCGCTGGGAGAACTCGGTCAGCGCCGCGTGCGGCGCCGGCCGGGGGAACCGCACCTCGACGATCATCTCGTCGGGTTCGGCGGCGGTCATGAAGAACCCGTGGAAGAACTCAGTCGCCGGGACTTCGCGCCTGCCGCGCGGTCCCTGCAGCACGATCCAGGCTTCGAGGAGCACCGTGAGGAGGCACCACTCGGCCGTCGAGTCACCGTGCGCGATGCTGCCGCCGAACGTGCCACGGCAGCGGATCGGGTAGTGGCCGATCCACCTCGCGGCCTTCGACAGCACCTCGAACCCGTCAACCTTGGTCGTCTCCACGGTCCGGTGCCTGGTCAGCGCGCCGATCCGCAGGCCGCCCGCGTCCTTCGCCAGGAAGTCGAGGCCGCCGATCCGGGTGATGTCGACCAGCGCGCTGGGCCGCGCGAGCCGGAAGTTCATCATCGCGACCAGGCTCTGCCCGCCTGCCAGGATCTTCGCGTCCGGGCCGAGTTCGGCCAGCTGCGCGATCGTGTCGTTCACGTCGTACGCGCGGTGATAGGTGAACGCCGCTGGCTTCACGACACTCCATTCTGTGTCTTTGTCCTCGCTCCGCTCAGACGAACTTGGTATATCATATTTCACCATGCGCCTCGTCCAGGAGCGGTCAGCTGACTTTGTGCGCCTCAAACTGAACCGATCCGAGCGGCGGAACGCAATGGACGAGGCGACAGTGATCGAACTGCTCGACGCGTTGTCGGCCGATCCGGCCGTGCCCGTCCAGCTGGGCAGCACCGATCCGGCGATCTTCTCGGCGGGTGCCGACCTCCGGGTCTCCGACGCCGAACGCGCCCGGCTGTCGGATCTGTTGTACGAGTGCTACTCGGTCATGATCAGCCGTCCCGGCCCGGTGATCGCCGTGGTGTCCGGCCCGGCCGTCGGCGGCGGCGCCCAGCTCGCCGCCGCCGCTGATCTGCGGATCTCCGGCCCCGGAGCCCGGTTCCGGTGGGTCGGTCCGGGACACGGGCTCGCGGTCGGGGCGTGGATCCTGCCCACGTTGGTCGGGCGGAGCACGGCGATGGACTTGCTGCTGACTTCCCGGTGGCTGGATGCTGAACAGGCGCATCGACTGGGGTTCACCACGCTCGCCGATGATCCGTGGGCGGCGGCCGACTCGGCCACCACGCACATCGCCGGTCTCGATCGGGGTGCGGTCGCGCGGATCAAGGCGATCACCGCGTCCGACGGGCTGCCGGAACGCCTCGACGCGGAACGGACGGGGAACAGAGCGAGCTGGTCGGGGGCGATATGACAGTTGAGTGGAGCGAGCAGTCGTGGCGCGTGCACCTGCCTGACGTGGACGATCCGTTGGCGTACGTGCAGTCGCTCGGGGCGTCGACAGTCCCGTTGCTCGCCCAGGCCAGCGCGGCCCGGTTCCCGGACAAAATCGCCATGGAGATCGACCGGGATTCGATCACCCACCGGCAGCTCGACACCGAAGCCGCCTCCGCCGCGGGCTGGTTCGCCGCACGTTTCCCGCCTGGCACACGGGTTGTGCTGGTCGGGCGTTCGTCCCTGGGTTTCGTGCGGTGCTACCTCGGTGCGCTGCGCGCGGGGATGATCGTCGTGCTGGCCAATCCGGCGTACACGCCGGCCGAGTTGGAGCACCTGGTGTCCGACTCGGGTGCTTCGCTGACGCTTTCGGACTTCGCCGAGCCGGTCGGCGACCCGCTGGAGCCGGTCGGCGGACCCGACGACGTGGCGATTCTGGCGTACACGTCCGGGACGACGGGCAGACCCAAGGGCGTTCCGCTGACGCATCGGAACCTGCTCACGTCGATCCGGTCGGCGATGGCCGCGTGGCGGTGGAGCCCGGATGACGTGCTCACCCATGCGTTGCCGTTGTTCCACCAGCACGGCCTGAGCGGCGTGCACGCGACCGTGATCGCCGGATCGTCGGCACGGCTGTTCTCGAAGTTCTCCGACTCGTTGGTCGAGTCGATGCGTTCGGCTTCCGTGTTGTTCGCCGTGCCGACGATCTACGCCCGGCTCGTGTCCTCGCCGGACGCGTTCTCGGGCTTGCGGTTGTGCGTCTGCGGCTCGGCTCCCCTCAGTTCCGCGTTGGCCGGCCGGTTGCCGCGCGTGCCGTTGGTCCGTTACGGCACAACGGAATCCGGGTTGGACACGTCGAATCCCGTTGATTCACCGCGAGCCGACACGATCGGGATTCCGTTGCCCGGTGTCCATGTCCGGTTGCAGGGCGAGGAAATCCAGCTGCGCGGGCCGCAGGTGTTCGCCGGATACTGGGGTGACACCGACGATCCGTTCACTTCGGACGGCTGGTTCCGCACCGGGGACCTCGGCGAGATCGTCGACGGGCACCTGGTGATCAAGGGCCGCAGCAAGGAACTGATCATCAGCGGCGGGATGAACGTGTATCCCCGCGAGGTCGAACTGGCCCTGGAATCGCATCCCGCCGTTGTCGAAGCGGCCGTCGCCGGGTTGCCTGACCCACAGTGGGGCGAGCAGGTCACCGCCTGGGTCGTCCTGCGAGAACAGGCGGATCTCATCGAGCACGCGCGAACCGTGCTGGCGCCGTACAAGGTGCCGAAGCAGGTCTTCGAAGTACAGTCCCTGCCCCGCAACCACATGGGCAAGATCGACCGCAAACGCTTGGCCTCTCCCGTGCGACGGGCCGCGGACCTGGGTGCGTTCGTCTCGGTTTCCGACGTCGAACAGGGGATTCCGGTCGCGGTCAAGGACAACATCGCCGTCGACGCGCCCGTGTGGCAGCGGCTTGTCGACGCGGGTTGCTGGTCGATGGGCCGGACGACCATGCCTGAGCTGGCGTATTCGGTTCTCACGCCCGGCTGCGTGAACCCTTGGGATCCTTCCCGGCACGCAGGCGGATCGAGCGGCGGATCTGCCGTCGCGGTCGCGGTCGGCGCCGTCCGGTACGCCCTGGGCACCGACACCGGCGGTTCGATCCGTATCCCCGCGGCTTTGTGTGGCGTGGCCGGGCTTCGCCCGACGTACGGCGTCCTGCCGATGGACGGCATCAAGCCGTTGGCGCCTTCGCTCGACACGGTCGGCCCGATCGCGTTGACCGCAGCGGATTGCCTGTGGATGTTCGAGGCCATGGGCGGCGCGGTCGCGCCGGTGCCGTCGTCGTTCCGCGTCGGCTACAGCTTGCGGTTCTGCTCCAACGAAGTGCGTTCCGTGCTCGAAACCACGATGGCCGAGCTGCCTTCGGTTTCCTTCGTCGAGGTCGAGATTCCGGACGCCCGGTTCGCCGCGTCCTCGTTGATGCGGTCCGAGGCACGCGGGCTCTACTGGCCGATCCGGGATTCCCTGTCGCCGCGGCTGGTCGAAATCCTGGCGGCGGACTCGCCGGTCGTGCCGTTTCCCGGATGGACGTTCCCGGCCGGCCTGGACGCGATCCTGCTGCCGGTCACGCCGATGCCCGCGGCTCCGGTCGGCACCGAAGGGCTGGAGTCCCAGTACTTCCGGTTCACCGCGCTCGCGTCGATCACCGGTCTGCCCGCCCTGTCCGTCCCGGCCGGGCTCGCGGACGGATTGCCGGTCGGCGCCCAACTGCTCGGCCCGTCCGGGTCGGAGTCCACGTTGTGCCGGCTCGGGACGATGATCGAGGGGACACCGGGCAGCGTGACCCTCGCTTCCGCACGAGCCAATCTGGTATACCAAATATCACGCCCGAGGTGAGGAGTGGTTCATGGACCTGCAGCTGACGGACAAAGTCGCCTTCGTGACCGGGGCCAGCAAGGGCATCGGCCGGGCGGTCGCCGAACACCTCGCCGCCGAGGGCTCGGACGTGGTGATCACCGCGCGGACCGCCGAATCCCTTGAGGTCACGGCGAAGGAGATCGCCGCCGCGAGCGGCCGGACGGTCGTGCCGATGGCGGGCGACATGAGCAAGTCCGAGGACGTCGAACGCTGCGTCGCGGCCACTCTGGAACGCTTCGGCCACATCGACACGCTGGTCACGTGCGCGGGCAGCTCCCCGGGCGGCCTGCTGGAGGAGCTGACCGAAGAGCAGTGGATGTCCAGCCTGAACCTCAAATTCATGGGCTACGTGCGATCCGTGCGCGCGGTCATCCCGCACATGCGCGCCCGAGGCTCCGGCTCCATCGTTCTCGTCGTCGGCAATGACGGCCTGAAGCCCAGCTACTGGGAGCTGACCGCGGGCGTGGCCAACGCCGCCGACATCAACTTCGCGTCGTCCATCGCCGAGCAGTACGGCCGCTACGGCATCCGCGTGAACACGGTGAATCCCGGGCCAGTCAACACGGACCGGTGGGACACCCTGGAAAAGGCGTTCGCCCGGGACAAGAAGGTCACCCAGGACCGTGCGCACGAACTGGCCACCAGCTCCATCCCGTTCGGCCGGATCTGCGAGCCCGACGAGGTCGCGGCACTGGTCGCGTTCCTCGCCTCGCCACGGGCTAGCTTCATCAACGGCGCTCACATCCCCGTCGACGGCGGGCAACGTAAGGCACTGATGGATCTGTGAAACTCACGAACGAAGTCCACATCGCGCAGGACCCGGCGAAGGTCTTCGCGACTCTGCTGGACGTGGAGCGGGTGGCCGGGTGCATGCCCGGCAGCAAACTGACCGGCCGCGTGGACGACTCCACGTACAGCGGGGAAGTGAAGGTCAAGGTCGGCCCGCTCGGCGTCTCGTACACCGGGACCGTGAAGTTCCTGTCGGTCGACGAGTCCGCGCGCACAGCGGTGCTGAAGGCGTCCGGCCGTGAACAACACGGTCAGGGCAACGCCGACGCGCACGTGACTGCGCGCGTCCTGCCCGACGGTTCCGGCTCGAAGGTGTCGATCGAGACGGACCTGATGATCCGCGGCAAGGTCGCGCAGTTCGGCCGCGGCGTGATCGGCGAGGTGTCGCAACGGCTGATCGACCAGTTCGCGCAGAACGTGGAGAAGTCCTTCGACACGCCGGACAGGCCCGCGCCGGTGGCTGCCGCCGCGGAGCCGCTCGACGGCGCGGCGCTGGTGATCACGCCCCTGCTGAAGCGCTTCGCCCCGGTCGCCGCGGGTGTGGCGCTCGGCCTGCTGGCGGGCCTGGGCCTGCGGCGCAGGCGCGTGATCGAGGTGATCATCCGCCACGAGTAATGTCGGGACTATGGTCCCAATTGTTTTGGTCCACGGCATCCGCGCACACGCGGGTGCCTGGGTCGCGTACTCGTTCGGGCACCCCGTCGACCTACCCGGTCACGGTGTCCGGCTCGGCGGCACGTTCACCATGCCGTCAGCGGTCTCCGTGGTCGCCGACGCGATCGACTCCCTCGGCGGGCGGGCCTTGGTCGTCGGCCATTCGATGGGCGGGTACGTCTCGATGGCCGTGGCGGCCGCCCATCCTTCGCGCGTCGCAGGCCTCGTCATCGCCGGGGCGACGACTGTGCCGGACCGCTTCGCGACCGCGCCGTTCCTGGCGATGTACCGGATGCTGAGCCGCTTGCCCGACGGCGGCGACCGGTTGAGCCGCCGCATCTTCAGCGCCACACTTCCGTCCGATGTGGCCGCCGCGGTGACCTCCGGTCCAATCGCGACACCCGCGATCCCTTCCGTGGTCGCCGCTTTGCGTTCCTTCGACCCACTGTCCGCCGTGGCGCGGTACCCCGGTCCCACGTGGTTCATCAACGGCGGCCACGACCACCTCCGCTTCCACGAACGCAAATTCCTCGCCGCAGCACAGAACGGCCGCCTGATCGTCATCCCCGGCACCGGCCACTACCTGCCCATGACGCACCCCACGCTCTTCGCACGCCACATCCTCGACGCCGCCGCAGTCGTCCACCACTCCGCCTGACGCCGGTGGCCGGCTCACTCACGCGGCAGGTCCGGGCCCGAGCTGTGTAGCGCGACAGGCGATGCCGGCACGAAGATCGCGGACCGGCTGTCGGCGTTGATCGACCGGCACTGTGGCGAGGGCGACTGTGCGGACAGCACGGCGAGATGGTCTACAACCGGAAGGGGTGCCTCCCGAGATCGGGAAGCACCCCTTCTGAACTGCTGAAACTGCAAGAGAGCGGATGACGGGAATCGAACCCGCGTATTCAGCTTGGGAATCAGAACGATCAACAACCGCACCGCCTCCAACCAGCATCGCCGCCTGGACCCACATGACCGCTGTTGACCGTGGTTGACCAGCGCTAATAGCACGCAGACAGCACGCTACTTCAGGCCTTGTGCGCTTCAGCCCGCGTCGATTTCCTGTAGGAGGCGGGCGGACTGCGTTCTCGAAGAGGAAGCGCATGAGACACTGGGATGGGAGCCATACGGTCACCCTCTTATGCGTAACGTATAGCTCACCCCCCTTCACCCTCCGTTGAGTGAGTTGAAGGGATGCCATGTTGTTCATGTGGCCCTCGTTGGTCGCTGCCGCCCTGGTGATGGTCGTTGCCGGGACAGTGGCTGTACTGCATCCAGACCGTGCACGTCGTGCGGACGCACGACTGGTCATGGCGGCGATTGAGCGGTTGCTGATGCGGCTGAGGTCGCGACGGTGAAGTAGCTCATTACCGGGCAGAGCTGGGGTGCATCCCTTGGTGTGCCCCGGTGGCCGTTGGCGCGGAGCGTCGACGGGCGTCGATCGCCGTGCCCAGCTCGATGAGGTCTGCACGCGGCGATCGTCACGGCGCCGTGCGGCTGGTGGTTCTACTCCTACGCGTCGCCGGTGGCCACCTGCTCACGCGGCAGCTCGGGTCTGGCCGGGCGGCCGACCGGGCGTAGCGGAGCGGGAGCCCGGTCGTGTCGTGATGGATCGGCCCGAGCTGCGAGCGTGACGCGCGCCGCCACCGGCGGCGCGCCTTGATCTCATAGAGCCAAATTCGGCAGGCAACTACATGGTCGGGCGCTATAAGGTTTGACAGCACATTGAAAGGAGTGCTGTGGCAAGGAAGTCAGCAAGACGCGTAGAGCTGTCGCAGCCAGCGAAGGACCGGTTGTGGTCGGAGTCTGGTGGACACTGTCAGAACCCTGAATGCCGCGCTGATCTTCATGGTTTCCTGAAGCGAAAACACATCGGCGAGTTGGCGCATATTATTCCGGCAAGTTTTGAAGGTCCCCGAGCGGACGAAGCAATGGAGCTTTCGGAGGACGAACGTGCAATGCCAGAGAACGTCCTAGTTCTGTGCCCAACATGTCATACTGTGATCGACAAAGCACCAAGCGAATATCCAACTTCCGTATTACGCACGTGGAAGACACGCAGCCAAGAAGCTCGCACCACCGCCCATGGAACACCGGTGTTCCATTCCAGATTTGAGGCGCGACAGTTCATTGAAGGGCTACTGGACGCCAATCGCGCCGTGTTCAACCTATATGGACCGCTTGATAACGCTTATGATAGCACGCGGGCTGAACAGTGGCGCCGCCACGTGAACGGCACGATTATTCCGAATAATCGAGTAATACTGCGAGTACTGCAAGCCAACCGCCGCCTGTTAACAGATGCAGAAAAGATGACTCTCGGCATCTTTGCTGTTCACGTTCGAGAACTTACAGAACGCCACCTAGAGGGAAACTGGACTCCTGGCTCAACCAAGTTTCCCAGTGCTATGGAGTCAATTCTGAAAGAGGACGGATGGGAATCCAGCGCTGGATCGTAGAACAGCTGCACAAGAGGTTTAATTTTGACCAAGTCGATTTCGGCACGAAGACTCCTTATGCGGTCAAGACGATTGGCGACTACGGGGTGGAGATAACACGGCCAGGCAAGTCACCTGCGGTTGCGTATTGCGTAGAGCCGGACAATTTCAACTCATTTACAGTCCAGATGTTCCAGGATGCGATCGATACCCTCCCTCAAACAGGTATGCTAATAGTCACGCGAAGGGCTATTGATCCCGACGTACTCGACTACGCTCGCCATGTAGATGTATGTGTAGAGACATTTGGCGGTTTCGTTAACGCCATTTATTCACTAGATGATATTTCGCAGTATGTGGACCCGGAAGAAGTTTACGTCCGCAGGAGACTGAGGGGGACCAGGGCTGTGACATCAATAGCCCGTCGAGGTCTTCGAGCATTGGAACTCCAACGCATCAAGAACCTTCGACCGTTAATGATAGTTTTTAATAATCGGTATGAGCTAACTGACGACGAGTTTGCCGAAATGCTCAACCGGTACCCTAAGCTGATCATAGACGCATTGGTCATTACTAACCCAAATACACAGGGTTTCGGAGACCGCGTTGTACAGACCGCCCGCCATGCAAATGTGCGGCTATATACATTCAACGAATTCATCGCCATGATTCGGAACCCATGGACCTAAAGAGCCAGTGGCCCGTCCTTGATGAAATTTGTCGATGCGTCGACCGTCTCTCCGGGCTACAGGTTTGGGCATTTGGGTCCATGCTGCGGTCTGGCACGCCGAACGACTTGGACGTTCTGATTGTGTATATCGATCGAGCTGACGTAGTTGCTTTGCGGGAAATGGGCATGTGGGAGGTAAACTTTCCCCCGGTGGATATGATTGCTATGACGCCAGACGAGGAGCACTACTACCAGTTCGTACGCATGACAGGCGCAATACGCTTGTACCCACCGGCCTGAATCTTATGAGTTAACATTTCCACCGCTCAAGCCTTCACACAACATGAAGTGAAACTAGTAGAATTTGGATTTCCGTAGTGATTGCCGCAGCTTTTGCTTCCATAAGTTGCTCGACCTTACCGGCCTTGTTGGCGTATCCAACAGCTACGATTTGAGCGGCGTTGGCAGCTTCGATGTCGGTGGTTGAGTCGCCAACAAGAGTCGACCGAGCGGGTTGCGCTCCAAGCGCGTCGACAGCCTGGCTCACAAGATGAGGATTTGGCTTGAGCATCGAAACATTCGCAGCAGTTCGGGCAGCGATGTAATCGACGTATTGGTGGAGATCGTAAAGGTCCAGGTATGTCTCAACAGCTGTACGTGAGTTATTGCTGACGATGGCGAGGTTGCGATGAGTGCCCTTCCAAGCCTTGATGAGCGCGTGGGCGCCTGGTGTGGGCTCGGCGCTGTGGATGGCTTCTACTTCGTGCGCACGGAAGGCGGCGTTGAGGAGCTCGGCTTCTTTACCGCCGAGTGTGGCTGTGTAGTGGAGGAGGTCGAAGGGGTCGGTCGCGGCAGCCACGTCGGGCGGTAGCACATGACCGGCTTCGGTGAGGATCTCGGCGAGTTGTCTGGCTACGACTGGGGCAGGGAAGCCTGCGAAGACTGAGCAGATCGGGCCGTCGAAGTCGAGTAGGAGGGCGTCGGTGTTGGCCAGGATGCGGGCGATGACGTCTGGGTCGTCGACGGGCACGGTCACCGGACGTACTCCCGGGCGACGGTGGTCCACATGCTGTCGAACCACATGCGTGATTGCTCTACGTATTGACTGCCGGTGCTGGTGTCGTCGTCGCTGATGGAGTGGTGGAAGAGGATGGCGTCCTTGCCCATCAGGTCGTAGATCGCTTGAGGTTCGCCGCCCAGGCTGAGGACGTGCTCGCGGACTGGGTAGTAGCCGAAGAAGGCCTCTTCGTTGTTGATCAGGTAGAGCTTGAACAGCGGGGCTGCTGGGTGGACTCGGATTTCCGCGGTGGCCTTCTCGACCAGGCCGAGTGACGCCAGCTCGGTCACGGCGTCGACTATGGCCAGGGTGTGGCGGCGCATGATCTCTGTGGCGCGCTCGCGGAAGGCCGGACTGTCTTTGAGGCCCTCGACTGTGACCGGCAACGACCAAGGCACCGATGGGTCTGGGACCAACATCCGGACGGCGATGGTCTGTGGGGTGAGCCGGCCGATTCGGATCTTGTCGATTGGCTCGGAGATCACTCCGTGCAGGGTCTCGCCGGAGAATCCTGCAAAGTCGATCCTGACGTGCTCGGCTGAGAAGGCTCGCTCGATGTGGGGACGTAGGCCGACCGGTCGCTCTGTGCGCTCTCGGACGAAGACCCCGCTCCCCTGGCGCGACACGATCAGACCCTCGTCCCGAAGCTCACGCAAGGCGTTCTGAACGGTCATCGGCGCGACTTCATAGCGCTTCGCCAGTTCGGTCCTTGACGGCAGCTTGTCGCCTGCCTGGAAAACCTTGGTGAGGATGGCAGCTCTCAAGGCATTCGCCACCTGCACGTATGGCGGACGTGGGTCGTCCGGATCGAGTGCCATATGCCCTCGTGCCTCCCTTGTCGCAGCGTCTGCTTGATCGGCATCAAGCTTCAGATCCCAACCATCAGACTCAAGCTTAGAGCTTGTCTAGGCCAGCTAGCTAGACAGTCGACCCAGCTTGCTTGACTTGTCTAGCCAGGCTGGCTAAGCTGGCCACGTCAGACACGCTAGATAGCTTGGGCTCAACGCCCACCAGGAGGACAACAGTCATGGCGGTTCCGCGCGGTACGCGCTTCGCGATTGAGCACGACACGGTGTTTCCGGATGGGGCTGCGGTGGTCGGCCCTGTTGCTCCGGACATGGAGTACGTCTCCAACGAGGACAAAGCCAGGGGTAAGCAGCCAAAGCAGAAGGTCGACGAAGTCACCGGGCTTCCACAGTGGAAGGTGACGGTCTCAGATCCGTCCGCGGAGAAGGACCGGGACAAGTCCGTCTCCGTCGTGCTGCTGGCCAAGGTCCAGCCGGTTCCTCCGCCTGCCGCTGTGGCGGGCTTCGACCTTCGGCCCGTCGTGTTCGAGGGCTTGATGGTTGAGCCCCGGGTGATGGGCGAGAAGTTCAAGTACCAGGGCTGGGTTCTGCGGGCCACCGGCATGCGGGATCCGAAGAAGTCCAGCTCGGGTAAGCCTGCTGGTCAGGCGCCGAGTGAGCAGAACAAGGCGGCGTGATGGCCGCGCGGCCGTCAAGGGAGGCGGTCGCTCGGTGGAACGACGCGTACTCCGAGCAGACGGCGGCCTTGTTCGCCGCCATGAGGGCACAGCCTCACGACGTTGCGGCGATCCGCCGTCTTGCTCGGGGTTACCTGTCTGTCGCTATCGCCTGGCGCAGCTTGGCGGCTGATCTTGCTGTGCCTATGTGGGCGCGGCATGCCTCGGTCATCGCTGCTGAGGAGTTCGAGCGGCGGGCACAGCTCGAAGACACCCGCGCTGACTTGGCAAGCATTGAGGGACAAGACCTATGACCGCGAGACCAAGCAAGATCCCGAACTTCCACGTGCGGCGACTGAGCCGCAAACTCGCCGAACTACGGACCAAAGCTGGTCTGACCCAGAAGGACCCCTACGAGACAACGAAGATCGACTTCCGGCGGATCTGGCGGTTCGAGAACGGTGAGCAGATCCCGCGCTTTGTGGAGCTGAACGCCCTGCTCGACCTGTACGGCGTTCCGAGCTTCGAGTGGGAGCCCTACCACGACATGTGGAATGCGGCCAGGCAGAAGGGCTGGTGGCACGGTCAGCCTCTGCGGAACATCGACTTCGTCGCCAACGAACAGGAAGCCAGCCACATCCGGGACGTACAACTGACCTACGTACCCGAACTGCTGCAAACAGAGGAGTACGCCCGTCGAGTGCTGGACACCTGCGTACCTCCGATGAGCAACAACCGCCTGTCCGTCGAACTGGCCAGCCGTCCAGTGCGTCAGCAGCGGCTCGACGCGGAGAGTCCAGTCAAGCTGCATGCGCTGATCTACCAGCCAGTCATCCACGCCAGGGTCGACAAGGCGCAACTTCGACTGCTCGCGGACCGGGCCGACCAGGCGAACGTGACGCTGCAAATCCTGCCGCGCATGGATGAACCACACGGCGCTCTCGCCGGCTCGTTCACCTTGCTGTCCTTTCCGGACAGGGACGAACCAGACCTCGGCTACACCTCAGAACCCCTCGGCTTGAAGATGTCCGATGACCCTGAGATGACCACGGAGCTAGGGCGGATATTCAAGGCCCTCGCACGCCGCTCGAAGTCTCCCGAAGAGTCCCGTGCCTACCTCGACAAGCTGCTCAACCAGCGACACCTAGCGGGGACCGGCATCCGATGACACATCGCCCAAACAGATCGCGAACGAGCACGGCAGCGGCCATCCCGGTCCACAAGAGACAGTCACGGCGAGTCGTGCGGCAATGACCGGATGGCTCGGATGGGGCTGACGACATGCGGATCGCACTGCTCTACCTGTCGGCGTTGATCGACCGGCACTGTGGCGAGGGCGACTGTGCGGACAGCACGGCGAGATGGTCTACAGCCGGAAGGGGTGCCTCCCGTGATCGGGAAGCACCCCTTCTGAACTGCTGAAACTGCAAGAGAGCGGATGACGGGAATCGAACCCGCGTATTCAGCTTGGGAAGCTGATGTTCTACCATTGAACTACATCCGCAACGCCTGACCGAGCATACACAACATCAGCTGCGGGGCGCAGCTAGGGTGTGGGCGTGCTGCTGAGTGATCGTGACCTGACCAAGGAGCTGGAGTCGGGACGGCTGGGCGTGGAGCCCTACGACCCGGCGATGTTGCAGCCCTCGAGTATCGATGTGCGACTGGACCGGTTCTTCCGGGTGTTCGACAACACCAGGTACACGCACATCGATCCGGCGCAGCAGCAGGATGAGCTGACCTCGCTGGTCGAGCAGGAGGGCGAGGACCCGTTTGTCCTGCACCCCGGCGAGTTCGTGCTCGGGTCGACCTACGAGTACGTCACCCTGCCCGACGACCTGGCGGGCCGCCTGGAGGGTAAGTCCTCGCTCGGCCGCCTCGGGTTGCTCACGCACTCGACGGCGGGCTTCATCGACCCCGGGTTCTCCGGGCACATCACCCTCGAACTGTCGAACGTGGCGAACCTGCCGATCACGTTGTGGCCGGGCATGAAAATCGGGCAGCTCTGCCTGTTCCGGCTGTCCAGCTCGGCCGAGCACCCGTACGGCTCGCAGAAGGCCGGATCGCGCTACCAAGGCCAACGTGGGCCGACGCCATCCAAGGCGTACCTGAATTTCCACCGGGTGGACACCAGGCGCGACACAAGCGGGTGAAGCAGCGCTCCTTGCCCCGGTGGACGCTGACGTCACGCGCCCGGGAAAGGGATTGCTCCGGGCTTCCTGACGGCCGTAGAACCCGCTCCAGGGCCACGGCGACCATACGGGAAGCCACGGGACCCGATTCCGGCAAGGCGATCACGATCTTGTTGAGCGACACCGGATCGAGGAACTGATCGAGTACGGCGTGGCATTTCGTTCGACAGGTTGCTCAAGTGAATTCTTTGGAGCCGCCGGTTTTGAAACAATGTCGCTCGGGTAACCGAAGCGATTATTCGTGTGTGAATCACCCGGTAAAGCGGCAGACAAAAAGTAACCGCCGTCGCACGGAATGCGACGGCGGTTACCTTCAGCTCATCATCAGAGCGGTGACGCTAACCAGGCGTGGCGCCAGGGCCTCTCGGTTAGCCGTGCCGACAACCCGGTTTCGACCGCCTTCTTTGGCCACGTACACGGCCGCGTCCGCCGCGGCGAGAACCTCGTCGAGCGTCAGGCCGGCGTTCGGATACGCGGCCACGCCGATGGACGCGGTCCGTTCGGTGATCGTCACGGGCGACCCGTCGTTGGTCTGCGTGGACACGACCAGCTCCGTGATCAGGCCACGGATCCGCTCGGCCGCGGCCAGCGCTTCCAGCTCGGACGCGCCCGCCAGCAGCACCACGAACTCCTCACCGCCGAACCGGCCGACCAGGTCGTGTGACCTCGTCTCACGTTTCAGCAGGTCGGCGAGGGCGATCAGCATGTCGTCGCCGGCCAGGTGGCCGTACGAGTCGTTGATCTTCTTGAAGTAGTCCAGGTCGATCATCAGCACGCTGAACTCGGTCGAGGTCCGCGCGGCCCTGGAGACCTCGCGCTCACCGCGGTTGTGCCAGGTGACGGCGTTGAGCAGGCCCGTCTTCAAGTCCTTCGACGCCATCTCCTCGAGCTGCTTGGCCAGCATGGAGCGCTGCAGCACGAACATCGGGAAGAACATCAGCACGGACAGCATCGGCTGGTGCAGCAACACCAGCACCATCAGCCCACCCAGGCACAGGGTGGTCAGCTCGAGGGCGTTGTCGTCGTAGCTACCGAGCAGCCGCTCGGGCGTCGCCTTGTCCGGTTCGGCCAGGTAGAGGGCGACCACGGTGACCGCGAGGGCGGCCGCGAAGTGGACGACCACGCCGACGATGACGGCGATGGCGACGGCCTCGATGTCCACCGTCGTGTCGATCGGCCCGGACAGGAAGAAGCTGGCGGCGAACAGGGCGGCGTAGCAGGACAGGATCATCGTCGTGGCGTTGGTCACTGTCTTGTGCGCTGCGACGTGCTTCAGGTTGCCCCAGCTACGCACCCCCAGGTGCGCGTAGAAGACGGCAGCGAGCACGGCGACCAGCGGCGGCGGCAGCAACAGCGCCGCGGGCAGCATCCAGACCGAGGTCATGTTGATGTGCGGCGTCACGTTCAACGTTCGCCGCATACGCTCGATCTTGCGTGTCGCTTCGGTGTGAACCAGCCCGAGCACCGCGAGAAGCGCGAACACCCCCATGTCGCGCGTGGTGATCGGAAAGACGAGGAAAGCCGCGATGGTCAATCCGAGCGTAACGGCTTCCGTACTCAGCGTGAAATACACCCAGTGCCGGGGCCGCTTCCACAACGCCCAGTCACGGATCGCGACCCATCGTCGCCTCGGTGGGTCCTCTGCTTGCCTATTCATGGGCCCCCATTCCCCTCGTCAGCCCCTCTTGCTCGCGCTGGGCGACCAACCCATCTACACACAGTTTCCACCCCAACGCTTCTTTTGACCAGAGCCAGAGGTGTGTATTTTTATTTCCGCGTCATAAGGAAGGTGAGCAGCATGCGCGGTCGTGACCAGTGAGTGAAACCCGCTGACCCCAGATCTCTGGAGTCGATAGCGGTCGTAGTCATGCTGGGGTTGTAGGTGTGGTGTCGTCTGGTGTCCACCGCTCCGGGTCTGAGCCGATGGCTCTGAACCATGCCCATGCCAGCACAGCTGTGAGCAGAATCCCCACAACTCCGAATATCCCTACGGCCGCCTGCGCTCCCACCGTGTCCGCGGCAACACCTCCAATCGCCGGACTGAGGCCCATGGCCGTCGTCAGGCCGGTGTTCGACAGTCCCATCGTCTGCGCTCTGCTCGAGTCCGGCACGGCCAACGACAACGACGCAGTCGCCTGCATCAGTGCCGCGGTCCCCAGTGCACCGCACACCAGGAACACCACCATCGACGGGATCAGCCCCGGTCTCAGGAACGCCACCAGCATCGGCACTGCCGCCAGCACGGCCAGCGGGCCGATCAGCTTCGGTCGCGTAGCGGGCTGAACCCAGCGCGTGAACACGAACGCACCGATAACACTACCCAGCGGATCGCTGGCGAGCAGCAGACCTACTTCGACCGATCCGCCTCCGAAGGCGTGCGCATAAGGTGCGGCCAGTCCTTCGTAGACGGGCAATATCCCGGACACCCAGGTGATGAGCAGCAGCGTGCGCAGGCCGGAGTCGGCGAACACCAGGCGGCTGCCCTGCCCGATCGAACGGAAGAAGTCTGCCCTTCTGGCCGTCTTCCCGGCCGCCCGCGCGGCCGGTCTGCCGCGGACGCCGAACCGGACGAACAGCGCCGAAGCGATGAACGTCAGCCCGTCGAACGCCAGCGCCAGGTGCGGGTCGATCGCCGCGATCAGCAGGCCGCCGCCGGCGAACCCCAGCAGCTGGGCGGTCTGGTTGGTCATGCTGCGCAGCGCCAGGCCGACGACATAACGGTCGCCGGTCAGCACGTCGGGCATCAGGGCCAGCTGGGCGGCCTTGAACGGCGGGTTGAGCAGCGACACCCCCGCCACCAGGACGGCGAGCACGGCGAAGGACATGCCGGGGATCGCCACCAGCAGGATCAGCACCGCGCGGATCAGGTCGACACCGACCATGACCTCGCGTCGCGGCCACCGGTCGGCCAGGCCGGACAGGAAAATGCCGCCGAGCACGGACGGCGCGTAGGTCAACGCGTAGGTGAGCCCGGTCAGTGCCGCCGACTCGGTCTCCTGGAAGACGAGGACGGAAAGCGCCACTCTCGCCAGTTGGTCGCCAAAGATCGACAACAGCTCGGCGAACCACAGTGCCCGGAATTCCGCGATCGCGAAAACGTCGCGGAACGTGACACGTTGCGGTGCTCTCGTCACTCACCGACCCCTTATGTACCCAACCCGGCCGTCGCTCACGGAACCTTAGGTGCTTGCCGTCACGAGTCAATCACAAAGCGTCAACCGCTCAGTGCAGTGTCTCCCAGCCGCGTGTGCTCCAGGCAACTGTTGCCTGGTCTGACGCGGAAACTGGCAAACCGTTCCACGCCGTCCGGCCCAACCACCAGGGCCGTTCGGAGCTTTCTCACCTCAGCGAAGCGTAGGCGAACAGGACTGTGGGCGGGAACGACGCCGTTCCCGCCCACCGTGTGCTTGCCGGTCAGGTCACTTGGCCGCGGCGACCTCCGGGGTCGCCTCGTCCGATTCCAGCGTGTCGATCAGTTCGTCGCGCTGCGTCGTGCGCTCGGGCATGAAGATGCCAAGCAGGACGTAGACCACAGTGGACGTCAGGATCGGATAGGCGACCAAGGCCTCTTTGGACACCGTGACGCCGGTCTTCTGCGAGATGAACAGCGTCGCCCAGACACCGAGGCCGAGCAGCACCGCCGACAGCGCGGCGCGGGGGCCGGAGCGGCGGAACCACGGCAGCAGGCCGAGCATCAGCGGGATGCCGATGACGCCGACGGTCGCCGCGACCACGTCCACCACGATCTTGATGACCACGCCGGTGCCGCTGGTGCTGATCGCGATCAGCATGCTGGCCGCGATGAACAGGAAGGTGGTGATCCGGGCCAGTTGCAGCTTGGCCGCCTCAGCCATCCGGGACGCGCCCTTCCAGATCCTCGGCAGCATGTCGCGGGTGATCACCGCGGAGATCACGTTGGCGTCCGAGGACACCATCGCCATCGTGTGCGAGAAGAACCCGGCGAGGACCAGGCCGACCAGGCCGGCGGGCAGCATCTGGATGCCCATCGCGACGTACGCGTCGTCGGCGTTGCCGAGGCCGGGCACGATCAGGGGTGCCGCCCACATCGGCAGGAACAGCACCAGTGGCCAGACCAGCCACAGCACGCTGGACAGCGCGGCCGAGCGGCGTGCGGCGGACCCGTCCGGCGCGGCCATGTAGCGCTGCGCCAGGTTCCACATGCCGCCGTTGTACTCCAGCGTCTTGATCAGGAAGAGTGCCAGGAAGAACGTGATCGTGTACGGACCGGCGAGCGGCTCGCTGTGCGACGGAGGCAGTTGGCCCCACATCTCCCACATCCAGGAGACGCCGCCGAAGTGGGCGATGACCGCGCCGAGCATCGCGAACCCGGCGACGGCCTGGATGATGAACTGGCCGAAGTCGGTCAGCGCGTCCGCCCACAGGCCGCCGATCACCGAGTAGATCATGGTGACGGCACCGATCAGGATGATTCCCCAGGTGATCGGCACGCCGGCGAAGCCACGCAGCAGAACGGCGACGGCCGCCCACTTGGCCGCGATGTCCACGACCTTGAGCAGCGAACCCGACCAGGCGAGCACCTGTTGGGTGGGCACGTTGTAGCGCCTGGCCAGGTACTCCAGTGGCGACGCCACGTTGTACTTGGAGCGCAGCCTGTTCCAGCGCGGCGCGAACAGCCACGCGCCGATCCCGACGCCGACACCGATGGTCAACGCCCACCAGACGTACACCGTCAGGCCATACCGGTACGCCTCACCCGCGAACGCCACGAACATGACGGCGCTGTAGCCGGACATGTGGTGGGAGATCCCGGAGAGCCACCACGGCATCCTGCCGCCGGCGGTGAAGAAGTCACTCGTGTTGTTGATGCGGCTCTTCGACCAGACGCCGATAGCCACCATCACGAAGAAGTATCCGACAACGACTGCCCAGTCCAGTGTGCCCATCGCACCTCCAACGTCGACCAAGCGCCCGGCTTGTGACGTACGTCTTACGGACGCGTGACAGCACAGCGGAAGGTCTGGGCCACAACTGAGTCACATTCGTGACTCGATTTCATGTAGATGAACCGTTAGCCTTGCGTAGCGTCGCTACCGCCCGGTCCATCTCCCAGAACGCCCGCAAGGACTTGATCAGGCCGTCCGGCCCGACCCGGTAGACGAACACACCTTCGGTGTCCAACCGCATGTCACCGGGCAGAAACGCATGGATGACGCCGACGTTGGCGACCTCGTCGCCCGCCGCGAACGAGTCCACGATGTCGAACTCGAACCGGTCGACCGTGGCGACCGTTTTGTCCCAGAACGCCCGGATTCCCTCGTGGCCGTGGTGCCCGAGGCCGGTCGGGTCGATCGGCGAGACCCCGACCGGGTCCTCGATGACGGCGTCCGGCGCGAACAGCGCCACCCACTCCTCCTTCGCGCCGCGGCTGACCGCGCTCATCGAACGACGCGATGCGGTACGGGCCGGGTGCTCGGTCTCGGTCGCCTGCCAGGTCACGGCGGTCATGTCTCTCCTTCTAGAACTTGTGCAGGATCTCGTCGGCGAAGCGCTTCATGCCGTCCTTCTTGGCGGCCAGGTCGCCGTCCATGCCCACGCCGTAGAACATCCAGGGCGCGACCAGCACGTCGGTGACGCCGATGTCGGCCTGCTGGCGGTAACCGTCGAGACCGAAGCGGTCGATGCAGACGGCCTGGATCTCGAAGGGCACGTCGGCCCGGCCGTACTCGGCCCGCAACCGGCCGAGCCGCTCGATCACGGCCTTGAGGTCGTCGAACTTGATCATCGCCGAGGTCCAGCCGTCACCGACCCGCGCGGCCCGGCGCAGGCCGCGCTCGGTGTGCCCGCCGACGTAGATCGGCACGGGCTCGCTCGGCGCGGGGCTCATCCGCAACCGGTCGAAGTCGAAGAAGCGGCCGTGGTACTCGACCATGCCGCCGCCCAGCACGAGCTTGAGCACCTCGATCGACTCGTCCACCCGCGCGCCGCGGTCGGCGAAGGGCGCGCCGCACCACTCGAACTCCTCGGGCGTCCAGCCGATGCCGACGCCGAGCCCGAACCGGTTGCCGGTCAGACAGGCGACCGACTGCACCTGCCGGGCGAGCAGCAGCGGATTGCGCGGACCGAGCTTCAGTACCTGCGTGTAGAACCTGATCTCATCAGTGACCGCGCCCATCGCGGCGGCCGCGACCAGTGGGTCGACCCACGGTGTCTCCTCGTTCCAGAAGCGTGCACCGTCCGGTGTGTACGGATAGTCCTCTGACACCTTCTCGGAGTAGAAAATCGAGTCCGGCAACGCAATCGCCGAGTATCCGCACTCCTGTGCGGTGCGCGCCAGCTCGGTCAGCTGATCGAGCGGGCTCAACGCGATGGCGACCGTGAACTTCATCGACATGCCGTCCTTCCGCGTGCTGCCAGGAAGGACAACTGTAACGTGTTCTAGTTCTTGCTGTCACCGTCTGGGCGATTGAGGAACACCACGCCGCGGTCGAGATCTATTAGGTGTGGCGGAGCACCGTCCTGTTCCTCTTCACGCATCAGCGACTGCGTCACGCGCTGATCGAGCTCGACCCGCTTGCTGCCGTGGAGGAACGCCGTGAACTCGTCGAAGGCGACACCGGAGAAGGGCGCGCCGGACTCGCGTGTGCGCCGGATCCGGCGCCAGACCAGTTCCATGATCGCCAGCCCGACGAGCACCAGGGCGAGCGCCGGCAGTGACACCCCCCACATCATCTCCACCCCTGGCCAACGGCCGGGCGGACGGCCCCGTTCCGGCCTCGCCGTCTCAAAACAGGCGTCGGTTATCACCCGCGGGGGTGAGTTTTTGTGTTACCGGCGGTCACAGCGCCGGAGAACGTCACGTGTCGGGTGTCCTGACGTCGCACTATCGGACGAGTGACCCGGCGTGGAGGCGTGGATGGCGAACAACACCGACCACCGCCAGGTGCGACCCACAGGGGCGGTCGTCACCGGGCGGTCGACAGAAGGCGGGCTGGGGATCGCCTTGGTCGACTCGGTTCCGCTCGTCCGCGAAGGCCTGTCCGCGTTGGTGATGCGAACCCGGGGACTGCGCTGGGTGGGCGCCGCGGGCAGCCCGCACGCCGCGCTGCAACTGTGTGAGCGGTTCCGGCCGCACGCGGTGATCATCGACTCCGGGCTGGACCCGCGCTGGCACCTGTCCAAGATGCTGATCGGCAACGACCCGGAGCTCGGCGTGCTGCTGATGATCCGCGAGTCGCAGCGCAACACGCAGTACATCGCGGGCGCGATCGCCGCGGGCGTGCACGGCGTGATCTCCCGCCGCAGCGAACCCCCGCAGCTCATCCAGGCGATCCAGCGGGTCCACGCCGAGCGGCGGTACATCGACCCGACGCTCGCGCCCGCACTCGGCTCGCCGAAGGGCAAGGGCGGGCCGACCGTGGTCAACCAGGGCCAGCAGCCGCTGTCCCGGCGCGAGTACCAGGTGCTGCAACTGATCGCCGACGGTCTGGAGAACCAGGCGATCGCCAAGGTGCTGTACGTATCTGTGGAGACCGTCCGCACTCATGTGAAGAGCATCCTGCGCAAGCTGTCGGCACGGGACCGCACGCACGCCGTGGCGGTCGCGTTCCGGTCAGGGGTGCTGACGGTGAACCAGGAAGATCATCCGTATTGACGGCCGAGCCGTCCTGGACGTCCGCGTCCTGACGTAGTCACGTCTGCTTTGCCACATCAGCCGGATCCGCTTGCCCAGGTTACTGACAAGTAATATCCTGTTGTTACCGGCGAGTAGCGCAAGCCTGCCCCGGAAACGCAGACACACAGGGGAGCGACCCAATGGCCCACTACAAGAGCAACGTTCGCGACCTGGAGTTCAACCTCTTCGAGGTGTTCAAAGTCCAGGAGCGGCTCGGCACCGGCCCGTTCGCCGAGGCGGACGAGGAGACGGCGCGTGGCGTGCTGTCGGAGCTGAACAAGGTGGCGACCGGCCCGCTGGCCGAGTCGTTCGTCGAAGGTGACCGCGAAGGCACCACCTACGACCCCAAGACCTTCTCGGTCACGCTCCCCGAGAGCTTCAAGAAGTCCTACCAGACGCTGTGGGACGGCGAGTGGTACCGGCTGGGCCTGAGCGGCGAGCTCGGCGGCCTGGGCATCCCGCCGTCGGTGACCTGGGCGGCGGCCGAGCTGATCCTCGGCTCGAACCCGGCGATCTTCATGTACATGGCCGGCCCGAACTTCGCCGACGTCATCCACCGCAACGGCAACGACGAGCAGAAGCACTGGGCCGAGCTGATGATCGACCGCGGCTGGGGCGCCACCATGGTGCTGACCGAGCCGGACGCGGGCTCCGACGTCGGCGCGGCGCGGACCAAGGCCGTGCTGCAGGAGGACGGCAGCTGGCACCTCGACGGCGTGAAGCGCTTCATCACCTCGGCCGACCAGGACATGACCGAGAACATCATGCACCTGGTGCTGGCCCGCCCGGAGGGACCGGGAATCGAGAGCAGGCCGGGCACCAAGGGCCTGAGCCTGTTCCTGGTGCCCAAGTTCCACTTCGACTCGCGGACGGGCGAACTGGGCGAGCGCAACGGCGCCTTCGTGACCAACGTCGAGCACAAGATGGGCCTGAACGCGTCGGCCACCTGTGAGCTGACGTTCGGCCAGCACGGCACCCCGGCGGTCGGCTGGCTGCTCGGCGACGTGCACAACGGCATCGCGCAGATGTTCCAGGTGATCGAGTACGCCCGGATGATGGTCGGCACCAAGGCCATCGCGACCCTGTCGACCGGTTACCTGAACGCGCTGGACTACGCCAAGGAGCGCGTCCAGGGCGCGGACCTGCCGAACATGCTCAACAAGGCCGCGCCGCGGGTGACCATCACCAACCACCCCGAGGTGCGCCGCAGCCTGATGCTGCAGAAGGCGTACGCCGAGGGCCTGCGCGCGGTTTACCTCTACACGGCCTGCTTCCAGGACCGGATCGCGCTCGGCGAGGACACCGACCTCAACGAGCGGGTCAACGACCTGCTGCTGCCGATCGTGAAGGGCGTCGGCTCGGAGCGGGCGTACGAGCAGCTGACCCAGTCGCTGCAAATCCTCGGCGGCTCCGGCTTCCTGCAGGACTACCCGATCGAGCAGTACATCAGGGACGCGAAGATCGACTCGCTGTACGAGGGCACGACCGCGATCCAGTCGCTGGACTTCTTCTTCCGCAAGATCGTCCGCGACAAGGGCCAGGCGCTGGCGCACGTGGCGGGCCAGATCACCGAGTTCCTGTCCGGCGAGGGCGGCAACGGCAGGCTCAAGGAGGAGCGCGCGCTGCTCAAGCAGGCGCTCGAGGACGTCCAGGGCATGATCGGGGCGCTGATCGGCTTCCTGACCTCCTCGCAGGAGGACCCGCAGAACATCAACAAGGTCGGTCAGCACACCGTCCGGCTGCTGCTGTCCACCGGCGACCTGCTGATCGGCTGGCTGCTGCTGCGCCAGGCCGAGGTGGCGCTGCAGGCGCTGTCCGGCGAGGTCTCCGCCCGTGACAAGGCCTTCTACGAGGGCAAGGTCGCCGTGGCGTCGTTCTTCGCCCGCAACGTCCTGCCGGAGCTCTCGGCCGGCCGCAAGATCGTCGAGGCGGCGGACAACTCCCTGATGGAGCTGCCCGAAGCAGCCTTCTGAGCTCGGCGAGCCGGTAAGCCCCCGCTCCCGCGGCGAGGAGAAGGGCGGCGATCCCTGGCGGGGGATCGCCGCCCTTTTACGTTCCCGGTCTTCTACCGTTCCCGGAAAACCGAACAGCCACCCCGGTGAGTACCGGAGTGGCTGTTCGTGCGCGCTGCGATCACGCTGGTGGTGGCGGGCAGGTGATCTTCGGCTGCGGGTTGTACTTGACCGTGCGGTTCTCCCGCCGGATCTCCCGGCCGCCGAGGTCCTTGATGATCCGGGTGTCGGTCACCGTGAAACCGGGCGCGCCGTTGCTCGGCTTGCAGTTCTCCGCCGGGCCGGCCTTCTCGGTCGGCGGGGTCGGGTTGGTCTCCGGGCCGGTCACCGACTCGACGATGTAGCGCTTGGTCCCCCAGATCTTCACCGTGATCGAGCCCGGGCTCCACGCGGTCTGGATGGCGATTCCGGTCTGCGCGTCGTTGGTGAACTTCAGGTCGATCACGCTGCGGCCGGCGTGGTCCTGGAACACCGTCGCCTCGCGAGCCTTGTGGTACCGGCTGATGTAGTAGCTGTGCTCCTTGTGACCGGCGTCCTTCATGCCCGCGAAGTACGCCGCGTTGTACAGCGTCGTGGCGAACTGCGAGATACCGCCGCCCACTTCACGGCCGGGGGCGCCGTCCTTGATCACGCCTGCCTCGACGTACCCCTGCGCGGTGCCGCGAGGACCGGTGAACCCGTTGAGGCTGAACGTTTCGCCGGGTTTCACGATCGCGCCCTGGACCTTCTGCGCCACGGTGCGGATGTTCACGCCCGAGTCGGGAGCGAAGCCACCGGTGGTGAACTCGCCGATGACCTCCTTGATGCCCAGCGCGTTGGCCTGCTCGGTGGTCACCTTCGCGGGCTTGACCGTGTACTGCAGCTTCAGTTCCCGGCCGTCCTGCTTCTGCGCGACCTCGGCGAAGGTGGCCAGGCTCGGGTCCCAGTTGACCGTCTTGCCGTCCTCGGAGGGATGCACGGCCGGCCGGCCGCCCTCGAAGACGATCGTGGCGTCCTTGCCTTCCTTCTCCGTGGACTTCAGCTGCGGACCGGCCACCTCGACGATCTTGGCGTTGTCCACCTTGGCGACGAGGTTGTTGTCCTCCGGTTCGAACCGCAACGCGGTCGCGATCTGCGTGGGCGTCAGCGTGACGTCCTTGCCCTCGCCCTTGAGCACCAGCGGGCCGGACGTGGCGACCTTGGCCTTCTCCAACGCCGCCTGCACGGCCTCCGGGGCGATCTTCACCGGCGTCGTGGCCACCGGCAGCTCGATCGGCTGCCCGTTGACCCACTCGGCGACGATCTGGTCCGACGCGCCCTTGGCGTCGAGCTTGCGGCCCTGCTTGGCCTCCACCACCGACGGCGTGGCGCCGTCGAACTTGATGCTGCCCTCGACCGGGTCCTGGTCGACCTTGGCGCGGACCTGCTCGACGGCGCCCTCGAGCGCCTTCTGGTCGGTCTGCGTCGCGAAGCCGACCTCTCGGTCGCTGAAGAACGACGTCAGCCGGGTGATCGGGTTGATCGGCTGCTCACCCGCGGCGTCGAGGGTCCTGGCCCAGTCCGGCGCCAGCCCGGCCTTGGCCGGCTCCAGCTCGGTGGTGAAGTCGCCCGCCTTCAGCTGGATCGGCTGGTTGAGCCGCGGCTCGATCTCCTCACGCAGCTTTTTCTCCGCCGCCGCCCGGGTCATCCCGCCGACCTCGACACCGGCGACCGTGACGCCGCGCGGCACGTCACCCTGGCTGACCAACACGTCGACGAGGTAGAGGACGCCGAGCACACCGAGCACAGCGCCGGCCGCCATCGCGGTCTTGCGCAGGTTCTTCTTCTTACGGCCGTTACCGTCGGTGCCGTCGGCCGGCTGTTCGGCCGCAGGCTGCTGCTGGTCGCCCCACCGCACCGTCGGCTCGTCGTACGCGGACGTGGCCTGGAAGGCCGGCACGCCGTGCACGACCGTGTGGTCGACGCCAGGCGTGGACGGCTGAACATTGACGGCCGGTAGCACATCGGTCTGCTCGCTGTGCGACTCCGGCCAGTGGTGCTGTTCCGGCAAGGCTCAATCCTCCGCGGGACTACAAGTACAGCCCGGTTCCGTGTTCGGTGCGTTCGCTGGCGATGGCGTGCACGTCGCGCTCACGCATGACCAGGTAGGTCTGCGCCTGCACCTCGACTTCGAGCTGGTCCTCGGGGTTGAACAGCACCCGGTCGCCGACCTTGACCTGCCGGACGCTGTTGCCTACCCCCAGTACGTCACCCCACGCGAGCCTGCGCGCCATCTGCGCGGTTGCCGGAATGACGATGCCGCCTGTGCTTCGCCGTTCCCCATCCTCGGGTGAGATCCGCACGAGCACGCGGTCGTGCAGCATCTGGATCTCGAGTTTGAGTTCGGACACAACGCGAATCGTACTTGTCCGTGCCGAGGGCCTGAACGGCGCACGGCACCTTATCAGTCGTCCATTCCGCCCAACATCAACGGCAAACGCCGGAGACCGCCGTCCTGCATCCGGATCGGAACCCCCCAGTCCTGCCTGGTCAGGCGGCATGCGGGGTGCTCGATGGCGGGGTCGTCGTCGCAGCTCGCGGCCTGGGCGACGACATGCAGCACACCCATGTCGACACCGTCGGCCACCACAAGCCGCCGAGTGAGTGTCGTGCTCGTTCCGGCGCCTTCGACCAGCAACTCCGGCGGTGACGACGTGATCTCCAACCGGGTCGACGGGCCGTACCGCTCGTCGAGTTTCTGCCCCGGCGGCGGCTGGAAGACGACGGTCAGCTCGACCTCGCCGGGCGCCAGCACGGTCGGCGGCCGCTTGACCTGATGCGCCTTGCCCGCGACGAGCTGTTCGTTGTCGCCCGGCGAGATCGGCCGCTCAAGCCGGTGCGCGGCCGACGCGACGACAACGAGTTCGCCGTCGACGATCGCCGCGCCAGACGGCTCCTTGATGCCGTCGGCGAGCGTCGACACCTGTCCGGTTTCCGGGTCGTACCGCCGGATCGCTCCGTTGTAGGTGTCCGCGATCGCGACACTGCCGTCGCCGAGGACCGTGACGCCGAGGGGATGCTGTAGCAACGCTTGGTCACCGTCGCCGTCGCGGTGCCCGAAATCGAACAGGCCCTTGCCGATCGCGGTGTGCACGACGTGCTCGGTGTCGATCCACCGCAACGCGGACGTTTCGGAGTCGACCAGCCACAGCCGGTCACCGGCTGCGGCGAGGCCGGACGTCTGCGCGAAGAACGCCTGTTCCGCAGGACCGTCGTGCAGTCCTTCGACCGTCGTGCCCGCGTAACGGGAAACGGTCCCGGCGATGGGATCGAACGCGCTGAGGGTGTGGTTGCCCGCCATCGCGATGATGACCTTGCCGTCCCACCAGGCGACGTCCCACGGGCTGGAGAGGTCGATCTCGGTGGCCGGGCCGTCAGTCGGGCCGTCGCGCCACTGTTCACCAGTCCCGGCGATCGTGGTGACCACACCGGTGTCCAGGTTCAGCCCGCGCAGCAGGTGGTTGACCGTGTCGGCGACGACCGCCTGGTAACCGGTCCGCTCGGCGATCTCGGTTGGCAGCAAAGCGATGCCGGACGGCTCGGAGAAGCTGGGACTGTCCCCGTCAGACCGTCCTCTGTGGCCGGTCCCGATCCGGCGGACCAGCGTTTCGCCGTCCGCCTCGAGCTCGGCGATGCTGTGGTTGGCGGCGTCCGCGACGAGCAGAGTCCCTTGGGGCGTAACGACAACCTTCGACGGGAACCGCAACTCGGTACGCTGCCGCTCAGGCGGCTCGTACGGGCCGTCACCCCGATGCAGCGTGCCTTTGGCCTCGTGCTCTTTGACCAGCTCACGGATGACACGGCTAAGCGCCTCCGCGTGCCCCTCGCCCGCCGCATGGTGCACGACGTAGCCCTCGGGGTCGATGAGGACAAGCGTCGGCCACGCCTTGACCGCGTAGTTCTGCCACGTGGTCAGCTCAGGGTCGTCAAGCACCGGGTGATGGACCTCGTAGCGCTCGACCGCAGCCGCGAGGGCGTCCGGGTCGGCCTCGTGCACGAACTTCGGCGAGTGCACCCCGGCCGTCACCAGGACGTCGGCGAACTCCTCCTCCAGCGGCCGCAGTTCGTCCAGCACGTGCAGGCAGTTGATGCAGCAGAACGTCCAGAAGTCCAGCAGCACGATCTTGCCGCGCAGGTCCTTCAGGTGGACGTCCTTGCCGCCGGTGTTCAGCCAGCCGCGGCCGGCGAGCTCCGGTGCCCTGACCCGGGCCTTCCGCTTGATCGAAGAGGTCACACCTACAGTGAACACCGCCGCGGTCGCAATCGTTCCGATGCCCACCCAGCGAGACCAGGACGGCGTAATCCCTCGTGAGTGTTTATCGGTGTTCTAACCCTGATAAACACTCACGAGGGGCGGACTGTGCTGGGGCCGAGCACGGAGGCGCCGAGTTCGGTGACGCGGGCCTTCAGGCCACGGTCGGCGGTGACGACGTAACAGGACCGGTCCGCGCCCTCGGTGCGGACGAGCTCGACGATCGCGTCGTCACCATCACCGGAGGCCGGGGCGGGGATGACGCGAATGGTGTCCGAAGAGGGCACGTCACGGGCCTTGCCCTCGACGACCATCACGACGTCGACGGGTGGCTCCACGCCCGGAACGCCGGAAACGGGCAGCGAGGCCAGTTTGTCGCGAAGGCGTTCGGTCGCGCCGAACCGGTCGCGCCACCAGCCGTCGGGCACGGAGCCGACGACGTTGGCGGCGTCGATGATCAGCAGCGGCGCGCTCATGCCTCCGCCTCTCCTTCAGGCGCCGCAGGGTGCGGGCGATGTGCGGTGGGTTCCACGGTGTCCCCCTAGTTACGCCTGAGCATCCGGGTCAGGCCCGCCGCCGCGGTGGTCGCCAGGATCCACCCGGTCGCGATCAGCCCGGTCGCCACCCATTGTGAGGCGCCCGGCGCCTGCCAGCGATTCTTGTTGCCGAAGTCGATGATCGGCACGATCAGGTCCAGTGTGTACAGCACCGGATTCCAGATCAGCGTGTCGTCGGAGTTGATCTCGTTCGGTTCACCGCGGAGCGCGAACCAGACACTGCCCAGCACCAGGACCACCAGCAGCCACACCAGGGCACGAGTCGGCCGGTAGCCGTAACCGACCATGGAACGTTGCAGCCAGCTCCATAGCCGCACGCCCGGCCACAGCACGCGCATACCGTCGGCGAGGGCGACGTAACGCCATCGGTGCTTCTCGATCAGCACTGTGGCCGCGTGTTCCTCGTTCCCTGTCGCCCGGAACACGGCCGCGAGCTGGTCGTACGGGCCTGGACTGTAGTGCCCCTGCATCGAGTTGCGCAGCCAGCGCAGCCGCGTGCGGACCTTCTTGTCGTCCTTCAGGTCGATGGGGACGGCCAGTGCCTCGTACCGGAAGTCCTCCAGGTCGATCCGGCCGGTGCCGTCCCAGAACTTCTCGTTGTCCGCCAGCGAGGCACAGCGCGCATGCCGCAGGGTCACGCGTCCGCGCGGCGCCTGGCCCACGGTCAGCACGAGCTCCAACGCGACCATGCCGTGCGCGTTCAACGCGGTCCCGCCGAGGCCGGAGCCGAGGATCGCTCCGTCGAAGTTGGCCTCCCGGCCGATCTCCGCACGGTGCATCCGCACTCCGCCGTGTGCGGCGAACGGGCGGTGTCCCGCGGCGAGGATGAGGTCACGGCCGATGGTCGCGGCCCGGATGTCGACCGACGGGGACACGTCGCCGGTCCGCATGTTCTTGCCCGGCTCGACCAGCCGGGTGCCACGCAGGTCCATGTTCGCGCCGATCTTGGCGCCCTGGAAGGAAAGGCAGCCCGCCGCCTCGACGAACCGGCCGTCCAGGTTGCCGCCGACGCCGCACCGCCTGCCGAGGACCACGTCCGACTCGGGGTTGCGCAGGTTCGCGCCGTCCAGCATCAGGTTGCCGCTGATCGACACGTCGACCATCCTGGCCTGCCCGGCCAGCCGCATGGACCGGGCGTCGAAATCGCCGCTGACCTGCGTTCCGTCCAGGTGCAACGCCCGGTGCGGCCACGGCGGTTCCTGCTCGCCGGACACGTCTATGTCCGCACTGGACAGTCGCAACGAGCCGCCGATCACGCCGTTGACGATCCGCAGCGTGCCGTTCGAACGCAGGCCACGGTCCAGTTCGAGGTTCCCCTCCACCCTCAGCCGGTCGGCGATCAACGTCGCGGTCACGTCGAACCCGGGATCGCCGGTGATGTCGACGCCGGTCGTGTCGCCGTGGTTCAACTCCGCGCCACGCAAGGAGAAATCACTCTCCACCCGGGTCGCGGGCAGGAACAGCCAGCCGGTGGACGAGAACCGGGCGCCGGTCGTGACGTCTATGCCGCACAACAGGTTTCCACCGACCTGCATGCCGTAGCCGTTGAGCGCGTAGCCATCCGCGTTGTCGAGCACAGCGCCCGAGAAGTTCACGTTGCCGCCCGCGCGCAGCCCCGGCATCCGGATTTCGCCGCGCGCCACCACGTTGTTGGCCAGCAGCGCGCCCGCGAGCACGAGCCGGTCGGCGAGCAGGGCGCGCCCGGTGTGGTTGCCGATCTTGCTGCCGGTCAGGTTCAGCGACCCCTCGATGTGGGTGTCGACCAGGTCGACCGGTGCACCGTCCACTGTGCTCGACACGAGCACGAGGTCGTTGTCGCAGCGCATGTTCTTGGCCTGCAGGCCGGGCAACCAGCAGTCCCGGAACTCCAGCCCGGCCAGTTTGGCCTGCCGCAGGTCGGGCGGGAGTTCGAACCGGCAGCGCAGGAACTCCAGCACGTACGGGAACTCCAGGGCCCGCAGGTTCAACGTGCCGGTCAGGAACCGGTCCTCGACCACGATGACCGGCGGGCTGGCGGGCCTGCGACGGAACCGCAGGCCCGCCCCGTCCGGTTCGACGACCCGGCGGATCACGTCGGCCGCGGCCATGTGCGCCCATCTGCCCGGCCGTGGGTCGGACACGTCCAGACGTCGCTGTGGTGGCTCCTCGGACGAGGAGCCACCACGGTTGACCGACAAGGTCCGTCAGTCCTTCCTCAGCACCCGGGACAGGAACGCCTTGGTGCGCTCGTGCTTCGGCGACCGGATCACGTCCTCCGGGTTGCCCGCCTCGACCACGACACCGCCGTCCATGAACACCACGGAGTCGGCCACCTCACGGGCGAACTCCATCTCGTGCGTGACCACGACCATGGTCATGCCGTCCTTGGCCAGTTGACGCATCACGCCGAGCACCTCACCGACCAGTTCGGGGTCGAGCGCGGACGTCGGCTCGTCGAACAGCATCAGCTTGGGCCGCATCGCCAGTGCCCGGGCGATCGCGACGCGCTGCTGCTGGCCGCCGGAGAGCTGGCGCGGGTAGCTCTTCGCCTTGTCGCCGAGACCCACCTGGTGCAGCAAAGCCGTGCCGAGCTCGCGCGCGGCGGCCTTGCTCTCGCCTTTGACCTGGATCGGCGCCTCGATCACGTTCTCCAGCGCGGTCATGTGCGGGAACAGGTTGAAGCGCTGGAACACCATGCCGATCTCACGGCGCTTGTGCGCTACCTCGTTCTCTTTCAGCTCGTAGAGCTTGTCGCCCTTCTGCCGGTAGCCGACCAGTTCGCCGTCCACCGACAGCCTGCCCGCGTCGACCTTCTCCAGGTGGTTGATGCAGCGCAGGAACGTCGACTTGCCCGACCCGGACGGCCCGATGATGCACGTCACCTCACCGGGCTGGACCTCCAGGTCGATGCCCTTGAGCACCTCCAGGTTGCCGAACCGCTTGCACACGCCTTCGGCCTTCACCATCGCGGTCACGGGCGCTCCTTCGGCCGACCGAACCGGAACCCGAACATCCGGCTGGCCCATCCGGTCGTCCGGACCGTGGACGGGCTGAACTTGCGCTCGATCCAGGACTGGAACACGGTCAGCACGCTCGTGCAGACCAGGTACCAGATGGCCGCGACGATCAGCAGCGGGATGACCCGGTAGTTCTGTGCGTAGATCTGCTGGACGACGACCGTGAGCTCGGTGTACCCGATCACCACGACCAGCGAGGTGGTCTTCAGCATCGAGATCAGCTGGTTGCCGGTCGGCGGGATGATCACCCGCATGGCCTGGGGGAGCACGATCCGGCGCAGGGTCTTGCCCCGGGTCATGCCCAGCGCGCCTGCGGCCTCGGTCTGACCTTCGTCGACCGACGAGATGCCCGCCCGGACGATCTCGGCCATGTACGCGGCCTCGTTGAGACCGAGGCCGAGCAGTGCCGCGACCGGCACCGTGATCGTCGTGGTCGTGTGCCAGGTGACGAACTCGGGACCGAACGGGATGCCCAGGCCGAAGCTCGGGTACAGCGCGCCCAGGTTGGCCCAGAAGATCAGCTGGGTGATCAGCGGGGTGCCGCGGAACAGCCAGATGTAGACGCCCGCGGCACCGGAAAGCACCGGATTGGGTGACAGCCGCATCACCGCGAGGATGACCCCGCCGACGATGCCGATGGCCATCGACGCCACGGTCAGCCACAGGGTGGTGACCAGCCCATTGGCGATTCTGGTGTCGAACAGGTACGGCCCGACCAGCTCCCAGTGGAAATTCGGGTTGACGATGATGCTGCGGACCGCGAGCGCGGCCAGCGCGAGGACGACCGCGCCCCCGATCCAGCGGCCGTAGTGCCGCACCGGAACCGCTTTGATCGGTTCCGGGCGGCGCTCTTCGGTTGACGATGACAACAGAGACTCCAGATCAGCCAGCAGGCGCCGGGTTCACCTCGGACTTGGTGATCGCGCCCTGCTGCACGCCCCACTTCTCCAGGATCTTCTTGTACGTGCCGTCGTCGATCAAGGACTGGATCGCGCCCTGGACGGCCTTGGCGAAGTCACCCTTGGCCTTCGGCAGCGCGAGGCCGTAGGGGGCGGAGTCGTAGACCTGCCCGAACTGCTCGAGCTGGCCGTTGGTCTGCTTGATCGCGTAGTCGACGACCGGCGAGTCGGCCAGCATCGCCTGCACGCGCTTCGAGGTCAGCGCGAGGTTGGCGTCGGTCTGGTTCTGGAACTGCTGGACGTTGATGTCCGGCTGGCCCGCCTGCTTGCACTTGGCGGTGCGCGCCTCGAGGTCGTCGACCTGGACGGTGCCCTTCTGCACGGCCACGTTCTTGCCGCAGAGGGTGTCGAGGGTGAGCTTGTCCGGGTTGCCCTTCAGCACCGCGCCCGACGTGCCCGCGGTGAAGTAGGTCACCATGTCGACCTCTTTGATGCGGTCCGCGTTCACGGTGAACGACGACATCGCGGCCTCGTAGCGGCCGGACGCCAGGCCCGCGATCAGGCCGTCGAACGCGGCGTTCTCGAAGCTGAACTCGGTGCCGAGCTTCTGCCCGACCGCCTTGCCGAGGTCCACGGCCATGCCGGTGACCTGGCCGTTCTCCACGAACTCGTTCGGCGGGTAGCTCTGGTCCTGGCCGACGAGGATCTTGCCGTCCGACTTGATGTCGGCGGGCACCATCGCCGCGAGCGCGTCGTCCTTGCTCACGGTCGGGATCGCCGACTGGGTGTTGCCGGGCGCCCCGCCACCGCCACCGCTGGGGTTGTCTTGCACGGTTCCGCACGCGGCACTCAGTGTCGCCAAGGCCAGCGTCGGCAGCAGGGCGAGCAACTTGTGCCTGGTCCGTAGCGCCACAGGTCACTCCTTCTCTTGGTCAAGTGCCCGCATACTGCCACTACTGGGCGCTCGTTCCCAGCAAGCACCCGTTACGACCTGGTCACCACGCAGGCGGTTGGCGAAATCGCTTTGCCGTATCGGTGTGTCGCCTACGATTCCTCCAGTGACGCGACGTTCGCTGCCGCCTTCGAAGGTGCTCGGATCGATGCTCGCCGGCGCGGTCGGCGACGCGCTCGGTTCGCCGATCGAGTTCACCTCCATGGACGACATCCGGGACCGGTTCGGCGAGGCGGGCCTGCGGGACTACGCCGGCGAGCACGGCGGCAAGGGCAAGATCACCGACGACACCCAGATGACCCTGTTCACGCTGGAAGGCCTGATCAGGGCGCACGCCGGGCTCCGCCGAGGCACCGAAACCGACCTCACCATGGTCCTGCAGCACGCCTACCAGCGCTGGTACCTCACCCAGGGCCAGCCGTGGGAACGGTGGGGCGGCGTGTTCGCGCAGCGCTCACCTGAGCCGGACGGGTGGCTGATCACCAACCGCGGCCTGTTCCACCGGCGGGCGCCGGGCGGGACGTGCATGGCGTCGCTGCGGACGTTCGCGACCACCGGCGAACCGGGCACGCCGGACAACCGGATCAACGACTCGAAGGGCTGCGGCGGCGTGATGCGGGCCGCGCCGGTCGCGTTCTGGTCGGAGGACCCAGCCGAGATCTTCAGGATCGCCGTGCGGAGCGCCGCGCTCACCCATGGCCATCCCAGCGGCTTTCTGTCGGCGGGCGTGCTCGCGGTGATCGTCAGCGAGTTGCTCGAAGGCACGGAACTGCCGGACGCGATCACGGTGGCGCGTGAGCACCTGATGCGCTGGGACGACCACCAGGAACAGCTGGACATCTTGGACAAAGCAGTCGAACTGTCACAGCACAAGCCGGACCCGGAGACCATCACGGCCCAGCTCGGCGGCGGCTGGGTCGGCGAGGAGGCGCTCGCGATCGCGGTGTGCGCGGCGCTGGCCGCCGACGACATGGCCGAAGGACTGCTGATGGCCGTCAACCACTCCGGCGACAGCGACTCGACCGGGGCGATCTGCGGCAACATCCTCGGCGCGGCGTGGGGCATCGACGCGATCCCGCCCGAGTGGCTGGCCGAGCTCGAACTGCGCGAGGTGATCGAACGGCTCAGCCTGGACGCGGTGATCGAGTTCGGCCCGCGGCCGTTGCGCGACCCGGCCTGGTACACGCGATATCCGGACTGGTGAGCACGGCGTGCTGCCCGAACCCGTGCCCGGCGACGACGCCAAGCCGGTCGCCGATCTTCCTGAAGTCCGGCGGACTGACTCTGCCCGAAGCCGTCTGACGGCGGCCGTCAGTCCGGAGGAGGCCGTCGTGCTGCAGCTTCAGTCGGCTCATCTGGTCGAGCGGACCACACCGGACGGGTTCGCGCCGAAGATCGCGGCCGGGCTGGACGTGGCGTACACGCCGGACTCGGACAGGCTGGTGGCCGCCGCGGTCTGCGTCGACATCGCGACACTGGCCACTGTGGACAGTGTCGTCGTCCGGGACGTCGCCGGTTTCCCTTACATCCCAGGGTTGTTCGCCTTCCGGGAGCTGCCCGCGCTGATTCCCGCGCTGGACAGGCTCACGGTGGAACCGGACGTCCTGGTGTGTGACGGCCAAGGCCTGGCGCATCCCCGCAGATTCGGGCTCGCCTGCCATGTCGGCGTGCTGACCGGGCTGCCCACGATCGGCGTCGGAAAGCAGGCGCTCGGCCGGTACGAGCCGCCCGGGCCGGACCGCGGTGACTGGAAGCCGTTGGTGGACAACGGCGAAACGGTCGGCCGGGCGCTCAGGACACAGCACGGCGTCAAGCCGGTGTTCGTCTCCATTGGACACCGGATCGACCTGGACACCGCCTGCGACCTGGTGTTGCGGCTCAGCCCGGAGTACCGGCTGCCCGAGACCACCCGGGCAGCCGATCACCTGGGCCGCGAGGTGTCAGCGGGTCGCGTGCGCGTTCAGGACGTGGGCGACTGACGCGGTCACGCGGACGGCCTGGCCGAGGTGCAGCCACTCGTCCGGCACGTGGATGTTGCTGTCCGAGCCGAGCGCGCCGGTCACCACGAACTGCGCCGACGGGTAGGTCTCGGCCAGCAGGCCCATGAACGGGATCGAGCCGCCCAGGCCGATGGACCCCCACGGCGCCTCGAAGATCGTCTTGCTCACGTCGTCCAGCGTGGTCCGCAGCCAGGGCGCCAGCTCCGGCGCGTCCCAGCCGTCGGCCAGGTCCGAGCGGCTCAGCTCGACCTGGGCGCCGTAGGGCACGTCCGTGGTCAGCGCCTTCTTCAACGCGGCGAGCGACGCGGCCGAGTCCGCGGTCGGCGGCAGGCGGAAGCTCAGCGACAGCGTCGTGAACGGCCGCAGCACGTTGCCCGCGTCCAGCGGCTGGGGCAGGCCGGAAGCGCCGATCACCGACATGGTCGGCCGCCAGCTGTTGTTCAGGATCAGCTCAAGGTCGTCGTCGGCCACCGGCCGGACGCCGTCGGCCAGCGGGAACGCGGTGGCCGCCCGGCCGGGTGCGGCCGCGGCGCTGGTCCGGGCCTCTTCGAGGCGGTGCGCGGGGATCTCCACGTTCATCTCCGGCAGCAGGATCGCGCCGGTCTTCGAGTCCTCCAGCCGGTCGAGCAGGGTCCGCAGGACCCGGAACGAACTCGGCACGACTCCGCTGGCCAGGCCGGAGTGGGCGCCCGCGTCGAGCACGCGCACGGTGACGTCCACCGAGACCAGCCCGCGCAGCGAGGTCGTCAGCCACAGCCGCGAGTAGTCGTTACCGCCCGAGTCCAGGCAGATCACCAGGGTCACGTCACCGAGGCGCTCACGCAGGTGCTCAAGGTAGGGCGCGAGGTCGGGGCTGCCGGATTCCTCGCTGGTCTCCAGCAGGATCACGCACCGGGCGTGTGAACCGCCGCCCGCCCGTACGGCCTCGATCGCCGCCGTGGCCGCGTAACCCGAGTAGCCGTCGTCAGCGGCGCCACGGCCGTACAGCCGACCGTCGCGGATGACCGGCGTCCACGGGCCGAGGTCCTCGCTCCAGCCGCCGACGGGCGGCTGCTTGTCCAAGTGGCCGTAGAGCACGACAGTTCCGGCGTCCTCGGCGCCCGGAGCCGCCGGGACGTCCACCATCACCAGCGGTGTCAGACCGTCCAGCCGCACTATCTCCACGGTCGCGCCCGGCAGGTCGCGTCCGGCGATCCACTTGCCGACGTGCGCGGCCGCGTCGTCCAGGTGCCCGTTCGCCGCCCAGGCCGGGTCGAACACCGGCGACAGCGCGGGGATCGTGACCAGCTCGGACAGGCTTGGCAGGATCTCCGCGGCCCAGAGCCAGCTGACAGTCGTGTTCAGGGTGTTGTGCTCCACCCCCCGATCCTGTCACGAACGGCCGCGTGGCCCAGATCACATTCCCGGCCGGGAGGTGTTCAGCCGACCGGACGCGCCGGGTCCCCCGGACGGGTTCTGGCATGCGCGGCGCGGGTCCTCGCTAGGCAGCCCGATCATCGGGGTTCCTACGGTTTCGCCTGTTCAGGACCGTTTTGAGATGAACGAGTACGGCCGCCTGACTCACCAGATCGGGCGACGGCATGCCAGGATGGAATGCGACAGCAGTCAACGCCGACCGCCGCTGTCCGCCTTCCAACCCGAGGTGGCGAGCGCGGCCGGAGTGGCCGCCAGGCGCCGTCACGAGCGATGCCGTGGCCTCGAACACGAGGAGAAAGCCGCATGTCGTCCCCAGAACAGTGGACGCACCCGGAGCCGGGGGGCGGGCCAGCCGCCACCGCGGCCAAACCGACCCCAGAACAGGTGATCGCGGGTTTGCGTGCGACCAACGAAGGCGGCGCGGAGCTGGTCGAGCTCCTGACGCCGGAGGGTGAGCGAGTCGCCAACCCCGAGTTCGACCAGTATGTCGACGACATCGGTGCCGAACAGCTGCGCGGTCTCTACCGCGACATGGTCCTCGTCCGCCGCGCCGACCGTGAGGGCAACGCGCTGCAGCGGCAGGGCCAGCTCGGCATCTGGGTTCCGTTGCTCGGTCAGGAAGCCGCGCAGATCGGCGCGGGCCGTGCGTTGAAACCGCAGGACATGGTCTTCCCCAGTTACCGCGAGCACGGCGTCGCGTGGTGCCGGGGCGTCAAGCCGGAGCAGATCCTGGCGACGTTCCGCGGCACGCAGCACTCCGACTGGGACCCGGTCGAGCACCGGTTCCACCCGTACACGATCGTGATCGGCAACCAGGTCCTGAACGCGACCGGGTACGCCATGGGCCAGAAGTTCGAGGGCAAGGTCGGCAACGAGCCGGACGCCGAGGCCACCATGGTGTTCTTCGGTGACGGCGCGACCAGCCAGGGTGACGTGCACGAGGGCTTCGTGTGGGCCGCGGTGTACGACGCGCCGGTCGTCTTCTACTGCCAGAACAACCAGTGGGCGATCTCCGAGCCGACCGAGCGGCAGAGCCGGCTCCCGCTGTACCAGCGCGCCCGCGGTTACGGCTTCCCCGGTATCCGCGTCGACGGCAACGACGTGCTGGCGTGCCTCGCGGTGTCCCGCTGGGCGTTGGAGCAGTGCCGGTCGGGCAACGGCCCGGTGCTGATCGAGGCGTTCACGTACCGGATGGACGCGCACACCACGTCCGACGACCCGACCCGCTACCGCCTCTCCGACGAGCTGGAGGCGTGGAAGCTCAAGGACCCGATCGAGCGGGTCCGGGTGCACCTGGTCCGCAGCGGCATGGCCGAGCAGGAGTTCTTCGACGAGGTCCAGCTCGAGGCCGACCAGCTGGCGTCCGAGCTGCGCGCGTACTGCTTCAACATGCCCGATCCGCCCGCCGAGCGGATCTTCTCGCAGGTCTACGCCGGGGGAAATCCGTTGCTGGAACGGCAGCGGGACGAATACGTGCAGTACCTGGCCGGTTTCGAGGGGGGTGCGCACTGATATGGCGGCACCAGTGATGGACCAGAGGACGGCCGTGACGGCGGCATCCACCAAGCTGACCATGGGCAAGGCGATCAACAGCGGGCTGCGCGCGGCGATGGAGCGCGACCCGAAGGTGATCGTGATGGGCGAGGACGTCGGCAAGATGGGCGGCGTCTACCGGATCACCGACGGCCTGCAGAAGGACTTCGGCGAGCACCGCGTGCTGGACACCCCGCTGGCCGAGTCCGGCATCGTCGGCACCGCGGTCGGCCTGGCCGTGCGCGGTTTCCGGCCGGTGTGCGAGATCCAGTTCGAGGGCTTCATCTTCCCGGCGTTCGACCAGATCAACAGCCAGGTCGCCAAGCTGCACTACCGCACGCAGGGCATGCTCAAGGTGCCGCTGGTGATCCGGGTGCCGTTCGGCGGCGGGGTCGGTGCGGTCGAGCACCACTCCGAATCGCCCGAGTCGCTGTTCGCGCACCTGCCGGGGATCAAGGTCGTCTCGTGCTCGAACCCGGTGGACGCGTACTGGATGATCCAGCAGGCGATCGAGTGTGACGACCCGGTGCTGTTCTTCGAGCCGAAGCGGCGCTACCACGAGAAGGCCGAGGTCGACACCGAGGCGACGCCGTACCCGCTGTTCCGCTCCCGCGTGGTGCGTGAGGGGTCGACGGCGACGCTCGCGGCGTACGGCCCGATGGTCAAGACGTGCCTGGACGCGGCGAACGCGGCCACGGAGGACGGGCACGAGCTCGAAGTGATCGACCTGCGCACGTTGTCCCCGCTCGACCTGGACCCGGTGTTCGAGTCGGTGCGCCGCACCGGGCACCTGGTCGTGGTGAGCGAGGCGCCGGGCGAGGTGTCGATCGCGTCCGAGATCGCCGACCGGGTGCAGCGGGAGTGCTTCTACTCGCTGGAAGCCCCGGTGCTGAAGGTGACCGGCTTCGACACGCCGTACCCGCCGTCGAAGGTCGAGGAGGAGTACCTGCCCGACCTCGACCGCGTGCTGGACGCCGTCGACCGATCGCTGGCGTGGTGAGCCGTGCCGAACTACAAGCACTTCCCCCTTCCTGACGTCGGTGAGGGCCTGGTCGAGGCGGAGATCCTGACCTGGCACGTGCAGCCGGGCTCGAAGGTCAAGGTCAACGACATCTTCGTGGAGATCGAGACCTCGAAGGCCGCGGTCGAACTGCCCGCGCCGTACGAGGGGGTGGTCACCGAACTGCTGGCCAAGCCGGGCGAGACGGTCGAGGTCGGCACGCCGATCATCGTCTTCGACATCGACCCGGACGGCCCGCAACAGTCCTCTTCGGACAACGGTGACGGCGGCGGGACCAAAATCGGCGAGGAGAGCGCGGACGGCCGGATCCAGAGCCTGGTCGGCTACGGCCCGAAGACCGGTGCCGCGAAACGCCGGGCCCGCAAGGGTTCCACGCCCGCTCCGGCTCCTGTCGCGGTCCAGCCCGAGCCTGTCGCGGTCCAGCCCGAGCCCGAACCTGTCGCGGTGGCCGCGCCGACCGGTGGCTACGTCCCGTTGGCCAAGCCGCCGGTGCGCAAGCTGGCCAAGGACCTCGGCGTGGACCTGCGGTCCCTGGCCGTCGAAGGCCAGGTCATCACACGCGACGACGTCGAACGAGCGGCCGCACCCGCTGAGGCGGCACCGGTCGCGGTGTCGTCGGGTGAGCGGGAACGGCGTGTGCCGGTTCGCGGTGTCCGCAAGGCGACCGCGAAGGCCATGGTGGACAGTGCCTTCACCGCACCGCACGTCACCGAGTTCATGACCGTCGACGTCACGCCGATGATGGAGCTGCGGGCGAAGCTGAAGAACCACCCGCGGTTCCGGGACGTGAAGCTGACGCCGTTGACGTTCGCGGCGAAGGCGGTGCTGCTGGCGATGAAGCGCACGCCGGACATCAACGCGGTGTGGGCGGGCGACGAGATCGTCTACAAGTCCTACGTGAACCTGGGGATCGCCGCGGCCACCCCGCGTGGCCTGGTCGTTCCCAAGATCCACGACGCGGACCAGCTCACCCTGCGTGAGCTCGCGCAGGCCCTGGAGGCGTTGACCACCAAGGCCAGGGACGGCAAGACCACCCCGGCGGAGATGGCGAACGGCACGTTCACCATCACCAACATCGGCGTGTTCGGAGTGGACACCGGGACGCCGATCATCAACCCCGGCGAGTCGGCGATCCTCGCGCTCGGCACGATCCGGGACATGCCGTGGGTGGTCGACGGCCAGATCGTGCCGCGCAAGATCTGCCAGCTGTCGCTGAGCTTCGACCACCGCGTGATCGACGGTCAGCAGGGCTCGGAGTTCCTCGCGGACGTGGGCACCCTGCTCGCCGACCCCAGCATCGCGATCACGTACTGACGTCGGAAGGCTCATCAACCCTCGTGAGTGTTTATCAGTGTTCTAACCCTGATAAACACTCACGAGGGGTTTCGGCCGGTGAGGCCGAGGATTCGGTCCAGCAGCGGGGCGTCTGCGGGTACGGGCACTTCCGGCCCGTAGACGCCCATGTCCCGGCCCCACTCGACGCCGGCCTCGACCTCCTTGTGCACGAAGGCGAGCAGGTCCTCGTCGAACTCGATCGGCTGGCCGGTGGCACGGGCCAGGTCCGTGCCGTGGATGACGATCTCGCCGACGACCATGCCGCCGACCATCGCCGCGGGCAGCTCGGTCGGGCCGCCCATGTGCGTGGTGCCTTCCCATGCGGCCTGCTCACTCCACGACTCGGTGAGCTTCGCCAACTGGGCCACCAGCTTCGGCCGCCAGTCGTCCGGGATGTCCACCTCGGACTCCGGGGTCACCGGCGGCGGCACGGTCTGCTTGTGGGCGGCGCCTTCCAGCGAAGGACCCCAGTACAGCAGGTGGTTGAGCAGCTTGCGGACGTCGAACTCGCTGCACGGCGTCGGCGCGCCGAGCTGGTCCGGCCTGATGCCGTCGACGACGTCGATCACAGGCGCGGTGGCGTACTTGAACAGCTGGTTCCCTGACATGCGCACCACCGTAAGGTGGGCTTGAGACCGTGTATTGAACAAAGGCGACGGATGCGGCGGGACCCACGGGAGCTGGCCTGGCGGAAGTTCCAGAGCCACGAGTTCGCCGCGCCCGCACCGGATCTGGCGCCGTTCGTGGCCCGGTACTGGATGGTCGAGTGGGACTACGAGGAGCCCTACCGGCAGCTGATCGTGCCGTATCCCAACGTGCACCTGACCTTCCACGAGGATTCGGCCACCCTGAACGGCGTCTCCAGCGGTCACGTGTTCCAGGTCCTCGACGGACGCCGGAGCGTGTTCGGGGTCGCTTTCCGGCCGGGCATGTTCCGGCCGTTCCTGGGCCGGTCGGTCTCGACGATCACCGACCGGGTCATCCCCGCGAGCGAGGTCTTCCACGGCCTGCCTGCGAAGTACGCGGTGCCGGAGGTCGAGGACTTCCTGCGGGCCAACCTGCCTGAGCCGGACCCCAGGGCGGAGCTAACCGCGCAGGTGGTCGACCGGATTTCCGCGGGCCCGGACGTCATGCGGGTCGACGCCCTGGCCAAGGAGTTCGCCGTGACCGTCCGGCAGTTGCAACGGCTCTTCGCCGAGCACGTCGGCGTCGGGCCGAAGTGGGTGATCCGGCGCTACCGGCTGCACGAGGTGACCCAGCGGATGGCGGGCGGGGACCGGATCGACTGGGCGGGCCTGGCCGCCGATCTCGGCTACGCCGACCAGGCCCACTTCACCAGGGACTTCACCAGGATGTTCGGCGAGACCCCGACGCACTACGCGCAGCGTTACTGATCCAGTACGGCCAGGTGTTCCGGCGCGAGCTCCAGATCGAACGCGGGCACGTAGGCCTGGTAGTGGTCCCAGGTACGCGGGCCGACAATGGGCACGACCTGCGAGGACTGCTGGAGCCACGCCAGCACGACCTGGCTGCCCGTCACGCCCAGCTCCTGCGCCACCTTCGCGACGGCCGCAAGCCGCCTGTCCGTGTCCGGACCCACGTACTGCTCGTACATCGGGATATCCGTACGGCCTTCGTAGACACCACGCAGGATCGGCGAATACGCGGCCAACGTGACATCCGGGTTGCGGCGCAACCATTCGATCATGTCCGGACCCGCGACGTTGCGCCCGCCTGTTCGTGGTGGCAGATACGAATACTGTTGCTGCACAACGACAGGGACAGTCCAGCCGTTCTCCCGGCACAAGGTCCGCATCTGCTCGAGGCGCCAGGTCCAGACGTTGCTCCAGCCGATGTACCGGACCTTGCCCGCCCGCACGATCTCGTCGAGCGCCTGCAGCGTCTCCTCCAACGGAGTCGCCATGTCGTCCACGTGGATGTAGTACAGGTCAACGTAATCCGTACGCAGGCGACGCAGGCTCGCGTCGATACCGCGCCGGATCACCTCCGCGCTCGCACCTTCGTAGTATGGCTCCGCACTGGGTTCCGTGCGTCCGGCCGTGTAGTCCGTGAGCTGAGCGGACACCTTGGTCGCCAGGAAGACCTTGTCCCGCCTGCCTGTCAGCAGCTCGCCGAGCAGTTCCTCGCTGTCGCCGCCCTCGCCTTCCTGCTTGGTCCACCACGCGTAGCAGTCCGCGGTGTCCAGGAAGTCCCCGCCCGCGTCCAGGTAGGCGTCGAGGATGCGGGCCGAGGTCTGCTTGTCGGTGAGGGTGCCCATCACCATGCATCCCAGCGAAATCTGGCTGACGGTCTGATCGCCGAGTCGGACTCTCTTCATGCCTCCGACCCTAGAAGCGATCGGTCTGCCATTACAGTCCACTTGCGTGACCGGATCACAGACCAATCTGAGCTGGGACGTACTGCTGGACATGTCCGGCCCCGGCGCACAGCACGAGCAACTCGCGCGTGCGCTGCGCAACGCGATCCGGGACGGCGTGCTGCGCAAGGGCGCGACACTGCCGCCGAGCCGCAAGCTGGCCGGGGATCTGCAGTGCTCGCGATGGGTGGTCACGCAAGCGTATGCACAGCTGGTCGCGGAGGGATATCTCGAGGCCAGGGCCGGTTCTGCCACCCGCGTGCACTGCTGGGCGGACGAGGTCTGGAAGCCCGTGGCGCCGAGGGCGACCCCACCACCACCGCGGTACGACCTCGCCCCGGGACTGCCCGACCTACGCGCGTTCCCGCGAAGGCGTTGGGCCGACGCGGTTCGTGACGCGTTGGTGACGGCACCGCACACCGACTTGGGCGTACCGGTCGCGGGCGGTCATCCCCGGTTACGCACGGTCCTGGCCGAGTACCTACGCCGAACCCGAGGCGCGGTCACCAGTGACGTGTTGATCTGCTCCGGCGTCTGCCAGGGCGTCACGTTGGTCGGCCGGGCGCTGCACGCGGCGGGCATCACGCGGATCGCGGTGGAGGAGCCCGGCTGGACTCGCGTGTGGCGTGCCGCGGAGGATGCCGGTCTTGAGGTCGTCCCGGTGCGGGTCGACAGCTCCGGTCTTTGTGTCGACCGGATTCCCGCCGGTGTTCGCGCGGTGATCGTGACGCCCGCGCACCAATTCCCTTCCGGTGTCGTCCTCACGCCGGAACGGCGGGCCGCGTTGCTGACGTGGGCGCGTGACGTCGACGGGGTGATCCTGGAAGACGACTACGACGCCGAGTTCCGTTACGACCGTAAGCCCGTCGGAACCGTGCAAGGCATGGATCCGCGGCGAGTCGTGCTGCTCGGGTCGGTCAGCAAGACCTTGAGCCCGGCGCTGGGCATCGGCTGGTGCGTCGTTCCTCCACAGTGGACCGTCCCGACGGCGGCGCCGTCGGTCGTCGACCAGTTGGCGCTGGCCACTTTTGTCGAGAAGGGCTGGTACCACCGGTACCTCCGGGCGGCACGGCTGCGGTATCGCGCCCGCCGGGACGCGTTGCTGGACGCCCTTGGCCCGCTTGACGTCTCTGGCGCCGCGGCGGGACTGCACCTGTTGCTGCACCTGGACCGTCCGGCCGACGAGGTCGTACGCCGGGCGGCGTCCCAAGGGCTGAAGCTGGTCAGCCTGGATGCGTATCGCCGCACGCCAGGCGATCCCGCGCTGGTCCTCGGTTACGGCAACCTGGCGGACAGTTCGGTGGCCGACGCGGTGGCCGTGCTCAAGGACTCGATAGGTCGAAGTGGTTCGGGACGTTCGCGATGAACGGGCTGCCGCCGTCGGCCCGGCCGGTGCCTCACGGCTTCGGCAGGTCGAACATGTGCAGCATGCCCGCCGCGAACGGCAGGTCGCCGCGCACCTTCAGCTTGCCGGTCATGAACAGCACCGGCGCCGAGGCGTTCGACGTGATCAGCCGCAGGAAGTCCTGCGGCGGCATGGTGATGGTGACGCGACTGTCCCTGGTCATCTCCTGGTTGATCGCGCAGGTCCGGTTCTCGATGACGGTCTCGTAGCGGTCGTAACCGTCTTCGTCGGTGCCGCCGGTGAACCGCCAGTGGATCACGCCGTCCACCGCCTTCTCCGGGCGAAGGTGCGTCCGCATCCGCCGGAAGATCTCGCCGAGGATGAGCTTGCGCAGTTCGGGACGGCCGAGCACCTCTTCGAGCTGGTCCTTGGACGCACCGGCGATCAGCCTCGCGAACGTCCGTGGCCCGATCCTGGCGAGGTCGACGCTGACGCCGGAAAGCCGCTGCAGGCCACTGATCAGGCGGACGAACTCGTCCCCGGGCAGCTTGGCCGGGTCGATACGCTGGGCGATCGCGTCGATGTCGATGTCGGCGAGCCCTTCGGTCCCGGGATCAAGCTGGTCGATGAGCGTGACCAGCTCGCTCGGACTGAGCCGGCTGACGGCTTCGACACTGAGGTCGGGCATGAGCGCCTCCTCTTACCTACTCGTGAGTAAGAATACGGTCGGGTAGATACGATGGCAATCTCAATGACGTCGAGGGGTGGATACCGTGAGCGTGGAGGACAAGCGAGTCAAGCGACTGCCACGGGAAGTCCGGGAGAAGCAGATCCTGGACGCCGCGGTCCGCGTGTTCTCCGAGCACGGCTACCACGAGGCCTCGATGGACGAAGTGTCCGAGGTCGCGGGCGTGTCCAAGCCGATGATCTACGCGTACCTCGGGTCGAAGGAGGACCTGTTCGCGGCCTGTATCCGTCGTGAGGCAGGCCTGTTGATGGAGGCGATCGCCGGCGGCGTCGACCCCGACCTGGCACCGGACATGCAACTGTGGATGGGCCTGCGGTCGTTCTTCGAGTTCGTGGCTTCGAACAAGCAGAGTTGGCGCGTGCTGCACCGGCAGGTCATCTCGCAAGGCGGCCCGTTCAGCGAGGAAGTCCTCGCGATGCGTACCCGCGCCATCAACCTGGTGGACGCTCTGCTGTCGCGTGTGGCCACCAAGAAGGGCATGGACGACCACGCCCAGAAGAGCACCGAGGCGATGTCCGCGGCTCTGGTCGGCGCCGGGGAGTCGTTGGCGGACTGGTGGCTCGACCACCCCGCGGTGCCGACGCGGACCGTCGCCTCCTGGCTGATGAACCTGGCCTGGATGGGCTTCGGTGACATGGTCGAGGGCAACGTCTGGACGCCTTCCGCGCATTAGGCCTGGTCGCGGGACGACGCTCGGTAGCTGGCGGCGATCGCGGCGGCACGGTCGCGCAGCGAGGTACGCAACCACTGCGGGGCCAAGGCTTCCGCGTTCGTGGCGAGCTGCCACAACGCCCATTCGGCGTGTCTTGAATCCTGAAAGGTGGCCTCAAGCCGCAGCCAGCCGTCCGAGTCGGTTTCCTCAGCGCGAACGGCCAACGCTGTGCCCACCAGTTCTTCGCGTCGCGCCGGGTTTACCCGTAGCAGCACCGTGACCTGGTCACCGCCGGTCCGGAACCGCGTGCCACGTTCCCGCCATGCCCGGTCGAGATCGACCCGGTCCGGTCGCTGTGCGGGTTCGGCGAGTTCCTCCGCGGCCAGGACCCGGGACAGCCGGTAGGTGCGGTCCGCGCCAGACCTTGTGGCCAGCAGGTACCCGTGGCCGCGCACGGTGACCAGGCCGATCGGGTCCACCGTGCGCCACTTCGGGGCCTGGCCCGCGGCCGCGTAGTGGATTCGCAGCTTGTGGCCGGCGAACACCGCGCGCCGGATCTCGCCGGCCACGGTGTCGGGAACCTCCTCGGCGACCAGCCGGCGTGACAGCAGATCGGTCTCCGGGTCGATGAGTAATCGTTGCGCCGCACCGGCCGCGGTCGCCCGATAGCTTTCGGGGAGCGCGTCGACCACCTTGCGCATGGCCGAGGCGAGCGCTGAGCCGAGGCCGAACGCATGCGCACCGCGCCGCGATCCGGCGACCAGCAAGGCAAGCGCCTCGTCGTGGTTCAGTCCGGTGAGCTCGGTCTGGAAACCGGGCAGCAACGCGAACCCGCCGTGCCTGCCGCGTTCGGCGTACACCGGGACACCGGCCGCGGACAGCGCCTCGATGTCGCGCAGCACGGTCCGGGTCGACACCTCCAGCTCACGGGCCAGCGTGGCCGCGGACAGCCGACCGTGCTGACGGAGCAACAGCACCAGCGAGACCAACCGGTCGGCGCGCATGCGAAAACTCTAGAGGAATACACGACACAGGATGTCGTGATTCGTTGGCAGGCTGACCGGCATGACAAGCAAGACCGTGGCCACTGAGCCGAACGACCTGGGCAAGTACTTCATCGAGCGCGGTAACGCGGGCGATGTCGACGGGCTGGTGGCGTTGTACGAGCCGGACGCCGTGCTGGCGTTCCCGCCCGGCAACATCGCGACCGGACATGCGGAGATCCGCAAGGTGTACGAGGAGTTCGTCGCGGCCGCCCCGGTGCTCACGCCGGGAAGGCAACACCCAGCGCTGGTGAGCGGCGACCTGGCGCTCACGGCGTCCACACTGACCACCGGTGAGATAACCGTCGAGATCGCCCGACGCCAGCCCGACGGGTCGTGGCTGTGGGTCGTGGACCAGCCGGTACTCGTGCCGTAGCGCGGTCGCGGACCTCCGCCTCAAGCCGAAGTGATCTCGCCGGTGAGGTGCGGCTTTCCGTTGCGGGCGTTGAAAAGCTCAAAACTCCAGCCGTCGTCCGCGCGGTCGGTGGTGAAGCCGGCCTTGGCGGGCAGCAGCACGGGGAGCTTGAACTTCACGTCGACCGTGTACGCCTCGGGAAGCCTGCCCTCGAAGGCCGCCAGGCACCGGGCCTTCGTCCACATGCCGTGGGCGATCGCCCGGGGGAAGCCGAAAAGCTTGGCGGCCAACGGGTGCAGGTGGATCGGGTTGCGGTCGCCCGCGACCTCGGCATAGCGGCGGCCGATGTCGTCGGGCACGGACCAGACGGCTCCTGGCTGCCGGACGACCACGTCCTTGTCCGCGGACGAACCGCCGGAACCGGTGCGGCGCAGGTACGTGCTGGTGCTGTGCCAGGTCACCGAATCACCGGCGAAGACCGTGGTGACCATGTCGAACTGCCTGCCTTTGGCATGGTCACGCAGGTTCTCCACGTGGACCTGCACCCGGAGGACGTCCGTGGTGTGCAGCGGCCGCAGCTGGGTGATGCGGTTGGCGATGTGCACCGAGCCGACCAGGGGGAAGGGGAAGTCGTTGTCGGTCATCAGCTTGACCTGCAACGGGAAGCCCAGGACGTGTGGGTACGTGATCGGCAGCTGGTCGGTCAGCCGGAAGCCGCACACCTTGTTGTACGCGGACAGGTGCCCGGGATCGACGGCAAGCGGGGATCGGCTGTACACAGTGGACGGTAAGGCTGAGCCGTGCCGGGTGAAGCCGGTCAGGACTGCTTTGCCGAACAGCACGGTGAGGTTCGGGGTCGAGTCGAGTTCCCGGGTGGGTGTGGCCGTCATGTCAGGCTCCCAGCAGGCTCTGGCCGCAGACCCGCACGACGTTGCCGTTCACGCCGCCGGACGCCGGGCTGGCGAACCACGCGATCGTTTCCGCGACGTCGACCGGCAGGCCGCCCTGGGACATGCTGTTCATCCGCCGGCCGGCCTCGCGGATGAACAGGGGCATCGCGGCGGTCATCCTGGTCTCGATGAAACCCGGTGCGACCGCGTTGATCGTGCCGCCCCGCTCGGCGAGCAGGTCCGCGTAGGCGTTCACCATGCCGATCACGCCCGCTTTGCTCGTGCCGTAGTTGGTCTGGCCGACGTTGCCGGCGATTCCGCCGATGGACGAGACGCCGACGATCCGCCCTCCGGTGCGGAGTGTGCCGTCCAGCAGGGCGTCGTTGATGCGCAGCTGCGAAGCCAGGTTCACCGACAGCACCGCGTCCCATTGGGCTTCGGTCATCTTGGCCAGGGTCTTGTCGCGGGTGATCCCGGCGTTGTGCACGACGATGTCGACGCCGCCGTGCCGTGCCGTGAAGTAGTCGACGAGTTGCGCGGGCGCCTCGGGTGACGTGATGTCGAGCTGGAGAGCCGAACCACCGACCCGGTTCGCCACGGCCGACAACTCTTCGCCCTGCGCGGGGATGTCCAGCGCGACGACGTGCGCGCCATCGCGGGCCAGCACGTCGGCGATCGACGCGCCGATGCCGCGCGAAGCTCCCGTGACCAGGGCGACCTTGCCCGTCAACGGCGTCAGCCAGTCCTCCGGGCGCGCGACGAGGCCGTCTCCGACGCGGATGACCTGGGCGTCGACGTAGGCGGACTTCGCCGACAGCAGGAAACGCAGCGTCGACTCGATGTCCGCGTCACCGGACACGTAGACCAGCTGCGCGGTGGCGCCGCGCTTGAGCTCCTTGCCGACGGACCGCGTGAAGCCTTCCAAGGCCCGCTGGGGGATCGACTCGCGGGAACCGTCCGGCGTGGCGCCGAGAACGACCACCCGGCCGCACGCCGCGATGCCACGGATTCGTGGGTGGAAGAAGTCGTACAGCTCGCGGAGGCGTTCGGCGTGGTCGATGCCGGTCGCGTCGAAGACCAGCGCACCCGGCCGTTCCGCGGTGTCGACGACGTCGATCCCGGACTGGCCGAGGACCTTGCGGACCTGGTCCTCCAGACGACCACCTTTGGCCGACCCGACAACCGCGGGACCGGGCAGTGGCGGCTGGCCTGGACGGTACCGCCGCAACGGCACCGGGTTGGGCAGCCCGAGCCTGCCGACCAGGAACTTTCCCGGGCCGGAACGAGCGAATCGCTGGTAGCCATCGGTCATCGGCACGCCTCCCTACTCGCGGTAATACTACTTGCGAGTAGGTTAGGATGGCCAGTACCACCGAACCGGGAGGGCCAGATGGCGCCAACAGGCTTCAGGCGGGTCGCGATCATCGGCGGGAACCGGATCCCGTTCGCCCGGTCGAACGGCCCCTACGCCACCGCTTCGAACCAGGACATGTTCACCGCGACACTGGACGGACTGGTCAGCCGGTTCGCACTGCAGGACGAACGGCTCGGCGAGGTCGCCGCGGGCGCGGTGCTCAAGCACAGCCGTGACTTCAACCTGGCGCGCGAGTCGGTGCTGGGCAGCAGGCTGTCCCCGGAGACCCCGGCGTACGACGTCCAGCAGGCGTGCGGCACCGGACTCCAGGCGATCATCCAGGTCGCGAACAAGATCGCCCTCGGCCAGATCGACGCCGGGATCGCCGGCGGCGTGGACACCACCAGCGACGCGCCGATCGGCGTGCACGAGGACCTGCGCGCGATCCTGTTGCGGCTCAACCGGACCAAGAGCGTCGGCGGGCGGCTGCGACTGCTGGCCAAGCTGCGGCCGGGCCACATCGTCCCGGACATCCCGCGCAACGCCGAGCCGCGCACGGGCCTGTCGATGGGCGAGCACGCCGCGATCACGGCCAAAGAGTGGCACATCGAACGCGCCGAGCAGGACGAACTGGCCGCGGCGAGCCACCGGAACCTGGCCGCTGCCTACGAACGCGGCTTCTTCGACGATCTCGTGACGCCTTATCTGGGCCTGCAGCGCGACCAGAACCTGCGGCCGGACTCGTCGGTGGAGAAGCTGGCGACGCTGAAGCCGACGTTCGGCGGTCCCGACGGCACGATGACCGCGGGCAACTCGACTCCGCTCACCGACGGCGCCTCCGCTGTCCTGCTTGCCAACGAACAGTGGGCGAAGGCGCGGCGGCTGCCCGTGTTGGCGTACCTGACGTTCTCCGAGACCGCGGCCGTCGACTACGTGCACGGCGGCGAAGGGCTGCTGATGGCTCCGGCGTACGCAGTGCCGCGGATGCTCGCCAAGGCCGGAATCTCGTTGCAGGACTTCGACTTCTACGAAATCCACGAGGCCTTCGCCTCGCAGGTCCTTGCGACGCTCAAGGCCTGGGAGGACCCGGCGTTCGCCAAGGAGCGGCTCGGCCTGGACGAACCGCCGGGAGCGATCGACCGGAGCAAGCTCAACGTCAACGGCTCGTCGTTGGCGGCCGGGCACCCGTTCGCGGCGACCGGCGGCCGGATCGTGGCGACGCTGGCCAAGCTGCTGAACGAGCGCGGCTCCGGCCGTGGGCTCATCTCGATCTGCGCGGCCGGCGGGCAGGGCGTGACCGCGATCCTGGAGAAGTAGCGTTGTCTACGGCTCTCTAGTTTTGAAGCTAGATTGCCGTAGATGCCTTGATGGACGACACGCCGTACGGATGTATCCGGGAATATCGGATCGACGCTAGACAGGCCGATACCTTCCGATGATGGACCCGGTACGCAACCCGTTCGCCCCGGGCGCGGGCCAGCGCCCTCCCGAGCTCGCCGGCCGGGACAAGGAACTCGCCGCCTTCGAGGTCGTGCTGGAACGGGTCGCCCGCGGGCGACCGGAACGCAGCCTGGTGCTGACCGGGCTGCGCGGCGTCGGCAAGACGGTGCTGCTCGGTGAGCTGCGGTCGATGGCGCTGAAACGCGGGTGGGGCGCGGGCAAGGTCGAGGCACGGCCGGACGCGGATCTGCGACGGCCGCTGTCCGCCGCCTTGCACCGCGCGGTCCGGGATCTCGCCGTGCGGCACCGTGCTCCGGAACGGGTCGAGTACGTGCTCGGCGTGCTGAAAGCGTTTGCGCTCCGGGCGGCGCCCGAGGGCGCGAAGCTCCGTGAGCGCTGGCAGCCCGGCATCGACGTGCCCGCGGCGAACGGGCGCGCGGACTCCGGGGACATCGAGATCGACCTGGTCGAACTGTTCACCGACGTCGCCGAGCTCGCCCAGGACGTCGGCACCGGGGTCGCGCTGTTGATCGACGAGATGCAGGACCTGTTGCCGGACGACGTGTCGGCGTTGTGCGCGGCCTGCCATGAGCTGTCCCAGAACCAGGCGCCTCTGGTGGTCGTCGGCGCCGGGCTGCCGCATCTGCCCGCGGTGTTGTCGGCGAGCAAGTCGTACTCGGAGAGACTGTTCCGGTACGTCCGGATCGACCGGCTGTCCAAGGAGGACGCGCACCAGGCGATTCTCGCGCCCGTCACCCGTGAGGACGCCGACATCACCTCCGATGCCCTGTCGGCGTTGTTCGAGGCCTCCGGCGGTTATCCGTACTTCATCCAGGCGTACGGCAAGGCCGCGTGGGACGCCGCGCCGAGCGATCCGATCACGGCCGAGGACGTCAGCGTGGCCGCCCCGGAAGCCGAGGCCGAGCTGGCCGTCGGCTTCTTCGGCTCACGCTACGAGCGCGCCACGCCCGCCGAGCGGGAGTACCTGCGGGCGATGGCCGAGCTCACCGAAGGCCGCGACGAGGGCACGAGCACCGCGGACATCGCCGTTTTCCTGGGCCGCAAGCCGTCGTCGCTGTCGCCCGCCCGGGACAGCTTGATCAAGAAGGGCCTGGTGTACTCCGCCGAACGCGGTCGGATCGCGTTCACCGTGCCGCACTTCGGCCGGTTCCTGCTGGGCCGTGACGAGTGATCTCTAACGGAATCTAGAACTTCAGGTAGACAACCAGATAGGAGGACATGTCCGGCGCGGTACCCAGTTGACCGACGAATCATCGGCGTGTGCCTGACATCACCGGATAATCGGGTGCATCAGCGCGAGCGGGCGCGCATAATAGGTACTGAGCAACCGAGACACAACCCGAGGGGTGCAAGTACCTGTGAACATCACCGCCAAGATTCGTGCCCGCCGCGCCGAGGCTCGTACCCGGCGGGCAGTCAACCGTGCGATCGACAACGCCGCCACGCCGGCGATGCGCCACGAGTTGATCATCATCGCGCAGCAGCAGGGCAACCTCCGCTGACTTCGCGGGTCGGCACCCTCAGCGGCCGGCCATCCACCTACAGCTGAAAAGTTCACTCGAAAGAGTGACACGGAACACACCGTGGACCCCAGTAACACCTTGGTCCAGACCGGCGATGTTCCCCATGACCCCGAGATGCTGGCGGACCCCCGACCTGGCAGCATCCCGGGGTCTTCCATACCCGGGCAACAACGAGAAGCAGGCGAGCGAAGCGAGCCGTGCGACTCGGTGACGGGTATCCGCGCGTGTCTGCCGTACCGGCATGGCGAGTTGAACGCGCGAGCGGCGAACAGCGAGAACCAACCCGGCTGGAAGCGAGTCGAGCAGTTTGACTCGCCGTGCCGGTGGGGCGGACACGCGGAAAACCGATTCGACCAGCCCAGCTGGGCCAGAAGCGAACCCGAACCGCAACAGCGGGCACGGGGTGCCGCAACGGCGGACACAGGGTGCCGCAGTGGTGGACACAGGGTGCCGCAGTGGTGGACACAGGGTGCCGCAGTGGTGGACACGAGGTGCTGGAACGTGACACACGGGGTGCCGGAAAGTGCAACTCGGGGTGTCGGAGTGGTGGGCACGGTGAGCGACCGGTGGAGGTCCAACGTCCCTCGTTAGGGTGTCCTTCGTGGGTATGACCGTTCTGGCGCTGGACATCGGCGGGACCAAGATCGCCGCGGGCGTCATCGACGAGCACGGTGAAGTGCTCGGCCACACCACCCGCCCGACCCCGTTGCACGATCTCGCCGACACCTGGCAGGCCGTACTCGATGCCGCGGCGGAAGTTCTCGGCGACCGGGCGATCAACGGCATCGGCGTCGCGTGCGCGGGTCCCGTCGACGTCACAGCGGGCACGGTCAGCCCGATCAACGTGCCCTGCTGGCAGAACTTCCCGCTGGCCGCGCGGCTGCACCAGACGTTCGGCGTCCCGGTCCGGCTCGCCGGTGACGGGGTCTGCATGGCGCTCGGCGAGCACTGGACAGGTGCGGGCAGAGGCGCCGACTTCCTGATCGGCCTCGTCGTGTCGACCGGTGTCGGCGGCGGTCTCGTGTTGCACGGCAAGCCGTACGGCGGACGCACCGGAAACGCCGGGCACATCGGTCACATCGTCGTCGAACCCGAAGGCGTGCCATGCACCTGCGGCGGTCGTGGTTGCGTGGAAACGGTCGCGGGCGGGCCGCATCTCGTGCGCTGGGCACGGCAAAAGGGATGGCGCGCACCCGACAACGCTGACGCGGCCCACCTCGCCGCCTCCGCGCTGGCTGGGGACGAGGTCGCGTTGGCCGCGTTCGACCGTGCCGGGCGTGCGGTCGGGATGGCGATCGCCGCGACGGCCGCCCTGTGCGATCTGGACCTCGCGGTGGTCGGCGGCGGCATCGCGCAGGCCGGCGAACTGCTCCTGAATCCCGTTCGTGAGGCGCTGACCGACTACGCGAGGTTGTCCTACGTCGACACCTTGCGGGTGGTGCCCGCCGAGCTGGGCGGTCAGGCCGGGCTGGTGGGTGCCGCGGCGCTGATCATCGGCGGTTGACGGACCGGATATATTTGACCGCGTCAAAGGATTGTTTGAGGTGGTCAAATGGTTTCCGATGCCCGGGTCCAGGCAGTCCGGCGGTTCAACCGGTTCTACACGCGGATCCTCGGCGTGCTCGCTGAAGGCATGAACAACACGCCCTACTCCCTGACCGAGGCGCGAGTGCTGTTCGAACTGAGCCAGCGCGAGCACACCGAGGTCACCGCACTGCGCCGGGATCTGGGTCTCGACGCCGGGTACCTCTCCCGGCTGCTTGCCAGGTTCGAAAGCGACGGCCTGGTCAGCCGGGACAAGTCGGCGACCGATGGCAGGCGCCAGGTGGCCGGGCTGACCGAAGCCGGTCACACGACCATGAAGATGCTCAACGAGCGGTCCGAGGCGCAAGTGCGGGCACTGCTCGATCCGCTCGGCGAAGAGGACCAACGCAAACTCGTCGCCGCGATGGAGACGATCCGCGAACGCCTTGACCGGACACGCAAGCACGGCAACACAGTCGTCCTGCGCCCGCCCGGGCCCGGTGACCTGGGCTGGGTGGTCGAGCGCAACGGCGCGCTGTACGCACAGGAGTACCAATGGGGCCCGGGGTACGAAGCGCTCGTCGCGCGGATCGTCGCCGACTACGCCGAGAACCATGATCCCGCGCAAGAAGCGGGTTGGATTGCGGAAATCAACGGTGAACGGGTCGGAAGCATCTTCTGTACACGTAAGGACAACACAACGGCAAGGCTCCGGTTACTACTGGTTGAACCGAGTGCACGAGGTATGGGTGTCGGCGGGCGATTGGTGGACGAGTGCCTGCGGTTCGCGACTTCGATCGGCTACCGAACAATTGAACTGTGGACCATCAGCGTGCTGACCGCGGCCCGCCGGATATACCAACAGCGTGGTTTCAGCCTGGTGTCAACCGAGCCACACGACGCCTTCGCCCCAGGTCAGACGGCTGAAACCTGGCGCAAGGAACTTATCGACCGGTAGTCGAAATCGCGCGCGACGCAATTACGGCAACCAGTTGAACAAATCACACTCGAACGCAGCATCGACTAACCGCGCGAACAGTGGTTTGGTGGTCACCTGGGAGATTTCCGCTTCGCTAGGAGGCAGGCGTGCCTGTTCGCGCCCTCACCGGTGTCAGTTCGGCGATGCTCGCCACGGCGATGGTCGCCGCCTGCGGTGCGGTCAACGAGCAGTGGGACCTGCCCATGTCGCCATTGCAACGCCCGTCCGACATCCCTTTACAGAACCGGGATGTCTGCGCGGCGCTGCGGGCCGACCGGCTGAGCGCCGGGTGCCACCTGATGGCCGAGAACGGCTCGGCGGAGATCCTGATCTTCCCCCGGCTGGACGGCGGTTTACAGCGCTACTCCGACGCCGTGGACGGCGACACCGTGCGGTGGCTGGGAATCGACCGGTTTCCCGCGATCCAGCTGACCGGCTCCGGCAGTGACGGCGTCGCCTCCTGCCGGATCGCCCTCGACGTGGCGCCCGGCCAGGTGCTGCTGATCGTCTACCGCCAGCGGGCCGCCGATCCGAAGCTGGCGCCGTGCAAACCCGCAAGGGACTTCGCCTCGACGTCGCTGTCCGCCTTACGCAACCGCTCCGCATGACAAAACCGGCCGATCCGTCCGAAGTGGACAGACCGGCCGGTTCGCCGTCATCGGGTCGCTAGTGGACCGCGACCTCCTTGAGCCTGGGATCTCCTTCGTCGGCGTGGTAGTCGGCGTCCTGCGTCTGGTCGATGCCGTTGTCCACGTTGCGGGCCCGCAGGATCCAGGTCACCAGCACCGCCACCACCAGGTTGACCAGCAACGCCACGAAACCGACGTAGATCTGCGTGCTCACCCCGCTGAACGGGTGCCAGCCGAAGATGCTCAGCTGGCCGAGCGACAGTGCCGAGCCACCGAAGTGCGCCTTGCCCGCGGCCGGGTTCGGGATCTCGTAGAGCATCGCGAAACCGGCCACCATGCCGACCACCCAGCCCGCGACCAGCGCCCACCGGTGGAACCACCGGGTGTAGAGCGAGATCGCCACCGCGGGCAGCGTCTGCAGGATGATCACGCCGCCGATCAGCTGCAGGTCGATGGAGAACTGCGGGTCGACGAACAGGATGAACAGCACCGCGCCGAACTTCACGATCAGCGACGCGAGCTTGGCCTGCTTGGCTTCCTGCTTCGGGTCGGCGTCCTTCTTGATGTACTCCTTGTAGATGTTGCGCGTCCACAGGTTGGCCGCGGCGATCGACATGATCGCGGCGGGCACCAGCGCGCCGATGCCGATCGCGGCGAACGCGATACCGGTGAACCACGCCGGGAACTGCTGGTCGAACAGCACCGGGACGATCGTGTTGGTGTCCGGCCGTCCGGTCGCCTGGTTCACGATCGGCTTCGACGCCGCCTGGATGGCCACGAAGCCCAGCAACGCCAGCAGACCGAGCAGCAACGAGTACGCGGGCAGCGCCACCATGTTGCGCTTGATCACGTTGCGGCCGCGCGACGCGAGGGCGCCGGTGAGCGAGTGCGGGTAGAGGAACAGGGCGAGGGCCGAACCCAGCGCCAGCGTCGCGTACTGCAACTGGTTGGTGGGGCTCAGCAGCACACCGTCGCTGGCCGCGGGCGTCGCGGCGAACTTGGCCTCGGCCGAGTTGAAGATCGTCTCCCAGCCACCGAGCTTGGACGGCAGGTAGAACACCGCGACCAGGATGACGATGTAGATCAGGATGTCCTTGACGAACGCGATCAGCGCGGGCGCCCGCAGGCCGGACTGGTAGGTGTAGACCGCCAGCACGACGAACGCGATCAGCAGCGGCAGGTGCCCGAGGAAACCGGCACCGTTGAAGCCCATCGTGCGCAGCACGGCCTCCAGGCCGACCAGTTGCAGCGCGATGTACGGCATGGTGGCGACGATCCCGGTGATCGCGACCAGCAGCGCCAGCAGGCTGGAGCCGTAGCGGCCACGCACGTAGTCAGCCGGGGTGACGTAACCGTGCACACGCGACACCGACCACATCCGCAGCAGCGGAAGGAAGACGATCGGGTACAGGATCACCGTGTACGGCAGGGCGAAGAAGCCCATCGCGCCGGCGCCGAACACCAGCGCGGGCACCGCGACGAAGGTGTACGCGGTGTAGAGGTCACCGCCGACGAGGAACCACGTGATCCACGAGCCGAACTTGCGGCCGCCGAGGCCCCATTCGTCCAGGTGGTCGAGGGTGCTGCCGGCCTGCCAGCGGGCCGCGACGAACCCGAGGACGGTGACGACGAGGAAGAGGATCGCGAAGACGACGATCTCTGTCCATTGCAGGTTGGTCACTTGGCGTCCCCTTCGTCCAGGTCGTCCACGCTCAGCCGGTCCGGCTTGTGGCTGACCGGTTCGTCCTTCGTCTTGACGTAGACGATCCATACGCACAGCACACCGACGATCACGAAGGCGAACTGCGACCAGTAGAAGAACGGCATGCCGAACAGGTGCGGGCCATCGAAGTTGATCAACGGTGTGATCAGCATGACCAGCGGAACCAGCAGCAGCAGGTTCCAGTTGTTCCACCGCAGGCCGTACCCGGGCTTCCCAGGTGACTCAGACATCGACGTCCTCACTCGCGTCAGGCCAGTACGTTCGCCGGATCGTAGACATGACAAGGCATCGGATGCATCACAATCCGGGCCCTACGTCACGTCCGGCCGCAGTCAACCGGCGGGAGTATCCGAATCGTGACTTCACGCCGTCACAGAACGCATCGCGGCCGGTACCGTCGCGGCATGCGGATCGCTTGGCGGCTGGCCGTGGGCACGGCCCTGCTCGGCATCGCCGCGTGTGAACCGGCCGCCACCCCGCAGCCGCCGCCGGCGGCGACCAGTGGTCGGATCACTGTGCCGGGGAACATGTACGGCGCGAATCCGCCGAAGCCGGGTCAGTGCCTCGACACCCGGAACGCGAGCGTTGTGGACTGTGCCGGACCGCACGACGCCGAAGTGATCAACACCGGCAAGCTGACCGCGACGACGATGCCGGACGAGGCGACCGCGGCGACCCTGACGATCCCGCCGTGCCGGGAGAAGATGGCCGAGTACCTCGGCAGCCCGGACATGGACGCGACCAACCTGGTCGCCATGCCGCTGTGGCCCAACGACCAGCAGTGGGCCAGGGGCGAGCGGTGGTTGCTGTGCACCGTCGCGGAGGTCGGCGCGGACGAGAAGCCCTTGCACCGCACGGGTTCGCTCGAAGGCGCGTTGCAGGGCAACGAGTTCTTCCGGTTCCAGACGTGTTCGGTGTCCTCGCCGTCCCGCGAAGCCAGGGTCCGGCGCGGGCCGTGTGACGGGCCGCATCTCGGCGAGGCCCTGCCCGGGGTGATCAGCCTCGGCAGGCCCGGGTCGCCGATGCCCGGGACGGACGCGATGAACAAGATCGCCGGGGAGAAGTGTCCCGGTCTGGTGGCGAGGTATCTCGGCGGGAACAGCGGAGAGGTCTCGACGGCCTGGCGGCTGCCCAACGGCGAATCGTGGAACCGCGGGTACACGAACCTGGTCTGTTACGCCGAGGCGTCGCGCCCGGTCCGGGTCCGGCTGCGCAACCTAGGCCAGGGCCCGCTGCCGGGCTGAAGGGCGGAGCCCGTCACGCACAGGCGCGACGGGCTCGGCGTTGTTCGCGGGCTCCTGGTCGGTGTCTGTTGACGTCAAAACGACCATCAACAAGGCGGCCAGTGCCAGCACCATCATGGCCAGTCCGGCGACGATCACTTCTGACACCACCTCTCCTGTGTTCCTTGTCTCTCTATGACGCGAAGGACAGGGTCCTCGTTGCGGGTGGCTGTGGACAACTGAGTTTCGGGACGGTCTCGATGTGGTCTCGTCCCCAGGCTGTGCACAGACTTGTCCACAAGCTGTGGACAAGTTCGGGGACACCCAGCTCAGCTCGGTGCACCAATCGTCACAACGGTCACAGGGACCCCACCGCCTGTGGACAACTCCAGGTCTCGGCCCGACGGGAACCGGCGGGGCCTATCGTGAGTCCAACTCCGCGAAACGAGACCTACTTCACCCGAGGGGGAGCGGTGTACGACGACGCCGACCAGGACAACACCACCAGCGCCGGTCATGGCGACGAGATGACCGTGACCGTCGACGGTGAGCAGTACGAGCTCGAGACCGAATTCGACCTCAACAAGGACGGCGACAACGACACCGCGATCGTCACCGCGGACGACGGCAGCCAGGTCGCCTTCACCGACTCCGACAACGACGGCGACGCCGACGTGGCGGTGGAGCTGGACGACAAGGGCAACGTCGTCGGCGCCGCCCGTTACGACAGCGCCAGCGGCGAATGGGTGCCGATCGACCCGAAGACCGGTGAGGCCACCACCGGCTCCGGCGGCGCGGGCCACGAGTCCGGCGCGGGCTCCGGCGGCCCGGCGTCGGCCGCGGGCGAGGACATCACTGTGGACGTTCCGGACGAGGCCGAGGACATGAGCGCCGGAGCGGCCACAGTGGACATGAACAAGGACGGCAAGAACGACACAGCGGTCGTGCAGTCCGAGGACGGCGACCTCTACGCGTTCACCGACGCCGACGGGGACGGCGAAGCCGACCAGATGACCGTGATCGAGTCCGATGGCAGCGTGACGATCTCGCAGCACACCGGCGAGGACGAGTGGGCCGAGGTGGAGAAGGGGCACCTGGACTCCCAGGGCAACTACGTCCCGGACACCCAGCGCGGCTGACCTGACCCCGACGGCCCGTTCGTGCGAGTCACGAACGGGCCGTTCGTGACTCCGGGTCCGATTCGACGCAATAGCCTTGCAGCACAAGGGAACTTGACGAAGTGGCGGCGGCCACAATGCTTTCGCCGGACTCCGGCAAAAGCATGATGAAACTCCGCGAATCAACTGAACCGATTTCCTGAACCGATCCGGAATGCACGGCCGACCGGAAGATTTCCCGGACAACCCGGGTCATGTGGGAAAGCACACGTACGCATTCGAGTGCTGAATCGATCCCCTTATCGGTCCGGTGAGGCAACCCACACGCCAGCTGTCGTTTAAGTGGCCGTCACCTGGTTAACCTCGCTTCATCCCTTTTCACGGCACGCCCATCTCCTCCTCCAGGTGGGTGGGCGAAGCCATTGGTGAGGACGTCGAAGTCCCCGCGCTAGCAAGACAACGGCGTCTGTCGCGGGCTTTGAACTCCCAGGTTCAGGAGACGAGGCGAGATGACCGCATTGGCCATTCCAGGTCTGGATACCGCACCGACGACGCACCAAAGGCTTCTCGAGTGGGTGCACGAGGTCGCCGAGCTGACCACACCGGACCGAGTGGTGTGGGCGGACGGTTCGGACGAGGAGTGGGACCGGCTCACCGCGAAACTTGTCGAAGCCGGAACGTTCACACCGCTCAAGCAGAAACCCAACTCGTTCTGGGCCGCTTCGGATCCCGGCGACGTCGCCAGGGTCGAGGAGCGGACGTTCATCTGTTCGGTCGACCCGCAGGACGCGGGCCCGACCAACAACTGGATGGACCCGGCCGAGATGAAGGCCACCATGACCGAGCTCTACCGGGGCTGCATGCGTGGCCGCACCATGTACGTGATCCCGTTCTGCATGGGCCCGCTCGAGGCGGAGAAACCCATGCTGGGTGTGGAGATCACCGACTCGGAGTACGTCGTCGTGTCCATGCGAGTGATGACCCGTATGGGTTCGAAGGCGTTGGCCAAGTTCGGTGAGGACGCGGACTTCGTGCCGTGCCTGCACTCCGTCGGCGCGCCGCTCGAAGACGGCAGGCAGGACGTCGCGTGGCCGGCGAACGAGACCAAGTACATCAGCCACTTCCCGGAGACCCGCGAGATCTGGAGCTACGGCTCCGGCTACGGCGGAAACGCGTTGCTGGGCAAGAAGTGCTACTCGCTGCGGATCGCCTCGGTGATCGGCCGCGACGAGGGCTGGCTGGCCGAGCACATGCTGATCCTCAAGCTGATCTCGCCGGAGAACAAGGTCTACTACATCGCCGCGGCCTTCCCCAGCGCCTGCGGCAAGACGAACCTGGCCATGCTCGAGCCGACCATCCCCGGCTGGCGGGTCGAGACGCTCGGCGACGACATCGCGTGGATGCGGTTCGGTGAGGACGGCCGGCTGTACGCGGTCAACCCGGAAGCCGGCTTCTTCGGCGTGGCACCGGGCACGGACTGGCACACCAACCCGAACGCGATGCGCACCATCGAGCGTGGCAACACGGTCTTCACCAACGTCGCGCTGACCGACGACGGCGACATCTGGTGGGAAGGCATGGGTGAGCCGCCCGCCCACCTGACGAGCTGGAAGAAGCAGGACTGGACGCCCGACTCGGACGAGCCGTCCAGCCACCCGAACTCGCGGTACTGCACGCCGATGGCACAGTGCCCGATCCTGGCACCGGAGTGGGACGACCCGAAGGGCGTGCCGATCTCGGCGATCTTCTTCGGTGGCCGCCGTAAGGACACCATCCCGCTGGTGACCGAGTCCCGCGACTGGAACCACGGCACCTTCATGGGCGCGACGCTGTCGAGCGAGACGACAGCGGCCGCCAAGGGCAAGGTCGGTGTGGTCCGGCGCGACCCGATGGCGATGCTGCCGTTCATCGGCTACAACGCCGCCGACTACTTCGCGCACTGGATCGCCACCGGCAAGCGCGCCGACGCGGCCAAGCTGCCGAAAATCTTCTACGTCAACTGGTTCCGCCGCGGCGAGGACAAGAGCTTCCTGTGGCCGGGCTTCGGTGAGAACTCGCGCGTGCTGAAGTGGGCGATCGAGCGCATCGAAGGCAAGGCCGCCGCGCGGGAGACCCCGATCGGGTACGTGCCCACTGTGGACGACCTGGACACCGAGGGCCTGGACGCGCCGCGGGCGGACCTCGAGGCCGCCCTCAAGGTGGACGTCGAGGAGTGGCGTGCGGAGATCCCGATGATCGAGGAGTGGTTCGACAAGATGGGCGACAAGCTGCCGACGTCGCTGCGCGACGAGCTGGAAGCCCTCAAGCAGCGCCTGTCAGCGTAGCCAGGCGCACAAGGCCCCGGGGACGGCTCACCCCGGGGCCTTTCCCTGCCGTCGGCGCGGGCGCTCAGCCTGGCTGGGCGGCGGGTTTGACCTTGGCTGTGCGGATGCGGGCCAGCAGGGCCTTGGCGGTCTCGCTGCCCGACTCGACCTGGGCGAGGTGCTTGTTGACCGCCTGCAGGCGCTTGGAGCGTTCGGTGGCGTCCAGCCGCATGGCCTTGTCGACCTCGCGGAGTTCTTCCTCGATGGCCGCGATCCGGCGGCCGAGCGCGTCGTCGAGGGCCAGCGACAGTTCCTGCTCGGCCTGGATCAGCTGGTCGGCGACCATCTGGTCCAGGGTGGACCGGGCGTCGGCGATCGCGTCGGTGAGCCAGGTCTTCATGTGCTGCTTGTCCTGGGAGTGCCGCCGCGTTCGGGAGATCCACCAGCCCGCGCCGAGTCCGAGCACGATCGTGACCGGGGCGACGATCACGCCGAGCGTGCCCGCGGCCGCCGCGCCGAAGAGTCCCAACGGCAGCGTGGCGAGTTTGCCGAGGCCGACGCCGCCGGAGATGCCCATCATCACCATGAGCTTGTCCTCGGACGTGCCGGGGCGTTTCTCCGGCGAGCGCAGCACGACCGGGGGTTGCCCGGCGCGCGCGTACTGGGCCTGGAGCATCACCAGTTCGTCCGGGGAGAACAGGCCGACCAGCACGGTTTCGCCGATCTTGTTCAGCCGGGCGCCGACGGATGTGCTGATCCGGCGCGAGACCAGCTGCAGTGCGGCGTCGACCTGACCGGGCAGCGCGGCCAGTGTCTCCCGGTCGGCCACGTCGATGGCCTGACGGAACCAGGTCTGCATGTCCCGCATCTCGCGGCTGACTTCGTGCGTGTTCTCCACGCGGGTGCGCTGGATCTCGCCGCGTAGCTTCACCTGCCAGCCGCGTGCGGCCGATTTGCGTTGTGCGGTCAGCTCTTCCTTACGCGCCCGGAGCGCCTTCGCCTCGTCGGCGCCCGTGGTCAGCGCACGGGATTCGGCCGTGAGCTGCACTTTGACCTCGTCGAGTGACGTGGTCAGCGCACGCATGGTGTTGGCCTCGGCCAGCATCGCGGCCTTGCCGATCACCAGCTCCTGCAAGGCATCCGCGAGGGCGGCCAGGCCGGAGCGTTCCTTGAGCATGTCGGCGGCCTGCTGGTTCGGTGCTTTCCCCGCCATCTCGTACATCCGCGCCGAGACGGGGTGGAACTCCGAGTCGGCGAACCGGGGCGCGTGGTCGCGCAGCAGGCTCTGGTTGGCTTCCAGCACCTGCCGCCAGCCGCGATACTGGTCCACTTTGGACAAGGCGAACAGCACGGTCTCCACCCGGTCGCCGACGTTGCGCAGGAAGTTCAGCTCACCGACGGTGAACGGGGCCGAGGCGTCGACGACGAACAGCAGCGCCGTGGCGCTCGCCGCGGCCTCCAGCGCCAGTTCGCCGTGCACCGAGTCGAGACCACCGACGCCCGGGGTGTCCACAATGGAAATCTTGCTGAGCAGTTCGACCGGCCCGTCGACTTCGACGTACCGCGGCGGCAGATGCCCTTCCGGCAGGTCGTGCCCGGCCGACACCCAGTTCACCAGCTGGCCGAGATCGACCTGGATCGGCGCGAGGTGGCCCGGGTAGCACGCCCGCGCCTCCCATTCCTCGGCGTGACCGAAGATCAGGTACGTCGCCGTGGCCACGTCGGCGTCCACCGGGGACAGGCCTGGCCGGTCGAGCAGGGCGTTGACCAGCGAGCTCTTGCCGCGGTTGGTCTCACCGAGGGTCACCACGGTCGGCTGGCGCCTGCGCCGGGCCCGCAGCTCCTCGACCCACGTCGCGGACTCCGGCGAGATCTCCCGCAGCAGCTTCAACATCTGCTCACGGTGCTGGGCGACCTGCTTGGGCAGGCTGGGAGCGGGCATCGTCACGGTTGCCTGGCCTTGTACACGGTCACGATCGGCGCGCGCAGCAAGCGCCCGCGATCAGCGAAACCCACCACTTCCGTCTCCGCGACCACGCCGTCCATCGTCACGTCCTGCGTCGGCACCGTACCGCCCGCCTCATGCCGCGCCGGGTCGAACAGATCACCGTCCGGCCGGATCGCGGACACGCCGATACCGGCCAGCCCTTCCTCGATCCGCTCCACCACACCGGCGCTGCGGGCGCGGTCGAGCGCGTACAGGCAGAGCTGGACGAGCGAGTCCCGCTCGGCCAACGCCTGCTTGAGCGGGTCGGCCTGCTCGGGCTCGGCCTTGTCGATGCCCGCGATCACCTCGGCACTGACCTCGATCGTCGGGTCGGCCTCGTCGTCCGCCTTGGCACGCCGGAAGAGAGAAGCCAACGAGATCACCCTGTCTGCGAAATGAGGACGGCTGTCGCGCCGAAATTACCCTTGGTTGCCACGAAGTTGTTGCCAGATGAGGAAATAGGCGCGGTGTACCACGTGCGCCACCCGGCTCTGCGCCGGTGTCGCGCCGAACGAGGCGAACGAACGCCACCAGCCCGCCCGCTCCAGCGCGTACGCGACCAGCTCGTGCTGCGGGCGCCCCTGCATGCCGAGCTGCTCGCCGACGTCCGCGCTGCCGCCGACCCGCAGCACCTCTTCGGCCAGGTCCTCGGGCATCGCCACGGCACCGGACGTGACCAGCGTGAGCGCTTCGAGCAGCCGCAGCGCGTGCGCTTCCGGCTTGGCCAGCAGGACCTCGATCGCGTCGTGCACGCGCTGGCGTTCACCCAGGTCACCGGATGCCTGGGCGAGCGCGGTGACGGACGCCAACCCGGCCGCGGCCTTGATGCCGTCCGCGCGGGCCCGGAACACCGCGTCGAGCCGGGCACGAACGGTCGCCAGGCCGGACGCGTCCAGCAGCTTGCGCCGCAGGGCGCCCGCGGTCAGGTCCGGGTCCTGGCGCAGCGCCTCGACGGCCTGGCCGATGCCGTAGAGATCCAGCTTCTCCAGCAGCCGCAGACGCGTGCCGCTGGGCACATCGCACTCCCACGTCGTGAAGATGTCCGCGGAGACCAGCATCATCTCCCACGTCACGTCGTCGAGCTGGGCGAGCTGCTTCAACGCGTCCGCGTCGGCGGAGGTGAAACCGCCGGACTCGGCCGTCTCGGCGAGCAGCCCGATCACCGGCAGCACGTCGGCGACCCGGGGCTTGAGCGAGACGGCCTGCTTCTCGGCCAGCAGCGACGCGGCCTTCCAGACGTCACCGTCCGAGCCGGCGACCGACTCCGGGGCGATCGTGTCCGCCTTGTTCAGCACCGCGATCGCGTTGACCGGCCCGGCTTCGCGGCTCGCGGTCGCCGCGGTGAACGCCGCAAGCGCTTGCTGGTCGTCCGCCCGTACGCCCTGCGTCACGACATAGAGCACCGCCTCGGCGCCCGCGACCGCGTTGCGCGAGGTGTCGTCCAGGTCGTTGGACTCCTCTTCGTCCTCGTCCGGCTTGGCCGCGCCGAGCAGCTGCTCCGTGCGGGCCACCGACGCGGCGTCCAGCGAACCGAGGCCGGGCGTGTCGATCACCGTGAGGTCCCGCAGCACCGCGTTGGTCAGGTACGCCTCGATGTGCGAGACCTGCTCGAAGTCCAGGCCGAGGGTGGCCGGGATCATCCCGGTCGCGTCGAAGGGCAGCACCTGTTTGCGGCCGTCCTTGAAGATCACCTCGACCCGGTCGACCGTGCCGTACTGGAACCTGGTCACCAGCCGGGTGCACTCACCGACGTCGGTCGGCGCCACCCGGCGCCCGATCAGGGCGTTGACCAGTGTCGACTTGCCGGACTTGATCCGCCCGGCCACGGCGACCTGCAGCGGCGCGGACAACCGGCGCAGTACCTCACGGAACCCGGCCGCGGTCCGGGCCGAGACCTGCGACTGCAACCGGACGCACAGCTGGGCGACCGCGGCCGACAACGGGCCAGCAAGGTGCTGCTGCTGGTCGGTTGCCGTCGTCACCCGTGGAATCGTGCCATGTCTTCACGACGCACGGTTGTGAACCCGGCATGGTCGCGCCGGTCATTTACGCCACGCAACGCGCCCGGCATCGCCCCAGCCCAGGTCGCGGCCACGCACCAGGCGATGCCGGCTGCGCGGGGCGGGGTGGAAATGGCCGGCTTCGGCGACCATGCCCGCCCGAGCGAAGCGAGGGCAATACAACACAGCATGGTCGCGCCGGTCATTTACGCCACGCAACGCGCCCGGCATCGCCTCGACCCGCGTGCGTGGTGCGACAGCCGGACGAAGCAGGGGCAATAGAACGGCCCGTTCCGGGGTAACCACGGGTCATGGACACGAACAGCTACATCGCCTTTCTCGTGGTCGGTGTCATCCTCGTGGCCATCGACGGGCAGATCATCTATCGGAGCGGGCGGCGGTATCTCGAGCGTTCTCATGGCGATTCCGGTGCGGGCGCGTCTATGGCGCGCCTCGTCACGGTGCTGTTCCACCTCGTGGTGCTCGGTCTGCTGATGCTGATCTCGACCGTCGATGTCGGGGAGACCCAGACCGAGGGTGTCGTACTTCGGCTCGGGATCGTTCTGCTGGTGCTCGCCGCGGCGCACGGCGTCACCATGGCGATTCTCGCGCGGATCAAGGATTCGCAGGTCCAGGAGCAGTTGGCCGAGGAACTGGCGAACCCGAACCCCGCCGTCCGGCACGAGCAGCCGCCGGAACCGAGCGTCGACAAGACGCCCACCACCACGACCAACCCACCACCGCCGTACCTCGCACCCTGATCAGCCTCAAGGGCTAACCAGACTCAGCCTCCGGCTCGACGCGCCGGAGGCTGACGCACGCTTAGGCTGCTAGGTGTGCGACGGCTGAGCTTGTGGATGCGTGCGCATCCGACGTTCGGCGACTCCTTGCTGGCACTGCTGCTGGTCGTGTTCGAGTTGCCGCAGTTCACGACCGCGTATGAACCGGACCCGTGGTGGGTCTACGCGCTGGTGAGCGCGGCGCTGATCGGACCGGTGGTGCTGCGCAGGCGCCGGCCGGTGCTGGCGGGTTACATCATCCTCGTCGCCGGGTTCACCCAACTGGTCATCGACGCGGTGTCGGCCAGGCCCGACCTGCTCAGGCCCGCGGACATGGCGATCGGTATCGCGCTGTACACGATGGTGGTCTACGTCGGCCGTCGCCAGGCGTTGATCTACGCCGCCTGGGTCACGATCGGCACGTTGCTCTGGTCGGTCTGGCTGATCAAGCCCCGTGGCGAGGAGGCTTGGTGGATCGCGGGCATCGCGGTGTTCGTGCTTTTCGCGTTCAGCTGGACGCTCGGCGAGTTCGTGGGCGCCCGCCGCGCGTACCAGGCCGAGGTGGAACAGCGACTGCAACTGCTGGAGACCGAACGCGACCAGCAAGCCAAGATCGCCGTGGCCGAGGAACGAGCCCGCATCGCGCGCGAGTTGCACGACGTCGTGGCGCACGCGGTGAGCGTGATGGTCGTCCAGGCCGACGGCGCTCAGTACGCCGTGCACACCAACCCTGAACTGGCCGAACGTGCGATCAAGACGATCTCGTCCACCGGACGGGAGGCACTGACCGAACTCCGTCGGCTGCTCGGCGTGCTGCGCGCCGAGGACAGCGTGGACGAACGGACCCCGCAGCCCGGCACGAACTCGCTGAACGACCTGGCCGAACGCGTCCGCCTGGTCGGGCTGCCCGTCCGGCTGAAGCTGAAGGGCGAGCTGGACAGCCTGCCCGCGGGCATCGGGCTGGGGATCTACCGGATCGTGCAGGAAGCCCTCACCAACACGCTGAAGCACGCGGGCGCGGGGGCGTCCGCGGTGGTCCGCGTCGCGCGGATCGGCGACAACGTCGAACTGGACGTCACCGACGACGGCTTCGGCACCCCGCACGAACTGGTGTCGATCTCCGGCGGCAACGGCCTGATCGGGATGCGGGAACGAGCGAACGTCTTCGGCGGCACACTGCAGGCGGGCCCCCGGCCGGGTGGCGGGTGGCACGTGCACGCGGTCCTACCGATACAAGGAAACATAGGCACATGATCAGAGTGGTGCTGGTCGACGACCAGGAGCTGATGCGCGTCGGCTTCCGGATGGTCCTCGGGGCCCAGCCGGACATGGAGATCGTCGGTGAGGCGGGAGACGGGGACGCGGCCGTCAAACTGGCCGCGGAACTGCGGCCGGACGTGGTGCTGATGGACGTGCGGATGCCCGTGCTGGACGGCGTCGAGGCGACCAAACTGATCACCGAGGCCGGCACGGCCAAGGTGCTCGTGATGACGACCTTCGACCTGGACGAGTACGCGCTCACTGCCCTGCGCAACGGGGCAAGCGGCTTCATGCTGAAGGACACGCCACCGGATCACCTGGTCGCCGCCCTGCGGTCGGTGGCCAGCGGCGACGCCGTGGTCTCGCCGAGCGTCACCCGACGGTTACTGGACCGGTTCCTCGGAGCGGCCGGCGGACAGTTGCGGGACGCGTCGGTGCTCGACGCGTTGACCGATCGCGAACGGGAAGTCCTCGTGCTGATGGCGCAGGGGCTGTCGAACACGGAGATCGCCAGGAAGCTGTTCCTGTCGGAGGCGACCGTGAAGACCCACGTGGGCCGGGTGCTGGCGAAGCTGGAGTTGCGCGACCGCGTGCAGGCAGTGGTGCTCGCCTACGAGACCGGCCTCGTCCGCCCGGGCGAGGCTTAGGCCGTGTTTCAAATGCCCGATCGCGATAGCCGGGCCGGATGCGGCCCCTGACGCCACACCGAGCCGATTCCGGCCTCCGGCCGGGGCAGACTCTCATCGACCGGGACATTCGAAACACGACCTTGCGTCCCGTCGGGCGGACGTTTCAGCGGTAGTCGTCCGGGTTCAGCGTGTGCGGGTCGAGGCCCTTGCCGAAGACGTCCTCGTACCAGCGGCCCCAGTCCGGTTGGGTGCCGTCGACGTCCTTGAAGTCGTACTCCCGCATCAGCCTCCAGGATGACAAGGACTGACCTGACCAGCGGCCGACGTCCGGGTCCTGGGCCAGTGCGGCCACCGCACGGCCGACGTAGTGCGGGGATTCGGCCATCGCGAAGTGGATGTCCTGGGCGATCGCGTCCCGCCAGTTCTCCTCGGTGACGTTCATGCCTTCGAGCATCGCCTCGGAGCGGATGAAGCCGGGCGTCAGGGCCAGCGCGGTGATCCCGTGCGCACTCAGCTGCCGGCCCATTGCCTGTGCGGTCCGGCGGATTCCGGATTTGACGAGGTAGTAGGGCAAAGCGACGCCGTGGTAGGTCTCGTCGTCGCCGTCGGTGACTTCGACGACCAGGCCTGAGCCCTGGTCGACCATCATCGGCAACAGCGTGTGCAGTGCGATCAGGTGGGTTTCGATCCCGTTGCGGTGCACGGCTATCGCTTTGTCCACATCGGATTCCCAGAACGGTGTGCCGTGGTCCACGAACGGGTCGCCGCCCCAGACGTCGTTCACCAGGACGTCCAGCCGGTCCAGCCGGGCGCGCAGGGCCTCGACGTCCGCCCGGACCGAGAAGTCGCAGCGGACCGCGATGCCCCGGCCGCCCGCCTTCGTCACCAGATCCGCTGTGTCCTCAATGGTTTCCGGTCGGTTCATCGGGCTCGCCGAGGTTCGGGTCGTTCGGCCCGCCACGTACACCGTCGCACCGAGGGCGCCGAGTTCCACCGCGATTCCCCGGCCGCATCCCCTGGTCGCGCCCGCGACCACAGCCACAAGGTCAGCCATTGTCCTGCCATCCTTCCAGTACCGCGGTGACGTCTTCGGTGATGCGGTCGACCAGGCTCCCGGCCGGCCGTACCGACCAGGCGATCGCCGTGCCGTTGGCCAACGAGACGAGGATTCGCGCGGCCTGCGGGGGCGCGCCGGCGACAGTCCGGGTGTGCACGGCCAGCTCCGCTTCGAAGGCCGCGAAGAACTCGCCGAGCAGCTCCCGCAGCTCGGGGTCGGCGAGGTCGATCGCCAGTTGACCGAGGTTGTTCGCCGCGGTTGACGGGTCGTCCAGCCCCCGGTAGACCGCGAGGATCGCGCCGAGCACGTCCGGTGCGTCCCGCACCTGGGCGCGGACCTGCCCCACGGCCGCCTGGCTCAGTGCTTTCAGCAGGCCGTGTTTCGAGCCGAACCGTTGCGACACCGTGCCGACCGAGACGCCTGCTTCGGCTGCCACGTCGGCGACTGTGAAGCCGGGGCCGTGCGTGCTGATGACCGCGCCGAGCGCGCTGAGCAGCCGCTCGTCGGTGATCGTCCGAGGCCTCGCCACGGCAATTAGTGAAGCACAGTTCATTAATTCTGTCGACCCTGAGCCCGGCAACTCAGGGACAGCTCGGGGTTCTCACCGATCACAAGCCGGTGGATCGTCCGCCACGCTACGACTGCGAGTTGACCCCGAGTTGGCACCACGGGACGACGCGATCGGACAGCCGTCCCGGCCACGATGGACACATCGAGGCGGGAATCCACTCTCAAGGAGCGACCATGATCGAGGCACGGGGCCTCACCAAGCGATATGGGAAGACCCTCGCGGTCAATGATCTGTCGTTCACCGTTCAACCGGGCCGGGTCACCGGCTTCCTCGGCCCGAACGGTGCGGGCAAGTCCACCACCATGCGGATGATGCTGGGGCTGGACAACCCGACCTCCGGTGAGGCGCTGATCGACGGCAAGCACTACCGGGAACTACGCCATCCGCTGCGCAAGATCGGCGCGCTGCTGGACGCGAAGTGGGTGCACCCCAACCGTTCGGCCTACGCACACCTGCGCTGGATGGCCGTTTCCAACAAGATCCCGGTCAGCCGGGTGGACGAGGTGCTCGACCTGGTCGGCCTGACCGCGGTGGCCAAGAAGCGCGCGGGCGGCTTCTCGCTCGGTATGTCACAGCGGCTGGGCATCGCGGGCGCACTGCTCGGCGACCCCGAGGTGCTGCTGTTCGACGAGCCGGTGAACGGCCTGGACCCGGAGGGCATCCTGTGGATCCGCAAGTTCATGCACCGGCTGGCCGACGAGGGCCGCACCGTGCTGGTCTCCAGCCACCTGCTGTCGGAGATGTCCCTCACCGCGCAGGAACTCGTGGTGATCGGCCGCGGCAGGCTGATCGCGCAACGCTCCACTGAGGACTTCATCCACGCCGCCACGGAGAACACCGTCAAGGTGCGCAGCCCGCAGGCGAGCAAGCTGCGGGACCTGCTCGCCGGCACCGACGCCGCCCTGCGCGACGACGCCGACGCGCTGATCGTGTCCGGTTTGGACGCCGCGCAGATCGGCGAGATGGCCGCGGCCAACCAGGTCGTGCTGCACGAGCTCAGCCCGCAGCGCGGGTCGCTCGAGGAGGCGTTCATGCAGCTGACCGGCGACTCCGTCGAGTACCACACCGAGCTGACCGAAACCGTTGACCAACTGGTGGATGTGAACCGATGACCCTGCTCGCCGTCGAACGGATCAAACTCTTCTCCACCCGGTCGCCGTGGTGGTGCATGGGCCTCGCCCTGACCCTGATGGTCGGTTTCGCCGCGCTGGTCAGCGGCTCGGCCGACAGCGCGGGCGACGTCAGCGTGCCCGTCACGCAGTTCGGCTACAGCTTCGCGCTGGCGGTCATCCTCGTGCTCGCCACGCTGTCGGTGACCACCGAATACCGCTTCAACACGATCAGGACCACGTTCCAGGCCGTGCCCAGCCGCACGTCCGCCCTGCTGGCCAAGACGACCGTGGTCGCGCTGGTCTCCGGGGTGCTCGGCACGATCGCCGCGTTCGGTTCGCTCGGCGTCGCCATGCTGCTGCAGCCGGACGCCAGCCTCGCGCTCAACAGCGAGGCCGACTGGCGCCAGGTCGCCGGCACCGGTCTGGTGACGTTCTTCGCCGCCGTCGTCGCGGTCGCGGTCGGCGTCCTGATCCGGCACACGGCCGGCGCGGTGTCGGTGCTGCTGGCGTACTCGCTGGTGGCCGAGGGCCTGGTCCAGCTGATCCCGCGGGTCGGTGACGACATCCACCAGTGGCTGCCGTTCAACGTCGCCAACCGGTTCCTCACCGGCAACCCGGACGTGGCCGTGGTCTTCGAGGGCCCCGGGGCGTCGACCAGCACGCTGAGCCCGTGGGCGGCGCTGGCCTACTTCGCCGGGTTCTCGATCGTCATGCTGCTCATCGCGCTCGTCACCGCCAAGCGGCGGGACGCCTGAACAAAAGAACCACCTGGTGGGTCCGTCGGGGGTCCCACTGGGCGGGACGGGGGATGAGAGCCCGGGCCACCTTTCGGGGGGTGGCCCGGGTTTCTCTGTTGGTCTGGTCACGGACGGTTGCGATCACTGCCGTGCCTTGCAAGTATGTAACGAGCGATCTAGCGCACGCGGCCCGGTTAAGACCACGTTAAGAGGCTGTGAGGTGCCGCACGTGTCGCGGACAACGATGTTCGACTGGCGCTCAGATCGATGTTGACTCCGTCACGAACCATCGGAGGTGGACGTTGACGGTCGCAGATGTAAGCGCACCAACCGAACCGCCGGAGCCGGTCATGCCGAACAACGGCGTGGGGCGCCGCGAACTACGAGTCGAACCGATGATCGAGCTCGAATGGTCGCAGGCCATCGAGCCCCACACCGCGCTGGCATCGATCGCGGCCGCGACCAGGCCAGCCGAGACCCGGCGCGCGTGGGTACACCGTGCACCAGAGGACCAAGTGCTGGCGCTGTACCGCTCAGCGTCCGAAGTCGACCACGAGCTCGCCGCCCCGTGGTGGCTGAAGGCGTTGGCAGCAGGCGAGTTGAGCTCACGGGCCGAAGGCTTCCTGCTGGAGGACCGGGTCGGCAAACTGCTGGATGCCCGTCCTGGCTGGGTTTTCGTGCCGTGGAGCAGTGACGGCGACTGCGGCTATTGGGAGTACATGCCATCCGAACGCCGGGTGAGCGGACCCGCGGTGCCGACCACCCTGGTGCTCACCCACCGGCACACCGGGTGGCTGGACATCTATCCCGTGCACCTCACGACCGGCCGGGCGCCGGCGCCGCTGGCCGTGAAGGGAATGGGCGACCTGCGGTCCAACCTCGCCCGCTGGGAGAGCGTGTTCTAGCGTCTTCGCCGTGGAACAACAGCTGCACAGGCGCACGATCGTCAGCTACGTCCAGCGTGGCGGGCGGATGACGGCCGGCCAGGAACGGGCGTGGGAACGGTATTGGCCGCGGCTCGGCCAGGACGTCTCCGCCCTGCCCGCCGGACCGGTGGACACCGGCGCGTGGTTCGGCCGGTCCGCGCCCGTGGTGCTGGAGATCGGTTCGGGGATGGGCGAGACGACGGCCAAACTGGCCGCCGCCGCGCCGGAGGTGAACTACCTGGCCGTCGAGGTGTACCAGGCCGGCCTGGCGCAGCTGATGATGCGTGCCGCCGAGCTCGGGCTGACCAACCTCCGGCTGCTGCGTGGTGACGCGGTCATCCTGCTCACCGACCACATCGCACCGGACTCGCTGTCCGAGGTCCGGCTGTACTTCCCGGACCCGTGGCCGAAGAAGCGGCACCACAAGCGCCGGATCGTCCAGCCGGACTTCGTGTCACTGGTGGCGTCGCGGCTGGCGCCCGGCGGCCGGTTCCACATGGCGACCGACTGGGAGCACTACGCCGAGCACATGCTCGAGGTCTGCACGGCCGAACCCGGGTTGCGCAACGTCCACTCCGGATGGGCGCCGCGGCCGCAATGGCGTCCGGTGACCAAGTTCGAGTCGCGGGCGCATGCCGAGGGCCGGGACATCCGGGATCTCATCTTCGAGAAAGCGCACAGCGCCTGACGATCAACCACTGAGAGTAGTTCGTTCGACTGCGGCAGTACCCGACCAGGTAGTTGAGCCGGGTGGGACATTCGGCCGATGAACACCGCGTGACTGCCCTGCTGTCAGCCGAGATGGTCGCCGCTGAGGAGTTCCTGCACCGGTTTCACGGTGCCCGCCCGCGCGCAGGCCATGTGCAGATAAGGCTCAACAAGGTCCGTGCGCAGATCCTGGCGACCGGGACGTACGAACACACCCGTGCGGAACTCGCCTACGGCGCACGGATCGCCCTGCGGGACAGCAGCGTGTACACCGACGGCGTGCCGTGGCGTGAACTGTTGGTCCGTGACCTGCGTGCGGCACGGACCACCAACCAGGTCGCGACCGCGTGCGTACAACACCTACGGCTCGCGGCGGGCAACGGCCGGGTCCGTCCCACCGTGACGATCTTCGCGCCGAACGGCCCGCGCGTGGTCAACGAACAGCTGATCCGCTACGCCGGTTACGCGCAGCACGGCCAAGTGCTGGGCGACCGCAGGCATGTGGCGTTCACCGAGACCGTCCGCAAGATGGGCTGGTGTCCGCCCACCACACGCAGCGCCTTCGACCTGCTGCCCCTGGTGGTGCAGGACGAGGAACAGGGCACGCGGCTGTTCGGGTTGCCGCGTGACGTCGTGCGGGAGATTCCGCTGGAGCACCCCGGGCTCGACTGGTTCGCCGGTCTCGGCCTGCGCTGGCACGCGATCGGTGCGTGCTCACGGCGGCTGTCGATCGGCGGCGTGCGGTATCCGGTGGTGTTCAACGGGATCTCCACGTCCTCGGCGATCGGCGCGGAGGCGCTGGGCGACGACCGCGCGTACGGCTTCGGCCGGGTGATCGCCGACCGCCTCGGTCTGGACACGTCGGCCGACGAATCGGTGTGGCGAGAACGCGCCGTGCTCGAACTCGACCGTGCGGTGCTGCACTCCTTCCGTGCGGCTGGAGTGACCATCGCATCGCGGGACGCGCGTCCGGCACGGCGCGAGTCGGGCAGGTACCCGCCAAGCTTCCTGGGATAACGTCTGCACATGCGACAGCGTTTGCGTGCTCCGATCGTGCTGCCCTGCGACCCGGATTGCTCGGTGCTGCGGAACGCCGTGGTGGACATCGAGGACGACGGCCGCATCGGGTACGTCGGCCCGCTGGCCGACGCCCCCGGTGACGAGCCGGTCACCGACGTATCCGGAATCCTGCTGCCTGGCCTGGTGAACACGCACGCGCACACGCCGATGACCGTGCTGCGCGGGATGGGCGGCGACCTGCCGCTGCTGCGCTGGCTGCAGGAGGTCATCTGGCCGGCCGAGGCGCGGCTGAGCCCGGCCGACATGCGGGCCGGGATGCTGCTCGGGTCGGTCGAGATGCTCCGCGCCGGCGTGACCACGAGCGTGGAGATGTACTTCCACCTCGACGAACTGGCCGAGGCGGTGCTGCGGACCGGCGGGCGCGCCGTGCTGACCGGCGGGATCATCGAGGCGCCCGGCTTCAAGTGGCGGTCGCTGCTCGACGACGTCAGCGGCTTGATCGACAGTCAGGGCTTGCGGTTCGGCCCGGGCGACCGGATCGAGATCGGGTACGGGCCGCATTCGGCGTACACGCTCTCGCCCGAAGTCCTCACCGAAGTCATGGCCGCCGCACACGAACGTGACGCCCTGGCGCACATCCACGTGGCCGAGGCCGCCCTGGAGGACGCGGACCAGCGCACCGCGCACGGCTCGGTGCCCAAGTTGCTGGAATCACTGGGTTTCTACGGCGGCCGGGTGCTCGCCGCGCACTGCGTGCACCTGTCCGACGAGGACATCGCCATCTTCGCCCGGCACGGGGTCGCGGTCGCGCACTGCCCGGGCTCGAACGCCAAGCTCGCGTCCGGCATCGCCCGCGTCCGTGACCTGCGCGAGGCAGGCGTGACCGTCGGCCTCGGCACGGACGGGCCGGCCAGCAACGACGACCTCGACCTGTGGGAGGAGGTCCGGCTCGCCGCGATGCTCAGCCGTCTGTCCACTATGGACGCCTCAGTGCTGGTCGCGCCGGATGTCCTGTTGATGGCCACCCGCGTGGGCGCCGCCGCGATCGGCCGGGACGACATCGGCGCACTGGAGGCAGGGCGCTGGGCCGACATCGTGCACATCTCGACCGACGCGCCCGCGTTCGCCGCGGGCGTGGACGTCCCCGACGCCCAACTGCTGTCCAATGTGGTCTGGGCCGCCGGCGCCCGTCAGGTCCAGGACGTCTGGGTGGCGGGCGACCAGGTCGTGCGCGACTACGAGCCGACGCGGGTCGACCGCTTCGAGATCCAGGCCCAGGCGGGCGCGGTCACCCAGCGGTTGCTCTCGGGCGGATGACCACTTCGGTGGGGTGCGCGTCGGCAGGCGCGGTGATCGCGTTGAGCACGAACTGGGCGACGGTCTCGGGCTTGAGGTACTTCTCCGGCTCGTAGTCGCCCTGTTCGGTGGCCCGTACCCCCCGCTGCATCTCGGTGGCCGTGCGACCAGGGAAGACCGAGGTGACCCGGATGTCGGGTTCCTCGGTCCGCAGGGCGTCGGCGAAGGCGCGCAGCGCGTACTTGCTCGCGGCGTAGGCACCCCAGTTCGCGTTCACCCGCAGCCCGGCGCCCGAGTTGATCAGGATGACGTGCCCGTTCGCGGCCCTGAGCTTCGGCAACAGCACACGGGTGAGCTCGGCGACCGCGATGACGTTGAGCTCGAGCGTCTCCCGCCAGGTCCGCACCGACGTCTGGCTCAGCGGCGCGATCTCGACCATGCCCGCACTGTGCACGAGCACGTCCAGGTCCGGGATCTCCGCCGTCCTGGCCGCCAGGGCGTCGAGGTCCCGCAGGTCCACCGGCCACGGCCGGCCCGGCAGCCCTTCCGGGATCTTGCGACCACCCAGCCACACCTCGTGCGTCGGCGCCAGAACGTGGGCGATCGCCGCCCCGATCCCACCGGACGCACCCGTCACCAAAGCTGTCTGCACACCCCGACCCTAGGTGATCAGCACCCACCTAGGTCGTGTTTCGAATGTCCCGGTCGATGAGAGTCGGGATCGGGGCGGTTCCTGGCGTCGCCGCGGGATCGCCGCGAATACTGGTTTGTCTTTGGGCGGTCCCGCGGTGGCGTCAGGGGCCGCATCCGGCCCGGCTATCGCGATCGGGCATTTGAAACACGGCCTAGCCCGGAACGCCCAAGACAGCACCTGTCTGTCTCGGAGAGCACGTCGTCCAGCACTTTGATCAGGTGGTCCGGGCCTTCGAGGACGGTGGTGTTGGGGCGTTCGGCGATCCTATCGAACAGGCGTTCAGCACGCTGTCGGCGCTGGTTCGTGTCGCAGCACACTAAACCTCCGGCCGGCCTGGAGCGTGGAATGGATGTGAGAGCGGTTGCTGCCGGCTCGGATGCCGGTCCGTCCAGCATGGACGCGATGGCGGCGTTCGCGGCACTGTTCGACGAGTCCTTCGAGGCGATGAGGCGACTCGCGTACCTGCTTGGTGCCGATGACCCGGAGAACATCGCGCAGGAGGCGTTCGTCCGGCTGCATGGCCGTTGGCAGACGTTATACGACGACAGCAAGGCGCTGCCGTACCTGCGGGCGATGGTGGTGAATCTCAGCCGGTCGAGGCTGCGGCACCTGCGTGTCGTGCGGCGGACGCCGCCGGATGTGATGCTCGACGAGTTGTCGGCCGAATCGCACGCGATGGCCCGGCAGGAACACAGGCGGATCAGGGAGGCGCTGGGCAAGCTCTCCCGCAGGCAACGGGAAGTGCTGGTGTTGCGCTATTGGCTGGACCTCGACCAGGCCGCGATCGCCGAGACGCTCGGCGTGGCGGTCGGCACGGTCAAAGCCACCACGTCACACGCGATGACCAACCTGCGCAAGCACCTGGAGGAGTGGTGATGGACGAGCTGGAGCACCGGCTGCGCTCGGCACTCACCGAGTTGGCCGAGGAGGTGCCGCCGAGCCACGGCGCGTGGGAGGAACAACAGCGCCGGCTGGCGTTGAAAAGTCGTCGAGATCGACGTCGACCGGCTGTTATGGCGGCCGTGGCCGCGGCGGTGGTCGCGCTGATCGCCGTCCCCGTGGTGATCATCAACCAGCAGGTGAGCAGTCCGGTGGACCCGGCCGGGTCGTTGCCGCTGGTGACCAACCCGCCGGAGTCGTCGAGGGCTCAGGTGTCCAAGAGCCGCGTCCAGTACGTCCCGCTCAAGGGCGAATCACTGGTGACCGAGCCGGCCATCGTCGGTTCGCAGTACTTCACAAACGACCGCACGATGCTCCTCACCTACGCGTACACCGTGCGGATGCCGGACGGCGACTGGCAGCTGTGCCGGGCGCAGAACATGGAGGGCCAGCCGATCAACGGTCCTCAGCAGACCACTTTCGGCACACCCTCATGCCAGCCGCTGCATCAACCGAAGGACGGCAAGTTCTTCTGGGGGCGGCGTGAGATGTCCTCGCCTGGCGCCCCGGGCACCTGGGTGTACGTGATGAGCCACCCCGCGGACAACCTGATGCTGGCCCGCGCGGACGACAGCCTCCTGATGGCTCAGTCGAAGGCGGTCGGCAAGGACTTCGTCCTGTTCGTCGCGTATGTCGGTTCACCGAAGCCTCCGATCCGGTGGACCGTGCGGGACGCGAGCAACCAGACGTTGCAAGACGGTTGACGAACATCAGGTGAACACAAGGCGACCATCGGTCGTTCACTTTCCGGGCCAACCGGCTTAGTGTCGAGCTCCTCGGCGGACCGACTGGAGGAGTCCCGATGCCACCACGCATCCCCTTGCCCCTGCTCAACAGTGGCAGCCGGGCCGCGGTAATCTGTGAATACCGCTGCGGTAACGCCTGCTCACACGAAGCGCCGAACCCGTCGGCGAACGAGTACCTCGGTGACATCGTCACGAACGTGATCAACCGGCGGGGAGCGCTCAAAGCGGGCGCCGTGGTCACGTTCGCGGCGAGCGGCGTGGTCGGCCTGACCGGTTCCGCCGCCGCTGACGGCCGGCGCGCGACACCCGGGGTGAACTTCGAGCGCGTCCAGCCCAACACGTTGGACGCCGTCGTCGTGCCCCCGGGCTACGAGCAGGCCGTGGTCATCCGCTGGGGCGACCCGGTGTTACCGGGCGCGCCGGCCTTCGACTTCGACAGGCAGACCGCGGACGCCCAGGCCAAGCAGTTCGGCTACAACTGCGACTTCGCCGCGCTGATGCCATTGCCGGGCCACGGCCAGCTGCTGGTCACCAACCACGAGTACACGTCCGAGAACTTCATGTTCAAGGGCTACAGCTCGGCCAACCCGACCGAGGAGCAGGTCCGCATCGGGTGGGCGGCGCACGGGCTGTCGGTCGTGGAGGTCGAACAGGTCCGTGGCTCGGGCCGGCTCAGGCCGGTGATCGGCCGCCACAACCGGCGGATCACCATGACCACGCCGTTCCGGATGACCGGTCCGGCGGCGGGCAGTGACCTGCTGAAGACCTCGGCCGATCCGACCGGCACGGTCGCGCTCGGCACGCTGAACAACTGCGCGGGCGGCGTGACGCCGTGGGGCACGATCCTGTCCGGCGAGGAGAACTTCAACCAGTACTGGGCCAACGCGGGCCAGACCGCGGAACCGGTCAGGTCGCGGGCCGCGCGCTACGGCGTCACCAGCGGGGCGACCAGCCGCAAGTGGGAGCGCTACGACAAGCGGTTCGACATGCTGCAGGAACCCAACGAGGTCAACCGGTTCGGCTACGTCATCGAACTCGACCCGTACGACCCGGAGTCCACGCCGGTCAAGCACACCGCGCTCGGCCGCTTCAAGCACGAGTGCGCCAACATCCGCGTGGCACGGGACGGGCGCGTGGTCGCGTACTCCGGCGACGACGAGCGCTTCGAGTACCTGTACAAGTTCGTGTCCAAGAACAAGATGCGCAAGGGCCACAGCCGTGCCGCACGTCGCTACAACATGACCTTGCTCGACGAAGGCACGCTGTACGTCGCCAGGTTCACCGGCGACAGCCCGCCAAGCGAGATCGACGGCACCGGCAAGCTGCCGTCCGACAAGAGGTTCGACGGCGCCGGCGAGTGGATTCCGCTGGCCGACGGCCGTCGGTCGTTCGTGCCCGGGATGACCGCCGAGGAGGTCTACGTCTTCACCCGGCTGGCCGCCGACAAGGTCGGGGCGACCAAGATGGACCGCCCGGAGGACGTCCAGGCCAGCCCGAAGACCGGCAAGGTCTACGTCGCGCTGTCCAACAACGTCGAACGCGGTGTCACGCCGGGCAAGGAGAGCGCGACCGAGCCGAACCCACGCAACAACAACAAACACGGTCATGTGCTGGAACTGACCGAGCACGACCCGTTGTCGCTGCGGTTCGACTGGTGGTTGTTCCTGGTGTGCGGCGATCCGAAGGACCCGAACACGTACTTCGCCGGGTTCCCGCGCGACCAGGTCAGCCCGATCTCCAGTCCGGACAACGTGGCCTTCGACCCGTACGGCAACCTGTGGATCTCCACCGACTCGGCGGGCGCGCTCGGGATCAACGACGGCCTGTACGCGGTGCCGGTCGACGGCCCGGAACGCGGCAACCTCAAGTTGTTCCTCACGGTGCCCAGGGGCGCGGAGACGTGCGGTCCGATCGTGCGGGAACGGCTGGTCACGGTGTGCGTGCAGCATCCAGGCGAGCTCGACGGCCACAGCGCCGAGAACCCGGCGTCACATTGGCCCGACGGCGGTGACAGCCAGCCACGGCCCTCGGTCGTCGCGGTGTGGAAACCAGGACGGCGCGGTCCGGAGCGCATCGGCTTCTAACCCCGCGTAACCAGGCGATTCTCCCGTGCGATGGCGTCAGCTGTTCGCCTCGCGTTCACCTGGATGTCGGCTGATCAACCCTTGTCACGCTTACGTTTCAGCCGTTCCGGACTGACCCTCGTACGGGAGGCCTCGCGTGTCCTCACGCCCCGAGCCTGGCCGCCGCATGCTGCCTTTGCTCACCGACAACCACCACGGGCGGCAGGCGATCACCTGCCAGTACCGCTGCAACAACGCCTGTTCCCATGAGGCACCCAACACCTCGGACAACGAGTACTTCGGTGACGTCGTGCGCGATGTCGTGCGCCGCCGCGGCATGCTCAAGGCCGGCGCCGTGTTCGCCGTGGCCGGCGCCGGTGTGACCGCGCTGGGCGGTACCGCCGCGGCCGCCCCGGCCCAGAACGCCGAAGCCGAGGCCCACGGTCGTGGCCGCCCGGACCGCCGGGACGGCTTGAACTTCGACCCGGTCGCCCCGAACACCGAGGACCGGATCGTCGCGCCGGAAGGCTACGACCAGTCGGTCGTGATCCGCTGGGGCGACCCGGTGCTGCCCGGCGCGCCGAAGTTCGACTTCGACAGGCAGACCGCCGCCGCGCAGGCCAAGCAGTTCGGCTACAACAACGACTTCTGCGGCCTCGTGCCGCTGGGCCACAACCGCTGGCTGATGGGCTCGAACCACGAGTACTCGTCCGAGACCTTCATGTTCAAGGGGTACGACTCGGCCAACCCGACCGAGGAGCAGGTCAAGATCGGCTGGGCGGCGCACGGCTTCTCGGTCGTCGTCGTGGAGAAGGACTTCTGGTCGGGCAAGCTGGTGCCCAGGCTGGACCGGCACTACAACCGCCGGATCACCGTCACCACCGAATTTGTCCTCGACGGCCCGGCGGCGGGCAGCAAGTACCTCAGGACCTCGGCGGACAGCACCGGCCGCAAGGTTCTCGGCACGCTGAACAACTGCGCCGGCGGCGTGACGCCGTGGGGCACGATCCTGTCCGGCGAGGAGAACTTCAACGGTTACTTCGCCAACAGCAACTCCGGCTCGGTCGACCCGCGTGTCGCCCGCTACGGCGCCCCCAGCGCGACCACCTCGCGCAAGTGGGAGCGGTTCGACCAGCGCTTCGACATCGCCAAGGAGCCGAACGAGTTCAACCGGTTCGGCTACATCGTCGAGATCGACCCGCACGACCCGAAGTCGGCCCCGGTGAAGCACACCGCACTGGGCCGCTTCAAGCACGAGGGCGCCAACGTCCGCGTCGCGCGGGACGGCCGTGTAGTCGTCTACATGGGCGACGACGAGCGCTTCGACTACATCTACAAGTTCGTCTCCAAGGGCCGCATCAAGCACGGCAACAGCCAGCGCGCCCGTGAGGAGAACAAGAAGCTGCTGTCCGACGGGACGCTGTATGTCGCCAAGTTCACCGGTGACAGCCCGGCCGCGGAGATCGACGGGTCCGGCAAGCTGCCGTCCGACGGCGAGTTCGACGGCGTCGGCGAGTGGATCCCGCTGGCCAGCGGCGACAAGTCCTTTGTGGACGGATTCACCGCCGAAGAGGTGTACGTCTTCACCCGCCTGGCCGCGGACAAGGCCGGCGCGACCAAGATGGACCGTCCCGAGGACGTCGAGCCGAACCCGAAGACCGGCCGGGTGTACGCGGCGCTGACCAACAACACCGACCGCGGCGTCCGCCCCGGCAAGGAAGGCGCGACCGAGCCCAACCCGCGGATCGGCAACAAGCACGGCCACGTCCTGGAGTGGGAAGAGCGCGGCAACGACCCGACCGCCACGAAGTTCTCGTGGAAGCTCTTCCTGGTCTGCGGTGACCCGTCGTCGCCGGACACCTACTTCGGTGGCTACGACAAGTCACAGGTCAGCCCGATCTCGTGCCCGGACAACGTGGCCTTCGACAAGCGCGGCAACCTGTGGATCTCCACCGACGGCAACGCGCTGAAGTCCAACGACGGCCTGTTCGCCGTACCGACCGAGGGCCGTTATCGCGGCCGGGTCAAGCAGTTCCTGACCGTGCCGAAGGGCGCGGAGACCTGTGGCCCGGTCATCGAGGACGACTTCGTCCTCGTCTCGGTGCAGCACCCGGGTGAGTTCGACGAGGCCAGCGCCGAGAACCCGCTGTCGCACTGGCCGGACGGCGGCACCAGCCAGCCGCGGCCGTCCGTGGCCGCGATCTGGCCGCGCCGCGGCAAGATCTGCGACTGATCACGAACTGTGGTGGGGCCGGAACTCCGGCCCCACCACATCACGGCTCAAGAAGAACCACGGGATCGAACGAGATCTTGATCAGGTAGCCGTCCTGGCCCTCGTACTTCCCGACCATCGGTGCATACGGGAGCGGCAGGTAACGCTCGGCGAGACCGGTACTCCACATGCCGTAGAACTCGATCAACGGATCGAATCCCAATGCCCGCGTCACCCGCCACCTCCGTCAAAAGGAACCTCAGCCTTCCACGTCACCGCGGATGAAGGCCTCGACGGCGTCGCGGGCCTCGGAGTCCGAGTACTGCTCGGGCGGGGACTTCATGAAGTAGGACGAGGCCGAGAGGATCGGCCCGCCGATGCCGCGGTCCTTGGCGATCTTGGCGGCGCGGACCGCGTCGATGATCACACCGGCCGAGTTGGGGGAGTCCCAGACCTCGAGCTTGTACTCGAGGTTCAGCGGGGTGTCGCCGAAGGAACGGCCCTCCAGGCGCACGTAGGCCCACTTGCGGTCGTCCAGCCAAGGCACGTGGTCCGACGGCCCGATGTGCACGTCGGCCTTCTCCATCTCGTGCGGCACCTGCGAGGTGACCGCCTGGGTCTTGGAGATCTTCTTCGACTGGAGGCGTTTGCGCTCCAGCATGTTCATGAAGTCCATGTTGCCGCCGAAGTTGAGCTGGTAGGTCCGCAGCAGCTCGACTCCGCGGTCCTCGAACAGCTTGGCCAGCACGCGGTGCGTGATGGTGGCGCCGACCTGGGACTTGATGTCGTCGCCGACGATCGGCACGCCCGCGGCGCGGAACTTCTCGGCCCACACCGGGTCCGAGGCGATGAACACCGGCAGCGCGTTGACGAACGCGACGCCCGCGTCGATGGCGCACTGGGCGTAGAACTTGTCCGCCTCCTCCGAACCGACCGGGAGGTAGGACACCAGCACGTCCGCGCCCGACTCCTTGAGCACCTTGACCACGTCGACCGGGTCCTCGTCGGCCTCGGTGATGATCTCGCGGTAGTACTCGCCCAGCCCGTCGAGGGTGTGGCCACGCTGCACCGTCACCCCGAGCGGGGGCACGTCGCAGATCCTGATCGTGTTGTTCTCGCTGGCCACGATGGCTTCGGACAGGTCACGCCCGACCTTCTTGGCATCCACGTCGAACGCTGCGACGAACTGCACGTCGCCGACGTGGTACTCGCCGAACCGCACGTGCATCAGGCCGGGCACGCGGGTGGCTGGATCGGCGTCGCGGTAGTAGTGGACGCCCTGCACCAGCGAAGCCGCGCAGTTTCCGACGCCGACGATGGCCACTTTCACGCTTTGGCCCATGCCGGTTCTCCTTATCCTTGTCCGCTGACGGCGCCTTCAGCTGCCGTCACTGGTCTTTCCGCCGGCTCACAGCGCGCCGCCATCCTGCTCGCGCTGTTCCTCGGCGATCAGCTCGTTGAGCCACCGCACCTCGCGTTCACTGCTCTCCAGTCCCATCCGGTGCAGCTCGCGGGTGTAGCGGTCGATCTGTTCGCCCATCCGGGCCAGTGCCGAACGCTGGCCTTCCCTGCGTTCCTCGACCCGTCTGCGGCGGCCTTCCAGGATCCGCATCCTGACTTCGGCGGGTGTCCGGGAGAAGAACGCCATGTGGACGCCGAACCCCTCGTCGTCCCAAGTCTGGGGACCGGCGTCGGCCAGCAGTTCGGCGAAGCGTTCCTTGCCGTCCGCGGTGAGCTTGTAGACCCGCTTGGCCCGGCGTCCCCACGTGCGGTTCTCGTCCGGATCCTCCTCGACGATGAAGCCGGCGCGTTGCAGGCGGCGCAATGTGGGATACAGGGACCCGTAGGAGAAGGTGCGTAGGGTGCCGAGCAGGTCGAACAACCGTTTACGCAGTTCGTAGCCGTGCATCGAGGCCTCGTGCAGCAGCCCGAGGATGGCGAACTCAAGCACCGAGACCTCCCTTCCGGACACCTTGACCTACCGGCCGATTATATCGTTGCGATACATCGGGCGCCGGTTCAACGAAATGAGCCTGTGGCAATCGACACCTCCGCATTGATCCGCAGGTCGAAGGGCTGACAGTGGCCCGCTGCGCCGAACGGCGCAACGGTCCTCAGCTGGGGGCACGTAGTCTGTCCGGTGTGCGGACCCAACGTCAGGTCGTGGACTACTCGCTGCAGCGCCGTGCGCTGCTCGCCGAGGTCTACTCCGGCCGGGTCGGCACCATGGAGGTCTGCGACGCCAGTCCCTACCTGCTGCGAGCAGCGAAGTTCCATGGTCAGCCGACGGACGTGCAATGCCCGGTGTGCCGCAAGGAACCGCTCACGCTGGTGTCGTGGATCTACGGGGACGAGCTCAAGCACGCCTCCGGATCCGCGCGTTCGCCCGAGGAACTCGCCAAACTGGCGAACCTCTACGAGGAGTTCACCGTGTATGCGGTAGAAGTTTGCCGCACATGTTCATGGAACCACCTAGTGCAGTCATACGTCTTGGGAACGCGTGGTCTGCGTTCCGGCAAGCCACGCAGGAGGACAGTGGCGGAGTGAGGCGGTTGCAAACGCACTTGTTTCGTCACAAACTGCTCCGCATGCTCGCGGACGTCTGGAAGGCCCATTCGTGAACGACCACAGAGACCCGCAATGGCCCACGGGTGACGACCCGGACGCCGGCAGGCGCGGGCGTCGCCAGGAACAGTCCCAGGAAAGCACTGGGTTCTGGCAGCCGTCCTTCGACGACGATGACGCGCCGGCACCGCAGCAGCAGCCCCAGTGGCCGACCGAGACCCCGCCCGAGCGCCCGCACGCCGCGCCGCGCCCACCGGGCACGCCGCCGCCGGCGGGACGCGCTGGCCCGCCCCGTCCGCCAGGACGTCCACCCGGTGGTCCGCGCCCCGGTCAGCCGGTGCCACCGCCACCCGGTGCCCGGCCGCCGACACCGCCGCCAGGCCAGCAGACAGCCCGCGTTCCCCAGAACCACGCCGCCGACCAGCCGACTGACGTGGTCAGTCCGATCAGCGGCGGGCGCAGCCGTACGTCACCCGAGCCTGAGCTGCTCACGCACCGGGAGTTCGAGGACGAATACGGCTACGGCTACGGCTACGACGATCCGGGCAGCCAGTATGACGAGCCGGTGCTCTCCGACGAGGAGGCGCGCCGTCGGCGTCGCAAGAAGATCTGGCGGCGTGTCCGGCGGACCAGCTACGTCCTCACCGCGCTGATGATCATCGGCCCGCTGGTCGCGTTCTTCGTCGCCTACCAGGTCGTCGACGTGCCGGACCCGGAGAAGCTGGCCAACGACCTGGACAAGACCGTCACGATCGAATACGGCAACGGCGACAACTTCGCGACGGTGGCCCCCAAGGGCCGCCGGACGTTGGTCAAGTGGGAGGACATCCCGGAGCACGTGCGCCAGGCGGTCTACGCCGCCGAGGACGCGACGTTCGAGACCAACGAAGGCTTCGACATCACCGGCATCATGCGGGCTGTCTGGAACAACCTGTCCGGTGGTGGCGGCGGTGGTTCGACCATCACCCAGCAGTACGTGAAGAAGGCGACCGGCAACGAGGACAAGACCCTCACCCGTAAGGCCCTCGAACTGGTGACGGCGTACAAGTTGTCCAACACCAAGGACAAGAAGGAGATCCTCGCCGGATACCTGAACACGATCTACTTCGGGTGCCGGGCGTACGGCATCGCCGCGGCGGCGGAGGCCTACTACGGCAAGCCGCTCAAAGACATCACGAAGATCGAGGCGGCCACGCTCGCCGGAGTCATCCAGCAGCCCGGCCGGGCGTGCAGTGACCCGGAATGGGTGGAGCAGCGCTGGAACTACGTGATGACCAAGCTGGTCGAGAACAAGTGGCTGACGCCGCAGGACAAGGCGGCAGCGCAGTTCCCGCAGCCGAAGGGCGAGTCCGACGCCCAGGGCATGACCCCGGACAAGCAGTTCATCTGGCAGCAGGCCAAGCGTGAGCTGGAAGACCAGGGCATCTCCGAAGAAGAGATCAACAAGAAGGGCTACAAGGTCCAGCTCACCATCGACCCGAGCGCGCAGGCAGCGGCGGCGGAAGCGGCCAAGGCCGTCATGGCGGGTCAGCCGGAGAATCTCCGGCAGGCGATCGTCGCCGTCGACCCGAACACCGGCGGGATCGTGGCCTACTACGGGTTCAACGAGGGTACGAACGGCACCGACTACGCCCGCGGCTGGTACAACCCTGGCTCCTCGTTCAAGCCGTTCGACCTGGTCGCGTTGCTGCACAAGAACAAGAGCATCTACTCGACCTTCGACGGCAGGTCCGGCCGCAAGTTCGGCGGCAGCACGATCAACAACTCCGAGGGCAACGACAGCTGCGGCGAGCACTGCACGGTGGCCAAGGCCATGGAGTTGTCGATCAACACCGTGTTCGCCGACATCGCGTTCCACGAAACGGGCACCGCCGCGGTGGCCAAGGCCGCGATCGAGGCGGGCATCCCGACGAACATCGGCCGGGACCAGAAGCCGCTCGAACGGGAGGAGAACGGCGGCCAGCCCGACCTGAACATCGCCATCGGCGGTGGCCGGTACGTGGCCAGGCCGATCGACATGGCCGGGGCGTACGCGACCTTCGCGGCCAACGGCGTGAAGCGGACCCCGCACATCGTCGCCAAGGTGACCGACCCGAACGACGGCGACAACCTGATCTACGACGGCAACCAGACCATGGGCCAGCCGAAGCAGGCGTTCTCCACCGACCCCGCCGAGAACGCCAAGATCGCCAGAAACGTGACCGAGACGCTGATCCCGGTAGTCAACACCACTCGTAACGGTGCGCTGAAGTGCATCGAAGGGCGTCAGTGCGCGGCCAAGACCGGTACGCACGGGTGCGCCGAGGTGAAGGGCAAGACCACGAAGGCCGACAACTGCGCGGCCTGGACGGTCGGCTACACACCGCAGATCTCCGCTGCTGTCTGGGTCGGCTCGGATCAGAACACGCCGCTGCGCACCAAGCAGGGCAAAGCGATCTTCGGTAGTGGCCTGCCTGGCGAGATGTGGAAGAAGTTCATGGACCAGTACCTGAAGGGGAAGAAGAAGGAGACCTTCCCCAAGTTCAGCGTGCTGGGCACCCCGCAGACCGAGATCCAGCAGCGCGACGACGACGAGAGCGACGACAAGAGGGACAACCGGTCGAGCTCGAGCAGCCCGTCGTCGCCGAGCTCGCCCTCCACCCCGACCGGAACGCCGGGTTCGAGCGCGCCGAGCACGCCGACGAGCGGGCGACCGTCGGGATCGAAGACGCCACCACCGTTCACGCCCCCAGGAATCCCCACTGGCCGGGACCCGGGGGGCCCGGGGGACGGCCCGGGGGGCAACAACGATTTCACGGGCAACGACGGATAGCGGCCGCCTGCTTGATCGCATCCAACTAGCATCCTGCGCGTGCAGTCCGAAGAAACCGGTGACACCGACTCGCTCGACCTGACCGAGCGAGTCGCTCCCACCCGGACAGGTCCGCTGGCCGGAAGTGCGGCCGGGGTGATCGGTGGTCCGCTCGGGCGGCACGCGCAGGTGGGCAGGCAGTGGTTCTGGACGCCACTGCGGATCGCCTTCCTGATCGGTGTGCTCGCGTTGACTGTGAGCTGGTTCGGCAAGGCCGGCTGCATCCAGCAGTACACCAACGACCAAGGCCAGTTCGAGCTCGACTGGCGCACGGCCCGGCCGTACATCGCGATGTGCTACTCCGATGTCGTCCCGCTCTACACCGCCGAGCGGCTCGACCAGCCGGACGCGTTCCCGTACCGGACGAGCTGGATCGACGACGAGGGCAAGCCGACCCAGCAGACCCGGTACATGGAGTACCCGGTGGTCACCGGCATGTTCCAGTGGATCAACGCGAGGCTCGCCGCGGGCTGGCTGGACATGGGCCTGCTGAGCGCCCTGCCGGTCGCGATCTACTTCAACATCACCGCTTTCTGGCTCGCGTTGGCGTGGCTCGTCACGGTGTGGGCCACGATGCGGACCGCGCGGCGGCGGCCGTGGGACGCCGTGCTCGTCGCGGCGTCACCATTGATCCTGGTGCACGCGTTCACCAACTTCGACACGCTGGCCACCGCGGCCGCGGCCGCTGGGCTCCTGGCGTGGGCGCGGCGCAAGCCGGTGCTCGCCGGCGTGCTGCTCGGGCTGGGCGGTGCGGCCAAGTTCTATCCGTTGTTCCTGCTCGGCGCGTTGTTCGTGCTGTGTCTACGAGCCGGGAAGCTCAGAGCGTGGCAACGGACCACGCTCGCCGCACTGGCGACGTGGCTCGCGGTGAACGCGCCGATCGCGTTGGCCTATCCCGCGGGCTGGTGGGAGTTCTTCCGGCGCAACACCGCCCGTGCCGCGGACACCGACTCGATCTACAACGTGATCTCCGGGTTCACCGGCTGGCTCGGTTTCGACGGTCCGCTGGGACCGTGGGAGACGCCGTCCGTGCTGAACGGCTTCACCGTGGTGATGTTCCTGGTGGCGTGCGCGGCCATCGCCTGGATGGCGCTGTCCGCGCCGACCCGGCCGCGGGTGGCGCAACTCGGGTTCCTGCTGGTGGCGTCCTTCCTGCTGATCAACAAGGTGTGGAGCCCGCAGTACTCGCTGTGGCTCGTGCCGCTGGCCGTGCTCGCGCTGCCGAGGTGGAAGATCCTGCTGGCGTGGATGACCGTGGACGCGCTGGTCTGGGTGCCGCGGATGATGTACTACCTCGGCGTGGAGCACAAAGGCCTGCCGGTCGAATGGTTCCTGGGCGCGGTCGTGCTGCGCGACCTCGTGGTGATTGCCTTGTGCGCACTGGTGGTCTACGAGATCTACCACCCCGAGCGCGACCTGGTCCGCAAATTCGGTGACGACGACCCCGCCGGCGGTGTGCTCGACGGGGCCGAAGACAAGTTCATCCTCACAACAAGGCGAGCGGCACCGCTTCACCCATAGCCCGCAGGCCGGCGTCGTTCGGGTGCAGGTGGTCGCCCGTGTCGAACTCCGGCCTCATCCGCAGCGGGTCCTGGGTGTCCCGGACCGCGGCGTCGAAGTCGATCACGCCGTCGAACGCGCCGCCGGTGCGGATGAACGTGTTCACCGCCTGCCGGGTGGCTTCGAGCGTCTCGTTCCAGACCCGCCAGCCCTTGAACGGCGTCAGCGTGCCGCCCAGGACCCGGATGCCCCGGGCCTTGGCCTGCGCGATGATCTGCCGGTACGCGCTGATGATCTGCTGGGGATCGGTCTGGTGCGGGGTCTGCTGGATGTCGTTGATGCCTTCCAGCACGATCATCGTCCGCACGCCGCCGAGGCTGAGCACGTCCTCGTCCAACCGGGCCAGTGCGTTCCGGCCGAAGTCGGTGCCGTCGAGCAGCAACCGGTTGCCGCTGATGCCCGCGTTGAGCACGCCCAGCCTGCGTTGACCGGCCTTGAGCCGGTCCGCCAGCACATCCGGCCACCGGCGGTTGGCGCCCACGGTGGACCCGAAGCCGTCGGTGATCGAGTCGCCGAGCGTGACCACTGACGCGGTCGCGGGCGAGCCCTGCACGTCGACCCCGCTGACGTAGTGCCAGACGTTCGTGCGCTCGTTGTACGGCGTGCCCGTCTCGTCGGTCGTGAAGTTGCCCGCGCGCGTGAAGAACGAGGTCTGCACCGCGGTCGGGTGATACGTGACCGGGCCGGACGGCGTCGGAACATAAGTGGTGACAAGCAGATCCGTGTCCTCGGGCACACGCAGGACCGCCGGGTCGGTCAGGACCTCGGCCCCTGGCGGCACGGTGACCGTCTGCGAACCGCCGAACCTCAGCGTCCGCATGCTGCCCGGCACCGCCCTCGGACTGTTCGGCTCGGCCGCGACGGCGACCGTGACCTGCCCGAACTGCAAGGGTTTGGTGCCGAACGCGTTGGACAGCCGGACCCGGACGACACCGCCGCCGACACTGGTGTGCACGACGTTGCGGATCGAGAAGTTCGGGTAGCCGTTCTCCGTGTTCGGTACGCCCGTCGCGGGCGACGCCGCCCACGTGCCGATCCACCCGCCGGGGGTCTGTGCCCCGCTGGAGGAGGTCAGCAAGCCGATCGTCAGCGTGGCCCCAAGGCCCACGGCCAGCAGTCGTCTCATCAGATCAACGTGCTCGGTCACGCGATCCGGACACCACCGCCGAACGACTGATCTGGCGGCGCCGAGTGTTAACTGAGGGTGGCGGGTTTCGGCACGCCGGGCAGGAAGTCGTCCGGCACCGGATCGTCCACAGTGGATCTCGCGTTCAGGAACGCGATGAACAGGCCCACCAGCAACGCCGCCCGGCCCCACACGCCGATCATCACCGCCTGCGCGGTGAACCCGTCGTAGATCGTGGTCGCCTTGTTGATGTCGATGGCGTGGTACCACTTGAAGATCCCGATGCCCATCGCGATGTCCGCGATGTAGTACGCGATCGCCCAGCCGAGGTGCACCCGCAGCAGCACGAACATCGGCACCAGCCACAGCGTGTACTGCGGCGAGTGGACCTTGTGCAGCAACAGGAATCCGCACAGCATCGCGGCGGACACCGCGATCCACGGGTACGTGCCCGCACGCTTGTAGCGGCGCCAGCCCAGGTACAGCGCCAACGCGAACGAGGCGAGCACCAGGATCGGCGACCACAGCGTGACCATGTCCTGGAACTCGACGTTCTTCGGATCCGACTCCGGCCGGAAACCCCAGAACCAGAACGAGTTCGTGGTGATGTCGGCCTGCCGCAGCCCCTGGAACGTGAACGAGGCCTTCCAGCCGTCGAACCCGGCCAGCGCGAACGGCAGGTTCACCAGGATCGCGGTCAGCAGCGCCACTCCGGCGATCCGGAACATGCCCGCGACGTTGTACCGCTTGCCGGACGGCAACTCCTGGCCGGACCGGCCGCCGGTCAGCACGTACAGCATCAGCGGCATCACGAAGATCGCCGGATAGAGCTTGAACGTGAAGCCGACGCCCAGCAGGATCGCCGAGAACGTGGCCCGTTCCATCAACGGGCGGTTCGCGCCCGCCTTGCCCCAGCCGCGGTGCATCACGTACACGGCCGCGACCGCGCACAACACGACCGGCAGGTCCCAGTTGTGGAAGGCGTACAGCACGACCGGTGGGCCGATGCTCCACAACAGCGCTCGCCAGCGGGAGAGTCTGCCCAGCATCCACGCGGTGAGCAGGCCGAACGGCGCCATCAGGATCGCCGATCCGAGCAGGAACCCGGCGTCGGTGTCGGCGAACAACGCGCCGAGCCAGATCACCACGCCGGTCAGCACCGGGTACTCGACCGTGCCGCCGGTCAGCTCGCCCTTGGCGTTGATCCCGCCGTGCACGTAGGGGAAGACGTGCCGGTCGATGTCCCGGCCGACCCACAGGAACTGGATGTCGGAGTAGCAAGCGTCGTTACGGGCCCGCTGGGTGTAGTCCGGCTCGCTGCGGCCCAGCTCGTCGAACCGCGGGCCGGTGCACCTGTCCTTGTTGGCGAACCCGAGGAGCAAGGTCACGCCGCACAACAGCACCATCAGCGCGAGCGCGAGCCGGCCGAACCGCTTCCCGGCGGATGTGGGCTCGCCGGCCTGCTGCTCGCCCACAGACCTCTCCGCCTCCTTGGACACCTGACCCGCTTGCACCCTGGTCACCCGCCAAGTGCCTGGCGCAGGAACGCGATGTCCTCCGCCTGGCCGTCCGACGGTGTCTCGACCACGACCGGCGCCCCCGCCGCGGCGACGACCGCCGCGAGCACCTCCGGTTCGATGGTGCCAGTACCGATGTTCGCGTGCCGGTCCCGGGAGGAGCCGAACTCGTCCCGCGAGTTGTTCAGGTGCACGAGGTCGATCCGCCCGGTGATCGCCTTGACCCGGTCGACGATGCCGGCCAGGTCCTCCCCGGCGGCGAAGGCGTGGCACGTGTCCAGGCAGAACCCCGCGTCGAACTCGCCGACCGCGTCCCACAGCCGGGCCAGCATGTCGAACCGGCGGGCCATGGCGTTGTCGCCGCCCGCGGTGTTCTCGATCAGGATCGGCAGCGGGAAGCCGCCCTCCTTGACCTGCCGCTCGAAGAACTTCCGCCAGTTCTCGATCCCGGCGGCCGGGTCCTCGCCCTTGGTCACGTGCCCGCCGTGCACGATCAGGCCCTTCGCGCCGATCGCGGCGGCCCCCTCGGCGTGCTGCGTCACGGTCTTGCGGGACGGGATGCGGATCCGGTTGTTCATCGACGCGATGTTCACCGGGTACGGCGAGTGGACGAACACGTCCAGGTCGGTGGCCCGCAACGCCTCGGCGTGCGGGTGCTCAGGCGGCTTCTTCCAGGACTGCGGATCGGCCAGGAAGAACTGCACCACCTCGGCGCCACGCTCTCGCGCGGCGGCGAGCGGATCGTCGTCGCGAACATGGGCACCTATGCGCATGGCCGTCGAGCGTAGTCGGCACGCACTAGCAAACGCGGCGGTGGTAGCCCTCAGGGGGTCGCATTACTCCACCTGGCGGAAGAATCACGCGATTCGACCTAGTGAGCGTCACCACCGGCGCGTAGTGTCGTTGAAATCCGTAGAGGCTACTCGCCGGTACGACGGAGGGCTGGACTATGCGACTCGCCAAACGACTGGCCGCCACGTTCGCGGTGGTCATCGTCGTGGTGACGAGCAGCCTGCTCGGCGGGAGCATCGCGGCCGCGGCGACTCCGGTGGTGATCGGCAGCTGCGCGACCACCGTCCAGGGCGAGCCAGGCACACCGCTCCAACTCCAGCCCGGCGCGGTCCTCGAACCGGTGGTCAACGTCGTCAAGGCACTCGACCCGTTGAACCTCATCACGCCGGGAGTGCGGTCGGCGTTCGCCGCGCTGCCGCCGATCCCGATCGGCGCGATCCCCGCTGGCGGCGGGTTCATCAGCGGTGGCCAGATCGCCAACGCGGTGATCGCCCAGCTGAACAAGATCCCGCTGCTCGGCCCGATCCTCGGCGGCGTGGCCAAGGATGTGCAGGACGCCCTCGCCGGCATGTGCGGTGTGACCGTTCAGGTCGTCAACACCGCCGCGGCCCAGGCCCAGGGCACCACCGGCGCGCTGGCGGACGCGGCCAACGGTGCCGCTCAGGCGATCATCCCCGGCGCGGGCGGATCGAAGCCCGGCACTCCGGGGGGTGGCGGCACCCAGCCGACCAAGCCCGGCCCTGGCGGCAGCCAGGGCGGCGCCCCGGGCGGCAGCCCGACGATGACCGCCCCGACCCTACCGGTGATCGACGGTCCGCCGCAGGCACCACCGCTGATGGGGTGGAACGGCTGGAGCACCGGCCGGTCGCCGATGACCGACTACAGCATGATCCCGTTCGCCCAGGCTGGCCTGTACTCGCCATCACCGGCGGTCCGGTACGGCACGGGCGTGCCCGGCTACAGCCCCCAGTTCGGCATCCTCGGCGTGGACAACCCGCCGAACGACGGTGTCCAGGCCGCAGGACACGCCGAGGCGATCGGCGGCTCGTCAAGCCGCAACGACATCGACCTGTCCGTGCTGCTCGCCGTGCTGGCCCTGTCCGGCGTGACGGCCGCCCTGGTGCGTACCTGGGTGCTGCGCAAAGCGGCCGTTTGAAGTCCTGTAGTCTTTTTGGCCGTAGACCCTCCTGCCATGGAGAGACCATGGCCGCGAGTCCACAGGAGGTGAGTGGTCTTCATGCGTCATTACGAGGTAATGATCATCCTCGATCCCAGCACCGACGAGCGCAACGTGCAGCCGTCACTGGAGAACTACCTCAACGTGATCCGCAACTCCGGCGGTTCGGTTGAGAAGGTCGAGGTCTGGGGCAAGCGCCGGCTCTCGTTCGAGATCAACAAGCACGCCGAGGGCATCTACGCGGTCCTCGACGTCAACGCCGAGCCCGACGCGGTGAAGGAGATGGACCGCCAGCTCTCCCTGTCCGAGTCGATCCTGCGCACCAAGGTGCTGCGTCGCGTCGACAAGCGTCCGGCCGCCAGGGCCTGATCTCACACCCAGCTAGGGAGCCGATATGGCAGGCGACACGATCATCACCGTGGTCGGCAACCTGACCGCCGACCCGGAACTGCGGTTCACCTCGTCCGGGGCGGCCGTTGCCAGCTTCACGGTGGCTTCGACGCCGCGCACCTTCGACCGCCAGAGCGGCGAGTGGAAGGACGGCGAGGCGCTGTTCATGCGGTGCAGCATCTGGCGGCAGGCCGCTGAGAACGTGGCCGAGTCGCTCACCCGTGGTGCACGGGTGATCGTGACCGGCCGGCTCAAGCAGCGGTCCTACGACACCCGTGAGGGTGAGAAGCGCACCGTCATCGAACTGGAAGTCGACGAGATCGGTCCCTCGCTGCGGTACGCCACCGCGAAGGTCAACCGTGTCAGCCGTGGTGAAGGCGGCGGCGGTGGATTCGGTGGTGGCGGCGGAGGCAACAGCGGTGGCGGCAGCCGGCAGACCGTGCCCGCCGACGACCCGTGGGGCTCAGCGCCTCCGGCCGGTGGCGGCGGCGGTGGCGGCTTCTCCGACGAACCGCCTTTCTAACCCCCAGATCTCTCAGGAGTAGTTCTCGTGGCCAAGCCACCCATTCGCAAGCCGAAGAAGAAGGTCTGCGCGTTCTGCAAGAAGGACGCCGTGGACACGTTGATCGACTACAAGGACACCGCGCTGCTGCGCAAGTTCATCTCGGACCGCGGCAAGATCCGCGCTCGCCGGGTGACCGGCAACTGCAGCCAGCACCAGCGGGACATCGCCATCGCGGTGAAGAACGCCCGTGAGATGGCGCTGCTCCCCTACACGTCGACCGCGCGCTGATCGGAGGGACAGAGATGAAGCTGATTCTCACCACCGATGTGAGCGGCCTCGGCGGCCCCGGCGACATCGTCGAGGTCAAGGACGGGTACGGCCGTAACTACCTGCTCCCGCGTGGCCTGGCGATCCTGGCCACCAAGGGCGCGGAGAAGAACGTCCGCACGATCCGCCGGGCGCAGGACGCTCGCCGGGTGCGCGACCTCGACCACGCCAAGGAGATCAAGGCCACGCTCGAGGGCCTTGGTGCGGTCCCGCTCAAGGCGAAGGCGGCCGCCGGTTCCGGTAAGCTGTTCGGTTCGGTCACCACGGCCGACATCGTCTCGGCGATCAAGGCCGCCGGTGGTCCGCAGCTGGACAAGCGGACCGTCGAGCTGCCCGGTCACATCAAGAACGTCGGCAAGCACACCGCCAGCGTCCGGCTGCACCCGGACGTGAACGTGTCGGTGAAGCTGGAAGTCACCGCCGCCGGCTGACGTCGGATCTGCTGCGAGCCACCCTCCCGGGGCATCCTCGGGAGGGTGGCTTTGTTATCCACAGGCTGTCCCCACGATGGGGTGAAACCAGACATCGCGACACGCCGACGGCCACTTTCCGCGCGACACGCCGACGTATTTTCGACGAGTTTTTCCACACCTCGTACACAGGCCCTGACCTGCGGATTCGATTCTTATACCGGCAGTTGTCCCCAGCTTGCCCACAGGCCCATCGATGCCTGTGGTCAGCTCCGGTCATCCATCCACAGGTTGTCCACAGAAGCCTCCCCAGCACGGTTTGGTGACTGTCGGACAAGCCCTCTAGCGTGCATCGCGACACCCCGATGACGTTGCCTGACGCGGTACCGCCCGGGGTGTAAGTTCGAACATATGAGCGAGGAGGGGCTGCTCTGTGGCGCTGACGGATGACCGGGGACCAGCACCGGTTGACAACGGCGGGAGCCACCCGACGTTCGACAAGCAGCCGCCGCAGGACCTGCCGGCCGAGCAGTCCGTGCTCGGCGGGATGATGCTGTCGAAGGACGCGATCGCCGACGTGGTCGAAGTCCTGCGGCCCGGTGACTTCTACCGCCCCGCGCACCAGGCGGTCTACGACTGCATCCTCGACCTCTACAGCCGTGGTGAACCCGCCGACCCCATCACGGTCGCCGCGGAGATGGAACGCCGCGGCGAACTGCGCCGCATCGGCGGCGCCCCGTACCTGCACACCCTGATCGCCACCGTGCCGACCGCGGCGAACGCCGGGTACTACGCGGAGATCGTGGCGGAGAAGGCGGTGCTGCGCAGGCTTGTCGAAGCAGGCACCCGCATCGTCCAGCTCGGGTACTCCGGCCAGGACGGCAGCGACGTGAACGAGATCGTCGACCGCGCCCAGTCAGCGATCTACGAGGTCACCGAACGTCGCACGACCGAGGACTACGTCGCCCTCGAAGAGCTGCTGCAGCCCACGATGGACGAGATCGACGCCATCGCCTCGCGCGGCGGCTCCTCCCTCGGCGTCCCCACCGGCTTCGCCGACTTCGACGAACTCACCAACGGCCTGCACCCCGGCCAGATGATCATCGTGGCGGCCCGTCCCGGTGTCGGCAAGTCGACGCTGGGACTGGACTGGGCCAGGTCCTGTTCGATCAAGCACGGGATGAGCAGCGTCATCTTCTCGCTGGAAATGAGCAAGACCGAGATCGTCATGCGGATGTTGTCGGCGGAGGCGAAGATCCGGCTCGCGGACATGCGTGGTGGCCGGATGACGGACGACGACTGGACGCGGCTGGCGCGGCGGATGAGTGAGATCTCCGAGGCGCCGCTGTTCATCGACGACTCGCCGAACATGACGATGATGGAGATCCGGGCGAAGGCGCGCAGGCTCAAGCAGCGCAACGACCTGAAGCTGATCGTGCTCGACTACATGCAGCTGATGACGTCGGGCAAGCGGGTGGAGAGCCGCCAGCAGGAGGTCTCGGAGTTCTCCCGGTCGCTCAAGCTGCTGGCCAAGGAGCTCGAGGTTCCGGTGGTCGCGATGAGTCAGCTGAACCGTGGTCCTGAGCAGCGGACCGACAAGCGCCCGATGCTGGCCGACCTGCGTGAATCCGGTTCGCTGGAGCAGGACGCCGACATGGTCGTGCTGATCCACCGGCCGGACGCGTGGGAGCGGGACGACCCGCGGGCCGGCGAGGCCGACCTGATCATCGCCAAGCACCGTGCCGGTCCGACCGCGACCATCACCGTGGCCCACCAGCTGCACTACTCGAAGTTCGCCGACCTCGCCCAGGCCTAGTCACTTGTGAAGTAGCCGGGGGACGCTGCCTGGTGCGGTCGTCATTGGTACGGGATGGGGACGCCCGCGGCCCGCAGTTTGGTCTCGACGAGCGCGTTCAGCCGGGTCCAGGCCGGTGCGTGATCTTCGAGGTGGTGGTTGATCAGCCCGTATCGGGTGGCGTCGTCGGACCGGGGCCGGTAGTCGGTCGGCAGGGTCAGGTGCTCGCGGTTGGCCAGCAGGTTGTCGGCCAGGTCGGACGCCAGCTCGTCGATCCGAGGGTCGTCCGGCGGCCAGGACCGCGCGTCCCAGCCGCGCTTGGTCAGGGCGACGAACTGCGGGTCGTCCAGCCGGTGTTCGAGCTGGGTCAGGAAGATGTCGAAGAACTTCGGTGCCAGTGCCCTGGCCAGCACCAGGCCTTCCCGCTGGCTGGCCACGTAGACCGGGTCGAAGCCGAGATCGGTGAGCCGGTCCAGGATCGCGAGGGCGCGGCCGGGCAGCAGGAGCCGGTCGCCGTCGGCGAGCTGTCGCAGTGTGTCGCGCCGGGCGATCAGGTCGGCGATCCGTTCGGTGAGGCGACGTTCGACGTCGGCGAGTGCGGCGGTGAACTGCTCGGCGTCGGCGTCGAGCAGTGCCCCGACTTCGGCCAGCGGCACGCCGGAGCTGGCCAGGGTTCGGACCTGGACCAGCCGCAGCAGGTCAGCCGATCCATAACGCCGGTAGCCGGAGCTGTCGCGTTGTGGTTCGTTGAGCAGTCCGTGCTGGTGGTAGTGCCGCACGGTTTTCACCGTGACCCCGGCGAATGCCGCGGCCTGGCCGATCGTGACGCCTGTCGACTTGACCGAGATGGTCGGGGAAGCCATGCGACGAGTGTGCAGCCTGCCCCTAGGTCAAGGTCAACCCGACTGTCCTCGTACCGCACCGCCGCAGAACACCTCGTTGAGGAGCTTGTCCAACGCCTTCGGGTAGTCCGCTACCAGGTCGATGTCGGCGTCCCCGCTGGTGATCGAGGCGGTCAGGGTTTTGCTGCCGTCGGGCGTGCTGTACATCAGCGCTCCGTAGCCGATGGTGCTGCCGTTGTGGAAAAAGAGGGTGCCGCCGCAGTTCGGGCTCGCGTCCTGCACGCGCAGTCCCAGGCCGAAGCCGCTCTTCGGGTGTGGCGTGCGCATCTCGGCCAGCAGCGGGGCGGGCAGGAGTTTGCCGCCCAGCAGCGCGGAGAAGAACGTGTGGAGATCCTCGGTGGTCGAGATCATGTCACCGGCGGCGAACAGCAGGGAGGGGTTCTGGCGGGTGACGTCGACCGTCTTCGGTTGGCCGTCGTCCTGGTAGCGGTAGTAGCCGTGGGCGTGCGGCCCGGGGATGCCCGACCAGGCACCTGGCACCACAGTGCCCCACAGCCGGAGTGGCCGCAGGATCCGCCGTTGCATCTCCTCGGCGTACGAGCGGCCGGTGACCTTCTCGATCAGCCGCGCGGCCAGCGTGTAGTTGGTATTGGAGTAGTTCCAGTCCGTTCCCGGCGTGAACAGGGCCGGCTTGGACAACGCGAACCGGACCAGTTCGTCGGGTTGGTAGGTGCGGAACCGGTTGTCCACCCATTCCTCGCCCGTGGAGGGGAGGCCTGGCATGGCCGTGCCGTTGTAATAGTCGCCGGTGTGGTTGAACACTCCGCTGGTGTGTTGCAGCAGCATCCGCACCGTGATCCGCCGGTCCAGCGCGAACTCGGGCAGGTAGCCGTGCACCGGGGTGTCCAGTCCGATCTTGCCCTCGGCCACCAGTTGCAGCACCACGGTCGCGACGAAGGTCTTGGTGTTGCTGCCGATCCGGAACCGCCCGTTCACCGGCGGCTTCGCGGCGTCGCCCAGCTTGCGGACCCCGGCGCTGCCCACCCACTCGCCTCGCTGGTCGTGCACACGTAAGTGCATCCCGGCGAAGCCGATGTCGACGAACGTCTGGATGGCCTCCTGGAGTTCCGGACGGCTCTGCTGCCCGGCGGCCGCCGCGCCGGCCGGGGCGGCGACTCCGGCTACCACCGCGGCAGCCAGAGCCGTGACCGCCACTCGCCGCAACCCTCCGACCGGCGAAGTAAGCCGAGCCGTGGAAGTGATTTCGTTCTTCATGCGGCCAGGCTCCACCTTGCCCCAAGGGCGGGGTCAACTCCCGGAGATCACTTTCCGCCGAGCTTCCTGAGGGCCGCGGCCGTCAGGTCGGTCGCGGGCTGGCAGTTCGTGTCCTCAGGTGCTTCGCGGTAGACGCTGACCCGCAGCCGTTCGACTGTCTTGGTGCCCATCGGGCGATCGAGGGGCCGGTACGCGAGCTCGGCCGAGCAGCTCGGCACGTGCCGGTTGGCGCCAGAACCGCTGCCTGCCCAGGTGTCGGTGACCGCTTCGCGGCCGTCGATGGTGATCGCGCGGTCGGTCTTCTCGTCGACCTCCGGCCGGTGGCCGCGGACGAAGGTGACCAGGAGGCTCGGGTCGGCCGGGCCACCGGTGTCGATGGTGCAGGTCTGCCGGTTGTACGCGGGAGTCAGCTTGACGGGGTCACGGCCGAGCACTCGCCGGATCTCGGTGAACTCGATGACGTGGCAGGCGTCGTGGCGGGCGAGCGAGTCCGGTGACACCTCGGCAGGTTTCAGTTCGCCCCGCGCCAGCTGCGGCACCATGCCGTCGACCACCGCGTCCGCGAACTCGCACGCGGGTCCGCGAACCGGAGCACGGCTCGCGGCGACGAAGATCGTCGACTGTTCGGACACCACGATGTACCGGCGGCACCAGTTGGTGTCCTCGTCGCCGTGGAACGTGATGCCGTTGCGGGAGATCGGTTTCGCTCCGGCAGGCGGTGCGAACCTGAAGGCGACCTGAACGGTTGCCTGATCGTGTCGCGCCATGACGACAGTCATCTCGCACTCGGTGAACGCTATGCCGATGTTCATCGACACCCTGCCGAACTTCGCCAGCGAGTCCTGGTTCATCAACGCGCATGGGTCGGCCTGGGCGAGTTGTTCGGCGGTGACCGCGATACCGCCGGTAGGTGGCACCGCCGCGACCGACGTCACCGTCGTCGGGGCTGGTGGTGGCGGCGGCGGTGCCGGTTCGGACGTGCAAGCCACCGCGCACAGCAGCGCTACGAAGATGAAGCTGTGCCGGACCATGATCCGAAGGTAGTCACGATCGGCGGGACCCCTCCCGGTCAGTTCCGCGCCCGGTCGGCAGCGAGTCCATACCGGCCGGGATGGCGTCCGGCCGGATCACCGACAACCCGGTATTCGCCCTGATAGACCGGTCAGTCGCGGGCCTTGGGACGTATCCTGCTGGAGCGAGTGGCGACAACCGCGGCCGCACTGATGTAGCCTTGTTGTTGAAGATTCAACATTGGAGCCGCCTGATGAGCACCATGCCTGTGCTGTACCTCAGCCACGGCGCGCCGCCGCTCGCCGATGACCCGGTCTGGACGCGCCAGCTGGCGCAGTGGTCGCGTGACCTGCCGCGACCCACGGCGATCTTGGTGGTGTCGGCGCACTGGGAAGAGGCCCCGCTGACCATTGGCGCGACCACGTCCCAGCCGCTCGTGTACGACTTCTGGGGCTTCCCCGAGCGCTACTACCAGGTCCAGTACGCGGCGCCCGGCGCTCCGGAGCTCGCCGCGAAGGTCCGCAAACTCGTGCAGTCGCCCGAGACGCCGGTGCGCGAGGAGCCGTCGCGGGGCCTGGACCATGGCGCGTACGTGCCGCTCGTCGAGATGTACCCGGACGCGAACGTCCCCGTGCTGCAGATCTCGATGCCGACGCTGGACCCGACCGGTTTGCTCGATCTCGGTCGCAAGCTGGCGCCGTTGCGTGACGAAGGCGTGCTGATCATCGGCAGCGGCTTCTTCACCCACAACCTCACCGGCATGAACATGGCCGCGGGCACGGACATCACGCCGCCACAGTGGTCGAGCGAGTTCGACGACTGGGGCAGGCAGGTGCTCACCGAACGGGACATCGACGCGCTGCTTGACTTCGACCGCAAGGCACCCGCCGCGCGGCTCGCGCATCCGCGGACCGAACACTTCGCGCCGCTGTTCGTCTCGCTCGGCGCGAGCATCGACCGCAACGAGCACGCGGACACCACGATCGACGGTTACTGGTACGGCCTGTCGAAGCGATCACTGCAATTCGACTGAGAACTCACCGGCCAGGGTCCTTGTGAGTCCTACTTGGACAGTGGAGACTCGGCGCATGCGCGCGCCGGAACTCATCGTCGGGGTGTTGCGTGGCAAAGGTTTGCTCGATCCCCGGACCGGACTGCCCGGCCGTGAACTGCTGATCGACCGCCTCAGCCTCGCCCTCACCCGAGCCAGGACACACGGCACTCTGGTGAGCCTCGTGCTCGTCCCCGGGAACGCCGAAGTGGCGATGCTGCTGAGGAAAACGATGCGCGACGACCACACCGTCGCCAGGTACGAACCGCTCCTGGTCGCGATCGTCGCCGAACACCCGCACGGCGACGCCCGCCCGATCGTGGAGCGTGTCCGGACTGTCACCAGCGCCAGAACTGCGTGGTACACCAGCGATGGCACTGCGCGCGTGCACGAAGTGCTGTTCCGCGCCGAAGCCACGTTGATCCGGCAAGCCGGTCCACAGCAAAACGGGCCCGGGAGCTTCGTTGCTCCCGGGCCCGGTCAGCGCAACCCGCGACTCAGATCTTCGGCAACGAGAGCAGACCGGTCAGGGCCTTGAGCTTGGTCAGCTCCTTGAGCTTCGACAGGTCGTTGATGCTCGGCATCCCCGGGGTCTCGACGCCGGACACCGCGGGCAGGTTCTCAGGCACGCCGCCGCTCTGCACGCTGACGGTCTGCGGCGCGGTGGCGGGCAGCTGCGGGATGTCGGTCTGCGAGTCGGCGGCGGCCGCCTCCGAATTGGCGACCTCCTGGACGTCCACGCCGTCGACGCCACGAGCCACCTTCTCGACGAGACGCTTGTGGCCGTCCTCGCCCAGCAGCGGCAGGCGGTGTTGCTGCAGCATGTCGACGATCGGGGAGTCGGTGATGTCGCTGGGCCGGGTCGGCAGCTTGGGCAGCGGGATCAGCTGCGAGAGGTCGAGGGGCAGCCCGTCGAGGCTCGCCGTGGGCAGACCGAGGTCGCCGGTCAGCAGGTTGCTCGGCGCCAAACCGTCGGTCGGCAGTCCTTCGGTCGCCACAGTCCCTTCGGCTGCCAGCACGTCCTGGATGGGCAGGCCGTCGGTCGGCAGCAACTGCTTGGTCGTCAGCAGGTCCTGGGTCGGCAGCAGCCCGGCCATGTCGGTCAGGTCGCCGAGGCCGAGCAGGTCCTTGGCGAGCGAGGCGGCCTTGAGCAGGTCGTCCAGTTCGCCGGTGCCGGTCAGGTCGCCGAGCGGGAGGTCGCCGAGCGGCAGGTTGCGCGACTCCGCGCCGGGCATCGTCGGCATGGTGGGCATGGTCGGCAGGAGCGAAGTGCTTTCGGTCAGATTCGACAGGCTGTCCAGGTTGGTCAGCGCGCCCAGGCCGGACAGCGGCAGCTCCGGCACGGTGGGCACCGGCGCGGCGGCCGCCTGGAAGAGGCCGAAGCCGACGGCGCAGGCGGCGGTCGCGGTCACGAAGATGCTGCGGCGGATGGTCTTACGCACGAGATTTCTCCTAGAAAACGGGTGAGGAACAAGGGATTCCGAGTGGCCGGGGACAACGCCCCGGCCACTACCGGGGTCACGTCAACTTCGGCAGGTCATCGAAGTCCGGCTGCACGGGCAGCTGCTTGACCACGTCGATGGCGGGCAGCGTCTGCGTCACGTCCAGTGTGGACGGATCGGCGGCGCGGAGGATGTTCTGGATGCGCGACAGCTGAACGCCGTTGATGCTGCCGGTACCCAGCGCCTCACTGTCTACATTGGACAGTACCGGAAGCCCGTTGGGCCGTGCCGACCGGGTCCGGTCCTCCGACCGGGCCTCGGCCATGCCGATCGGCTGCGTCCGGGTGATGTCGTCGGCGACGTCGTCCAGGAACGGCAGGCCGAAGGCGCCGACGTTCGCGGCGTCCAGGTCCGGTGCCACGCTGAACTGCGACCTGACCAGCCTGTCCGGCAGCCCGGCCAGGTCGTTGACCGGGGTGTCCGTACGGGTCTGCTGCGGCGGGAAGGTTCCCCACACCGGCAGCCGCGGCAGCTTGTCGGCGGCCAGCCCGCCACCCTGACCGATGGGCAGCTCGACGATCGGCGCGGTGTCCTCGAGCTTGGCCAGCGGGTTGGTCCTGCCGTTCGCGACGGCGTGTGCCACAACGGGGACGGGAACGGCGAACACCTGCGGAGCGGCACCGGCCGGGGCCGAGTGGTTGACGCCGGACAGCGTGTGCAGCGGACCGTCGGTGGTGGCGGCACCGCCCACGTTCGTGCTGGTGTCGTTCTGCGCGGCACCGGTGGAGTGACCACCGCCGGAAGCGGCGTTGCCGTAGGCCTGCGGAGCGGCCCCGACAGGCGCGGTGAACAGGTTGCCGGACAGCGAACCGAAGTCACCGCTGCTCTTCGCGTCACCGCCGGACAGCGCGTTGGTGTCGTTCTGCGCGGTACCGGTTCCGTTGCCGACGACCGAAACCGCGTCGCCGAAGCCCTGCGGGCTCCCGGCGACCGGCACGCTGGCCAGGTTGCCGGACAGGTTGCCGCCCTTGGCGGACGTGGTGTCGTGGCCACCGGTGACGGCGGTGATCTCGTTCGGCCCGGTGCCGTTGGCGGTCCCGCCGACGCCGGCCGCGTCGCCGAAGACCTGGGCGATCGCGGCGACCGGCACGTCGGCCAGGTTGCCGGAGACCGAACCACGGTCGCCGTTGGTGGTGATGTCGCCGCCGTTGGTGACCTTGGTGTTGTTGTCGCCCCTGCCGTTCACCAGGCCGGAGAGCGCCGTGGCGTTGCCGAAGGTGTGGCTGGCCGCCAGCGGCTGAGCGCTGGCCACGTTGCCGGAGACCGAACCGTCCGCGCCGTTGGTCACCACGTCGCCACCAGCGGTGGAGGCGGTGGTGTTGTCGGCGGAACCGTCGACGACCGAGGCGATTCCGGCCGCGTCGCCGAAGAGTTGGACCGCACCGGCGCCGGGCACGGAGGCCGCGTTGCCGTTGATCGTTCCGGCCTTGCCGTCGGTGCTGATCCCGCCACCGGAGGTGGACGAACTCTCCCCGGTCACCCACGAGTTGGACTTGCCCAGCACGCCCGTGGCCGTTCCGAAGGCCTGCGAGGGCATGGCCACCGGGGCGGCCGCGACGTTGCCGGACCCGGCGCCGCCGGTGCCCTGGGCGATGGCCGGGCCGCCGGCCTTGGCCGTGGTCTGCTTGATCGCGGAGGCGTTGGAGATGCCGCCGCCCGTGGCGGAGTTGCCGAACAGCTGCGCCGGACCGGCCAGCGAGGTGACCACCGCGTTCGACGCCAGCACACCGGCGTCGTCGTGGGTGTTGGTCGCGGCACCGGCCACGGTGACCTTGTTCTCGTCGACCTTGCTGGAGGACAGGCCGCCGACGTTGGCGGTGTTGCTGAACACTTCGGCGGGCATGCCGACGGCCGGGGTCACGGCGTTGCCGCCGCCCGTGCTGTCGTTGCCCGTCGTCCCGGTGTAGCCACCGGCGGTGGTGGTCACGTCGTTGCAGACATCGGAGTTGCCGCGGCCGAGAACGGTCGCCGAGTTGCTCAGCACGTGGACGGGGCCGGCGGCCGACGGCCGTATGGCGCTACCGCCGATGACGGACTTGTCCGCGTGCACAACCGACTCGCCACCCGCGGTGGTGACCTTCTGCTCACCGACGAGCGCCTCGGCCTGGCCACCCACCGAATCCGCGAGACCGAAGCCCTGGGCGGGCATCGCCACAGCGGCGCTGCCGACCGTGCCGGAGGCCACGCTGTTGTCCGCGTTGGACAGCCCGTTCCCGCCGGCCTTGGTGACCGTGCCGTTCAGCGAGTCGGTCTTGGAGGTGCCGAGCACGCTGGCGGCGTTGCCGAACGTCTCGGCCGGGCCGGCCACGGCCGGATCGGCGATGGTCCCGGCCAGCACGGCGTCCTTGCCGCTGGTGACCGTGGTGCCACCGGCGTTCGACACGTCCGAGTTGACGTGGTCGACGCTGGTCAGGCCGGCCGCCGTCGGCGATCCGGCGAAGACCTGCACCGGCGAAGCGACCGACGGGGTCAGCGCGGTACCGCCACCGGTGGACTTGGTGCCGTCGGTCGCGGTGGACCCGCCTGCCTTGGTGACGGTCCCGGTGCCGCCGACGCAGTCCCCGGTGCCCAGCACGGTCACCGCGTTACAGGTCGCGTCGGCCGTCGTGGCGATCGCGGGCTCGGCGACAGCGCCGGACAGCACCGACTCCCGGCCGCTGGTGGAGATGTAGCCGGCGCCGTTCTTGGCACCGATCGGCTGCCCGGCGGTCGCGCCGACCAGGTTCTTCTCGTCGACCCAGGACTTGCCGCCCGCGGAGATGGCGTTGCCGTGCACCGCGGACGGCAGGGCGACCGGGACACCCGTGCCGGTACCGGCGACGACACTGTTGTCGCCGTTGGTCTTGATGGTGCCCGGCGCGTGCGCCTGGTCGTCCATGTCGGTGGTGGCTTTGGCGATCCCAGCGCCGCTGACCGCGTTACCGGTGACCTGAGCAGGCGTGGCCAGCTGCTCGGACACCACGTTGCCGGCCAGCACACTGTCGCCGCCGTTGGTGACGACGTCGCCACCGACGACGGTGGCGCTCCTGGACACGTAGTTCGTGGTCGCCTTGCCGGATGCTGCGGCCGCGTTGCCGCTGACCCGGACCGGCATGGCCCAGTCGAGGTTGACGACGTTGCCGGCGCCGACCGCGTCCTGGCCGTCGGTGTACACCGGCGAGTGCCCGGCGTACGTCTCGTTCGAGGTGGCGTTCACGTGCGCGTCGTGGCCTGCGGCGATCGCGTTGCCCGCGGCCTCGACGGGGACGATCATGTCCCCACTGACTTTGTTGCCTTGGAACACATCCTTGGCTTTCGGCGTGATACGGCCGATGCCGGGCAGTTTCTGTTCCGCCAGCCTGCCCGCGACCGACTGGGCCTTTTCGATGATGGGAGCGGCCTTCGCGACGGGCGTGCCCTTCGTCACCGCCTCCGTGCTCACCACGACATCGCGGTTCACGGTGGGGATGTTTTTCTGGCCGAACGGGGTGCCGATCGCGTTGTCGTGCACCCTTACCGGAATCTTCACTCGCGGATCGAGCGGCGAGGCCGGCCGATCCGGGTTGACGTTCTCGTTGGCAGAAGCGATGCCGGTACCGAGCATCAGCAAACCACCGGTGATCAGCGCGGTCTGGAGACTGCGCCGCGCCCAGGTTTGCATCGGGGTGTTTCTCCTTTTCCTTGTGCATGCAAGGGATGGGAAACGGGTGGCCGGACGCGAGAGGCGTCGGGGCATGCGACCACCCGGGTCTGAGGGGTGGGATGCGCGGCCGGCAGCGCGAAAGCACACGGGCGCCGTCAGAGGCCGCGCGTGGTTGAGTCAGTCAGGGGTGACGCCGGGCTGCGCACCGGCAGCCGGGGAAACGTGCTGCGAGATCAGGCGCAGCGCCTGCGAGGTGGCCGATCCGGAAGCCGGGAAGGGCCACGCGTGAGCACCCGCGATGCCGAAGTCGTCGTTCGATCCGCTGGTGCCGCACGAGGAGCACGCGCCGGCGGGCGCGGCCGGTGCGGGCAACGGCATCGGCATCGGCAGGCGGGGGAGAGCGGGGAGTTCCGGTGCCGGGTCGCCTGCCGACGGGGCAAGCCGGGGCGACTCGGCAACGGAGGCACGACGCACGTCGTGCGCCGCCACTCGCTCCGGACCAGGGGTGACGACCGGAACGAGCTGGGGGATGGCGGCGACCGGGGTGACGACCGGCGACTCGTCACCGGGCGTCAGAATCCGGAGCCTGGCAGGCGTGGTCTCGCCGGACTCGGTCCGGGGCGCGGGCAGGCTCAGGTGCGCCGCGACCTTTCCGACCGTGTCCCGCACCCGCCGGCCGACCTCTTCGAGCTCGGCGGACGGGGCCTGCGGCGCCGGCAACACCGTGTCGACGAAGTCCTTGAACTGCTGGGCATCCTGCGGGGCGAACGAGGAATCCACAGGCGCGGCAACGGTCAGGGCGTCGACGACCGGCTTGATGGCGTCGTCCGGTTCGGACGACTGCGCCGACGCGGTCGCTGTCGACAGCAACCACGCGGCGGCGGCACCTCCGACGATCACGGCGGCACGCGAAAGGACGCGCCGCACTCGGGCGCCCCTCTCGGTCCTTGCCGTGTCCACGGTTCGATGCCTGTCTTTCCGGTCTGGCGATGGTGGTCCGCACACCCGGCATCGGATGGATCACGTCCGGGGTGCGTCGCAAGACTGCCAAACCGACCCCGCCCGGCGCACGCCCGAAGCGACCAGTCCGCTCGATCGTGTGAACCTGCTCAAGTCCGCTTCAGCAGCCGTGTCGCGCCGGCGGCCACTGTGGTCGCCAGCACCCAGCCCGCGGCGATGAGGACTCCGGAGACCCACTCGGACGGCCCGGCCATCCGCCACATCCTGTCCTGGCCCAGATCGATGATGGGCAGCAACAGATCCATCGACAGCAGCGCCGGGCTCCACACCGGATTCTGGTCGTTGTCCAGTTTGGACAGTTCGTGCGACGCGAACCACACCGTGCCGGCGAGCCAGAACACCGCCAGCCACACCACCGCGAGCCAGGGGCGGTAGCCGAAGCCGACCGTCTTGTCCTGCAACACCCCCCAGATCCGGCCGGGCCACTTCAGTTCCGTGTGCCGCCTTCGCTGCTTCTCCATCAGCACCTTCTCGGCGAGCTCCTCCTCGCCCGCGTCCCGGTACACGGTCACCAGCTGGTCGTACGGCCCGGGCGCGAAATCCGGCTGCACCTGGCGCAACCACCGCAGCCGGTCCTTGACGGTGGCGTTCCCGTTGGCCTCGATGGACTCGTACACGAAGTCGTCGACGTCCACTCCGCACGTGGCGGCCCACAGCCCGGGGCCGTCGGACAACTTGCGGACATGCGCGTTGCCAAGGCGGACGGCCCCTTGCGGCGGTTCGTCCGGTGCGAAGTGCATGACGAGGTGGTGTGCGGTCAGTCCATAGCCGTCGAACGCGACGCTGTCCGGCCGGCCGTCCCCGATCGTCGCGTGCGACAGGTGCACGGTGTGCCGGATCTCCGCCACCCGCGCGCTCACGCCGCCCGTCGCGACGACGTTCCTGCTGCACAACAGGTTGTGACCGATGGAAGCGAACTGGAGGTCCAGCGAGGGCTTGCGGGTCCCGTTGGCGCGCAGCCGGGGCTCGGTGAACGTCGAGCCGGTGACGTTCAGCGAAGCGCCGATCCTGGCGTCCTGTAACCGGATCGACCCGGTGGCCTGAACGCCCTCCAGGAACAGGGTTTCGCCGATCGACAGCCGGTCGGCGAACAACGCGTCCCGTCCGGCGCAGTGCAGCCGTGCGCCGGACAGGCTGGCACTGCCGTCGATCTTCGCGCCGGGCAGCCGGACCTGGCCGTAGGCGACCAGCGGTTTCTCGTTCGGCGCACCGGCGATCGCGCCCGATCGCGCGTTCAGGTCGCCGCCGAGTTCGATGCCGTCGCCGAACAGCGCGCACGGAGCGCGGTACGGGTCGGGTTCGTCCTCCTCGCATCCCAGCGTGGCGCCGGTGAGCCGGAGGAAGCCGCCGATCCGGGCGTCCGCGAGCCGCACCGAGCCACGGGCGGAGAAGCCGTTGTCCAGGGAGACGTTGCCTTCCACCCTGATCCGGTCGGCGTCCAGCGGTGGCCTGCCGGGCGGCGCGGTCATGTCCGCGCCGGTGAACCTCGCGTCGCCGCCGATGTGCGCGCCCCGGAACAGAACCCGGCCGACCGACCGGAACCGGCCGCCCTTGGCGTCGGCCAACAGGTTGCCCTCGACGGTCAGGCCGCTGCCGTCCAGCGCGATGCCGTCCCGGTTGGTCAGGCACGCCCCGGTCAGTTGCAGGTTCCCGCCGACCTTCGCGCCCGACAACCGCATCTCGCCGTTGGTGCGCAACACCACAGCCTGCAGCGATCCGGAGATCCGCAGTCGTGCGCCGAGGAACGGGCCGTGCAGCACGGCACCGGAGATCCGCAGCGATCCGTCGATGCTGGCGTCGGTCAGGTCCAGCGCGCCGTCACACGTGAACCGCGGCTCCAGGATCAGGTCGCTCTCCACGCGCAGGTTGCGGCCGATCACGCCAGGCATCCGGCACGCGTGCATGCGCAACCCGATCAGCCGGGCCATCCGCAGGTCCAGCCGGTGCTCGAACACGCAGTCCCGCAGGTCGATCACCTGCCGGACACGTTTGCCCTGCAGGCTGAAGTACTCGGTGACCCGCGCCCCGGTCAGCCGGATCACGCTGGGCGACTCCGACCCGTCGAGCAGCTCGGCGAGCACCTGGCCACGGATCGCCTTGCCGCCCAGATCGATCCGGTCACCACGCCGGAACGCGTCGACGAGGTGCTGCTCGGTCTCGGTCAGCTCGTAACGGGACACACCGCGATTCTTTCGTGCCGACCCTTGTGCACGGCGCCCTTTCGCAGGCCCGTACCGATAACGTGACGCGCGTGACAACCGAGCCGAGGAAGCGGCCTGTGGCCCCGATCGAAGTGACGAATGTGGTGCCACGCGGCCTGCGGGTCGCCGCCGCGCTGGCGTGGCGGCTGGCCGTGGTCGCCTTGGCCCTGTACGGGATCATGCTTGTCGCCGGGTACTTCGCCACCGTGCTCATCCCGGTCGGGATCGCCCTGCTGCTCGCGGCGTTGATGGTCCCGGCGGTCGACAAGCTGGTCGAGTGGCGGATAGCGAAGGGGTTCTCCACCGCGATCGTGCTGATCGCGGGCCTCGGGGTGATCGGTGGCCTGCTGACGTTCGTGATCTCGGAGTTCTCCAGCGGCCTGCCGCAGTTGCAGACCCAGGTCGGCCAGTCGCTGGACACCATCGAGAACTGGCTGGAGCACGGCCCGCTGCACCTGCGTGACGAACAGATCAGGGACTTCATCAGCAACATCATCGAGACGATCAAGACCAACCAGGCCGCGATCACCTCGGGCGCGCTGACCACCGCGGTCAGCATCGGCGAGATCCTCGCCGGGTTCGTGCTGACGCTGTTCATCCTGATCTTCTTCCTCTACGACGGCGAGGGGATCTGGACGTTCCTGGTCCGCGGCGTGCCGGCGAACGTGCGCGAGCGGGTGGACGTGGCCGGCCGGCGCAGCTTCTCCTCGCTGGTCAGCTACGTGCGGGCGACCGCGGCCGTCGCGGTGGTCGACGCGGTCGGCATCGGCATCGGCCTGGCGATCGTGGGCGTGCCGCTCGTGGTCCCGTTGTCCGCACTGGTGTTCCTCGGCGCGTTCATCCCGATCATCGGTGCTGTCATCGCCGGGGCGGTGGCCGTGCTGGTCGCGCTGGTGGCGAACGGTTTCGTCGCGGCGCTGATCGTGCTGGCCATCGTGATCGGCGTGATGCAGCTGGAAAGTCACATCCTGCAACCGTGGCTGCTCGGCCGGGCGGTCCGGCTGCACCCGTTGGCCGTGGTCCTCGCGATCACCGCCGGGTTGGTCGCGGCTGGTATCCCCGGCGCGTTGCTCGCGGTCCCGCTGCTGGCGGTGCTGAACGCGGGCATCCGGTCGTTACTGAGTGACCGCGACCGGTTCACCGACGCCGACGACGTCGACGTGCTGGACGACGCGGGTTCGAGGCCGGGAAGCCATGCAAAGGAGTGACGCGACCACGCCGCTCTGGTCGAGCGTCGCCATTCTGCGGCTGGTGACGTTCGGCTTCGCGGTGGTGGCGGTGTTCGTGCACCAGGACCGCTATCAGCGGCCGCAGCTCGCGTGGATCGTGCTCGGCCTGATCGCGGTGTGGACGGCGTTCACCGTGAGCGCGTACCTGATGAAGTTCGGCCGCCGGGTGGCGGTGGTGTGGACGGACGTGGCGGTCACGTGCGCGCTGATGTACACCTCGGTGTGGATCTTGTCGCCCCAGCAGATGGAGGACATCGCGCCGCTGATCACGACGGTGTGGGCCAGCGAGCCGCCGATCGCGGCCGCGGTCCTCAACGGCCGGACGGCCGGTGTGCTGGCGGGGGTCGTCGTCGCGATCGCCACGGGGTTCACGCGCGGTGCGCTGACCACGGACGTGACGAGGGACGCCGTCTTGTTGATGGGCAGTGGTTTTGTGGTCGGGCTCGCCTCGGTCACGGCGAGACGCGCGCAGGAGCGGATGGCCCAGGCGGCACGAGTCGAAGCCGCGACCGCCGAACGGGAACGGCTCGCGCGCAACATCCACGACAGCGTGCTGCAGGTGCTGGCCCGGGTACGCAAGCGCGGCAACGAACTGGGTGGCGAGGCCGCCGAGCTGGCCCGGCTCGCCGGTGAGCAGGAAGTGGCGCTGAGATCACTGGTCGCGGCGGCCCCACCGGACTCCACCGACGACGGCACCACGGATCTGCGGTCGCGCCTGCAGGTGATGGAAACCGGGACCGTGCAGGTCTCCGTGCCCGGCACGGCCGTGCAACTGCCCGAGACGACAGTCACAGAGCTGACGTCCCTGGTGTCCGAGGCCCTGGTGAATGTGGCCAGGCACGCGGGCGACGGCGCCCGGGCCTGGGTGCTGCTCGAGGACCTCGGTGACGAGGTGGTGATCAGCGTGCGGGACGACGGGGCCGGGATTCCCGCGGGCCGGCTGGATCAGGCGGCGTCCGATGGCAGGCTGGGAGTGGCCCGGTCCATTCGTGGGCGTGTCGCCGACCTGGGTGGCACGATCACCCTGGAGACCGCGCCCGGCGCGGGCACCGAATGGGAGATCCGGATTCCGCGGGAGCCGGGCGGCCGGAAGGCGCGTCACAGGATGGGAGGTGGCCGATGACCAAGGCGATTTCGGTGATGGTCGTCGACGACCATCCGATGTGGCGTGACGGCGTGGCCCGTGATCTGGGGGAACGTGGCTTCGACGTCCGCGCGACGGCAGGCGACGCGGGTGCGGCGGTGCGGATCGCCAGGACGGTCACGCCGGACGTCGTGCTGATGGACCTGCAACTGGGCGACGAGTCCGGGGTGGACGCGACCCGCCAGATCGTCCAGGACGTGCCGGGCACGCGGGTGCTCGTGCTGTCGGCCAGCGGCGCGCACAGTGACGTCCTCGAAGCCGTGAAAGCCGGCGCCTCGGGTTATCTGGTGAAGTCCGCGTCGGCCGAGGAACTCGTGGACGCGGTGAACCGGACCGCGGACGGCGACGCGGTGTTCACCGCCGGGCTGGCCGGGCTCGTGCTCGGCGAGTACCGCAGGATGGCGGCCGCGCCCGCGGAGGCCGAGGCCGCGCCGAAACTCACCGACCGGGAGACCGAGGTGCTCCGGCTGGTGGCCAAGGGGATGACCGCACGGCAGATCGCCGACCGGCTCGTGCTGTCGCACCGGACCGTGGAGAACCATGTCCAGTCGACGTTGCGCAAACTGCAGCTGCACAACCGGGTCGAACTGGCTCGTTACGCGATCGAGCACGGTCTCGACGCCGAGTGACAGTAGGGTTTGCGCGTGACCGACCCACGCGACCTCCGTGTGTCCGACAGCGAACGTGAACACGTCGTGGGACTGCTGCACAAGGCGCTGGCGCAGGCCCTGATCACGCCGGAAGAGTTCACCACGCGCTCGGCGGCCGCGCTGGCCGCCAGGACCAGGTCCGAGCTGAACGGTGTGTTGATCGACATCCCGGGCGTCGTGCGTACCGGAACCGTGCCCGAACAGCGCCTCGAACTGCGCAGTGTGTTGTCGAAGATCCGTCGCCGTGGCCGGTGGGACGTGCCGAGCGAACTGGTCGTGCACTGTGATCAGAGCTGGTGTGAGCTCGACTTCGCGGTCGCCCGCATCCCGTACCAGGTGGTCAAGGTCGAGTTCGATGTGCGGGCCGCGCACGTACGGCTGATGCTGCCGTACGAATCGACGTTGGACGCGTCGATGCTGCAGGTGATGAACTGCCGCTACGTCAACAAAGTGCGACCCGGGCCGGTGCCCGGGCCGCAGTTCCAGCTCAGCGGGAAGGTGCGCGGCGGCACGTTGACCATCACCCGGCCGCCGGTCCTGCGGCTCGGTTCGGTGATGGTGCGCTTCCCGTTGAAGATCGACCGGATCGACTAGGCCGTGTTTCAAATGCCCGATCGCGATAGCCGGGCCGGATGCGGCCCCTGACGCCACCGCGGGACCGCCCAAAGACAACCAGTATTCGCGGCGATCCCGCGGCGACGCCAGGAACCGCCCCGATCCCGACTCTCATCGACCGGGACATTCAAAACACGACCTAGCTCAGCATCGCGTGCACGGCCGCCCGCGCGTCCGCGGGCGTGTGTGACACCAGTGCGGCCCTGGCGACCTGGCGGTAGGTGTCCTCGGTCTGCTTGGCCAGTGCCGCACCGACTTTGCGGATCGCGGCCGCGTTCATCGACAGGCTGCTGATGCCCAGGCCGACGAGCACACCCGCGAGGTTCGGGTCTGCGGCCGCCTCACCACAGACGCCCGCGGGCTTGCCCGCCTTGGTCGCCGCCTGGCCGATCATGCCGATCAGTCGCAGCAACGCCGGCTGCCACGGGTCGTTGAGGGCCGCCACGGCGCCGAGCTGACGGTCCGCCGCGAGGGTGTACTGCGCGAGATCGTTGGTGCCGATGCTGACGAACTCCACGACGCCGAAGATCTCGTCGGCGACCAGTGCCGCCGCCGGGACCTCGATCATCACGCCCGCTCGTTCGACACCCGCGGCGTGCGCCCGCTCGGCGAACCACGCGGCTTCTTCGACAGTCGCGACCATCGGCGCCATCACGGAGACTTCCGCGCCCGTCTGGTCGGCGGCGGCGACGATCGCGGCGAGCTGGCGGTCCAGGACGCCGACCCGTTCGCGGGACACGCGGATGCCGCGCACACCGAGCGCCGGGTTGGGCTCGGGATCGGGTGAGAGGAACGCGAGTGGCTTGTCCGCGCCTGCGTCGAGCGTCCGGACGATGATCGGTTTCCCGTGAAACGGTGCCAGCACCGCGGCGTACGCGGCCTGCTGTTCTTCGACCGTCGGTTCGTCAGTCGCGTCGAGGTACGAGAACTCAGTACGGAACAGGCCGACACCTTCGGCGCCCGCGTCCACGGCCGCCTGTGCGTCCTTCGCGGAACCGACGTTCGCCAGCACCTTGATCCGCATGCCGTCCGCGGTCACGCCCACGCCGTTCCAGTCCGCCGAAGCGCTGACTTCCGCGGCGAACGGCGTGATCGGGCCGCTCGGCACCTCGACCACACCGGTCGCACCGTTGACGATCAGCTGCTTCGGCTCGGCCGCGAGCACCCCACGAACCGCGACGACCGCGGGAATTCCCAGCGCCCTGGCCAGAATCGCGGTGTGACTGGTCGGCCCGCCCTCCTCGGTGACCAGGGCGAGCACCTTCGCCGGGTCGAGCCCGGCCGTGTCCGCGGGCGCGAGGTCCTGCGCGACAAGCACACTCGGTTCGGTCAGGTCCGGAACTCCGGGTGGTGCGATGCCCAACAGGTCAGCCACCACGCGGTCGCGGACGTCCTCGATGTCACGGACCCGCTCGGCCATGTAGCCGCCCGCCGCGCGCAACGCGTCGGCGAAACCCGCGGCCGCTTCGTAAACCGCACGGGCGGCAGGCAACTGCTTGGTGGTGACGAGTTGTTCGGCCTGCGTGACCAACGCGGGGTCCGCGGCCATCATCGCCGTGGTCTCGAGAAGTTGTTTCGCCTCACCGGTCGCCGCTTCCGCCCGCGCCGTCAGATCGGCCGCGACACGTTGCGTCGCGGGTGCGATCCGCTGCGACTCGGCCGCGGGATCAGACGGAGGCGGGCCCGCGGGTGGTTCCCCCGCGGGCTGCGCGACCACGACTACCGGGCCTGCGGCCCGACCAGGACTTACGCCGACACCACTGAACATGGCCCGACATTACCCGCGAACTTCCTCCGCTGTGGGATACGACGGCTGGGCACCTTTGCGGGTGACCGAGATGGCGGCGACCTTGACGGCGAGGTGTGCCGCCGTGACCAGATCGGCACCTTCCGCCAGTTGAGCGGCGAGCGCGCCGGTGAACGCGTCGCCCGCGCCGGTGGTGTCCACGGCGTCCACCTTGGGTGATTCGACCTCGTGGGTGCCGTCGGCCTCGATCACCAACGCACCGCGGGCGCCCAGCGTGACCACGGCCGAACGCGGCCCGAGATCGAGCAGTCCGCGCAGATCAGCGCCTTGGCCGATCAGCTGGGCGGCTTCGTGTTCGTTGACCACGACCGGGTCCAGTGCGGCCAGCGTTCCCGCGGACAACTCGGCCATCGGCGAAATGTTGACGACCGGCCGGATTCCGCGCTGCACAGCCACCGCCACCGCGTGCTCCACCGTCGGCAACGGGACTTCCAGCGACGCGACGAGCACGCGGGCATCCGCCAGATCCACGTCCTGCTCGCTCAACGCGCTGTTCGCACCAGGGGAAACGAGGATCGAGTTCTCGCCGTCCGGCGTGACGAAGATGTACGCGGCCCCCGTCGGCCGATCGCTGCGCCGCACCAGCGAAGTGTCCACACCGGCCGTGCGCAACGATTCGAGCAATAGTTCGCCGTGGCCGTCGTTCCCGACCGCGCCGAGCAAAGCCACCTTCGCACCCAGCCTGGCGGCGGCCACCGCGGTGTTCGCGCCCTTGCCGCCCGGGAGCACCGAAGTATCCGAGCCGAGCACCGTTTCCCCTGGCCCCGGCCGCCTTTCGACGGCCACTACCAGGTCGGCATTGGCCGAGCCCACCACGATAAGATCCAGCCCGAGATCAACTCCCACGGGCGACACCTAACCATGCGAAAGCCTGGGCGTCATGCGCATCTGTTAACGATTGCGGCTCTCTGTGGATGGTTGGTGCCACAATGTGAGTGAACGTCGTGTATACCCGTCGGGGACAGATAGGCCCTCGCTGCGACCATCATCGCAGTGGTGGGGTTCAGTTCCGCCAGATGGCGAAACTGGACTTCTGTGCTGTCGGTGTCGGTCGTGTAGCCCCCCGAGCGACCGGCACCGGCAGCACAATTAACGGATCCGGTGTCGGTCGTGTAGCCCCGCGGTGCCGATCCGGGGCGAACCGGCACCGGCAGCACAATTACGGCCTTCCAGCGCTAACGGCGTCGGTCGTGTAGCCCCGCAGTGCCGATCCGGGGCGAACCGGCACCGGCAGCACAATTAACCGCCTTCCCAGCGCTAACGGCGTCGGTCGTGTAGCCCCGCGGTGCCGATCCGGGGCGAACCGGCACCGGCAGCACAATTAACGGATCCGGTGTCGGTCGTGTAGCCCCGCGGCGCCGATCCGGGGCGAACCGGCACCGGCAGCACAATTACGGCCTTCCCAGCGCTAACGGCGTCGGTCGTGTAGCCCCGCGGCGCCGATCCGGGACGAACCGGCACCGGCAGCACAATTAACCCTAAACCCGCTCCAACTCTTTCTTATTTGATATATCAGCTTCGCCCATGCCTGCTTTCTGTTGCAGGCGCTTCAGGGACCTGGGCGCCCACCAGACGGCGTCGCCGAGCAGGCGCATGACCGCCGGAACAAGCGTCATCCGCACAACGGTCGCATCCAACACGAGAGCGACGATCATTCCTACGCCGACGAAACGCATCATCGAAAGCTCCGACAACGCGAACGCGCCGGTGACGACGATGAGCAGCACCGCGGCCGCGCTGATCATCCGGCCGGTACGGACCAGTCCCGTCTGGATCGCGTCCGGTGTGCTCAGCCCGGACTGCCGTGCCTCGATCATCCTGGACAGCAGGAATGTCTCGTAGTCCGTGGACAATCCGAACACGACCGCGCCGATCAGCACGAACATCCCGGCCTGCAACGGTTCCGGCGTGACGCCGAGCAAGTCGGCGCCGTGTCCCGACTGGAAGACGAAGACCAGCACGCCGTACGTCGCCGACAGGCTCAACGCGCTCATCAGCACTGCCTTGACGGGCAGCAACACCGAGCCGAAGGCCAGGAACATCAGGATCAACGTGGCGACCACCAGAATCCCGACCATCAGCGGCGCGTTCTCCACAATGGACTGGTTGGCGTCCATCACCTCGGCGGTCAGCCCGCCGACCAACACCTGGGAACCGCTCGGCGGCGGCAAGGCGCGTAAGCCGTCCACAGCCTGACGTGCGGCGTCACCGACCGGTTCGCCGGCCAGCTGGGCGTGGATCAGCGTGACGCCGTCACGTCCCGCGCTGACCGCGGCCTGTTCCACGCCAGGGATTTCGTTCACCTGCGAGACGAACTGCTCCACGTTGGCGTTCCCGCGCACCACGATCTCGGCGGTGTTGCTGCCGACGGCGGGGAAGTTGCCGTTGATGGTCTCGATGGCCTGGCGGGTCGGGTCGTCCGACGGAAGCTGCTTCTCGGTCACCGCACCGAAGCTGACCTTCGCGAACGGCAGCGCCATGACCACCAGCACGGCCAGGATCGGCAACGCGAACACAACCGGCCTGCGCATCACCGCGCGGCCGAGGCGCGCCAGCCCGCGCGGGTCACTGACCGGCTTGTCACGCCGCCACGGCAGAGACAGCCTGTCCACCTTGGGCCCGAGGATGCCAAGCATCGCGGGGAGCAGGGTCAACGAGATCACCGCCGCGATCGCGACCGCGGACATCCCGCCGTACGCCATGGACCTCAGGAAGTCGAGCGGGAACACCAGCAGCCCGGCCAGCGCGATCACCAGCAGTGTCGCGGAGAACGCGATGGTCCGGCCCGCTGTGGCCACCGTCCGGCGCACGGCCTCCTCGGTGCCGCGGCCTTCGGCGAGTTCCTCACGGAACCGCCCGACAGCGAACAGCCCGTAGTCGATGGCCAGGCCAAGGCCCAGCAGTGTGGCCACGTTGATGGCGAAGTTGTTCACGTCCACCACGTACGACAGCGCGTTCAACACGCCGAGCGACCCGAGAATCGCCAGGCCGCCGACCAGTACCGGCAGCAGCGCGGCCACCACGCCGCCGAAGATCAGTAACAGCAACAGCAGCACGACCGGCAGCGAGATGGCTTCGGCCATGGTCAGGTCGGACTTCGACTGTTCGCCGATGGTGTGTTCCATCGCGGTCGTGCCCGCGACTTGTTCGCGGAGCCCGTCGACGGCCAGCTTGTCCTTGATGCGCTCGAAATTCGCCAGTCGCGCGCTCTCGTCGTCGCCTGTCAGGGTGATGGTCACGAGGCCGTGTCGTTTTCCGGCGTCGGCCAGTGCCGGATTCTTGGTTTCCCAGTACGAGACGCGTTGTCGGACGGCATCGGCGGGCAGCATGTTGAGCTTGCCGACAACTCGGGCGGCCAGGGCGGGATCGTCGACGGACTTGCCCTCGCCCGCGTCGTAGACCACGACGACATCGCTTTCCCGCTGACCAAGGGCCTGTTCGGCGATCCGGCCCGCCTCGGCGGACTGGCTGGATTCGTTGTAGTACCCGCCTTGTTTCATCCGGTCGAAAACGCCGAAACCCCACAGTCCACCGAGGACCGCCAGGACGAGGACCGTGACCAGTACGGTCCACCGCCTGCGGTGCGCCACCATTCCCCAGTTGCTGAACACTTGTCCGTCCTCCCGTTTCGGTGGTGCACGACGGCCGTCGTGACTACCGTCGGCGTGAACGGGTCGAAACCTCGGTAAACACCGTTCACTGTCGCTGAGGGCCAGAGTACGGATGGTTAACGGTGTTTACAAGACGATGGAGTCAACCATGAGCGAGCCCACACGGCGCGAGCGTGCCCGGGCGGCGACGGATCGCGAGATCCGTCAGCAGGCACGCACCCTGCTGATCAACGAAGGGCCCGAGGCGGTCACGCTGCGCGCGATCGCCCGGCAGCTCGGCATCACCGCACCGGCGCTCTACCGCTACTACTCCTCACGCGAGGACCTGGTGCGCCACGTCCGCATGGACATCTGCGCCGATCTCGCCGACGACCTGACGGCCGATTTGGCCGAGGTGCCGGAGAGCGACACCGTGCAGCAGGTGCTGACGATCTGCCGCGGCTTCCGGCGCTGGGCGCTGGCGCACCCGCGCGAGTTCTCGATGGTCTTCGCGACCCCGCAGGGCACGACCGACGACCTGGCCGCCGACCCCTTCGGCCGGATCTTCCTGTCGGTCGCGGGCAAGGTGCTGATCACCAAGCAGATCAGCCCGCCGCCGGACGACGCCGTCCCGCTGCCGATGCGGGCCGACCTCGAGGCCTTCCGCGCGGATCTGTTGTCGACGATCGCGCACTCCGGGGTGGCCGTCCCGGAGGACATCCTGAGCCTCGGGACCGCGTACATGATCCTCCAGTTCTGGGTCCGGCTCTACGGCCAGGTCGCGCTGGAGGTGTTCGGCCACTTCCCGATGCTGATCAGCAACACTGAGAACTTCTTCGAGATCATGCTGGCCGACCTAGTCGCGGACGCCGGGCTGAACGTCACGTGACGTCCTATCTCGAACGCCGTCGGCACATCACCGAACGTGCGCCGCACGCCGACCTGGCCGAGGTCTGGGACGAGGACCCGGACCTCGCGCTCGACATGGCCGAAGTGGTCAACCACCTGCCGACCTTGCGGCGCGGACTGACATCCGGCGTCGTCGACCGGCAAAAACGAGTCGCGGCTTCGTCCAGCCTGCCCCGGCTCGATCCCCGCGTGGTCGTCGAGGCCCTGCCCGACTTGCCGATGGACGTCCGCCGTGTGTTGTTCCGCCGGGTCAGGTCCAAGCGGATGACCGCGCTCGCCGACGCACTCCTGTTGCCACTGCACGACTCGTGGGGCGCGTACGAGGCTGCCCAGTTGCTGCCGGTGTGCAGCCGTCAGGTCGTGGCGGAGTGGCTGCCCAAGCTGGAACACGTCGTCTCGTTGAGTGCGATCGCCAGGCGCTACCCGGACCTCATACTGGCCAAGGCACAGGCGGAACTGCCGGACGCGGACCGGGACGCGTGGTGGGGCCGCAACCTGGTCGCCGTCGACGAGGTGATCCCGCACTTCCCCGCCGAGGTGCTCGACCTGGTCGAACAGTTCGGGCCGACCACACTCATGCCGTTCACCCAGGCGAGGTCGGCGTATTTGGCCAAAGTCGACGCCGGTCGGTTCCTCCGCGTGTTACGGAACCGGAGCTACCAGCTCAGCAGGTCCGCGTACCGCGTGTTGGCCGAGGCCAACCCGCCTGAGCTGGTGTGGCTCGGCCGCCAGGACGCGCTTCCGGTGTTGCGCGCCATGCCGCCGTCCCGGCGCGAGGCGTTCTGGGACGCGGTCAACGCGGACAAGGACATGAGCCAAGCCGACATCGGCTTCCAGACCATGCATGTCCTGCCTCGCGAACGGCGTGCCGACGAGGCCCGTCGCATGCGGGCGATCGCGTTGAAAGAAGGCAAGGAGAACAAGGCCAACCTGCTCGCACAGTTCCTGCCGTACGACGAAGGCCGTGCGATCCTGACTGAACTGACGTACGCGGGTGAGGCGACCGATCGCCAGCTGGGTTACGGACTGCTGGTCGGCTGTGCCGCCAAGGACTTCCGGCTCGCCGAACTGCTGCCGTGGCTGGTCGACCGGCTCAAGCGGGACCAGGACCCGGTGCGGGTGGCGGCTTTCCGGGCGTTGACGGCGGCAAGCCCTCGCGCGTTCGGCGAGGCGGCCGAACTGACCCAACTGGCCACTGATGCCTTCAACGCACGCGACCTGTCCGTCGAATCGACCGACGCGCTGCTCCGGCTTTGCCTGAAACTGCTGGTGCACAACGACTCCCAGGTCGCGCTGGGAATCATCGAGGCGCTGTGGAAGCGGGACAGTCCGACCGGGCTCGGGCGACTGGACCGGATGTTGCGGCGCGGCCAGGAGCACGACATCTACCGCGTGCTCGCGCCGGTCATCCACGAACACGCGGCGCGGGCGACCTACTACCCGGCGCTGGTCCTGGCCGGCTCACTCGGCCGCCGCGCCTGGGACATGCCGGACCTGCTCGAACCGCTCTGGTCGGCGATCAAGGACGGCGACGACGCCGAAGCCAGGTCGGCGATCCGTTACCTGCTCGCCGATCCGCGCGCACGCGGTGAACGGGTCGAGCGAGTCCTGGCGATCGAGCCGAGTGCGGTGTTCCTGCCGCAGGTGATGAACGTCGTGCAGTCGGCCCGTACCGACCTGCTCGACCTGGTGTTCGGCGACGAACCACCGCACGGCCGGTTCGCACCCGGCGATGTCCGGCGGATTCCGTTGGGAATGCGGCAAACCCAGCGGTGGCTGCCGTCGCAGCGAGCCCGGTACGCCGAGTTGCTGGAGTCCTTGGCGGACTCGGACCACTCGCGGGAAGTCCGCGCAGCGGCGGTCCGGACGCTGGGCACTGTTCGCGGCCACAACGCGATCCGTTATCTGTCCACGGAGGACGAACTGATCGCCCAGGCCGCGATCACCGTCCTGCCGTTGCTCCCGGACCCGGTCGAAGCGCTCCGGCTGCTGATGGACCGGGCGCTGTCGGACAACCGTGGCCAGGCCGAACTCACCGCGATGTACACGATCCGCCGTTGCGCACGCCGAATCCCGCCGAGCGTGCTGGCCGAAACGCTTGCCGTGCAAGGTGGACGGGTCACGGTCCGCAAGGAACTCGTCCGGCTGATCAGCGACTTCCGCCTGCCGGACACCGTGGGCATGCTGCATCGCGCGTGGCACGGGGAGAACCAGCACCGCGATGTCCGGGCGGCGATCGCGTTCCAGGCACTGTCCTGGTTGGACGATCCTCGGGCCTGGGAACTGTTGCGTACGGCCGTGACCGGTCCACGCGAGGTCGCCATGCAGACGCTCCGGGTGCAGCCGTACTCGGTTCCCGTTCAGCACAGGGCCTCGGTCGCCGCGCTGATCCACGAAGTCGCGACCGGCTCGGACGAACGCCTGCGCGGCGAAGCACTGTCCCAGCTCAGTGCCTGGTTGCCGTGGTATCCCGAGGCTTTGCCGGTCCTGCGTGACGTCATCACGAATCTCGACGAGCGGGCAACGTGGCGCGCGGCGGTCAACGGCCTGATCCGCCTCGTGTGGCAGCCTGAAATCCAGGCCGCGGTACTTGATGTCCTGCGGACGTTGGCCACGGCCACGGGCCACGACGCGCAGAGCGACCGGGACCGCCCGGCATTGCAGCGGATGCGGGCGATCTTCGACGGGCTGTACCGCATGTCGAGCTGGCGTCAGCGCATGCACGACTTCGCCGGCGACTTGGTCGAGGCACTGTCCGGGGTCGAGGAGATCCGGCGGGAGCTGGTCCAGCTCAAGTTCGCGACGGTCCGGTTCTCCTCGCCGGACGAAAGCGAGCCCGTCGCGGATCTTCGTGCCGTCGACGCCCTGGTGGCAGGCCGTCCACTGCTCGCGAGCAACGCGATCTGGAACGTGCGGGCACGCCAGTGGAACGCCGACGCCATGCTCACCGCCGCCCGTAGCGTCACGAGCGGTCACCTGGCGTTACGGCTGCTCGCCATCGGCGGACCGCATTTCGGCTGGCCCGAGCGCTGGCGCGAGCTGCTGCGAGAGCTGCGCAGGCACCCGGACGCCGACGTGCGGGACGCCGCCATGCAGATCATGACGGCGTCCGAATGACTCAGAGGACCACGTTCACCAGACGGCCGGGCACCACGATCACCTTGCGGGGCTCGTTGCCTCCGGTCAGCGCGACGATCTTCTCGTCGGCCAGGGCGGCGGCCTTCACGTCGTCCTGACTCGCGTCCGCGGCGACGGTCACCCGTGACCGGACCTTGCCGTTGACCTGCACCGGGTACTCGATGGTGTCCTCGACCAGGTACCGCTCGTCCGCCACCGGGAACGGGCCGTGGATCAGCGACTGCTTGCCCAGCCGCGACCACAGCTCCTCCGCCACGTGCGGGGCCAGCGGAGCCAGCATCAGCACCAGCGGTTCGACCAGGGCACGCGGCGTGCCCGCGGTCGAGCTGTAGGTCTTGGTCAGGTGGTTGTTCAGCTCGATCAGCTTGGCGCCCGCGGTGTTGAACCGCATCTCCCGGTAGTCCTCCCGGACCCCGGCGATGGCCTTGTTCAGCTGCCGCAGGTCGGTCTCGGTCGGCTCGTCGTCGGTGACCCGCAGCTCGCCGGTCACCTCGTCGACGACGTTGCGCCACAGGCGCTGCAGGAACCTGTGCGCACCGACGACGTCCTTGGTCGCCCACGGACGCGAGACCTCCATGGGGCCCATGGACATCTCGTACAGCCGGAACGTGTCCGCGCCGTACGTCTCGCACATCTCGTCCGGGGTGACGACGTTGCGCTCGGTCTTGCCCATCTTGCCGTAGGTCTGGGTGACCTCCTGGCCTTCGTAGAAGAACTTGCCGTTCTCCTCGACGACCTCGGCCGCGGGCACGAACTGGCCACGGGAGTCGGTGTACGCGTACGCCTGGATGTAGCCCTGGTTGAACAGCTTGCGGTACGGCTCGGGCGAGCTGACATGGCCCAGGTCGTACAGCACCTTCTGCCAGAACCGCGAGTACAGCAGGTGCAGCACCGCGTGCTCGACGCCGCCGATGTACAGGTCGACGCCGCCCGGGTCGTTGCCCCCGAACTTCTCGGTGCGCGGGCCCAGCCAGTAGCGCTCGTTCTCCGGGTCGGAGAAGCGCTCGTCGTTGGTCGGGTCGACATAGCGCAGCTGGTACCAGCACGAACCCGCCCAGTTGGGCATCGTGTTGGTGTCCCGGCGATACGTCTTCTTGCCGTCGCCCAGGTCCAGCTCGACGTTCACCCAGTCGGTCGCGCGCGACAGCGGCGGCGACGGCTCGGTGTCCGCGTCCTCCGGGTCGTACGTGGTTGGGGAGTAGTCGTCGACCTCGGGCAGCTCGATCGGCAGCATGCTCGCCGGCACCGGGTGCGGCAGGCCGTCCTCGTCGTAGACGATCGGGAACGGCTCGCCCCAGTAACGCTGCCGGGAGAACAGCCAGTCGCGCAGCTTGTACTGGATGGTGCCGCGGCCGCGGCCGTGCTCCTCCAGCCACGCGATGATCGTTTTCTTGGCCTCGTCGATCCCCATCCCGTCCAGGAAGCCCGAGTTGATCGCCGGGCCCTCGCCGGTGTACGCCTCGCCGTCGAAGCCCTCGCTGGGCTCGACGGTCCGGATGATCGGCAGGCCGAACGCCGTGGCGAAGTCCCAGTCGCGCTGGTCCTGGCCGGGCACCGCCATGATCGCGCCGGTGCCGTAGCCCATCAGCACGTAGTCGGCGATGAACACCGGGATCTTGGCACCGTTCACCGGGTTGGTGGCGTACGCACCGGTGAACACACCGGTCTTGTCCTTGTTCTCCTGACGGTCCAGTTCGGACTTCATCGACGCGGCACGCCGGTACGCCGCGATGGCCTGCGCCGGGGTGGCGGCGTCACCGGTCCACCGGCTGTCCACATCGGACGGCCACGCGGCCGCCGCGATCCGGTCGACCAGCGGGTGCTCCGGAGCCAGCACCATGTACGTGGCGCCGAACAGGGTGTCCGGCCGGGTCGTGAACACCTCGATGTCGGTGTCCGACACCGCGAACTTGACCTGCGCGCCGTGCGAGCGGCCGATCCAGTTGCGCTGCATCGCCTTGATCTTGTCCGGCCAGTCCAGCCGGTCCAGGTCGTCGATCAGCCGGTCGGCGTACGCGGTGATCCGCATCATCCACTGCCGCAGGTTGCGGCGGAACACCGGGAAGTTGCCGCGCTCGGACCGGCCGTCCGCGGTGACCTCCTCGTTGGAGATGACCGTGCCCAGGCCCGGCACCCAGTTCACCGGCGCGTCGGACAGGTAGACCAGCCGGTGCGAGTTGATGATCTCCTGCTGCTCGACCACGGTCAGCTCGCACCAGTTGCGGCCGTCCGGCGTGCGCCGCTTGTCCTGCGCGTACTGCGTGACCAGCTCGTCGATCGGCCGCGCCTTGCCGGCCTTCTCGTCGTACCAGGAGTTGTAGATCTGCAGGAAGATCCACTGGGTCCACTTGTAGTAGCCCGGGTCGATGGTGGAGATCCGGCGCCGCTCGTCGTGGCCCAGGCCCAGCCTGCGGATCTGCCGCAGGTAGGTGTTGATGTTGTCCTCGGTGGTCTTGCGCGGGTGCTGGCCGGTCCGGATGGCGTACTGCTCGGCGGGCAGGCCGAACGCGTCGAAGCCCATCGTGTGCAGCACGTTGTGGCCCAGCATCCGGTGGTAGCGGGCGAAGACGTCGGTGCCGATGAACCCCAGCGGGTGACCGACGTGCAGCCCCGCTCCGGACGGGTACGGGAACATGTCCTGGACGAACATCTTGTCGTCCGGGACGTCCCCCGCGAGCGGGCCGACCGGGTTGGGCGCCTCGTAGGAGCCGTGCTCCTGCCAGTATTGCTGCCACTTCCGCTCGATCTCGCCGGCCAGCGCGGCCGTGTAGCGGTGCGCCGGTACAGCCTCAGCGCTTTCGCTCATCGCTTGTCCTTCCGCCAGGATTCTCGGCCCTGAACAACGCGAAACCCCTCAGCCCTTCTCGGGCATGAGGGGTCGCCGCGCCAACCAGTTCCTGCAGGTCAGCGCGGCCGGCGAAGAAGTCGGCGGGCCGTGCCCATGTCACCGAGGATAGCGGACGGCCAAAGCGACTATCTGGGTGACCTGGGAAGCCGAGAAGTTGTCGTCGCTGACCAAGATCAACGTGCGCTCGCCGCCGGGCAGCCGCGGGCCCCACGTGATGCCCTCGATGTTGTCCAGCCTGCTCAGCCCGGTGTCGGCCAGGTCGGCGAGCAGCTTCTTGCGCATCGGCCTGGCCTTGCCGAGGTCCTTGTCGTGGACGTTGGACGCGCCGCGGGTCGACGCCTCGTAGATCCGCACCTTGTTGCCCACCCCGGTCACGAACGCCCGCTCGACCACCAGGAACCGGGTCGGGTCGACCGGGTCGGCGGCCACCATCGCGGAGATGCCGTTGTTCCCGGGCGCCGCGGTCGGCGGGTTGGGCGAGGCGAAGACCGGTTCGAGCGGATAGGCGTACTGGGCGACGACGTGACCCGTCCGCGTCTGCACGGTGATCCGCGACAACGCCCCCTTGTCGACAGTGGGCGACGGGCCGTCCTGCTTCAACGGCCCCTCGACCGAGCTGACCACGAGGGTGCCCGCAGCGGCATAGGTCAGGCCTTCGAGCACGTCGTTCGGCTTCGGCCCGGTGGTCTGCGTGACGCGCAGGTTCCGCGGCAACGGCAGTTCGTTGACGAACTTGCCGTCCCGCCCGGCGTTACGGATCGACGGGTCGAGCGAGAACGGAGCGGTGCCGCCTTCCTGCGACCACGTGTAACGGCCGGTCCACGGATCCACCCGGATCTCCTCGGGATCCACCGCACCGGCGGGGTAGGTGGTGCCGTCCGGCTGGAGGAACGGGCGCGTGCCGGTGAACTCGACCGCGCCGAGTCCCTTGGCGGTCACGTCGATCCGCGCGGTGTAGAACCGCGCCGGTTGCAGCGTGGACCGGTCGTCGCTGATCAGGACGTATTCGCCGGTCCGCGGATCACGGTCGATCCCGGACAGGCCACCGACTGTCGTGCCCTCGAAGAGGAACCTGGGCACCACCGTCTCGCCGAGCAGGCGCACGTCCTTCGACGGCGAGGCCGAGGCGGGCGCGGCCACCAGGCCGGTGGTGATGACGGCGGCGGCAGCGGCCGCGATGAAGCGTGCAGACATGGCGTGAAGCACATCCGATGAGGGTGTCCGTTGGGTTGAATGCAGCTGACACCTAACATCGATCGTGTGATCGTCGCATCCCTGGTCGGAGCAATCGCACTCGTCGTAGGCGGCCTTGCCGTGACAGTGACGGGTCTGCTCGGTTTTCGTGAGCGGCTGCCGCTGAACAGGTACGCGGGGGTGCGCACCGCCGCGTCGATGCGTGACTCCGACACCTTCCGGGTCGCGAACAAGGTCGCCGGGCTGCCGTTCGCCGTCGCGGGCCTGATCGGCGTGCTCGGCGGCGTCCTGCTGCTGGTGATGCAGTCGGGCGGGCTGGTCGCGCTGATCATCAGCCTCGGCGGGATGGTCGTGATCGCCGCCGCGGGCGGGCTGCTCGGCCACAAGGCCGCACTCGCCGTGCCGGAGCCCGAGCCGGAACTGCCCGCCGGCTGCGCCGGATGCGCCTGCGGCAACTGCGGTGTCGCCAAGCTGAGGGCCTAGGCCGTGTTTCAAATGCCCGATCGCGATAGCCGGGCCGGATGCGGCCCCTGACGCCACCGCGGGACCGCCCAAAGACAACCAGTATTCGCGGTGATCCCGCGGCGACGCCAGGAACCGCCCCATCGAGCCGATTCCGGCCTCCGGCCGGGGCAGACTCTCATCGACCGGGACATTCAAAACACGACTTAGTTCACCCGCACCTCACCCGGATGCGTGGCCAGCAGGGCGATCGGCATGCCCTGGCGGCGCAGCACACGGCCCCATAGGTCCTGGTCGGGCGAAGCCAGCACGTCGTCGGGCAGCGCCGGGACCACGATCCAGTCGCCGCGCTCGATCTCCCCGGCCAGCTGATCCACGTTCCAGCCGGCGTACCCGGCGAAGACACGAAGTCCCCGGACCTTCGGCGCGACCGTGTCCGGATCGGTGTCCAGGTCCACGAGCGCGACCGGGCCCCGGACGCTGATCACTCCCTTGATGCCGGCCGCGTCCTGGCCGGTGCGCAACGCCGCCAGGCAGAGCGCGGTCTTCTGCTCGACCGGCCCGCCGACGAACAGCGACCGCGGCTCGCTGACGTGATCACCCCAGGCGGGTAAGACGTCGCGAACCGGCACTTCACTGGGACGGTTGAGGACGACGCCGAGGGTGCCCTCGCCACGGCGGTGATCTATCACATAGACCACCGTCCGGCGGAAGTTGTCGTCGAGCAGGGTGGGCGCCGCCACCAGCAGCGTTCCTGGCTCTACGTCAGCGTCGGGTCGCACAACGCACATGATCCCATCAGCCCCGGCACGCCCCCGACAGCCCAAGCTTGTCGCGAAAAACGCTGGATGATCCTCGGGAACATCCACAGGACCCGGTAACGTTAGGAGCTAGGTCGGTACGCCAACGTGTCCCCCGGGCTCAACCACAAAAGCCTTCATGGAATACCGGTAGCGCAGGAGCCATGTCGCGCCATTCGCCGTGAGGCGACCGGGCGTACCGACCGTCCAGCCTTCGGGCGTTTCTTTCCTGTCCGGTTGCTCGATGGTGGCTGCCGGTTTCCCTTCTTGCGTAGGCTGGACGCTCGTGACGGCGGTGGTCGACGAGAAGCAGAAGGTGCCCGCGCGGCAGTTGCTGGCGCTGCGGGAGTTCCGTCGATTGCTTTACCTGCGGTTCTCCTCGCAGTGGGCGGACGGGCTGTTCCAGACCGGCCTGGCCGGGGCGGTGATCTTCAACCCCGAACGCGGCGCCGATCCGCTGACGATCGCCACCGGGTTCACCGCGCTGCTGCTGCCGTACTCCATCGTCGGTCCGTTCGCGGGTGCCTTGCTGGACCGCTGGGACCGCAGGCGCGTGCTCGTGGTGGCGAGCCTGCTTCGTGCCGGACTGATCCTGGCCGCGACGGTCGGGCTGCTCGCCGGGGCGCCGAGTGGGTTGCTGTTCCTGATGTCCTTGATGGTCCTGGGCGTCACCAGGTTCATGGGCTCGGGTCTGTCCGCCGCGCTGCCGCACGTCGTGCCCGAACGAAATCTGGTGCAGGCCAACTCGATCGCCGTGACCCTCGGCTCGATCGTCGCGGTGATCGGCGGCGGCTGCGCCATCGTGCTGCGCAAGGTGTTCGGCGAGGACGACTACGGCTCCGGCATCACCACGTCGTTCGCGATCATCGGCACGGTGCTGGCCGTGTTGTTCGCGGTCCGGTTCCAGCGCGGCAAACTCGGGCCGGACGAAGTGGACGAGCCGGCCGGGACGGTCCTCGCGGTCGCGCGTGGTCTCGTCGACGGCGCCAAGGCGGCCTGGCGTGCGCCGCGGGTGATCGCCGGTTTTGTCGCGTTGTTCGCCCACCGGATCTCCCAGAGCATCGCGTTGCTGCTGGCCGTCCTGCTGATGCGCTACTACTTCACCGACTTCGGCTGGCTCAAGGCCGGCCTCACCGGTCTCGGCGAGATCGCCGCGTTCGCCGGGATCGGCATCTTCATCGCCGGGTTGGTCACGCCGAAGCTCGTCGACCGGTTCGGCAGGCACGCGGCGATCATCGGCTCGCTGCTGCTCGTCGCCGCCGCGATGGCCGGGCTCGGCCTGCCGATGACGTTGCCGACCATGCTCGGCGCGGCGTTCCTGATGTTCGGCGCGGGTCAGGTGATCAAGCTCTGTGTGGACGCGGTGATCCAGAGCGACATCGGCGACGAGTCCCGCGGCCGGGTGTTCTCGCTCTACGACACGCTGTTCAACGTCACCCAGGTGGTGTCGATCGCGGTGGCCGCGGCGGTTGTCCCCGCCAACGGCCACTCGCCCGGCCTAATCGTCGCGACGATCGTGTTCTACCTGCTCGGCGCGGTCGGCTACGTCTTCGCCAGCAGGCGGGACCACGCCCCGCACGTCATCTAGCCCCTGCTCGGCGGCCCAGCGCCGCAACTCGGCCACGGCCTCGTCGTGCTCGAGCGGGCCGCGGTCCAGGCGCAGGTCCTTGAGGAACTTCCACGCCTTGCCGACCATCGGGCCCGGCCGCAGCCCGAGCAGCCGCATGATCTCGTTGCCGTCGAGGTCCGGCCGGACCTTGGCCAGGTCCTCCTCGGCCGCGATCCGGGCGATCCGGGTCTCCAGGTCGTCGTACGAGCGCTGCAACGCCTGCGCCTTGCGACGGTTGCGGGTCGTGCAGTCGGCACGGACCAGCTTGTTCAGCCGGTCCAGCAGGTCACCGGCGTCGGTGACGTACCGGCGCACCGCCGAGTCGGTCCACTCGCCCTTGCCGTAGCCGTGGAACCGCAGGTGCAGGAACACGAGCTTGGCGACGCTCTCGATGATCTCCTTGGAGTAGCGCAGCGCACGCAAACGCTTGCGGACCATCTTGGCGCCGACCACCTCGTGGTGGTGGAAGCTCACGCCACCGCCGGGGATGTGCCGCCGGGTGTCCGGCTTGCCGATGTCGTGCAGCAGCGCGGCCAGCCGCAGGATCAGATCCGGCTCGCTGCCCTCGTCCTCCAGGTCGATCGCCTGCTCCAGCACGACCAGCGAGTGCTGGTAGACGTCCTTGTGCTGGTGGTGCTCGTCGATCTCCAGCCGCATCGCGGGCACCTCGGGCAGCACGTGCCCGGCCAGTCCCGAGTCGACCAGCAGCTCGATGCCCTGGCGCGGGTGCGTGCCGCAGAGCAGCTTGGACAGCTCGGCCTGGACGCGCTCCGCGGTGATCCGCTCGATCTGGCCGGCCATCCGCCCCATCGCGTCGATCACGCGCGGCGCGGGCGTGAACCCGAGCTGGCTGGTGAACCGCGCGGCCCGCATCATCCGCAGCGGGTCGTCGCCGAACGACTCCTCCGGCGGGGCGGGGGTGTCCAGCACCTTCGCCTCCAGCGCGGCCATCCCGTCGTACGGGTCGACGAACTGCTTGGTGGCCAGGTTCACGGCCATCGCGTTGACGGTGAAGTCACGACGCTTGAGGTCTCCCTCGATCGAGTCACCGAACTTGACCTCGGGGTTGCGCGACACGCCGTCGTACTCGTCGGCCCGGAACGTGGTGATCTCGCAGGTGAGCCCGTTCTTGGTGGCCCCGACCGTGCCGAAGGCGATGCCGATGTCCCAGACCGCGTCCGCCCAGCCCGACACCAGCCGCATGACCTGTTCGGGCCGCGCGTCGGTGGTGAAGTCCAGGTCGGTGCCCAGCCGGCCCAGCAGCGCGTCCCGCACGCTCCCGCCGACCAGGAACAGACTGTGACCCGCCTTGGCGAACAAGGCGGACAGCTCTTCCGCTACCGGGGAGACGCGCATCAGTTCCACAACCGCATTCTGCTTGGCCAGCATCGTCGACACGGCGAATCAGGCTAGTTGACGCCGGGACACGATTACGATCGAGTTCATGCCCTCGTCATCAGGCCGTTCTCCCGGCACCCGGTCCGGGCGCCGCGGCAGGCGCCGGGGCAGGCGGCTGACGACGGTCGACGAGACGTCCGCCGGGGGCCTGGTGATCGACGAGGACAGAGCCGCGGCGGTGGTCATCGGCCGGCTCGATCGCCGGGGGCGGCTGCTCTGGTCACTGCCCAAGGGGCACATCGAGGCGGGTGAGACGCCCGAGCAGACCGCGGTCCGCGAGGTCAAGGAGGAGACCGGGATCACCGGCGAGGTGGTCCGCTCGCTCGGGTCGATCGACTACTGGTTCGTCGCGGAGAACCGGCGGGTGCACAAGACGGTGCACCACTACCTGCTGACCGCGCTGTCCGGCGAACTGTCCGATGAGGACACCGAAGTGACCGAGGTGGCGTGGGTCGCCCTCGATGATCTTGACGGCCGGCTGGCGTATGCGGACGAGCGCCGGTTGGTGCGCAGGGCGATGCAACTACTCTCTGAGCCGGCAAACACACCGTATGAGGGTGATGTGTCGTTCTCGGACGGCCTTGACGCGCCGAAGGGTCGAAAACAATGAGTGGGCTGCGTTACGCAACCCGTCACAAGCTGGCCGCCGCGGTCGCGGCGGGTGTCCTGCTGGCCGGGTCGGCTCCGCTGACCGCCTTCGCCCAGCCACCCGGTCCGGAGCCGCTGATCGCGCCGATCGGGCTGGCCAGGACACAACCGGCCAACTCGCCACCCCGCCTTCAGCTGGACATCGACCAGCTGGACCCCCGGGTGGTCCGCTCGGACACCCCGACGGTCACCGTCAAAGGCCGGGTGACCAACGTCGGTGACCGGCGGATCGACCAGGTCGAGATCCGGCTGCAGCGGGGCGAGCCGCTGGCCGACGAGGGCAGCCTGCGGGCCGCGATGAGCCAGCCGCCGTCCGCGGAGATCGCCAAACCGCAGTTCACCCCGGTCACCAGGACGCTGGACAAGGGCGCGAGCGCCACCTTCACCGCCACGTACTCGCTCGAGCAGCTCAGGCTGGACCAGCCGGGTGTCTACCCGGTCCTGATCAACGTCAACGGCAGGCCGGAGTACGGCGGCGTGGAACGGCTGGCCGGCCTGAACGTGCTGCTGCCGGTCCTGTCGCTGCCCGGCCGCACCGCGCCGCCGCCGCAGGCCCCGGCCAGGATCACGCTGCTGTGGCCGCTGGTCCACGACCGCCCGCGAGTGGTCCGGGAGGCCGACGACGACCAGCAGCTCGTGCTGGCCGACGACGATCTGGCGTCGTCGCTGCAGATCGGCGGCAGGCTCTACGGGATGCTCAACGCGGTCGAGGCCGCCACGAGGTCGAACACCGAGCTGGCGTCGTCGATCTGCTTCGCGATCGACGGGGACCTGCTGGAGACCGTGCAGGCGATGGCCGGCGGCTACCAGGTGCAGCGGCCCAACGGGCCGATCGTTCCCGGCAAGGGCAAGGACTTCGCGCAGCGCTGGCTGGTCACCCTGCGGGCGTTGACCAACGGGCAGTGCGTGATCGCGCTGCCGTACGCCGACGCGGACGTGTCCGCGCTGTCCCGGGCCGGGGCGGCGGAACTGGCGAAGAACGCCGTCAACGAGAGCGTCACCGCCGTGGGCACCATCCTCCAGCCGACCAAGCCGCAGGCCGGGGTGATCTGGCCGGTCGACGGCACGATCGACCAGCGCGCGCTGAGCGACATCGCGGGAGCGGCGCCGACGATCGTGGTCGCGAACCCGGACCGGCTCAAGGGCGTCAACGGCGCCGCGCCGCTGTCGGTCGGCAAGTCCGACCGGGTGATCCCGCTCGACCAGCTGACGTCGTCCTCGCTGGCGGGCAGCGCCGCCGCGGCGAGCGGTCCGGTGTCGGTGCAGAACGGGCTGGCCACGCTGTTGTTCCGGACCACGCAGTCCGGCCAGTCCGTGCTGGTGGCGCCGCCGCGCCGGTGGACGGCACCGGCCAGCGAACTGACCGTGTACCTGCAGTCGATCGGCCGGATGATCACCGACCGGCTGGCCACCGCCCGCCCGCTGGCCGACCTGGTCGGCGCGCCGCCGGGTGGCTCGGCCACCGCGCTGGACTACCCGGAGCAGGACATCGCGGCCGAGGTCCCCGCCGCGGTGATCAGTCAGGTCGTCCAGAGCAACGACGTGCAACGGGATCTGTTCGGCGCGATGCTGCCGGACAACACCCGGCCGGTGAACCCGGAGACGCTGATCCACCCGCTGCGCAACGGCCTGCTGCGGGCCTCGTCCAGCGCCTGGCGCGGCGACCCCGAAGGCGGCAGGCAGGCCGCGGTCACCGTGGTCAGGCAGGTGGACGAACTGCGCAGCCAGGTGACCGTCAACCCGCCGGGGCCGCCGATCACGCTCGCGTCGTCCAACAGCCCGATCCCGATCCGGATCGCCAACAACCTCCCGGTCACCGTGCGGGTCAAGCTGGTCATCGCGGAGAGCGCGGGCCTGCGGCCGGGCACGATCCAGGAGCGGCCGATCCCGGCGGGCAACACGTTCACCGAGATCGTGCCCGCCGAGCTGCTGCGCGCGGGCAAGTTCACCGCGGACGTGTGGGTGACCACACCTGATGGCACTCCGTTGGGTTCCGTCTCCAGAATTGAGATTTCGTCGGGGTCGTACGGCACGATCACGGTCGCGGTCACCAGCATCGCCGGAGGCATGCTGGTACTGCTCGCCGCCCGGCGCGTCTACCGTCGGATCAAGCAGAAGAAGAACCAGGAGCCCACACCGGCTTGACCAGAGCGAGGACAACCGTGCCCCCCGCCGGCGGCGGCAGACCCCGACAACCCGAGAAGCCCGCGGCTGCCCAGCGCCGAGGGTCCTTCGGGCGTGCCGTCGGGTCGATGGCGATCGCCACCCTGGTCAGCCGGATCACCGGGTTCCTGTGGAAGGTCATGCTGGCCGCCGCGGCGGGCCTTGATCTGGTCAACGACTCCTTCACGATCGCCAACACGCTGCCCAACATCGTGTTCGAGCTGCTCATCGGCGGTGTGCTGGCCAGCGTCGTGGTCCCGCTGCTGGTCCGCGCACAGGACGACCCGGACGGCGGCATCGAGTACACCCGGCGCCTGCTCACCGTCGGGATGACGCTGGTCGGTATCGGCACGGTCGTCGCGGTCGCGCTGGCGCCGGTGATCACCCGGCTGTACGTGGACGACTCGACAGGCACGGCGAACATCGACCTGGTCAACGCGTTCGCCTACCTGCTGCTGCCGCAGATCTTCTTCTACGGCCTGTTCGCGCTGCTGACCGCGATCCTGAACGCCAAGCACGTCTTCGGCCCCACGGCATGGGCACCGGTGATCAACAACCTGGTGGTGATGGTGACCATCGGGGCTTACGTGATCGTGCCCGGCGAGATCTCGCTGGACCCGGTCCGGATGGGCGACGTCAAGCTGCTCGTCCTGGGCATCGGCGTGACGCTGGGCATCGTGGTGCAGTCGCTGATGCTCGTCCCGGCGCTGCGCCGGATCGGCTTCACGTTCAAGTGGACCTGGGGTTTCGACGCGCGCCTCAAGGAGTTCGGCGGGCTGGCGCTGTGGATCCTCGGCTACGTCGCGGTCAGCCAGGTCGGCTGGGTGATCAGCACGCGCGTGCTGACCGCGGGCGCGCCCGGTGGCGCGGCCATCTACAGCTACTCATGGCTGCTGCTGCAATTGCCGTACGGCGTCATCGGCGTCTCGCTGCTGACCGCGATCATGCCCCGGCTCAGTCGTGCCGCCGCGGACGGCGACGACCGCAAGCTGATCGCGGACCTGTCGTACGCCAGCCGCCTTTCGTCCGTGATCCTCGTGCCGATCTCGGCCGTGCTGACGGTGACCGGCACGTCCATCGGCATCGTGCTGTTCTCCTACGGCGCCAGCGACACGACCCAGGCGACCCGGCTCGGTGAGTCGCTGGCGGTGTCGGCGTTCGGCCTGTTGCCGTACGCGCTGGTGATGTTGCAGCTGCGGGTCTTCTACGCGATGAAGGACGCCCGCACGCCGACGCTGATCATGATCGTGATGACCGTGGTCAAGATCCCGCTGCTGTACATGTGCCAGGCGGTGCTGGCGCCGGAGCACGTGATCATCGGTGTGATGATGATCAACTCGTTGAGTTACGTGGTCGGCGCGGTGCTCGGTCAGGTGTGGCTGTGGGTGCGGCTCGGGCACCTGAGGACCAAGCGGGTCGTCGGCGTGACGCTCTTCTCTGTTTTCGCCGGCGCGCTCGGCGTGGCCGCCGGGCTCGGCATGGCGAAGCTGCTGGGCGGTTTCCTGCCGGAAGCGGCCGCTGCCAGGGCGTTGATCTCCTTGATCATCGAGGGGATCGTCGCGGGCGTGGTCTCGTTCGGCGTGCTCGTGCTGCTCAAGGTCGACGAGCTCAAACCGGCCACCGCCAAAATCACCCGTCTGATTCGTCGGCGCTGATCTGGGTGTCCGTCATGCTTTCCGGGTTTCCCGTACGCTCGCTACGAGGTATCCGTTGCGCGCGGACAGATGGCGCGTCAGACGGGAGAGTGCGGTGACACCCAGGAGGACCGACCACACCAACGACGCGACCGTCCGGGGCGTTCGCGCGACGGCTGGCGACCTGCTTCCCGGCGGCGTGATCGGCGACGGTCGCTATCGGCTGCTGGCACCGTTCGGGGTGGATCTTCGTGGCAACGCACACATGTGGCGGGCCCGGGACGGCCAGCTGCGCCGCGACGTGGCGCTGACCGTCCTGGTCGGTGATCCCACCAACCGTGACGCGACGCTGGCGGCCCGCCGGACGTTGGAGCGCGCCGCGCACGCCGCCCGGTTCATGAACCCGACTGTCTCCCGGGTGCTGGACGTCCTCGGTGTGGGCGGTGGCATCGACCCGAGCGAAGGCGTGCTCGGCGTTGTCGTGGCGGACTGGGCGCAGGGCACGGACCTGATCGACCTGATCGCCGAACACCCGCTGCCGGCCGGGACCGCGGCACGCCTGCTCGAACCGTTGGCCATCGCCGTGGAAGAGGCCCACCACACCGGGCTGGTGCTGGGCGTGGACCACCCGCAGCGAGTGCGGATCGGCCCGGACGGCGCGTTGCGGCTGGCCTTCCCCGGACCGCTGCCGCAGGCCTCGTTGCAGGACGACGTCAAGGGCCTCGGCGCGATCCTGTACCTGCTGCTGACCGGTCGCTGGCCGTTGCCCGGCGGCCCGCCGACCATCCCGCAACCACCCCGCGAGCGCACCGGCGCTCCGGTCTCGCCCGCGCTGCTGCGCCAGGACGTGCCGGACGACCTGGCGGATCTGGCCGTGCGCAGCATCGTGGACACGTCCTTGGGCGGAATCCGCACCAGCTCGGCGTTCCTGACCGTGCTCGAAGGTGTCGCACAGCGGGCGGAACTGATCGAACAACAGACCCAGCTGATCGACCCGGTGGTGCCGGGCGAGGTCCAGCTGGCCGACCAGGACACCATCTGGACCACCAACAAGCGTCCGCCGAGGGACGACGACCGGCGCCGCAAGCTGGCGATCGGCGTGACCGCGTTGACGGTCGCGACGGTCGGCGTGCTCGCCTGGGTGGGCATGCAGCTGATCAGCTTCTTCGGCAGCGACCCCGTTCCCGCCGCGGTCCAGCAGTCCGTGGTCGCCGCGCCGCCGTCGACCAGCAGCAACCCCGGCAACGAACCGCAGGCCAACCCGCCGCCCGCGCCCAAGCCGGCCGCCCCGGTCAAGCCGACGAAGGTCGCCGTCTATTCGGTCAAGGGCGACAAGGACAACGCCCGCAACGTCGCCCGAGTGACGGACGGCAAACCGAACACGTTCTGGGCCACGGGTCAGTACAAGCAGCCGTTCCCGGCGCTCAAGCCGGGCATCGGCGTCATGGCGACCTTCGAGCAGGCGACCAAGATGGCGTCGGTGTCGATCGACTCGCCCAGCGAGGGCACGGTCGTGGAGATCCGCTCGGCCTCGTCGGCGACCGCGAAGTTCGACGACACCAAGGTGATCGGCACCGCGACGCTGACCAACGGCAAGACCGACATCGCCCTGTCCAACGCCGAGCCGACCGAGTTCGTCCTGGTGTGGATCACCAAGCTCGGCGTCGACGGCAACCAGAACGTCAGCCAGATCAGGGAAATCGAGTTCCAATCGGCCCAGTAAATGGCCGCCTGCCAGGACATGGATAAGCTGCGCGGGTGACCGCCGCAGCAAGCTCGGACGCAGCGCTGATCGCGTCCCATGCCGCCGGGGATCCACACGCGTTCGCCGAGATCGTTCGCCGCCACCGGGACCGGATGTGGGCCGTGGCGTTGCGTACCCTGCGCGATCCGGAAGAGGCCGCCGACGCGTTGCAGGAGGCCTTCATTTCGGCTTTCCGCAACGCCGGGTCGTTCCGTGCCGAGTCACAGGTGACGACCTGGCTGCATCGGATCGTGGTGAACGCGTGCCTGGACCGAGTCCGGCGCCGACAAGCGCGCCCGACAGTTCCTCTGCCGGAGACCGGGCCTGGTGAGCCGGTCACTCCTGGTGACGCGATGTCGGAACGGGAGACAAGTCTGGTGGTGCGCAACGCGCTGGCCGAATTGTCCGAGGAACAACGCGTACCGATCGTCCTCGTCGACGTGGAGGGCTATTCGGTCGCCGAGACGGCCAAGATGCTCGGGATCGCCGAAGGCACCGTGAAAAGCCGTTGTGCCCGAGGGCGGGCCAAGCTGGCCAAAGTTCTCGGGCATCTGCGGAACCCGATTGCTGATGCGAACGTCCCAGGTGACGCAAGCGAAAAGCGCGAGGGGCGTCCACGGCGTCAGTGGGAGGGGACATGACCGGCATCGGACGGGGGAGCGGCGGGCCGCCGTGGTCGGTCGACCTGCTCGCCGACCTCCAGGCGGGTGCGCTGGACCCTCAGCAGGCCGACCAGCTGTGGCCGCGGGTCAACGCCGATCCCGAGGCCCGCGAGATCCTGGCCGCCCTGGAGGCGACGCAAGCGGACCTGCGTGAGTTCGCGAACGTGCCGGCGCCGCCGATGCCCGCGGAGTTCGCCGCCCGGCTGGACGCCGCGATCGCCGCCGAGTCACAGGCCCGCGCCCAAGCCACCCAGACCCAGACCGCACCACCGCCGCCCCAGCCACAGCCCGCTGCTCCCGTTGTCAGCCTTGACGAGGCACGCAAACGGCGTAACCGCAGGCTGGGTGTCGGCGTCGGGATCTTCGCCGCGGCGGCGGCAGCGGTCGGCATCACCTTCGCCACGCTGCCCAGTGGCAGCGACAGCGGCCCGCCGGTCGCGGCACCGGGACCGCTGAACTTCAAGTCCGAGCAGATCGGCCCCGAGCAGTTGCAGGCCGCCAAGGGCGGCGGCGACTACGGCCCGTTCAGCGACAAGACCAAGCTGGCCGGGTGCTTCGAGGCCAACGACGTGGCCGCGAGCGCCGAACCGATCGGCGTCAAGCAGGTCACCGTCGACGGCAGGCAAGGCACCCTGTTCGTCCTCGCCTCGACGCCGCCGGGCACGTTCCGGCTGCTCGTGGTGGGTCCGGACTGCGGTCCCGGCAACGCGGACACGATCGTCAACAAGCCCGGTGTGAGGTAGTCGCCCCGGTTTTCCCGTCAGTGCTCCCGGTCACCCGGACGGTCTGGAACAACCAGCACCTACGATCGGTTGTCCTAGATGTCACTGGCGGGAATTCCACGGAGGGCAGATGACCGCGCAAGACGAGGTCCGCAACCTGATCATCGTCGGTTCGGGTCCGGCGGGATACACGGCCGCGGTGTACGCCGCGCGCGCGCAACTGTCTCCGCTGGTGTTCGAGGGCAGCCAGTTCGGTGGCGCGTTGATGACCACCACCGAGGTCGAGAACTACCCCGGCTTCCGGGACGGCATCATGGGTCCCGAGCTGATGGCCCAGATGCGTGAGCAGGCCGAACGGTTCGGCGCCGAGCTGAGGACCGAGGACGTCGAGACGGTCGAGCTGGCCGGCGAGGTCAAGTACGTCACCGCGAACGGCGTCCGGTACGCGGCGAAGGCCGTCATCCTGGCGATGGGCGCGGCGCCACGGTATCTGCACGTCCCCGGTGAGCAGGAACTGCTCGGCCGCGGTGTGTCGGCGTGTGCCACGTGTGACGGCTTCTTCTTCCGTGGTCACGACATCATCGTGGTCGGTGGCGGCGACTCGGCGATGGAGGAGGCCATCTTCCTGACCAAGTTCGCCGACTCGGTGACCATCGTGCACCGCCGCGAGGAGTTCCGTGCCTCGCGGATCATGCTCGAGCGCGCCAGGGCCAACGAGAAGATCAAGTGGCGGCTGAACGCCGAGGTGGTCGAGGTGCTGGGCACCGACGGCAAAGTTTCCGGCGCACGGTTGCGTGACACCCGGTCGGGAGAGACCGAGGACATCGACGTGACCGGTGTGTTCATGGCGATCGGCCACGATCCGCGCAGCCAGCTCGTCGCCGGTCAGGTCGACGTCGACGCGGACGGGTACGTGCAGGTGGAGGGCCAGAGCACCTACACCAACCTGGACGGCGTGTTCGCCGCGGGCGACCTCGTCGACCGCACCTACCGGCAGGCCATCACCGCCGCCGGCTCCGGATGTGCCGCGGCGATCGACGCGGAACGCTGGCTCGCCGAGCACGGCGAAAGCCATGCCCACCAGGCCCCTGAACTCGTCGGGGGCGGCTACGCCCCGACCAACAACTGACACGAGGGAGACACCGTGAGCGGCAAACCCGTCACCGTTACCGACAAGTCATTCACCGAGGACGTGCTGCAGAGCGACAAGCCGGTGCTGGTCGACTTCTGGGCCACCTGGTGCGGGCCGTGCCGCATGGTCGCGCCGGTGCTCGAGGAGATCGCCTCCGAGCACGCGGAGAAGATCACCGTGGCCAAGCTGGACATCGACGCCAACCCCGAGGTGGCGCGGGACTACCAGATCATGTCGGTGCCCACGATGATCGTTTTCCAGGGCGGCCGCCCGGTCAAGCAGATCGTCGGCGCCAAGCCGAAGGCGGCGCTGCTGAACGATCTCGCCGACTACGTGGCCTGATTCCTCCACGAGCAACCCCGGCCCGGGACTCTGACGCCTGTCGGCGAGTCCCGGGCCGTGTCATGTCTCACACTTGATCGAGTGGTGCCGTGTCGGCCTGGACGCGGGACGTGACCCTAAGCAGACCGGGACGGCAGGCAGGGCACAATAGCCTGCGACACAACGTGAGATCGTCGGTTTCTGTATTTTCTGACCTGAGTGAGGGGTGCATGCGGGAACTCCGCCCCGGCGACGCCGGACCGGCTGTAGCCGAAGTGCGGGCCACGCTCGCCAGCCTGGGCCTGCTGCCCACGGTCAACGGCATGGGCGACCCGTCGGTGTACGACCTCGCCGTCGAGCACGCCGTGCGCGCGTTTCAGCAGCAGCGCGGCCTGATCACGGACGGGATCGTCGGGCAGGCGACCTATCAGGCCCTGCGCGACGCCACCTACCGGCTGGGCGGCCGCCCGCTCGCCTACCTGGTGTCCGCGCCGGTGAGCGGCGACGATGTCCTGGAGCTGCAGGAGCGCCTGCTGCAGCTGGGCTACAACGCCGGCCGCCCGAACGGCGTCTTCGGCCCGCAGACCGAGCGTGCGCTGCGTGAGTTCCAGCGTGACTACGGCCTGACGGTCGACGGCATGTGCGGCGCCGAGACCGTCGGCGCGTTCGCTCGGCTGTCCCCGCGTGCCAGCGGTGGACGGCCGGTGCTGCTGCGGGAGCAGGAGAAGGTCCGCAACGCCGGTCCTCGCCTGCGTGGCAAGCGGATCGTGATCGACCCGGGCCACGGCGGTACCGACACCGGGGTGACCGTGGACGGCATCCGGGAAGCGGACCTGATGTGGGACCTGGCGCGCCGCCTGGAGGGCCGGATGGTGGCCACCGGGATGGAGGCCATGCTGTCCCGTGGGCCCGACCAGTGCCCCACCGAGGCCCAGCGCGCGCACTTCGCCAACGAGGCGGGCAGTGACGTCTTCATCTCGCTGCACTGCGACCGCAACTCGTCCCCGCACGCGTCCGGCCTGGCGACCTTCTACTTCGGCACCGCCCGCCACAACACGTCCACCCTGGGCGAGGCGCTCGCCGGGCTCATCCAGCGTGAGCTGACCGCCCGGACCGGCATGTTCAACTGCCGGACGCACGCCAAGACGTGGGACTCGCTGCGGCTGACCCGCTGTCCCGCGGTCCGGCTGGAGCTGGGCTACCTGACCAACGCGGGCGACCGGGCCAGGCTCGCCGATCCGGCGTTCCGGGACCTGGTGGCCGAAGGCATCCTGGTGTCGGTCAAGCGGCTCTACCTGCTGGGCGAGAACGACCAGCCGACCGGCACGTTCACCTTCGCCGACCTGATGCGGCACGAGCTCACCAAGAGCTGAAACCCACGGGCTGAGGCACGGTCAGCGCTGGTACACCGGGCTCGCGGTGGTCACCGAGACCGTGCCCAGCAGGCGTTCCAGCGCTGCCTCGACGTCTTCCTTCCAGGTGATCGCGCTGCGCAGTTCCAGGCGCAGCCGCGGCCACCGGGCGTGTGGCCGGACGGTCTTGAAACCGACCGAGGCCAGGAACTCCGAGGGCACGACGCAGCAGTTGTCCTCGTCCGCGTCCTCGGGCTTGGCGTTGCCGAACGACTCGATGGCCTTCACACCGCGGCGGGTGAGGTCCTTGGCCACGGCCTGGACCAGCATCCGGCCGAGCCCCCCGCCACGGAACTCCGGCAGGACGTAGAACCCGGTCAGCATGACCGCGTCCGGGCTGATCGGCGACGTCGGGAACGCCAGGGAACGCGGTACGGCGTTCGGCGGGGCGTAGAGGACAAACCCCACCGGCAGCTTGTCGGAGTAGACCAGACGGCCACAGGAGCCCCACTCCAGCAGCATGCTGGAGACCCAGGCCTCCTTCTCCAGTTCGGTCTCACCGAAGGCCTCGGCCTGTTCCTTCAGGTGCGGTGCGAGCTCCCAGAACACACAGCCCCGCGAGTGCTTCGGGAGGTGCTCCAGGTTGTCCAGCGTGATGCCGACGACGCGTCGCGACACCCAACCTCCCCGGCTGCGGCGAAGGAACCTGACAAGGACGTGCGAGAACCACAGGTCCGGCGTCCAGAATAGGGGGATGTGACAAGTGCCGGAAGGACAACGACCTGATAGAGGCCAGAGTTACACTCGCTTGACTGACGAACGAGGTGGCGCATGCACTCGGAGGAACCGGAGGGCAATCAGGTGACGCCCTCCACCGGCCAGAATCTCGATCCGCACCTGAAGCGCTACGCGGCGCGGGCGGAGGGGATGACGGCGTCGGAGGTGCGTGCGCTGTTCGCGGTCGCGAACAGGCCGGAAGTGGTCTCGCTTGCCGGTGGCATGCCGAATCTCGCGGCACTGCCCCTGGACTCCATCGCGGCCGAGGTCGCCAGCCTGATCGCCAAAGAGGGCCTGGTGGCCCTTCAGTACGGCTCGGCACACGGCCTGCCCGCGCTGCGTGAACAGATCTGTGACGTGATGTCCCTTGAGGGGATCACCGGACATCCGGACGACATCGTGGTCACCGCGGGTTCCCAGATGGCGCTGGACCTGGTCACCCGGATCTTCATCGATCCCGGCGACGTGGTGATCGCGGAAGGTCCTTCGTACGTCGGCGCGCTCGGCACGTTCGCCTCGTACCAGGCGCAGGTCGTGCATGTGGAGATGGACGCCGCGGGCCTGGTCCCCGAGGCGCTGCGGCAGGCGCTCGCGGTCGCCCAGGCGCAGGGGCGCCGGGTCAAGTTCCTCTACACCATCCCGAATTTCCAGAACCCCGGCGGCGTCACGCTGGACGTGATCCGGCGCGCGGAGATCCTGGAGATCTGCCGCCAGGCGGGTGTGCTGGTGGTCGAGGACAACCCGTACGGACTGCTGGGCTTCGAGGGCCAGACGTATCCCGCGTTGCGCTCGATGGACCCGGACAACGTGATCTACCTGGGTTCGTTCTCCAAGACGTTCGCCTCCGGCCTGCGGGTCGGCTGGGCGCTCGCGCCGCACGCGGTGCGCGAAAAGCTTGTCCTGGCAGCGGAAGCGGCCGTGTTGTCGCCGCCGGTGCTGAGCCAGATGATTGTGTCGCGTTACCTGTCGACGCACGACTGGCAGGGCCAGATCAAGTCCTTCCAGCAGATGTACCGGGAGCGCAGGGACACGCTGCTGGCCGGCCTCGACCAGCACATGCCGGCCGACTGCACGTGGACCAAGCCGGACGGCGGGTTCTTCGTCTGGATGACGGTGCCGGAAGGCATCGACACCAAGGCGATGCAGCCGCGGGCGGTGACCGCACGGGTCGCGTACGTCCCGGGGATCGGCTTCTACGCGGACGGCTTCGGGTCCCGCCAGATGCGACTGTCGTTCTGCTTCCCGACGCTTGACCGGATCCGGGAAGGTGTCCGCAGGCTCGCCGTCGTGCTGGAGCAGGAGATGGAGCTGCTGCGCACGTTCGGGCCCGCGTCGAGGCGGATTTCGTCCGGTCCGCAGACGCCGAGTCCGGACACGGCATAATCCGGGCGTGTCAGATCGAACTGTTGCCGTCCTGTCCGGCGGGCTTTCGCACGAGCGTGATGTTTCCCTGCGGTCCGGGCGGCGGCTCTCGGCCGCCCTGCGCGCGGTCGGTCTGACCGTCGACGAATGGGACACCGACGGCTCGCTGCTGATGAAGCTCAGCACGCAGAAACCCGACGCTGTCGTGATCGCCCTGCACGGTGGTGAAGGCGAGAACGGATCAATCCAGACCGTGCTGGAGATGCTCGGGCTGCCCTTCGTCGGCACGGACTCGCACGCCTGCCGCCGTGCCTGGGACAAGCCGACCGCCAAGGCCGACCTGGTCCGCTCCGGTCTGCTCACCCCTGACTGGGTCGTGCTGCCGCACAGCACCTTCCGGGAACTCGGCGCCCAGGCGGTGCTCGACGCCATGGTCGAGCGACTTGGTCTGCCGCTGATGCTCAAGCCGGATCAGGGTGGCTCGGCGTTAGGTGCTCAGGTCGTCTGGGACGCGACCGAGTTGCCTGCCGCGATGGTCAACTGTCTGGCGTACGGCGAAACCGTTCTGGCCGAGCAGTTCATCTCCGGGACCGAGGTCGCGGTGACCGTCGTCGACAGCGACGAAGGACCGGTCGCGCTGCCGGCCGTGGAGATCACTCCGGAGAGCGGGGTGTACGACTACACGTCTCGGTACACCGCGGGCTTGACCAACTTCCACACCCCGGCCCGGCTCTCGGCCAAGGCGGCGAGTGAGGTCGCCGACTTGGCGGTGGCCGCGCACAGACTGTTGGGTCTGCGCGATGTATCCCGGACCGACGCGGTGGTCGCCGAGGACGGTTCGATCTACTTCCTCGAAGTGAACGTGTCGCCCGGACTGACCGAGACATCGCTGCTGCCGATGGCGACCGAAGCGGCCGGTCGCTCACTCGGCCAGATCTACGCCGACTTGGTCGACCGGGCCATCGCTCGCGGATGATTCACGTGAAACAAGCAAAGAGCCCCGGCACTCGCCGGGGCTTTCTGATGAGCTGAGCGACCGAGCGCGACGCCTCCTTAAATCGGGCAAATCGAGATCGTCACCGTGACGTAATGGCCTGGGGTGGTTGTACGTCGCCTCACGATGTCCCTTTTGCCCCATTTTGGTTGATGATGTCAACGATCCGTTCAAGATCGTCCACCGAGCCGAACTCGACGACAATCCGGCCCTTCCGCTGCCCGAGTTCGACCTTCACGCGGGTGTCGAACTTGTCCGAGAGTCGCTCGGCGAGGTCCTGCAGACCGGGGGCGTGGATCGGCTTGCGCGGCGCCGCCTTCTGCTTGGCCGGCTGGTCGTGCTTGGCGAGGGTCACCGCCTCTTCGGTCGCACGGACCGACATGCCCTCTTTGACGATCTGCGCGGCGAGCGCTTCCTGACGCTCCGGATCCTCCAAGCCGAGCAACGCGCGAGCGTGGCCCGCCGACAAGATGCCCGCCGCGACCCGGCGCTGCACTGGCAGGGGGAGCTTCAACAAGCGGATCGTGTTCGTGATGACCGGACGGCTGCGCCCGATGCGCGACGCCAGTTCCTCGTGGGTCACCTCGAACTCGTCGAGCAGCTGCTGGTACGCCGCCGCTTCTTCGAGCGGGTTGAGCTGGACCCGGTGGATGTTCTCCAGCAGGGCATCGCGGAGCATCGCGTCGTCCGCGGTCTGCCGGACGATGGCCGGGATCTTCTCCAGCTCGGCCTGCTGCGAGGCCCGCAGCCGCCGTTCACCCATCACCAGCTCGTACGAGCCGCTGCCGAGATCGCGCACCACGATCGGCTGCATCAACCCGAACTCGCGGATCGAGTGTTCGAGCTCCGCCAGCGCCTCCTCGTCGAAGACCTGGCGTGGCTGCTTCGGGTTCGGCTTGATCGCGGAGGTGGGGATCTCGCGGTAGACCGCGCCGGCCACCTCACCGCCCGGCTCGGGCGCGGGCACGCCCCGAGCCGGGACCGGGCGCCGGGGGACGGCCGGTGCGGCCGCGTCGGCTTCGGGACCACTGGGGATCAGGGCGGCCAGGCCTCGGCCAAGGCCGCCCTTGCGTGCCGGAGGGGCCGCTTCCGGCTTGCTCATTCCGCCGCACCTCGTTCTGCGAGTTCACGGGACGCGTCCAGGTAGCTCATCGCTCCCCGGGAACCCGGGTCGTACGCGAGCACGGTCTGGCCGAAGCTCGGCGCCTCGGAGACCTTCACGTTCCGCGGGATGACCGTCTGCAGGACGACGTCACCGAAGTGCTGCCGTACCTCCGCGCTCACCTGGTCGGCCAGCTTGGTCCGGCCGTCGTACATGGTGAGCAGGATCGTGGACAGGTCCAGATCCGGGTTGAGGTGCTTCTGCACCAGATCGATGTTCTTCAGCAGCTGACTCAGACCTTCCAGCGCGTAGTACTCGCACTGGATCGGGATCAGCACTTCCTGCGCGGCCACCATCGCGTTCACCGTGAGCAGGCCGAGCGACGGCGGGCAGTCGATGAAAACGTAGTCCGGGCCGAGCTCGTCGAACGCCTCGTCGGTCAGTGCCGCCTTGAGCCGCGACTCCCGGCCGTGCATCTCGACCAGTTCGATCTCCGCACCGGCGAGGTCTATGGTCGCCGGCACGCAGAACAGGTTCGGCGACTGGTCGCTGACCTGAGCCGCTTCCTTCAGCGACACCTCACCGAGCAGCACCTCGTAGATCGACGGGGTGCCGGAGCGACGGTCCACGCCAAGCGCCGTGCTGGCGTTGCCCTGGGGGTCGAGGTCGATGACGAGCACGCGCAGTCCGTGCATCGCCAATCCAGCGGCGAGGTTCACCGCGCTGGTCGTCTTGCCGACGCCACCCTTCTGGTTGGCGATGGTGAAGACACGGCGATGAGCCGGCTTGGGGAACTGCTTCTCGGGGTGCAGGAGCTTGGCGGCCCGTTCGGCCTCTTCGGCGATCGGCGTCCAGTTCACAGGTGGCTGCACCTCCTCGGCGCCGACGGCACCGTCTCAAGTTTCACGTGGAACATGCTCGGTCCGATCCTTCCTTATCGCCGCTTGCGGGTACGCCCGGCAGGCGGTTCAGCGCGCCGCACGACCACAACGGTCGTGGGTTCGGCGAGGAACCCACCACCACACGTCCGTACCTCCGGGTCGACGCCGCCCGCGCGAGCGATCTCGGCCCGATCTCGTTCTATCTCCTCGGCGGCACTCGATCCCTTGAGCGCGACCAGCCGACCACCGGCCCGAAGCAGGGGGAGGCACCAGCCGGCCAGCTTGCCCATCGGCGCCACCGCTCGCGCGGTGACCACATCCCGGTTGGCGAGCGTGCGCCGGATCTCCTTCTCCTCAGCCCGGCCACGGACCACCGTCACGTCCACCTCGAGCTTGGCCGCGACCTCTTCCAGCCACGCCACGCGTCGGGCCATCGGCTCCAGCAGAACGACAGACAGATCGGGCCGCGCGATCGCCAGGGGGATACCAGGGAAGCCGGCGCCCGATCCGACGTCGACCACGGTCGCACCCTCGGGCACGCACTCCGCGATCGCCACCGAGTTCAACAGGTGCCGGTCCCAGAGCCGATCGACTTCACGTGGACCGATCAGACCGCGCTCGACACCGTGTTCCACGAGCAGTTCGGCGAACTGCGCTGCCCGGTCTGCGCCGGCGCCGAACGCCTGCGACACCACGTCGGTCATGAGCTCCATCCGATGTTCCACGTGAAACCGCGCCGTCTCGATTGTCGCCGATCGGCAACTCTCGCCCCACCGACTCACCGCATCCGAAGGGCAGTTTCACGTGAAACACGCGTCGCGTGGGGACCCGGATCAGGATCTCACATCACGCGCACAAAAAAGGAACGCGGCCCGCCGTGTTCGGCGGACCGCGTCCAAACTCACTCAATAGAGTCAGGGCTTCGGGAAAATCACCACACGGCGGCGGGGATCTTCTCCTTCGCTCTCACTGTGCACGCCTTCGATCTCGGCGACCGCGTCGTGCACGACCTTGCGCTCGAACGGAGTCATCGGCTGCAGCCGGACCTTCTCGCCGGTGCTGAGCACCTTCTCCGCGCTGGCCTTGCCGAGATCGCGCAGTTCCTCGCGACGCTCCGCCCGCCAGCCGGCGATGTCCAGCATCAGCCGGCTGCGCACGCCGGTCTCCTGCTGCACCGCGAGCCGGGTCAACTCCTGCAGCGCCTCGAGGGCATTGCCGCGCGGGCCGACGAGCTTCTCCAGATCGTCACCGCCGTCAATGCTGACGATGGCTCTGCCGGCCTCGACGTCGAGATCAATGTCACCGTCGAAGTCGAGCAGGTCCAGCAGGCGCTCCAGGTAGTCCCCGGCGATGTCGCCTTCCTGAACAAGCAAGTCCTCACCGGTCGGACCGGACCGCCCTGGCTTCTCCTCGGCGGCGTCTTTGTCGACCTGCCCGCCCTCGGCCCCGAGGTCGGTGTCGGCTGCCGTCACGGTCTCTCCTCTCCAGGCCTCGGATCGCGTCACGGACGCTTCCGGCCTGACTTCTTGCTACGGGATCGGTCTGGCGTCAGACCGGGAACCTTGGTGCCGCCGGTGTGGTTGGTGTTGCCGCCCGCGGCGGGCTTCTTGGTCGTTTCGTTCGCGGGCTTCACCGACGGCTGCTTGGCCGGCCACTTCTTGGCCGGCTTGCCCTTGTTCTGTGCCGAGTTCGTCGTCTCGTCGGCGGAGGTCTCGTCCGTGGCGGGCCGCGCGGGGGTGGGGCGCTTCTTCGGCTGGGTCGGCTTCTGCCCGACCCGCGGGCCGAGGTTGTTGCGCTTCTCCTGAACCTGCGCCTTCTGCTCTTCTTCTTCGCGGTCGATCTTCTTGTAGATCAGGAACTGCTGGCCGAGGGTCCAGATGTTGTTGCTCAACCAGTAGACGAGCAGACCGATCGGGAAGAAGGCACCGAACACGAGCACACCGAGCGGGAACACCCAGAGGGTGATCTTGTTCATGATGCCGGTCTGCGCGGTGGCGGTCGCCGGGTTCTGCCGGGCCACGTTGTGCTTGGCGGTGAAGTGGGTCGCGACGCTGGCGATCACCATCAACGGCGCCGACACGAAGATGACCGACGTGAGGTTCGAGCCGATGTTCGTGATCTCGTGGCTCGCCTGCGCGATGTAGTTCGACAGCCGGGCGCCGAACAGGTTGGCGTTCAGGTACGAGCTGACCTCGTCCGCGCCGAAGTAGTAGTTTCCGGTGGCGCCCGGCTTGAACCCCTGCAACACGTTGTTCAGGCCGAAGAACACCGGGATCTGCAACAGCATCGGCAGACAGCCGCCCAGCGGGTTCACCCCGTGCTGCGACTGCAGCTTCTGCATCTCCTGGGCGAGCTTCTGCCGGTCGTTCTTGTACTTGGTCTGCAGCTTCTTGATCTCGGGCGCGAACTCCTGCATCTTGCGCATCGAGCGAACCTGCTTGATGAACGGCTTGATCAGAATCGCGCGGACGGTGAACGTCAGGAAGACGATCCCGAGTACCCAGGCGATGCCGGTGGCCGGGCCGAACACGGCACCGAAGACCTTGTGCCAACACCAAAGGATGAAGGACACCGGGTAGTTGATGAAATCGAGCACGGAGCTACTCCTCGGCGGAACTGTGGTGAGCCGGGGTCAACGTCCCGGTCGGCATGCGCCGGGTACGACGGGGTGGCACGGGGTCGATACCCCCGGGGTGCCAAGGGCCGCAACGCAGCAACCGGCGTACGGTGAGCCACGTTCCCTTGAAGGCACCGTGGACCTGCAGGGCCTCCACGGCGTACGCGCTGCAGCTGGGGTAGAAGCGGCAGGTGGGCGGCAGCGCGGGCGAGATCCACTTGCGGTACGCGTGGATCGGCAGCAGCAGAACCCATGCCACAGGACCGGGCCGGCGCCGCGCACCGTCCGGGCTCTCATCATGATCGTGATGATCGTGCGAGTCAGTCACTGTTCCACCGCCAGCTTGAGCCGCCGGACGGCCGCGTCGAAATCATGGGCGAGTTCAGCGCTCGACGCTTGGGCAGCCGGCGGGAGCGCCCGGACGACCAACGAGCTACCGGGAGCCAGAGTTCCGAGCCGGTCGGCCACGACATGGCGCAGCCTGCGGCTGACCCGGTGACGGACCACCGAGTTGCCCACGGCCTTGCTCACAACGAAGCCAACCCGGACGGGCGAGCCCGTCCGGGTCAGCGAGGTCTCAGTTGTCGGTTCCGTCATCGCCGCCGCCTGCACCGCGTGCACGACGAGCCGGGGTCGCCCAGCGCGTCGGCCGTGCCGGGTCACATGGGCGAAGTCGCCGCTACGCGTGAGCCGGGCGGTTGCGGGCAGCACGGCGCCGTGCCGCCTGTCAGGCCGACAGTTCGGCGCGGCCCTTGCGGCGACGAGCCGACAGGATCGCCCGCCCCGCACGGGTACGCATGCGCAGCCGGAACCCGTGGGTCTTGGCACGACGGCGGTTGTTCGGCTGGAAGGTGCGCTTGCCCTTGCTCACGGCTTCGTTCTCCCGATCTTGTCTTGAGGTCGCGTGTCCCCAGCTGGAGGTTGGCCCTCGGTGGACCGGCATGCGTCGTGGTGGTTCGAACGGCGTGAGTGGGCACGCAGAACACACCCGAAGCTAGCGGGAGACCTTTCGAGGGTACGCACCCGGCCGTCACCGGCCAAATCCGGGTCGCCTTTGTGACCGGCCACCGCGACACGCCGCCGCTGGGCGCGCTGTCCACGACCACGTCTTGTGGGCGGGGGCGGCGCTTGTTAGCGTGCGGCTTCCGGTTTGGTCACACGGGGAGTGGGAGCCCCGCCGTGTCACGTCCCGCCACTCGGTACGTTGAACCGAATAGGGGCTTCGCTGCGGTTCGCCGTATCTTCGTGCACAGTTGTGGACAACCCTGTGGATGCCCTCGGTTCGGGTGACCTCGGGCAGCGGCTGGCCCGCTATTCACAAGAAAGTACGAGGGGAGGGGAGCCCGCCAGGTGTCCGAGCACCAGATCAACTTCGGTCTCGTATGGGAACAGGTCGTACGGGAACTGTCTGCCGGGATCCTGTCACGCCAGCAACAGGCGTGGATGCGGGTGACACGACCGATCGGTCTGCTCGACGGAACCGCGTTGCTGGCCGCACCGAGTGACTTCGCCAAGGAAGCGATCGAGCGCGCACTGCGGGAACCGATCACCGACGCGCTCTCGCGCAGGCTGGGCCGGACCATCTCCCTCGCTGTGAAAGTCGACACGGTCGGCTCGCCGACCCCGGCCGTCGCGCCCCCCGCCCCGGCGATCGAACCGGTCGGCGTGAGCGCGCCGCTGGCCACCGCCGTCCCGGAGATCGACATGCCGTCGGTCACCGAGACCGACGGCGACGAGGTCGACGAGGAAGGCGAGGCGCTCGCCGCGGCCCGTGAGGTCTGGCCGACGTTCAACGGCAAGCAGCCCGCCGCGGTCGGCCAGCCGTTCACCGCGCCCGCGCAGCCGCAGACGTCCAAGACCCGGCTGAACGAGAAGTACACGTTCGACACGTTCGTGATCGGCGCGTCCAACCGCTTCGCCCACGCCGCCGCGGTCGCCGTCGCCGAAGCGCCGGCGCGCGCGTACAACCCGCTCTTCATCTGGGGAGAGTCAGGGCTGGGCAAGACGCACCTGTTGCACGCGGTCGGGCACTACGCCCAACGGTTGTTCCCCGGCATGCGTGTGCGGTACGTGTCGACCGAGGAGTTCACCAACGACTTCATCAACTCGCTGCGTGACGACCGGAAAGTCGCCTTCCAGCGCAGGTACCGCGACATCGACATCCTGCTGGTCGACGACATCCAGTTCCTGGAGGGCAAGGAAGGGACCCAGGAGGAGTTCTTCCACACCTTCAACACGCTGCACAACGCGAACAAGCAGATCGTGGTGTCCTCCGACCGGCCGCCCAAGCGGCTGGAGACGCTGGAGGACCGGCTGCGGACCCGGTTCGAGTGGGGCCTGATCACCGACATCCAGCCGCCCGAGCTGGAGACCCGGATCGCGATTCTGCGCAAGAAGGCCGCGCAGGACCGGTTGAACGCGCCCGCCGAGGTGCTGGAGTTCATCGCCGCCCGGATCGAGCACAACATCCGTGAACTGGAGGGCGCGCTGATCCGCGTCACCGCGTTCGCGTCGTTGAACCGCCAGCCGGTCGATCTCGGCCTGGCCGAGATCGTGCTGCGCGACCTGATCCCGGACTCCCAGGTCCCGGAGATCAGCGCGTCCACGATCATGGCGGTGACCGCGGAGTTCTTCGGCGTGACGATCGAGGACCTCTGCGGCCCGGGCAAGACGAAGGCGCTGGCGCAGTCCCGTCAGATCTCGATGTACCTGTGCCGTGAGCTGACCGATCTCTCGCTGCCGAAGATCGGCCAGACCTTCGGCGGCCGCGACCACACCACTGTGATGCACGCGGAGAAGAAGATCCGTAAGGAGATGGCCGAGCGCCGCCGGACCTACGACCAGGTCCAGGAGCTCACCTCCCGGATCAAGCAGCGCGCCCGCGGTTAGTCGTCGTCGTCGCAACGGGCAGGCGTTCGCGCCTGCCCGTTTCGCGTACCCACCCCGGCACGAAGGTGATCGGTAGGACACGTATCGCCGCGCGCGGAGTTTTCTGGCACCACCCCTGAGCCCAACCACCCACCCAGAAAACTCTCGCTTGCCCGTCGCGCCCGGTACTCCTCACCCCGGAACACCGCTCCGGAACGCCACCGGCTGACCAACGGCCCTCAGCCCATCCACCTCTGGAGAAAAGTTCCGCGGCGGCCGTCTGCTGATCCTCGCGCTCGCCCGCCGGTCCAGGGGTAACCAGCCGACCCTGCTTACGTCTTCTGCCAGACCCCCTCGGTCCAAGCCACCGATGTCCGGAGAAACCTTCAGCCCGCGCGGACGGGCGCCACATCGTCGGTCCGATCTTTCTGGTGAGCCGCCCGGCCCGGGCCGACCCCTTCCCGAGAAACCTCGGCGGCTACCTCACCTGTTCAGCCGCCACGTCCTCGATCAACCACCGCCGCGAGCCCGTCTGGTCCGGCACCGCACCTTTCTGCGACCACACCGGGCCTCGACCCACCGGCTCGCCAGAAAGATCGGCCGCCCGCCACCCGTCCCTGAAGGCCCGGCGGCGCACTTCACCCCGTCAGCGGCCATTCACAGGGTTGTCCACAGCCCCACACCAGCCAAAACCCGCCTGGACCAGCCCCAACGCCGCGACGATCCACACCATCCACCAAGATCATCACCAGCACTTCAGAAAAAGAACAGCCCCCGCCCATCCCTAGGGGGTGGGGGCTCCCCGGCTTCGAGTGTAGTCGTCGAAATGGGGCTTGAGCAGGGAAAACGTCAGCGGGCCGGTGCGAACGGACCGTTCGTACGAAGTTCACTCCGCTGCGCCACCGGTCGGGTGATCGTCCGCGGCGCCCGCGTGTCGACGGGGCTGTGACCGGCGGAAAGCCGATCATCTGGGGCGGCCGGCGATGCGGACCGGGCGGATCGGATCCGAGACTTTTCTGGGGCTGTGGAGAGTTGTCCACAGCCCCAGAAACATGCCGGAGGGCCGCCGGGCATCACCCAAGGGGGCGATTCGCGTCACTTCTCGGCATGCACAGCCCCTGGGCATGAATCGACCCACATCTGGGGATGAGGCTGTGGACAACTGGCGCTTCATGTGGACGGATGAGGGCCGGTCGAGAGTTGTACACCGCCGATCGGGTCTATCCACCGATCACATCCCGTGGTCTTCCACAGTCCGACGCGGCGCCCGACCAGCGCGGACGCCGGGCATCCACACAACCCACAGCCCCTATCTCTGTCACTGCTTTAGCTCTTTGAAGGAATCAACAGAACAAAAACAGGCGCCGTGGATGGTTGAGGACAACCGGCTCGCGACAAAAGCCGTCGGGCGACGCCCCGGATGACGGGACCGCCCGGCACGCTCTACGGTTGGAGCCTCTGCACCTCGAGGTGAGTCACTCCGGGGATCAACAGGTCGAGTCTGAAAGGACCTCCATGAAGATCCGCGTCGAGCGCGACGGTCTCGCCGACGCCGTCGCCTGGGTCGCGCGCAGCCTCCCGTCCAGGCCACCCGTCCCCGTTCTGGGCGGAGTCCTGTTGGACGCCGGTTCGCCGGACTCCGAAGGCGAAGCACTGACCATCTCCGGTTTCGACTACGAGGTGTCGGCCACGGTCGGTGTCCCGGCGACGATCGCCGACGGCGGCCGCACCCTTGTCTCCGGCCGGTTGCTCGCCGACATCACGAAGGCGTTGCCGAACCAGCCCGTCGAGATCGCCGTCGACGGCGCCCGTGTCTCGATCACGTGTGGCAGTGCGCGCTTCTCCCTGCCGACCATGCCGGTCGAGGACTACCCCCAGTTGCCGCCGATGCCACCGCACGCCGGTGAGCTCACCGGTGAGGTGTTCGGTCAGGCCGTCGCCCAGGTCGCCATCGCGGCCGGCCGCGACGACACGCTGCCGATGCTGACGGGTGTCCGTGTCGAGATCAGCGGTGAGACCTTGACGCTCGTCGCGACCGACCGTTTCCGGTTGGCGATGCGCGAGTTCACGTGGAAGCCGTCCGGTGACGTGGAGGACGCGGCGGTGCTCGTGCCCGCGCGGACGCTCGCCGACGCGGCCAAGTCCCTCGGCACTGCGGGCAAGACGGTCGAGCTGGCGCTGTCGTCGAGTGACGGTCTGCTCGGTCTGTCCGGTACCGGCCGTCGGACGACCACCCGGTTGCTCGACGCGGAATTCCCGCGCTACCGCCAGCTGCTGCCGACCGAGCAGACGTCGAACGCGATCATCGAGGTGTCGCCGCTCGTCGAGGCGATCAAGCGCGTTTCTCTCGTCGCCGAGCGGGGAACCCAGGTCCGGCTCGAGTTCACCGGCGGCGGGCTCAAGCTGTCGGCCGGTGGTGACGACGAAGGCAGCGCCGAGGAGGAGCTGCCCGTGCAGTTCGACGGCGAACCGGTCACCATCGCCTTCAACCCGGGCTACCTGCAGGACGGCCTTGGCGCGTTGCACACCGACCGCGCCGAGTTGTCCTTCACCACGCCGAACCGGCCCGCCTTGATCAAGCCGGTCGATGAGAACGGCGAGGTCGTCGCCGGATACTTGTACCTGCTTATGCCCGTGCGCCTGCCGGGCTGATCACCAAGGGGAGAACACCGTGCAGCTCGGGCTCGTCGGCCTCGGCCGAATGGGTTTCAACATGCGCGAACGTTTGCGCAAGGGTGGCCACGAAGTGGTCGGCTACGACCGCAACCCGGACGTCAGCGACGCCGAGTCGCTCGCCGACCTGGTGGGCAAACTCGACGCGCCGCGTGCGGTCTGGGTCATGGTGCCCGCGGGGGACCCGACGAGGCAGACCGTCGAGGAGCTCGGGTCACTGCTGTCCGAGGGCGATCTGGTGATCGACGGAGGCAACTCGAAGTTCACCGAGGACCAGCGCAACGCGGCCAAGCTCGCTGAGCGCGGCATCCACTACCTGGACGTCGGCGTGTCCGGCGGCGTGTGGGGTCTGGAGAACGGCTACGGCCTGATGGTCGGCGGGGCCGAAGAGGACGTCGAGCGGATGCTGCCGATCTTCGACACGCTGCGGCCGGAGGGCCCGCGCGAGGAAGGCTTCGCGCATGCCGGCCCGATCGGCGCCGGGCACTACGCCAAGATGGTGCACAACGGCATCGAGTACGGGTTGATGCAGGCGTACGCCGAAGGCTTCGAACTGCTCGACACCGCCAAGATCGTCGAGAACGTGCCCGCGGTGATCAAGGCGTGGCAACGCGGAACCGTGGTGCGGTCGTGGTTGCTCGACCTGCTCGTCCGCGCCCTGGACTCCGACCCCGAGTTGGACGACCTGCGCGGATACGTCGAGGACTCCGGTGAAGGCCGGTGGACCGTGGCCGAAGCGATCGACAAGGCGGTGCCCGCACCGGTCATCTCCGCCGCGTTGTTCGCACGATTCGCTTCCCGGCAAACGGATTCGCCCGCGATGCGGGCGGTCGCCTCACTGCGCGCGCAGTTCGGCGGGCACGCCGTGCAGAAGGCCGGCCCGAGTTCGGGATCCGGCAGCACGCAGGCGTAGGTGTACGTCCGGCAGTTGCAGGTGGTCGACTTCCGGTCGTGGAAGCAGGCCGACCTGACCTTCGAACCTGGGCCGTGCGTGCTCGTGGGCGCGAACGGCCAAGGCAAGACCAACCTGGTCGAGGCGATCGGGTACGCCGCGACACTCGGCTCGCACCGGGTGGCGACCGACGCGCCGATGATCCGGCACGGTGCCCAGCGGGCGATCGTGCGCACGGCGGTCGTCAACGAAGGCCGTGAGCTCACGATCGAACTGGAGATCACGTCGGGCAGGGCGAACCGGGCCCGGGTCAACCGCGGTCCGGTGCCCCGGCCTCGGGACGTCCTCGGAATTCTGCGCACCGTGTTGTTCGCGCCGGAGGATCTGGCGTTGGTACGCGGCGATCCCGGTGAGCGCCGTCGTTTCCTCGACGACCTCCTGGTGCTGCGCGCGCCACGGTACGCCGGTGTCCGCTCGGACTACGAAAGAGTGCTGCGGCAGAGAAACGCGTTGCTGAAGTCGTCCGGTGCCGCGCGGCGCGCCGGTTCGAAAGGCGACATCGCGACTCTCGACGTGTGGGACGGGCACCTCGCGACACACGGCGGACAACTTCTCGCCGCACGGCTCGATCTCGTTGCGGATCTCGCGCCGCACGTGATAGCCGCATACGCGGGGGTTGCGGGCAGTGACACGACCCGGTCGGCGGCCGTCGCGTACAAGTCGTCGATCGCCGACAACCTCGAACCGGGGTACGGCGTGCCGGGCGGGGACCGTGCCGATCCGGAGGTCGTCGCGGACGCGCTGCTCGCGGCGATGGCGGCAAGCCGGTCACAGGAGTTGGAGCGCGGGGTCAGCCTGGTCGGACCGCACCGGGACGAGCTCGAACTGATCTTGGGCGAGGCGCCGGCCAAGGGATACGCGAGTCACGGCGAGTCATGGTCGTTCGCGTTGGCGCTGCGGCTCGCGGCGTACGAGCTGCTGCGGGGCGAGGGAGCCGAGCCGGTCCTGGTGCTGGACGATGTCTTCGCCGAACTGGACCAGCGCCGCCGGACGCGACTCGCCGAAGTGGCCGCGGGCGCCGAACAGGTCCTGATCACGGCCGCGGTGGCGGAGGATGTGCCCAGCGAGTTGGCGGGCACACGGTTCGCCGTCGCGGACGGGGAGGTGCGTCGTGCGGGATGACGAGCAGCTACCGGACATCACCCCGAGTGGTGTGACCCGTCGCACAACTGGGGACAACTCTGTGGATAGTGTGGATAACACGGTGACCCCGAGCGGTACGCAGGGCGCTAACCCGGACATTTCGCCCAGTGAAGGCGCTCGATCGGGGGATGCCGCGACCGAAGGTGACGGGAGTCTGCGCGGTTCGGACCTCGCCCGCGCCGCGTTGCGGGCGGCGAAGGAAGCGGCCGGAACCAAGCGCAAGCTCCAAGGCAAGAAGACTCAGGCGCCGCACACCGGCTCCCGGAAGCGTCGGCGCTGGTCAGGAGCGGGTGCCGACAGCCGCGATCCGCAGCGGTTCGGCGCGCTTCTGGGTAAACTCGCAGCTGAGCGAGGGTGGGCCGACCAGCTGGCGAACGGTGAGGTGTTCGGCCGGTGGACGGCGATCGTGGGCGCCGAGATCGCCGAACACGCCAAGCCGCTGTCGTTGCGTGACGGTGAGCTGACCGTGCAGGCGTCTTCAACCGCATGGGCGACACAGTTGCGGTTGCTGCAGCGCCAACTGCTGGTGAAGATCGCCAAGGGCGTGGGCGATGGCGTGGTCAAACGGCTCAAGGTGCACGGTCCGGCGGCACCGAGCTGGCGGTACGGGCCCAGGCACGTGGCCGGGCGCGGGCCGCGTGACACGTACGGCTAACCTCAGCGTCTGAACCTGTCTTTCGGCCGGTGCCACCCGGCGAAGTTCACGGTATGACGTCTGTGAGCAATCTAGAGGTGTCCTAAGGCCGGTTCTGGCGAGCTAGACCAGTAAGATGTAGAGGGGATCAAAAGCAGGCCCGTCCAGGCCTCGGCGAGACGAGGAGAACCCACGCCCGTGGCAGCCAACGAGAACGGTAAGAGTTACGGCGCCGAGTCCATCTCCGTGCTCAAGGGTCTGGAAGCCGTTCGGCTCCGGCCGGGCATGTACATCGGGTCGACCGGTGAGCGAGGCCTGCACCACCTGGTCCAGGAAGTCGTGGACAACTCCGTCGACGAGGCGATGGCGGGGTACGCGACCAAGGTTGAGGTCACCCTGCTCCAGGACGGTGGTGTGCGCGTCGTCGACGACGGCCGTGGCATCCCGGTCGCCCAGCACGAGGAAGAGGGACGGTCCGCGCTCGAGGTCGTTATGACCGTGCTGCATGCGGGCGGCAAGTTCGACAGCGACAGTTATGCGGTGTCCGGCGGTTTGCACGGTGTCGGTATCTCCGTGGTGAACGCGCTGTCGACGCGCCTGGAAGCTGTCGTGCACCGGGACGGCTATGTATGGCGGCAGACCTACGTGGCGTCCGAGCCGACCGCGCCGATCGAGCGGGGCGAGGACAGCGACCACACCGGTACGTCGATCACGTTCTGGCCGGACCCGGAGATCTTCGAGACGGTCACCTTCAACGCCGAGACCATCGCCCGCCGCCTTCAGGAAATGGCATTCCTGAACAAGGGCCTGACGATCGTGCTGCGCGACGAGCGCGTCTCCGACGAGGAGGCGCAGGAGGACGCCGAGGGCCAGGCCGCGCGGATCAAGGAACGGGCCTACCACTACCCGGGCGGTCTCGAGGACTTCGTCAAGCACATCAACCACGCGCGCGAGGCCGTGCACAAGTCGGTCATCGCGTTCGAGGCCAAGGGCACCGGCATCGAGGTCGAGATCGCGATGCAGTGGAACACCGGCTACACCGAGTCGGTCTACACCTTCGCGAACACGATCAACACGCCCGAGGGCGGTACCCACGAAGAGGGCTTCCGCGCCGCGCTGACCCGGGTGGTCAACGTGTACGCCCGGGACAAGAAGCTGCTCAAGGAGAAGGACGCGAACCTCACCGGCGAGGACGTCCGCGAAGGCCTGGCCGCGATCGTGTCGGTCCGGCTGGCCGAGCCGCAGTTCGAGGGCCAGACCAAGCAGAAGCTGGGCAACACCGAGGCGAAGACCTTCGTGCAGCAGACCAGCAACGAACACCTGATGCACTGGTTCGAGGCCAACCCGGCCGAGGCCAAGACGATCGTCACCAAGGCGGTGTCCTCGGCGCAGGCCCGGATCGCGGCCCGCAAGGCCAAGGAACTCGTCCGCCGCAAGGGTGCGCTGGACATCGGCGGCCTGCCCGGCAAGCTGAAGGACTGCCGCTCCACCAACCCGGAGGAGTGCGAGCTCTACATCGTGGAGGGTGACTCCGCGGGTGGCTCGGCCAAGGAAGGCCGTGACTCGCGCTTCCAGGCGATCCTGCCGATCCGAGGCAAGATCATCAACGTGGAGAAGGCCCGGATCGACCGGGTGCTGAAGAACACCGAGGTCCAGAGCCTGATCACCGCGCTGGGCACCGGCATCCACGACGAGTTCGACCTGTCGAAGCTGCGGTACCACAAGATCGTGCTGATGGCCGACGCCGATGTGGACGGTCAGCACATCCGGACCCTGCTGCTGACCCTGCTGTTCCGGTTCATGCGGCCGCTGATCGAGGCCGGCCACGTGTACCTGGCCTCGCCGCCGCTGTACAAGATCAAGTGGCAGCGCGGTGTCGACCCCGAGTTCGCCTACTCCGACCGCGAGCGCGACGGGCTGATCGAGCAGGGCCTCGCGGCAGGCAAGAAGCTCGGCAAGGACGACAGCATCCAGCGGTACAAGGGTCTCGGCGAGATGAACGCCGACGAGTTGTGGGAGACCACAATGGACCCGGCGAACCGGGTGCTGCTCCAGGTCACCCTGGACGACGCGGCGACCGCGGACGAGCTGTTCAGCGTGCTGATGGGCGAGGACGTGGAAGCACGCCGGTCGTTCATCACCCGCAACGCCAAGGGAGTCCGCTTCCTTGACGTCTGACGCGGCCACGTCCTTGGAACAATGCCCGGTCTGCGACGGAACCGGGCAGAACCCGAAGGACAGCAGATACATCTGCCCGAGCTGCGGTGGTTCAGGAAAAGGGCGCTGACGTCCGACCCGCTTGAAAGGAACAACTAGTCGTGACCGAGACGACCCTGCCACCGGAGCGGGACCGCATCGAGCCGGTCGACATCCAGCAGGAGATGCAGAACTCCTACGTCGACTACGCGATGAGCGTCATCGTCGGTCGAGCGCTGCCTGATGTCCGTGACGGCCTCAAGCCGGTGCACGTCCGCGTCCTGTACTCGATGTACGACTCGGGCTTCCGCCCGGACCGCGGGTACGTGAAGTGCTCTCGCGTCGTCGGCGACGTGATGGGTAACTACCACCCGCACGGCGACTCGGCCATCTACGACACCCTCGTCCGGCTCGCCCAGAGCTGGTCGATGCGCTACCCGCTCATCGACGGCCAGGGCAATTTCGGCTCTCCGGGCAACGATCCGGCAGCCGCGATGAGATATTGTCTCTCTGCCAATAGCAGGATTCGACTGGCCGACGGCGCGACTATCCGGATCGGCGACATCGTTCCGGACGCCAAACCGAACTCGGACAACCCGATCGATCTGAAGGTCCTGGACCGGAACGGCGATCCGGTCCGCGCCGAGATGCTGTTCCACTCCGGCGACCACCCGACGCTGAAGCTCACCACCCGCGAGGGCTACGAGCTGACAGGTACCCACAACCACCCGGTGCTCTGCCTGGTGAACCTGCTCGGCGTGCCGACGCTGCTGTGGAAGCTGCTCGAGGAGATCCAGCCGGGCGACCGAGTGGTCATGCAGCGCACGCCCCAGGCCGAGGAGTACGTGCCGGTCAAGGACTACGACGCGGCCATTGTCGCTGGGGCCTTCGTCAGCGAGGGCTTTGTCTCCGAGAAGCGTGCCGGGTTCAACAACATCGACACCGAGTACTTCGCCACGGTGCTGGCGGCTTATGACGCCGCCGTCGGCGGTCCCCGGTACGTGTCCTCGCGAACGATCAAGTCCGGCTCAGTGCTGCACGAGATCGATGTCCACGACCTGACCGCGCTCCGCGGCAGTGCGCTCGGCGAGATGGTCGGCCAGCGCAGCGCCGACAAGCGTGTCCCGGAGTTCGTGTGGAACGGCGGGGTCACCGTCAAGCGTGCTTTCCTCAGCTCGCTGTTCACCGGGGACGGCTCCGCTTCCGCGTTGCCGCGGAGCACCGTCCAGGTCTCCTACTCGACTCGCAGCTCCCGCCTCGCCGCAGAGGTGCAGCAGTTGCTGCTGCAGTTCGGCGTGGTGAGCCAGCAGGTCCGGTACGAGAAGGGCGAGTACAAGGTCGTCATCACGAACCGGCGGAACGCTCGTCTGTTCGCGCTGCACGTCGGCTTCCTCGGCGCCAAGCAGGAGAAGCTGATCAAGATCCTCGACGCGGTACCGCTGGCGAGCCGTGCCATGTCGAGCGACCACGTGCCGTTCGTCGGCGACTACATCCGTGAGCACGGTGCCAGCCGGTGGACCGAACGGGACTGGCTGCGCCGGCACAACGTCGACCGGATCGAGCGGTGGGAGACCACGCGCGACGAGATCACCGAACGGATCACGAACACGGAAGTTCTCGACGTCGTCGAGCCCTTGGTGGACGGGCGGTTCTACTACGCCGAGGTCAAGTCCATCGTGGACGCCGGGGTCCAGCCGGTGTACAGCCTGCGGGTCGACACCGATGACCACGCGTTCATCACGGATGGCTTCGTCAGCCACAACACCGAGGCGCGGTTGACGCCGTTGGCCATGCACATGCTGGCCGACATCGAGGAAGACACCGTCGACTTCCGAGCGAACTACGACGGCCGGACGCAGGAACCCGTCGTCCTGCCCTCCCGGGTGCCGAACCTGTTGATCAACGGCAGTTCCGGCATCGCCGTCGGCATGGCGACCAACATCCCGCCGCACAACCTCCGCGAGGTCGCGGACGGAGTCGTGTGGGCGCTGGAGAACTGGGAAGCCTCGGACGAGGAAACCCTGGCCGCCTTGATGACCCGTATCAAGGGACCGGACTTCCCCACGCACGGCCTGATTCTCGGCACCGCCGGCATCGAGGACGCGTACCGCACCGGCCGAGGGTCGGTCCGGATGCGTGCCGTCGTCGAGGTCGAAGAGGACGCCAAGGGCCGCACGATCCTCGTCGTCACCGAACTGCCGTACCAGGTCAACCCGGACAACCTGATCGAGAACATGGCCTCGTTGGTCCGTGACGGCAAGATCGCCGGGATCTCCGAGATCGCCGACGAGTCCAACAAGCGTTCCGGGATGCGGATCGTGATCACGCTCAAGCGGGACGCGGTCGCCAAGGTCGTGCTGAACAACCTGTACAAGCACACCCAGCTGCAGCACAACTTCGGCGTGAACATGCTGGCGCTGGTCGACGGCGTGCCGCGCACGCTGCGCCTGGACCAGATCGTCCGGCACTACGTCAAGCACCAGGTCGAGGTCATCGTCCGGCGTACCCGCTTCCGCCTGCGCAAGGCCGAGGAGCGGGCGCACATCCTGCGCGGTTACGTCAAGGCGCTGGACATGCTGGACGAGGTGATCGCCCTGATCCGGCGGTCGCGGTCGACCGAGGAGGCCCGCAACGGCCTGATCGCGTTGCTGGACATCGACGAGATCCAGGCGACCGCCATCCTGGACCTGCAGCTGCGCAGGCTGTCCGCGATGGAACGCCAGAAGATCATCGACGAGCTGGCCGAGATCGAGCGCTACATCGCCGACCTGCAGGACATCCTGGACAAGCCGGAGCGCCAGCGCACGATCGTGCGCGACGAGCTGATGGAGATCGTCGACAAGCACGGCGACGACCGGCGCACGAGGATCATCCCGTTCGACGGTGACGTCTCGGTCGAGGACCTGATCGCGGTCGAGGACGTGGTCGTCACCATCACCCGGACCGGCTACGCGAAGCGCACCAAGACGGACCTGTACCGCGCGCAGAAGCGGGGCGGCAAGGGTGTGCAGGGCGCGGGCCTGAAGCAGGACGACATTGTGGCGCACTTCTTCGTGTGCTCCACGCACGACTGGATCCTGTTCTTCACCAACAAGGGCCGGGTCTACCGGGCGAAGGCGTACGAGCTGCCCGAGGCCAGCCGCAACGCCCGCGGCCAGCACGTGGCGAACCTCCTGGCGTTCCAGCCGGAGGAGCACATCGCCCAGGTCATCCAGATCAAGGACTACCAGGTCGCCCCGTACCTGGTGCTCGCCACCAAGGACGGCCTGGTCAAGAAGAGCCGGTTGTCCGACTTCGACTCCAACCGCAGCGGTGGCCTGATCGGCATCAACCTGCGGGAGGGCGACGAGCTGGTCGGCGCGGTGCTCTGCTCGGCCGAGGACGACTTGTTGCTCGTGTCCGCGGGCGGTCAGTCGATCAGGTTCCACGCCAGCGACGAGGCGTTGCGGCCGATGGGCCGGGCGACGTCCGGTGTGCTCGGGATGCGGTTCAACTCCGGCGACGAACTGCTTACCCTCGGTGTTGTGAGGGAAGGCACATTCGTGCTGGTCGCCACGGACGGCGGGTATGCCAAGCGCACGCCGATCGAGGACTACTCGGTGCAGGGTCGTGGCGGCAAGGGTGTGTTGACCATTCAGCACGACACCAGGCGTGGCAGGCTGGTGGGAGCTCTCATCGTCGAGGCACAGGATGAGATCTACGCCATCACGTCGGCCGGCGGTGTCATCCGTACCTCGGCCGGCCAGGTCCGCAAGGCGGGACGGCAGACCAAGGGCGTTCGGCTGATGAACATCGGCGAGGGCACGTTGCTGGTGGCGATCGCCCGCAGCGCCGAGGACACTTCCAACGTCGAGGCCGTCGTCGATGAGGATGAAGGCGCCGAAACGGCCGAGGAGACAACCACAGACCCATCCGGCGCGTCATCGGAACAGCCCGCAGAATAGATCTAGCTCGCGGGACACCGCCGACGAGGAGACGAGGATCAGCTCGTGACACCCCCCGAGACCCAGGACGGTCGAGGAACGGACAAGACGCAGGAGGCGGACGTCGACCAGACGTCCACCGTGTCCACGGCGAACCGTTCTGAGCCGGCCACACCGCCGGAGTCGCAGTCCAACGGGCAGGGTGAGAAGACCGAGGCCACCATCAAGCCGGTGGTGGCCGAGGAGGACGCGAACGGCGCGCCGCCGCCATGGCAGCGCGTCACCAGTGACGCCCAGTACGCGGACCCGGAACCCGCGCCTGCGGCCGAGCCGGAGCCCGCCGCGGCACCGGAGGCCTCGGCGGCGGCACCGTCCGAGGACGCCACCCGCCCCAGGCTGGCCGACGAGCAGACCGTGAACATGGCCCGTCCGGTGCTCACGGGCACGGCCGCGCCCCGGGCACTTGGCGAGTATCCGCCGGTCGGCCTGCATCAGACCGGCCCGCAGCCGCCCCTCGGCGCACCGGCCAGGACAACTGTGAATCTCGGCACAGGGAGCGGCTCCGTGCCGGGCGGCATGGCGGGTGCGGCCCAACGTGCGGGTACGGCTCCGCCGAGCGCCCTGCGTCGTCCAGGCCGGGGCCCACGGCGAGCGAACCTGCAGATCAAGCGCTTCGATCCCTGGTCGGTGCTCAAGCTGTCGCTGGTCCTGGGCGTGGCGCTGTTCTTCGTCTGGCTGGTGGCGGTGGGCGTGCTCTACGCCGTTCTGGACGGCATGGGCGTCTGGGACAAGGTCAACGGCACGGCCAACGAGCTGTTCTCCGCCAACGCCAACGCCGCGGCGGAACCGTTGATCAGCGCGGGCCGGGTGTTCGGCGTCGCGGCCATCATCGGCGCGGTGAACATCGTCCTGTTCAGCGCGTTGGCCACGGTCGCCGCCTTCGTCTACAACGTGTCCGCCGACCTCGCGGGGGGTCTGGAGGTCACTCTGGCGGAGCGCGAGTGACAAAAGGGGATACCGGTTTTGGGACCCGGGAAGGCATGCGGTAATCTTCTCGACGTTCCCAAGGGCCCATAGCTCAGGCGGTTAGAGCGCTTCGCTGATAACGAAGAGGTCGGAGGTTCAAGTCCTCCTGGGCCCACGATCGATTGGGTGACGTGTGTCGGCCTGTCGGCCGACCTTCATCGATCGTCATAATTTTGGGGGGCCCAGCCCCCCATGCCCCCCAGGAAAAGCAGGCGCTCCGCGCCCCCGCTCACAGCGTGGGGCGCGTAGTGTGGGGGAATCTGGGGAAAGCAGAGCATGTGCCTGAAGGAGGCCTGAAGTGAAGAAGCTTCTCGGACTGGTGGCTGTTGCCGGTGCCATCTTCCTGGTGGTTCGCCGTAGCCGTTCCGCGAAGGCCGAGGCCGACCTGTGGCGCGAGGCCACCGCCCCCGCGGGCAACAACGGCGCCGCCAAGTAAGACCGACCAACGCCGGTGGCCACCCCAGGCCACCGGCGACGGTTCCCCACCCGGGGACGTAGCTCAATTGGCAGAGCACTGCCTTTGCAAGGCAGGGGTTAGGGGTTCGATTCCCCTCGTCTCCACGGCCTCAGGCTTGCCCTGCTCGTTGCTCGCAACTTCGCCGGGTCGGCCGTCCAATTTTGGGGGGCCGAGCCCCCCAAGCCCCCCACGGTGCGTGCTCCGCACCTTCCAGCGCTGGGGCTTTGCGCGTTGACCAGCGTACCTTCACAGACTTCTGCCCGGGCTTCGCCCGGGCTTTGCTTTTTCTGAGCTTGGCTTCGGGATCTGATGGGGGATGATCACGTCCTCGCTTGGCACGTAGAGTGCGGGTGTGCGGGAGCGTGGCGGGTTCTGGGTGGGGCTTTTCGCTTCGGTGTTCTATCCGTTCACCTGGGCGTTGACGCGCCGGACTGTGCGTGGGATGCAGCACATGCCCGTGCGGGGTGGTGCGCTGTTGGTGCTGAACCACCCGTCGTACATCGATCCGATCGTCGACGCGGTCTTCGTGCACGAACACGGGCGGGTGCCGAGGTTCTTCACGAAGCACACCCTGTGGAACATCCCGTTGCTCAACCGGGTGCTGGACGGCGCCGGGCAGATTCCGGTGTTCCGGGGGACGGCCCAAGCCGGTGACAGCCTGCGCGGCGCGCACGATGCGCTGAAGGCAGGCAAGGTCGTGGTGATCTACCCGGAAGGCACGCTGACGAAGGACTCTGACGGGTGGCCGGTCGACAACCGGACCGGGGTGGCCAGGCTGGCGCTGGCCAATGATGTTCCGGTGATCCCGGCCGCGCGGTGGGGAACGCGGGAGATCTTCGACAGCAGGCGCAGGCGGTTCCGGCCGTTTCCGCGTAAACCGGTGAACATGGTCGTCGGCGAGCCGCTGGACCTGAGTGCGTACCGCGGCCGGGAAGTCGACGGCGAGCTGCTGCGTGAAGTCACCGAGGTCATCATGGACCGCGTGCGGGAGCTGTTGAAGGAACTGCGCGCGTGAACGTCGTGCGGGTGTCGAAGTTCCTGTCCCGGCACCTGCGGCATCGGCCGGCGGACATCGGGCTCACGTTGGACGAGGGCGGCTGGGTCGACGTCGACGAGCTCCTGGCGGCGTGCGCGCGGCATGGTGTCGTGATCACGCGGGATGAGTTGGAGCTCGTCGTGGCGAGCAATGACAAGCAACGTTTCGCCATCCAGGGCACCAAGATTCGGGCGAGTCAGGGTCACTCGGTCGCGGTCGACCTCGGGCTGGTGGCGACTTCACCGCCCGAGTTGCTGTATCACGGCACGGTGGCGGCGAACTTGGCGAACATCCGGGCTGAAGGGCTCAAACCCATGGCACGCCGGGATGTTCATCTCTCATCCGATGTGGACACCGCTGAACGGGTCGGCGCCAGAAGGGGAAAGCCGGTCGTGCTCACCGTGCGGGCGGCGGCTATGCACGAGGAAGGTTATGAGTTCCGGCTTTCCGAGAACGGCGTGTGGCTCGTGGCCGAGGTTCCGCCGCGATTCCTGCTGTGACAGCGGTTTCCACGTCCAGCCAGGTCAGGGTCGGCACGACCCAGTCCGGCGGATCAGCTTTCTGCGGGCCGAACAGGTAGAGGTGCTCGACGGTGTCCCGCAGGTGCCGCAGGACGTCCTGACGGTCGTCGATGAAATGTGTGATGCCAAGCCGCTTGCAGTGCACGGCTTTCTCCGGTCGTTTGCGGCAGAACCGCGTGTTGGCACGAGAAACACCGGTCGCTGACCAGAAACCATTGTGGTCCAACCACTCCATTGTGCGCTGCTGGATTCGTTCGCCCGCCTTGGACACGATCCAGACCTTCCCGTCGAACGCTTCGGTCAACCTGGCCAGGGTTTCGAACGCGCCGGGCATGGCGGGGGTTCGCATGGCCTCGTCGAAGCCACCGGTGAGGAACACCGTGTCGTCACCGCCCGGGTGTGAGGCGCCGTCGTTGATCACTCGGCCGAAGTCCACGCCGAGTCGTAACTCCTTTCGCATGCGCCCAGCGTGCAGCACCACAAACTCAATCTGAACTAGCTAAACTCGCGTAGCTATAGTTTCAGATTATGTTTCCGGCAGAGTCGCTCCCGGCGTTCCTCGTGTTCGCGGAGCGCCTCAACTTCACCGCGGCCGCGCGGGAGCTGCATATCTCGCAACCCGCGCTGCACGTCAAGGTGCGGAAGCTGGCCGAGGCGGTCGGCCGTCCGTTGTACGTGCGCCACGGTAAACGGCTTGTGCTGACCGCCGAAGGCGAGGCGTTGGCGCGGTTCGCGCGGGAACGGGCGGACCAGCTCGACCAGTTCCTCGCCGAGTTGGGCGGTGAGCAGCGCAGAGTCGCGCTCGCGGCTGGCCAGGGCGCGTACCTCTATCTCCTCGGCGACGTGATCGCGCGCGAGTCCGAACGACTGCGGCTTTTCACCGCGTCACGAGCGCAGACGTTGACGTTGGTGCGTGACGGACGTGCACAGCTCGGCGTCTCGGTGCTCGACGAACTGCCTGACGACTTGGACACCGTCAAACTCGCGACGTACGACCAAGTGCTGGTCGTACCGCATGACCACCCCCTGGCGAGCCGCGACCAGATCCGTCTGCCGGACCTCACGGGGATGCGCATGGTGCTGCCGCATCCCGCGCAGCCGTTGCGGGTGTCGCTCGAACGTCTGCGGTCGGTCGCCGACTTCGAATGGGAGGTCGCCGTCGAAGCGGGTGGGTGGCCGCTGATGCTGCACTTCGTCGAACTCGGTGTCGGCGCCGCGGTCGTCAACGGATGTGTGCGCACCGACCTGGCGAAGGTGCCGATCGTGGACCTCCCGCCAGTGCCGTACTACGCGATCCACCGGCCGGGTGCGCGGGCCGACCGGCGAGTGGCGCAGTTGCTGGACCAGATCTGTCACTCGCTTGGTTCAACGTGAAACAACCGGGATGATCGTGGGTGTGACTCAAGCGGCCGGAGTGGTCTTGGCGGGGGGTTCGGGCACACGTGTCGGACGGGAAATCAACAAGGTCTACCTGCCGATAGCCGGACGACCGGTGCTGGCGTGGTCGCTGGAGGCGTTCGCCAGTCACCCCGGCATCGGGCCGGTCGTACTGGTGACGCGACCGCAGGACGTCGAGCACGTCCAGGAAGTCACCGAAGGCCTGGACGTCGAAGTGGTGTCCGGCGGCAGCACGCGGCAGGGCTCCGAACTCGCCGCCCTCCGGCAGCTCGCCGGACGCATCAACGCCGGCGAGGTCGACACCGTGCTCATCCATGACGGCGCACGTCCGTTGGTCAGCCGAGAACTTGTTGCGGCGGTACTGCGGGCTGCGAGACAGTATGGCGGCGCGATCCCCGGGATGGTGAGCGAGGATCTGGCACTGGCGACCGACGAGCACGTCATCCCGATCTCCGAGGAACTCGTCGCGGTCCAGACACCACAGGGTTTTCTGGCGGCGCCCCTGCTCGCTGCCTACGAGCGGGCGGCTGAGGAGGGGTTCGTGGGCACGGACACGGCGTCCTGCATCGAGCGGTTCACCGACATCGAGGTGCACTGGGTACCCGGGGAACAACGCAACATCAAGATCACGTTCGGGCACGATCTCGTTGTCGCCGAACGGATCCTGGAGTCACGGTGACCCTGCACGCCCATTTGCTCGACTCGCTCGGCCTCGCGCTGACCTCAGGGAGATACCCACCCGGCACGATTCTGCGGCTGGACGAGCTGACCACTCAGTACGGCGTGTCGAGAACCGTTGGCCGGGAAGCGGTCCGGGTCCTGGAAGCGCTGCGGATGGTGCGCAGCCGGCCCAAGATCGGGCTGATCGTGCTGCCGACCTCCGAGTGGAACCTCTTCGACCCACAGCTGATCCGGTGGCGTCTCGCGGGTTCCGACCGCCGGGAACTGCTCAGGCAGATGTCCCAGTTGAGGGCGGCCGTCGAACCGGTCGCCGCGGGATTGGCGGCCGCCAACGCGTCCGACGAACAACGCGGCGAACTGCTGCGGCTGGCGGACGAGATGCGCAAGCACGCCGTCGCCGGGGATCCGTTGCCCTTCATCGAGGCCGACATCGCGTTCCACCGGCTGATCTTCGTCGCGTCCGGCAACGACTTGTTCGTGCAGGTCGGCGAAGTGACCGCGGAGGTGTTGCACGGCCGGGCCGAGTTGCAGCTGTTCCCGCCGGACCTGCAGAACACGGCGTTGGACTGGCACTTGCTGGAGGCGGAGGCCGTCTCGCGGGCGGATACCGCTGAGGCCGAACGGGTTTCGCGGTGCATCGTGCTCGACTCGGCGGCCGAGGTGGATCGGCTGCTGGACTCCTGAGCCCTGGCCGCGCTGCCAGGACCCAGGACGCCGCTCAGCCGACCGCGGTCGACGCGGTCTGCTTGTTCCTGTTCCACAGCCGGGACAACGTCCACGTGCCTGGCCCGAAGAAGGCGATCAGCAGGAACGTCCAGCAGTAGACCGCGGCGAGTTCCCCGCCGTTCTCCAGCGGCCACAACGCTTTCGACTGATGGCTGACGAAGTACGCGTAGGCCATCTCACCCGAGCAGATCAGTGCCGCGACCCGGGTGCCGACCCCGAGCATGACGGCGCCGCCGGCGACGAGTTCGATCAGGCCCGCGTAGAACGACGGCCAGGCCCCGAACTGGACTGTGCGTCCACCCAGCACGCCGAACAACTTGGCGGCGCCGTGGCTGACGAACAACAACCCGATCACGATCCGGAACAGTGAGAGCAGGTCTTCTCTGCGCCTGAGGATGTTCTCCATCCGATACCCCTTACGTATGCAGGCTTGGCAAGGTGGTGCGGAGGGGACTACGCCGGGCGGTTGGAGAAGGTTCACCAGATGCCGCGACAGGCCGTTCACAGGACTCTGGTTGACTGGCGCACCTATGAAGCGACTGACTTCAGCCCTGCTGCTCGCGTGCTGCCTGGCCGGTTGCTCGACCGGCCCTGACGCCGAGCCCGGGCCGCAGCCGACGGAGCGCCCGCGGGTCACGCCGACGACCACGCAGCCGGAAGGCCCGCCACCGGCGCCGGAACCTGTGGCCGACGGCCCGTGCCCGTACCTGGAAAGCGCCTTCGTCGCCGAAGCCAACGGCCAGCGCGCCACCAAGGTCCGTATCTCCGCGGACAAGCCGCATCCGGCCTGCTTCTTCTACCGTGCCGACGGCAAGGTCCAGCTGACCGTCCGCGTGTACGTCGGCACCGCGAAGAACGCGAAGGCACTGGTCGACGAGGCCGCCCCGATCGACAGCTCGAACCCGGCCAACGCGCCGTCAGGCTGGAAGGGCGGCTCGATCGGCGCCGACAAGGGATCGGTCTACGCGGTCGCCAAGCAAGAAACGGCGGTCATCGTGACGACCAACCAGGCGCAGTCGATCAAAGCCCGCCAAGTCGCCGAGAAGGCGATCGCCACCCTCGGCCTGTAGGCGACTGACCGTCACCACAAATCGGGACGCCACCCACCACGTGGCGTCCCGGAGTGAACTTCGTGCGAACGGTCCGTTCGCACCGGCTCGTGGAGCCAGAACCCCTGTTCACCCCGTTCCCACCGACTAGAATTGATGCCGGGGAGCCCCCACCCCCTTGGGATGGGCGGGGGACTGTCCTGGGCGCGGCGAGAAGTTCGTGGGTGGGCGAACAGGGGTTCGGGGCGTTACTTCTTCGGCTGGCTGCTGGTCGACTCCGCCGGTTGCGGCCTGCCGTTGTCCTGCTGCTTCGGTGTCTCGGACGGCTTCTCGTCCTCGGTGCGCGGCTCCGGCGGGACGGCCTCTTCCTGCTGCTGCGCCGCCATCGAGCGGACCGCGATGACCGTGCCCGCGGCGGCCACGAGCAAAGCGATCATCCACGGCCAGCGGCGGCGGCGCCGAGGTTGCGCGCCTGCCAGGTGCTGCGCGGTCACCTTGGCCTTCTTCGCGTTCTTCATCAGGTCCTTGCGGGTGGCCTTGGCCTTGCGTGCCAGCTTGCGGCGGGTTCGGCGGGTCTTGGTCGCGACCTCCCCAGCGCTTTCGACCAGCTTGTGCTCCGCCCGGCGGACCGCGTCGACGGCCTTGTCCACCGCCTCTGGGGCCCGAGTCATGTGCCTTCACCTCGCCAAGTGGGTTCGGGGGTGGTTCGTTGATAGACAGGTTCCCCATCCTGCCCCTTCCGAACCGTGCCCGCTCTGGATGGCACGATTGGAGGCGTGGCAGACAGCAACGAATCACTCGTCGGGATCAAGGTGACGGCCACCCTGCAGACTACGCTCGGTGACATCCGGATCGCCCTTTTCCCTGATTACGCCCCGAAAACCGTGAAGAGCTTCGTCGGGCTCGCCGAGGGCACGAAGGAGTATTCGCCGCAGAACGCACAGGGCGGTACATCCGGCCCCTACTACGACGGTTCGATCTTCCACCGGGTCATCGACGGTTTCATGATCCAAACCGGTGACCCGACGGGCACCGGGCGCGGCGGGCCCGGTTTCACCGTGCCGGACGAGTTCACCGCGGAGCTCCAGTTCAACAAGCCGTACCTGCTGGCCATGGCCAACATCAGCCGGCCGAACACGAACGGCTCGCAGTTCTTCATCACGGTCAAACCGACGCCACACCTCAACTTCAAGCACACGATCTTCGGCGAGGTCACCGACCAGGAGTCGCGCAACGTCGTGGACGCCATCTCCCGGGTGAGGACCGCGGACGAGGACCGGCCGGTCGAGGACGTCGTGATCAACCGAGTGGTCATCGAGCGTGGCTGACCAGGCCTGCGTGCGGCACCCGGACCGGCCGACGGGGTTGCGCTGTGTCCGGTGTGAACGGCCTGCCTGTCCCGAGTGCCTGCGGGAGGCCTCGGTCGGGTACCAGTGCGTCGACTGCGTGAACGAGGGCATGCGGACGCAGCGGCGCGCGGTGACGGTGGCCGGCGCGGAGTTGCACACCAAGCCGCTGGTCGTGCCGATCCTGGTCGCGCTGAACCTGGCGGTGTTCGCGCTGAACGCCTTTCAGGCGCAGAGCGTCAACAACAACGACCTGTCGTTCTCGTTCGACATCGGCGTGCTCTGGCCGCCCGCGGTGGCGGGCGGTGAGTGGTGGCGGCTGATCACCAACGGCTTCCAGCACTTCGGGGTGATCCACCTCGTGGTGAACATGGTGTCGCTCTACATCGTCGGCCGTGATCTGGAGATGTTGTTCGGCCGGATCCGGTTCCTCGCGCTCTACCTGGTGTCGTTGCTCGGCGGCAGCACCGCGGTCTTCCTGTTCGACGCCCAGGAGGTGCTCCGGACCAGCACCGGTCTGGTGCAGGACTACGGGAACACGGCCGGTGCGTCGGGCGCGATCTTCGGCCTGATGGGCGCGCTCGCGGTCGCGGTGTTCCGGCTGAAGATGCCGATCGCGCCCGCGCTGGGCATCATCGCGCTGAACCTGGTGATCACGTTCACGATCCCGAACATCTCGTGGCTCGGGCACATCGGGGGCCTGGTCACCGGTGCCGCCGTGGCGCTCGGGTTCCTCTACCCGCCGGCGAAGATCCGGACGAAGGTGCAGATCGCGACCGTGGTCGTGGCACTGGTCGTGCTGGTCGGGCTGGTGTTCGTCCGGGACAGCCAGTTCGTCGGACCAGCGGTGTGTACCTACGAGAACTCGCAGGTCAGCTGTTTCCGACTGTCAAGTGCGTAGTTCGCGCAGCGCGTCGGCGACGTCTTCGGGCGGGACGCCGAGGTCGAGCCAGCCGAGGACGACCAGGTCGTCCTCGGCGTCGAGCTCGAGCGTGCTCACCTGACGGCCGAGCCTGCGGGTCCGGACCAGCCGGACGTTGACCTCGGCCCAGGCCCACTGCCGCCTGCTGGCGAACCGGCGCAGGATCAGCCCGTTGCTGTCGGCGGTGAGGCGCGGCCGCGCCAGCGTGCCGTGCAGCGCCAGCAGGGCCGCGATCAGCGTGGCCAGACCGACGAGCACGCGACCCGGCGTGTCCTCGGTGAGGATGGCCCAGGCCGCGCCACCTGCCGCGGCCACCCAGCCGACGGCGACCAACACCGGTGGCGTTGACCAGACAAGACGGGCTTTCGGTGACGTCACGTGACGCTGCGTCCTACTTATCCACAAGAGTTGTCCACACTGGGGATGAGTTACATCCTTGTGGTTCAGTGACGCTGGGCTGAACGGGTGTAGACCAGCATCCCACGACCGGGTGAACAGCGGGTATCGTGTACCGGGGTCAGCGCCACCGCATGGTCATCAGCAGACCACCGATCATCAGGGCGAACCCGATCGCGAAGTTCCAGTTGCCGAGATCGGCCATGAACGGGATGTCCTGCCCGGCGATGTAGTTGACCACCAGCCAAGCAAGGCCGATCACCATCACACCGAGCATCACCGCGATGTACAGCGGATGCGAAGGGCCGCCCCCACGCACCTTCACCGGGGTACGGCGATCGCTGGCGGGCGCCGTGTAGACGCTCTTCTTGCGAACCTTGGACTTGGGCATCGTGTCCTCGCCTGGCGTTATGCGTGCGTATACGGCGGCAAGCGGAGGTCCGCAACTGCCGCCGTGGGAACACGTTAACGTAGTCGAAAAGGCTCGCGAACCACCAGGGGAGTACGAGTGGGAACTCATGAGGGTGACTACGACTCTGGACGCTTGTACGGCGACCTACAGGACGGGCCGCCACAAGCCGGGGATCGGGCGCGCAACGTGGTGCGCAACCTCGGTGAACTGCTCATCACCGCCGGCATGATCGTGCTGCTCTTCGTGGTCTACGAGCTGTACATCACCGACCTGTTCTCCGCGGGCAAGCAGCGTGAGGCCACCGCGGCGCTGGATGACGAGTGGCAGCACCAGCCCGGTGCGGACGTCGTGGAAGGCGGCGAACGGACCAACAAGATCGAGCTGGAGGACGGCAAGGGCTTCGCCAAGCTCTACATCCCCAAGTTCGGCGCGGATTTTCACTTCACAGTGCTCGAGGGCACCAGCGACAAGACGCTGGAGAGCGGACCGGGCCACTACAAGGGCACGGCGCTGCCAGGCGAGCACGGCAACTTCGCCATCGCGGGCCACCGGGTCGGCAAGGGTGCCCCGTTCAACGACCTCGACCTGCTCAAGTCCTGCGACGCGGTCGTGATCGAGACCTCGACCAGCTGGTTCACCTACCGGATGCTCCCCGTGGAGTCCGAGGCCAGGAGGTGGGAATCGGTGAAGACCAAGAGCCCGCGCTGCGAGCGCGTCAACAAGCTCGGCGCCGAGTACAACAAGGTCTACGGACGTGACATCGTCGCCCCGTCGCAGGGCGGTGTCATCTCGCCGGTGCCGTACGCCACCCCCGGCACGAAGCCCGGCGTGGCCCTGCTGACCCTGACCACGTGCCACCCGAAGTTCTCCGACGAGCAGCGGCTGATCGTGCACCTCGTGCTGACCGACCAGGAGGCCAAGAACCCGGCCGCGCCGAACCAGTTGCCCGCCGCGCTCTCGGAGAACGACTGATGTACGGGTGGATCTGGCGCAAGCTCCCCGGGCCGCTGGGCGTCCGGATCACCCTGGCCACGGTGCTGGCTCTCGGCGTGATCGCGCTCCTGCTGTTCGTCGTCTTCCCGTGGCTAGAACCGAAGCTGTGGTTCAACAACGTGACGACTGAGCAGTGACGGTCGGCGCTCCAGCCAAGCCCTGGACCGTACGAACGGTCCGTTCGCAAATCTGGTTGTCCACAACCGCTTAGTAACCCTCTTCACCAGCCCTTATCGCCGGTAGGCTGGGTGCGGGGTCGCCCCCCGGGAGTGGTGGGGGCTGCGCTGAGGGCGGTTGTGGGTTCGACGGGGTTGGTGTGCCTTCCTGGGGAGCGGTGCCTCCGAGGTGTCTCGATTCCCTGCGGGTGGGCGAGTCAGAAGTGCTTCAGCAGGTCGGTGAACCGCTCCAGGTGCAGGACGCCCTCGTCCGACGGGTCGAGTTCCTCCTCTTCGAGCACCCAGGTGTGCACGTTCGGGATGAACACCGCCCGCATCCCGGCCGCCCGGGCGGACAGGATGTCCGACTTCGGTGAGTTTCCGATCATCCAGGTCGTGGCCACGTCGAGGGACAGCTCGGCGGCGAGCTTGCGGTAGGTGGCCGGGTCCTTCTCCGGCACGATGTGGATGCTCCGGAAGTGGTGGGCGAGGCCGGACGCGTCGATCTTGCGTTGCTGCTCCTCGCGGTCGCCCTTGGTGAGCATCAGCATCGTGTGGCGGGTGCTCAGCTCGGCGAGGGTCTCCGGGACGCCCTCGATCAGTTCCACCCGGTGGTCGATCAGGGTGACGGCCAGTTCCTCGATCTCTTTGCTCTCCGCCGCTGTCACCTTGCGCTCGTAGAGGTGCTCGAACGTGTCGTGGAGGTTGCGCAGCAGTGCTTTGCTGCCGTAGCCGACAGTCACTATGTTGGCGCGCTCGATGTCGTCGAGGATGGGGCGCAGCTCGGCCTTGGCCAGGGAGGGGTGCGCCAGCCACTCCAGGAAGTCGTCGATCACCCGCTCGAACAGGATGTTGTTCTCCCACAGGGTGTCGTCCGCGTCGAAGATCAGCACACCGGAAGGGTAACCGGGAAAGTGGTACGGGCGCACCACTTTTTACCGGCGATACGAGAAAACACCAGAGCGCGTGGCGACTGGAGCCGCATAGCATGTCGGCATGCGCGTGCTGGTGGTCGACAACTACGACAGCTTCGTCTACAACCTGGTCCAGTATTTGGCCCAGCTCGGTGCGGAGTGCGTCGTGCGGCGCAACGACTCGCCCGATCTCGAGCTCGACGGGTTCGACGGGGTGCTGGTCAGTCCTGGACCGGGCACGCCGGAGCGGGCTGGCCGGAGCATCGAGTTGATCAAGCAGGCCGCGACGAGCCGGGTTCCGGTGCTGGGCGTCTGCCTGGGGCACCAGGCGATCGGCGTGGCGTGGGGCGCGACCGTCGACCGCGCGCCCGAGTTGCTGCACGGCAAGACCAGCCAGGTGCACCACTCCGGTGCGGGCGTGCTCGCCGGCCTGCCGGACCCGTTCACCGCGACCCGTTACCACTCGCTGACCGTGCTGCCCGAGACGATCCCGGCCGAGTTCGAGGTCACCGGGCAGACCGAGACCGGCATCGTGATGGGCATGCGCCACCGTGACCTGCCGATCGAGGGCGTGCAGTTCCACCCCGAATCCGTGCTCACCGAGGGCGGCCACCGCATGCTGGCGAACTGGCTGGCCAAGTGCGGCCACCCCGTCGCTGAGGACAAGGTGGCCGAGCTCGAGCGCGGGATGCGCACGCTGACCGAAGCCGCTGTGCTCCGTTAGGTCAGCAGTTCGGCGGCGTTGTGGTCTCGCCGGGGAACGACGGCACGTCCGTCGGCGCCGACGAGGGTGGTGTCGTCACCGTGCCGCCTGCGGGCGTGCTGGCCGGCGTGGTGGGAACCGACGACGTCGGCGGCGGGCAGTCGGTCGGCTCCTGGGGCTGCTGTTGGTCCTCCCGGCGCCACGTGTTGATGGTCTGGCGGGCCGCCTCCAGGTCGCCGACGGGGAAGCCCTCGTTCGCCTTCGTCTTGTTCGACGCGCCGAGGTCGTCGATCCGCAGCGGCTGACACGTCGGACCGTCGATGGGTGCACACGAGCCCTCGACCTTGCGGTGCAGCTCCACGCCGAGCACGGTCCCGCGAACGCCCTGGAACACCGCGATCTCGCCGCCGTCGCTGACGCCGACGTAGTAGTTGGTGTACGCCAGGTACCGGATCCCGGCCGCCGCCAGCGCGAGCAGGATCACGGCCGCCGCGACGATGATCGCGATCTTGCGGCCGCGCTTCTTCTTCTGCGGTGGCGGCGGTGGCTGCTGCTGCTGCTGCATCGTCGGCTGTTGCTGATGCGGCGGCTGCTGCTGCGGGGGCATGGGAACCGGCTGGCGCGGCGGTGACGTGGTCGGGCCGACCGGCTGCATGTGGTTGTTCGACGAGTCGAACGACTGCGTGACCTGAGGTTCCTCGTCCACCACGTCGGCGACGATCACGGTCACGTTGTCCGGGCCACCGCCCTGCAGGGCGAGCTCGATCATCTTGTCCGCGCACATCTGCCGGTCCGGGATCTGCATGGTCTCGGCCAGCTTCTCGAACCCGACGACGTCCGACAGCCCGTCGGAGCACAGCAGGTACCGATCGCCCACCCGGGCCTCGCGTACCTGCAGGGTCGGCTCGATCACCTCGTGGCCGACCAGTGCGCGCAGCACGAGCGAACGCTGCGGGTGTGTGAGCGCTTCCTCGGGCGTGATGCGTCCTTCGTCCAGCAGCGACTGGACAAAGCTGTCGTCCCGGGTGATCTGGTTGAACTGCCCGTCGCGCAACAGGTACGTCCGCGAGTCCCCGATGTTCACCAGGCCGAGCCGGCCGCCGCCGAACAGGATGGCGGTCAGCGTCGTGCCCATGCCTTCGAGATCAGGGTCCTGCTCGACCAGTTCGGCGATCGTGTGGTTGCCCGAGATGACCGCCTCGTGCAGCTTTCCGAGCAGGTCGTCACCAGGGACGTCCTCGTCGAGAGGCGCAAGCGCGGCGATGACCACCTTGCTGGCCACCTCTCCCGCGGCGTGCCCGCCCATCCCGTCCGCGATGGCGAGCAGGTGCGGCCCGGCGTACACCGAGTCCTCGTTGTTGGACCGGTGTAACCCGCGGTCGCTACGTGCCGCGTACTTCAGCGCAAGCGTCATGGCCGGCTGAGACTCTCACCGGAGCCGACTACCGCTGCGGGAAGTCGCCCAACCATTGCATTCCGCCTTTCTCAAGACGCTGCGGCGCGTCCGGGTACCGCCAGGCCAGGATCTCGGGGCAACAACATACAAAACCATGGATCACACACCGCAAGCCGTCAGGGTGTGCCGCCCGGTTTGAAGGTTCTGAACACTCTGACGTTGATGGTCTGGTTCTTGGCGATCTTCGTGCCGGGCTGGACGTCCTGCTCGGCGACCTCGTTGAGCTTGGTCACGTCGTTGGTCTCGTCCGCGTCGATCCGCATGTCGCCGTCCCAGCCGAGCACGCGCAACTCCTGGCGTGCGGCGGCCTCGCTCTTCCCGACCAGGTTGGGCATCGTGATCTGGTTCGGGTCCTGCTGCGGCTGACCCTTGGAGACCTGCAGGGTGATCGTCGAACCCGGCCGGGCCTTCTTCGGGTTCATCGCGACCACGATGTCCTTGGGCTGGTCGGACTCGATGTCGGTCCTGGTGACCTTGAAGCCCTCGTTCTCCAGGTTGGTCTTGGCCGAGTTGAAGTCCTGGCCGACCACGTTCGGCACGTCGACCTGCGCGGGCTGCTTGCCGACCACCAGCTTGACCGTGGTGCCCTTCGGGACCTCGACGCCGATACCCGGGTTGGTGTTGGTCACCTTGCCGACCAGCCTCGTGTCGGTGGTCTCCTCGGTGACCTCGTCCGGTGAGACCGTCAGGCCCGCCTCACCGAGGGTCTTCGCGGCGTCCTCCTTGGACTTGCCCTTGACGTCGGGGATCTTGACCGCGCTGGCGCTGCGCCCGATCTGCAGCGTGACCGAGCTGCCCTGGCCGAGCTTGCCGGGCGGCGGATTCTGCTGGATCACGGTGCCGACGTCCTCCGCCTTGCACGGCGCCTCCTGGCCGGGGCCAGGAGGCTCACAGGGGACGTTCTCGATGGTGACCTGGAAGCCCAGGGCTTCGAGCTGGTTGCGGGCCGCGGTCTCCTGGGCCCCCTTCACCGAGGGCAGGTCGACGAACTGGGTACCGCTGTCGTCGCCGGCCAGCAGTTTTGTGGTCAGCCAGATGCCGAGCACGATCACGGCGACGACGAGCAACGTGATCACCGCTGTCATCCACGCCTTACGGCGCTTGCGTTTGCGCTCTTCCTCACCGGCGTCGTAGTCGTCGTAGTCGTCGGCGAGCGCGTCCGGGCGGTGTCTGCCGCGCGGGTTGTCGTTGATCCGCGTCTGCTGGCCCAGCATCGCGGTGCGGTCGTCCTCGGTCATCACCATCGGCGCGGCCGGGCGCTGCCCGGACAGCACACGCACGATGTCCATCCGCATCTCCGCGGCCGACTGGTAGCGGTTCGCGGCGCCCTTGGCCATCGCCTTGAGCACGATCGCGTCGAGCTGCGGGCTGACGCGGGAGTTGAGCTGCGACGGCTTGCGTGGGTCCTCGCGGACGTGCTGGTAGGCGACAGCGACAGGGGAGTCACCGGTGAACGGCGGCTCCCCTGTCAACAGCTCGAACAGCACGCAACCTGTTGCGTAAACGTCACTTCGCGCGTCGACCGTTTCGCCGCGTGCCTGCTCCGGCGACAGGTACTGCGCGGTTCCTATCACCGCGGCGGTCTGTGTCACGGCCGCTTGGCCGTCATGCACCGCGCGGGCGATACCGAAGTCCATCACCTTGACGGCGCCGGTCTTGGTGATCATCACGTTGGCGGGTTTGACGTCGCGGTGCACGATGCCGTGCCGGTGGGAGAAGTCCAGTGCCGCGCAGACGTCCGCCATGATCTCCATGGCGCGCTGGCCGGGCAGTGGTCCTTCGGTCTTGACGATGTCGCGCAGGGTCCGTCCGTCGACGTACTCCATCACGATGTACGGCAGCGGGCCGTACTCGGTGCGCGTCTCGCCGGTGTCGTAGACCGCGACGATCGCGGGGTGGTTGAGCGCGGCCGCGTTCTGGGCCTCGCGCCGGAACCGTTCCTGGAACTGCGGGTCCCTCGCCAGGTCGGCACGCAGCACCTTCACCGCGACGTCACGACCGAGCCGAACGTCACGGCCCTTGTGAACCTCGGACATGCCGCCATAGCCGAGCGTCTCGCCCAGCTCATAGCGATTGGAGAGCAGTCGCGGTGTCGTCATCGCTGCGTAGTCCCGCTCCTAGTCAACTTCTCGGTCCCATCATGCCCGCTCTTGCCGGTCCGCCAGGCCGTTTTCAACCAGGTGGCTGTCTGTCCGGGTCGCATTCAACAGTCACCTTCGACCCCTGGTCCACCTGTCCGATCGGTTGCACGCTTGTCACGTAGCACGTCCGCAGGTCCTGCGACGGTTCGCCCGACAACGGTAGCGACCGAACTTCCGGTTGAAGACCAGCCTCTCGCAACCGCTCGACTACTTCCGAAGCGGGGTGGCCGAGCAGTTCCCCGGCCTTCACCTGGGCCACGGCCGGCCGCCCTTGTCCGTTCGGCTCACCATATGCCGGTCCGTCCGGCGGGAAACTGACCCCGGGGTTCTGGGTGGCGCTGCCGGAGACCGGGTTGGGCGTGCCGGGTGAGCGGGACGTGGACCCGGTCAGCCGCGGAATCGCCCAGATCGCCAGCACGACCAGCGCCACCAGCAGTAACGCCAGCAAAGTCCACAGCCAGGCCCGGCTGCCGCGGCGCGGCCGGCGGGGTGGCAACGGGAACGAGCCGGTGCCGTGCACCATCGGCGGGGGCATGCCCGCCGGGACGACACCCGGATGAGTCCCGGGATGTGTCACGGGGTGTGCGGCCGCCAACGCCATTCCCGACGGTGTGGGCAGCGGACGACCGGCACGGACCGCGGCGACCGCCGCGGCGAACTCGCCGCCGTTGCTGTAGCGCTGGCGCGGGTCCTTCACGAGGGTGGCCTCGATGACGGCCCGTGCACCAGGCGGCACGTCCGGCGGCAACGGCGGCGGGATGTCCCTGATGTGCATCATCGCCACCGTGACAGCGTTTTCCGACAGGAACGGCCGATGCCCCATGAGGCACTCGTACCCGACCACTGCCAGTGAGTACACATCGCTGGCCGGCTCGGCGTCGTGACCGAGGGCCTGTTCCGGCGCGATGTAGTGGGCCGTGCCCATGACCATGCCCGACCGGGTCACCGGAGCCGCGTCGGCGGCCTTGGCGATGCCGAAGTCGGTCAGCTTCACCACACCCGCGGGCGTGATCATGATGTTGCCCGGTTTGACGTCCCGGTGGACGTACCCGCCCGCGTGCGCGGCCTGCAGCGCGTTGCCCGCCTGCTCGAGGATGTCCAGCGTCCGCTCGGCGTTGATCCGGCCCTCCCTGGCCAGGATGGACGCCAGCGGTTCGCCCTCGACCAGCTCCATCACCAGGTACGCGGTGTCCTGCGGCCCGTCCGCCGTGGCGGCCGTCTCGCCGTAGTCGTGCACCGAGGCGATGCCAGGGTGGTTAAGCGAGGACATGGTCCGTGCCTCGGTCCGGAACCGGTGCAGGAACTCGGCGTCGCCGCACAGCTCGGGTTTGAGCACCTTCACCGCGACGGCACGGTCCAGCCGCGTGTCGGCGGCCTCCCACACCTCACCCATGCCGCCGACGGCGATGCGCCGCACCAACCGATACCGGTCGGCGAGCAGCTGCCCCGTCGTCAGCATGCTCACCTACCTCCGATGCCCGGCATGGCGTTGATCGTGGCCCGGCCGACCGACGCGGCCACCGAGCCACCGGTCGCGGCGAGCCCGCGGTTGCCGCCGCTCTCCACAATGACGGCTACGGCGATCTGCGGGTTGTCCGCGGGCGCGAAAGCGACGTACCACGCGTGGGGCGGAGTGTTCTTCGGGTCGGTGCCGTGCTCGGCGGTACCGGTCTTCGACGCGATGGTCAGACCGTTGACCTTGCCGTTGCCCCTGGTGTTCTCCTCGGACTTCTTCATCATGTCGCGCAGCACGCCCGCGTTGGACGTGGACATCGCGCGGCCCAGTTCGTCCGCGTCGAACTTCGACATCTCCGACAGGTCCGGGGCCAGCACCTTCTGCACCAGCTGCGGGCGCATCAGCACGCCGCCGTTGGCGATCGCCGAGACGATCATCGCGTCCTGCAGCGGCGTCAGCCGGACGTCGCGCTGGCCGATGCCGGTCTGGTAGATCGAGGCGGCGTCGGGCAGCGGGCCGATGCTGGACTCCTCGACCCCCATCGGGATCTGCAGGTCGGTCTGGCCGATGCCGAACTTGGCGGCCTGGTCCCGCAGCTTGTCCGCACCGAGCTGGTCGGCCAGCGTGGCGAACGCGGTGTTGCACGACAGCGCCAGCGCGGTCTCCAGCGACGCGGTGGCCTGGTCGTTGGGACCGCAGTGGCCGCCGTTGAAGTTCTCCAGATCGGTCCGGGTGCCCGGCAGCTGGACGCTGTTGGCCGCGGTCAACTGGGCGTCCTTGGTGACGCCGTCCTCCAGCGCGGCGGCGGTGACCACGAGCTTGAACGTCGAGCCGGGCGGGTACGTCTCCTGGATCGCCCGGTTGAGCATCGGCTTGAGCTTGTCGTCGGCGTACGCCCGGTAGGCCTTCTCCTGCTCGTCGCCGTCGTGTGACGACAGCGGGTTCGGGTCGTAGGACGGCGTGGACACCATCGCCAGGATCTCGCCGGTCTGCGGCCGGATCGCGACCACCGAGCCGGTGTAGTTGGCGGCTGTCATCGCGTCGTACGCGGTCTGCTGGATCCGTGAGTCGATGGTGGTCTGGATGTTGCCGCCGCGCGGGTCGCGGCCGGTGATCAGGTCCGAGAGCCTGCGCACGAACAGCCGGTCGTCCGACCCGTCCAGGATTTCCTTCTCCGACCGCTCCAGCGCCCGCGAGCCGTAGCGCACCGAGTAGTACCCGGTGACCGGCGCGAACGCCGCGCCGAGCGGGTACTGGCGCAGGTAGCGCAGCCGGTCGTTGGTCGGCGTGACGGTCGCGATCAGCTTGCCGTCACTGGAGATGATCTTGCCGCGTTCCCGGGAGTACTCGTCGAACAGCACCCGCTGGTTGCGCGGGTCCGCCCGGTAGTCGTCGGCGTTGACCATCTGGATGTAGGTGATGTTGGCCAGCAGCAACACCACCATGAGAAGCATGGCGAGGCCGACCCGGCGAAGAGGTGTGTTCATGACGGCCGCTCCACCATCACCGTGCTCGCCTCCGCGATTGGTGCCTGCTGGACCGGCCGCGGGCGCGACCCGGTCTGTGGCCGCCGCGCGGCGTCGGATATCCGCAACAGCAGGGCTATCAGGATGTAGTTCGCCAGCAGTGAGGAACCGCCGTACGAGAGGAAGGGCGCGGTGATACCGGTCATCGGGATCAGCGCGGTCACGCCGCCGACCACGACGAACAACTGCATGATGATGGCGAACGACAGGCCGCCGCCCAGCAGTTTGCCGAAGCTGTCGCGCACGGCGACCGCACTGCGCAGGCCCCGCATCGCCAGGATCATGTACACCATCAGCAGTGCGGTCAGGCCGATGAAGCCGAGCTCCTCACCGATCGCCGCGGTGATGAAGTCGGTGCTGGCCTCCGGCACGATGTCCGGCCGTCCCGCGCCGAGTCCCGTGCCCGCCATCCCGCCGGTGCCCAGGCCGAACAGGCCCTGGGCGATCTGGAAGCTGCCGCCGAGCTTCTCGAACAGGTCCTTGTCCATCGGGGTCAGCCAGTTCGCCACCCGCTGCTGCACGTGCGTGAACAGCGAGAACGCCACCAGACAGCCACCGATGAACAGCGACAGGCCGATGACCACCCATGCGGCGCGTTCGGTCGCCACGTAGAGCATCGCGAGCACGATGCCGAAGATCAGCAGCGACGTGCCGAGGTCCTTCTCGAAGACCAGGACGCCGAGCGCGACACCCCACGCGACCAGGATCGGCCCGAGGTCCCGTGCCCTGGGCAGTTCCATGCCGAGGAACCGGCGGCCTGCGACCATGAACAGGTCGCGTTTGGACACCAGGAACGACGCGAAGAACACCATCAGCAGGATCTTGGCGAACTCACCCGGCTGGATGTTGAAGAACCCGAGCTTCAGCCACACCTTGGCGCCGTTGGCCTCCGAGATGCTGGCGGGCAGCATCGCGGGCAGGGCCAGCGCGAACAGGCCGACCAGGCCGGCGGTGTAGCCGTACTTCGCCAGCACCCGGTGGTTGCGCACGACGAACAGCACGACCAGGAAGAACACCAGCGCGATGGCCGTCCACAGCACCTGTTTCGGTGCGGATGGGGCGTACTCCCGTGCCCTGGCAAGCGCTTGCTCAGCCTTGGCCAGGTCGATCCGGTAGATCATCACCAGGCCGAACCCGTGCAGCAGCGCCACACACGGCAGGATCAGCGGGTCCGCGTACGGCGCCCACTTGCGCACCGCCAGGTGCGCGATGGTGAACACGGCGAAGAACGCCAGGCCGTACCAGAGGATCTGGATCGTCAGCTCTTGCTTCTGGTTGATCGAGACCAGCGTTAACGCGCTGGTGACCAGCGCGGCGGCGAAGGCGAGCATCCACAGCTCCGTGCCGCGCCTGGTCGGCGCGACCGGCTGCATACCGGGACTGCTGTTGTTGCCCTGCCCGGTCGCCGTCGCCGGACCCGCCCCGACGGGGACCGGTTGCGCCATCAGCCGCCGCCACCCTCGTTGTGCTCGGGCCGGCAGTCCACACCCGGACGCGGCGACGACGACGGCATGGTGCTCGCCATCTCAGGGTTCGCCGGGTCCGTCGGCGGCGTGGACGTCGCCGACTGGTTCTGCTGTTGCTGCTGTGCGATCACGTCCGGGCACGGGTCGAGCACGTTCTCGGTCCGCAACCGGTTGATGAACTCACGTGCCTCGTTCAGGCTGCCATAAGTGTTGCTGCCGCCGAGCACAGTCGCCTTACCGGTTTCGTCGAGTTGGTCCACGTAACGCTTGTTGCACTTGGCCAGCGCCGGATCGCACGACCCCTGCACCTCACGCTGCAAAGGAATACCCAGCACGCTGCCCGGAACACCCTGGAAGATCGCGATCTCGCCCTTGAACTGAGCGGTTCCTTCGCCCACGTAGTAATTTCGCAGCACGAAGTACCGGATGGTGAACACCCCGCCGACGACCAGGACCAGCACCGCCAGCACCAGCGCGGCGATCTTCAACCGCTTGCGGCCCTTGGCTTTCGGGTCTTCCGGCTCGGGCTGGTCCAGCTTGCGCGGTTCGGGACGCGGCTGCGCGGCGGCGGTCATCGCCGCGGCACGCGACGCGGAGGAGTCCGGCGGAGGCGGGTCCTCCCGGCCGTCTCCCGCGGCACCACCGACGATCGGGTCGTCGTCGCCGTAGTCGACGTCCACGACATCGGCGACGATCACGGTGATGTTGTCCGGGCCACCGCCCTTCAACGCCAACTCGATCATGCGGTCCGCGCACGCCTGCGGATCAGGGATCTGGATCGCCTCGGCCAGCGTCTCGTAGCTGACCACCGAGGAGAGCCCGTCGGAGCACAACAGGTACCGGTCGCCCGCACGGGCCTCCCGGACCGTCAGGCTCGGCTCGACGTCATGCCCGGTCAACGCACGCAACAACAACGACCGCTGCGGATGGCTGGACGCCTCCTCCGCGGTGATCCGGCCTTCGTCGATCAACGACTGGACGAACGTGTCGTCATGGGTGATCTGCGAGAACTGGTCCCCCCGGCGCATGTACGCGCGCGAGTCGCCGACGTGCACCAGCCCGATCCGGTTGCCGGCGAACAGCATCGCCGTCAACGTCGTGCCCATGCCGTCCAGCTCGGGATCGCTCGTCACCAGCTCGGAGATCGCGTTGTTGCCCGCGACGGTCGCGTCGCGCAACGGACCGAGCAGATCCTCACCAGGTGTGTCGTCGTCCAACGGCGCCAACGCGCCCACGACGACCTTGCTCGCCACCTCACCGGCGGCGTGTCCCCCCAGCCCGTCCGCAAGCGCGAGCAGGCGCGGTCCTGCGTACACGGAGTCCTGGTTGTTCGAACGCACCAGGCCCCGGTCGCTGCGGGCCGCGTAACGGAGGACAAGGGTCATGAGCGCAGCTCGATCACCGTCTTGCCGATGCGGATGGGAACCCCCAGCGGCACCCGCATGGGAGCCGTGACCTTCGCACGATCCAGATACGTGCCGTTCGTCGAGCCCAGGTCCTCCACGTACCAGTCAGTCCCGCGCAGGGAGATGCGCGCATGCCGGGTGGACGCGTAGTCGTCGTCCAGCACGAGCGTGGAATCATCGGCCCGGCCGATCATGATCGGCCGACCGTCCAACGAGATCCGCGTGCCCGCGAGCGCGCCATGCGTCACCACGAGCTGCCGCGGCGCCTTGCCGCGCGCCTTGCCGGACTTGTCCCGGCGGAACCCCGGTATGCCGACCTTCAGCCCGGACGCCGCGTACAGATCCGAGCGGACAATCCGCAGCGCGGCAACCACGAACAACCAGAGCAGGACGAGAAACCCTGCTCTGGTCAGCTGCATCACCAGCTCTGGCACCTGTTGTGACCGCTCCCTAAAAATCGCAGCCGACACCGCTTGAATACAGAGACTGTATTCAAGCCCTGCGAACGACTGAACGTCAGCCCTGGGTGCGGAACACTAGGGACGAGTGACCGATGCGGATGACGTCGCCGTCAGCCAGTTGCCACGTCTGCACCGGAGTGCCGTTCACCGTGGTGCCGTTCGTCGAACCGAGGTCTGCGAGTGTGGCACTCTGGCCGTCCCACGTGATCTCGAGATGACGCCGGGAGACACCCGTGTCCGGCAGCCGGAAGTCCGCGTCCTGACCACGGCCGACCACGTTTCCGCCCTGCTTCAGGGAGTACGTGCGGTTCGACCCGTCGTCCAGCTGCAGGCTCGCTGCCAGCTGACGCGGCCCCGTCTGCACGGCAGGTGGCGCATAACCCTGCTGGCCGTACGGGTCGGCCTGCTGGCCGTACGGGTCCGGCTGACCGTAGCCACCGGGCTGCTGGCCGTACCCACCTTGCTGCGGGTAGCCGCCGGGCTGCTGGCCGTAACCCTGGTCGTAACCGGGCTGGCCGTAGCCGCCCTGGCCGTAACCCTGGTCATAGCCGCCACCTTGCTGCGGGGGCTGGCCGTAACCCTGGTCGTAACCGGGCTGGCCGTAGCCACCACCGCCGGGCTGCTGGCCATATCCCTGGTCGTAACCGCCCGGCTGCTGACCGTAACCCTGGTCATAGCCTTGCTGGCCGTAACCCTGCTGGCCGTACCCCTGGTCGTATCCGCCTTGCTGCTGCGGAGGCTGACCGTAGTTCTGATCGTTGCCGTATTGGCCCTGGCCGTATCCGTACTGGCCTTGCTGGCCGTACGGGTCACCCTCAGGCGGTTGGCCGTAGCCGGGAGGCTGGCTCATGGATCGGTCTCCTGCGTTGCGAGGTGATGCCGGCCGTCGGCTTACGTCAGGGTCGACGGACGAGCGTGTTCGGAACTGTCCGGTGTGCAGCGCGTCGGAGCGCTCCAGGGAGACTACGACGTCACCGTAGGTGTCCCACCCGTGCTCGGCGAGATTCTCGGAAATGACGTCCGTGAGCAGCGTGACGATGCGTTCCTCATCCACTGCGAGCCGGTCGTGGTCCGCCGGTCCCAACTGCACGACGTAGTGGTTGGGAGCCAGCAGCCTGCCGCCGGCCAACTCACGGATGTTGTCCTCGCTCTCTCGCTGAAGCGCCTGCGCGACCTCCTGTGGCACGACGTTGCCACCGAACACACGCGCGAAGGTATTACCCACGATGCCTTCGAGCCGGCGCTCGAAGCGCTGCACGAGGCCCACGGATCATCCCTCCACACGTACGCTCCTCCCCCGATCGTATCCGGGCGCGGGCCGGGAGACACCGGGATGTTCCAACCCCCCGCAAACTGCCCCCAAACGCCGTGCTACGCTTCCGCGGTCACTTCAGGGCGAGTGGCGGAATGGCAGACGCGCACGGTTCAGGTCCGTGTGTCCGAAAGGACGTGAGGGTTCAACTCCCTCCTCGCCCACGAGACGCTTAGGCGCTCCCTGCTCGGTTGCTTCGCAACCTTCGCCGGGAGCGCCTCGTCATTATTTTGGGGGGCCGAGCCCCCCACACCCCCACGGTGCGAGCTTCGCACCTTCCAGCGCTGGGCGCCTTGGTCTCGGACCAGCGTGTTTGCGGCTTCGCCGGGAGTGCCTCGTCGTTATTTCGGGGGCCGAGCCCCCCACACCCCCACGGTGCGAGCTTCGCACCTTCCAGCGCTGGGCGCCTTGGCCTTGGACCAGCGTGTTTGCGGCTTCGCCGGGAGTGCCTCGTCGTTATTTCGGGGGCCGAGCCCCCCCATGCCCCCACGGTGCGAGCTTCGCACCTTCCAGCGCTGGGCGCTTTGGTCTTCACCAGCATGTTTGCGGCTTCGCCGCAAAATAGACGGGTTGGGACCTGTGCCGTTCTTTCGGTGGCTTTGCTGTCTTGGTCACATTCGTCCGGGCGTCTTGGGCGTTGGCTGTGTGGGGTTCCGCTCTCAATTCGGCACTGTGGGGCGGGGAATTACAGGCTTGTCATTCGGGTAATTGTGGCGGTGGTCACTTTCGGCCGGTGTGGTTCTTGTGGGGGACCGTCCGGCTTCTTCTCACCCGGACGGCCGCATCGCCCGGCTGAAGTCGTTCGACGGCTCACCGACCGGTCACCGACCGCTCAGCGCCGCCGGTCGCAGGGGAGCGGAACTCCGATCCCTGGGGCTGGCGTAGCTGGTACCAAATTCCATGTACCAGTTCGGCCCGTGACCACCCAGGGGACACGGTCGAGTCGAAGGAGGCGGGGCTTCGTGACCGGCATTCCAGGGCGCATGGCAGCAGTGACTCAGGACGCTGCTTCACTGCCGATTCCGTCCGCCGTCGAGCTGCCCGCTCCGGACGACGAGCTCGCCTCGGCGGCCGTCGCCCAGCTCGGCTGGCCGGGTGTGGCTCTTCCCCCGATGACGCTGCTCGGTCGCCGGGTCTCGCTCGTCGCCGAACTGCTTCCCGACGCGCACGCCGAGCGGATCTGCCTCGGCCAGGCGCCGGTCACCGACCGGGCCACCGTCGCCACGTGGGTGTGGCCCGAGTTCGCCGGCCAGGTTCCTGCCGCGGCCGTGCGGATCGTCGGCGTCCTCGCCGTCGTGCGGCACTGGCGGACCGGTCTCGCCGCGCTGGCGCCGTTCGCGCGCTACGGCGACACCGCGATGGTCGTGCCTTCGTCCGTCGTGTTGACGCACGACTACCTCGCCAACTGCCTGCCGCGGGCGCGCAACTACGGCATCGCCGTCGTCAGCGCCGACCCGGACAACGGTGTCGAGCTGGACCTGCCCGGCCGCAACGACAAGGTCACCGCCGGGATCGACGCGGTGTCCCGGTGGGTCAACGAGGTGGCCTACGAGCGAGTTCTGTCCGCCTGACCCAACCGCTCTACGCTGGTCCGCATGCGAGTAGTCATCGCCGGTGGACACGGCAAGATCGCCCTGTACCTCGAACGTTTCCTCGCGACACGTGGTGATGAACCGGTCGGCTTGATCCGCGATCCGGCGCAGGCCGAAGACCTGCGCGACGTCGGCGCCGAACCGGTCGTGCTCGACCTGGAGAAGACCGGCCCCGAAGCCGTGGCCAAGGTGCTGACCGGCGCGGATGCCGCGGTGTTCGCGGCGGGAGCCGGGCCGGGCAGCGGGATCCAGCGGAAGGACACCGTCGACCGGGCCGCCGCGGTCCTGTTCGCCCAGGCCGCCGAGATCGCCGGAGTGCGACGGTTCCTGCAGGTCAGCTCGTACGGACTCGACCGGGCCGAAGACCCGTCACTCGACGAGGTGTTCCGCGCCTACCTCAAGGCCAAGGCCGCCGCGGAGGAGGACCTGCGGTCCCGTGACCTCGACTGGACCATCCTGCGACCGGTGCAACTGACCGACGAGGTGGCGACCGGCCTGGTCAACCTCGACTTCCACGTGCCGCCGGGCAAGATCCCGCGCGAGGAGGTCGCCGCGGTGCTGGTCGCGTTGCTCGACGACAACGACACCATCGGGCTAACCCTGGAACTCGCCAAGGGACCGACACCGATCGAGATCGCCGTCGATCAGGTCACATCGAGCACACGCTCCAAGTAGGCGTTGCGGAACACCCGCTCGGGATCGACCTCGGCCCGCACCCGGCGGAAATCCTCGAACCTCGGGTAGAGCGCGCCCAGCGCGGCGGCGTCCAAGCTGTGCATCTTGCCCCAGTGCGGACGCCCACCGACCTGCGCCACGATCTTCTCGAAGGTGTCGAAGTACTCCCGATAGGGCATGCCCGGGTACTGGTGGATCGCGAAGTACGCGGAATCCCGCTGGTAGGCGGTGGACAGCCAGATGTCGTCGGCCGCCGCCACCCGCACCTCGACCGGCAGCATCACCGGGTTCGCCAGCTTCGGCACCATCGCGCGCAGCTCGTTCAGCACGTCGACCAGGGACTCCCTGGGCACGGCGTATTCCGACTCGACGAACCGCACGTTTCGCTCGGTCACGAAAACGCGGTGCGACAGGTCACTGTAGGAACGCGGCGACAGCGCTGTCGACGAGAGCCGGTTCAACGGCTCCACCAACTTCGGCACCGCCCGGCCGGTCCGGCAGACCGCGTCGAACACGACGTTTTCCATGAAGGTGTATTCGAAGAACCGCCTGGCGCGGCTGAGCGGTCGTACTGCCGCGTCGAGCGGTAGACGGTCGTTCCGTTTCACTAAAGCCTTACGGCCATAGGGGAACCAGTAGAACTCCATGTGGTCGTGCCCGGTGATCAGTTCGTCGAGCCGCTCGATCACTTCCTCCAGCGGAACCGGCCGTTCGTCGGCCTGCAGGCAGAATGAGCGTTCGCAGCGCAAGGTCACCGTGCTGATCACGCCGAGAGCGCCGAGCCCGACCCGCGCGGCGGAGAAAAGATCCGGCCGTTCTTCAGCCGAGCAGGTGACGACGGACCCGTCGGCCAGCACGAGCTGGAGCGCGACGACCTGGGTCGCGATTCCGCCGAGCTTGGCGCCGGTGCCGTGCGTCCCGGTCGAGATCGCCCCGGAGATCGTCTGCGCGTCGATGTCGCCGAGATTGATCATGGCGAGGCCGAGCCGGTCCAGTGCGGCGTTGAGCTGCTTGATCGTCGTTCCCGCGCGGACGGTCACCAGGCCGGACTCGACGTCGGCCGACTCGACCCCGGTCCACCGGGACAGCTCGACGGCCGCGCCCGCGTGCGCCGAGGCGATCGCGGTGAAGGAGTGGCCCGTGCCGAGCGCCTTGACCGGCAGCTTCTTGGCCCGGGCTGTGGTGACGGCCTCGCAGATCTGTTCGACGCTGGCCGGCCGGGACACTGTCGCCGGGGCCGCGATCTCGTTGCGCGCCCAGTTCGTCCACCGGATCTGACCGTCAGCGCTGGTGTTCAGAGCAGTCATCGACGCAAGGCCTTCCGCGGCAGGTGTTCGCCACACCGTAAGTGAATCCTATTCACATTTCAACCGGAATCGACGTACTGTGGACACGTGACCCAGCAGGCCGACTTGGACACCGCCACCAAGGGACTGGACCCCCCGTTCGCCGTGGTGGACCTCGACGCGTTCGACGCCAACGCGCAGGAACTGGTGCGCCGCGCCGGTGGACGTCCGATCCGGGTGGCCAGCAAGTCGGTCCGATGCGCCTACCTGCTCGAACGCGTGCTCGGCCGGCCGGGCTTCCAAGGCGTGATGGCGTACTCGTTGCGCGAGGCCCTGTGGCTGACCCGCAAATGGCGCGGGACTCCGTTGGCGGACACAGACATCCTGGTCGCCTACCCGACAACGGACCATGCCGCACTCCGTGACCTCGCCACCGACCCCGAAGCCGCCAGGGTCATCTCGGTGATCGCCGACTCGACCGGGCATCTCGACCTGATCGACTCGGCGCTGGGTGCCGATCATCCTCCGATCCGCGTCTGCCTGGAGTTCGACGCGGCCTGGCGTCCCATGCCCGGCGTGTACGTGGGCACCCGCCGATCCCCGGTCCACACCCCACGCCAGGCGGCCCGGCTGGCCGCGGCGATCGTCCGCCGCCCAGGCTTCGCGCTGGTCGGAGTGATGTCCTACGAGGGCCAGATCGCCGGCCTCGGCGACAAACCGCCGGGCAACCCGCTGAAAGGCGCGGTCATCGCCTGGATGCAACGCCGCTCCGGCCCGGAACTGATCAACCGCCGCAGCGCGGCCATCGCGGCGATCCGCGCGGTGGCCGACCTGGAGTTCGTGAACGGCGGCGGCACCGGCAGCCTCGAACTGACCTCCGGCGACCCGTCGGTCACGGAACTGGCAGCAGGCTCGGGCCTGATCGGCCCGTGGCTCTTCGACAGCTACCGCGGTTTCACCCCGCGGCCGGCGGCGTTCTACGCCCTGCCGGTGGTCCGCCGTCCCGCACCCCGGATCGCCACCTTGTTCGCGGGCGGGTACGTCGCCTCCGGGACCGGCACGCCCGACCGTCTGCCGCAGCCGTTCCTGCCGCACGGCCTGAAGCTGCTCGGCTTGGAAGGCGCGGGCGAGGTCCAGACTCCCGTCGTCGGCAAGGCCGCGGACACCCTGAAACTGGGCGACCGCGTCTGGATGCGGCATTCGAAGGCAGGCGAACTGGCCGAGCGCTTTCAGGACTACCACCTGGTCAGAGGCGACCGCATCGAACGGACCGTCCCGACCTACCGGGGCGAAGGCGTGAACTTCGGCTGACCCGCCGCCCCTCGCCATTCCGGCCCCAGTACAGCCCCCACCACTCCCAGGGGGGCGACCCCGGACCCAGTCTACCGGCGGGTAATGCCTGGTAGGAGGGTTACCGGCGGGTTGTGGACAACCAGATTCGCCGACGGTTCCACCGGTACGGTCGCGGCGTGTGGCCAGGCCTGCTCGACGGGGTAATCCAGGCGCCGCGACCGCGCTACTCGCCGACCTTGCTCGACAGGTATTGCCTGAGGAGGTATTTGCCCTCGTCGATGATTGTCTGGTCGCCTCTCGGGTCGCGGCGGAAGGCCAGTTTGTGGATGCCGTCCGTCGCCTCGACCGCGATGGTGATCGGCAGGATCAGGTCTTCGGCCGGCAGGCCCGCCTTGGACGCGACGATTTCCGTCAGGCGCTCGGACACGACCTCGTTGTTGTGTTTTCCTTCGCCGTCGTCGAGCAGTTCGAGGTCGACCACGTCACCGAAATGCAGTTTGCTGAAGCCGGGAATCGTCCTGTGCATGTCGACGTAGATGTCGATGGCCAGGTCGACCGCGTCCCACCAGTGGTCGACGCAGGTTGTCTCGAATCGTTCGCTGACGACTTTGAGGAAGTGCTCGAGGTTGCGGCGGGTCAGTTCCCGCACGACCGCCCGCTTGTCGGGGAAGAACTGGTAGAGCGAGCCAACGGCGACGCCCGCGCGCTCGGCGATCAGGGTGGTGGTCACGCCGTCGTAGCCGACTTCCTCGATCAGCGCCGCGCAGGCCTCGAGCATCTGTTCCACGCGCTTCGTGCTGCGCTGCTGTACCGGCCTTCGCCGCAGTGGTGTCGGACTCGCCACAAGTGTCTCCTCTGCTCAACCCCTATCTTGCCGTGAATCGGCCGCTGGCGTGTGAGTGACATCGCCTCTAGCATCCGAAGGAATTTCACGTTCTGCCCGGCTGAGTCGAGATGAGGTGCGGATGGCGTTCCCGGACGACTTCGTGTGGGGTGTGTCCACGTCGGCCTTCCAGATCGAGGGCGCCACGAGGGAGGGTGGGCGCGGGGTGTCGGTCTGGGACACCTTCTGCGCGACTCCCGGCAGGATCCGCGACGGGCACAACGCCGACGTCGCGTGCGACCACTACAACCGGTTCCCCGAGGACGTCGCGTTGATGTCCGAACTCGGTGTGGGGGCGTACCGCTTCTCCGTCGCGTGGCCCCGGATCCAGCCCACTGGCCAGGGCGCGGTCAACATCGAAGGGCTCGACTTCTACGACACGCTCGTCGACGCCCTGTGCGAAGCGGGCATCGCGCCGGTCGCCACGCTCTACCACTGGGACACGCCGCAGCCGATGGAAGACGCGGGCGGCTGGCTTGTCCGGGACACGGCAGAGCGGTTCGCGGAGTACGCGCAGATCGTCGGAGAACACCTGGGCGACCGGGTGGAAATGTGGATTCCGCTCAACGAACCGATGGTGGAGACGCTCTTCGGCTACGCGTTGGGCGAGTACGCGCCGGGCAAGACGTTGCTGTTCGACGCCTTGCCCGCAGCGCACTACCAGAACCTCGCGCACGGTCTCGCCGTCAGCGCTTTGCGTTCCGTCGGGGCGAAAGCCGTTGGCACGGCGAACAACCACAGTCCGATCTGGCCGGCCAGTCAGGACGCGGACGACCTGGTGGCGGCCAGGCACCTCGGCGCCGTGATCAACTGGATGTACTCCGATCCCGTGCTGACCGGAACCTATCCGGCCGAAGTGATTCCCTACCTGCCAACGGGTTTCGCCGACGACCTGAGCGAAATCGCTGTGCCGCTGGACTTCTACGGCGTCAACTACTACGAACCGCAGGGCGTCGGCAAACCCGGTGCGGGCAACCCGTTGCCGTTCGAGTTGCGGCCGGTCGAAGGATATCCCTTGACCACCAACGATTCCCCGGTCGTTCCTGATGGGCTACGGCAGTTCCTGACCAGCCTCAAGAGCCGGTACGGCGACAAGCTGCCGCCGGTCCACATCACCGAGAGCGGCTGCAGCTTCGACGGCATCCACGACCGGCAGCGCATCGAGTACCACGCCGAACACCTTGCGGCGCTGGAGAAAGCGATGTCCGAGGGCGTCGATGTGCGTGGCTACTTCGTCTGGTCCCTGTTGGACAACTTCGAGTGGTCGAAGGGGTACCAACCTCGGTTCGGCTTGGTCCACGTCGACTACGAGACCTTGGCCCGTACTCCGAAGGACTCGTTCCACTGGTACCGCGCGCTGATCGGGGGCGCTCGGTGACGACCGCGTTGGCGGAGCCGACGCGACGGGTCCGCGCGGGCTGGATCAGCCTGCTGTTCCTGGCCAACCTCGGGCTGTGGCTGGCGATCTACGCGCCGATCCAGATCCTGCTGCCGCAGCAGGCCGAACTGCTCGACGCCGCCGACAAGGAGCTGGTCTTCGGGATCGTCACCGGCGCGGGCGGCCTGGTGGCGCTGATCGCCAACCCGGTGGCCGGGCTGCTGTCGGACCGGACCACGTCCCGGTTCGGCAGGCGGCACCCGTGGACGATCGGCGGCGCGGTGGTCGGCGCGGCCGGGTTGGTAGTGCTGGCCTTGGCGGGCAATGTCGCCGTGATGGTGCTCGGCTGGTGCCTCGTGCAGGCCGGGCTGAACGCCATGCTGGCCACGTTGATCTCCGCCATCCCCGACCGGGTGCCGGTCGGGCAGCGCGCGCAGACCGGCGGGTTCGTCGGGATCAGCCAGATGTTCGGCACTGTGCTCGGCGCGGTCCTGGTCACCTCGATCGTGACGGGTCTGGTCGCCGGCTACCTCGCGTCCGCGGTGGTCCTGCTGCTCGGTGCCGCCGCGTTCGTGCTGTTCACGCCGGACGCCGTGCTCCCGAAGGAGCTCGTCCCGAAGACCAGGCTGGAGCTCTGGGTCTCGCCGCGCCGGCACCGGGGCTTCGCGTGGATGTGGTGCTGCCACTTCGTGATCAACCTCGGCAACGCGTTCGGCACGTTCTACCTGCTGTTCTTCCTCAAGGACGTGGTCGGGCGCGCGGACCCGGAGGGATCGCTGCTGGTCCTGATGGCGGGCTACGGTCTCGCGCTGATCCTCGGCGCGCTCGTGGCCGGGCGGCTCTCCGACGCGTCCGGCCGACGAAAGCCGTATGTGCTGGTCGCGGTCGCGTTCATGGCCGGGGCCGCGCTGGTTCTGGTGGTCTGGCCGACCTGGGTGGCGTCGTTGATCGCCGGTCCGCTGCTCGGCGCGGGGTTCGGCATCTACTGGGCGGTCGCGATCGCGTTGCTCACCCAGTTGCTGCCCGCGGCCGCCGACCGCGCCAAGGACCTCGGCGTGGTGAACATCGCCAACGCATTGCCACAGGTCTTCGCGCCACTGCTGGCCTCGGGAATCCTCGCCGGCCTCGGGTACGCCGGTCTGTTCGGCGCGTCCGCGCTGGCCACCCTCATCGCGGGCGTCTTCGTCACGCGAATCAGAACGGCTGCGTAGCCGTCCGCCCGGCAGAGAGTGGGAGCCGCAGGCCGGCGTTGTCGGGGGAGGGGGGAGTGCAAGACGCCGGCCTGCGGGGCTGTGGATGACGGTCCGGTTCGCCTCGCTCGGGGGGACGGACGAACCGGACCGCCGGTCTATCGGGCGCCGGCTACTACTCGGCGCGGAGTGGTCGAAGCCCTGCGGACGTGCCTGCCGCCTGCCGGCGCGAGACCGCCTGCGACCAGGTGCTCGTAGGCCGCACGCCAGACCGAGCACGGCGCCTTCTGCTGGCGCCACCGTGACGAACAGGTCGGGCAGTTGCCTCGCTCGTCGGGCTCGTGGGCCGAGAGCATCGCGCGCCAGCCTTCGGTCAGGCGGGGCAGCTCGGATCGGGCCACGGACAGCAGGGACGGGGCGTCTGCGCGGGTCGCCAGCTCGGAGAGCATGTCAAGGCGTTCCCACACCGCATTGCGCAAAACCTGGCCGAGTATCTCGTCCACGGGAGCGTCACCGTCACCTTTCCGCCTGCTCGGCGGCTTCTCGTAGGGCGTCCCGCAGCTGGCCGAGCTGGCCGCTGGACAGGACAGCGGTCTCGCCGGGAGGTCCGACGAGCACCACCTTGTTCTGATCATTGACCAGCACAGTGAGACAGCGGTCGCGGTTGATGACGTCGCCGCAGCTGATGTGCCACACCTGACGGCCGCTGAACGAGCCGGTCAGATCTCTGAGGCCAGGGTTGTCCTGCGACTCCCCCTGCGGTGTTGTCGCAGGTGAGGCCGCTGGGGCGGGGCGAGTCACTGTCGAGCCGACCAGGTCCACGATCCGAAGTTTCCCTCCGTGCTCGAATGCTTACCAGAAACTAGATTGGTACGTGGCAAACTCGAGTGGGGTGATGGTGAGCTGATCGGGCAAGGTTTCACGATAAGCGGTCAACGGACTTCGGCCCGACCGATCAGCCCGACCGATCACCACTTCTCGGCCCTGCCGCAATGTGTTTACTCTGCGGTTGACGCCCAACGGACTGCAAGGGGGCGCGAGTGAACTCCACCGGGTCACAAGGTGCTGTGGTAACCGCCGATGTCTGGGAGAAACCGGAGATGCGGGCAGCCCTCGCCGCGAGGGAGATCAGTCAGGTCTACCGGCTGCTGCGCAAGCACGGCATCTCGCAACGGCAGATAGCCGCACAGACCGGCCAGTCGCAGTCCGAGGTATCGGAGATCCTCAAAGGTCGCCAGGTCATGGCCTATGACGTACTCGCGAGGATCGCCCAAGGCCTGGGCGTTCCAAGGGGATACATGGGCCTCGCGTATGACGAGGAGACACGGGTCAGGGTCGTCGCCACAGTCGACGACCAGACCCCCGAGGAGGCAGAGTCGGTGAAGCGTCGGAAGTTCCTCGCGCACGCCGCGGCCGTCACGATGGGCGCGAACGTGTTCGGCGCGGACTCCGGGCCGTGGGTGTCGAACCCGATCCAGACTCCGGCACCCGGACGGATCGGCATGACGGATGTGCGCCAGGTGGAGGCCGCCACCAGGGCGTTGCGGTCGTTGGACTACCAGTACGGCGGCGGGTCCTGCCGGGACGCGGTGATCGCGCAGCTGTCGTGGGGACAGCAGATGCTGGGGGCGTCGGCGACGGACGTGGTCAAGCAACGGCTGCACGTCGCCTTGGCGGACCTGCACAACCTGGCCGGCTGGACGTCGTTCGACATCGGCCTGCTCGATTCCGCCCGCAACCACTTCGGCAAGGGCCTGGAGCTGGCCAAAGAGGGCCGCAGTGAGCCGCTGGTGGCCAACATCCTCTACCGGATGGGCCGCGTCTACCTGCACAACGGCGCGCCGAACGACGCGCTCAAGATCTTCTCGCTCGGCCAGATCGCGGCGCAGAACTCCGGCTCGGAGCTGGCGGTGGCCGTGCTGTGCGCCAACGAGGCATGGGCCTACGCGATGATGGGCCAGCGTGAGCAGACGATGAAGCTGCTGGGCCGCACGCGTGACGAGTTCGCCCGCGCGGACCTCGACGGCGCCGAGACGTGGGTGAAGTTCTTCACCGAGACCGACGTGCACGCCATGATCGGCACCGTGCACACCGTGTTGGCCCAGGAGGTCGACACCAAGCACACGAAGTACGCGATCCCCGCGTTGCAACGCGCCATCGACGCGTACGGCGACGACATGGCCCGCAGCAAGACCTTCAACCTCAGCGCGCTGGCCACCAACCACCTGATCGAGGGCGACATCGACCACGGCGCCAAGGTCGGTCGAGCGGCGGTGGAGCTGGCCGAGAACCTGACCTCCGGCCGTGCCAAGGACCGCATGCGGCCGCTGAAGCAGGAGGCCGACAAGCGCCGCAACAACACCCAGGCCCGTGAACTCTCCGACGCGCTCAACAAGTACTTCGACGCGGACGCGTGAGCCGGCCGGGCCGCCCCGAGTACGGTCGATGGAGACCTCGGAGGAACGGTTCAGCAGGGACAGCCTTGCCGCGGCGCTGACCCAGATCTGCGATTCGATCGGTCTGGACGCGACCGGGGCCACCTTGCTCAGGTTCACCAACAACGCGGTGTACCGCCTGGCCGGCGACACCGCGGTGGTCCGCATCGTCGGGTCACGCGGGCTGCGGCACCGGGTCGAGAAGGTCGTCAGGATGGCCGCGTGGTTCGCCGAGCACGACATCCCGGCCGTCCGGCTGCTGGCCGGTGTCGAACAGCCCATCCGCGCGGGTGAACATCTGGCGACGGTCTGGGACGTGGTGCCGGAGGGCGGCCGCCGGCCACGAGGGCGTGATCTCGGCGGGTTGCTGCGGCGCGTCCACAGCCTGCCGCCGCCGTTGGACCTGCCCGAGTGGGATCCGTTGGACGACGTGCGCAGGCGGATCGACGACGCCGAGGACATCGCGGACGAGGATCTGCAGTTCCTGCTGAAGACCTGTGACCGCCTGCGGGAGGAACTCGCCGGGCTGGAATTCGAACTGCCGCCCGCGATGCTGCACGGTGACGCGCATCTGGGAAATCTGATCCCGTCACCGGACGGGCCGGTGTTGTGTGACTTCGATTCCACTTCGGTCGGTCCGCCTGAGTGGGATCTGACGCCTGTCGCGGTGGGTGTCGGCCGGTTCGGTGAGCCCGCGCGTACGTACCGTGAGATTGTTCGGGCGTATGGCTTCGACGTCACCCGATGGTCCGGCTTCCGGGTGTTGCGCGAGGTCAGGGAGCTGAAGCTGATCACCAGTGTGCTACCCAGCGTGCGCAGCAATCCGATGGTCCGTCCCGAGCTGATGCGCAGACTGGGTGATTTCCGGCGTGGCGACACCCGTGCGCGATGGGTCCGGTACACCTGAATGGCGGTAACGCCAGGGCCCTGAAGAGCGAATCCTTTCTCGACGGAGAGTTGCCGTTGCCCCAACCGGGTTATCGGCTACTCTGTGTTCAAGTTCTCGTGGAATTTCGCTCACCAAGAGGTGATTGATCACGGTGTTGGGGCTGCTGAGCAGGACAGTAGGTGATGGTCGGCGCGCCAAGCGTGCGCTGCGGTCCGCGCAGGTGCTGGACGAAGTCGTGGAAGCTCAGCTCGCCCTGGTCTCCCGGTTGCCCGAGGACAGTCGCCGCCGTGCGGCGGACTACCTCGCCGAACTCGTGATGCTGGCGCAGAACTACCGGCACTACGCCGCGGGCTGGATCACCCGCAAGGAGCTGGAGAAGCGTGGGGCCGCGACCATGCAGCGGCTTGCGGAGCTGCGCCGACCCCGCGAACAGGCGCAGTTCACCGAACAGGACTGACCGCTCGACTCTTCGGCATTTCACACCGTACCGGCCGACGAGTGACGGCCGCCACATAATCTTCCACATGCGACGAACGGCGCATCCTCAAGCGACCGGCGCACGGGTGAGGACGACCGCGAAACCAAAAGCCAGACCCATGATCGTGAGTTCGGCCGTCGCCCAGCCGGCCAGCGCGGTCCGCTGGTGGCGCATGATCCCCGGCAACAGCCGCCAGCGGATGTTCGCGCCGAGCAGTCCGAGCAGGACAATGCAGACGATCTTGAACAGCACCAGCAGGCCGTAACCGGTTCCGAACAGGTCACGCCACACCGAGCTGCCCGGCGTGAGCAGCAGTTCGGCGAACCCGTTGAACAGTCCGGTCACCGCGGACACCGCAATGCAGACCGTCGCCAGTTTGGAGAACCGCGGCAGCGCGTGTGCCAGCAGCGTGCGGTTGGCAGCCAGAAGCACCACGACCGCGCCGAGCCCGCCGGTCCACGCGACCGCCGCGAGCACGTGCAGTTCCATCGAGACCATCGTGATGTCGTGCCAGGACCAGTCGGTGGCGTGACCGGTCACCGGCAGCGGCAGGAGCGTGAACAACGCGGCGGCCGCGCGCAGTTCGGCGGGGACGGACTCGCCTTTGCGGACTGTCCACACCGCTAACACCGCACACAGCATGGCGAACAGGAACACCGCCACGAGCGCCTTGCCGGCGCCGACAGTCCGGACGTAGTCCCAGATCGCGTCGAGCGTGACCGATTGGGACAGTCGCAGCTCGGCGGTCTGCAGCACGAGCGCGACCAGCGCGGTGACCGCCCACGTCAGTGCGCTGATGACAGCCACCCGCCGGGTGCCCGCGAGCACGGCCTCGGCGAGCTTGGGCCGGTCGAAGCCGATGAGCAAGGGCAGCAACGAAAGCCCGACCGTGACCACGGCCGCCATGTCCAGCAGCACCCGCACGACCGGAATGCCGTACCGGACCACCGCGTCCGGCTCGACGATCCCCGGCAGCGCACTGGTCGCGGTGATCGTCAGTCCGATGAGGACACCGATGATCGCCGCCATGACCAGGACACCGACCAGGGCGAGCCGAGGAGCCGCGGTGGTCCGGTACGGCATCAGGCGTCTTCCTCTTTACCGCCCATCCGCAGCGCGAACACGATGCCGGCGCCGAGCACCACGACAGCGCCGACGATCCACACCCAGGTGGGGATGCCGCCGCTGTCCTCAGTGGCGCCGGGCTGCGCGGTGCCCGCGCCGTTCTTGAACTTCGCCAGTTCGTCCGCGGGCAACGGCGTGCCGTTGCCCGCCTTGCTCAACGTGAACGACAGCTGGCCCTGCACGGGATGACCGTCGGCCGACAGCACCCGCCACGAGATCTGGTAGACCCCGCTCGGGCCGAGCGGCCGCACCGGCGCGCTCACGACCGTGCTGTCCACCTGCGGCGGAGCCGCTTCCCAGTGGTTGCCCTGCGGGTCGAGGACCGAGATCGTGTTGATCCCCTCGACGTTCTGCACCGGCTGGTCGAACGTCAGCTTGACGGTCTGCGGGCCCGTCTCCACGGACGCCTTGTCCTTGGGGTTCGAGTCCACCAGCGAGTTGTGGGCGAGTGCCGGGGTGGCCAGCCCGACGAAAGCCAGGCCGGCCAGCACGGCAGCGGCTGCGAACCGCCTCATGCCTGCTCGCCTCCGCGAGCGGCGGCGCTCACCCGCTTCGCCCGCAGGGTCGCGCCGAGGCCGAGACCCAGGCCGAGCGCACCGACGACCAGGCCGATGCCGCCCAGCCACCGGGCGGTGTTGTCCGTGCCCGCCGAGGCGGCCTCGGTGTTCGTGTCGGTGGCCGCGGGCTTCACGTCGGCCTGCGTCCCGGCGCTGCCGTGGGCGTCCTCACCCGTACCTGCGGCGACCAGCTTGACGACCGGGGCGGGGTGCTCCGGCTCGGCGCCGGTGGTCGGCGGGGCGTCCCACTTCACGTCGCCCTTGGCGCCGTCGTACGTCTGGATCGCCGGGATGACCAGCTGGTCGGTGTCCGGCAGCGGGCCCGCGGAGACGTCGAACTCCTGGAACTCGCCCGGGTTGATCCGGGTGCCGGGCTGCGCGGTCCAGGTGATCGTGTCGATCGCCTCCTTGATCTCCGCGCCGTGGCTGCCCTTGACCGGCTTGTCCAGCGCGACCTTCTTGACCTCGGAGGTCCAGCCCGGCACCGGCTTGGGCCGGGCACCGGTGAGCGGGGTGTCCTTGGGGAACACCAGCGTCAGCTTGATCGTGCCCTGGGTGTTGTCCTCGTTCGGCACCCGGAAGGTGATCTTCGAGTAGCCGCCCTTCTTGGCGGGCTCGGTGACGTTGGCCGTGACGTGGGCGCTGGCCACGCCGCCACCGGCGAGCACGACCGCTCCGGCGGCGACCGCCACCGCGAAACCGCGCGCCAAGTATCGATTTGTAGACATGGTGTTACTGCTCCTGAGTATGCAGGGATGAGTGGAAAGTGTCGGTTTCTCAGGAACAAGCAGGTGGACCCCGCCGGGCGTGCACTCGGCGCAGCAGTACGGCACGGATGTGATCGGTACGTTCCGGCGCGTCAGGCAGCGCGTGGATCGCGCTCGCGACCGCCGGGAACCGGGGTGGCTCGATCAGGTCGAGCAGCAGCCGCATCGCCGAGCCGATCAGGCTGACCGCCGCGTCGGCCTTGGCCAGCAGCGAGGCGGTCACCACGGTCGCGACCGCATGGGTCGCCAGCATCACCATCGGGTCGACGGGTGCCGCTTGGTGACCGATGTGCGAGGGCACCGCGTAGTTGAGTACGAGGTGCATCGCTCCCTGGGCCATACCCAGGGCTGTGAGCACCGACAACAGCCCGTCGAACCGGCTGGCGACAGCTGTGCCCGCCCACGCGACGATCATCGTCAGCAGGACGGCCAGGGCAGTGTCCGGCGTCGCCCCGCCCGCCATGCCGTGCGCGGCGATCGCCAGCGCACCCGAGCTCACGGCAAGCGTCCAGCCGCGCATCGCACTGCGTGCTGTGGCTCGGCGCTTCCTCACAGGCAGGAGCGTAGCCAACCGACACGGTGAAGCGTGTCGGCCGGATTAATGAAACACCGACCGCTCAGATGCCCAACTTGTGCAGGATCCGCTGCTCCAGCTGGTCCAACTCGGCCGAGACCGCCTTGTGCACCGTCTTGCGCCGCGCGGTGGGCATGCGTTCGGCCGCCCGCACGGCGGAGGTGAGCTGACCGAGCTTGTCCGAGGTCTCGGCGGTGAACGCGGTGTCCTTGCCGCGGTCGGACAGCTCCTGCAGCACGTCGGCCAGCCCGGCCATCCGGGCGTGCAGCATGGCCCCTTTGCCGGTGTATTTCGCCAGGTCAGTGACGGGCACGCCAAGCTTGTGCGCCCGGCGGGCGTCCTTGAGGTCGCGCAGCGTGGCGGCGGCCTTGGCGACGAACGGGATCAGCACGGGCGCCACCGCCGGACCGATCACCTTCGCGACGGCGACAGCGTTCTTGGCGTTACGCGGGTTGATCCGTGGCGTTCGCTTCGTCACGCTCATGCTCGACAACCTACTGGCGAGGGGCAACAGGAGCATCTCGGCTGTCGGTGGGCTCGCCTAGAGTGCTCACTGTGATGGATTCGGTGCTGCTCGACGCTGGTGTGGTCAACCGTTGCCGGCGGCGGGTGCACTTGGAGCACGACCCGGCCATGCGGGACGCTCCCAGAGCCGCCCCGGACCCCACCGGCCAGCAACGCAAAGCCGACGCGACGGCGCACCGCAGGGCGGTCGCCGACCGTGTCGCGCGACTGGTCGGACCGGACTGGATGGAGGTCCCGGCAGGCGCCGACCTGCGTGGATCCGACCGTGAGCAGGCGACGCTGGCGTTGCTGACCGCGGGCGCCCGGTTCATCTGGGCCGCGCAACTGCCGCGTGATCCCCTCGGTGGCCGTCGAGGCTCGATCGACCTGCTGGTGAAGAGTGACAAGGGGTATGTGCCGGTGCTGGTCGTCCGGCACAAGGTGACCGACCCCGGGCAGGGTGCCCGCACGTCGCCGCTGGGTGAGCCGATGCCGGGCGGCAGCCGCGTGGACCCGTTGCGCAAGATCCGGCCGCAGCCGCGTGACCAGATGCGACTGGCGCATGCCTGGCGGATGCTGCAGGCCGCCGGGTACGCGGCGACCGGCCGTGCCGTCGGCGGAGTGATCGGCCTGGACGCCGATGTGGTGGCCTGGCACGACCTCGAGGCGCCGACGTGGCCGGGTGGCCGGACCGCGCTGTCCGAATACGACCACCGGTTCTCCGACCGGCTCGCCGTCGCGGCCGCGGCCGCCAACGGCGGGCAGCCGCTGGCGCGCCCGTCGCGGATCCTGGAGTGCCGCAGCTGCCCGTGGTGGCCGATCTGTGAAACGGTCCTGTTGGAGAAGCGGGACGTCAGCCTGGTGGCCCGCGGCGAGGACGCGGTGACGTTGCGGGCGGCCGGCGTGCAGACGGTCGACGAACTGGCCCAGGTCCCGGCAGGCACCGACCTGCAACTGGTCGGGCTGCCCTCGGACGACGCGATCGCGCTGGCCAAGGCCTGGCTACGGGACCTGACCATGGTCCGCCGTGTGTCCGAGGTGTCCGTGCCACGGGCGGACGTCGAGGTCGACGTCGACATGGAGAGTTTCGGCGACGCGGGCGCCTACATGTGGGGCGTGATGCTCAGCGGCGTCGACGTCGGTGAACGGCAGGGCTATCGCGCGTTCGTCACGTGGGAGCCGTTGCCCACCAAGGACGAGGCGCGTTCGTTCGCCGAGTTCTGGGAGTGGCTGACCAGCGTGCGCCTGCGGGCTCGTGCGCGTGGCCTGACGTTCCGGGCGTACTGCTACAACGAGCTCGCCGAGAACCGCTGGCTGCTCGCGTCCGCCCGCCGGTTCAAGGGCCGGCCGGGCATCCCGACCGAGAGGCAGGTGCAGGACTTCATCGACTCGGACGCCTGGTTCGACCTGTTCCGCAGCGTCCAGGAGCAGTTCCTGTGCGCGCAGGGCAAGGGCCTGAAGATCATCGCCCCGGCGGCGGGCTTCAGCTGGCGCGACCCGGAGGCCAGCGGCGAGAACTCGATGCGCTGGTACCGCGACGCGGTGGGGATGGACGGCGGCGAACCGCAACCGGACCAGCGCACCCGCCTGATCGAGTACAACGAGGACGATGTCCGCGCGACCATGACGTTGCGGCAGTGGATGTCCTCGCCGGAGGTCAAGAAGATCCCGTACGTGGGGGATCTGTGATCAGGCGGATGTCCGTCTGGACGCTGGCCGAGGTGCTGGAGCGGGCCGGGACGACGGATCGGGTCACGATCGCCCGGCTGGTCGAGCCGTGGCGTGATGCCCGGGAGATGCCGGTCATCCCGTTCGCCGAGCCGCAGGGGAGCCAGGCATGACCGAAGCCAGAATGATCATCTGGTTACCGGCGCCTGTCGACGAGGTACGTCAGGCGCTGCACAAAAGCGGTGTCGGCGCGGGTGTGGTGGTTCCGGTCGAGTCGGGGACAGTGGTGGTGCCCCGGGGCCTGATGGGCCTGTCGATCGCCGCGCAGTGGATCTATCGGGCGCGTCGGCGGCTGGGCAGGCCCGCGCTGCTGATCGGGTGGGACGACGAGGCGTCCGTGGTGTCCGTCCTCGGTGGTCCGGCGACGCTGGCCTGGGGGTGGGGCAGGGTGGCGGCCGGGCGCCGGTTGTTGGCGCGCCTCGGTGGTCTCGGGCCGCTGCGGCGAGCGCTCCTGTCCCTGAACGTGGCACTGGTCGGGTCACAGCGTGGTTCACGCAGGCAGGCGAAAAGTGCCAGAACCATCGCGACCGCGTTGGGTGCCGACGAAGCCCTTGTGCTGCGGTACGTCCAGCAGGACGAGAAGCGGCTGCCGCCCGAGGTGCTGCTGCGGGAGGTCGGCAAGCCGGACGTGGCCGACCTGGTGGTCATGGTCGAGCGCGGGGCGTTCGACAAGTGGCGCACGGGCAAGCCGGTGACCATGGGATGGGCCAACGCGTTGCTCGCACTGGCGTTGGTCGTCGCGACGGCCTTGCTGTTCTTCGTTCCGGTTGAGGCTCTGGTGGTCTATCTGATCGGACTTGTGCTCACCGTTGTGCTTCTTGTCGTCTCGCAGCGGCTTCGTTACCGGTATGCGCGTCAGCCCGTCGACGAGGTGCTGCCGGTGGCGTCGGACAACCAGTCGGCCAGATAGGTCGCGAACGAGCCGCGCACGAGCAAGCGGTAGACCGGTTCGTCCGAGGTCTGCCAGAGGATCACCTGGGTACGGGCGATCATCGTCTGCGCGCACCGGCCGGCGTGGAACGCGCGCGGGTGCAGGTCCAGTGTGCAGCCGTGTTCCAGCAGGTCACGGCTGCGTACCTCGATCGTCGTGCGGTTCGCCGACACGTCCACAACGGACGCCGACGGTTCTCGCAGCAGGTCCGGCAGCCCGGTGTCGCCGTCCGGGCCGACCACCAGCCACTCGTCCGGGCCGAGCATGAGGATGTGCCGGGAACCGGCGTCCACCACGGAGTTCGGCACGACCGGCAACGGGCCGCCGAGCCGTTCGGAGATCCGCGCGGCCGCGTCGCCGGTCGGCCTGACCCGGACGTTGACCATGGTCAGGAACGGGATCTCGGTGATGCCCGGGTAGCCCGCCAACGGGCTGCGGCGCAGTGACATCAAGGGGGACTCAACCGTCACGGCGGGCGCCTTCCTTGTCGTAGAACACCGGCTCGGTCACGGTCGCGGCGATCACCCGGTCGCCGAGCGGCGCCAGCAGGGTCTCGCCGATCCGGTGACGGCCGTTCTTGATCAACGCCAGCGCGAACGTCCGCTCCAGCACCGCACTGCGGTAACTCGAGGTCACGTGTCCTTCCATCGGGACCGGCGGGGTGAGCGGCGCGTCGGAGGCGACCATCTGCGCGCCTTCCGGCAGCAACTCGGCCGGGTCGACGGGCAGCAGCCCGACCAGGTGTTTGCGGTCGGGCCGGGCGGTGTCCGGGCGCCTGAGCGAGCGCTTGCCCACGAAGTCCTTCTGCCGGGACACGATCCACGACATGCCCAGGTCGTGGGGTGTCACCGTGCCGTCGGTGTCCTGCCCGACGATCGGAAAGCCCTTCTCCGCTCGCAGGACGTGCATCGTCTCGGTGCCGTAGGGAGTGATGTCGTACGGCTTGCCTTCGTCGTGAATCGCGTTCCATGCCGCGAGGCCGTACCAGCCGGACACGTTGACCTCGTACGCCAGTTCGCCGGAGAACGAGATCCGCGCGATCCGGGCGGGAATGCCGTTCACCAAGGTTGTCTCGCGGAACGTCATGAACGGGAAGGCTTCGTTGGACACGTCGAGATCCGGCGCCACCAGGCCGATCACCGCGCGGGACTGCGGGCCGACGACCGCGATCGTGGACCACTGCTCGGTCACCGACGTGAAGCGGACGTCCAGCTCGGGCCATTCGGTCTGGGACCACTCCTCGAACCAGTCGAGCACGTTCGCCGCGCCACCGGTCGTGGTCGTGACGTAGTAACGGTCGTCGGCCAGCCGCATCGTCACGCCGTCGTCGAAGACCATCCCGTCGGCCTTGCACATCATCCCGTACCGGGCCGACCCGACCGGCAGCTTCTTGAAACCGTTGGTGTACATGCGGTTCAGGAACTCACCCGCGTCCGCGCCGACCACCTCGATCTTGCCGAGCGTGCTCGCGTCCTGCATGGCCACCCCGGTACGGGCCGCCCGGCATTCGCGCAGCACGGCCGTTTCCATGTCCTCGCCGGGTTTCGGGTAGAACCACGGCCGTTTCCAGTGACCGACGTTCTCGAACTCGGCGCCGTGCGCGACGTGCCACGAGTGGATCGGCGTCGTCCGGATCGGATCGTGCAGCTTGCCGCGATCACGGCCCGCCATCAGCGCGAACGACACCGGCACACTCGGTGCTCGGAACGTTGTGGTGCCCAGGTCGCCGGGCGTCACGCCGAGCTCGGCGGCGATCACGCCCAACGCCGGGACGTTCGAGGTCCGGCCCTGGTCGGTGCCTGTGCCGATGGTCGTGTACCGCTTGACGTGCTCGGGTGACCGCATCCCGGCACCGACCGCGCGCCGGATGTCCGCGACCGTCGCGTCGCGTTGCAGGTCGACGAACTGGTTCCGCGGATCACCGGGCACGAGCCACACCGGGCTCGCCGGCGTGATCTCCCGTTCCCGCACGGCAGGAAGAGGCGGTGGCGGCACCGGATAGCCGACTGCTGCCGCGGCTTCGACGCCTGCCTCGGTTGCCTCGATCAGCGCCGCTCGGGTGTCGAAGGTTCCGTTCGCGGCGCCGACCACATGGTTGGCCTGGGCCGGTGTGTCCGGGACGAACGCCTGGCCGTTCCACCGCAACGTGCCGCGGGACTGGCTGAACAGGTGCACCGCGGGCTGCCAGCCGCCGGACACCGCGAGCAGGTCGCACTCGATCCTGCGGTCTTGTGTGGACACTGCGGTGAGCCGTTCGGGCCCGTCGGTGTTCGTGATCAGGCCACTGATCACCTCGACGCCTTGGGGCGCCAGATCAGGCGGATTGGGCCGTGAATCGACGACCGTCACCTCAGCGCCGGACTGCACGAGAGCGGCCACGGTCGCGTACGCGCTGTCGTTCGTGGTGAAGACAACGGCCTTACGGCCGGGTAGGACCGCGTAGTTGGTGATGTACTTGCGGACCGCGCCTGCCAGCATGATCCCGGGGCGGTCGTTGTTCTCGAACACGATCGGCTGTTCGTGCGCGCCGGTCGCCAGGATCACCCGACGAGCCCGGACGTGCCACAGCGTCTGCTGGTGCGCGACCAGAACGTAGTTGCTGTCGTAGTACCCGAAAGCCCTGGCACCACTCAGAACCCGCAGCTCCGCAGCCCCGTCCGCAGGAGGAATTCCCTGGGGGGAACCCCTGAATCTCACGTTACCGGAGGGGTACGACAATCCGACGAGCATGACGCGGGCACCACCGGCAGCCGCGGTCGTGGCGGCCATGCGCCCGGCCGGGCCCGCGCCGATCACCAGCACGTCCGTGTGCGTGTATCGCTTGTCGTACCTGCGTTGTCCGGAGTCCGGCGTGAGACGGCCGACGCCGGACAGCGTGCGGGCCACCAGGCCGTCGGTGAGCCTGACCGTCGTCGCCTGGAGCGACGGCTCGGGACCGACTTGGACGAGCGCGTTCGGCTCCTCGATGCCCGCCGAGAAGATGCCGCGTGGCCGGTGCCGGTACAGCGAAGGCGCTACCTGCAGAACACCGTTGGCGATCATCGCGGACGCCAGCGTGTCGCCTTCGAAGCCCGAGTACTCGACGCCGTCGAGAGTGAACGTGAGTGGTTTCGTGCGGTCGATCTCGCCGCCCTCGGGCAGCCTCATGACTGGAACTCGTTCGTCACGGTGTCGCGCACGGTGTTGAACCAGCGACGGCACCCGGCGCTGTGCACCCAGCGCTCGGCGAAGGCGCCCTTGGGGTTGTCACGGAAGAACACGTACTGGGCCCATTCCTCGTCCGACAGCGACTCAGGATCAGCGGGATAGGCGACGAACGCCTGGCCGCCGTAGTGGAACTCGGTCTCCTCGCGTTCACCGCACCAGGGACAACTGATCAGCAGCATGCGGCCCCTCCTAGTGGGCCACGGCGGCGGCGCCGTGTTCGTCGATCAGGGCGCCTGTGGTGAAGCGCTCCAGGGTGAAGGGTTCGTTCAGGGCATGCGGTTCACCGTGCGCGAGCGTGTGCGCGAACACCCAGCCCACGCCGGGTGTCGCCTTGAACCCGCCGGTTCCCCAGCCGCAGTTGACGAACAGGTTCTCCACCGGCGTGCGGCCGATGATCGGCGACGCGTCCGGGGTGACGTCCACGATCCCGCCCCAGGTGCGGATCAGGTGCGCGTTCGCGAAGATCGGGAACAGCTCCAGCGCCGCGGCCATCTGCTGCTCGATCACGTGCACCGAACCGCGCTGGCCATAGGAGTTGTACGAGTCGATGCCCGCGCCCATCACGAGCTCACCCTTGTGCGCCTGGCTGACGTAGACGTGCACGTGGTTCGACATGACCACGGTCGGGTGCACGGGCTCCAACAGCTCGGACACGAGCGCCTGCAACGGATGGCTCTGCAGCGGCAGCCGGATTCCCAGCGTCGAGGCGAGCACGCTCGTGTGCCCGGCTGCCGCGAGCCCGATCCGCCCCGCGTGGATCGGGCCACGATTGGTCCGCACGCCGGTGACCCGGTCGCCGTCGGTGATGAACCCCGTGACCTCGCAACCCTGGATGAGGTCGACGCCGTACCGGTCGGCCTTACGCGCGAAAGCCCAGGCCACGTAGTCGTGCTTGGCGATCCCGGCGCGCGGTTGCCACGTGCCGCCGAGCACGGGATACCGCACGTCCGGCGACACGTCGACGATCGGGCACACCTTGGCGACCTCGTCAGGAGTCAGCCACTCGCCGTCGATCCCGTTGAGCCGGTTGGCGTTCACCCGCCGCGTGCCCTCGCGGACGTCCTGCAGCGTGTGCGCCAGGTTGAGCACGCCGCGCTGGCTGAACAGGAAGTCGTACTCCAGGTCCTCCTGTAGGCCTTCCCACAGCTTCAGCGCGTGCTCGTAGATCGCCGCGCTCTCGTCCCACAGGTAGTTGGACCGGATGATCGTGGTGTTGCGGGCCATGTTCCCGCCGGCCAGCCAGCCTTTCTCCAGCACGGCCACGTTCGTGATGCCGTGGTTGCGCGCGAGGTAGTACGCGGTGGCCAGGCCGTGGCCGCCCGCCCCGACGATGATGACGTCATACGACCTGCGCGGCTCCGGCGTGCGCCAGAGCCAGTCGGGGTGCTCCATCCGTTATCCCCTCAACCGCGTCATCTTGGGGTCGAACAACGGCTCTTCGGTGACGGTCGCCTCGATCCGGCGGTCGAAGTATCCGATGTGGACAGTCTGGCCGGGGGTGGTCAGCTCGGTGGGCAGCCAGGCGTAGGCGATGCCTTTGCCGATGGTGTGGCCGTAGGCCGCACTGGTCACGTAGCCGACGCACGTCTCGCCGTCGAAGACCGGCTCCTTGCCCATCACGGTGTCGTCCAGCGTCAGGCACGTCAGTTTGCGCTTCGGATCGCCGGGCCGTAGCGCGGTCTTGCCGATGAACTCCTCTTTGGCCAGTTTCACCGCGAAGCCGAGGCCTGCCTCGAAGGGATCGTGCTCGTAGGTCATGTCGGTGCCGAAGGAGCGGTAGCCCTTCTCCAGGCGCAGGCTGGTGAACGCGGCCCGACCGCCCGCGATCAGGCCGTACGGCTCGCCGGCCGCCCACAGCGTGTCCCACAACTTCAGGCCCATGTCGGCCGTCGTGTACAGCTCCCAGCCGAGCTCGCCCACATAGGACAGTCGCAGCGCGGTGACCGGGACGTTGCCGATGTAGCCCTGCTTGCCGCGGAAGTACTTCAACGCGGTCAGATCGATGTCGGTCAACGGCTGTACGAGATCACGTGCCCGTGGTCCCCACACGCCCAGACAACACGTGCTGGCGGTGATGTCGCGGACGGTCACGTCATCGGGCAGGTGCCGGGTGAACCAGTCCAGGTCCAGGTTTCCGTTGGCGCCCACCTGGAACTGGTCCTTGGCCAGCCTGGCGACGGTCACGTCACTGCGGATGCCGCCGTCGATGTCCAGCAGCAGGCAGTACGTCACCGAGCCGACGGACTTGTCCACGTCGCCGGTTGTCATGCGTTGCAGGAAGTCCGCCGCACCACGGCCCTCCACCATCAACCGCTTCAACGCCGTCATGTCGTAGAGCGCCACACGTTCCCGCGTGATCTGCGCTTCCACCGCCGCGATGGGCGACCAGTAGCCGGCGGCCCACGCGTTCGGCTGGTGCACCTCACGGTCCTGTAGCTGGTCGAGGTTCACCTCGTACCACTGCGGCCGTTCCCAGCCGTTGGCTTCGAGGAAGTACGCGCCGAGTTCCTTCTGGCGCGGGTAGAACGGGCTCGTGCGCAGCGGCCGTGGCGCCTCCATCGGCTGCAACGGGTGCTTGATGTCGTAGACCTCGACGAAGTTCTGGCAGCCACGGGCCTTGATGTAGTCCGGCGCCAGGTGGTGCTTCTCGAACCTGTTCACGTCACATTCGTGCAGGTCGTAGGACTCGCAGTAGCCGTCGACCAGCCACTGCGCCATGGCGTGGGCCACGCCCGCGGAGTGCGTGACCCAGACCGCCTCGGCGACCCAGAACCCGCTGACCGTGGGCGATTCGCCGAGCAACGGCATGTCGTCGACGGTGAACGAGAACAGGCCGTTGATGCCTTCCTCGATCTTGGCGTCCTTGGTCGACGGCAGCAGCCAGTGCGTCTCGTGCCACGCCTCTTCGAAATCCTGCTCGGTGAACGGCAGCACCGACGGCATGACCTCGGCCTGGTCGACGCCGACGATGTCGTGCACGTCGACCGGCATCGGCCGGTGGCCGTAGAAGCCGATGCCGATCGTGTCGTACCGGTCCCGGTAGTACAGGTCCGCGTCCTGGTGGCGCAGGATCGGCCGGACCGCCTCGGCCCGCTGCCCGGCGATCGCGGGGACCTGCCCGGTCCACGCGAGCTGGTGGGCCAGCGGGACCAGTGGCAACGTCATCCCGACCAGACCGGCGACCTTCGGGCCCCAGATCCCGGCGCAGCACACCACGATGTCCGCGGGCAGTTCGCCCTTGTCCGTGACCACGCCGGTGACGCGGTCGCCGTCAGTCCTGATGTCGAGGACTTCGTGGCGCTCCACCAGTTTCGCCCCGCGCTCCGCCGCGCGCCTCAGTTGCACGTCCACGGCCTTGACCGCATTGGCAAGGCCGTCAGTCGGTACGTACAGGCCGGCGCGCACGGAGTCGTCGCGCAGCAACGGGTGGAGTTTCCTCGTTTCGTCAGCGTCGAGGATCGTGCCCTCGACACCCCATGCGGTCAGCCAGCCGAGCCTGCGGTGCAGCTCCTGCTCGCGTTCCGGCGTGACGGCCACTTCCAGGCCGCCGACCTGCCGGAAACAGTCGAGGCCGACCAGCTTCTCGACGGTGTGGCGGGCCAGCTCGGTCATGGTCTTGGACGGGTTGGCCTGGAACACCAGACCGGGCGCGTGGGACGAGGAACCGCCGGGTGTGGGCAGCGGGCCCTGGTCGACGACCGTGAGGTCGGTCCAGCCTCTGGCGGTCAGTTCGTCGGCGAGGGCGGCGCCGACCACCCCCGCCCCGATGATCACGACCTTCGGTCCGGCCACACCAGCCTCCCGTGTGCACTATTCGCAACACCACGCAGCTTGCGCAACAAGCGTCGCGCGGCGGTGCTTTCGTGTCAAGCGTCGGGCAGCCAGTTGCCGTGGAAGCCCGCCGGAACCCGGCGGGGCAGCCGGACCGACGCGGTGAACTCCAACGTCCTGGCGTCCAGGACAAGCAGTTCGGAGCCGCTGCCGTCGTGCTCGGTCACGACGGACATCAGCCAGCCGTCGTCCTCGTCCTTCGCGTCCTGCCTGCGGACGAACTCCGCCTCGCCGGGGTTTCGGCCCAGCTCGTTGACCTCGTTGTGGCCGTTTCCGGTGTCGTACTTGACGATCGCGTTGTCGGTGACCGTGTACAGGTACCGGCTCGGGCGGCCCAGGTGCTCCTCGTTGAACGACGGGAACTCGATGTCCCGGTCGTCCCGCAGTTCTTCCACGACCTTGCCGGTGTCCAGGTCGAGGATCCACCGGTACAGCCCTGATCCGACCGCGGCGACGACAGGGTTGGTCTCGCCGCTGACCTCTCCCCAGATGTCGGCGAACTTGCCTGGCGAGTACCGCACGGCGTCGAGCACGATCCGGCCGTGGTCCTCGTAGGCGTTGCCGACGTGGAAGACGTAGCACGGGTCCACGTCGAACCACTGGACCTCGCCGCCCCGGGGCATGACGCCGATCCGGGCGCCGTAGTCGTCGTCCCACCTGACCGGCATGCCGGAGTCGAGCAGTGACAGGTCGAAGACCGCGGGCAGGTCCAGCCAGATCACGTGGTTCTCGGTGATCGCGAAGTCGTGCATCATCGTCGGGCCGGGCACGTCGATGACCCGGCTTTCGGCCAGGTCACCGGCCGCGGTCAACCGGTGGTAGGTCAGGAACGGCGCGACGACGCTGTAGCCGAAGAAATGCAGTTCACCGGTGACGGGGTCCTCTTTGGGGTGCGCGGTCATCGCGCTGGTCAGCCTGCCGTCGAAGTCGCACGGCCCGACAGTGTCCAGATCGGGCGTCATCTCGTACGGAAACCCGCTCTCCACCAAGGCGAAGATCTTGCCGGCGTGCCGGATGACGTTCGTGTTCGCGTGGACCGCGGTCAGGTCGAACCCTTGCTCGGTGATGTACGGGGCGCCGTCCAGCAGCCGGGTCTTGACCCAGCGGTTGCGGTACCACTCGGCCCGGCCGTCGCGGATCCGGACGCCGTGGATCATCCCGTCGCCCGCGAACCAGTGCCCGGGATCTTGGCCGGGCAGCGGGTTCGGGCCGTTGCGGAAGTACCGCCCGGTCAGTTCACGGGGCAACTCGCCGGTCACCGGCAGGCTGACCGCCTCGATCTCGTCGGCCACTGGCGCGAGCAGGCCTTCCAGGTACGCGGGCATCACGTTCTCCTTCCAGTAGTGACATGTCAAAACTAGAAGGTCAAAATTCGACATGTCAATGCTGGAATGTCAAAATGACCGGCATGAGCCTTCGCCACGCCGTGCTCGGTCTGCTCACCACGGGCCCGGCCAGCGGCTACGACCTGCTGAAACGCTTCGAGGTTTCGCTCGCCTACGTCTGGTCGGCGACGCAGAGCCAGCTCTACGGCGAACTGGCCAAGATGGCCGACGAAGGGCTCGTCGAAGTCGCCGCCGAAGGCCCGCGCGGCCGCAAGGAGTACGCCATCACGGCGGACGGCCGAGCGGCCCTCCTGCACTGGATGACCGAGGTCGAGCCGGAACCGTTGCGCCGCAACGGGATGCTGCTACGGGTCTTCTTCCTGCACCTGGTCGACCCGGACAAGGCGGTCGCCTTCCTGCGTCGCCAAGCCGACCTGGCCGCGCAACAGCACGACGAGCTCAGCAAAGTCGCCGAACTCGTCGAACAGGAAGAACCCGACCAGGAGAACAAGTCCGGCCGGGTGGTCCTGGAATGGGGCCTGCGCGCCAGCGCGACCTACCGCGACTGGGCCCGCTGGGCCGAAACCCAGATCTCCTCGTGAGTGTTTGTCCGGGTTAGAACACGGACAAACACTCACGAGGGCTGATCAGGAGGAACTCGGCAGCCAGGCCTTGACCTTGTCCGGGTTCTCGTCCACCCACTTCTTGGCCGCGGCGTCCGGGCTCATCTTGTCCACCGCGATCCACCTGGCGACGATGTTCTGGTCGTCGTTGGTCCACTTGAAGTTCTTCACCAGCTGGTACGCCGGACCGTTGGCGTCGGCGAACTTCTTGCTGACGATCTTGTCCAGGTCGTAGTCCGGGTAGTCACAGGCGACCTTCTCCGGCACCGCGTCACAGCCCGGCGTGTACGGCGGCAGCTTCACCTTCTCCAGCTTGATCTCCGAGAACAGCCACTGCGGCGAGTAGAAGTAACCGATCAGCGGCGTCTTGCGCTCCTCGGCCTGCTTGAACGCCTGGATCAACGCGGTCTCGCTGCCGCCGTAGACCACCTTGTAGTTCAGGCCGAGGTTCTTCACCAGCGCCTCGTCGTTGGTCACGAACGACGGGTCGCCGTCGAGCAGCTGACCCTGGGCGCCGGACTCGGAGGTCCGGAACATCTCCGCGTACTTGTTCAGGTTGTTCCAGTCCAGGATGTCCGGGTGCTGCTTGGCCAGCCACGGCGGGACGTACCAGCCGATCTGCCCCTTCACCCCGGTCGACCCGGCCGAGACGCCGGTCTTCTGCTCGTCGATGTACTTCTTGCGCAGGTCGTCGTGGCCCCAGTTCTCCACCACCGCGTCCACTTCGCCGGTGCCGAAGCCCTGCCAGGCCACTTCCTCCTTCAGGTCCTTCTTGGTCACCCGGCAGCCGAGATTCTTCTCCGCGACGTACGCGATCACCGCGGCGTTGGCCTCGTAGCCGACCCACGGGTTGATCGCGATCTTGAACTCGCCGCACGACGCCTGCGAACCGCCGCCGCCACCGCCACCAGGGCTCTCACCGACCTTCGCGCCGCCGCAGCCGGTCAACGCCAGCCCCGCGACCGTGAACACGACCGCCAGAGTCCTCTTCACCGTGAACCTCCTCTTTGCGTGCGGTTGGCCGCCGCCTGAGTCAGGCGGTCGAGCATCACTCCGAGCAACACGATCGCGATACCGGCCGCCAGTCCCTTGCCGTAGAGCTGGCCCTGCGAGAACCCCGCGACGACGTCGTAACCGAGCGCTCCCGCGCCGACCAGGCCGCCGACGACGACCATCGAGAGCACGTAGATCAATCCCTGGTTGGTGGCCAGCGTCAGGGCCCGGACCGACATCGGCAGCTGCACCTTGGTGATCGTCTGCCAGGTGCTGGAGCCGGACGCCACCGCCGCCTCCACTGTCGTCGCCGACACGCCGCGGATCCCGTCCGCGACGATCTTCACCGCGACCGGTGCCGCGTACACGACCGCCGCGGCGATCGCGGTGAACCTGCTGGCCGCGAACAAGGCCAGGAACGGCACCAGGTACACGAACGCGGGCATGGTCTGGGCCGCGTCGAGCACCGGCCGGATCACCCGGTCGGCCCGCTGCGAACGGCCCATCCACACGCCGACGACGACCCCGATGACCATCGTGAACACCGTGGCCACGAGCGTCGACGCCAACGTGGTCATGCCGTCGGACCACAATCCCGTCGCGACAAGCAATCCCAAGCACACCGCGGACACGATGGCTGCCCGCACACTGCCGATCACCACCGAGATCGCGACGATCGCCACGGCTACCAGCCACCACGGCGAGTCGGCGAGCAAGGCTTGCAACGGGTCGATCAGCACCCACGTGAAGGCGTCCTTGATGCCGTTGGTGACCGGCGCGAGGGTCGACTGCACCCAGTCAGTCGCTTCCCCGGCCCATAAGACGATGGTGCTGCCGATGTCCAGCCGTGCATCGAACTCCGCGGCCCAGAGATAGGTGTACGACAACCAGATCGCGAACACCGTCGCCGCCGCGCCGGCCAGCAGGACGATCCGGTTCGGCCGCCGGCGGCCCCGGTCCGCGGCCGCGGTGGTGACGCGGTCGAGCACGATCGCCATCACGACGATCGCCAGGCCGGCGTTGAACGCGGTGCCGACATCGAGTGTCTGCAACGCCTTGATGACCGTCTTGCCCAGACCCGGCGCGTCGATCAGGGCCGCGATGGTGACCATCGCCAGCGCCGCCATGATCGTCTGGTTCACGCCGAGCACGATGGTCCGTTTCGCCGCGGGCAGCAGAACCTTCGTCAGCATCTGGGTTCTGGTCGAACCGAGCGATTCGCCCGCCTCGACGGTGTCGTGCGGCGCGGATCTGATGCCGTGCGCGGTCAGCCGGATCACCGGCGGGGCCGCGTAGATCAGGGTCGCGATCGTCGCGGACGCCGGGCCGATCAGGAAGAACAGCGTCAACGGCGCCAGGTACACGAACGACGGCATGATCTGCATGAAGTCCAGCACCGGTGTGATCAGCCTGGCGAACCGGTCGGACAGGCCCGCCCAGATGCCCAGCGGGATGCCGATCACCAGCGAGATGATCACGGCGGCCAGCGTGAGCGCGAGCGTGTCCATGCTTTCGCGCCACAACCCTTGCAGACCAAGGACGAAGAACCCGGCGGTGGCCAGCACCGCGACACGGATGTTGGCCACGGCGTACGACACGAAGCCGACCAGCGCGACCACGCCGAGCCAGCCGATCAGCGGTAACGGCCTGCCGAAGGACGGCTGGGCGATGACCGACTGGACGAAGATGACGAACTCGTCGACGAACAGCCGGATGTAGTTGAAGAAGTACAGGAAGACCGGGTTGGAGTTGCGGTTCGCCCCGATCACGTCGTTGAGGTTGTTGAACCAGTGGTGGACCGACGTGAGCTGCGCGCCGCCGAGGGCCAGTGTGTGCATCCCACGCAGGAACACCCACAGCAGCAGCCACACGGCCAGGATGCCGAGCACGATCCGGCCGCGGTCGCGCACCACGATGTGCACCCTGGGCAGCGTCCTGGACACCGGGGAACTCGATGTCGCCGCCATCAGGAGTCACTTCCTCCCGCGATGACCGACAGGATCTCCTCGTCGCCGACGATGCCGAGCAGTTCACCGTCCCTGACGACCTTCACCGGCTTCTCCGCCGCGAGCACGCTGCGCGTCGCCTCCCGGACGACCACGTCCGGTCCCAGTTCCGGCCCGTCGAGCGGGTCGTCGTCCCGCGGCGGGCGCATGATCCACTTCAGCGTCAGCACGTGCGAGCGCGGCACGTCCCGCACGAAGTCGCGGACGTAGTCGTCGGCCGGTGCGGCGACCAGTTCGTCACCCGTGCCGATCTGGACGAGCGCGCCGTCCCGCATGATCAGGATGCGGTCGCCGAGCTTGAGCGCCTCGGACAGGTCGTGGGTGATGAACACCATCGTCTTGCCGACCTCGCGGTGCAGCCTGATCACCTCGCTCTGCATGTCCCGCCTGATCAGCGGGTCGAGCGCGGAGAACGGCTCGTCGAACAGCAGCACGTCCGGGTCGACGGCGAGCGCACGGGCGAGCCCGACTCGTTGCTGCATGCCGCCGGAGAGCTGGTCGGGGTAGGACATCTCGTACCCGCCGAGGCCGACGAGTTCGATGACCTCCTTGGCGCGCTTGGTCCGTTCGGCCTTGGCCACGCCACGGATCTCCAGGCCGTACGCCACGTTGTCGACGACACACCGGTGCGGCAGCAGCCCGAAGTGCTGGAACACCATGGCGAACTTGTGCCGTCGCAGGTCTCTGAGCCGCTTGGGGTCGCAGGCGAGGATGTCCTCGCCCTCGAAGATCACTTCGCCCGCGGTCGGCTCGACCAGCCGGGTGAGGCAGCGCACCAGGGTCGACTTGCCCGACCCGGACAGGCCCATCACCACGAAGACCTCGCCGGGGGCGACGTCGAAATCGATGTCGCGGACCGCGGCCGTGCAGCCGGTACGGTCCATCAGTTCCCGCCGGGACAGCGCACCCAGCTCGGCCGAGCCGGGAACCCGCGCGGCCTTGGGTCCGAACACCTTCCAGAGGTTCCGGACAGAGATGACCGGTTGTTGCGTATCGTGCACCTGAGTTCCGTGCATGGAACACCATCATTCTACGACCGGTTCTTAGTCAAGACCGCGTCGTGGTGCAAATGGGTTTTCAGTGGCCATGCCATCCCAGTCTGCGGGACACCTCCCGTCCGGCGGCCACCACTCTGGCGGCGACATCCGGCACGTGATCAGGTGTGATGCGGAAGCCGGGACCGGAAGCACTGATGGATCCGACCACTGTTCCGTCGGCGCTGCTGATCGGTGCGGCGATGGCGGTGAGCCCGATCTCGAGCTCGTCGATGGCGACCGCGTAGCCGCGCTGCCGGACCTCGTCGACCTGGGCCCGCAGTTCGGCGCGGTCGGTGATGGTCTTGTCGGTGAAGCGCTTCAGCGTGCCCGACGTCAGCTCGTCGAACCGCACTTCGGACAGGCTCGCGAGCAGCACCTTGCCGTTTGACGTGGCGTGCAACGGAATCCGCTGGCCGACCCAGTTGTGCAACTGCAGCGCCGCCGAACCGGCGACCTGGTCGACGTACAACGCCTCATGACCGGACAGGACCGTGATGTTCACGGTCTCGCCGACCACCTCGGCCAGCCGCTGCGACACGGGCTTGGCCCGTTGCACCAGGTCGAGCTTGGCCGTGGTGGCGCCGGCGAGTTGCAGCACGCCGACGCCCAGCCGGTACTTGCCGCGTTCCGAGTGCTGTTCCACCAGGTCGTGCAGTTCCAGTGTGGTGACCAGGCGGAACGCCGTCGACTTGTGCACCTTCAGCTTGGCCGCGATCTCGGTGACGCCCAGTTCGCCGTGCCGGGCGAGCAGCCGGAGCACGGTCAACGCCCGGTCGACGGACTGGATCGTGCTCCCGCTCTCGCCGCCGGCCCTCATGGCTTGTGGTGGCGGTAGAAGGTGACGTCGGACGGCGGCAGTGGCGTGTTGCCGAGGATGAGGTCGCTGGCTTTCTCGGCGACCATCATCACCGGCGCGTAGATGTTGCCGTTGGTGACGTACGGGAACACCGACGCGTCCACCACACGCAGGCCCTCGACGCCGTGCACGCGCATGGTCGCCGGGTCCACAACGGACATGTCGTCGACGCCCATCTTCGCCGTGCACGACGGGTGGTACGCGGTCTCGGCGTCCTTGGCGACCCATTCGAGGATCTGCTCATCGGTCCGGACCCCGGGCCCTGGCGAGATCTCGCCGTCGTTGAACTCGTCGAACGCGGGCTGGCCGAGAATCTCGCGGGCGACCCGGATCGCCTCGACCCATTCCCGCCGGTCCTGGTCGGTGGACAGGTAGTTGAACCGCAGCGCCGGGTGCTCCCGCGGATTGGTGGACCTGATCTTCACCGAGCCGCGGGCGTCGGAGTACATCGGCCCGATGTGCACCTGGTAGCCGTGGCCCGCGGTCGGCTGCGAACCGTCGTAGCGCACGGCCAAAGGCAGGAAGTGGAACATCAGGTTCGGGTACTCGACGTCCTCGTTGCTGCGGGCGAATCCGCCGCCCTCGAAGTGGTTGGTGGCGGCCGGGCCTTTCCTGCCCAGCAGCCACTGCAGGCCGATCAGCGGACGGTTGCGCCACTTCAGCGCGGGGTTGAGCGACACGGGCTTCTTGGACGCGTGCTGCACGTAGACCTCGAGGTGGTCCTGCAGGTTCTCGCCGACGCCAGGCAGGTCGTCGACCACGTCGATGCCCAGCGCCTGCAACTCGGAAGCGTTGCCGATGCCGGACAGCTGGAGCAACTGGGGTGTGTTGATCGCGCCGCCGCAGAGGATGACCTCCTTGCCGCGCACCGTTCTGGTCCGGCCGAACCGGCTGATCTCCACGCCGGTCGCGCGCTTGCCGTCGAACAGCACCTTGTTGACGTGCGTGTAGCACTTGACCGTCAGGTTCGGACGGTCCATCACCGGGTGCAGGTACGCGCGGGCCGCGGAGAGTCGCCGTCCTTTGTGGATGTTCCGGTCGAACTTGGCGAAGCCTTCCTGCTGGAAACCGTTGACGTCCTTGGTGATCGGGTAGCCGGCCTGCTGCACGGCCCGGAAGAACGCGCCGAACAGGGGATTGGTGGCCGGGCCGCGTTCCAGCACCAGCGGCCCGTCGTCGCCGCGCCACGCGTCACCGCCTGCCAGGCAGTTCTCCATCTTCTTGAAGTACGGCAGGCAATGCGCGTAGTCCCAGTCCTTCATGCCCGGGTCGGCGGCCCAGCGTTCCAGGTCCAGCGGGTTGCCGCGCTGGAAGATCATGCCGTTGATGCTGCTGGAACCGCCGAGCACCTTGCCGCGGCCGTGCGAGACCCGGCGGCCGCCCATGAACGGTTCCGGCTCGGAGTGGTACTTCCAGTCGTAGAACCGGTTGCCGATGACCATGGTCAGCGCGGCGGGCATGTGGATGAAGACGTCCCAGCTCCAGTCCGGCCTGCCTGCCTCCAGGACCAGCACTTTTGTGGAGGGGTCCGCGGACAGCCTGTTGGCCAGCGCGCAGCCGGCCGACCCGCCGCCGACGATGATGTGGTCGTAGCCCATCGCACCCTCCATGTGTTGCGTAATACCCAACCCCGTTCGTAATGCGAAGCATTAGCAGGCTAGCCGGGGTTGACGCCGACGCCAACCGCTGCCGAAACTGTTGCTTATTGCGTTTTATGTCGCGTACAGCGCAACAGGAGGTCGCCGTGAGCGATGAGTTCGTGCTGACCCTCACCTGCCCCGAGCAACTCGGGATCGTGCACGCGGTCTCCGGGTTCCTGCTGGACCACGGCTGCGACATCGTCGACAACCGCCAGTTCGACTCGGAACGGTTCTACATGCGCGTGCACTTCGCCGCCCGCCGCGAACCGGTCGCGCTGGAGACCCTGCGCGCGTCCTTCGCCAGGACCGCGACCGTCTACGGCATGGAATGGCAGCTGCACGCGGTGGACGAACGCCCACGCGTGCTGATCATGGTGTCCCGGTTCGGGCACTGCCTCAACGATCTGCTCTACCGCTGGCGGACCGGTCAGCTGAAGATCGACATTCCGTTGATCGTGTCCAATCACCGCGACTTCGAGCCGCTGGCCCGGACCTACGGCATCCCGTTCGAACACATCCCGGTCACCAGCGAGACCAAAGCGGACGCCGAGGCACGCCTGCTCGAACTGCTCGAACGCCACGACATCGAGCTGACCGTGCTCGCCCGCTACATGCAGGTCCTCTCGGACGACCTGTGCCGGAAGCTGGACGGACGAGTGATCAACATCCACCACTCGTTCCTGCCCGGTTTCAAGGGCGCCAAGCCCTACCACCAGGCGTTCGAACGTGGTGTGAAAGTCGTCGGCGCCACGGCCCACTACGTCACGGCCGACCTCGACGAAGGGCCGATCATCGAGCAGGAGGTGATCCGCGTCGACCACACCCAGGACGCGAACCAGCTCGCCGTGATCGGCCGGGACGCCGAATGCCTGGCCCTGTCCCGAGCCGTCCAGTGGCACGTCGAGCGCCGTGTCCTGCTCAACGGCCACCGGACGGTCGTGTTCCGCTGACTCAGGCCTCTCCGAAGTAACCCACGCGGGAGCTGATCTCGGCGGCGCCGACGCGGAGCGTCTCGGCCACCGCCGGGAAGGACTCGACGGTGAGCCGGTAGGCCGGCCCGGAGACGCTGACCGCGGCGATCACGTCGCCGCTGCCGCCCCTGATCGGCGCCGCGATCGCGTTCAGCCCGATCTCCAGCTCCTCGTTCGTGCTGCCCCAGCCGCGTTCGCGGATCAGGTCCAGTTCGGACAGCAGCTTCGACCGGCTGGTGATCGTGGACGGGGTGTAGCGCTCCAATGTGTCCGTCGCGGCGGTCAGTTCGTCCTCGTCCGCCCAGGCCAGCAGGACCTTCCCGCTGGAGGTGGCGTGCAACGGGGTCCGCTGCCCGATCCAGTTGCGGGTCGTCACGGCCGCGGTGCCGTAGACCTGCGTGATGTTGGTGGCCTGCCCGGAGTCCAGCACCGCGACGTTCACCGTCTCGTCCAGTTCGGACGCGAGTCTCTCGCAGACGGGCTGGCTCTCTCTGGGCAGATCGAGTCTGGCGGTGGTGGCGCCGGCGAGCCGGACGATGCCGAACCCGAGGCGGTACTTGCCGCGCTCGGCCACCTGTTCCACCAGCCGGCGCTGTTCCAGCGCGCCGATCAGCCGGAACGCCGTGGACTTGTGCACGTCCAGTTCGGCCGCGATCTCGGTGACCCCGGCCTCCCCTCGGATGGCCAGGATGTCCAGGATCGCCAGCGCGCGGTCTACCGACTGAACCTGGACCGTGGCGGGCTTTTCGTTCCCCATGCCGCAACTTTACTCACCGGTCACGTACTTCCCCTGGTTGAACCCTTGACGCACCTCGAACCAAGCCTCACTCTGTTGCTTATCGCACGACTTGTTGTGTATCGCACAACGGAGGCTGAGCATGATTCCAGTCTGCGCGCTGGCCGACATCCGTCCCGGCGAGGCGGTCCGGGTGGACGGCGACCCGCCGATCTCGGTGTTCAACGTGGACGGCGAGCTGTACGCGATCGACGACACGTGCACCCACCAGGACGCCTCGCTGGCCGACGGCTGGCTGGAAGGCTGTTTGATCGAGTGCCCGTTGCACGCGTCGTGCTTCGACCTGCGGACCGGTCAGCCGACCGGCCCGCCCGCCAAGGTTCCTGTGCGCACCCATGAGGTGGTGGTCCAGGACGGTCACGTCTACGTACTAGCCGTCGCCGTCCCGGTCACGACCTGATGCGCACGATCACCGTGGTCGGCGCCTCACTCGCCGGCCTTTCCGCCGCGCGTGCCTTGCGAGCACAGGAATTCGCGGGACGCGTCATCGTGCTCGGCGACGAGCGACACGAGCCGTACGACCGGCCGCCGTTGTCCAAGACCTTCCTGGACGGTTCCGCGTCACTCGACGACATCTCACTGATCACGTCGGACGACAACCTCCTGGACATCGACTGGCGCCTCGGCACTCGCGCCGCCGCGCTGGACCCGTCGGAGCGTGCGGTCGTGCTCGACACGGGCGAACGCGTCGTGACCGACGGCGTTGTCCTGGCCACAGGTGCTCGCGCCCGGAAAATGCCAGGTCCGGCGGGCGTCCACACGCTCAGGACGCTCGATGACGCGCTGGTTCTCCGTGAGGAGCTGAGGCAGGGCGGCTCGGTGGTCGTCATCGGCGCGGGCTTCATCGGCGCCGAAGTCGCGTCGACCGCCCGTCGACTGGGGCTCGACGTCACGGTTGTGGAAACGCTGCCCACGCCGATGGCCGGACCGCTGGGCGTGGAGATGGGCCAGGTCTGCGCGGGATTGCACGCCCGCAACGGCGTCCGGCTCATCACGGGCGTACCGGTGTCCGGATTGGTCGGCTCGTCCCGTGTTCGCGCGGTGCGGTTGGCCGACGGGCGGGAGATTCCGGCGGACATCGTGGTCGTCGGCATCGGCGCGGTCCCGAACGTCGAATGGCTGGCCGGATCGGGACTGACCATCAACGGCGGCGTCGTGACCGACGCACGGTGCATCACCGACATCCCCGAAGTGGTCGCCGTGGGGGACTGTGCGTCCTCGTTCAACGACCACGCGGGCACGGTGATCCGTCTCGAGCACTGGACGAACGCGTTGCAGCAGCCCAAAATCGCCGCCGCGAGCTTGCTCGGCCGCACCAGCGTGCACGCCACGCGGTACTCCGTGCCGTACTTCTGGTCCGACCAGTACGGCTCACGGTTGCAGTTCGCCGGTCACCGTCGTGACGGCGACGAAGTCGAAGTCGTCGAAGGCTCGCTGGACATGTCGTTCGTCGCCGTCTACCGCCGCGACTCGCGGCCCGTCGCCGTGCTCGCCGTCGACCAGCCTCGCTTGTTCGGGCGCTGGCGCCGTGAGCTTGCCTCAGAAGGGGTGTTGAGTTGACCGTCAGCCTGCCGCCCAGCCTGCTCGCCACGCTGCCGGGCCGCTTCTACACCGACCCGTCGATCTTCGCCGTCGAGCAGGAGCGGGTCTTCGAGTCGATGTGGTTCGCGGTCGCGCGGTCGTCCGACCTCGCCACACCCGGCAGGTTCGAAACCGCCGACGTGGGCCGCGAAAGCGTTCTGATCGTGCGTGGGCGCGATGGGCGGTTGCGGGCTTTCCTCAATGTTTGCAGGCATCGTGGCGCCAAGCTGTGCGTCGAGCCTGCGGGCGAGACCAAACGCCAGCTGCAATGTCCTTACCACGCTTGGACTTATGGCCTGGACGGCAAACTGGTCGCCGCGCCGAACCTGACGAAGATGCCGGACATCGACCGGGTCGAGTACGGCCTGATCCCCGTGCACCTGCGGGAATGGCTCGGCTACGCCTGGGTCTGCCTCGCCGGCGATCCACCATCCTTTGAGGACACCGTGGTGGGCGCGGCCCGGGCGCGTCTCGGTGACGCGGAGATGATCAACCACTGGGAAGTGGACACGCTCGACGTGGGCCGCCGGATCGTCTACGACGTCAAGGCGAACTGGAAACTGATCATCGAGAACTTCATGGAGTGCTACCACTGCGCGACCATCCACCCGGAACTCACCGAGGTCCTGCCGGAGTTCGCCGACGGGTACGCGGCGCAGTACTACGTCGGGCACGGCGCGGCATTCGCCGAAGAGGCACAGGGTTTCACGGTCGACGGCAGCGAGGGCTTCGACAGGATCGGCGGGGTGGGCGAGGAGCAGGACCGCAAGTACTACGCGATCACGGTGAACCCGCAGGTGTTCATCAACCTGGTGCCCGACCACGTGATCTTCCACCGGATGTTCCCGAGGTCGGCCGACCGGACCGTGGTGGTCTGCGACTGGCTCTACACCAAGGAAGTCGTGGCCGGCGGGAAGGACGTGTCGCGTTCGGTGGAGCTGTTCCACCGGGTGAATCGACAGGACTTCGACGCGTGCGAACGGTGTCAGCCCGCGATGTCGTCACGTGCTTACGCGAAAGGCGGCGTGCTGGTGCCGAGTGAGCACCACATCGCCGCCTTCCACGACTGGCTCACCGCGAAGTTGGCCTAGCGGTGGGAATCGCGACCACGAGCGACGCAGGCGGCCCACAGCGAAGGCGCGATTTTGTGTGGCGCAGAGGCTCCACACCAAATCGCGCCGCCCCAGCTACCGAGGAGCCATCCGCAGCGCACCATCCATCCGGATGACCTCGCCGTTCAGGTAGTCGTGGTCGATGATCGCCAGCGCCAGCTTCGCGTACTCGGCGGGCAGCGCCAGGCGCTTCGGGAACGGCACGCCGTCGGCCAGCGCGGCCCGGAACTCTTCGCCCACCCCGGCCAGCATCGGGGTGTCGACGATGCCGGGGGCGATCGTCATCACGCGGATGCCGGACGAGGCGAGATCCCGCGCGGCAGGCAAGGTCAGGCCCACCACGCCGCCCTTGGAGGACGAGTACGCGGCCTGGCCGATCTGGCCGTCGAACGCGGCGATCGAGGCGGTGTTGATGATCACGCCACGCTGGCCGTTCTCGTCGGCGTCGGTCTTGGCGATCGCCTCGGCCGCCAGCCGCAGCACGTTGAACGTGCCGATCAGGTTGATCTCGATGACCTTGCGGTAGACGTCCAGGTCGTGGACGCCCTTCTTGGACAGGATCCGGCCGGCCGTGCCGATCCCGGCGCAGTTCACCGCGACCCGCAGCGGCGCCTCGCCCGCGGCCTGGTCCACCGCGGCCCGCACCTGCTCCGGGCTGGTCACGTCGGCCGCGACGTACGTGATCCCGTCGACGGCGTCCGCCTTCTCGATCGCACCGGGCAGATCGAGCGCGAACACCTTGGCGCCCTGCTTGGCCAGCGCCTGGGCGGTCGCACCGCCGAGACCTGACGCGCCACCCGTGACCACCGCCGCGATACCGCTGACCTGCATGCCTGCTCTCCTTTGGGCTCTGAACGGGAGAGAGGCTAGCCGTCGCGGTCAGGCGCGGTCGCTTGGTGTGACCTCCTTAACGGGTTGCCGTTGTTCCACCGCGTGCAACAGCAGCACGAGCGGCACCGCCGCCAACGCGGCCAGCACCACGACCCCGAGCACGATCGCCATGACCTCCCACATGCCCTCCACTCTCGTCCGCGCAGCACCACGACCGCGTCGGCCGGCAGTGCGGTATTCGAGTCCTTCCGAGGGACGTCCCAGATCACCCACCGCTACGACTCAGGTCTGACGTCGCCCTGTCAGGGCAGCCCTTGCGTCAGCCGGGCTCGGGCGATAACACCCAACGGGAGACATCCGACTGTGTACGTGTAGTGATCACTCGACACTAGGGGACCGCGTTGCCGGAGCAATGGCCGAAAGGCACCCTGATGGCCGGCCTTTCCACACAGCATCGCGAGGAGTTGCTTTCTCTCGCACCGTCGATGCGGTATCCGGCGAATGCGGTCCTGCTCCGCCAGGGTGAGTCGAGCACGAACGTGTACTTGCTGCGCGGCAGCCCGAACGGGCACCTGGCGTGTGTCAAGGTGACTGCTTCGCTGCGCGACGGAACGGAGGCGTTGCTGGGCATCCGCGTCGTCGGCGACATCGTGGGAGAACTCGCGACACTACGCGAGACGCATCGAAGTGCGACGGTCACTACTTGCATGCCGATCGTTGTGCACGCGATCCCGAAGAACAGTTTCCAAGCGTTTCTCGATCGGCACAACAGTGCCTGGCAGGCGATCAGCCGGATGGTCGCCGACCGGCTTGACTGGGCGAACCGGCGAAGGCTCGACTTCGCCGCCTATGACGTACCTGTCCGGCTTGCCAGGGTGCTGATCGAATTGCGCGAACGATTGCATCAGGATGGCCGCGAGTTGGGAGTGGATCTGTCCCAGACCGAGCTCGGCAGGCTTATCGGTGCGAAAACCGATGCGGTCGGCATGGCCATCCGCAAGCTGGGGGCGCTCGGGCTCATTCGATGGAGTTACCGTAAGGTAACCATTCTGAACCTCGACGCACTGTTGGAGTTCGCCGATCTTGCCTAACGAAATGTGGCAAACCCGTAGTTTTCCGTAGTTCCCGTTACTCCGCGCAGGCAAACTACCGTCCGATCGTGGCAGCCTCAGCCGAAGGACGTAGGTACGTTGCCTGTGGAAGAAGACTTCACTCGTCGCCTGTTCATCGCCATGGACGCCAAGGGGTACGGGAGCGCGGATCACCTTCAGCAGAAAGACATTCAGGCCGCACTGCTACTGGCGGCGGACACCGCCGCGCTCCGCAGTGGACTCGACCGCTCCACTTGGGACAAGCAGCCCGGCGGCGATGGTGAACTCGCCGCGCTGCCCGCGGACATGAGTGGCATTGAGCCGAAGGTGGTCGATGACTACCCGCGTGAATTCGCCGCCGCACTGTCCAAACACAACCACTCGCTGCGGCCGGCAATGCGGCTGCGCGTGCGGATGGCCATTCATTATGGGGTGGCGACTCCCGGACCGAACGGACACGTCGGCCAGGGGCCCGTTGTGGTCAGCCGGCTTGTGGACAGTGCGCCGGTGCGCGCGGTTCTCGCCGTGAACGACCAGATCGACTTCGTGGTCGTGCTGTCCCGCCAGGTCTACACAGACGTGGTGCTCCAGCGGCACACCTCGTTGCGGCCGGAGCACTTCCGTCGGGTCGCGGTCCAGAACAAGGAGTTCACCGAAGAGGCATGGGTGCGGGCTCCGGGACACGAGATTTCCGAGCTCAGTGTCGACGAGTCCGGGTCGGCCCCGGTGACGCCGCCCGCGTCCGGAGATCACCTGCACGCCTCGGTGATCAACAAAATGGACTACGTTCACGCGCCGAACTCGGTTTTCGGAGTCTCGAACCCCTGATGACCGAAACTCCCGAGAAGACGGAGAGTCCGTCAGCGACCGCAGCCGGTCCCGCCGCGAGCAAACAGGCCGACAGTTCGCGTGAGCAGATCAAAGGCGCCGCCGTGAACTTCACCATCGAGACGCTCAATGCGCATGGCTCGGTGTTCGGTGCGACCGAGCGGCCGCCTGCCCGGCTGCGTGCCGACACCGGACGGCTCGATGACCCGGAAATTGCGAAAGAACTTCGGGTGTTCGTGCCGCCAACGTCCTTCGACGACGCGTTGGCCTCGCTGAGCAGTGACCACGCAGTCGTTCTGCAAGGGGATGCTGGGACAGGAAAGCGGTTGTCGGCCATCGCGTTGCTGCGGGAGGTGACGGACGGGCCGTTGGCCCAGCTCTCGCCGATCATCACCTTGAAGCAGTTGGCCGAGCGCGAGTACGCCAAGAACAACGGATACATAGTCGTCGACCGCAAAACGGAAGACCGCGCCGCGGACACTGACTTCACCTGGCGCACTGTTCGTGACCGGGTCCGTGACCACGGAGCTTTTCTGGTGGTCACCGCCACCTGCAAGGCGGACAAGGCTGCCGCCGAAGCCGTGGCGCACATCGACTGGCAACAGCCGGAGTTCAGGGATGTCCTGCGAGCACATCTGGACACCATGGCGGACCCGGAAACGGTGATCGCCGAACTGGTGGAGATGTGGCCAGGCTGCCGCAAGCTCGCGGACGTCGCCGCCGTGGCCAAGGGCATTGCCGACGGCAAGGATCTGACGGCCGCGTTGGATTTGCTGGATACGACGTCATCGCAGGAGGTGCACCAGTGGTTCAACGAACCACGGTCGCGCCAGGAAGTGCTCAGCGTGACGGCACTGGCCTTTTTGGCGGGAGTCAGTCAGCGCACGTTCGAGTCCCTCCTGGCCGCCCTGGCGTCGAAGGCCGACGAGTTCATCCCGGTCGACAGCGGACCCGAGGATCGGCCCACGCCCACCGATCTGATGCCACAGAACCGGCGTCAGCTCTACCCCGAGGACGGACTGGTCAAGGTGGTGCGTGCCGACGCCCAAGGCGTCGCACGCCACCAAGTCCACTTCGCGGAGGGCAGGTATCGGCAGCATGTGCTGGCCGAACTGTGGCAACGCATGGACGCGCCCTTCTGGGACGCCGTCAGGGCTTGGCTTCCTGACGTCATCGAGGAACACGGCCTCGAAGTCGCGTCCGGGCTCACCGAACTGGCCAGGACGGCTTTCGACGAGGTCGACGATCTGATCTGGCCGTGGTCCGACGGTGAACTGGGCTGGCCCGGCCAGATCACCGCGATCTACGTGCTGTGGCTGATGTCCTTCGACGACACGCTGGCACCGGAGGCCTTGCAACGCGCGACGATGTGGGCCAACAGCACTCCGGCGCGGCGGTGGACGGCTGCTGTCTCGTTCAGCCAGGTCCTTGGTGTCCGGTATCCCCATGAGGCGGCCAAGAGACTGTGGCAGCTGATCAGGCAGAGCGACGCCGTCGCAGGGGACGCTTACTACGCGCTAGCCGCACTGTTCTGCACGCTCACCGAGGAGACCGACGACGCGGGCATCGTGTTGGTTCTGCTTGACGGACAACTCAACAAAACGAGGCCGAAACCGTGGCTGAGGAAGGTCACGATGACGGCGACCGTGATGGTCCTTCTGGCCACTGAGCGCACAGGGCGTTCGGCAGTCATCCGCTACCTCCATGACCGCCCGGAGAAAGCAGGTGTACTCGGCAGGCTTTGGGCAGCTGTCATCCGTAACCGTCCGACCAGGAAGAACGCGCTCATCGCCCTGCGGGACGGGCTGAAGGACCTCAGGGATATCAGCGATGACCCGGGCAGTCTCGCCCGCACCTTGGGCGAGGCGCTGGCGAGCAGCCTCCCGGCCGACGAACACGAGCCCTTACGCCGGGATCTGGCCTCGCTGGAGGCCCGCAACCGCAAGGACACGTCTCCCTTGATCGAGCAGCTACTCGACGCGATAACGCAGATAACGCAGGAGAAGGAAACGGGATGAGCTACCCGATCGTGCAACAGCGACCGCTTGACCCGTCCCAGAAGCGTGGATGGCTTGGCTTGCGCGGACGGGCACGCGAGTCTGGTGAACTGCCCAAGCCCGCCGCGCACCAGGTCCTGGTCTACCGGGTCAACGGCCACTACGTGGTGGACAACGCCGAACGGGCGCTGAACTCCGAGGACGTGGTCGAAGCCTCGCACGTGAGCGTGGTCGACATGACCCGCAACGCCGAGGTCATGGTGCAACTGGGCATTCCGTCGAAGGACGCCGACCAGTTCACCATGCAGGTCACGTTCGTCTGCACCGTCTCCAACCCGGCAGTGGTGGTGCGTGAGGGGATGACCGACGCGCAGGCCATGCTTCGTGCGTACCTCAAGAGCCACAACCGGATCTTCGAGCTGGGGCTGGCGCACAAGCTCGACGACGTCAACGAGGTCCGGCGGAACGTCAATGCTCAGGTCAAGGCGTTCGCGACGGTCAAACCGCCGGTGATGCCCGGGATCGACATCGAAGTCCGCAGTGTCGAGGTACTGACTCCGGCCGGACTGGCCGAATTCGAACGCAAACGCACGCAGCAGCAACGCCAGCATCGGCTCGTGGCCGAGCAACAGGGGTTCGACCAGGCACGGGAGTTGGACCAGGACGAACACACCCAGCTGCGGTCCACCAAACAACAGCGCCACGACCTCAGTCGTGAGGCGGAACGCAAGGACTTCGACAGGTACCAGCGGCGCGAGGACCGCCTGGAGTTGAACGAGCTGTCCGAGGCTATTCGCAACGACCCGCAGCGGGTGTTGCTGCTGGCCTGGGAACAGGGCCTGCTCGGCCCAGTCGAGATGGCGGAACGGATGTCGGCCGAAGCACGTCGGGTCGAGGACAACGCGCGCGAGGACCGGGCGGCCGAACTCGAGCACAAACGGGCGATGGAACGTGCCCAGTTGGAGCAGTCCACGGAAGATCGTCGATGGCGACGGGACATCGAGCAGCAACAGCTGCTCTGGCGGCGCGAAGACGAGAGCTTCCGGCGTGAGGACGTCCGTCAGCAGCGGCAGATCAAACTCGAGGTGATCAGGGAACTCGGCAAGCATGGGTACCTCGACATGACAAATCTCGACCCCAACCGCCTGGTGGACGAACTCACCACCAAGGACGACGCGCCGCAGGTGGGCCCCGCGGACGAAACGCCCGCTTTGCCCAGTGCCGCGGACGTGGACCTGGAGGACGACGAGGACGACGAGGACACGGGCGTGAGGGAAGAGGATGCCGGTTAAGCACCACATTGTCAGCCGTGCCCTGCCTGCTGACGTTCCACTCGGAACGTACCGTCCGGCTGTCTCGGTCACCGGCCCCAGCACATGGCTGCGGCGGGTCGCTGGGATCCGCGAGGAGATCCTCGATTGGGTGCCCGAAGAGCGGCCCAAGTACACCAGGCTGGGCGCGATCGTGCTCAACACCGGTCTGCTCGCCGGGATCTCACTGCTGGTCGCCCTTGCGCGGCTGGTGGACGCGCCTTGGGTGGTGATCCTTCCCGCGGCCATGCTGTGGGCGTTGTTGATCATCACGTTGGACAGCTGGCTGGTGGCCAGCACGCACGGGATATCCAGTGTGAGCAGAGTGGTGAAGTTCCTGCCTCGCCTGGTGATCTCCGTGCTGATCGGCGCGGTGATCGCGGAACCGCTGTTGCTGTGGGTGTTCCAGCCGGCCATCCACAAGGAGGTTCAGGACTTCCGTCAGCAGGAACTGATCAGCTACGAGAGCGCGTTGCGCAACTGCAATCCGCCGAGTGGTGAACTCGTCGCGAACCCCGCCTGTGCGGAGATGCTCGTGAACATCCCCAACTCCCCGCAAGCCGCCCGGGACGAGCTGGCCACGGTCGTCAAGAATCGCGACGAGCACAAGGCGATGGTCGAAGGCCTCACCGCGCAGTGGGAGCAGAAGGAAAAACTGGCTCGGGACGAATGCGCGGGTACCAGCGGCCAAGGGCTGTCCGGGGTTGTCGGCAACGGCCCGGAATGCCGGCGTAACCGGGAGATCGCCGACAAGTTCAAGGTGGACAGCCAGCTGACCAAGCACCAGGAGAAACTGCTGGCGTTGAACAGCCTGGTCGACGACATGACCAGGAAGAGGGCGGACGCCGAACAGACAGCCGCCCAGCAGATCAGTACTGCAATCAGGACGAAGGTCGACGAGAAGCGCAGTCATCAGAACAAGATCGGAATCCTCGACGAAGCAGCCGCGCTGGGGCGTCTGTCGGACCAGAGCGCATTCGTGTTCGTGGCCCAATGGCTGGTGCGGTTGTTGCTCGTCGCGATCGACTGCATGCCTGTGTTGGCCAAGCTGATGAGCGGTTCGACCAAGTACGACGTTCTCGTCTCCAGGCAGATGGACACGGCCAACCGGCTGCATGACAAGCACGTGACCATGCGTGAACGTCAGGACGCCGGTGACATGGACGTGCAGTTGCACCGGTTCGACCACAACCAGCGAACTCGGATCAAGAACATTGACGAAGAGGACCGGGCGGCTCGGGCCAAACAAGCAGCCGACCTGGACGCTGAGATCGACGCACTGGCCGCGAAACTCCGCGAGCAGTAGTTGACGCCCGTCCTGAGGACCTGGTGAAGGCGGCCGTCATCGGCCGCCTTCGTGGTCCGCGCGACTGCGGACATGGCGGTCCACCGATTACCATGAGGCCTGGGCCGTGACTGGCGTTCAGGTGGAGTACCACCGGGGAGCGGCTCCGCAGAGTCCTGCCGCGCGCCTGGGCGATTTCCTCACCGCAAGGAGTCGCGGATGGCCCTGATGTCCGGCACCGATGTCGCACGGGAGATCACCGAGCAGACGACCAAGCGTGCCCACGAGTTCGAGCAGCGCACCGGCCGGAAGCCCTGTTTGGCCGCGGTCCTCGTGGGCGAGGACCCGGCGTCGGTCACCTACGTGAAGATGAAGCGCAACCGAAGCGCCAAGGCCGGGATCGAGTCCCGGTTCGTGCATCTGCCCGCGGAGACCACGACCGAGCAGCTCGTCGCGGAGATCACCAAGTTGTCCCGGGACCCCGGGGTCGACGGCATCCTGTTGCAGCACCCGGTACCGCACCACATCGACGAGCGGGCGGCCTTCGAGGCGATCGCGCCGAGCAAGGACGTCGACGGCGTGACCATGCACTCCTTCGCGGCCATGGCGTTCAGCGAGCCCGGGTTCGCCTCGGCCACGCCCGGCGGCATCATGCGGCTGCTGGAGGCCTACGAGGTCGACCTGAAGGGTAAGCACGCCGTCGTGGTCGGCCGTAGCCCCATCCTGGGCAAGCCCGTGGCCATGCTGCTGCTGGCGAAGGACGCCACCGTGACGATCTGCCACTCCAGGACGGAGAACCTCGGCGAGATCGTGCGGACCGCGGACATCGTGGTGGCCGCGGTCGGCAAGCCCAGGTTCATCACCGACGTCAAGCCCGGCGCCGTGGTGATCGACGCCGGCTACAACGAGGGCAACGTCGGCGACGTCGACTTCGACAAGCTGGCCGGCAAGGCGGGCCTGATCACGCCGGTCCCCGGTGGGGTCGGCCCGATGACCATCGCCTTGCTGCTCGAACAGACGGTGTCAGCGGCGACCAGGCGGGCAGATCTCGTCGATGAGCGCGAGATCCTCGGCTGACGGGCGCCACTTGACCGCGGCGGCGTTCTCCACGACCTGCTCGGGCGTGGTCGCGCCCGCGATCACCGAAGCCACCGGGTTCTGCGCGGTCAGCCAGGAGATCGCCAGCGTGGTCAGCGAGATGCCCCGCTCGTCGGCGAACGCCCGGAGCCGTTCGATCCGGTCCCACGGTGCCTCGGCCAGCAGCTTGCGCCTGCCCGCCAGGCGGGCGCCGGGCGGTGGTTCGCTGTCCCGCCGGTACTTGCCCGTCAGCAGGCCGTTGGCCAGCGGGAAGTACGGCAGCACACCGAGCCCGAACCGCCGGGCGGCCGGGTTGACGTCACGCTCGGCCTCCCGCTCCAGCAGCGAGTAGTGGTTCTGCGCGGCGATCGGCTGGGCCGCGTGCTGGGTCCGTGCCGTCCACGCCGCGTCGGCGATCTGCCAGCCCGCGAGGTTGCAGACGCCGGCGTAGCGGATCTTGCCTTCGGTGATCAGCTCGGACAGCACGCCGAGCGTCTCGCCGATCGGTGTCTTCGGGTCCGCGCGGTGCAGCTGGTACAGGTCGATCCAGTCGGTGCCCAGGCGGCGCAGCGACGACTCGACCGCGCGCCGGACGTACCGCCGTGAGCCGCGTGCGCCGAAGTCGGGGCCGTTGCCGCCCTGCATGTCCACGCCGAACTTGGTGGCGATGATCGCGTGGTCCCGTCTGCCGGCTAACGCCTGGCCAAGCAGTTCCTCACTGCGGCCGCGGGGTGCGCCGTACACGTCGGCGACGTCGAAGAAGGTGATCCCGGCGTCGAGGGCGGCGCCGACGACGGCCCTCGATCCGGCGAGTGACTCCGCGGGTGTTCCTGGCCTGCCGAGGTTGTTGCAGCCGAGTCCGACGGCACTGACCACGAGCCCGGACTCACCGAGATGTCGGTGCTCCATGCAGCGGGACCCTATGTCGGAGTGAGCCGGGAGTTCCAGCCGCGTGGCGTCGCACGGAGTATTCGAGCTCGCCAGCTGGAGTTTTCGCGGCGGTCAACTCCGGCTGCGACCGTCCCCAGTAACGAACGGGGGTGGTTCGATTGCAGCGAAGGATCGCGGTGGTCGGCACCGGGTACGTCGGCCTCACCACCGGGGCCTGCCTGGCCGCGTTGGGACATCACGTCGTCTGCGCGGACATCGATCAGGGCAAGGTGGACCGGCTGCGCCACGGCCTCGTGGACATCCTCGAACCCGGACTGGACGAGCTGGTCAGGCGCGGGCTCGCGGCGGGCAACCTGGAGTTCGTCCTGGGCGCGGCGAACGCCGTTTCGGCTGACACCGACGTGCTTTTCCTCTGCGTCCCGACGCCGATGGGTGCGGACGGCGCCGCTGACCTGCGCGCGGTCGAGTCCGTGCTCGCCGAGGTCGGCGACTTGTTGCCGGCGGGCTGTGCCGTCGCGACGAAGTCGACGGTCCCGGTCGGCACCACGGACCGGTTGCGGCACATGGTCAACGTGCCGATCGTGGCGAATCCCGAGTTCCTGCGGGAGGGCAGCGCGGTCGACGACTTCCTGAACCCCGACCGCATCGTCGTCGGTTCGGCGGATCGCGAAGCGGCGCAACGGGTCGGCGAACTGTACGCGGCGTTGCAGGCACCGACGCTCGTGCTCGACGCGGCCAGCGCGGAGATGGTCAAGTACGCGGCCAACTGCTTCCTCGCGGTGAAACTGTCCTATGTCAACGCGATCGCGCAGCTGTGCGACCGGGTCGGCGCGGACGTCCGTGAGGTGACCGAGGGGATGGGCCTCGATCCGCGCATCGGCCGGTCGTTCCTCCGGCCCGGGCCCGGCTGGGGCGGGTCGTGCCTGCCCAAGGACACCAACGCGTTGCTGCACGTCGCCGAGTCCGCCGGGTTGGACTTCGCGTTGCTGCGGGCGGCGATCGAGCAGAACGACCGTCAGCGGCAGGACGTGGTCGACCGGATCAGGCAGGCGTGCGACGGCACGATCAGCGGTGCGCGGATCGGCCTGCTGGGCCTGGCGTTCAAGGCGGGCACGAACGACCTGCGGGACTCACCGGCGATCCGGATCGCGGACGCGCTGATCGCCGAAGGCGCGGAGGTCACCGCGCACGATCCGGCAATTTCGGGTGAACTGCCGGGAATGCGCCTTGTGGACGATCCCTATGAGGCGGTGAAGGGCGCGATCGCGGTGGTCGTGCTCACCGAGTGGCCGGAGTTCCGCACATTGGACTGGACCAGGGTGGCGGAGCTGATGGACGGCTTCACGGTCGTGGACACCCGTGATCTGCTCGACGGCGCCGACCTGGCCCGGGTGGGCCTGCGCTGGAAGGCCATCGGCCGGGCCGGTTGAAACGATCGAACGCGGCGGCTTAGATAGTTAGCTATGTTCACGACTCGTCCCGAGCTGGCCGGTACGCACGGAATGGTGGCTTCCACCCACTGGCTGGCCTCGGCGGCGGGGATGGCGGTCCTGGAGGACGGCGGCAACGCGTTCGACGCCGCCGTGGCGGCCGGGTTCGTGTTGCAGGTGGTCGAACCGCACCTCAACGGCCCGGGCGGGGAAGTGCCCGCGGTGTTCCAGGCCGCGGGCGAAGCGCGGCCACGAGTGCTGTGTGGACAGGGCGTCTCGCCGGCAGGCGCGACCATGGCGCACTACCGTGACCTCGGCCTGGAACTGGTCCCCGGCAGCGGACTGCTCGCCGCGACCGTTCCGGGTGCGTGGGACGGGTGGCTGATCCTGTTGCGCGACTACGGAACCAAACGTTTGCGCGACGTCCTCGACAAGGCGATCGGCTACGCCCGAAGCGGATTTCCGATCCTGCCGAGGATTCCGGACACGATCGACGCGGTCACCACGCTGTTCAGGGACCACTGGCCCAGCTCGGCCGAACTCTGGCTGCCCGGCGGGCGATCGCCCGCGGCGGGCACGCTGTTCCGCAACCCGGTACTGGCCGACACCCTGGAGCGGTTGCTCGCCGAGGCCGAACGCGCGGGCTCTGACCGGGAGGCCCAGATCGAAGCCGCCCGCCGGGCCTGGTACCAGGGTTTTGTGGCCGAGGCGATCGACTCGTTCGCCCGCAACGCCTTCCACGACGACTCCGGCCGGGACCACGCCGGTGTGCTGACCGGCCAGGACCTGGCTTCGTGGCAGGCGTCCTTCGAGGACGCGCTGACCGTCGACTTCGGCGACTGGACCCTGGTCAAGTGCGGCCCGTGGACCCAGGGCCCGGTGCTGGCGCAGCAGTTGCGCCTGCTCGAAGGCTTCGCCGACCGACTGTCCTATGTCGACTCGCTGCCGACCGCGGAGACGATCCACCTGGCGATCGAGTGCGCCAAACTGGCCTTCGCCGACCGGGAAGCGTGGTACGGCGACGATCCCTCGGTGCCGCTCGGCACACTGCTCTCCGAGGACTACGCGGCCAACCGGCGTGCACTGGTCACGTCCCACGCGTCGTTCGAGTTACGCCCGGGCTCACCCAACGGCCGACCGCCCCGACTGCCGGAGTTCGCGGTGCCGTATTTCGTGCCCGCCGAGGAAATCTCCGGCGCGTTGGGCGAACCGACCGTCGGCAACAGCGGCGTCGTCCGTGGCGACACAGTCCACATCGACGTGGTCGACGCGGCCGGGAACATGATCTCCGCGACCCCGTCGGGCGGTTGGCTGCAGTCCTCGCCGACCATCCCCGAATTGGGCTTCTGCCTGGGCACGCGCGCCCAGATGTTCACCCTGGAACCGCATTTCGCGAGCTCACTGCACCCAGGACGGCGACCCCGGATCACGCTGTCGCCGTCGATGGCGTTGCGTGACGGCGTCCCACGGCTGGCGTTCGGCACGCCCGGCGGTGACCAGCAGGACCAGTGGCAGCTGTGTTTCTGGCTGGCCCACATCGGCGCGGGCCTGAACATGCAGGAAGCGATCGACGCGCCCACCTGGCACTCGGGTGCGTTCCCGAGCTCGTTCTTCCCGCGCTACTGGCAACCAGGCGAACTGGTGGTGGAATCGCGGATCGGCGAGGCCGCCATCGCGGAGCTGCGTGACCGCGGCCACCTCGTGACCGACGCCGGCCCCTGGACCCTCGGCCGGATGTCCGCCGTCTCCCGTGACCCGGCGGACGGAATGCTGCGCGCGGCGGCGAATCCGCGCGGCATGCAGGGATACGCCGTCGGCCGCTAGGTCGTGTTTCGAATGTCCCGGTCGATGAGAGTCTGCCCCGGCCGGAGGCCGGAATCGGCTCGGTGGCGTCAGGGGCCGCATCCGGCCCGGCTATCGCGATCGGGCATTTGAAACACGGCCTAGCTCTTACGGGGCCGCTTGAGCAGGACGTGCGTCAACCGGCCCAGGAAGAACGCGGTGACCAGGGCCACGATCGCGACATGTACCCACATGAGGCCTCCGTCGGTGGTCGTCTTACGTTCCTTGGACGTCCACGGGGCTGCGTCGGTTGAGTCTGTGACCCGGGTAACACGGTGGTGCGCTACTTGCGGATCGGGTTGTCCTTCAGCACACGGATGATGCCGTCCACGACCTCGGGTTGCAGCAGCTGGTTGTTGCCCGACGCGATGGTCCGTTCGACCACCTCGATGGCCACGACCTCGTTCTGCGCCAGCATCTCCCCGGCGGCCCGGCCGTTGTCGGTGTTCACCTTGCCGTAGTGCAGCACGGTCAGATCGCCGAACGAAGCGGCCAGGTACCGCAAGGCCCGGATGGTGAACGAGTCGCCGAGCATGCCGACCGACTGCGTCACGGTGCCCTGGCCGGTCGCGTGCCCGACCTGGACCGGCGTGGAGAAGTCCGGCGGAACGGCCCGGGTCTGGTCGCGCACGCCGTCCGGCTTCAGCGAGTACATGAACCCCTTGTTGGTCCCGGACAGGCCGATCAGCGGAGGAGTGTCGGCCGGGACCGAGTACTCCTCGGTCGGCGTGGTCACCCATTTCCGGGTGATCGTCGGGTGCACGGCCTCGGCCATCCGGCGGGCCATGATGATGCCGCCCTCGTCCCACCAGTGGCCGTCCAGCGGCGGGTAGACCGGGTGGCCGAGTTGCTTTCCGCGCGCCTGCAGTTCGCCGCGCAGGTCGACCATGCCCGCCTCCGCGGTGAGCAGCGGCCACATCTCGCCGTTCACCTTCTGCAGGCAGTCCTTGCCCGCGTAGGTGTTCGGCAGGTTCTCCGGCACGATCGTGGACTTGTCCGGGGCGACCACCAGAACGAACTTGCGGCCGGACGCCTCGACGCCTTCCCGGAGCCGGCGGATCAGGTCCAGTGTGGACCTGAGGTCGCGTACCTGGTTGCAGCGGCTGACCACGTCGTCGCCGTAGTACATCCAGCCGTTCTTGCCCTCGATCGCCAGCGGGATCGTGATGCCCGGGTTGATCTGGCGTTTGTCCCCGCCCTGCGGGCCGGGCACCCCGGCGACCGGGCCGGACGACTGCGGGCTGCGGCCCAGGGCCGGCGGCTCGCCGAACAGGCCGCGGCTGATCCCGTTGACCGCGTCGATCGCTTCCCGGCGGAACGGCAGGTGGTCATTCGACCAGCCGTTGAAATTGGTGAAGAACGACCAGCCGTCACCGGGATTCGGAAATGACGCCAGCCGGTGGTTCTCCAATTCCGTCGGACGCATTCCGACGGCCAGGGAAATGACCGGCATCGCGAAGAAGACGACCGCGCAGATGATCGCGGTGAGCTGCCGGGCGCCGTGCCTCGGCCGGTAGAGGGTGTGTTCCTTGGGCAGCCACGCTTCGTGGATCGGAGGTAACGTGCCGGTCGCCATGAGTCATACCCTAGCCCGGTTCGGCCGGTCATAGACCGTGATTGATGTCCACCCGGTATTCGCCGACCTCGATCGCGTAGAAGTAACTCACCCAATCGCTGCCCGCGCGGTCGTCCGGCGTGGCCTCGAGCACGGTGCAGCCGATTTGCTCGAACAAGGCACACACAAGGTCCTTGCGCACGCCGTGCATCTCCATCGCGCCGATGGTCGCCGGGGCGGCGGCGGGCTCGGGAGTGTCAGCCGGCGAAGGCGCTTCGACGGCGGGAGCGGCCGCACGGACCTCGACGGGCACGCGCACGGTCTGGCTGCCGCGATCCGCCCACCAGGCCACGGATTCCTGCACGACGTCGACTTCCAGCTCGTACGAGCCGGGCTCGGCGGGTGCCTTGATCCGGATCAGCGCCTCGGTGTGCTCGCCCGGCTTCAACGGGCAGCGGACACTGTCCCGCCCGTCGTCCTGCACGGCCATCAAACCGTTGCGGCGCCAGTGGTTGCCCGCGTTCAACAGCTGCCCGGACGGCCATTCGCCGTCACTGGCGTTGGTGACGCCGACGCGGATGTAGCTGTTCTCGCCGACTTCGAGCGTCGACGGCGCCTCCAGCACGTGCAGCTCGGCTTTGCTGTGCCACGGCGGGATCGGCCGCACGGCCGGGATGTGGCTCGGGACCTGGAAGAGCAGGTGCCCGCCGGGGCGGACGATCCTGGCCATCTCCAGCATGTAGCGCAGCGACAGCGCGGGCCTGATGTGCTGCAACGTGATCACGCTGATCACCAGGTCGACCGAGTCGTCGTCGAACGGCAGCGTGGCGGCGTCGTTGTGGACGAACCGCACACGGTCGGGGAACGGGTTGCTGGCCCGTGCCTCCTCGATCATCGAGCGGGCCACGTCAACACCGGTGACGTGCTTGAAGTGCTCGGCGAGGGCGTAGCTCAACCGGCCGACACCGCACCCGAAGTCCACGGCGGCGTCGCCGTACGGCCTGCGGTGCTTGTCCAGGACGTCCAGCAGCTTGCGGATCTCGGCACGGCCGCTGTCGAAGAACCTGGTCTTCGCCTCGCCACCGTGGAACTCGTGTTCGGTGAGCACCGCCCAGTACGGGTCGGACGTGCCCAGCGTCTCCCACGCGTCGCGGACCCGGTCAAGCTCCTTGCTCATCTGACGATTCCCCTCTGGCAAGTCGTTCGTCCAGCATCCGTTCCACCTTGCCGAGCTGCTCGGTCAGCTGCTCGATCCGGTCGGACACCTGGTTCTCCAGCAGGTCGATCCGCATGTTCTGGGCGTCGGTGGTGTCCACGAACCGGCGGTTGAGCCGGTCGAGCGCGTTCTGCACGCCGTCCGTCAGCGTGGCCATGACCTTGCGCTGATGCACGTCGTAGTGGTCGATCACGCGCAGCACGACGCGTCGCATCGCGGGCGCCAACGGCAGCCGCGACGGACCGTTCGTCTCCGCACGCCACCGCACCGCCTCGCGTGCTTCGACCAGTGGCCGCAGCACGGGATCGGTCGACGCCAAGGACGGTGACGATGTCTCGGTCTTGCGTTCCTGCCATGTCTTGTAGGCGTCCCGCAGTTGTGTGGTGACCCAGGCCGCGGCGGCCTCCGGGGAACGGGTCCGCAGGACGTACTCCCGGGCGGCGCGGCCACGGCGGTCGGCTTCCGCCGGGTTGTCCGCGATCTCCCGCATCGCCTCCGCGGCGGCGTCCAGATCCGGATCGGCCCACTGCGCGTTCTCCTGGTACGGCGCCCAGCCAGGGCCGACTTCGACCATCCGGTACGGGATCGGCCAGCCGACCTCGTCGTTGAAGAACTCCGTCGTGCTGGAGTAGTCCGTGGAGATGACGGCCATTCCGCGCACCATCGCCTCGGCGACGGTCAGGCCGAAACCCTCACTGCGGTGCAGCGAGACGTAGCAGTCGCTGTCGGCGTAGAGCTTGTTGAGCTCCGCCACGCTGAGGTACCGCTCGACCAGTTCGATCCGCGGGTCGCCGTCGATCACGTGCAGCAGGCGCTCAACCGCCTTCGCGTGCAGCTGCCCGTTGGTCGCCTTGATCACCAGCTTGACGTCGTCCCGGCCTTCGAACGCCTTCTTGAAGGCGGTGACCACGCCCCAGGGGTTCTTGCGCTGCCCGGTGCTGTTGTAGTCGAACGCGAAGAAGAACTGGACGGTCTTGCCCGGGTCACGCGGCGGCCGCGGCGGCAGCCCGGGATCCATCACCGGAACCGGGATCACCTTCACCGGCACCGGCGAGTGCTTGGCGAACGCCTTGGCGCAGAACTCGCTGACGGTCCAGATCTCGTCGACGAAGTCGTAGCCCATGTGCTGCCACGCCGGGAAGTCCTCGAGTTCCCACGCCCACAGCCCGATCCGGTACCGCTCGTGGCCGACCTCCGGGTAGCTGGCCATCAGCAACTCGGTCTGGTCGGCGTTCACCGCCATGATGGTGACCGGGAACCGCGGCCTGCCCGCGGTCGGCGGCAGGTCCAGCGCGGTGCTACAGGCCAGCGAGTGCTCCTCGACCACGGACACCAGCGGAACTCCGGCCCGCTCGACCACCTTGCTGATGATCCGGCCCATTTCGCCGAGCCCCAGTTCCGCGGTGAGGTACCCGGCGATGTTCACGCCGAACTCGTCGACCGGCGCCCGCAGCGACCGGGGTTCCTTGGGCAGCGCCCATTTCGGGACCATCTTCTCCTGCACGCCGTACGTCCGGCACCACTGCCGGTACGCCGCCGCATCGGCACCGCACGGCCACGGGAAGGCACGCTGCAGGTCACCGCGGTTGGCCCAGACGGCCATCAGCAACCGGTTCATGCCCGCCGCCTCCTCGGGCGGCGAGCTCGGCGAGGCGAGCCAACGCTGGAAGCCGACTCCGCCGTCGGGGCCGAACGGGTGCGGCGGGATCTCGGTGATCGCCCGCTTGAACCGGAGCTGTTCGGCGTCCGGCTCCTCGGCCTCCATCCAGGCGTGCCGGAACATCCGGCGCAACGGCATCGTCAGCTTCGTGCCGTCCGGCAGGGTGTCGAAACCGTACGGAACCGACTTCAACGGCTCGACGTACCCGTTGGCCAGCAACGACTTCCGGTAGTCGTCACACAGCCGCTTCAAGTCGGGGTGCTCGGAGAGCCGCACGCGCGGCCGGACCTGGCAGTGCCTGCTCAGCAACCACGGGTCCTCCGGCCGGTACCCGCTGAAGTGGAAGAACCGCACCGGCGCCGGGCCGGCTAGCAGCGTGCCGTCGGCCTTCACCGTCAGCGGCCGCTCGTGCAGGTTCCAGTACGCGACGTTGAAACCGGGGTCGCGGATCACCGTGTGCCGGAACAGGGTCGGGATCTGGTCGGCCCACCGCTGGTCGGCGAACATCTGCACGGCGGTGTCGATCACCGCGTCCTGGCGCAGCCGTTCGGCCCAGAAGTCCAGGAAACCCCTGGCGCCCCGGCTGACCGCGAGGAAGCCGAGGTCGAACATGCCCTCGCCGAGGATCGCCGCCTCGGTGGGTTCCCGGCCGTCCCGCGGAAGCGGGTTGAGAAACCGGGGCGTGAGCACGATCTCGTGGTTCGCGGCCAGCTCCGCCACCTCGGGCATCGGCGCGAACACCTGGATGTCCGGCTGGAGGTAGACCACGACCGGAGCCCGGTCGAGCAACCGGCGCAGCAGCAACGGTTTCACCGCGCCGGCCAGCTCGGCGACCGAGTACGAGGTCGCCATCCGCAGGTAGTCGGTCTCGCTGACGTCCAGCAGCTCCGGCCCGGCCAGCTGGTAGCCGTCGCCGGTCACGCCCTCGGGAACGCCATCGGTGACGACCACGACGAACTCGTGGTCCGGATGGTGGTCCAGGTACGACTTCGCCAGTACACGCGCGAGAGGCAGGTAGTTACGCGCGACGATCGTGCACGCGATGACGCCGAGTCTGTCAGCCATTCGCGGCCAGGATCTTCAGCTGCTCGGCGAGCAGGTCGTTGAACGCCTCGGTGACGGTCACCAGGTCGTTGCCCGCGACCTGGATGCGGACCAGGGTGTTCTTGTGGGCGTAGTGCGCCCGGATGAACGCGGGGGTCTCGCCCTTCTTGTCGGCCTTGGCCGCGACCACGCCGGTCGGCGGGTTCTCCACCGCTGTCGCGCCGTAGACCAGCTGCTGTTCGGCCAGCTTGTCCCGGGCGGTGGTCGCGGTCTCGGCCGAGGTCGCCTCGGTGGTGAACACCAGGACGTTGATGCTCTCCGGCGTGTCCGACACCGCCAGGCGGGCCTTGCCCGCGCCCGCGTCGGTCAGGATGCGGATCTCGTCCGGGGTGAGGAACTTCACGTTCTGCGCGTCCGCGAACGTCTTCACCTGGCTGAAGTCGGAGGCCTTGCCGGGCAGGTCCGCGATCGACAGCGAGTCGCGTGGCTTCGGCGCGGAGGTGGACGTCTGCGACGGGGGCGGCGGTGCCGCGGTGGCGCCCGGGTCGTTGTTGTCCTTGCCGGTGAAGAAGACGAAGTAGGCGCCCACGCCGAGGCCGATCACCAGCACTAACGCGACGAGGATCTTGGCGCCCTTGCCGAACTTCGAGCCCTTGTCCTCGGCGAAGACCTCCGGGCCCTGCGCGAGCCACGTCGGCTGCAGCGACGGCATCGGCTGGTCTTCCATGCCCCACGGCGACCCCTGGTTCGGGGCCGGCGGCGTGGAGTGCCACGGCGCCTGGTGCTGGACGCCCGGCTGCCCGACCGGCCGCACCACCTGCGTGCGCTCGGCCTCGGCACCCGACTGCGGGCCCACGACCTGCGTCACGTCCGGGTTGCCGCCCGGCTGCTGGCCCACGATCTGGGTGGACTCGTTGGTCGCCTCCCACCGGAAAGGCGTCGGGAAGGGCCCGCTGTTGGGCGACTGGCCACCGGGCTGGTGCACCTGCGTCGCCTCAGTGGACTGCGGTGGCTGCGCGGGCGTGGGTGGCTGCGGCTGCGGGGCCGGCTGAGCCGGCTGAGCCGGGAACGGGTTGCTGGTCGGCTCGGAGACCGCTGGGGGCGTCGTCGCCCCGGTGGCCGTGGCCAGCAGCTGATCCCTGCGTTTGCGGTAGTCGTCGGCGTGGATCCGCCCCTCCGCAAGCGCTTGGTCAAGCTGCCTGAGGTCTTCCTGCCAAGACATCCGACCCTCCAGAATCGTTCAACGGGTCTCATTGTTGCGCATGCTCCCCGAGCTCCCGACGTCGCTGTCGTCCGCTGGATATGCGCTGGGTATCGCGGTGTTACTTCGGCTTGATGGACGTGACCGCCATTTCGACGGTCCGCTTCATCGCACCGGCCACCTGCCGCTCGTTGTTCGGCCCCGACTGCAGTACGACGAGCCGGACGGCACCGCGTTCCGTCGGGTACACCGCTTCGTAGATCGCGGAGCCCTCGACGAGGATCTTCGTGACGGTCACGTTGGCGGGCAGGCCGTCGATTGTGGCCGAGGTCATGCTGGCCCGCTTGCCGCGCTCCAGTGCTCCGGAGACGATCCGTGCGCCGCCTGTGTCGGTCTGGGTCTGGAACGCGAAGAGCTGGTAGCTGAGGTTGCCGACGACGACCGTCCGGAAGTAGATCCGCTGCAGGTCGGTGGCGCTGAGGTACGCCGCCTCGTCCGGCCGGATCAGGTTGTTGGTCTGGGCCTGGTCGACCGTGAGCACGCCCGCGGTCGACAGCGGGGAGTCGGTCGGGTTCGGCAGCTTCTCCAGCGTCAGCTCGCTGCTGACCGGGGGCGGGGGCGGAGCGGCCGTGCCGTTGCCGGTGTTGCCGTTGCCGCGGAACGCGAACCACCACGTGCCCGCGGCGATCAGGGCGAGCACCACGACCGCGATGAGGAATTTGGGCACCTTGGACGACTTGGCCGGGCCGGTCGGCGGCGTGCTGAAGACCTCGGAGCCGATCATCGGACCGGGGGGCGGTGGCGGCGGCTGGCCGATCGGCGGGCCGGACGGCTGCTGTTGCGGCGCCTGTGGCGGCCGGGCCGTGGTCCACGCGCCCGGCGAGACCTGCTGGGTCACGTCGGCCGACTTGCCGGTGTCCGGCTTGGTGTCCCCGTTGAACGCGTTGGCGATGGACGGCTTCGCGATGGACGGTGACTTCTGGCGCTGCACCCGGCGCAGGCTGACCGCCCCGCTCGATGCCGCGGCGAGCAGTTCGTCGCGGCGTTTGCGGTACTCCTCGGCGCGGATCTGGCCCGCGGACAACTGCTCGTCCAAGCTCTGCAGCTCATCCTGCCAACCCATGTGTCAGCCCCCTTCATCCCGGCAGTGGAAGCCCTGTGGCGATTCTCGCTCCCAGCCGTCAGCGGTGCGGCGCGACCGGGGCGGACTTACGTATCGGCAAGGTCGAGGCCCTGCGAACAAGGACGGTGATCAATCCTCTCGGGTTGCCGGCGGTTCACCGTGACAGGCGAATCTTGCCATTGTTGTACTACGGACAGTTCATGGCGGTCACCCGAATGGGCTTATCGGGATGTCAGCGGTCGGCCTGACGCGCCCAGTGGACCGAAGTATTTGCTTTCGCATGGTCGGAGCGTTCCGTCGAGCGGTCCGCCCGGCCCGCCCCGGTCAAGTATTGTCGCCGCTGGGTGTTCGCTGCTCAAGGGACGCGCGGCCCGTGAATCCGGTGGTTGCGGGGGGATAGTTGATCACTGAAGCGGTTGCCCCTGAGCGCACCGGGTCGGGCTGGCTCGAGCCCCCGGCCCGTGCGGGGCGTGCCAGACGGCTGCGCGAGCCGCTGCTGGTCATGTCCGGCGGGCTCGCCCTGACGCTGGCCTTCTGCTGGCCGATCGTGCGTGACCTGCGGTCGACGGTCCTGTTCGACCTCGGCGACCCGTTGCTGCAGACGTGGGAACTGGCGTGGTTACGCCACTTCCTGTTCAACGGCGGGGAGTTCTGGACCGCCAACATCTTCAGCGGCGCGGAGAACAACTTCGCGTTCACCGACTCGCTGCTGGGTTATCTGCCGTTCAGCCTGATCGGCGGCGACGGTCAGCACGGCGCCATCCTGCGCTACAACGTGGTCTACCTCTTCGCGACCACACTCGCGTTCGCCGGTGGCTACGCGCTTGTGCGGCAACTGGGCGCCAGTTGGCACGCGGCGGCGCTCGGCGCGGTGATGTTCACGTGGGCACCGTGGCGGCTCGCACACGCCCACCACCTGAATGTGCTTTCGACAGGCGGAATCGCGCTGGCGATGTTCGCCCTGGCGCGTGGCCACGGTTTCTCGCTGCGGCACGGTTTCCGGCCGGAACTCGGCAAACCCGGCTGGGTCGTGGCCGGTTGGCTGATCGCGGCGTGGCAGATCTCGCTCGGCTTCGCCACCGGGCTGCCGTTCGTCTACGCCATGGGACTGATCACCTTGGCGATCGCGGTGGGGCTGGTGTTGCGGCGGCGCATGGTCACTCGCCGTCTCGTCATCGTCAATGTCGTTGGGGCCACGCTGTTCTTCAGCGTCACGTACCTGATGACGATCCCGTACCGCCGGGTCGTCGAGCTCTACCAGTTCACCCGGACCTGGGCCGACATCCAGAACTTCTCCCCGCCGCCGCAGGGACTCGTGACCTCGTCGCACTTCTCGTGGCTGTGGAGCGACACCGCGCTCACCCGCTGGACCTGGGAGATGGAGCCGGCGCCGTGGGAGAAGTGGATCTTCCCCGGCTTCGTGCTGCTGCTGTTCGCGGTGCTCGGCCTGGTGGTGAGCGTGTGGCCGCGCCGAGTCCGGATCTGGTTCGGCGTCAGCGCGGTCGTGACCGGGATCTTCGCGTTGGGCTCAAGCTTCTTCCACGGCACGTTCACGTACCAGTTGGTCTGGAAGTACCTGCCGGGCTGGGAAGCGCTGCGCACGCCCGGCCGGCTGATCCTGTGGACGACGCTGTTGCTGACCGTGCTCGCCGCGGGCGCCGTGACCAGACTGGCGCAGACGTTGGCGGACAGGAGAATCCAGTCCCCGGCCAAGCGCAGGCTGCTCAGCCTGGTGATGGTCCTGCCCGCGCTGGGCGCGTTGCTCGAGTCCGTGCCGGTCTACCCGTACGCGCACCCGCCCGAGCTGCCCGCCGGGCTGCGCCAGGAGTTCGAGCGGCACTCCGACGGGCCGATCCTGGTGCTGCCCATGGACGTCATCGGCGACTCGATCCCGATGTTGTGGTCCACCAGTGGATTCCCGCTGCTGGCCAACGGCAACTCCGGCAACTACCCGAAGCCGTGGGTCGAGATGTCCGTGGCCACCAAGGCCTTCCCGAGCAGTCGCAGCATCGAGACGTTGGAGAAGCACGGGGTCCGCAAGGTCGTGGTCGTGAAGTCGTTGCTGGACAAGACGCCTTACCGCCGATCGCTGACGCGTTCGGTCGACGGCCTGCCGGTGACCAGGGTCGACCGAGGCGACGTCGTGGTGTTCACCCTGCGCTGAGGCCGGCCTAGCAGATCAAGCTCGTGCAGCGGGTGGTCGTCGTCGTGGTGACCGGCGGCTTGGTCGTGGTGGTGGTCGTCGTGGTAGTGGTCTTCGTCACTTCTTTGACGGTCGTGACGGTCTTGGCGCTCGTCGTGGTGGTTTTCGAGCTCGACTCGGACGATGCCGAGGAGCTGGACGACGAGGAGGAGGAACTCGACTGGGAGCTTGAGGACGTCTGCTCAGGGGCGGACGGTGCGCTTGTCGTGGACGTCGCTGACGAGGTCGTTCCGTGCGTGGCCACGTGTTCCAGCTGCACAGGCGCGCGATCGCCGGTGTGGCCACTCGTGACACCGACGGCGAACAAGGCCGCGGCGGCAGCTCCCAGGAACGCCCCCACGGCCACCCGTAACGGCGCGCCTCTTCTGTCAGGCACGGGTTACACCTATCGGGTTAACCCGTTCGGGTCAAGCGAAGTGGACGAACTGACCAATACCGCCTGCCCGGAGTACCAGGTCCGGATACAAGAAAACGACGTGTGTCCTGACTGTCCGCGGACACACGTCGTCTGAGTGAGCGGATGACGGGACTCGAACCCGCGACCCTCACCTTGGCAAGGTGATGCGCTACCAGCTGCGCTACATCCGCGTGGCGTTCTTCAACGCTGAGAACACTCTACCTGACCGTCGCGCCCGGTTTTACGGAGGGCCGCCCTCCCCCGTACGGGTGTAGTTCATTCGCACGACACATGAGCGATTCAGGCAGCTGAACAGCCGAGCCGATCAGGTTATCTGGCTCACATCCATGGTCTGATGTCACGAAGAGTCTTCACACTACCCACACTCGGCGACGCCTGGATGTGGCATGTTGTTCAACGTTCGCGTGTATCCGGAGGGAGGTACCTAGCCGGATGACCGCAACGGGCAACCCTGCCCTCGACGCTGGCGAGGAACCGTTCCACGATCGGGACTTGCTCGCCGCTCTGCGCGCCGGGGAGGACGCCGCCTTCGGCGAGCTGTTCTCGCGGCACGCGGACGCCGTGCGGCGGTTGGCGCGGAGTCTCGCGGCCGATCGCGCGGACGCCGAGGACCTCACGGCGGAAGCCTTCTTCCGGGTGCTGCAGGCGATCCGCCGCGGTGCCGGCCCTGTCGACAACGTCCGCTCCTACCTGCTGATCGTCACCCGGCGAGTGGCGTGGGAGTGGAGCGAGCGGCGCCGGGACGTCCCGGTGTCCGACGAGGTGCTGTCGCACCGGGCGGGCGAGAACCCGGACACGTCCGGCCAGGCCCACGAACGCAACCTGATCACGCGGGCGTTCACCAGCCTGCCCGAGCGCTGGCGCAGCGTGCTGTGGAAGGTCGAGGTCGAGGGCGAGCGGCCCGCGGTGGTCGCGGACAACTTCGGCCTGAGCGCCAACGCCACCGCGGCGCTGGCCCGCCGTGCCCGCCGTGGGCTGCGCGCGGCCTACCTCCAGGCGCACCTGTCCACCCACCACGGCTCGACCGGCTGCCGGTCAGTGCTGGAGAAGCTCGGCGCGTACACCGCCGGGACGATCAAGGGCGCCGAGCGGCGCCGCGTGCGTGCCCATCTGGTCAGCTGTTCGTCGTGTCAGTCGACACACGACGAGCTGCGCGACGTCTGCGCGGGCCTGCGTTCCTATGCGGGCCTGATGGCCGCTCCGGTCGCGCTCGGCGGGCTGGTGGTGCACAAGACCGGGTTCTGGACCACGCTCAAGGGCCTGGTGGCGTCCACGGGCGCCAAGCTGACCGTCGCCGGGTCGTCGGTGCTGGCGGCCGGTGTGGTCGGGCTGACGGTCGTGCCGGGCGAGCCCGACAACGCGGTGCTGGCGGCGCTGGACTTCACCGGGCAGGGGCCGTCCGAGCTGATGATCACCGAATCCCCGCTGCCCGAGGTCACGCCGGCGACCGGGTCGCTGACGTCCGCCGTGCGGTCGACGCGGACCAGCCGGGCGAAGCCGGAGCAGCGGAACCCGCTGCCGGACTCCCAACGGGACCACGACGACGCGGGTCCGATGGCGGTGCCCGGCGAACCGGCCGCGCCCGAGGTCAAGCACCGCGAGATCGAACTGCTGCTGGGCCGTGACTCGTCCTCGCCGACCGGCGCGCCCAGGGACATCAACGCGTCGGGGACGGAAGGCTCGACCAGCGTGCTGGTCGGCCCGCCGGACGAGACGTGCCCGACCAGCACCGACCGGAAGATCGCCTCGGAGACCGGGACACCTGTGTCGACACCCGAATCGGAGACGAAACCGACGGTGGCGACGACGGAGCAGACGACTCCCGCCCCGCGGAACACCACCAAGTCCACATCGGCCGAAACCACCGGCAAACCGACGCGCTGAGTGACGATCGACTTTCACCCGCTGGGCCTAGTCACGACACGGTACCGTTGAGGACGTGCGCGACCGCAGACCATGGGTCGGCGCCTACGCAGACGTGTCGTGGAGGAGGCGAACAGCATGACGCGCCTGGTACGTGGTGCAGACGGCCGTATGTGGACCGTACGTGGCGAATTGGAGTGGGGGCGCAAGCCCGCCACCGCCGAGGACTTCGAGCACGATGTGAGCGGTGGGCACGGCCCCGGCATCGTGATGGCGCTCCTGGTGATCCTGCTGGGGCTGATCTGGGTGGTCAGGATGCCCGCGGACGTCGTGGTGCCCGCCTGGGTGGTGCTGGCGCTGCTGATGATCTTCCTGTTCTTCCCGGCCCGCTGGGCGCTGCGCCGCCCGTGGAAGCTGGTCGCCGAGACCGGTGACGGCACGCCCGAGGCACCGGTCGAGAAATGGGTCGGCACGGTCCGCGGCATGTTCAACGTCCGCTCCGAGGTCGCCAAGGTGGCCAGGGACATCCAGCGCGACACGATGCCCAGCTTCGACGGCCCGTTGCATCCCGTGGAGTGACAGACCCGCCCAGTGGAGTGAACTTCGCGTCACTCGTGGCTTCTTGCCGCCCGATCTTTCCCGGACGTACAAAACTCGTACGTCGCAGGAAGGGCGCCAGTGAGAACCATGAGCTACTCCGAGTCTCGCGCGAAGTACGCCGAGACCCTTGACTCCGTGGTCAACGACCGCGACGAGGTCGTGATCACGCGCGCCGGACACGAGCCGGTCGTGATCGTGCCCCTCGACGACTACCAGTCGCTCAAGGAGACCGTTTACCTCCTTCGTAGCCCGGAGAACGCGCGGCGTCTGGTCACCGCCATCGAGCGACTGGAGTCCGGCGGCGGGAAAGCATGAACTCGTTGAATGACGAGTTCGCAGGCGAAGAGATCCGAATCGCAGCCTGCCGCTACCACTACGGCAAATAGTGGTGGCGGCAGAGTGACAGACCCGCCCGGTCGGGTGAGACTGTCGGTGTGCCAGAACTACCTGAGGTCGAGGCGCTCGCGCATCACCTGCGTGAGTTCGCGGTAGGCCGTACCGTCCACCGGGTCGACGTGGCCTCGCTGCAAGTGCTGAAGACAGCGACGCCACCGTGGACCGAACTGCACGGTCGCACAGTGACCGCCGCGGGCCGTTACGGCAAGTACCTGGACATGGACTGCGACGGGCTGCACCTCGTGGTCCATCTCGCCCGTGCCGGCTGGCTGCGCTGGGCGGACACTCTCAGCGCCGCGCCGCCCAAGCCAGGCAAGGGTCCGCTCGCCCTGCGCGTGCACCTCGGCCCGCCCGGCGAGGGCCCCGGCTTCGACCTGACCGAGGCGGGGACGAAGAAGGGCCTCGCGGTGTGGATCGTGACCGATGTCCAGCAGATCCCGCAGATCCAGTCCCTCGGCCCGGACGCGCTGTCACTGTCCGTCGAAGACTTGACGAACCTGCTGTCCGGCCGCACCGAACGGCTGAAGAACGCCATCACCGACCAACGCCTGCTCTCCGGCGTCGGCAATGCCTACTCCGACGAGATCCTGCACACCGCCAAGCTCTCGCCGTACGCGACCGCAGGCAAGCTGACCGACGGCGCCCTGGCCCGTCTGCACGAAGCCATGCAGTCGGTCCTGAAGGACGCGGTCGACCGCTCGGTAGGCCAGTCCGCGGCACGCCTGAAGGGCGAGAAACGCTCCGGTCTCCGCGTGCACGCCCGCACCGGCCTGCCCTGCCCGGTCTGCGGCGACACGATCCGCGAGGTCTCGTTCGCCGACAAGTCCTTGCAGTACTGCCCGACCTGCCAGACCAACGGCAAACCCCTCGCCGACCGCCGCATGTCCAAACTGCTCAAGTGAGCTGCGCGGACTTCTGAAAAAGTTCAGAATTGAGGCGTGGCTACCGAGGTGCAGTGGAGCGACCTGCAGCGTGATCCCAGGAGCGTCGCCGCACTCGCCGACGAAGGCGATGTGCGAGTGCGCCGCCGGGATGGCGTCGCGCTCCTGCTGACCAGGGAGGACCGGGTCCTGTCGGCGGCCGAGGGCTCTGTGGCCGCGGCCAGAGCGTTGCGCAATGTGCTGGCTCACCTGCCTTCCGACCTGGTCACCACCGCACTGCTGGACGAGTTCCCGTGGGTGGATGTGCTGCCCGACAGCGAACGTGCGCAGTTCGTCGCCGATTTCGCCCGCGCGTTCCAGGCGTCGGCGGAGCTCGGCCAGTGGTCGGTCCTGGCTCAGACGATCAGGGAATGGCAGAGCACCGCTGCCATCCATGCCGATCCGGTGCTGGCCAGGCAACTCAGCCGTCCGATCGACGACGATCTCGGTCCGGTGCCCGCACCGACGCATCCCAAGGGCACTGAGTGATCGGCTCAACCGTTGACGATCAGGACTTCGAGGGTTCGGGGGCCGTGTACGCCTTCGACCCGGTCCAGTTCGATGTCGCTGGTCGCGGACGGGCCGCTGATGAACGTCAACGGCCGGGTGGGTTCGAGGCGTTCCAGGGCTTCGGGCACTGTGCCCGCGATCTGGTCGGCTCGGACCACACACAGGTGGTAGTCGGGCAGCAGGGTGATGACACGGCGGCCTTGGGCGACGCCGCCGTCCAGCACGATGGTGCCGGTTTCGGCGATGCCGGCCGCGCAGCCGGTCAGTACGCCGTCGCACCCGTCCAGGTCCGCGTTCGACAGCGGCTCGTGCAGCCACGTCACTTCCGGCACGAGCCATTCCGCGGGCAGGTCGGGCGGGACCGCGATTCGCTTGCCCGCCAGCAAGGACCGGACCATGGCCACGGGGTCGTCCACTCGGTGCACGATCGCCCGGTAGTCGGCCACCCGTTCGGCGAAAAGGTCCAGTACCGACGGGAAAGGCCGGGAGCGCTGGTATTCGCGCGGGATCGGCCGGGCCGCCGGGCGGTTGCCGAGTGCGGTGCGGATCCGGCCCAGGATCACGTCCTTCGCCGCCGAATCAGCCACGGGTCCGCTTCCACCAGGCACTGAACGACTCCTTCGCGGGTGCGGGCAGGTCCCGGCTGTCTGTCCACTTCGAACCGGGGAACGGCAGTCTGCGGATCTTCCCGCCCCGGGCCAGCAATCGGCCGGCGGTGGCGAGGCGTTGTGCCACATGGAATCTGCGGGGCCCCGCCATCACCCACGACATCGCCGCCATGCCGATCGCCTCGGGGCTGTACCGGGGTTTCGCCGCAACGGCCTCCGACCGCAGGTGGACGAGCACGGAAGGGATGTCGATCCGCACGGGGCACACCTCGAAGCACGCGCCGCACAACGAAGACGCGAAAGGCAAGGACGCGGCGTGCTTGTCGTGCATGTCGCCGGCGAGTTGCGGGGTGAGGATGGCGCCGATCGGCCCGGGGTAGACCGAGCCGTACGCCTGACCACCGGTCCGCTCGTACACCGGGCAGACGTTCAGGCACGCCGAACACCGGATGCACCGCAGGGCCTGCCGGCCCACCGTGGAGGCCAGGGTGTCGGTACGGCCGTTGTCCACCAGCACGAGGTGGAAGTTCTGCGGGCCGTCGCCGGGTGTCACGCCGGACCAGATCGACGTGTACGGGTTCATCCGTTCCGCGGTCGACGAGCGGGGCAGCAACTGCAGGAACACCTCAAGGTCCTGCCAGGACGGCACGAGCTTCTCGATGCCCATCACGGTGATCAGGGTCTCCGGCAGCGTCAGGCACATCCGGCCGTTGCCCTCGGACTCCACGATCACCACCGAACCGGTCGACGCGACACCGAAGTTCGCGCCGGACACGGCGACCTTGGCGGACAGGAACTTGCGCCGCAGGAACGCCCGCGCGGCCGCGGCCAGTTCGACGGGTTCGTTCGTCAGGTCCTCGGTGCCGGGCATGGTCGTGCGGAAGATGTCCCGGATCTCCGTGCGGTTCTTGTGGATCGCGGGCACCAGGATGTGCGACGGCCGGTCGTCGCCCAGTTGCACGATCAGCTCGGCGAGGTCCGTCTCGATCGGCTTGACGCCGCCTGCCTCCAGCGCCTCGTTCAGGCCGATCTCCATGGTGGCCATGGACTTGATCTTCACGACCTCGTCCGCGCCCGCCTCGCGGGCCAGCCGCAGCACGATCTCGTTGGCTTCGGCGGCGTCCGCGGCCCAGTGCACGACACCACCGCGTGCGGTCACCGACTCCTCGAACCGCAGCAGGTACGTGTCGAGGTTGGCGAGCACCTCGTCCTTGATCGCCTCACCGGACAGCCGCAGCTGCTCCCAGTCCGGCAGTTCGGCGACCGCGCCCGCGCGCTTGTTCCTGATCAACCCCGTGGCGTGGTTGAGGTTCCGACGCAACTGGTCGTCGGCCAACGCCGTGCGGGCGGCTGTCGGGAAGGCCGGGCTGCCCAGCCAGGTCACCGGGTTGCGGCCCATGGCTCCTCCTCGGTGCTCGCCAGGATCTCCGCCAGATGCACCGGATGCACTCCGGCCCGCAGCCGCGACAGCCCGCCGCCGATATGCATCAGGCACGAGTTGTCGCCTGCCGTGACTACGTCCGCGCTGGTGTCGAGCACGCACGACATCTTGTCCGCCAGCATCGCCGAGGACACGTCGGCGTTCTTCAGGGCGAACGTCCCCCCGAACCCGCAGCACGAGTCGGCCGCGGGCAGCTCGACCAGGTCAAGGCCTTTGACCGCACGCAGCAGCCGCAGCGGCTTGTCCCCGACACCGAGCATTCGCAGCGAGTGACACGTCGGGTGATACGTGACCCGATGCGGGAAATACGCGCCCACGTCCTCGACTTCGAGCACGTCGACGAGGAACTCGGACAGCTCGTACGTCGGCGGAGGCGTGACCGACAGGTCGGGGTAGACATGCCGGACCATCCCGGCGCAGGAACCGGACGGCACGACGACCGCGTCGTAACCGGCGAACACCGTGGCGACGTTGCGTGCCAGTGGAGCGGCCTTGGCACGGTAGCCGGTGTTGAAATGCATCTGGCCGCAGCACGTCTGCGCTTCGGGAAACTCCACTGAACAGCCGAGACGCTCCAGCAGCCGGACCACCGCGCGTGCGGTGTCCGGGAAGAACGTGTCGGTCAGACAGGTCGCGAACAGCGCGACCCGTCTGGTTGCTCGCTCGGTCGGCACACCGACACCCTGCCTGAATGATTCATCGGATGTCTACTAATCTAAGAGCGAGAGCTTGCCTGTGGGTACCGAAAGCCAGAGCATTGACAAGTGGTCCAGTTCCTGACCGAGCACGTCGTCCTCAGCGCCATCGCGACGATGGCCGTGCTTGGCCTTTTCGTCTTCCTGTGCCGGACGCGGCGCGTGAGCACGTCGGTCGATGAAGCGCAGCTGGACGCGATCCAACGGCTGTCCAAGGCCGCGCCGGAACTCCGTGGCGGGCTGACCGAGGCCTCGGCCGACCAGACCGCGAAGCACCTGGTCGAGCTGCTCAAGTGCGTCGCGGTCGGGCTGAGCGACGCGAACGGCTCGCTGCTGTCGTGGGACGGGCAGGCCAACCACCACTACCGCGACCTGGCCGATCACATCGTCGCCGCGGTCTCGCGCGGGCAGCGTGAGCACGTGCCGCACGAGAGCCTGCCGTGCAGCAGGCGCGGCAGTTGCCCGATGCGCACGGCGGTGATCGTGCCGCTGATCGTCGAAGGCGCGGTCGAAGGCGCGCTGATCGTCGTCGGCGGAGTGAACTCCAGCCGGCTGATGCGGATGGCCGACGAGGTCGCGAAGTTCGTCTGCATCCAGCTCGAGCTGGCAAAGCTCGACGAGGCCAAACAGCAGCTGGCGCAGGCCGAGGCACGGGCGCTGCGGGCGCAGATCTCGCCGCACTTCGTCTACAACGCGCTGAACACGATCTCCTCGCTGATCCGCACCGATCCGGAGCAGGCTCGTGACCTCGTGCAGGACTTCGCGGACTTCACCCGCTACTCGTTCCGGGCGTCGGGCTTCTTCACCACACTTTCGGAGGAACTGCGCAACATCGACCGGTACCTGACCATCGAGAGCGCCCGCTACGGCAACCGGCTCAACGTCCGGCTCAAGATCGCGCCCGAGGTGCTGTCCGTGGTGGTGCCGTTCCTGGTGCTGCAACCGTTGGTGGAGAACGCGGTCCGGCACGGCATCGCGCGCAAGCCCGGCGGCGGCACGGTCACGGTGATCGCGCAGGACAACGGTTCCGAGGCGCTGATCAGCGTCGAGGACGACGGCGTCGGCATGGACGCGGACCGGCTGTTCGCGGACCTGCGGGACGCGCACAAGACCGGCTCGCACGTCGGCATCGGCAACATCAACCAGCGGATGCGGTCGGTGTTCGGCGACGAGTACGCGCTGATGGTGGAGACCGCGCCGGGCGCCGGGATGAAGGTCATCCTGCGGGTGCCGAAGTCGTTCCCCGGTGTGCGGCCGGCGCTGCCGGACTACTCGCACCCGGAGGCGGACGACGACTACGCCCCGGTGCCGGGCCCGGCTTCGCCATCCGCCAACGGTCACGCGCCGAGTCCGTAGAGTTTTGGTCATGAGCGTGACCGAGAAGCTGGTGTCCCGGTTGCCCGGGTTGGGTGACCGGATCGACCGCAAGCCCGTCGTCGCCGTGGTCAAGTTGCACGGGGTGATCACGCCGTCCCCGTCGCCGCTCGGCCGCGGTTCGATCAACCTCAACTCGATCGAATCCGCGTTGACCAGGGCCTTCGGCCACGACCGGCTGGTCGCCGTGGCCCTGCAGATCAACTCGCCCGGCGGCGCGCCGACCCAGTCGGCGCTGGTGGCCGAGCGGATCAGGCAACTGGCCGCGGCCAAGGGCGACGTGCCGGTCATCGCGTTCTGCGAGGACGTCGCCGCCTCCGGCGGGTACTGGCTGGCGTGCGCGGCCGACGAGATCTACGCGCACCGGACGTCGCTGATCGGTTCGATCGGCGTGATCAGTGCCGGGTTCGGGCTGCACGGTCTGTTGGAGCGGGTCGGTGTCGAGCGCCGCGTGCACACCGCGGGCACCAACAAGATGCGGCTGGACCCGTTCCAGCACGAGAAGCCCGAGGACGTCGAATGGCTGGTCGGGCTGCAGGGCCAGCTGCACGAACAGTTCGTCGACTGGGTGTCCGAACGGCGGGGTGACCGGTTGACCAAGGAGTTCGACGACGTGTTCTCCGGCGAGGTGTGGACCGGTGCCGGCGCGGTGGAGCGGGGACTGGTCGACGGGCTGGGCTCGTTGCGTGGCGTGATCTCGGAGCGGTTCCCCGACGCCGAGGTCTCCGTCGCCGAGCCGCGGCGGCCGTTGCTGGCCAAGCTGGGCGTCGGTGGTGGTGCGGCGACCGGGTTGCTGGGCGCGGCGATCGAGGCGATCGAGCAGCGAGCCACCTGGTCGCGATTCGGTCTGTGATCCTTGTTCCGGCGAAGATCACTCGGCAGAGTGGCGGTAAGGATGGCCATGGACATGAGGACGGTGCGATAGGCAAGATGCACCCCACCGTGACTAACGAGAGCGCTGCCGGACTCGTCGTGCTGTGCGTGGACGACGAGAAGGCCGGCATAGAGATGATCACCGAGCGGCTGGAGAACAACCGGCACGTTCGCAAGATCCTGACCGCCTTTGACGCCGCCGAGGCGCTGCGGGTGCTCAGCGGCAACGACGAGGAGCTGGTCACCCGCCGCAAGGCCGGGATGCCCGCGGTCGACGCGGTGTTCTGCGACCTGAACATGCCGGGCCTGACCGGCATCGAGATGGGCCGGGTGCTCTCGGAGTTCAACCCGCCGCCCTGCCTGGTGTTCGTCACCGGCGTCGGCGGCGACGAGGCGGTGGACGCCTTCGAACTCGGCGCGGTGGACTACCTGCTGAAACCCCTGAACGACCAGGCCAGAGTGGACAAGGCGGTCGACCGGGTGATCGCGAAGCTGCGCCTGAACAACCTGCCCGCGTCCGGCGCCGCGCCCGGTGCCGTCGCGGTGCCGGAGAGCAGGGACGACGAGGTCATCCCGGTCGAACTCGCCGGCACGACCAAGCTGGTGGCGCGCAACTCGGTCCGGTGGGTCGAGGCGCAGGGCGACTACGCCAGGCTCTACACGTCCGAAGGGTCGCACCTGGTCCGGATTCCCTTGGCACAGCTGGAGGAACGCTGGGGCAAGGTGGGTTTCGTGCGCATCCACCGGTCGTATCTGGTGCCGTTGAACCTGATCACCGAGCTGCGGATGGGAGCGTCCGGGTACACGGTCGTGATCGGCAGCGAGGAGAAGGAACTGCCGGTGAGCCGGCGGCACACGCGTGAACTGAAGGACAGGCTGGTCCGGTCGCCGCGGGCCGGTTTCGGGTCATGACCGGCCCGGCACCCCGTGTCCGCCTTTCCGGCACCCCGTGTCCGCCTTTCCAGCACCGTGAAATTCCCCCGGGAGGGCCGGCATGAGCAGGCACTCCGCCGGGGCCGGGCCCGGCAGATCCCCGCGCGACTCGCAGGAGAACGGCGTCGCCGGTCCGCCGCCCCGCCGCAAGCGGGTCGTGCTCGCGGATTCCCGTGCGCCCGTCACGGTCCTGCGTACGGTCGTCGAGCTGGAAGAGCAGACCAGCTACGGCGAGGAGCTGGTGCGCGGATTCATCCGGATCCAGTTCCGGACCGCCGTCCGGCTGGCGTTGCTGGCGGCCGTCCTGCTCTGCGGCCTGCCCGTGTTGTTCTACTTCGTCCCGGCCATCTCCGACATCACCGTGGCCGGGGTACGGCTGCCGTGGCTGTTGTTGGGGGTCGCCCCGTTCCCGGTCCTCTTCGGTATCGGATACTGGTACAACGTTCTGGCCGAACGGCACGAACGCGACTTCGTCGACATGGTCGAGAAGTAGCCCGAAGGGTTGTCCAGTGGGTGGCACGGCCGTTGAGCTGAACCTGTGGGCCGTGTCCGGCATCGCGCTGGTCGCGGTGATGACCTTCTATGTCGGTTTTCGCAGTTCACGGGCTGCCAGCACGACTCAGGACTTCCTGGTCGCCCGGCGGACGGTCCGCTCCCGCCGCAACGCCGCCGCGGTGTCGGGCGAGTACCTGTCCGCCGCCTCGTTCCTCGGTGTCGCCGGGCTGATCCTCAAGGACGGCGTCGACGCGCTGTGGTACCCGATCGGGTTCACCGCCGGGTATCTGGCGTTGATGTTGTTCGTGGCCGCGCCTTTGCGGCGGTCGGGCGCGTACACGCTGCCGGACTTCGTCGAGGCCAGGCTCGGGTCGTCCGGGCTGCGCAAGCTGGCCACGTTCTTCGTGATCTTCATCGGCGTGCTGTACCTGCTGCCGCAGTTGCAGGCCGCCGGGCTGGTGCTGTCCCGGATCATGCCTGTGCCGCAATGGGTCGGGCCGGTCATCGTGATCGTCGTCGTGGTGGTGAACGTGTTCGGCGGCGGCATGCGGGCGATCACGGTCGTCCAGGCCTTCCAGTACTGGCTCAAGCTTTTCGCGATCGCCGCGCCGACCTTCGTGCTGTGCGCGATCTTCATCGGGCGTGGTGGCGCCGGGACGGACACGACCGCGCTGACCGCCGACGCCCCGCCGACGTTCGCCGAGACCACCACGGTCCGGGTCGAGACGCCGGTTCGGTTGCAGGTCAAGGAACCTGTGTGGTTGTGGGCCGACGGCCGGGTCAACGGCGCGCCCGCGTCGGGTGACGTGTTCTGGCGGCCCGAGGTCGGCGAGGTGACCGTCGACGCGGGCACGACCTTGCGGTTCAACGCCGGTTCCGCGGTCCCCGTTGTCGCCGGGGCGCCCGCGGACAACGAGAGCTGGGCGAAGCCGTCGTCGGGCGGCGCTGGTGACCTCTTCACCACGTACTCGCTGATCTTCGCGACATTCCTGGGCACGATGGGGCTGCCGCACGTCCTGGTCCGCTTCTACACCAACCCCGACGGCAAGGCCGCGCGCCGCACGACGCTGCACATCATGCTGCTGCTCGCGTTGTTCTACATGTTCCCCTTGCTGCTGGGCGCGTTGTCCCGGATCTACGTGCCCGAGCTGCTGGTCACCGGCCGGACCGACGCGGCCGTCACCACGCTGCCGGTGAAGGTCATCCCGGGGATTCCCGGCGAGATCCTGAGCGCGGTCACCGCGGCCGGGGCGTTCGCGGCCTTCCTGTCGACGTCGTCCGGGCTGGTGGTGAGCGTGTCCGGCGTGCTGTCCACGGACGTGCTGCGCGGCCGGGTGCGTGACTTCCGGTGGGCCGCGCTGATCGCGGGGATCGTGCCGCTGGCCCTGGCCCTGGTGCTGCGGCCCAACGACGTCTCGCTGAGCATCGGTGTCACGTTCGCGCTCGCTGCCTCCACGTTCTGCCCGGTGCTGCTGCTGGGCATCTGGTGGCGCAAGCTCACCTGGGTCGGTGCGGGCGCGGGCATGATCGTCGGTGGTGGCCTGGTGATCGCCGCGATCGCGTTGGACGTGGTGAGCCGGTACACCGGGGACTGGGCGCCGTCGTTCGTCAAGCAGCCCGCGTTGATCACGGTGCCGATCGCGTTCTTCGTCGTGTACATCGTCAGCAAGGCGACGCATCGGCGGCAGCCGGGGGATACCAGCCGGACGCTGCTGCGAATGCACGCGCCGGATCCGCTCGGATTCATTCGCGACCGCGACGTCGCCCGGTTCGGGACTGCCGAAGAACGGGCCCGGCTGGCCGACGGGCGTCACCGTCGGTGAACTCAAGACAACTCGTCGGCGACACAAAGTCTTCTTACGGGTGCAAAATATTCCAACCGCCGGTTTACGCGTCCCCCGATCCGGGTAATCCAGTTCCCCTCTTTTGAGCGATAGCGATCATGAAAGGAGTGTGGGGGCACTTCGTCGGACGACAATGACCGTTCACCGCATCGCCGAACAGGCTGAGCGACACTGCCCGAACGGCCGCTTACGCGAAGGTCATCGCTTACCTAACGTCCGATCAGTTGCCCGGACACGAAGTGGCTTAGCGGGGAGGTCAAGTGAGCACAACCGAGCGAACTGGGGCCGAACACCTGCCGCCTGACCCGGCCAGGTGGCGTGAAGTGCAGGATTCCGCGGACTTCGCGGAACTGCGGCGCAGGTTGCGCCGATTCGTCTTTCCGATGACCGGGCTGTTCCTGGTCTGGTACCTGGTGTACGTGTTGCTCGCCGACTACGCGCACGGCTTCATGTCGACGCGGTTGTTCGGCAACATCAACATCGCACTCGTACTGGGTCTCCTGCAGTTCGTGTCGACATTCGTGATCACCATGCTGTACGTGCGGTACGCCAACAGGAGAATCGATCCGCAGGCCGAGAAGATCCGCGCGCAGATCGAGGGAGCGGACAAGTGACGCTCGCCCAGGGGGTCGCCGGCTCCAGCCCGGCGCTGAACATCTCGATCTTCGCCGCGTTCGTGCTGATCACTTTGGTGGTCGTGTTCCGGGCGAGCAAGAACACCCGGACCGCCGCCGACTACTACGCCGCGGGCCGCGCGTTCACCGGCCCGCAGAACGGTATCGCCATTTCCGGTGACTACCTGTCCGCCGCCTCCTTCCTCGGGATCGCGGGTGCGATCGCGTTGAACGGCTATGACGGATTCCTCTACTCGATCGGGTTCCTGGTGGCCTGGCTGGTGGCTTTGCTGCTGGTCGCGGAGCTGTTACGGAACACCGGGAAATACACCATGGGCGACGTGCTGGCGTTCCGGATGCGCCAGCGCCCGGTGCGGGCCGCGGCGGCCGTGTCGACGCTCGCGGTGAGCTTCTTCTACCTGCTGGCGCAGATGGCGGGCGCCGGTGGGCTGGTCGCGTTGCTGTTGGGCATCACCAACCCGGTGGGCCAGGGCGCGGTGATCGCCGTGGTCGGCCTGATCATGATCGTGTACGTCCTGGTCGGCGGCATGAAGGGCACCACGTGGGTGCAGATCATCAAGGCGGCGCTGCTGATCGTCGGCGCGGCCGGGATCACGGTCTGGGTGCTCGCCCGGTTCGGCTTCAACCTGTCGGCCATGCTCGGCGGGGCCGTGGAGAAGGGCGGCGCGGCCGTCCTCGATCCGGGCAAGCAGTACGGCAAGACCGGGCTGACCCAGCTGGACTTCGTGTCGCTGGCGTTGGCTCTCGTGCTCGGAACGGCCGGCCTGCCGCACATCCTGATGCGCTTCTACACCGTGCCCACGGCCAAGGACGCACGGCGATCGGTGGTCTGGGCGATCTGGCTGATCGGCATCTTCTACCTGTTCACCCTGGTCCTCGGCTACGGCGCGGGGGCGATCGTCGGTCCGGAGGCGATCAACGCGGCACCGGGCAAGGCGAACTCGGCGGCACCACTGCTGGCTTCCGCGCTGGGCGGACCGGTGCTGCTCGGGTTCATCGCCGCGGTCGCGTTCGCGACGATCCTGGCTGTGGTCGCGGGGCTGACGATCACAGCCTCGGCGTCGTTCGCGCACGACGTGTACGCGAACGTGATCAAGAAGGGTGAGGTGGACGACAAGGACCAGGAGGTCCGCGTCGCCCGGATCACCGCGCTGGTGATCGGTGCCGTGGCGATCGTCGGCGGCATCGTCGCCAACGGCCAGAACATCGCGTTCCTCGTCGCGCTGGCGTTCGCGGTGGCCGCGTCCGCCAACCTGCCGACGATCCTGTACTCGCTGTTCTGGAAGCGGTTCAACACCTCGGGCGCGTTGTGGAGCATCTACGGCGGCCTGGCCGTGTGCGTACTGCTGATCGTGTTCTCACCCGCGGTGTCCGGCAACGCCACCGCGATGTTCCCGGACGCGGACTTCGATCTCTTCCCGCTGGCCAACCCCGGAATCGTGTCCATCCCGGTCTCGTTCGTCCTCGGCTGGCTCGGCACGGTGCTGTCGAAGGAGCGCAACGACGACAAGTACGCCGAGATGGAGGTGCGTGCGCTGACGGGCGTGGGAGCCGAGAAGGCCGTACAGCACTAGAACGGGTACGGCTGAGCAGGCATAACAGCATTCCCACGCGGATCGTGGCAGCATTCGGGGCGTGACTATGCCCAACGTGCCGTCCGTGACGGTGAACGACGTGCCGGCCGACGTGACGCTGCTCGACGTGCGCGAGCAGGACGAATGGGACGCCGGTCACGCCCCGGAAGCGCTGCACATCCCGATGAGCGAGCTGGCCGGGCGGCTGGAGGAGCTGCCCAACGACAAGGACGTCTACGTGATCTGCCGGAGCGGCGGCCGGTCCGCCCGGGTGACCGCGTACCTCAACGGCAACGGCTGGGACGCCACCAACGTCGACGGCGGTATGCAGGCGTGGGACGTCGCCGGCAAGAAGATGGTCAGCGAGTCGCAGGCCGACCCGGTGGTCATCTGACCGTGCACCCGTATTACCAGGCCAGACCGCCTGCACCGCCGACGCGCTGGGTGGCGACCGTGCCTCCCGGCGCATACCAGCGTGGCTCCGGCGGGCGAGGACGTCGTCGGCCGTACGCCGGTCCGCCCGCGTACCCGACGCCGCCGAGGTGGGGTTTCCCCAGCGTGGCCTGGCGGTGGCCGACGTCCGTGCCCGGGGCGTTGCAGGAGACGCCCGCCGCGGTGGACCGCGTCAGGTCGATCGCCAAGCACACGGTCGCCATGCTCTGGCTGCTCGCTGGCCTGGCCGTGCTGGCGGCTGCGGCCGAGGTCTGGCGGTACGTGTTGCTGCTGCAAAGCCGGTTCGGTGCGCTGAGCAGCGGGGTCGTGTCGACCTCCGACACGTTCGTCTACACCGGGTCGATCCTGGCGCTGGCCGTCGGCGCGATCGCCGTCGCGCTGACGATCTGGTGGCTGTACGTGGCCAGGATGGCGGCGGCCGAGGCGTCCGGTTTCCGGCCGGGCCGCACGAACAAGCAGTTCTTCCTGGGCATGCTGATCCCTGGCGTCAACCTCGCGGTGGCCGGTTCGGTGTTCGCGGAGATCGAGCACGCCGCCGAACGCGGTGACCCGAACGACCGGCCGACACCGAGCAGGCTCGTCAAGTGGTGGTGGGGGATATGGATCGCCGACGCGTTGTTCATGGGATTCACGTTCGCCTGGCGGTTCCGTGACGGCGTGCAGGCCCAGGCTGACGGTGTCGTGCTGGCTGCGGTGACCGACCTGCTCGGAGCCGCCCTCGCGGTGCTCACCATCCTGCTGATCCGCAAACTCGTGGCGCTGCTCGCGCCCATCGACACCGTCAGCTTGCGACCGATGCGTGTGCTCAAGGTGGTCGACGCGCCCGCGCCGCCGCTGCGTGCGACCCGGGCATTCGGTTCCTCCCGGTGATGCGACCAGCTGACGCGCAGCGTCCCGCCTGGGACGCCTACGACTTCGCGGCGCTCAGTATCGCCCCGACCTGTGTGTCCACCAGCTTGGAGATCGGAATCGGCTCGGCGACCGAGTCCTCCTCGGCGAACCACTTGTCGAAGAGTTCGCTGAACGCTTGGCGGTGCTCACCGTCGACTATCCGCAGCGCTGTCGCGCACGCTCGAAGCCGGATCATGTGGGCGATCTGCCTGAGCCCGAACCGTTCCGCGACTGTCGCTTCGCCTTCGGCCTGATGGGCACGCATGGCGTTCGCGAATCGTTCGGCCGCAGGCTGGACCTCCAGGAACGAACGCGACAACGGCGAATCGGGTACGGCGGGCAGCTCCGGTAACTTGCGGACGTCGTCGATCATGTCCGCCACCTCCGCGAACACGTCGGCGCGGGGCAACCCGCTGCTCGTCGTGTCCGAGCTGCGGGGATCGGACCAGAGCGGCACTTCGACGACCAGGCTGAACGTTCCGTACTGGCTCGCGTAGTGCACGCTCGACATGCCGGGCACGAATTCGTGGCCCGGGAACAGGAACACCCCTGGCCGGATCCGCTGCGTTCCCGGCAGTTCGGCATCCCCGACGTGCAGCGGGATGCCTGTCGGCAGGTCGGCCAGCGCGTCCGCGAGCCCAGGACGGTCCGCACTGACGTAGTAGAAGACGCCACCGACTTCGCCGTTGTGCAGTGAGCACATCAGGTCGGGGCGGACCTCGTCGATCACGGCCCGCAGCGCCCGGGTTTCCGGCATGCCGTCCGGGAACGTCCATTCGACCTGCTCGTCGAACGGTGGCCGGTAGAACCCGCGGAAGTAGCGCTCGCGGCTCAGCGGCCCGGCGTACCAGCCTTCGTTGAGCCGCGCGCCGTCCGGATCGACGCAGCCGATGAGGTGCCACGTGAAACCAAGGTCGTCCCTGGTGACCGACTCGGCCAGCCGCGGCACGGTCAGAAAGCCGATCGGCTCGTTCGGGTGCGGTCCGGCGAAGACCAGGGCGCTGCGCGGGCCGTTGCCGATGCTGACCATCGTGATCGGTTCGCCCAGCCGTGACCTGCCGATCTGTCGCGGCGGGCCGAACTCGGCCAGCCGGGCGGTCACCTCGTCGGGGTGGGGGAAGCTCATAGATAATGACATTATTCAGATAGTGCTATTATTTCAACATGCCGAGCAGAGCGGAGACGCGGGAGCGCAGCCGTCGTGCCCTGATCACGGCGGCGATCGACCTGATCGCCGCGCAGGGGTACCGGGCCGCGACCGTCGAGGCGATCGCGGCGAAAGCCGGCCTCACGACCGGCGCGGTCTACTCCGGGTTCGGCGGCAAGCGGGAACTGTTCGCCGCGGCCGTCGAGCACTGCCGTGCCGAACGACCGCTGGATCTCTCCGGCGACACGCCCGTCGAGGTGCTGCGGAACTTCGGCACGGCGATGGCCGCCGCCGGGTCCACTTCGGACACCCGACGGCTCTTCCGGTTCGAGGCCGAACTCGCGCCGTTGGTCCTGCACGACCCCGTGTTCGCCGAACGGCTCAGCGCGGACCCGATGGTCGACGCGCTCACCGAAGCCCTGGTCGGCACGGGCGTCACACAGCACCACGCGGAGCGCGTGGCCATGTCGGCCGCCGCGCTCGCGCGTGGTCTGCTGCAGCAGTGGCTGTTGCGGGGCGCCGAGGTGGATGCCGAGCTCGTCACCACCGCTTGTGGAGCGTTAGCCGGTCTTCTGGAACTCGAAGGCCTTCGCGGCGTCTGACGTCGTGTTGTACTTGACCGTCTTCAAGCCGAACGGCTTCGTCGGATCGACCGCGAACAGCGTGCTGGATCGTGGCGGGTTACGGGACTCGACGGGGCCGTACTGGTAGTCGTCGGTCAGGCCGTCGAACGACACCCGGCCGAGCTGGTTCATCGCGTTCAGAATCCCGTCACGGGACAGGTTTCCGAGCTCGACGGCCTTCTCCAGGACCGCGGTCATCGCGCGGCCCTGGTTGTAGCCGAACGCGAGGTAGTAGTCCGGCTGCTGACCAGGACCGAACTGCGCGGTGCGGGCCACCAGGTCCTTCATGCCGGGCACCTTCTCGTCGCCCCACTCCGTGCCCTCGGCCACGATCAACGTGGTCTGTTGCAGGTACGGCGTGATCGCCGACTTCGACATGGCCGACGCGTAGGCGGGGGACTGCGCGTACCAGCGTGGCGTGAACTTGGCCTGCGCCGCCGTGCCCCAGATCTTGCCCGCGTCGGTCGGGGTCGCGGTCAGGAACACCATCTGGCAGCCCGCGCCGGCCAACGCCTGGATCTGACCGGTGAAGTTCTCCGTGCCGGTCTTGTACCGCTGGGTGTTGGCGATGCTGAACCCGTACTTCTGGGCGGCGTACTGCAGGCCCTGCAACCCGGCCTCGCCGTACACGTCGTCCTGGATCATGTTGCAGATCTTGGCGTCCTTGCTGCCGCCACCGTCGGTCAAGTAGTGGTCGAGCGCGTTGATCACCTGGATCTGGTACGGCCCGCCGACCGGCAGCAGGTTCGCCTCACGTACCCACAGCGCGTCCAGCGAGGCGGGCGCGGCCAGCACCTTGTCCGTCTTGAGCTGCGGTAACACCGCGAGAGTCGGTGCCGTGCCGAGGACCTGGGTGAACGCGACCACGTTGCCCTTCACCTTGTTGTACTGCTGCACGGTCACGTCCGGCTTGTACTGGGTGTCCTCCTGGACAAGCTCCACCTTGTACTTCCCGGCGACGCCGCCGCGCTGGTTGAGCGCGTCGAACCAGATCTTGTTGCCCGCGGTCAACGGCAGCCCGATCACCGCGACCGGCCCGGAAAGCGGGGACAGCACGCCGAGTTTGATGGTGGTCCCGTCGAACCCGGTGGTCGACGGGGGCGCTCCGGCGGTGCCACCGGAGCCACCGCCACCCTGATCCCCGGCGCCTCCGCAGCCCGCTATCACGAGCATCGCGGCCAACGCCAGTGTGATGCGTCGATGCATGGTGACGGCCTCCTAATACGAGAATGGCCAAGACTTGAAGTAAGCCTTGATCCGTAACCAGATCCCTGCCAGCCCCCGTGGTTCGAGCACCAGGAAAAGCACGATCAGCACTCCGAAGATGGCCTGGTTCAACGCGAACACGCTGATGAACCCCTCCCCGCCGACACTGGTCCGCACGCCGGGGATGGCGTCGCCGAACCGGTCGATCAACGCGGGCAGCGCGCCGACGAAGACGGCGCCGAGGATCGACCCGAACACCGTGCCGAGCCCGCCCACGATGACAATCGCGATGTACTGGATGGACAGCAACAGATTCCACTCGTCCGGGCTCACGAACTGTTGATAGGACCCGAACAGCGCGCCCGCGACGGACGCGATGGCGCTTGAGACGACGAACGCGCCGATCTTGTACCGGCCTGCCCGTACCCCGATGACCTCGGCCGCCTGGTCACGATCACGCACTGCTTGCAGCGCGCGTCCCGGCCTCGTCCTCACCAGGTTCTTCACCAGCAGGGCGACGATCGCGACCAACGCCCAGACGAGCCAGAAATACCCCTGGTTGCGGGAATACACCTCACCCGCGAGTTCCACGCGGTTGAAGTCGATCGGCCCCAGGCTGACCGGTGCGTTGACGGACGTCCCGGAATTGCCGCCGGTCAATCCCCTGAAGTTGCGCCACAGGTGTTCCCCGACGAACACCAGGCCGAGCGTCACGATCGCCAGATAGTGGCCGCGTAGCCGGAGCGCGAACGGCCCGATCACCGCACCCAGCAAACCACCGGCCAGTGCGGCCATCGGCAACCAGAGCACCAGCGGCAGCCCGAGCTCGCCGCCCGCCCAACCGGTCACGTACGCACCCGCGCCGATGAAGAACGCGTGCCCGAGCGATATCTGTCCACAGTAGCCAGTCAGGAGGTTGAGCCCGATCGCGCCGACGGCCGTGATGCCGACGTAGACCAGGACGCTGAGCCAGAAGTCGTCCTGCACCACCATCGGCAGCATAACGAGGGTGACCAGCATGGCGGCGAGTCCGGCTCGCGCGGCCGGTGACCCGAACAGGCGCAGGTCCTGCCGGTAGTCCCGGACGAGATTGCGGTGCGGCTTGGCCATCAGACTCGCCTCACGTCCTTCGTTCCGAGCAGCCCGTACGGCCGGATCAGCAGGATCACGATCATCAGGATGTAGGGAACGATGATGGAGACGTTGTCCCCGGCCCATGAGAACAGTTGGTCCTGGTAGCCCCGAGTCAGCGCCTCGGCGAGCCCGATCACCAGCCCGCCAAGCACGGCGCCGCCCGGCGAGTCCATCCCGCCCACGATCATCGCCGGGAACGCCGCCAACGCGATGAACCCGATCGACGGACTCAACCCGCCCGGCCCCGCCGCCATCGCGATCCCGGCGAGCGCGGCCAACGCCGCCGCGATCGCCCAGGACACCGCGTACACCCGCCGCGCGCTGATCCCTTGCGCCAGCGCGGCTTCCGGATCGAACGCGGTCACCCGCATCGCCAGACCCAGCGGCGAGTACTTGAAGAAGGCGAAGAACCCGATGACCACGGCGGTCGTGAGCCCGATCGTCCACAGGTCCTTGACCCCGAACACCAGCCCGCCGAGCTCGACGGTGTTGATGTTCCACGGATTGCGCACCTGCAGGTTGTCGAACCCCCAGATGGCGGTGATCACCGGCTCCAGGATGAAAAGAAGCCCGATGGTGATCATGATGACCGCGAACGGCGGCTGCCCCACCATCCTGCGCAGCACGATCCTCTCGAACCCGGCCCCGACCAACGCCGCGGCCAGACAGGCGAGCAGGATCGCGACCCCGAACCCGAGCAGCAGGTTGTTGGAGAAGGTGTACCCGAGGTACGCGCCCAGTGCGAGCAGCCCACCCTGCGCGAAGTTGATCACCCCGGTCGACTTGAAGATCACCACGAACCCCAGCGCGACCAAGGCATAGGTGGATCCAAGCGCCAGCCCGGCGAAGCAGTTCTGCAGAAAGGCGGTCATCCCCGTCCCTCCCAGCTCACCCCTCGTGAGTGTTTATCGGGGTTAGAACACGGATAAACACTCACGAGGTCTACCTGGGCTTTCATGGGTACATCGCCTCGATCTCGGCGTGGAACCGGCGTTCGATCGCCTTGCGTTTGACCTTCTGCGTCGCGGTCAACTCACCGTCCTCGTGGTCGAGTTCCTTGCTGATCAGCGTGAACCGTTTGATCTGCTCGACCTGGGCGAGTTCCTTGTTCGCAGCGCTCACGACGGTGCGGATCAGCGCGTGCACTTCCGGCTTCTCGGACAGGTCCGCGTAGGTCGTGTACGCCAGGTTCCGGCGGGTCGCCCAGTTGCCGACGGTGTCGAGTTCTATCCCGATCAACGCGGTCAGGTACTTGCGTTTGTCGCCGATCACCACGGCTTCGCGGACGTACGGCGAGACCTTGAGCAGGTTCTCGATCTCCGACGGGGAGATGTTCTTGCCGCCCGCGGTGATGATGATGTCCTTCTTGCGGTCGGTGATCGTCAGGAATCCGTCGTCGGACAGCTCGCCGACGTCACCGGTGTGCAGCCAGCCGTCCGCGTCCACAGTGGCCGCGGTCGCCGCGGGGTCGTCGAGGTAACCCAGGAACACACCGGCCGAACGCGTCAGGATCTCGCCGTCGGACGCGATGCGGACCTCGACGCCGGGTAACGCGCGGCCGACGGTCCCGAGCCGGACGTCGCCGGCCGGGGTCAGCGTGCAGATCGCGGTGTTCTCGGTCTGCCCGTACCCCTCACGAACGGGAATCCCGATCGCCCACAGGTACTCCAGCACTTGCGGAGCGATCGGCGCCGCCCCGGAGACCGGTACCCGGACCCGTGACATGCCGAGTTTCAGCCGCAACGGCCGGAACACCAGCAGCTCGCACCCGGCGAGCACCAGCTTGTCCACGACACCGAGCCGCCCGGCCATCCGGCGAGGAGCGAGCCGACGCCCCTGCTTCAGACACGTCCGGTACGCGAGGCGTTTCAGCCACGAGGCGTCGGCCATCCGGATCTCGACGCCGGCCATCATCTTCTCCCACACGCGGGGCACGCCGAGGAACACCGTCGGCTGAACGTCCCGCAGGTCCTGGGGGAACGCCTCGCCGCCCTCGCCGAAGTTCACCGTCGACCCGGCCCACACGGCGTCGATCACCGAGATCAGCCGTTCGGCGATGTGACATAACGGCAGGTAACTCAGCACTTCGTCGCGCGGACCGGCACCCAGGGCCGAGACGAAACTCCGGCCCGAGGCCACCAGGTTCGCGTGCGAGATCAACGCGCCCTTCGGCGGGCCGGTCGTACCCGACGTGTACACGAGGATCGCCGGTGCGGACGGATTCAACGAGGCGACCGACGAGGCATAGGTGTCCAATGAGGACTCAGTGGCCACGAGGTCGGCGAACACCGGAATGTCCTTGGCCCGCACGCCACGAGGATCGATCACCACGATGTGCCGCAGCGCGGGTAACTGGTCACGCACCGACAGCACCTTGTCCAGCTGCTCTTCGTCCTCGGTGATCAGCACCGAGACGGCGGCGTGCCTGAGCAGGTAGGAGATCTCCGCGGCGGGCGAGGTCGGGTAGATCCCGACGCTCACCCCACCGAGTCCCTGCACGGCGAGGTCCGCGATTATCCACTCTGGACGGTTCTCGGCGTGGACGGCCACCCGGGACCCCGGGCCCACGCCTAACGAGCGGAGACCGGCCGCGACCCTGGCGACTTGGTCCGCGTACTCGGCCCACGTCGTCTCACGCCAGCGGCCCCAGTGCTTGTGGCGCAGCGCGACCTCCTCGGGATGCGCCGAGGCCAGCTCCAGCAACCGGGCCGGCAGCGTTGATATGTCGACAGCGGACTTCTGCAGTGTCGCGCTCATGCCGCACCGCCCAGGTATGCCTCGATGACCTGCGGATCGTCCTGGATCTGGGCCGGTGTGCCGGACGCGATCACCACGCCGAAGTCCAGCGCGAGCACCTGCGTCGCCAGGTCCATCACCAGCCGCATGTCGTGCTCGACCAGAATCATCGTCAACGGCAACTGCCTGCGGACCTCGGTCAGGTACCGCGCCATGTCCTCGGTCTCCTCGAGGTTCATCCCCGCGACCGGCTCGTCCAGCAGCAGCAACGCCGGTTCCATCGCCAGGGCACGGCCGAGCTCGGCGCGTTTGGCCACGCCGTAGGGCAGCAGCCCGGCGGGCATCCGCCGGTACGACTCCAGTTCGAGCAGTTCGATGATCGACTCGACGGCCTCGCGGTGCGCCAGCTCCTCGCGTTTGGCCTTGCCCCACCAGAGCATCCCGGACAGCATCCCGGTGCTCATCAGGTGGTGACGGCCCAGCATCAGGTTGTCGATCAGGCTCAGGTGCTCGAACAGCCCGAGGTTCTGGAACGTCCGCGCGACCCCGAGCGACGCGATCGCCGCAGGGGACCGGCCGGTCAACGGGGTCCCGTCGAGCGTGATCGTGCCCTGCTGGGGCCGGTAGACACCGTTGAGGCAGTTGAAGATGGACGTCTTGCCCGCGCCGTTCGGCCCGATGATCGCGAAGAGCTCGCCCGCGCCGACGTCGAAGCTCACGCCGTCCAGCGCGGTCACCCCGCCGAACCGCAACACCAGGTCGCGCACCTCGAGCAACGGCGTCAGGCGCTCCAACGCTTCCTCCTCCGGTAGCTCTTGACGTCGGCGAACGACCGGCGCTCACCGGAACCCAGGTAGAACTCGCGGATGTCCTCGTCGGCCAGCAGGTCCGCGGCCGGGCCGTCCTTGACGACCTTGCCGTTCTCCAGCACGTAGCCGGAGTTCGCGATGGCCAACGCCATGACCGCGTTCTGCTCGATCAGCAGCACGCTCGTGCCCTGCTGGTTGATCTGCACGATGATGTCCCGCACCTGCTCGACCAGTCGCGGCGCAAGCCCCAGGGAGGGTTCGTCGAGCAGGAGCAGCCGGGGAGAGGCCATCAGCGCACGGCCGATCGCGAGCATCTGCTGTTCGCCGCCGGACAGGTACCCGGCGATGGATTTCCGGCGTTGCGCCAGGACCGGGAAGAGATCGAGCACGCGGGCGTACGACTCTTTGACCTCCGCCCGTGATCGCCGCGTGTACGCCCCGGCCTTGAGGTTCTCGTCCACGGTGATCTCGGCGAACACCCGTCTGCCTTCGAGCACCTGCGCGATGCCCCGGCGGACGATCTTCGCCGGGTCGGCGCCGGTGATGTCCTCGCCGTCCAACCGGACTGTGCCCTTGGTGATCCGGCCGCGGTGCGGTCCGAGCAGTCCGGTGACCGCCCGCAGCAGGGTCGTCTTTCCCGCGCCGTTCGCGCCGAGCACGGCCACGATCGAACCGGCCGGAACGTCCAGGCTCAGCCCGCGCAGGACCAGGACAACGTCGTCGTAGACAACTTCCAGGTTGCTGACCGACAGCATCCGCGCCCTTCCTTTGCGACGGTGCAAACCGGGCGTAGTGATCTGGATCACGACTATCGGAAGGTAGCTCTGGGTCTCGCGGACGAGCAAGCGTCAGGCCGAACCGTGACCTGACGCGTCGGTAGGTAGCTAGCCGGTCACGGGGAGCGTGCGCAGGCCGCGGATGACGAACTCCGGGCGCCGCTCAGGCTCGCCCGCCAGGTCGAGGTCCGGCATCCGGGTGGTCAGCGCCCGCAACGCGGCCATGATCTCGACGCGGGCGAGCGGAGCGCCGACGCAGTAGTGGATTCCGGCACCGAAGCCGAGGTGCGGGTTGGGATTGCGGCCGACGTCGAGGGTGTCCGGCTGGTCGAACACCTCCGGATCGCGGGCCGCGGCGCCGAGCAGGGCCGCGATCTTCTCGCCGGGCTGGACGGTGTGGCCCGCGATCGTCACCTCCTGCGTGGCCGTGCGCTCGAACATCTGCAGCGGTGCGTCGTAACGGATCAGTTCCTCGACAGCCGTTGGCAGCAACGAAGGGTCGTCGACCAGACGCTGCCATTGCGCCCGGTTGCGCATCAGCGCGAGTACGCCGTTGCCGATCACGTTCACGGTCGCCTCGTGGCCCGCCATCAGGAACAGCACCGCCGTCGCGACAAGCTCGTCCTGGTCGAGTTTCTCGCCGTCATGCGCCGCGACCAGGTCTTCGATCAGACTGCCGGGCGCCGGTTCCGCGGCCAGGTCCCGCAGGTACGCCACGAATTCGCCGGCGGCCTGTTCGGCTTTCCGCCGGGACTCCTCGGGCAGGCCGTACTCGTACATCTTCACGATCGCGTTCGACCACGGCACCAGCTTCGGCCGGTCCGCCTCGGGAACGCCGAGCAACTGGGCGATCACCTCGACCGGCAGCGGCGCGGCCAGCCGCTCCAGCAGGTCACCGCCGCCTTTGAGGTCGTCGACCAGCCGTCCGGCCAGCTCTTCGACCCACGGCCGGAGCCGCTCGGTGTGCCCGCGGCCGAACGCGGCCGAGACAAGTCGCCGCAGCCGCGTGTGCGTCGGCGGTTCGTTCTCCAGCAGAGAGTTGCGGTGCAGCAGGTTGAACGACGTGAACTGCTCGACCGGAGTGGCGTCCCGCCAGATCCGGCCCAGCCCGCGGTGACGCAGCACCTCCGAGCTCGCGGTGTGCGACACGGCGATCGCCAGGCCAAGATCAGGATGGACGTGCACCTGCGCCTGCTCACGCAGCGCTGCGAACGTCGGGTACGGGTCGGCCACGAATTCGGGGTCCCTGGGGTCAAACGGCATGTCAGCAACCGTATGTCCGCAGTTCACACGGTTGCCAGGCGGCTCGTGCGACGATCGCGAGGTGTTGCCCGAAATCGTCGCCCACCGTGGTGCTTCCGCTGACCTGGCCGAGCACACGCTGGCCGCGTACGAGCTGGCACTGGCCCAGGGGGCCACCGGCCTGGAATGTGACGTCCGGCTGTCCAAGGACGGCGAGCTCGTCTGCGTGCACGACCGCCGTGTCGACCGCACGTCCTCAGGGCGCGGTGCCGTCAGCACCATGACCCTCGCCGAACTCGACGAACTGCGCTGGGGCGGCGAGGACAAACCCGGTGTCCTGCGGCTGGAGTCCCTGCTCGACCTGCTCCCGCCCGGCGTCCGGCTGTGGATCGAGACCAAACACCCGGTCCGGTACGGCGGACTGGTCGAGGCCAAGCTGGTCGCGCTGCTCGCCAGGCACGGACTGGCCAAGCCGCCGAGCAAGGACGATTCATCCGTCGTGGTGATGTCGTTCTCGGCACACGCGATCCGCCGGGTGCAGCGGCACGCGCCGAGACTGCCCACGGTGATGCTCAGCGGAATCCGGCTGACCCCGCGGATCGGCGACTACGCCGGGCCGTCGATCGAACGGCTGCGGGCGGATCCCACGTATGTGGAACGTGCGGGCAGGCCGGTGTACTGCTGGACGGTGGACGACCCCGCCGACGTCCTGCTTTGCCGGCGGCTCGGCGTGCGGTTCATCGCGACCAACAAGCCCGCCGCGACCTTGGAAGTTCTGCGCGGTACGGTCCCGGAGACCGAACCGTCGAGATAGGGAGTTGTCGTGGGTAAGGGCGCCGGGGCGAAGCAGGCCAGACGAGCACGGCGTTCGGCGGCCGGCGAGGAAGGGATCAACCCGCGCCAGGCCTGCCCGTGCGGCTCGGGCAAGCGCTACAAGGCGTGCCACGGCGCGCCCGGTGGAGTCACCGAGGTCGCCGTCGCGCGGCCGTTCGAAGGGCTTGTCGGTGAGTGCGAACTGGTCGCGCTACGCGAGTTCGTGCCGTCGGCCACCGTGCGGCTGAAGCTCGCGTCGGACGCGAAGCGTCCGGTCACGCTGGGAACCGTGCTGCCGCTGGCGTCCGCCGGTCTGGTCCGTGCTGACGGCGACGAGGCCGCGTTCATCGGTCTGCAGGTGCAGACGCGGTCGCTGGACATCAGTCGTGACGTCGCCAGGGCCGTTCTGTGGACGCAGGAGGCCGAGCCTGGTGACGTGCTGAGCGTGGTCAGCCAGGACGACGAGCGCACCGAGCGGTTGCAGGACATCCTCGACGCGGACGCGCCGTTCGAGCCGGAGATCCACGACAACTTCAACTGGTGGCTCGCGCCGGACACCGAGCCGACCGGTGAGGTCGCGCTGTCGCTTGAGCGCGCCAACGAGGCCATCATGCCCACCCAGCGGATCGGCGACGCCGCCTACTGGACGCTCGCCGGCGACAAGGCGTACCTGCGCTGGGTCCGCCCGGAGCCCGAGGAAGAGCTGATGGCCGCGCTGGCCCGGCTCAGCGCCGCGGGCGGCCTGACGCTCGGCGAAGGCTCGAAGTACGCGGGCTCGTTCCGTGCGCACGGCCTGCTCGTGCCGGTGTGGGACCTGGACAACGAGATGCACGCGCGCGAGTGGGAGAAGCCCGTCGCCGAACTCGGCGCCCGGCTGGCCGAAGCACTCGTCGACAAGCCGTTGACCAGCGAGGAACGCCGTGCCCGGGACGGCCTGATCGGTCGCCAGGTCACGATCCGGTGATCCTGCACATGTGTGGCCGGGACGAATGGCCACCACAGGACGAGTACCGCCCGGAGTCCCTTGAGGTCGAGGGCTTCGTGCACTGTTCGGACCTCGGCACCGTGCACCTGCCGGCCAACCAGCTGTTCAGCGGACGGACCGACCTGGTGCTGCTGGTGATCGACCCGGCCCGGCTGGACGCTCCGGTGAGGTGGGAGCGTCCGGTCGTCGGGCCGCCGGACGGCCCGTGGTTCCCGCACGTCTACGGCCCGATCAACCCGGGCGCGGTGATCGACGTGATCGACTTTCCGCCCGGCCCGGACGGGGTTTTCACGCTGCCCGCGGTGCTGGCGAACCCGTGACGCAAGTCGAGGCAACCCCGGCCGCGGCTGGGGCGTGTTCGTCGTGTGACGGTGGCGGGAACGCTCAACCCCGGCTTGGGGGAGAGCTACGCCGTGGATGACTTCGGCGAGTTCGTCCGGGCCGCTCTGCCCGGGCTGCTTCGCTACGGCCACGCCCTCACCGGCAACCCGCATGACGCGGCTGACCTGGTGCAGACCGTGCTGGAGAAGGTTGGTTCGAGGTGGGCTCGTGTTGTCCGGAACACCGGGGACCCACTCGCCTACACGCGTCGCGCCATGGCCAACACGCACATCAGCAGGTGGCGCCGTACCCGCAAGGAAAGCCTCGTCGCCGAGCTGCCCGACATCGCGGCGGCCGCGACACCGGACCCCTTCGAGAACGAACCTCTCTGGCAGGCACTGCGTGCGCTCCCACCGAGACAACGTGCGGTAATAGTGCTGCGCTACTACGAAGGGCTGTCCGAAGCGGAGATCGCTTCGACGCTTGGCGTGAGCGCGGGGACAGTGAAAAGCCAGGCCAGCAAGGCGATGGCGACCTTGCGGACGCGCCTGAGCGCGACGGAGGAAGGGAGGTGTTGAGATGGATCTGGAAGACGAGCTGAATCGCCTGTTCCATGACGAGCGCCTGGACATGCGGGTCGCGCCCGACGCCGAAACGCACGTCGTCGCCGGCGCCCGCCGGGTTCGCCGCCGCCGCGTCGCGTTGATGTCCGCGGCCGGTGTCCTGAGTGCGGCGGTGCTCGCGGGCGGCGCCTTCGTGCTGGCCCGGCCGACCCCACCCTCGAACGGGATCGCCCAGCAGCCCACCCTGCCCATCGAGACGACCTCCTCCCCAACGCCTACTGGTGCGCCGTCCTCCTCCGGCCCGACGGAGTCGTCGACAAGGCCGGAAGTCCAAGCCCCGTCAGCGGGAACGAGCCGGCCGGCAGCGCCGACAGCGGGCACCCGGTCCACCACACCGCCGCCGAGCGCGACGATCCCGTCGCCCGTCGGCCTGGCCATCCTCGGCCCTTCCGGAGTCGGGAGAATGCGCCTCGGCATGACCGAGGAACAATTGCTCGCCACCTCCCAGGTCCACTCCCCGGAACGGTCCAGCGCCGGCTGTGCGCTCTACACCTCGAAAACCGCAACCGGCACAGTCCACCTTTCCGCGGACAAGACGGTCGTGGCCTTCGCCTTCACCTCGGGCGTCGTAACGCCCGAACGCGTCACCATCGGCTCGCCCGAGGAAGCCGTGCGAGCGGCCTATTCCGGAATGACCGGCAACAGCGTGAGAGCCCCAGGCAACGCCAACGCCACGTATGAATTCACCTTCATCGGCGGAAAAGTCAGCAAGATCGCCCTCGTCGCCGCGCAGCAGTCCGAGTGTGATTAGCCGGTTCGGCGGTCACCCCCTCTCTGTTGATCTCGTACCGTGCTTACGCGACTGCGGAACGTATTGACGCGCCCGCGCGTCGAAGTCCCGCAGGCAGCAGTTCGCTACGGGGAGAGGGGAACTCATGTCCAACGAGGGCTTCCGGATCGACCTCGACGAAGCCGAGAAAGCCGCCAGTCGTTCGTTGCCCAGCGCGGTTCAACGCCTGCTTCCACCCATGACCACGTTGCGGGCGCACGAAGGTTTCAAGGGATCGGGCAGTTTCGACGCGGCTGATCGGTTCGAGTCCGCCTACCAGGGCTGGAGCGACACGCAGGCTCGCCGGCTGCACCACCTGTGGGACGTTCTGAACGGCAACATCGAGGCGCTGACCGAGATCATCAAGCTCTACCGCCGCGTCGACGGCCGGATTTGACCATGGCCGGCTGGCGATCGAACGAACAGATCGAAAACGCTGCCGAGCATCTCAAGGCGACCTTCCGCTGGCTGAAGGACGACGAGTGGTTCGCCTCGGGCAATCCGCGGGAACACATCGACATCATTCCGCGAGACGTGCGCATCGTCCTGAGCCTCGATCCGCAGAAGCTCGCCGACGAATACGAGCGGATGCACAAGGCCGCGCGAGCCGTCGGAACCAATGGTGATCTTGAAGCCGACCTCGCCGAGAGTGCCGCGCATCTCGCCAACTGGACTGGCGACGCCGCTGACGAGTTCAGGCGGCAGGTGAAGAAGATCGAGACATTCTGCGACGACCAGCAAGGCCGCATTCTCCGCGGCCTGCAATGTGTCGCAGCCGCCTACGCACTCGCGACGGAAGTACGGGACAGTTACCACAAACTGGTTCAGGCGACGGAAGCCGCTGCTCGTATCGCGAAAGAGGATGCGGAGAAGGAGGACACGAAGCTCTACTGGGCGATTCTGCACAACCTCGTGGACGGCATGCTCAATTCCAGTCCGAGGAATTTTCTCAACCAGGGCGCGGTAACCGGTGTGCAGATCTCGAAGGACATCACCCAGCGTGTCATCGAAGGGGACGACGCCGACCAGGTGATGGCTGCTTACCGCCGGGAGGCCGATGGCCTGTGTGAGTCGTTCGGCAACGCACTCGACCGGATCACCCAGGACCTCAGCGGGCAGGTCCAGGACGCGGCTGATCCGGAGACCCTGTGCAAACCGCTGCTGCCGATCTGCCATGTCCACAGTCCGGCGTTCCGGTACGAGAACTTCAAGAACGAGATTCGTGGCGTTGGCCCCATCGGCCCCATAGTCGCGGAAGAACGCGAGAAGTACCTCGCGGAGAAGAAGGTCGACGCACCGGGCGACAGCGAGATCGGTCGCAGGCTGGGCAAGGGGAGGGCAGTGTGATGACGCGTCGAGTCGTTGCCTGTCTGTTGATCCTCGCGGCCGGGTGCACCGCGTCGCCGCCGAACGAGGAACAAGATCCTCCACCGACCACACATGTGCCCGCGCCATGGCGGGGGATTCCGCCCACTCGGCCGCAGATCCCGCCGCTCGACGCCAGCCGGTATGGCGACAAGCCCTGCGACTTGTTCACCGACGAGCAGGCCAAGGCGCTTGGTTATGTCAGGGAACGAGATCCCCTGGTCGAAACTGACGTGCAGCGGTGTATCCGGCGGGCCGAGTACACCACCGATACGACGCTCACGATCTTGTTCTACCCGGATGCCGATCATCTGGGGCGGATCTACCGGCGCGAGGCCGAATGGCCTGCCAACGACGCCACCGCACGCGACATCGGCGGCCAGCCCGCGGTCAGCGTGGTGCTGGATCGCCAGTCCACGTGTTGGCTGGTGGTCGGGCTCACGGACACACAGAGCGTCGAGGTGAGGACCACGAACACGAAGAGCGCGGGATGTGATCAGGCCACAGGTATCGCCGAGGCGATAGTGGCCCGGCTCAGGTGAGTCGCGTGTGGACACTGCCGACTGGGTGGCAGGAGAGTGGTGTGAGGCTTCGACGGCTTGCGATCGGGACGGCGTCGCTGTTCCTGCTGTCAGGGTGCTCAGAGGGCCCGACGGGCACGCCTCCGGGTACGCCATCAGTGACGTCCACGCCCGTGACGACCACCAAGGGGATCCCGACCAGCCCGCCGCCGATCCCGCGGCCACTGGACGCGAGCAGGTACCGCGACAAGCCCTGCGACCTGTTCACCGACGAGCAAGTCCAAGCCCTGGGCTATCCGCCGATCAAGCGTTCCGGTGTGCTGACCAACGAATCTCAGTGCACGCGTCACGACGAGTCGAACCTGGATCTGCACTTCTCCATCTGGTACCGGCACGACGGCACTGATCGGTTCGCGAAGGTTCATCGCAGAGAGGAAAGTTGGCGCTCCGACGACGCCGTCTCGATCACGGTCGAAGGGCAGCCCGCAGTCAGGCTGCCGGGCACTCGGATGTGCACAGTGCTCATAGGACTGTCGAGCACCGAAAGCATCGAAATCCACTTCGGGGACCCGAAAGTGGATTCCTGTGACCGGGCCGTTCGCATCGCCGAGGGAGTTGTCCGGAACGTGCGGGGGTGACCCGGTCAGCCAGGTGTCTACAGTGAACCGCCCGCGGCGCGTGGGGCGCCGGAGTCGGTGCCGTTGTCGCCGACGGACTCGCGGGCGATGAAGGTCTCCACGTCGAACAGGTTGCCGTTGCTGCGCTTGACGACGTTGAGCAGGGTGGACATCTGCGCGACCTCCTCGACCTGCTCCTTGAGGAACCACTGCATGAACTGCTCGCCCTTGTAGTCGTCCTCGTCGCGCGCGGCCTTGGCCAGGGCGATCACCTCGTCGGTGACCTGCCGTTCCTGGTTGAGGGCCAGTTCGACCAGCTCCGCGGCCTCGGTGAAGTCGTTGCGGACCTCGTCCACGCCGGGGATGGTCACCTTGATGTCGTTGTCCAGCAGGTACTGCACGATCATCATGGCGTGGTTACGCTCTTCCAGCGCCTGATGGTAGAAGTGCCTGGCCAGCTGCGGCAGGTCCTGGTCGTCGAACCACACCGCGAGCGCGATGTACTGCTGGGATGCCGTGAACTCGTTGCGGATCTGCTGCTGCAGGAGCTGATGGAACTTGCTGGTCATATTTCCACAGTAACTCCATCACCCTAAAGAGACCAAATAATGTGGCGAATACCAATCGATTGTGCTCAAATTTAGGAAAGCCTAACTGAAAATAAGGGTCGCCTATTTCAGGTTAGGCATTCCTAATCCTCCTAGAGTGAGTCGCGGTTGATCGGGCACGACATGCAGCGCGGCCCGCCGCGGCCCGAGCCCAGCTCAGAGCCGCTGATGCGGAGGACCTCGATGCCCGCGTCCTCGAGCCGGGCATTGGTTTCCACGTTCCGCTCGTACGCCACGACAACGCCGGGTGCCAATGCGAGCGTGTTGTTGCCGTCGTCCCATTGCTCACGTTCGGCGGTCACGGAGTCGAGGCCGGTGTCGATCACCCTGAGCCGCTCGATTCCCATTGCCTCGGCGGCCGCCGCCAAGAAAGGCACGGGACCCGACGCGACGACTCCGCCGGAGCCGTCGGACTGCATCGGGTACGCGACCAACGTGTCCCGGACGGCCGGGTACATCACGACCGCGTCCCGGTCGACCATCGTGCACACGGTGTCCAGGTGCATGGTCGCGCGGTCCTGGGCGATCGGCACGGCCAGCACCGTATGCGCGAGGCCGTCGTTGAAAGCCGAGCGTGCGAGGGATTCCGCGCCCGCGGGCGTGGTGCGCTCGCCGACGCCGATCGCCAGAACCCCGGGCGCGAGAAGCAGAACGTCGCCGCCCTCGACCGGCGCGGAGTGTGCGCCGTACGCACGGCCGGACAGCCGGAAACGCGGGTGGTACGCGTAAACCAGGTCCAGCACAGAGGTTTCCCGTACGCGCGCGGGCATGGCGAGCGACGCGATCGCGACACGGTCGCCGATCCACACCGACGAGTCGCGGCTGAACAACAGGTTCGGCAGCGGGTCGATCGCGAAGTCATGCGGCGAATGCATCCGCCGGACCAGCGAAGCGCCTTCGGCGACCGGCAGTTCCTCGAACGTCATCCCCGCGGTCAGCACGTGCGCCAGGGTCCTGGCGTCCACGCTGGACAGATGCGACCGCAGCGAGTCCGCGAGTTCGTAGCCGAGGCGGCGTTCGTCGACGGCGGTCAGCACACCGGTCGTCCGCGCGCGGCTGTCCTCCAACGCCTTGCCGAGGACGTCGGACAGCAGCATCACCTCGACACCGCGGCCGGTCAGCACCTCCGCGAACGCGTCGTGCTCCTCCTGCGCGCGGTCCACCCACGGGATACCGTCGAAGAGCAGCTTGTCGTTGTTGCGCGGGGTGAGCCGTTTGAGTTCGGCGCCTGGCCGGTGCAGCAGCACCGAACGGAGCGTGCCTACTTCGCTGTCGACGCGGGGCTGTGCCTGGACTTGCACGTCTGTGGTCACGAGAACCCAGCTTAGCCGCTGGCTATGTAAATCGTCGTGCCGCGACGGCATTTCCGATGGAAACATACGGTGAAGGAGGCTGAAAACAGCGAATCGTTTCGTCAAATGGCTGAATCGTGCGTTGTTTGTTGTGTCATGATCCGGCGGGTATGGTCCGGTCGGAGTTCAGCGAAGTCGGGGAGCTGAGTTCATGCGTGGTGCCGTCGTCTGCGCGGCGATAGGGCTGTTGCTGGCCGCGGGATGCGGTGGCGGCGACGAGCCGCCCGCCGGTCCCGGAATGACCATCGGCATCCGGTTCGACCAGCCGGGGCTCGGCATGCGCGATCCCGGCGGCGGGTTCACCGGGTTCGACGTGGATGTGGCCGAGTACGTGGCCGCCCAGCTGGGCACGGACAAGCGTGACATCACGTTCGTCGAGGCCCGCCCGGCCGACCGGGAGACGATGCTCGAACAGCACAAGGCCGACCTGATCGTGGCGACGTACTCGATCACCGAGGCCCGCAAGCAGCGGGTGGACTTCGCCGGGCCGTACTTCGTCACCGGCCAGAGCCTGTTGGTGCGCAAGACCAATTCCGACATCGACGGTCCCGAGTCGTTGAACGACAGCGATTGGCGGCTGTGCTCGGTGACCGGATCGACGCCCGCGCAGCACGTCCAGGCGAACTACGCGCAAAGCGTCACCCTGGAGCAGCGCAACTCCTACCGCGAGTGCGTGGAGGCGTTGCTCAAGGACGAGGTCGACGCCGTCACGAGCGACGACGTGATCCTGGCGGGTTACGCGACCGAGCAGCCGGACAAGCTCAAGGTCGTCGGCAGACCGTTCTCCACCGAGCGCTACGGAATCGGTCTGCGCAAAGGCGATACGCGGCGTGCCCAGGTGACCGCGGCACTGCGCGCCATGATCGCCGACGGCAGCTGGGACCGGTTCGTGCGCGACAACGTCGGCCGGTCCGGCTACCAGGTCCAAACCCGCCCGGAGATTGTGGACGATCCGTAGGCTCGGTGTATGGGCATTCTGGACGGCAGGGTCGTCATCGTCACGGGCGCCGGCCGCGGCATCGGCCGGGCTGAGGCGCTGGAATGCGCGCGTCAGGGCGCGTCGGTCGTACTGGCCGAGTACGACCCGTCGCCTGCGTACGACGTGGCCGACGAGATCATCGCGTCCGGCGGGCGGGCGATCGTCGCCTCCGGTGACGTCGCGGACACCGACTTCGTCGACCGGACGGTCGCGGCCACGGTCGAGGAGTTCGGGCGGCTGGACGCCTTGGTGAACAACGCGGGAATCCTGCGCACGAGCGAACTCGCCGACATGTCCGACGACGAGTGGGACTCGGTGATCCGCGTCCACCTGCGCGGCACGTTCGCCCCGACCCGGGCGGTCTGCCGCTACTGGCGAGGCAGCGGGCGGCACGGCCGGATCGTGCACACCACGTCGATCGCCGGGCTGTACGGCTTCCACGGCCAGGCGAACTACGGCAGCGCCAAAGCGGGAATCGCCGCGTTCACCGCGATCGTGGCAAGCGAGATGCAGCAGTACGGCGTCACCTCGAACGCAATCGCGCCGATGGCGTTGACCCGGATGACCACGGACGTCGTCGACGAGAACCCGTCGGACGGCGAGTTCCGGTTCCTCGCGGCCGACAACGTCGCGCCTCTGGTGACCTACCTGTGCTCGGAGGACTCCGGGCACATCAGCGGCAAGGTGTTCGGCGTGCAGGGCGACAGCGTCGAGATCTTCCAGCCGTTCACGTCCGTCGCCGAGATCAGGGCAGGCGGCAGGCGCTGGGACCCGGCCGAGCTGTCCGGCCGGATCGGCGAGCTGTTCGAGGCGTCCGGCATCCCGGCCGGGCCGGAGAACGGCATGGCCAAGATGCGGTACAAGCCCGGCTAAGGAAGCCAGGAAACGCCGCGCAGCAGCGAATATCCGACAAACGCGACCACGTCCAACAACGTGTGCGCGATGACCATCGGCCACAACCGGTTGGTCTTCTGCCAGACGCGGCCGAACACCAGGCCCATCACGACATTCCCGACGAACCCGCCGAACCCCTGGTACAGGTGGTACGAACCACGCAGCACGGCGGAGACCACAAGTGACTTGTTCTCGCCGAAACCGAGCTGCCGGAGCCTGGTGATCAGATACCCGATCACGAGGACCTCCTCGGCCCACGCGTTGCCCGCCGCGGAGATCGTCAGGGCGATCGGCCGCCACCAGGTGTCGGTCAGCGTGGTCGGCACGACCTCGAGGCTCACCCCGATCGTGTACGCCACCAGGTAAAGCCCCAGGCCGGGGATGCCGATCAGCGCGGCCAGGCCGACGCCCCGCAGCGTGTCACCGCCGATGAACCGGCGGTCCAGCCCGACGTCGGCGAGCCTGCTTCCCGCGCGCCACACCAGGAACAGCCCCAGCGCGCCCCACGCGAACAGCTGTGTCGCGCCGAGCAGCTGCTTGAGCAGGTCGAGGAAGTCCAGGTCGGCCTGCGGCACGTTCAGCGCGACACTCTGGTCGGCCAGCGGCTCGGGCCGCAGCAGCGCGTCGATCAGGCTGACCAGTGACCGGGCGCCGGACATGCCGAGCGTCACCGCGAAGACGACGACCAGCTCGATCTTGATCGCGCGGCGCTCGGCCGGATCGGTCACGGCGTCCTGCGGGCGGGTGGGCGCCAGCCAGGCGCGGAGTCGGTTCGCCACGTCCGCACGTTACCGTTAGCCCATGGCTCGACGGATCGCGACGAAAGACAAAGTGGACCGTGCGGCGCTCATCGACTTCCTGCGCCCCAGGCATCACACGATCCTGGTGACGCGGCGGGCCGACGGCAGTCCGCAGATGTCCCCGGTGGCCTGCGGGATCGACCCCGAAGGGCGCGTGGTGATCTCGACGTACCCGCAGCGCGCCAAGGCGGTCAACGCCCGGCGGGACCCACGGGTGTCGCTGTGCACCCTGTCCGACGACTGGGACGGCCCGTACGTGCAGGTCGACGGCCAGGCCGAGGTGCTGGACATGCCGGACGCGCTGGAGCCGTTGGTCGAGTACTTCCGGTGCATCTCCGGCGAACACCCGGACTGGGACGAGTACCGCGAGGCCATGCGCAAGCAGAACAAAAGCCTCATCCGGGTGACGATCGAGCGCTGGGGCCCGATCTCCACCGGCGGTTTCCCGCCCGAGCTGGCCGACTGACCTAGGCCGTGTTTCAAATGCCCGATCGCGATAGCCGGGCCGGATGCGGCCCCTGACGCCACCGCGGGACCGCCCAAAGACAACCAGTATTCGCGGCGATCCCGCGGCGACGCCAGGAACCGCCCCGATCCCGACTCTCATCGACCGGGACATTCAAAACACGACCTA
>NZ_JAAATY010000003.1 GCF_013280595.1 Kibdelosporangium persicum
GGGGTGCCTTGGTGGGTGGTCAATGCTGGAGTGGGGGTGGGGAGTGTGCCCGGTCGAACAGCAGTAGCCAGGCGTTGCGGTGGGGCCAGTGGGTGGGCAGGCGCAGGGTGGTGCGGCGTGCTTGGCGGGTGAGTTGGGCGGCCACGGTGATCAGGGTGCGGCGCAGGGTGGTGGTGTGGGCGCGGGCGAAGCGTCCGGTGGCCAGGCAGCCGGTGGCGCGCAGGAGGTTGTGGGTGATGGTGGCCAGGATCAGCCAGGCGGCGTTGGCGATGAAGGCGTGTGACGGGAAGTGGGTCAGGGTGCTGGTGGCGAGTTGGCCCAGGACGTGTTCGATGCTGCCGGCTCGTTGGCGGTGGCAGGCCTCGGCTTGGGTCTTTTCGAGTGGGGAGTTGGTGAGGATGGCGTGGTAGCGGTAAGCGGGGAATAGTGGTTGTTGGTCGGTGTGCGGGGTGGTGATGGGCACGCGGCGCACGATCAGCCGGAGGGTGGCTGGTCCGGTGGGGTGCCGGGTGATGTTGGTGAGAACGGTCAGGCTGGTCTCGGCGATCTCGGCGTGGGTGATCAGCTGCCCGGTGTCCTGGTCGCGGATGGGGGTGGCGAAGGTGACCGGTTGCCAGTGTGGTTCGGGGATGTCGTGGATGGCGGCGGTGACGTTGCCGCTGTGGCGTGCGGTGATGGAAAACCATGCGCCGGCCGTGATCACCTCGGTGATGACCTCGCCGTTGAAGAACGCCGAGTCCATGCGTACCAGGATGGGGCCGGTCGCGCCGCAGGCTCGGGCGGTGGTCAGCGAGCGGCGCAGCAGGCTGGCGGCGTTGCGGGCGGAGTGGGCGTTGCCGCCGCGTAGCCGGCTGTCGAGGATCACCGGAGCGGCCAGCGGGGTGCCCAGCGTGATGAGTTGGTAGTCCAGGCCGAACAGGTTCTTGTGCCCGTACGCGGCACCTTGTTTCTTGCTGTGCACCTGCTGGGTTTTGGAATCCATGTCCACAAAGGCCAGCTGATCGACGCCGGGCAGCAGCGGGGTCTGGGCGGCCAGCCTGACCAGCACCCCGTGAGCCACGTGCTGCAACTGGGTCAGGTGACCGATGCCGAAATACCGCAGGAAGCTGCCCAGCGTGGACGGTGCCCTGATACCGTCGAACAGCAGCGGCAGCCCGCCATGGCGGATCACGTCCAGATCGTCGATCGAGTCCGCGCCACAGACCATGCCCGCCACGATCGACGCGATCTTCGCGCCGGCGTTGGCGCCGATCGAGCCACCCAGCCGGACATGCCTATCGGCCAGCTCAGACAGGCCCGCATCCTGCGCTAATCGCATCGCCGGCACCAGCCCGGCCTGCGACACCAACGTCGGATGGTCGAACCTCGCGTCAATCCCACCACGGGTATGCGATGCTTTCACTTAACAGGTGCCCTCTTCTGTGATGGCTTGTTCCCTAGACAAGAACAATCATCCCAGCTCAGAGGGCACCTGCCCGTCTACGACATACCCACCACCAACACATTCACCGGTGGATCAGGGTTCTAACCCTGATAACCACTCACGAATCAGAAGGTGGCGGTCCAGGTGGCCGCGTCGGTGGTGTTCCGCTCGCCTGCCTGGCCGAGCCCGACGACAACGAACTGCTTGCCCGGCAGGGGGAACAGCCCGTTGAGGAAGACGCCGCGCGGGGAACCCGGAGCGCTGGCGATGTTCCACCGTTCCCACTTCTGGTCCGCGGCCTGGGTCCAGCAGCTCAGCGGCGGCGGCTGCCCCGAGCCGATCGACCCGCACACCAGCAGTGTCCCGTCGGACAGCCGGGCGACGCCCTTCAGGTTCGGCGCGCCTTCCGGGATGTACGGCGACAGTTCCCACCGGACCCCGTCCTTGGACGTCCAGATCGCCGGCCCGTTCTTGGCGCCCTGCAACACCGAGCCCACGGCCACGTAACCGCCGCCCGCCGACTTGGTCACCTTCTCGATGTACTGCGGGCCGGTGCCGGACAACCCCGTCGTGTTGACGTGATTCCACGTCGCCCCGTCCACCGAGGTGTAGACCGCCGCGTCGCCGTCGTTGCGGTCGTCGCGGAAGTCCCGGCCGAAGGCCAGCAACCTGTTCTCCGGCCCCAGGATCACCGCGTTGAGCTCCTTGACGGTGGACGTCGCGGTGAAATCCCCCTGCTGCGGCAGCAAAGACCAGTCCAGGCCGTCGGTTGACGTCCACACCGCCGGTCGCTTCTTCTGGCCGGTGCCCGTCCAGCCGACGGCGACCAGACCGGACCCCGCCGGGACGACGTCGAGCATCAGTCCCTGTCCGTCCTCGGACACCTTGGCCTGGACGAAATCGTCCTTGCCGCCCTTGCTCAGCCAGGCCCGGGGCTGCCGGTTCTGGGAGAACCCCACGGCGACCAGGTCACCGTTCGGACGCCCGGTCACCGCGGTCATCTCGTCTGTTCCGTCCGGTGCGATGACCAACGGCCGGCCGGTCAGCGTGATCCTGCCGACCGCGGGTGTCCCGATGGCCGCCTCGGACGTGTTCTGCTGGTTCGGTTGCTGCCCGGTGTTCTGCGACGACTGGTTGGTCACGTAGAAAATCAGCCCGGCGACCACGGCGACGATGACGAGCACGACCGCCAGCGCGATCAGGCGCCCGCGGCGCTTGCCCGCCGAGTCGCCTGTCCGCACCGAGGCGATCTGCTCACCGCTGCGTGGCGGCGGTGTGATGGTCACCGGTTCGAGCGGCTGCATCGACTTGAGCACGGTACGGATGTCGGTGACGCCGGTCAGGCCGGAGCGGGCCAGGTCGACCTTCTCGACGACGGCGGGCGCGGGCTGTCCGGGCGGCTGCGGCGGGATCGATCCCATGCTGCGCTGCCCCGGTCCGGGGAACGCGGGCTGGGACCGCTGACCGGGTTGGTAGGCGGACGGCGGAGCCATCGGCCGCGAGCCCGTGGGGTTGTACAGCGGGTGCGGCGGACGCGCGGGCGGCGTGAACCCACCGGACGACCGGGTGCCGACAAAACGCGGGGCCGCTGCGATCGCGGCCCCGAGGCTGACGGTGTACTTCGGGTGCGCGTCCACCGCCACCCGGATGCCCAGTTCGGCGGACAAGAGCTGACGCACCAACGGAATCCGGCTCGACCCGCCGACCAGCAGCACTCCGTGCAGCTTCGCCGGATCCACTCCGGCACGCCGGACCACCTGGCCGAACACGCCGACCGTGCCGAGCACACGCTCCTTGATCAGGTCCTCGAACTCCGCGCGCGTGATCAGCACCTGACGGCTCACGCCGGGCAGCACGACCGGCACGACCACCTCAACGTCGGCGGACAGTGCCTCCTTGGCCTCCACGACCGAGCTGAACAGCTGCGCCATCGCGCTGGACATCACCGGATCGGTGAAGTCGAGCTGGGTGACGTCCACTCCCGCCGCGGTGCCGACGTGCCGGAACAAGGCGTGGTCGAAGTCGATGCCGCCGATCGAGTCGTCACCGCCGGCCTCGCCGTAGATCTCCACGCCGGTCGCGGTCTTGCGCACCACGCTGGCGTCGAACGTGCCGCCGCCGAAGTCGTAGATCCCGATCAACGACCCCGCTTCGATGCGCTCCTGCGCGGCGTACCAGGTGGCCGCCGCGACCGGTTCGGGCAACAGCCCGATCTCCCGCAGCCCGGCCTGTGTCGCGGCCTGCACGAGCAGGTTCTTGCGGTAGTCACCCCATGCCGCCGGATGGGTCAGCACCACGTGGTTCGGTTGCCCGCCCTGTAGTTCGGCCACCCGGGCCAGCGACCACTTCAGCACCTCGCCGGTCAGCTGGTGCGCGGTGTACCCCCGGCCACCGACCAGGATCGGGACGTCGTCACCCATCCGCCGTTTGAACTCGCGGGCCATCTTGTCCGGATCGGTGATCCCCCGCCGGGCGGCGGCCTCGCCGACCAGGAAGGTGCCGTCGTCACGCAGGAACAGCACAGACGGCACGGCGTTGGCGCGATTGCCCAGCGGCACGGTCTGCACCCGGCCGTCACGCCACAACGCCGCCGCGGTGTATGTGGTCCCGATGTCGACACCCAGCGGATAGGTCACTCACCAAACATAGTGGTCACAGTGTGACGCTTGGCGTCGATCCCCATGCCCGCACACTTCTCGTCACAGCGGGACGCCCGTATCGCTGCACTTTCGGGCAGGCCGCGCCCGGCCAATCGCAATAGTGTTTCCGCCACAGGACTGCGTACTCGACTGGGAGCGGCGATGACCTACGGCACTCAGCTCGCCGAGCGCGTCGGCTGGGTGCAGCGGCGCTGCAACGACCTGGTCCGCAACGTCGAGCACTTCATCCACGGCAAGACCAACGTGATCTGGAACGCCGTTGTCGGACTGCTCGCCGAAGGGCACCTCCTGATCGAGGACGTCCCCGGCGTGGCCAAGACCTCGCTGGCCAAGGCGATCGCGCACTCGATCGGCGGCTCGATGCGCCGGATCCAGTTCACCCCCGACCTGTTGCCGTCCGATGTGGTCGGTGTGCAGATCTACGACACGCACAAGGGCGAGTTCTCCTTCAAGGAAGGGCCGGTGTTCGCCAACATCGTCCTCGGTGACGAGATCAACCGCGCCTCGCCGAAGACGCAGTCGGCGCTGCTCGAGGCGATGGCCGAGCGTCAGGTCACTGTGGACGGTGTGACGTACCCGCTGCCGCGGCCCAACTTCGTGATCGCCACCCAGAACCCGGTCGACCAGCAGGGCACGTACTCGTTGCCGGAAGCCCAACTGGACCGGTTCATGATGCTGCTGCGGATCGGTTACCCCACGCCGGAGCACGAGGTGCGCATCGTCGGTGACGCGATCGCCCGCAGGCTGCCCGAGCAGTTGCAGCCGGTCTGCACGATCGACGACCTGCAGCAGATGATCGAGGTCGTGCGCGGGATCTACGTCGCCCCGGCGCTGCAGGCCTTCATCGTCACGATCACCAACGCCACCAGGACGATCCCGCAGCTCAAGCTCGGCGCCAGCCCGCGTGCCAGCAACGCGCTGGCCAACGCCGCGCAGGCACGGGCCGCGGTGGACGGGCGCGCGTTCGTCACCGCCGACGACGTCAAGCAGATGGCCAAGCCTGTGCTGGCGCACCGGCTGGTGCTCACTCCCGAGGCCGCGGTGCAGGAGTTCAAGCCGGAGGGGATCGTGGACCGCATCCTCGCGGCGGTTCCGGTGCCCCAGGCACCCGTCGGGGCGTGAGATGCCGACCAGGTCCGGTGTGGCGACGGCCGTCTCGGCGGTCGTCCTGCTCGCGCTGGGCCGGCTCGCGGACTACCCCGAACTGATCGCGCTCGGCTTCGCGGCGCTGGCCGCGCTGGCCGTCGCGGGCGGGTGGATGGCCCTGCGCCCGGACCTCTCCGCCGTCCGTGAGGTCCGCCCCCAGCGGGTCGCCGAAGGCGAGAAGGCGATGGGGGTGATCACCCTGACCAACGAGTCGAAACGGCGCAGCCCGCCCATCCTGGCCACCGAGCAGATGGCCAACCGGCAGGTCCAGGTGCCCATCCCGAGCCTGGCCGGCGGCAGTGACCACACCACGACGTACTACCTGCCGACGAACCGGCGCGGTGTCTTCCAGGTCGGGCCGATGTCCGTCGGGCACACCGATCCCTTGCGGCTCATGCGCGTCGGCACGGTTTTCTCCGCGTTCTCGACGTTGTACGTGCATCCGCGGCTGCGGGACGTCGAACCTGTGCCGACCGGGCAGACCAGGGACATGGACGGGCCGACGTCCAGCTACTCGCCGCAGGGCGGGGTGGCGTTCCACAGCCTGCGTGAGTACGTCCCCGGCGACGACTGGCGGCTCATCCACTGGAAGTCCACCGCCCGCACCGGCCAGATGATGGTGCGGCACAACGTCGTTCCCAATCAGCCGCGGCTCATGGTCGTGCTGGACGCCAACTCCCTCGGCTACTCCGAGGAGACGTTCGAGTCCGCGGTGAGCGCGGCCGCCTCGCTGGCGATGGCGGCGATTCGCGGCGGCTTTCCGCTGGAACTGCGCACGACCAGCGGTGGAGTCGCTGCCAGCGATCGGGCTTATGACGGTGCCGTGGCCGCGTTGGACCTGCTGGCGGCGGCCGAGGCGACGCGCGAAGACCCTGGCCTGACGGCCTTGCCGAGCATGGTGTCGACGGATGACAGTGTGGCCTTGGGTGTCGTGACCGGAACGCCAGATCCACGGGTGCTGTCCGTGTTGCCGACGATCCGCAGGCACTTCCTCATGGTCAGCCTGATCCAGTTCTCCGGCCGGCTCAACACCCCGCCGGCACCGTTGAACGGTGTCGTGTCGCTGACCGTCCGGACAGCGGACGAGTTCGCCGACGCCTGGAACAAGCTGGTGCGCACGTGACAGCCATCCGTCCGCAGTCCCCGCCCGCCGGGCCCGCCAGCGCCGGTGGCGATGTCACGCACACCGTCAGCGTCACGCGGTCGGCCTTGCTCAGCCCGGATCCACCACCGAAGAAGACCAAGCGCGCGCGACAGCACATTCCCCAGGCGCAGCCACGGCTGAAGATGGGCTTCCCGGCGTATTCGCAGCTTGTGCTCGCCGGGGCCGCGATCGCCGTGTCGAGTCTGTTGTACTTGCGCTACTACAGTGGGCTGAGCTTTCTGATCTCGGTCCTGGCCGCCACCGCGGCCGGCATGCTGATCGGGACGGTCGCGGCTGTCCGGCGATGGCCGTTGCTCGTGACACTCGGCGCCAGCGTGCCCGGGTTTCTGCTCGTCGCGATCTTCGCGGTGTTCCGCGGCACGCTCAGCCGGGGCATTCCCACGTGGACGACACTGAAGTCACTGGGGTCCAGCCTGATCTCCGGCTGGGTGAAGATGCTGTCGGTGAACCTGCCCGCCGATCCCAGTGGCGAGCTGGAGCTCACGCCCGCGCTGGTGTGTTTCGCCGCCGCGGTCGTCTCGGCGGGCCTGATCCTGCGCACCAAGTACCTGCTCGCCCCGATTCTGCCGCCGGTGCTGGTGTTCCTGTTCGCGCTGCCGATCACCGCGCCCCGGTCCGCCGGCGGCCTGGTGCCCGTCGGCGTGCTTCTGGTCCTGGTGCTGCTGCTGACGTTGATCCGTGCGGGCGCGTCCGACCCGATGGCCCGCACCATCAACGCCCGGGCCGCGTGGGGCCGCTTCCTCTTCGGCGTGCCTGTCATCATCGTCGCTGTCGCCGCCGGACTGGCCGGAATGCGGTTCGTTCCGCTCGCTGACGGCGACAGGCGGTTCGACCTGCGGGAGGTGGTCGAACCGCCGCTGAACGTCGAAGACGTGATCAACCCGTTGGCACGGGTGAAAACCCAGCTCCGCAAGCCGGACGCGGACGTGTTCACGGTGCGGCTGACCGGCGACACCGAGGGCGTCGACCGGATCAGGACGGTGGCGCTGGACAAGTTCGACGGCGCGATGTGGACCACGCAGGACCAGTTCCTGCTCGCCGGCAGCACGTTGCCGGAGGACGAGTCGCTGGTCGCGCCGCGCCGGGTCACCCTGGATGTCCGGATCACCGGCCTGCCGGGCCAGCATCTGCCCGAGGTCGGCGCGCCGGTGTCGATCACCGGCGCGCCCAGGGTCGGGTTCAGCAGGAACTCCGGCACGCTGGCCACCGACCAGGCGACGACCGGCTGGAACTACCGGCTCGTCGCCGAGGTCGGCAGGCGCGAGGGAGTGCAGAAGAGCGTTCCGCACGTCTCGGACTCCGGCAGGTACACCGAGCTGCCCCGGGACGATCCGCGAATCCCGGACGTCATCCTGGCCAAGGGCAACGAGCTGGCCGCGGGGGTGGCCGAGCCGTACGCCAAACTCATGGCGATCCAGAAGTACATGCAGTCCTTCCCGTACAATCTGGACACTCGGCCCGGGCACTCCTACGACGCGCTGAGCCGGTTGTTCGGACCGAACATCACCGAGCAGGTCGGGTACGCCGAGCAGTTCGCCTCCGCGTTCGCGGTGCTGGCCCGCACCCAGGGCTTCCCGACCAGGGTCGCCGTCGGCTATCTGCTGGACGAGGACCGCCGCAACGGTGACACCTATCAGGTCAAGTCGGGCGACGCGCACGCCTGGCCCGAGGTGAACCTGGCGGGGTACGGCTGGGTCGCGTTCGAGCCGACCGATCCGCAGCGGCGCCCGGCCACCGCGCCGAAGCCCCGGGACGCCGAGACGCCCGCGGACGAGAACCGGCCGGAGGAGAACGCGTCCGCCTCCCAGCCCGCCGAGGACCCGAATCTGCCCCGGCTCGGCGAAGGCGGGCTCACCGTGCTCGACTGGGCCCTGTACGTCCTCATCGGACTCGGCGTTCTCGTCGTGCTCACGCCGGTCGCCGTGGCGACCGAGAAGTTCCGCAGGCGCAGGCAACGGCGTTCCGGCAGCCGTGCGGCCCGGGTCATCGGCGCATGGCAGCAAGCCGCGGACCGGCTGATCGAGCACGGCGTCGCGGTAACGGCGTCGTCGACCGTGCAGGAGGTCAGTGACCAGGCACGGGACCGGATCGGCGAAGAGGGCACCGGATCACTCGCGGTCCTCGCCCCGCTCGTCACCAGGGCGATGTTCGAACCGGCCGAGCCGGACGACGAAGTCGTGCGGCAAGCGTGGGATCTGGAAACCCAACTGCGCAGGGAGCTGCGCAAAGCGCACAGTCCACTGTCGACTGTCCGGGCATGGCTGGACCCGAGGCCGCTGTACGCACGCTGGCGTGACGAGCGACGGCGCAGGCGCGCGCTGGACAAGCTGACCAGAGGATGACGGAGGTGGGGATATGACACGGTTGTCCCTGCGAAAGTCGTGGATGCGCAACGGGATCGCCACGGCAGGCGCCGTGGTGGCCGTCGGCGGCGTCGCTCTGGCCGGTGTGGACGGTGGGCACCAGGCGCAGGACGTCAGACTGCTGTCCGGCGCGGCCTGGCTGGCGTCCGGGCGGGTCGGCCAGCTCAGCCTGCTGGACGGGCCGTCGACCGAGGTCTCCGCGCAGGTCCAGGTGTCGGCGACGGGCGCGGTCCTCGACGTGGTGCAGGCCGGGCCGAACGCGTACGCGGTGGATCAGACATCGGGGACCATCAGGCGGATCGACGGGGCAACGTTCGAGGTCAGCGCGCCGGAGTCGCCCATACCAGGCACTCGTGGCGGCCTCACCGCGTTCGCCGGCTCCGGCAAGCTGTACATCGTGGACACGCAACGCGGGCTGTTCACCAACGCCGACCCGCGCACCGGACGGGCGTTGAGCGAGCCGAAGAGCCTGGCGCCGCAGCTCGCGCCGGGCACCACCGGCATCGACAACGACGGACGGCTGTGGATCTCCGACAACGCCACCGGTGACGTGCGCGTCGTCGCCGACGACGAGTCGGACGTGGTCGAGAAGGTGACTGGGCCGGGGCGCAGCATGTTGACCATCGTCAACGGCAGGCCCGTGGTCGTGGACGTCGCCGCCCGCAGGGCCAACGTGCTCAATCCCGTGACGAGGTCGGTCGAGAACACCATCGACCTCGACCTGCGGGAGAACGAGGAAATCCAGGTCAGTGGCTCGCCGTACGGCGACCGGCTCTACCTTGTCGCGCCGCGCGGCGTGCTGACGATCTGCGGGCTCGACGACGACACCTGCGCCGGCCCGGTGCCGTTGACCGGAGGCGAACTCGGTGCGGCGGTCGAGGCGCACAACCACTTGTTCGTGCCGGACTACACCACCGGCCAGGTCCGGATCGTGAACCTGGACAAGCGAACCGTGCTCGCGCAACCGCAGGTGCTCAAGCCCGCACGGCAGTTCCAACTGGTGTCCCGGGACGGCGTGGTCTTCTTCAACGACCCGGAATCCGACCAGGCCGGTGTGATCACACTGGACGGGACCGTGCTGAACGTCGCGAAGTACGACGCCAAGGACCCGGACAAGGGCCTCAACACCCCGATCAGGGGCGTTCCCCCACAGCCGGACGCTCCGCAGCAACCCGGGCGGCAACCCGGGCAGCACGATCCGACGCAGGCGCCCGTTCCCCCGGCGCAGAACCCGCCGACACAGGGCAGCCAACCGCCGCTTCCGCCCAACCAGCCGAATCCGCCGTATCAGCAACCCGCACCTCCGCCACCACCACCGCCCCCTCCTCCGCCACCACCGGCGCCCGCACCTCCGCCGTCGTCGCAGCAACCTCCTCCCACGCCGGAGAAGCCGGTCATCAAGATCACGCCGTCGAAGTCGAGCCCGGTGGTGAACGAACGCATCACGCTGAAGGTCGACGACAGCAAGGGCACCGCGCCCACGCAGGCGCACTGGTCCTTCGGGGACTCGCAGAGCGGCAGCGGCGCCATGGTCGGCCACGCGTGGACGAAGACCGGGATGTACCAGGTCAGCGTGCAGGTGACGATGCCGGATGGACAGACCGCGACGACGTCACGCTCGCTGGAGGTCACCGAGGAGCCGGACACCACAGTGCCTTCGGTGATCGGCAAGACCGAGGCCGCGGCGACCACTGAACTGACCAAGGCGAACCTGCGCACCACTGTCACGAAGGTCGCCAGCCACTCGGTCGCGGCGGGACTCGTGATCTCGCAGAACCCCGCCGGTGGGAAGGTCGTGGCGCCGAAGACCATGGTGAGCCTCCAGGTGTCGAGCGGCAGACCGGCGGCTGTCGACCTGCTCGGCCGTGCTTCCGGCGCTTCGTGGCGAAGCGGCGCGGGAACGTTGCCGTACAACGGAAGCGATGTCGACGAAAAAGGTTTCGTCAAACCACGCAGCGGTTTGCTGCTGGAAGACGGATCTGCGCCCTCGTTCCTGGAGACGCATCCGCAGTGGGTCGGCAACGGCTTCATCGAAGGCACGTACACCTTGCCGCGTGCGGTGGTGGCCGGTGACCGGTTCAAGGCCACGGTCGGTTTCATGGCGGTCGCCAGCCCGCCGTCGGCCGGTGGCGGCACGTTCGTCGTGAGCGTGGTCAAGAACGGTTCCCCGGTGACGGTCGCGACCGTGCCCGACTCCGCGTCGGACAAGGCGCTGCGGCAGATCAACGTCGACCTCACCCCGCACGCGGGTGCCAACCAGATCCGGCTGCGGTTCAACGCCGGGCCGAAATCGGACCAGGACTGGGCTTCCTGGGTCGCACCACGAATCGAAGGATGATCGCCGATGGCCATCGCGATGAAAGTGACCGTCAGCCCGGAGCGGATCTCGCTGGGCCCGGGCGAGTCGGCCGACGTCGAGGTGACGGTCCAGAACGCCAGCCAGGTGGTCGAGCACTTCGCGGGCCACATCGTCGGGCTGCCGAGCAACGACCTGTTCCGCTGTGAGCCGGACGTGGTGAAACTGCGCCCGAAGGAGGTCGGCACGCTGCGGATGCAGATCACCGTGCCGGAACGCGGCGGGCTGGTGGCGGGTCCGTACATCCTGGGCCTCGTGGTCAAATCGCCGTACAGCCAGGAAGTCTCGCGCTGCGAGGAGCTCCCGCTCGACGTACGGCCGGCTCCCGCGCTGACGATGAACGTGCAGCCCGAGGTGGCGAACGGCGGCAAGATCGGCAACTACGTGGTCAATCTGGCCAACGAAGGCAACATGCCGATGGCTGTGACGCTGTCAGGCAGCGACCCGGAGAACCGGGTCGGCTTCAAGTTCGCGCCCCGTGAGCTCCGGCTCGAACCGGGGATGGTCGCGGGCGCGCAGGTGACGGTGAACTCGGACCAACCGCTGACCGGTCAGGAGAAGCGCCGCTCGGCGACGCTGCGCGCGAACGCGGGCGACACCGTGGTGGAGAAGCCGGTCTCGTTCGTGCAACGGCCGAAGATCCGCGGCGGCTGGATGAAGTTCGCCGCCCTCGCCGCGGGGTTGGCCGTGCTCGGTGGCGCGACCGTGGGCGGCGCGCTGTTGTTGCGTGACATCAAGACACAGAATGCCGCTGCCACAGCACCCATGCAGCCGCCGCAGGCACAACAACCCCAGCCTCAGCCCAACCCCCAGCTGCCGCCCGCCCAGCAGCCTTCGCAGGCACCAGCTCCGCCGAACGCGAGCTCGGCGGCCGCTCCCCCGCCGCCGAACTCCCCGGCACCCTCGCAGCCGCCGGCCCAGCCGTCCGGTGCGCCGCAACCGGTGGCAGTCACCGACAACATCGACTTCGAACAGGACCTGAGCGGCCAGTCCGTGTCCAGGGACGGGCCGATCGCCGCCAACCACTACGCCGACAAGGGCCTGACAGTCATCGCCCTGCCCGACCGCGGGCCGATCCAGTGCAAGAACGCGACCCAGATGGCGCTGCGGATCAACCGGGCGAACCCGAACTCGACCAACCCCCTGGCGGGCGCGGGTGTCTATCTGACGTCGGGCATCCCGACGGAGATCCGGGAGTGCAACATCGTTCCGGTCCGGATGCAGTTCGACCGCCCGATCACGGCGGTGAACGTCTACTTCACCGGCCTGCCAGGCACCCGGTACACCGCGACGATGACGTTCCTCGACGGCACCCAGCAGGCCGTGCAGGGAACCGCGACCAAGATCGGCGAACGCGTCCCGATCGCCTTCCAGGTGCCGCAGGGAAAGCAGCCGATCAAGGACGTCGTCTTCGGCCTGAGCCCGGACGTCCAGCCGGACATCGGCGGCCGCACCAACATCCTGCTCAAGGGCGTCGGCTTCACCCGCGTGCCACAGTAGAGGACCAACGCCGAGGTGGGGTCGTGAGTGGTTATCGGCGTTCTAACGCCGATAACCACTCACGAGGGGCGACCAGCGGTGGTGGAGTCAGAGGAAGTAGGCCAACGCCCAGACCGTGCCCATGGCCACCAGGGGCAGGCCGATCAGCAGTGCCGTCTTCCACCACTGGCTCTTGCGTTTCGGGCCCGGGGCGACCGGAGGCGGCTCGGGCATCCATCGCGGCGGGAAAGCGGCACCAGGCCACAGCTCACACCCGCACACCTCACATCGCTTGCGGTGCGGAGGATTCACGTGACGGCACTGCGGGCAGTGCGGTCCCAGTGCCCGCGGACGTTCGGGCCGCATGACTGGCTGGGGTGGTGGTTGGCGGGGAGGCGCGTAGGTGCGTCGTGGTGGCGGCGGGGCGTGGGGCATCTGGCCGGTGTAGCTCACGATGCCGTCTTCCACCGGTTTGTGGGTGACCTTCTGCGGCTGGGGTTCCACCTGTGCCGGTTTGTCCAGCAGCAGGGGGTAGCCGCAGTGCGCACAGAGTTTCGCGCCCTGTGGCGGGACGGGATGGCCGCACTCGGGGCAGTTCATCATTGCTCCTGCTTCTCCGACCGGACGATCAGGTCCACCCGGACGCCGATCGGCAGTTCCTCGGCCAGGAACGTCATCACCTGCTTCTTCGTCAGCAGGCCGGTGTGGTCCAGCTCCACGGTGACCACATGCGAGGGCTGCGGCACGTCGTCCCGAGGCCCGAACACGCCGCCCGAGTCGATCACGTCGACCCGGCTGTCGGTCAGTGCCTCGAGCAACAGTTCCAGGCCCCGGCTGGTGCCGCGCCACACGAGCGCCTCGCCCACCGCGCGGATCAGACGTCGTTGCGCGTCGCGCAGCCGGGCGTCCTCCGAGCCGAGCATGGCGGCGTCGACATCCACGCCGATCCAGGAGGCCATGTACGCCAGCATCTCCGGCGAGGCCAGGTTCACGTCGAGCTCGTACTCGATGTCCGAGACCTGCTCACGGACCGAGTCGCCGATCTCCTCGAACGCCCGCACGAAACCGGCGATCACCCGGTCGCGGCGCATCGCCGCCGGAAGCTGGTCGACCAACCACCCGTGGTTCATTGCCGGACCACCACCCGATGCGACACCGACATGAACAGCTCCTCCTTGGCCAGCCGGACCCGCTGGCCGACTTCCTCCGGCTGCTGCCTGCCACGCAGGTCCGCCAGGAACATGTGCACGGTCTCCGCCCGCGAAACCCCGGCGACACCGCGCAACACCGAGAAGATGTCCCCAATGGACAGATCGGTGTCGAACGGCCAGCCGCGGCCGTCCGAGCCTCCCGTGACCGGGTTGACGAACTCGTACAACGCCCGCTCGGCGTCCTCCCGCACCTTCTCCGGCCGCACGGTCGGCGCCGCGTGCACCTCGGCGACGACCGTGATCCCCTGGTACGACGGCGTATCGATACGAACCTGGGTCGTCAACAGCCTGCGGCCGTCGAGGTAGCCCTTGATCTGGTCGACCAGGTCCGGTTTGAGGGCCAGGTCCTGCAGCTTCATCGTCTCCGGTGCCACGTCGACCCGCGGCACCACCAGCAGCCGCACGGGGTCGCCCGCCTTCAGCGGAGGCAGGCACCGCGCACGGGCAGCGCCGGGAGCCGCGGCCAACGTGAGCCGTTCGAAGTCCTTGCCGGTCACCGCACGGTGCCCGCCACGCAGGTACAACGGCCCGCGAACCTTCGCGTTCTCCACGGTTTCCGCGTCGACACCACCGGTCGCCGGTTCGAGGTTGCGGACCGAGTCGACCGACTGGATGGCGCTCAGCGGCACGGTCAGCTTGCCCGCACCGACGTTGCCGCGCCTGCCGCCGCCGTAGCGGTAACCGGTCACCCAGATCTGCGAGTCTTCCTCGGGAATGGCGCCGTACTGCCGGATCCGGCCGTCGCGGCCGATCACCCGTGGCCCGAACCGGATCTCGCCGGTCGCACCGTTCCATGTGTACACACGGTCGTGCTCGGTCGCGTCGGTGAAGTCCGCCACCTCGGTCCACTGCACGGGATCCGGATCGACGCCGGGCTCGCGCCGCGGAGGAACGATCTCGACACGCTCGCGAGGACGACGAGGCAGCACCGGCGCGCGGCGCACCACGTGCACCTGGCCGGGTTCGCCGGTGCTGGTGCCGATCAGCTCCCGGGGAGCGGGCTCGGCGTGATGCGCGGGAACGGCACCGCCGAGACCGACCACGTTCACCGAGTCCAGCAACGGCGGCGTGTCGTAGGTCTGGCCCTCCACCGCCGGGTCGATCAGCTTGGCACGCACCCAATGTGCCCGCACCGGCCCGATCGCCAGGTTCTCGTGCCTTCCTTTGAGCAACATCGTGACTTCGCCGGAGGTGTTGAAGCCGTCGCTGGTGTCGGTCAGCACCTTGGCGTTCGACCAGTCCCGGCCGTTCCAGCTCTGCCACACGCGCGGCGGGTTGCGCGGGTCGATACCGCGGCCGGCCGCGCCGCTCACCTCGATGTCGACCCGGATCAGGTTGCCTTCGAGGCTTTCCTCGAAGCCCAGGTACATCGCGTCGTCCACGTGCAACGACGGGAACACCGGGATCTGCGTGCCCTCCAGGCCGAGTTCCTCGGTCTTGTTCTCGAACCGGCCGTCGGTCCTGGTCAGCAGCGCGGTCAGCTTCGGCCTGACCAGCATCAGGTCCGTGTCGGTCATGAAGACGATCTGGTCCTCGCCGTGCCCGCGCTCGGTGCCGACCTGGGTGCCGCCGGGCACACGGATCGACTGCTCGGGCGGCGCGGCCAGCGTGAACAGGATGTCGGTGCGGGCGGGCGACGCCGAGGCCAGCTCGATCCCGACCAGCTCGAGGAACTTCACGTACAGCCGGTCGGGCACCTGGTTGAGCCGGTACAGGATCATCTCGGTCATCCAGGCGAACAACTCGATCAGCGCGACGCCGGGGTCCGACACGTTGTGGTCGGTCCATTCCGGACAGTGCCGGGCGATCCGCCGTTTGGCCTCGTCGACGATGTCCTGGAACCGGCGGTCGTCGAGATTCGGCGCGGGAAGGCTCATGAGCGCTCTCCGTGGTGACTCGCGTCCCGCCGCATCAGCCTGGGCGCTGTGGTGAATGGTTCGCTCGCAAGCTCGCTCACGGCGCCGGTTCCTCCTGAGGTATCACGTAGAACGGGTAGACCAGGTTGCGGTGGTCGTTGGTCGCCTTCACCCGGTAGGCGATGTCGATGGAGATCATCGAGCCGTCGCCTTCCGGTTGCGCGCGCACCGTTTCGAGCTCGATCCGCGGTTCCCACCGCGTCACCGCCTCCCGCACGCTCTGTTCGATCAGGCCGATCGTGTTCGCGTTGACCGGCGCGAAGACCTGTTCCCACATCGCGCAGCCGAAGTCGGGGCGCATCACGCGTTCCCCGGGCGCGGTGGTCAGGATCATCCGCAGCGCGGCGTCGATCTCCTCGCCGCCCTCGACCAGACGAACACTGCCGCCGGGCGTGATCTGACCGGGGAACGCCCAGCCGGAACCGATCAGGTCGCCGTTGCCCGGCTCGCTCATCGCCTTACCCCCACCCCTAGTTCAGCTTGATCGGCCTGCCGGTCGCGGTGATCGCGCCCTGGGCCGTGATGTCGATCTTGGCCGCGTCCAGCTTCAACGAGTTGGCCGCCTTGACTTCGATGTCCTTGGCACTGATCACCAGCTTGGTCTCACCGGCCAGTGTGGACTCGTCCTTCTCCAGGGTCAGCTCGCACTCCGCGTCGCCGAGCTTGACCGTGATCCTGCTTTTCGGGTCGTCGGTCAGCACGATCCGGTGGTTCTTGCGGCTGGCCATCACCCGGTCCTTGACCTTGCCGTCCTGCGTCGGGTTGGGCTCCGGCGGCTTGTCCTTGCGCCCCCACAACCCGCCGAGCACGATCGGCCGCGACTTGTCGTCGTTCTCGAACCCGACGAGCACCTCGTCACCGACCTCGGGCAGCCATTCGATGCCACGCGACGCGCCCGCGCCGATCGTCGCCACCCTGGCCCAGTGGCTCTCGTCGTCCGACAGCGTCGGGAACTTGATCTTGACCCGGGCCTGGCTTTCCTTGTCGTCGTTGTTCGTCACCACGCCGACGACCAGGCTTCCCCAGCCCCGGTGTTCCTGCCGGTTCGCCGTGCCGCCGCCACCGATGATGTCGACCAGGCTTTCCGCTTCCTTGGCGCCACAGGTGAATCGCGTGACGTACGGCCGGTCGGCGCCGTAGATGTGCTCGACCATGGTCACCCGGTACTTACCGCCGAGCCGTGCGCCGACCTTGTCCAGCGTCACGTCGTTGCCGGCGCCGATCCACGGATTGCCCACGGCCTCACCACGCATGACAACGCCGCCCCCGGAAGCCTTGGCCATCAACGACTGCGCGCGAGCGTCCGCTTCGGACTGACTGGCCGCCGGGAACTGACCGGCCCGCCGTGTCACCTGACCGAACGCACGCTTGGCCGCCGAGGCCATCTGAGCCGCGGCCGGCGCGTCCGTGCCCGGGTCGGGCGTGTTGGCCCGGCCGGTGATCGTCTTCTTGTCGACCGGGTCCCACGCGGTGACCACGACTTCGTCACACGCGTCGACCGAGGCGAACCGGACCTTGAAGCTGCGCAGGTTCTCGCCCCACGTGAGCTTCGGCGCCTGGCCACGGCCGCTCGGCTTGCGCTTGAAGTGGAACTTGTTCTCCGTGATCCAGAAGTCGAAGCCGATCGACGCCGCGATCCGCCGCAGGAACGCGTAGTCGGTCTCGTTGTGCTGCAACATGTGCGCCCGGACCTCGGAGGTGCCGTCGATGTTCGGGTCGAGGCCGTACTCCCCGGAGATCCGGCGGGCGATGTCCGCGTCGGTCATGTTGGTGAAGGCACGGGACTTGCCACCGCGGGCCATCCGGTGCGTGAGGTCCAGACCGGTCACGACCAGCTCGTGCCGTCCGGTCACACCCGGCTCCACCGACACCGCGGTGACCTCGCCGGACGTCACGACCACGGGCTCGCCCTCGGCGCGGAACGCGATCTGGATCTTCGTGCCCGGCCTGAACTTGTCCTCGTCGAACAGCTCGAAGTGCGGGTCGTCGAAGTGCAGCGAGAAGGAGTCCGGCAGCTGCACGGACTCCTCGACGTGCACGAGCATCAGCCTGGCGTACAGCTCGGTCCGCAGCGGCGAGCCGTCCACGGTCAGGATGACGCTGTCAAGACGCCGCTGCTCAGGCATACCGGCCGTCCCGGCGGCGGGTGCCCTGCTCCGGGATCGCCAGCTGCTTGCCCTTGGGCAACGCCAACGGGTCCAGGATGCCGTTGGCCTCGGCGATCTGCCGCCAGCGGGTCGAGTCGCCGTAGTGCGCGGCCGCCACCCGGTCGAGGGTCTCCCCTGGCCGCAACTGGTGCACCGTGTGCAGGGTCGGCGTCGAGGACGTCGGGTTCTGCAACGGCAGCTGGTCCTCGTCCTTCCACTGCTTGAGCGTGAGGTCCGCCTTGCACCGCAACGGTTTGCCCGAGCTGGCGAAGTACGTGAACCGGATCTGGACGCGTTCGACGATGCACTTGAACGACTTCGTCTCGCCCCAGTGGAACTCCACCCACGGCGGACGGGCCTTGTTGCGGCTCGAGTCCGCACCGGCCAGCGCCGGATCGACCTTCATCAGCTTGAGCAGCTTGTCGGTGTGGGTGGTGACCGGATCGCCGCTGCGGGTCGTGTCGAACGTCAGCGACATCGACATGGTGGCCGACTGACCGGACTGGAACCGCAGCTCGGGCGCGTTCTTGCCCTTCGCCTCGCCGCCCTGCCAGCTGTTGGACTTGCTGATGGTCAGCTCGGCCGGGTTGAACATGCAGTCGATCTGGTCCTTGCCCTCGGTCAGCAGGTACGCCTTCACCGCCATCTAGAACACCCCCGCGTAGCGCCCGCCGCGGCGTTCGAGCTGGCGGAGCAGTCGTTCTTCCAACGCCTCGGCGATCCGGTCGAGGTCCACACCGGACAGTGCCTGCCGGGCTCCGGGGCCGAGCACCTGGCCGGCCGCGCCCATGGCCTGGCCTGCCAGGCCGCCGACGGCGTTCTGGGCGTCGCCGACCGCGCCCATCGCCTGGTTGCCGAGATCCTGCACGGCACCTGTCGCCTGCGTCATCGCACCGTTGACCCACTGGTTCGCCTGACCGGCAAGGCCGTTCACGCCGTCGGTCGCCATTCCCTGTGCCTGGCTGACCATGCCCTGCGCGGCCTGGCTCATCTGGCTGACGGCCTGGTTCGCTTCGCTGATCGCGCCCTGAGTCGCCTCACGGACCGCGTTGTCCACGACGGTTCTGGCGATCTGCGAGACCGCGCCGACAACGCCGTTCGCCCCGCCGCCGACCGGCAGGCTGTCGATCAGACCGGCCGAGACCGACCCGGCCTCCTCGCCCATCCGGTTGGCGAAACCCGATGCCGCACTGGAGAAACGTTCGCTCATGCCGCCGGCCGCGCTGCTCAGCTCGCTCGCGCCGGAGCCGATGGCCGACGTGGCGCTGTTCGCCAGGCCACCGGCCATCCCGGTCGCCTGGTTGGTCAAGCCGCCCACGCTGGGCAGCCCGCCGCCGAACAACCGCTGCACGCGCATGGGCGCGACGGATTCGAACTGTGAGCCGACGGTTCTGGCCTGGCGCTCGTCGGAATCCATCGAGCCGGTGTGGCTGTGCAGCATGAATCGCGGGCGGGTGACCGGCGAACGGGCGTGGGTGAGTTCGTGGGCCAGCACGCCGAGCGAAGCCGGGTCCTGGCTTGGCTGCTGGGCCAGGTGCACGACTTTGCCGGTGGTCGCGCCCAGCGCGCCCACTTCAGCGAGGGCTCGCCGCGTCGCGGGGCCAGTCGTGTAGGAGGCGCCGTCCGCGCTGCCCGTCAACTGCGCCACGAGGGGCCGCATGCTGGTCGGGAACGGCTTCGGCGATTCGAGCGGGACGGACGCGATGGCGGCACGCCAGCGCTGTTCCGGTGAAGCGGGCCGCTCGGCGACTTCGGCGGCGGCCAGGGATCGCGGTGCGGCCGTCGGCATGGACATCGGCGCGTGGGCGAAAGGCGGCTGGCCAAGGGCATCGGATGCCTGAGCGGTCGCCAATGGCCTGCCAGGCAATGACATCGGCCCGGGCTGAGGCGACGCGGCGCGGCCTGCCACGGAACGAGCCGCGAACAGCGGCTGCATCACTGACGGCTGTGCGGTTGGTGACGGCACCTTGGCCGGTTGAGCAGCGGACTGGCCAGGGATGGCCGGAGTCGACTGAGCGGCGACCGCGAGGCTCTGCGCCGCGGACAGCGGCCCGACCGACAGCGAGCCAACGGGCAGTGAGATCGGGGAAGGTGAGACCGGAGACATCGGACCGGGCGCCACTGTGCCTGCCGACCAGAGGCCCGACGACAAAGGACTCGCAGGCGATCCGGCCGCCGATGCCGGACCCGCCGCCGTCTGCGCCGGCAGCTTCTGGGCCGACAACTTCTGGACCGATATCTTCTGGGCCGCCAGCGTGTGGGCCGCGGCCGTGATCGCGCCGGGCGAGTTCGCCACCGGACCGGAAACCGGTGCGCCAGCGGCTTTGCGGACACCGCCACCGGAACCGGCCACGGTGGCCGGACGGACCAGGGGCCGCGCGGGCGGGACCACAATGGACGCCGCTTCCCGCTGGACCACGGCGGCCAGGCTCCCGGCCACACCCGGGGACGGAGCCATCACCAGGTGTTCGGTCGACCCGCCGATCACCTTGCCCTTGGCGTTGCCCGTCAACGGAACCCGCCGTGTCAACAAAGGACGCTCAGGCGGGTACGCCGGCTCGGCGGGCGCCTCACGGGCCGGGAAGCTGCCGGAACGGAATCCCGGCAGCAAACCGCCGACCAGCCGCTGGACGGCCATCCGCCACCACGGCGGACGCACGGCCAGCGACTTGACCGGCACCACGTCAGGAGCCTGCGGGGCCGCCGCCTGCCTGCGGCGGAACGGGATCAGGCCACGCAGGCGGCCGCCGATGCTACTTCGCCGGTTTGAAGCCACAGTGGCACACCTCCAGCTCCTCGGTGGCCAGATCCTTCGACGTGGCGGCCAGCTTGGGGCCGCTCCACTTGACCGGGAAGGCCTCGGTGAAGTCCCACCGGCGGACCACCTTGCCGGTCGAGTCCTTCAGCTGCACCGAACCGTGCCTGCGTTCGATCTTGTTGCCCGCCGACTCCAGGCCGTCACCCGAGCACTTGGCGAACCACTCGAACAGCGTGTCGGTGTCGGTGATCCCGCGCTTGAGCACGAGATTGGGCCACTTCATCTGCTTGGGCAGTTTGTGCGTGAACTGGTTCTGCCCGCCCTCGACGACTTCCTCGGTGTCGATCTGCACCGACAACCCGGAAACCTCGAGGAACGTGCCGATCGTCAGACCGTCCACCGTGAACACGAACTGGCCGGAGAACGGCGGGTCCATGGTCCGTGCCTGATTACTCGCCATCGCCGCCGATCCCCTGCCAGAAACGTTCGTTCAAGGTGCTGACTTCCTCCAGCAACGTGATGCGGTCGCCGTGTTCCAGATCGAGTAGCTGGTCCAACCCCCAGTGCAAGTGGTAGGCCAGATACGTGATCTCCCGCCACAACGTGGCGGCGGCGTAACGGGTCAGCCCACTGCCGCCGCCTCCTCGGGGAAAGGGCTGCCCGGCTCCATGTTCTCCAGGATCGACGGATCCCCGAAGTTGATCACGCGGTAGAAGTCCTGGAGGTAGCGGTAGTCGCTGGCGAACAACCGCTCGATGGTCCTGGTGGTCACCCGGCCGGACGTGCCGAGCTCGGTGACCACCCTGGCCAGCACGATCACCGTCGCGTACGCCTCGTTGTCCTTGACGCGGTTGTCACGCAGAGGCTCGATCTCGTCGCGGGCCGTCGCCAGGCGCATCACGCCTTCGCGATGGATGACGCCCTCGTCGTCCACGTAGCCCTTGGGCAACGTGAAGGGGTACTCGGTGTTCAAACTCATACCCGCTCAAGACCTTCGTGCGTGATGGTGACCTTCTCGGTGCTCACCGAGTTGGCGTCGGCGGACAGCTCCGAGCCCTCCCACTTGGAGATCCACGCGTTGGTGAAGTTCCACCGCGCGACCTCCTCCATCTTGGAGTTCTTGGCCACGATGGAGCCGTTGCGGCGAGCCTTGGTGATGTCGCCGTTGATGATCTCCTTGCGCCACTCCCAGAGGCCGGTGTCGTTGTCGACCCGGCGTTCGAGGGTGATGTCCGACCACTTGAGGGCACCGATGGTCTTGATGATCATCATCCGGCCCTCCTTGTTGAGCTCCTTGTGCTCGATGACCTCGGACTCGTTGACGACGCCGCTGCACTTCATGAACGTGCCGAGTTCGATGCCGTCCGCCTCGATCACGAAGATGTTCGTGGCTGTCACGTCTGACATAGCGTCTGCTCCCTATTCCCTCGTCGCCCTGCTCAGTCCGAAGTCTCCGCGCCGCCCTGCCACTGGCTGAGGCGGAAGATCACGAACTCGGCCGGCTTGACCGGCGCGAGCCCGACGTCGACGATCAGCTTTCCTTCGTCCACAGAGGACGCCGGGTTGTTGCTCTCGTCGCACAGGACGTAGAAGGCCTGCTCAGGCGTGCTGCCGACAAGAGCGCCCTGCATCCACAGGTTGCGCAGGAACGCGTTGATGGTGCGCTTCACCCTGGCCCACAGGTCGGCGTCGTTCGGCTCGAACACGACCCACTGGGTGCCCTGGCGGATGGTCTCCTCGATGAAGTTGAACAGCCGCCGGACGTTGATGTAGCGCCAGCTCTGGTCGGTCGCCGCGAGCGTGCGGGCGCCCCAGACACGGATGCCGTTGGCACCGAAGGACCGGATGCAGTTGACCTGCTGCGGATTGAGCAGGTCCTGCTCGCCGGTGGTCACGTCGGACTCGAGCCGCGCGATGCCGCGGACGACCTCGTTCGCGGGCGCCTTCCACACGCCGCGGCCTGCGTCGGTCCGCGCCCACACACCGGCGACGTGGCCGGACGGCGGCACAGTCAGGAACTTCTCGCCATTGGTCGCACCGGGACGCGCCAACGGGTTCTGCACGACGAGATGCGGGTAGTACGCGGCACCGAAGGCACTGTCCTTGCCGAGCGCGGCACGCCACTCCAGCGCCTGCTGGGCGTTGAGCCCGGGCGGGGAGTCGAGGATCGCCATCTTGGTGTGGCTGCGCTCGCACCAGTCGACCAGTTTGCCCTGCGCGGCAAGGTATCTCTCGGTGTCGAAGGTGCCGTCCTCGCGGGTGGCCACGGTGATCAGGTCCGGGATCGCCACCATGGTGACGTCCTCGGCGATGGCGAGTCCCTCGTAGCCGGTACGGGTGACCTCGGAGCCCTCGAACTCGGTCGCGGAGACGGAGTTCGTCGCCGGTGCGGTGGCCTGGATGGCGTACCGGCCCGGCGCGGGCGCACGCTCGGCGACCGACAGGCCCTGGGCGCTCTTGACCTCGACGCGGATCAGCTTGGAGCGCTCGTTGATCGTCTTCTCGACGCTCTTCGGGCCGCGTCCGAGGTGGACGTTCGGGAACTCCTCGCGGACCTGGCCGTTGTCCATGACCTTGAGCGTGAACTCCTGGCTGGCCTCCCCCTCGGCGGCCGGAACAGGTTCCACGACGACGTCATACGTGGCGGACGGGTCGATGGCCTCGACATTGAGCGTCTCGATCTCCTGGCGGCCGGACGCGGGCAGCGCGCGCTGCGCCTTGCCCTGCCCGTTGCCGCTCGGAATCCGCACGATGTAGGCGATGCCGCCGCCGTTCTCGAAGAAACCCTTGACCGAGTGCGGCAACAGGATGCCCGGCGCGAAGCCGCCGTAGATGCGTTCGTACTGCGGCCAGCTGGTGACCAGCTGCGGCTTGACGCCGTCCGGGTCGGTCGGGTCGCCCGCGTCGGCGTTGTAGGTCGCGGTGAAACCCACGAACGCCGCGACGGCCGTGCCCACACCTTGCAGCGGCATCGAACCGCTGGGTCGCTCCTCGATGTAGACGCCTGGGGCGCCGTAAGTCGCCGCCATGAAGTGCTCCTTCTGCCTCGGCTTGGCTCGGCCTTTAGGTTCTCGCGCGCGCTACAGATCAACACCGCCCTTTCGGGCGACTATCGGTGCGGACCTGCGGGTTGCACGGGCGAACGCCGGACTCAACCGGCTCGGAGCACGGTGTCCAGTTCGGTCAGGATCACCGAAGTCGCTTCCGGTACCGTCCGGATCAGCGGGCGCACGGAAAGGTGCCACTCACCAAGCCTGAGCGCCTCGGCCACGGTTCTCGTCGTGCGCTCGGCAAGATCGCCGGGTAGGTCGCCCATCGTGTCGGCGATCGCCACCAACGCCTTCGCCCGTCCGGCGGGGTCGGCGATCGAACGGGCCACGTCCTCGGCACGGTCGATCATGGCGACGGCCCAGTCGTCGCAGCCTGTCGCGATGGCCGCGTTGGCGACCGCCACCAACGCATCGGCCTGCCTGGCGCTGTCACCGAGGGAACCGGCGAGTTCCGCGGCGCGTTCCAGTTGACCGGCTGCCACGGCGTATTCGGCAACGGCCAGCACCGCATCGGCTTGTCGTTCTTCGGCATCGCTGATGGACCGGGCGACCAGCACGGCGTGGTCGAAGTGGCCCGCCTGCGCGGCGGCCCTGGCGACGGCTGTCAGCGCACCCCCGTGCGAAGCCTCCGGTCCGCCGAAATCGATGATCCTTTCGGCTCGATCCCATTCGCCCGTCACCGCGACAGCCCGGGCGACCTCATCCAGCGCCAGAAGGCGCGTGAACGCCTCCGTCGTCGAGCGAGCCGCTTTCTCGGCACGGTCGAAGAGGGCGAGCACCCGGTCCCGGCAACCGGCCTGGGCGGCTGCTTCCGCGACCGCCACCAGCGCGTACACCTGACTGAGAACATCAGGGACAGAGCGAGCCGTCACTTCGGCTCGGTCGATGACGGCGGCGGCACGATCCATGTCACGTGCTTCGATGGCCATCTTGGCGACCGCGGCGAGCGCATTCGCCTTTCGATCAGAGTCTGGTATCGACTCGCTGGCTTTCCCGGCGTGGCCGGTGAGGGCGATGGCCCGCCGCACCTCGCCCGCTTCAACGGCTGCTCTGGCGACCGCCACCAGTGCCCACGCCTGGGTGTTGACGTCGGTGACGCGCCGGACGACACGCTCGGCATCGTCGATGTGGCCGAACTGTGCGGCCGCCGCGCCGACCTCCATCAGCGCATGGTCCTGCCGGCGCTGGTCCGCGATGGAACGGGCGATGCGCTCCGCACGGTCGATATGACCGATTCTCGCCGCGACCTTGGCCACTGCCGTCAATGCTTGCTGTCGCGTGTACTCGTCTGTGATGGAGTGAGCAACCGTTGCCGCGCGGTCGACGATGGAGGCGGCGCGATCCGCGTCGCCTGCTTCGATGGCAGCGTCGGCAACCGCTACGAGCGCACGCACCCTTCGCTCGAAGTCTACTGTGGATCGAGCTGTTTTCTCGCTGTCCTCGATGAAGGTCACGGCACGGTCCACGTCACCCGCTGCGATCGCCGCCTCGGCGATCGTCACCAGCGCTGCCGCCTGCGCGGAGGCGTCGGTGATGGAGCGAGCGACCTGTTCGGCGTGGTCGAACTGGCCAGCTTTGGCAGCGGCTCTGAAAACGTAGGACAGTGCTGCCTGTCGCATGGACACGTCCTGGATGGAACGCGCGAGCGTCTCGGCGCGCTCACTCTCGCCCGCCGAGGCCAACTCACCGGCGATCAGAGCGAGCACATTCTGGCGCTCATGGTAGGTCGTGATGGTGTGAGCCAGTCGTTCGGCGCGGTCGACCTGTCCGGCCTTGGCGAGGGCGGCGCAGAGCATCACCAGCGCCCATGCCCGCTCGTCCGGGTCGGTGATGGAGTGGGTCAGCTTCTCGGCGTGATCGTAGTGCCCGGTTGCCGCGGCCACTTCGGCGATCGTCCGCACCGCGGATGACCGGTACTCGCCGGGAACAGAATGGGCCAGCTTCTCAGCGCGATCGAAGTGACCGGCCTTTGCCGCGACAACGACGATCGCCGCCCATGCACTCTCCGGCTCCTGCCAAGGACGGAGCAGGTTCGCGGCGTGCTCGGCATCCTCGATGGCTCTGTCCGCTCTGTCCATCCGGCCGGCGCTGATGGCCGCCCCAGCGATCTCCACCAGTGCCGATATCCGCTGCCGGTGGTCGGTGCAGGAACCAGCCACCTGCTCGGCCCGGTCGATGAGGCTGCTTGCCCGGTCCGGGTGACCAGCGCCGGCGGCCACCACGGCGATCCCTGCCAACGCGGACACCCGGTGGAATCCGTCGAGGATCGAACGGGCTGTTGTCTCGGCACGGTCGAACTGACCGGTTTCCGCGATGGCGCGGGCCACCTTCGCCAGGGCAGGCCCTCTCCGGTCAAGGTCGCTGACGGCACGAGCCAGTTGCTCCGCACGGTCGAACTGACCTGCCGCGACAGCGGCTTCGGCGACCATCACCATCGCGGTGGCCCGCTTGCTTCGGTCGGCGATGGAATGTGCTGTCTCCTCGGCACGGCCGACGATCGTGACTGTTTGCCCGGCGTCGTCCACTGCTTCGGCGATCCGTGCCAGCGCCTGGACGCGGTTCACCGGATCGGTGATCGACTCGGCGATCGATCTCGCCCGGTTGATCCGGCCCGCCCGCACCCACACCGCGGGCAGTTCGACGGGGATATGACGATTGCGGTCGGCGAGATGATCACGATGGACGGCCAGCCGCACCATCGCGGTCAGGTCAGGCCGCTTCTGGGCCGCGATCACCGCCTGCGCGGCGGTGATCTCCGCCAACGCGGCGCCATCGCCGCCGGACAGGTCAAGCAACCGGTCCTGCCGGGCCGGGTCCGTGGCGCAAGCGACCATTCGCTGTACCTCACCGGTCGCCATGAGCATCCGGAAGTACCCTCGCAGCAGGTATTCCGGAGTGCCGGGCGGCCATTGCCGCTGCTGGTGGCGCTGGAACCAGTCGTGCAGCCGCTCGCGGTACCCGGCCAACCGGCTCGGGCCGAGCATGTCCAGTGCGGCCAGTTGGAGTTCCTCGTGGCCGAGGAGGTAGACCTCCGGTCCGTCGGGCCGGAAGTGACTGCCGCGGGTCGAGAAGCTGCGTCCGGCCACGGTTCGCAGGTGGTCGTTGACCTGCCAGCGGGACAACCCGGTCAGTTCGGCCAGGTCCCCGGCCGACAACCCGCCGCCCGCCGCGGCCACCAGACCGAGCAGGTCCTGCTCGTCAGCGCTCCCGCCGACCAGCCGCCGGAGCTCGCGCTCCATCTGCGCCCGGACCAGCTGCGCTCCGGCGAAGGGCGTCAACGTTCGCACGTTTTCCCCGCGCAGCAAGGGATGGTGGGCGGGTACGTCCGCCGGGACGGGCGGGTTCGGGCGGCCTGCGACGATCACCCGCATCCCGGCTGGGGGCGCCACAGGCAGGAGCGCGGCGATGCTGTGTGAGTCTGGGCCGTCGTGGACACCGCGATCTTCGTCCAGTCCGTCCACCAGCAGCACGAACTGCTCACCGCGGTCCCGGCAAGCCTCGGCGGCTTCGGACAGCAGGCCCAGCAGGTGCGCTTCGCGGGTCGTTTCGGTGAGGAACGGCGGCAGTTGCCGACCCAGCAGCGCGAGTAACTGCTCCAGGAGGTTGTCGATGAAGGCGACGCGGTCGTTCTGGCTGGCCAGTCGCGCGGTGATGAAGAACGAGACCACTCGCACCCCGGCGGGCGGGTGCAACACGAACCAGGACAACAACGCCGACTTGCCCGACCACGCTCCGGCTCGCCACCACTGGTACTGCCCAGCGGTCGAGGGCGATATGCAGAACTCCGCCAGCTCGGCGAGTTCGACGTCGCGGTCGAGCAGTTCAGCCGGCGCGATCCGCTGCACCTGCTGGCGATACCGCGTGGTGACGGGTGTTCCGGTGTGCAGGTTGACATCACCGAGGACGACACCCGAGACGGCGACTCCGGCCGGCGCGCTCGCCGCGCCGCTGCCGGCGTTCGTGAGCCTCCGGATCCGTTCCTTCATTCCCGTGCTCAGTCCAGTTGAGCGCCCGACACGGCGTCTCCCCCGCCCGACGCCTTCGCGTCACCCGTTCGCGTGACGCGCACGTGGCCCGCGTTGCCGACGACTCCCGTGATGGCCCGGCCGCCGGAATCCGCGGTCGCGTCACCGGTGTTCGAGACCTTCACGGACTTCCGAGCTGGTGGCGTCCGCAGGGCCGCCCAGACCGCGACGCCGACCGCCGCGACCGCTCCCAGCGCCGAGGCGGCCGTCGCGATCTTGTTCGCGTCCTCCCACCGGACCACCGCGAACCACACCCCGAGCCCGGCGACCAGCAAGCAACTGACGATCAGGACGATCCGCCCGGCGTTCACGCCGAACATTGTCGCACCCACCCGGCTTTCGGCGGACGCACGTGGGGTATCGACGCAGATTATGCCCCAGGGCCGGCCGCCCATGGTGGATCTACGGCCAGATTCCGGGCCGGCGCTGGGTGCGGCAGACAGTCCGCGAATGCCGAGTGACCCCAGGCCCGCGCACTCTCCCAACATCGTCCACTGGCCTTCGCGGCGACGTTTTCCTTAGGGGCGTTGGCGAATTGACCGGTGGCTGGATGAACCTGCCGACATCGCCACGTGGCCGACTTACCTGCGACACGTGTACCGCTCCACATCAGACAATCAGCTGCCACTTCGCAGGAAGGGCCTTCCGGTGGTGTCTGGGGTGCCGCCGCTGTGGACACGCGCCGGGATTCAGGCGGGCGGCCGGTGGAGGAAGTCGCGGATGTCCGCGGCGAGCGCCTTCATCTGCTCGCCTGCTTCCTGCCAGGTCTCGATCGAGACTTCCCATGCGTCCGCGAGCGTGGCGCCCCGCAACGTCCATTTGAGACAGACATGGCCGCGGGAACGGAACACCGCACTGAGTTCGACGCGGTTCGCCTGCCAGACGCGTGCACCTTCCCAGCCACGGAAATCAGCCGCCAGACCTTCGACGAAGTGCGTGAGGTCGTCGTACCACTCCGCGACGACCGTGTCGGTTCGGGCGCACAGGCCTTCTGCCTGAACCTCGACACGGAACGCGAGGCGGTACTCGTCCAGCGGATGGCAGTCGGTGAGCCGCACGAAGACACCGGGATCTTCCTGGCATCGCACGACAACCTCAGTACCGTCTTCCCTCACCCTCCGCATGCTAGATCGAGCGACCACTCCTGCCATCCCATTTCCGTGCCTGGCCGAACCGATGGCGTTGGCAAGCGACAGTTCGACGTGGGCGCTGTCGCGCAAGGTCAGCACACCAGGCCCCACCAGGCACACCTGCTCACCGCCAGCCGGTTCACGTACGGCGCGGGGTGCTCGATGGACGGACGACGTTGGCCGTCCATCGAGGCCGTGGGTCAGCCCGCGGCGCGCAGGGTGGGGGCGTCGGCCCCCGGTGGGTTGAGGTCGACGCTGCGGTCGACCACGGATTCCTCCCCGACTTCGGCGTTGTGGACACGGTCGAGCAGGAACCCGCGAGGTGCGTCGCGCAGCCGGCACCAGGCGAGCAGGTACCAGCCGCGTGGACCGTGTAAGAGGCCCATGGGTTCGACGGTGCGGTCGGTCATCTTGTCGTTGCCGTCGCGGTAGCGGATGTGCAGGACGCGGCCCGCTTCGAGGGCGCGCTGGATCGGCCGCGGCACCGTCGAACGTGGCCCGGGCGGTGCGCTGACCGGGCGGACCCGGTCGACGAGCTGTTCGGCGCGGGCCAGATCCTGTTCCGGCATCATGGATTTCAGCTTCGCCAGTGCCGAGCGTGCCGCCGCCTCGAAGGGAGCACCACGTAACTCCCGCAGGGCGACGGAGACGGCCATGGCCTCCTCGGTCGTCATGGTCAACATGGGCAAGGTGCGGTCCTTGTCCAGTACGTAGCCCCCACGTCGTCCCCGGTCTCCGTACACCGGGAGGCCTGACTCCTGCAGCGCAGCCAGGTCACGCTCGATCGTGCGGATCGAGACGTTGAGACGATCTGCCAGCCACCGTGCCGCGCGCGGTTCGGGCGCGGCCGCGCGAAGCTCCTCCACCAGGGCGAACTGTCGATCGGTTCTGTTCATACCGAGCAAGCTACCGAAGGGGTCCGACATTTTTGAGGTCGTCGCACGGCTGTTCGTCACCCGTTCGGCGTACTGGAGCGACAAAAACCCTGGTCACAGCTTCGAACATTTGTTCGAATTTTTTCTAGAAGCGGTAGCGCAGGATCCGTCCGGCGTCCCGCAGGCCCGGGATCTTCGAGATGACCTTCAGGCCCAGTCGGCCGCCGAGCGGCAGCTTCTCCAGGCCGGGCATGTCGACGCTGCGCAGCGCGTCCAGGCACTTCAGCCCCGGATGCCAGCCCTCCACCTCACGCGGGTCGTCGAGTCCCCAGTGCAGGGTCGCCCCCGCGTTGCGGACGGCGGGCACGAGCTTCTGCAGCTTGATCCCCGTCGACCCGTAGCAGTCGAACAGCAGCTGCCCCGTGGGGAAGCGACCAGTGATCCGTTCGATCAGGCGCTTGCCGTCCTCTTTATGGAGGTACATCGACAGGCCTTCGAACACGGCGACAGTGGGCCGGTCGGCAGGGACCTCGTCGAGCCACGAGCCGGACGTGACCGACGCGCCGACCAAGCGGTAGTCGCCGCCCGGCGGGATGATCAGCCGCGAGCGCAACGCCACCACGTCGGGAAGATCCAGGTCCACCCAGCGCACGGTGCCGGGCGGCGCGATCCGTTGTGCGCGCGTGTCCAGGCCGCACGCGAGGTGCAGGACGGTCGCGGAGGGATAGGCCGCGATGAACTCCCGCGTCCAGTCGTCGAGGACCTTGGCACGGATGGCCACGCCGACCGCGCTGGTGCCTTTCATCCTGGTCTTGCGGAAGTCGTAGTCGATCCGCGACACCGCACGGGCCGCCTCGACGTCGTTCAGCACGGAGTTCGGCCTGCGACTGTCCAGCGCCCGTCCGTAGAGCGTGGCGAGCATGGTCTCCGGCGCACCGGTCAGCGTGATCTTCTCCCGCTCCACGGCTCCATCGTGGCACCGGTTCCCCCGACGAAACCGGTGCCACCCCCGTCACTACGGATTTTTAACGCCATTCGCGCGTGCCGGGGGCAGGAAGAGGAGGGGCGTGCGGACGCGGGGGCAGCAGACGCACGCCCGGGACCTGGGGACTCACCCGGAGTTGGCGGGGACCCACTTGGCACGGTTGCGGCCGGTGTGGATCCAGTGGCCGTTGGCCGACGGCATCTCGATCATCTCCGCGGTGACATCGGGCAGGTTGAGCATGTCGTCCAGCACGCGCGGCGCCGGGCCCGCCGAACGCCAGCTGTGTCGCTGGGGGGCCAGCACGTCCGCGGTGTCGCCTGCCAGGCGCAGCGCCACCGCGTCGTCCTCGGTGCGCAGCTGGACGACGTCGATCACGTTGTGGTGCGGGCGGACACCGACGATCGCGGTGATGTGACCGGATTCGTCGCGGGGATGGACGAATTTGAATCCGCGCGCGATCAGTTCTCTCAGTCGTTCTTCGGTGACTTCGGCGGCGTTCATCACACGCTCCGCTGTTTTATCCGGGCGACCAGTGAGGTGAGCACGCTCGGCGGACAGATCAACACCGCGCCTTGGGGACTACGGGAGTTACGCACCGCCACTGTGCCGTCCTCCAGCCAGGCGAGTTCCACGCAGTTGCCGTTCTTTCCACTGCGACTGCTCTTTCGCCACGACAGATCAGCGGCCAAGGACGCGGTTGTCAGCATCGCCGATCCTCCTGTCGACCTTGACGCAAATGCAATTGCATCCGAGATTGCGGTCAACCGTAGCACGCGCGACTCCGAGAGCTAGGGCTAACAGGGTGACGTCAGAGCGCCGCGCGGGCCTTCATCAATAACTGCCGGGTCTCCCGAGGTGTGTACGCGTCCACGGTCACCTGATCGAAAACCCGGCTGTATCGCTCGAAGTCGTCGCGCTTGTCGAGGTAGAACGCACCGGTGAGGTGTTCGATGTAGACGATGTCGGGCAGTTCCGGTTCGGCGAACCGCAGCATCGTGAACGCGCCCTCGGCGGCGTATCCGCTCAGTGACAACGGCATCACCTGCAGTGTCACGTGCGGCAGCGTGGTCAGTTCCAGCAGGTGGTCGACCTGGTCGAGCAGGACGTCCCGGCCGCCGAGTGGACGGTGCAGCACGGACTCGTCGATCACCGCCCACAGCTTCGGCGGCGACGGCCGGTGCAGCACTTTCTGCCTGCGCATCCGCAGGGTCACCCGCCACTCGGCGTCCTCTGTGGCCAGTTCCGGGTGGCCGCTCGTGGCGATCGCGCGGGCGTACTGTTCGGTCTGCATCAGACCCGGCACGAACTGCACCTCACACGTCAGGATGCGCGACGCGGCCTCCTCCAGGCCGACGAAGTCCTGGAACCACTCGGGCATCAGATCGGCGAAGCGGTACCACCAGCCCGGCTCGTTCGACTGCCGCACCATCGACAGAAACTGCTCACGGTCACTCGAATCGGTGACACCGTAAAGTGTGAGTAGGTCGGCTACATCTCGTTCCTTGAGCCCGACCCGGCCGAGTTCCAGTCTGCTGATCTTCGAAGTCGATCCCCGGATGGCCTGACTGGCCTGGACCGGTGAGATTTCGGCGGCCTCGCGCAACCTGCGCAACTGGATCCCGAGAATGATCCGCAATGCGGTGGGCCCGGCCGGACGAGCGGCGCCGCCGTCGGAACTCGCGCGATCACCACCGGGACGGCCTTCTGCGGGCAATCCAACGCTCCCCTCACCCGATGCAGTTTTCGAAATCGACTCATGGTAATCGTCACCAGATCAAAAAAGACGCCTGCGTCACCTGATCGGACCAGAACGACACGATAGCCAGCCGGACATGCCGATGACAAAGTGGGGTGCCGAGACGCGCAACCCCCGACTTCGTCTCTTTCCGGCTGAGAGGATCGAATGTCTCAGAAGGTAGTGCCCACACATATCGACACGACAAAGGCGAGCATCGCCCGGGTCTACGACGCCTTTCTGAACGGGAAGGACAACTACGAGGTCGACCGCGAGGTCCTGCGCCGGGTACAGAGCGTGGCGCCCGAGGCCACCCAACTGGCGATCGACAACCGCGCCTTCCTGATCCGCGTCACCCGCTTCATCGCGATGGAGACCGGCGTGACGCAGTACCTCGACCTCGGCTCCGGCCTGCCCACCGCGGAGAACACCCATCAAGTGGCGCAACGCATCCAGCCGGACTCGCGGGTCGTCTACGTGGACAACGACCCGGTGGTCCTCGCCCACGGCCGCGCCCTGCTCGAGGAGAACGAGCAGACCTTCCTGGCCGGCGCCGACATCTTCGACCCGCGCGAGGTGCTCAACGACCCGATCGTCCAGCAGCAGTTGGACTTCTCCGAACCGATCGCACTGTTCCAGCTGGGCACGATCCACCACTACGACGGCGAACGCCCACCACAGTCGATCATGCGGGAGTACATCGACGCCCTTCCTTCCGGCTCGTACGTGGGCATCAGTCACTTCCTCGACCCGCAGACCGAGGAACACAGCGAGCTGGCCAGGCGGATGGAGGACATGTTCCTGCACAGTCCGATGGGCACCGGCCTGTTCCGCACCCGCGACGAGATCATGGGCATGTTCCCCGGTCTCGAACTGGTCGACCCCGGCCTGGTGCTGTGCACCGACTGGTGGCCGGACGGCCCGAGGATCAAGCCGCCCACCCAGGTCTCGTACTGCATCTGCGGCGCTGTCGGCCGCAAGCCGTAAAACGCACTAGTGCACTAGGCGGGAAACGTAGGACACTTCAGGCAAAGGATTTCGCGTACGATGTACGCATGACTGATGCGCTTCCGATCGCGAGGACCTGTCCGTTCAGCCCGCCCGCCGAGTTGCGGGACCGCCCGGCGGTCAGCAGGTTGCGGTTCGCCGACGGCACACTCGGCTGGATGGTGACCACACACGCGGAAAGCAGGCAACTGCTGGCCGATCCGCGGTTCAGCGCCCGCGGGGAGCTCGTGCGGTCACCGATCCGGCCGACCACGCAACCCGCCGCGCCCGGTGCGTTCGCCTTCACCGACCCGCCGGAGCACACGCGCTACCGCAAGCTGCTGACCGGCCAGTTCACCGTCCGGCGGATGCGGCTGCTGGAACCGAGGATCGAGCAGATCGCGAAGGAGCTGCTCGACGCCATGACGCCACCGGCCGATCTGGTGCACGCGTTCGCGCTTCCGCTGGCGTCCCGGGTGATCTGCGAGCTGCTCGGTGTGCCGTACTCGCACCACGAGTTCTTCGAACGGCATTCGCACGACATGGTCGACCCCACGACCACCCCGGAGGTCCGGGCCGCAGCCGGTGACTCGCTGTTCGGATACCTGTACGACCTGGTGCAGAGCAGGCGTTTCGCCGAGGGCGACAACCTGATCCGTGGTCTCACCGAAACCGGCCTCGAAGAGGTCGAGATCACCGGGATCGCGATCATGCTGTTGTTCGCCGGGCACGAGACGACCGCGAACATGCTGGCGCTGGGCACGTTCGCGCTGCTGCGGCACCCCGAGCAGTTGGCGAAGTTCCTCGGCGACGTCGAGAACGGCGTCGAGGAACTGTTGCGGTACCTCAGCGTCGTCCAGTTCGAGGTCAACCGGACCGCGCTGGAGGACGTCGAACTCGGCGGCGAGGTGATCAAGCAGGGCGAGACCGTGCTGGTGTCGCTGCCCGCGGCCAACCGGGACAGGTTCGACCGGCCGGACGAGCTGGACGTCACCCGGCCGACCGCGGGACACCTGGCGTTCGGCCACGGCGTGCACCAGTGCCTCGGCCAGCAGCTGGCCCGGATCGAGATGCGCATCGGCTTCTCGCAGCTGTTCGCCCGGTTCCCGGGGCTGGACCTCGCCGTGGCACCGGACGAGGTCCCGCTGAACGTCGAACGCGGGATCTACGGCGTGGCAAGCCTTCCCGTCACGTGGTGATCAGCCGAGCACCGCTCGGACGGTCAGTCCCATCCCCACCACCAGCACCATCCCGGCGGTGATCGCGGGGGCGGCCGCGATCACCCGTCGCATCCCGAACCGCTCGGACCAGCCTTCGAGCCGGCCGGAGAACCTGACGAGCAGCAACCCGGCAGCGGTCAGCATCGCGGCCATCCCCAGCCCGTAGGCCAGCACCAGCAGAACGCCGAACCACGTGCGTCCCAAGGCGACCGCACCGAGCAGGACAATGAGGGCGGACGGGCTGGGCACCAGGCCACCGGCCACCCCCATCCCGATCAGACTGCCTTTGCCGAAACGCGGGCCGTGACCGTGCCCATGTCCATGACCGTGCCCGTGGCTGTGCCCATGTCCGTGACCGTGCCCGGCGAGGGCAGGCTCACGGTTCCGCGCGGCTGAACGCAGCAACACCACACCGATCCCGGCGATCAGCAGCCCACTGGCGATCCCCAGCCAGCGCAACACGCTCTCCCCCGCCAGCGCACTGGAAAGACTCAACAACAGCCCCAGCACCAGAACACCGGCAGTGTGCGTCAACGTCACTGTCGCCCCAACGACAACAGCGTCCCGGGCGGTCCCCCGCCGCCCGACCAGGTACGCGGCGATCACCGTCTTGCCGTGCCCAGGCAGGGCGGCATGCGACGCTCCAAGCACGAGCGACAGAAGCACAGCGAGCAGGCCGATCAACGGAGTCAGCTCCTGCCTGCCGACGAAGTCCGCCAGCGCAAGCGAAGCGCGGTCGAGCACCCCGACATCACCGCCGGTCGGAGCTGGTGCCGTGACCGGCGTCCCCTCCCCTGGCCGCGCCTTGAGGCTGACCGTCCGCACGTCCAACGGCCTGGCCAGCAGATCCTCGGGATACTGCCGCAACTCGTCGCTGACGCTCCGCGCCGGCACGGGCGAATCCAGTGCGATCCCCGAGCCGGCCGCGGTGATCTCCCGCCAGCCGAGCCGGTCGGGCCGGAACGAGTCGCTGAACGACACCGTGACCGGGCCGCGGATCCGCGCGGGCGCGGACAGCTCGCACGTCAGCCGGGTCGTGGCCAGATCCGCCTGTCCCTTCGGATACTCCACGTGCGACGAGCGGACCGACCAAACCAGCTCCTCCGAGTCCACAGTAGACCGAACGGACGCCGCGAGCGCTCCGCACTCGCGGGCGGCGTCCATCGACTTCTCCTGCAACGTCGGGATCTCCGCGAGGTCCACGACGGACTTCAGGTCGACCCGGTCGGGATGCAGGTGCAGCCCGTTGTAGTGGTTGACGCTGAAGTTGCCGAGCGGATGCGCGTCCGCGTGTCCCGTTGCCAGCAGGAAGGCAGGCACAGCGGCAACGACGACCAGACCGGCCCTGACCAACGCCTTCATCGGCCGCTCCGCAGTTCGGCCAGCTTCCTGACCGCGATCGGCGCGTGCCGCACGGAGAAGTGCGGATTGGTCCGCACCGCCCGCGCCAGGTACTTCTCGGCGTCGGTGAGCTGCCCCAGCGCCAAGTGGATCATTCCACGGTGGTAGGCGAACATCGCGTTGTCCCACCCGGATGCCATCGCTTTCTCCATGTACGGCAACGCCTCGGCGTGCCTGCCGTTGACGTGCAACGCCCACGCCAGCGCGTCGGCGACCAGGACGTTCCGCCGACGCCCCCATTCGGCCTCGGCCCGGCGCAGCGCCTCGGCCTTGTCGCCGTGGTCGGCCAGCATCAGCGCCGCGGCGAGGTCGTCGGTGGCGCCCTGCGCCTCCATCAGCTTGTGTTGCCGGGCGAGGATTTCGAACTGCGCCGCGGCCTCGTCTGCCCGTCCCGCGGCGTCGAGCAACTCGCCGTATTCCATGATGTACTGCGGCAACGGTGCCCGCGTGACGAGTTTCCGGTACCCGTCCAACGCCTTGTCCACGTCACCTCGCGCGGCGGCCACCTTGGCCTGGCCCTGCAGCAAGGTCTGGTCCTGCACCACGGCAAGCCCTTGTGAGTACTGCTTTTCCGCCTCGTCCAGATCGCCGGAGCCGAACGCGAGCTCCCCCAGGTGGTACCGGCAGAACGCGATCTCGTCGGGCGCTCCGGCCGCCGCGAGCGCCCGGTCCAGTGCCATCCGGGCGTCGTCCGGACGGCCGTGTGTCTCGAAGAAGTAGGAAGCACGCGTGAACGAGGCCACGTTCGGCTTCAGGTCGAGCATGTTCTGCACGGCATCCATGGCTCCGACCTCGTCGCCCAGTTGCGTGTACGCGTCGGCCAGCACGCCGTACACCTCAGCGGAGCGTGGCTGGACGGCCAGCGCCTTCAATCCCCAGTCCTTCGCGGCGGCGAAGTCGTGCCGCGCGTTGGCCAGCGCGCCCATACCGAGCATCGCGGGCCCGTTGCCGGCGGGCCGCAGGGCCAGCGACTTGTCCAACGCGCCCTGTGCTTTGGCGTAGTACGAAGCGTCGGCCGTGATCCTGGCCAGTTCCACATAGGACGTTCCGAGCTGTGCCCAGCCCAGCGCGTCGTCGGGCAACCGGTGCAGCCTGCCCTGCAACGACGTCACCGTCTGCTGAATCCGGCTCTGCTGCGTCGGATTCGGTGACGCGGCAGCAGTGACCGGCTCGGAGTAGCCGGTGAACACCGACAGCACAACGGCCAGCCCGACGACCAGTGCCGCCAACGGCCACCAGCGCAGGACTTCTGGCTGTTCGGGTTCGAGAAATGACTGCACGCCAATGCCTCCCGGATCGCCGGAGGCGCGATCACGGTCGCGCCTCCGGGCATCGATGCGGACACTCACCAGGGACGGGTACTGCGGTGACGGGCTTTGGTCGGCCGCTTGCGCCACAGGTAGACCGTGCCGCCGAGCAGGACGAGCGCGCCGATCGCGCCACCGATCAGCGCACCGGCGGGCAGGTCGCCGAGGACACTCGACTTGGTCTCCACCTTCTCGGCGACCGCCGAGTTCACCGCGGCGTCGCTGGGCACCGCCACGTACGGGAACCGCTGCTCGAACGCGACGTCGTTGGCGTCGACCTTGTCGCCGGCGGCAAGGGCCTCGACCAGCGCACCGGACTGCGCGGCGCCTTCGACGGCCTGGATGGAGATGTCGATGACGTCGTCGGTCAGCCTGCGGCCGTTCGGGAAGCCCTGCAGGTCACCGCCGAGCACACCGAGCCGGTTGGGTTCGGCCGTCGGCGGGACCGCCATGTTCAGCCGCAGCATCTCGGACGGGACGAACATGTGCGCCATCACGTCGGCGTTGTTCAGCTGCGAGTTCAGATCGGCCTTGATCGGGCCACCGGCCTTGGTGGTGACGCCGGTCAGGAAGATCTCCACGAGGTCCTGCCGCGGACCGGCGGGTGCCTTGATCTGGTAGATCTGCTCGATCAGCTTGGGCAGTTCCGGGTCGGTCACCCGGTCGAGCAGGGCCTTGACCTTGCCGTCCTGGTCCGGGGTCAGGCCGTTGAACGCGTCCTTCAGGCCCGCGGGCGCGACCACCTCGTTGACCAGCGGGTTGCCCAGCCGGGACACCTGCACGAAGTCCCCCTCGGCCTTGGCCTTGCCGGGCGAGAGCTTGATCGACTGGCGTTCGGTGTCGGCCCAGATGCCGACCACCGGGTTGCGCTTGGCGTCCCCCTTCAGCGCCAGCAGGTGCGTGGGGATCTGCAACGCGATGGTGTTGACGTTGAAACCACGCAACGTGTCCTGGCCGGTCTCACTGAGGTCGCCGCCGTAGAGCAGGTCGAACACCCGCAGGTCGGCGAAGAACGAGTCCTCGGCGGGGCCGGCGTAGCTCAGCCCGCCACCGGGGATCTGGGCGATCGCCTGGTCGCGGATGGTGCGGAAGTCCGGCATCGACGCCGCGCCGGTGTTCGACGGCGCCGAGCGGGCGTTCCTGATCAGCACCTTGCCGCCGCCGTGCCGGTCGATCAGTTCGAGCTTGTAGTTCTGCCGGAACAACAGGTTCTCGTCGTTGATCGACGTCACCGCACCGTTGTTGTACAAGAACGTAGCGTTCCTGCGCCGGTCGTCGGTGGCGAAGGTGTACCGGAAGGTCAGGTCCGCCTTGGCGTCGCCGTCGTTGTCGATGTTGATGTCGTACCGGGCGTTCTCGGCCCACGGGTAGAAGTTCGGGCCGCCGGTGGGTTCCTGGAACCCGAAGTAGTTGGCCACGATCGTCACGGTGTCCGGCCGGTCCGGGCTGACGAACGCGTACAGATCCGTGTTGTCCACGGTCGGGTCGGCGGCGATCAGCGGCGCTTCGCGGTGGCTGGAGGCGGTGGCCGGGCCGGGCACCAACCCTCCGGCCAGCGCCGCGCCCACCGCCAACAGCGCCGCGGTAGCACGTGACCTGCGTGGAGCACGCACGGTATGGGGTTGTGGCATAACCAATCCTTCGGGTCGGTCATGCGCCTCGTCCTCCCTGGACATCTTCTATACGGAGCCGCCGAAGATCCGGATCGGTGGCCGATCGGATTTTTTCCGCCGAACGGGGGTACACGTCCGGGAGGAGCGCTTCCGCGCCTGCGGGAGGGTTACCGTGGGGCACCCGGAACGAGGGAAGTGGTCTCGATGGCACCGCGGCACCGCGACGTGATCGTGGTGGGCGCTTCGGCGGGCGGGGTCGAGACTCTTCGGACGCTGGTGGCCGGCATGCCGCCGGACCTGGACGCCGCCGTGGCCGTGGTGCTGCACCTGCCGGCGGGCGGAACCAGTGCGCTGTCACAGATCCTGCGCCGCGTCGGCACCCTTCCCACGGTCACCGCCGCCAGTGGCATGCCGCTGCGCCGGGGTGTGATCCACACCGCGCCGCCGGATCACCACCTGCTGATCATCGAGGACCAGCTCGCCCTGTCCCACGGACCGACCGAGAACGGCCACCGGCCGGCGATCGACGCCCTGTTCCGGTCCGCCGCGCAGAGCAGGGGGCCGCGGGTGATCGGCGTGCAGCTCTCCGGGGTGCTGGACGACGGTGTCGCCGGGCTGGTCGCGGTCAAGGCCCAAGGCGGCCTGGTCGTCGTGCAGGACCCCGCCGACGCCCTCTACCCGGAGATGCCGGAGAACGCCTTGCGGCACGTCCAGGCCGATCACGTCCTGCCGGCGGCGGACATCGGCCCGCTGCTGGCGAAGCTGACGGCGGAACGGGAGATCGGGCCGGCCCTGCCCACACCGCCCCTGCTGGCGCTGGAGAACGAGATAGCGCGCGATCGGCGGACGGCGATGGACTACCAGTCGGACGGCATGGGGGTCCCGAGCACCTTCTCGTGCCCGGACTGCCAGGGCGTGCTGACCGAGATATCCCCGGACGAAGGACGTTTCCGGTGCCAGGTCGGGCACGCGTGGTCGGCCGAGGCCCTGCTGGAGGCGCAGGGTGACAGCATCGAGCGGGCGATGTGGACCGCGGTGCGCGCGCTGGACGAGCGGGCGACCATGGCCGACCGGATGCGTCGTCACGCCGAACGTGGGGGCAACGACCGTGTCGTCGAGCGGTACACCAGGATGGCGGACGAGGCGCGTGAGGCGGCTGACCTGCTGCGCGGCCGTCTGACCACGATACCGCTGCGAGCTGAGCACGAGGCCGGGCCATGAGGATCTCCGAGCTGCGCGTCCCGGTGCGCTACATCGGCGGGATAGCCATCGCCCATCCGGTCGGCACGCTGGACGTGACAACGTACCCCGTCTTACGGGACACGCTGCTCAAGCACGCGGCGGAGCAACCTGACGGGCTGGTGGTCGAACTGGACGAGCTCACCATGCCGATCGCACCGACCCTCTCGGTGTTCTCACTGGTGTCGATGCGGGTCGCGGACTGGCCCGGCCTGCCGTTCATGCTCGTCGCGACCGGCCAGGAGAAGCGGTGCATGCTCGCGGCGAGCACGATCAGCCGGTTCGTCACGGTGCACGACTCGGTCGACACCGCCGTGTCGGCCATGGCCAAGCCCCCGATCCGGCAGCGCGCGATCATGGAGCTGCCGCCTTCGCCGATGAGCACGCGCCGCGCCCGGTACTTCGTTCGGATGAACTGCACACGGTGGCGCGTCGACGAGCTGATCACCGACGCGATGACCGTGGCCACCGCGTTCGTGGAGAACACTCTCTCGCATACCAGTTCGGCCGCGTTCCTGCGGTTGGAGATGCGCCAGGGCATGCTCACCATCGCGGTGACCGACGACGACCCGCGCCCCGCGGTGCTGCATGAACGCGCCGAAGGTGGTGTGTCGCCGTCCGGGTTGTTGCTCGTTTCGGGGATCACGAAGGTGTGGGGGTGCACGCCGGCCATGACCGGCGGCAAGACCGTCTGGGCGGTGCTGAAGGTGCCGCACGGCGTGTGACATTTCGGCTGACCGGGCTGGGCACGGAGTACCGTGCCGGATTGTGGACGTGACTCCGCCGGCCGAACCGAACGGCCAGTTCGAAGCCGTGCTGACGTACCTGAGGGAATCCCGGGGGTTCGACTTCACCGGCTACAAGCGGACGAGCCTGGCCAGGCGGGTCCGGCGGCGGATGAGCCAGGTGGGCGTCGAGGACTTCGGCGAGTACATCGACCTGCTGCAGGTCGACTCCGAGGAGTTCGGCGCGCTGTTCACCACGATCCTGATCAACGTCACCAGCTTCCTGCGCGACCGGGAGACCTGGGACTACCTGCGCAGCGACATCGTGCCGACGATACTGGCCGAACGCGGCCCGGACGACCCGGTGCGGATCTGGAGCGCGGGCTGCGCCTCCGGCCAGGAGGCCTACAGCCTGGCCATGGTGTTCGCCGACGCACTCGGCGCCGAGCGATTCCGCCAGCGCGTCAAGATCTACGCGACCGATGTGGACGACGAAGCCCTGAACCAAGCCAGGCACGCCGCCTACAGCGGCGCGGAACTGGACAACCTCGCCGAGGACCAGATCAGGCAGTACTTCGAGCAGCACGGCAACAAGTACGTGTTCCGCAAGGACCTGCGCCGCTCGGTCATCTTCGGCCGCAACGACCTGGTGCAGGACGCACCGATCTCCCGGATCGACCTGCTGGCGTGCCGCAACACGCTGATGTACTTCAACGCCGAGACGCAGGCCAAGGTCCTCGGCCGGTTCCACTTCGCCCTCGCCCCGCGCGGCGTGCTGTTCCTCGGCAAGGCCGAGATGCTGCTGTCGCACAGCAGGATCTTCGACCCGGTCGATTTCAAACGGCGGTTCTTCCGCAAGACACCGGGTAACCCGACCGGCCTCGGCAACCTGGTCTCGCACGCGTACGCGCACCGCCACAGTGAGGTCGGCGGCCTGGACGAGCTGCGCGAGCACGCCTTCTCCACCAGCCCGGTCGCCCAGGTGGTGGTGACCGGCGAGGACATCGTGGCACTGGTCAACCAGCATGCCGAGGTGGTCTTCGGCCTCTCCGCCCGCGACGTCGGCAGGCCACTGCGGGACCTGGAGATCGCCTACCGGCCGGTGGAACTGCGGTCCTACGTCGAGCAGGCGAGAGTCGAACGCAGGGCGCTGCGGATCAAGGAGGTGGAGTGGCAACGGCTCCCGGGCGACTCGGCGTGGTTCGAGATCCACGTCAACCCGTTGGTCAGCAACGACAACGGACTGCTGGGCGTGTCGATCGTGTTCCACGACGTCAGCGCGGCCCGCAAGCTGCTCGACGAACTCGAGCACACCAACCGCCAGCTGGAGTCGGCCTACGAGGAACTGCAATCCACCAACGAGGAACTCGAGACGACCAACGAGGAACTGCAATCCACCGTGGAGGAACTGGAGACCACGAACGAGGAACTCCAGTCCACCAACGAGGAACTGGAGACGATGAACGAGGAACTCCAGTCCACCAACGACGAACTGCAGACGATCAACGACACGCTGCGCGAGCGCAGCGCCGAGCTCAACGACGTGAACGACTTCCTCGAATCGATCATGACGTCGGTGCGGTACGGCGTGATCGTGGTGGACCAGGAGATGCGGATCCTGGTGTGGAACCGTGGCGCCGAAGACCTCTGGGGCCTGCGGCGGGACGAGGCCTCCAGCGAGCACCTGCTCAACCTCGACATCGGCCTGCCGGTCGCGGATCTGCGCACGTCCGTGCGCAACGCGATGTCCGACGCGTCGTTCGAGGAAGTCCTCCTGCTCGACGCGGTCAACCGGCGCGGCAGGAAAACCAAGGTCCGCGTCATCGTCAGCGCCCTGCACGGTCCGAACGGCGCAAACACCGAGGGCGCGATCCTGACGATGGAACCGGCCGGCGACTCGGGCTGACTCCACCGGACAGACGAAAGCGCCGGTTCATCGCGCGTCGTTCGAGGCGTCCTTCGTGGACGTTCTCGCATTCGGCGCGGTCAACCGGCGCGGACCCGGCGGCGGACCTACGGGGTACGCGGCCGCGTCGGCCGGTGGGCCCGGCTCGTCCGCGGGTCCCTGGCCCGTTCGCCCTGGTGTTCCGCGGGATTCGCGATCGGCAACGCCGAGGCGGCGATCAGGACCACGGCCGTGATGGCGTGCAGCCACGCGTCGGCGGTGTTGACCGCCAACGGATCGGTGCCCTGCCGCACCATCATCGAGATGATGTCGTAGGCGAACAACGCGACGAACGCGCCCGCCATGGTCCACGACACCAGTTTGGAGCGGTCGATCAGGAATCCGGCGATGATCGTCAACGCACCGAACAGGAAATGGATGAAGTTCAACACGGTCGTCACGCCGAACAGGTTCCACAACAAGTCGGGGTCGTTGCCGCCCCTCAGGCCACCACCGACGTTGGTGTCGTCACTGATCGACGCGAACCCGGAGATCGCCAGCACGACGTAGAAGACACCGATCGCCAGGACCAGCAGCCGTACCATTTTACGGGCAGACATGAGTTCTCCCTTCCGACTGGGGACTACCCTCGGGCGAGCCACGTCACACCCGTGTCCGGAACACCACGGCCGTCCGGCGAGTTAATCTCAGTGACTGGTGCGGAACGAGTCCCCGGGCCTCACCCAAAGCCATCGGGGAATACCGGGTCAAGCCGGAGCCCCCATGCGCCACTCGCCGCGAGGCGACCGCCGCACCGGTCAGCCCACCCCTCGGCTCGCGTACTCCCCCCTCCGCGAGCCGGGGGTGGCCTGAGCGAACGAAAGAGACCTGTCCCCCACGGGCGGCCGACCCCCAGGGCCGCCCGGCGACCTCTGGCCGGCGTTCCCCCCTCCACCGGCCAGGGGTCGGCTGAAAAGGGTGAGCCGCCGCAACGGCCGCCCTCGCACCTCTGGCCCGTGTATCCCCCCTCAGGCGGGCCAGAGGTGCGGCAAAGCCTGACTGTCCACCACGAATGGGTGACCCGCCCGGAGTGTCACCCGCACCCCTGGCTCGTATTTCCCGCGCTGCGGCCAGGGGTGCCTCGATCCCCATGGATGAGCGGCGACCCCGACGCCGCTCGCACCCCTGGCTCGCGTACCCCCAGGCGAGGCAGGGGTGCTTTACTTCCCTTTCACGGCACCGGATGCCGTCTTCAGGTCGGCGACGAACGCGGAGTACGCCGCGTCCCTGTCCGGCGCGCGCAGGATCGCCGAGGGATGCACCGTCGCCGTGATTCGCGCGACACCGCTTTTCCCGGTGTTCTCAGGAAATTCCAAGATTTCGCCGCGGTGCCGGGTCAGCCTGAAGGACGGTCCCAGTAACGACTTCGCGGCCGTCGCACCAAGGCAGACAACAAGTTCCGGCTGTACTCGATCGAGTTCGGCCAGTAGCCATGGCTTGCAGGCGACCACTTCGGTACGGGACGGCGTCTGGTGGATCCGGCGCTTGCCGCGTTCGGCCGGTTTGAACTTGAAGTGCTTGACGGCGTTGGTCATGTAGACGTCCTGCCGGTCGATCCCGGCGTCCGCCAACGCTTTGTCCAGCAACCGGCCTGCCGGGCCGACGAACGGCTCACCCGCCCGGTCCTCCTGGTCGCCTGGCTGCTCGCCGACCATCATCACGGCCGCATTGGACGGTCCGGCACCGAAAACGGTCTGCGTGGCGTCCTGGTAGAGGTCACATCCATGGCACTGGCAGGCCGCTTCGCGCAACTGGTCCAGATCGGCGTTGTCAGGTGGGTCAGCCGTCATTCAAGCCCTCGCACGATCGTCGGCTCGAACTCGAACTCGGTCTCCTCGGTGGCTTCACGCGGAGCGGGCAGTTGTTCGTCCTGCTTGTCGAGAAGTTGTTCTTCCTGTGTGGTGGGCATTGCGTGTCTCCTGTCCCCGCGTCGCGGGCGCGCAAACGTGTCCTCCATCGCATACCCGGCGGGCAGGGCGGCAAACTCAGGCGGGGTCCATCCCGCTCAGTCCATCCGGGACGGATTCGTCCTCGCCCTGCGGGTCCTCGTCGGCGTACGTCGGCTTGGTGTGCTCCTCGGCGAAGTCGCTGTCCTCTTCCATGCTCCTGGCGGTCTGCGGGTCGATCTCAGGTGTGCTCATGACCGGTGGCTACCCAGAATCACCGCCAATAAGATCCGCGGGATGGAGTACTCCGAGGTGATCAGGCGCCGCCGGATGGTCAGGCATTTCACCGACCGGCCGCTCGCGCCGGAGATGGTCGGGAAGGTCCTGAGGAGCGCGTTGCGCGCACCATCCGCGGGCTTCTCCCAGGGCTGGGCGTTCCTGTCGTTGACCGCTTCGGCGGACCGGGCCCGGTTCTGGCCGGTCGCCGCGCCCTGGGTCACCGAGAACTGGCAGTCAGTGGCCCAGGCGCCCCTGATCGTCGTGCCCCTGTCGCACAAGAAGGCGTACTTGGAGCGATACGCCGAGGACGACAAGGGCTGGGAGGACCGCGCGGAGGCACGGTGGCCGGTGCCGTACTGGCACATCGACACCGGCATGGCCGCGTTGCTGATGTTGCTGACAGCTGTCGACGAAGGCCTGGGCGGATTCTTCTTCGGCATCGCCCCGGAGTACCTCGGCGGATTCCGGGCGGAGTTCGCGGTGCCGGAGGAGTACACCCCGATCGGCGCCGTGGTCGTCGGCTACCGCGCCGAGGAGCAACCCGTCGAAGGTTCGGCCGCGACCAGGAAACGCCGGGGCACGGACGAGGTCGTCCACCACGGCCAGTGGGGCAGGCTCACTCCGTGAGCGCGGCGGATCAGGCCTGGGCCGGGCTGATCGGCAGCCGCGCCAACGCGTCCACCAGCGGCGCGAGCTCGGGGAGCTTCTGTGCCTGCCGGAGCGCCTCGGCCAGCGTCACGTCGTGTAGCGGCCGGGCCTTCGCCAACAGGTCGTGTCCGGCCTGCGTGACTTCGGTGTAGATGCCGCGGCGGTCGGTCGGGCAGAGATAGCGTTGCAGCAGTCCGCGGTTCTCCATGCGCGTGACCAACCGTGTGGTCGCCGACTGGCTGAGCACGACCGCCCTCGACAGCTGATTCATCCGCATGTGCCAGCCGTCTTGCCGGGCCAGCACGTCAAGGACGCTGTACTCACTGACGGACAGGTCGTGTTCGCGCTGCAGTGCGCGTTCGAGCGCGTCTTCCAGGGACGCGTGCAGAGCCGCGAGTGTGCGCCATCCCTGTGCGCGAGCCTCGGCGGCGTCGTCGTCCAGTGACATGGTCACCACTCCTCCGTTTACGCGGCGGCTGCAATTTTCGCGGAAGCAGATAATTGCAACTGCTGGCAACAACTGTACTGGAGTGCGGAACCTTCCCTCTGAACCCGACACCACCGCGTCACGCGCACGCTACGCCTGGCGTGCCGCCGTACCAGCGGACTGGCAGGCACCTGCCAGGCTCGCGCAACCTCACGGCCGCCGTGACGCGCTCCTCATCGCGTTGATGGACCGACCCAAACGATGTCCTTGACGACGTCCGGCTCGTCGCGGACGTAGTTCAGCGCGTTCTCGGCCGCCGCGAGGAAGTACTGGTTCCTGCCGTCGGCCGAGACCATGTACGCGCTGTCCTCGAACTGCATGCCCCAGCCGATGACCGTGCTGTGGACGTTCTTGTGGACCACGGCGGCGAACAGCCGGGGCGCCTGGCCCGCGACCAGGGCAGCGGCGCGCTCTTCCAGTTCGGTTTGATCAGTCATGGTTGAAACATACAACGTATTGTTACCAAATAACCCTACACGATTGGGTGACACATTGTGACGGTACGATAGCCGTATGCCAAAACCGTCCAGTCCGACAATGCGAAAACGAGCCCTCGGCAAGGAACTCCGCAAGCTGCGCGAGGCCGCCAACGTGCGGGTGGAAACCGCGGCCGAGGAACTCGACTGCTCAGTGGCGAAGGTCAGACACATCGAAGGTGGTCGCAATGTCGTCAAGAAAACCGAACTTTCCGCCCTGGTCCGGCTCTACCGGGCCGACGACAGGCTGCCGGTCCTGGAAGAGATCCGGCGGGAGGCGTCGAAGCCGGGATGGTGGTCGACCGCCAAGCTACCGCCGTACATGCAGACCTACGTGGGAGCGGAGTCCGACGCCAGGTCAATGAGCGTGTTCACCCTCGAACTCATCCCCGGCCTGCTCCAGATCGAGGACTACACGCGCGATCTCAACAGAGTCTTCGGCATCACCGACGTCGACAACATCATCAAGGTCCGCACGCGGCGTCAGCATCGCCTCCTCGACGATGACCCCCTGACCCTCCATGCGATCTGCTCGGCAGCGGCGCTGCAACGACTCGCGTCCGCGCCCTACGCCGAAGCCCAGCTCGCCCACCTGATGGCGATGAGCCTGCAGCCGAACGTGACCGTGCAAATCCTTCCCTTCGACGCGGGTCTCCATCCCGCGGTGATGGGCGGTTTTGTCCTGCTCGACTTCGACCCGGAAATCTCGCTTCCGGCCGTCTACTTTGAGAACGTGGTAGCCGGAGACTTCGTCGACGATGCCAGGATCGTCAGCGAGGTGGCCGCGTCGTTCGCCACGCTGCGCGAGTCGGCGATGTCGGCGGCCGAGAGCATCCGCTACATCAAGGAGTTGATGTAGACGGTAGACGGGAGGCACATGAATCTTCACTTAAGGCCGTGGTCGACATGGCGGAAGTCGAGTTTCAGCGGCGCGGGCCAGAGCGAGTGCGTTGAGGTCGCCCCCTGGGGCGAGGTCCGCGACTCCAAGAACCCGGACTCCTCCTTCACCATCCCCACTACCAGCTGGCGGTACTTCACCGTCGTCCTGAAATCCCAGTAGCGCTACTTCCGACGGCCCCGGCATCACCCGTGATGCCGGGGCCGTCGTCGTACCGGCCGGCGTGATCGGGTTCACCGCCGAACCGCTTGCCTCCACTCCATGCACACCGCAGTATTAGGCACGAGCAATTACCCGCGTGTGCAACTATCTGGGGTGAACACCATGCCTGCTGCGCTTCTGGCGCTGGCAATCGGTGCCTTCGGGATCGGGACGACCGAGTTCGTCATCATGGGGCTGCTGCCCGAAGTCGCCGCCACCTACTCCGTCACCATCCCCTCGGCCGGGTTGCTGATCTCCGGTTACGCCCTCGGCGTCGTGGTCGGCGCACCGCTGCTGACCGCGGTCGGGTCCCGCTGGTCGCGCAAGCGCTTGTTGATCGCGTTGATGGCGCTTTTCATCGCAGGCAACGTGCTCGGTGCGATCGCCCCGACCTACGGCCTGCTGATGACCGGCCGGATCGTCGCCGCTCTGTCCCACGGCGCGTTCTTCGGCGTCGGCGCCGTTGTCGCCGCGAGCCTGGTCGCACCCGCCAAACAGGCCAGCGCGATCGCCATGATGTTCACCGGACTGACCGTCGCCAACGTGCTCGGCGTTCCCCTGGGCACGGCTCTGGGCCAGGCGCTGGGGTGGCGTTCGACGTTCTGGGCCGTCGCCGTCCTCGGCGTGATCGGCCTGGTCGGCATCATCGCGCTCGTCCCCGAACTGCCCAGGGACACCCAGACCGACCTGCGGCACGAACTGGCGGTGTTCAAGCGTCCGCAGGTCTGGCTGGCACTGGCGATGACCGCGCTCGGCTTCGCGGGCGTGTTCGCGTCGTTCACCTACATCGCGCCGATGATGACCGAGGTCGCCGGGTTCTCGTCCGGCATGGTCACCTGGCTGCTCGTGCTGTTCGGCGTCGGCCTGGTCGCCGGGAACCTGTTCGGCGGCAAGGCGGCCGACAAGTCCCTGATGCCCAGCCTCTACGGCATCCTGGCGGCGCTCGCGGCCGTCCTCTTCGTCTTCACGTTCACAGCGCACAGCCAGATCGCCGCCGCGATCACGATCCTGCTGTTCGGCGCGGCCGGGTTCGCCACCGTCGCCCCGTTGCAGGCCCGCGTGATGGACAAGGCCGAAGGCGCGCCCGCACTGGCCTCAGCCGCCAACATCGCCGCGTTCAACCTGGGCAACGCCGGTGGCGCCTGGCTGGGCGGCCTGGCCATCGAACACGGCCTCGGCTACACCGCGCCGAACTGGATCGGCGCGGTGCTGGCGATCGCCGGTCTCGGCGTGGCCGTCTACTCCGGACTGCTCGACCGCAGGAAGCGGGTGCTTGTTCAGAGCCGGTAGGCCCTGACCGCCGTACCCCCGAAGACCTGATCCCGGTCCGCTGGCGAAAGGCCCGAGGTCAGGTCTTCGGCCGCGCCGACCACCTCCGCGTACGACCCGGCCAGCAGGCACACCGGCCAGTCGGACCCGAACATCACCCGCGAGGGCCCGAACGCCTCGAGCACGACGTCGGCGTACGGGCGCAGATCCTCCACTGTCCACTGTGCCCAGTCAGCCTCGGTGACCAGGCCGGACAGCTTGCACGTCACGTTGCCGAAGCCCGCGAGCTCCCGGATCGACGACGCCCAGGGCTCCAGCGAACCACTGGCGATCGGCGGTTTCGCGCAGTGGTCCAGGACGAACGGTTCGTCCGGGAACGCCGCCACGGTCTCGATCGACGCTTCAAGCTGGTGCGGCAGCACCAGCAGGTCGTACACCAGGCCCGCGTCGAACACCGCTCGCAGCCCGCGCCGCACGTCGTCACGACACAGCCACCGTGGATCGGCTTCGCCCTGGACCTGGTGCCGGATTCCGCGCAACCACGTTCCACCCGGACCCGACCGCAGCTCGGCCAGGTCGTCCACGACCGACGGCGCGGTCAGGTCGACCCAGCCGACGACCGCGCCGATCAGGTCCGTCTGCGACGCGATCGCCAGGAACTCCGGGGTCTCCTCCGGCACGGTGATCGTCTGCACGAGCACGGTCCGGTCGAACCCGGTGGCCGCCGCACGCAGGTCCGTGACGTCGAAGTCCCGCCGGATCGCGGACATCGTCGCCGCGTCTATCCAGTCCTGGGCCCGGACCGACAGGTCCCAGAGGTGGTGGTGCGCGTCGACCCTCATCCGAGCAAGCCCTCCGCACGCAGGTCGTCCCAGAGCTCGTCCGGCACCGGCTCGGCGAACAGGCCCGCGTTGCGGACCGCCTGCTCAGCCGACTTCACGCCGAGCACGACCGACGTCACGGCCGGATGACGCAGAACGAACTGTACGGCTGCCTGCGGCAAGGTCGCACCGTGCCGCTCGCAGACCCACGCGATCCGTTGCGCACGTACGATCAGTTCACGCGGCGCTGATTCGTAGTTGTACTTCGCATCGTCAGGAACTCGGGCACGCGCGAGCAGGCCGGAGTTGAAAACGCCCGCCGCGAAAACGGACACCCCGCGCTGCTCGCACAGCGGCAGGAACTCGCTGGCCGCGGTTTGCTCCAGCAGGGTGTACCGGCCCGCCAGCATCACCACGTCGATCGACGTCTCCCGGACGAACCGCGCGGGCATCTGCCACTGGTTCATCCCGACGCCGATCGCCCCGGCCGCACCCTGCGAGCGCAACTCGTCCAGCGCCGGGAAACCCTCCCGCGAAGCCTGTTCCCAGTGGTCGTCCGGGTCGTGCAGCAACAGGATGTCGACCCGGTCGAGGCCGAGGCGTTCCAAAGAGGACTCGACCGAGCGGCGGACGCCGTCCGCACTGAAGTCCCAGACGCGCCGGTACTTCTTCGGCACGGCGAAGCCGTTGTCCAGGTCCAGCCCTTCCTCGTCATCCGGTTCGAGAAGCCGTCCCACTTTTGTCGATACGACGTACTCGTCGCGCGGCAGCCCGGCGAGGAACTTGCCCAACCGGCGCTCGGACAGGCCCAGTCCGTAGTGCGGTGCCGTGTCGAAGTACCGGACACCGGCGTCCCAGGCCGCCTGCAACGCCGCTTCGGCGTCCGCGTCGGACACTTCGGTGTACAGGTTGCCGATCCCGGCCGCGCCGAACCCGAACTTCGTCACTGTGACACCGTTCATGGCAGCTCCCAGACCTTCCGCACGTCCGGTCGCGCGCCGGAGTAGTCGTCCCCGGCCTCCAGCAGGTCCGCCATCCGGGCCTGCCACGGGATGTTGGCCGGGTGGTCCCGTAACCGCTCGCGCATCCGGCCGTAGTCGTCGACCTCGACCAGGTGGAACAGATCCCGGCCGCTGCGCCAGATCCGCCACGAGTGCACCCCGGCCTCCCGCAGCGCGGTGTCCAATTCGGCCGGGATCACCGCGTGCTCCCGGTCGTAGTCGGCTTCCTTGCCCGGTTTGAGCCGGGTGTGCAACGCCACCGTCTCCATAAGGCGGTTACTCCTGAGCCTTGCCGGTCGTCAGTCGGGACAGCACAAGCGCGATGAGGATGATGACACCGTTGATCGCGCCGAACCAGTGGCCGTCCACGCTCATCAGGGTCAGCAGGTTCTGGATCAGGCCGAGCATCAGCACGCCGCACAGGGCGCCGAACAGCGTGCCCTTGCCGCCGTTCAGGCTGATCCCGCCGATCACCGCGGCCGCGAACACCGTGAAGATCATGCCCTCACCCATGTTCGCGCCGATCGCACCGAGCCGTCCGGTCTCCAGGATGCCCGCCAGCGCGGCGAGCACGCCGCCGAGCACCAGCACGGTCCAGACCACCGCGTTGGTCCGGATACCGGCCGCCTTCGCGGCGTCCACGTTGCCGCCGATGGCGTACAGCGAGCGGCCCTGGCGGAAGTACGACAGCACGATGATGCCGATGACAAAGGCGATCAGCGCGATCCACACGGAAGCCGCGAGGCCACCCCACTTCTCGAACCCGAGGTACATGAACGACGGCGGCAGCTGGAACAGGCTGCTGCCGCCGGACACGCCGACGTGCAGACCGCGCACGGTGATCAGCATGCCCAGGGTCACGATGAACGCCGACAGCTGGAACTTCAGGATCAGCAGGCCGTTCAGCCCGCCGATCGCGGCACCGATCAGCAGGCACAGCGGGATCGCCATCCACTGCGGCCACTCGGTGCCCAGGCCGTGCGCCTGGTCGGTGGCCGGGACGACCAGCGCGATCGCCAGCACCGGCGCGAACCCGATGGTGGACTCCAGCGACAGGTCGAACTTGCCGGCGATCAGGATCATCGCCTCGGCCAGCACCAGCAGCGCCAACGCGCTCTGCTGCTGAAGCACGTCGGTCAGGTTGCCGATGGTCAGGAACGTCGGGCTGACGATCGCGCCGATGATGATCAGCACGATGATCGCCGGAACCAGTGCCAGGTCCCGGAATCTGGCGAACCGGATCGGCTGGCGCCGTCCGGAGGCGGGAGCCGGCGTCGTGGCCGTCTCCGGCGAGAGCGTCTTGGTCATCACTCGGTCACTCCCTCGATGGACGCGACGAGCTCCTGCTCGCTCCAGTCCCGGCCGAACTGCGCGGCCACCTGGCCGTGGAACATCACCAGCACGCGGTCGCACACCCGCAGGTCGTCCAGTTCGTCGGACACCACGATCACCGCCGTGCCCGCCCGTGCCACCCGGTCGACCACGCCGAGCAGCGACTCCTTCGACTTCACGTCGACACCCGCGGTCGGGTTGATCAGCACCAGCACGTCCGGGTCGCCGGCCAGTGCCCGTGCCATCACGACCTTCTGCTGGTTGCCGCCGGACAGGTCCGACACCGGCTGGCCGGCGCCGGACGTGACGATGTCGTAGGACTCGATCGCCGTGCGGCCGACCTGCGCCAGCCGCCCCGGCGCGACCAGACCGGCGGGGCCGAGCCTGTTCATGACGGTCATCGCGGCGTTCTCCGCGACGCTCAAGCCGAGCACCAGCCCTTGGTGGTGGCGATCCCTTGGCACGCACCCGATCCCGTGCCTGAGCGCGTCGAGCACCGAGCCCGGCTTGAGCTTCTCGCCGCTCACCCGGATCGTGCCGGCCGACGCTTTGCGCAGGCCGTAGACGGTTTCCGCGAGCTGGTGCTTGCCGCTGGAGGCACTGCCCGCGAGGCCGATCACCTCGCCCTTGCGCACGCGCAGGGTCACGTCGCGGAACGAGTCCCCGGTCAGGTTCTCGACGCTCAGCGCGACTTCCGAGTCCTCGCCGACGTCGGGGCGGTCCGCGGCGCCCGGCACGGACAGGCCGCCCGGTTCGCCGGTCATCGCGTCCACCAGTTCGGCCCGGCCGAGCTCGGCCACCGGCGCGGTGAGGATGTGCCTGGCGTCGCGGAAGACCGTGACGGTCTGGCACACCTCGTAGATCTCTTCCAGGTGGTGCGAGATGAACATGAACGCGATTCCGTTGTCCTGCAACGCCCGCAGCCGATCGAACAAGCGCTCGATCGCCGGGCCGTCCAGCTGCGCGGTCGGCTCGTCGAGGATGATGAACTTGGCGCCGACCGACAACGCGCGGGCGATCTCGACCAGCTGGCGCTGCTCCACCGTCAGGTCCGAGGCGGGCTTGGTGACGTCGACGTCCACGCCGAACGACTCCAGCAGCTCGTTCGCCTGCCTGCGCAGCTTCGGCCAGCTGATCAGCCCCTTGCCCTGGCGGTTGATGAACAGGTTCTCCGCCACCGACAACGCGGGCATGATCGTCGACCGCTGGTACACGCAGGCCACGTTGCGGCGCCACGCTTCCCGGTCGCTCAGCGCGGGCGCCGGCTCGCCGAAGAAGCTGACCTCGCCGCTGTCGGCCGCCTGCAGTCCGGTGAGGATGGACACCAAAGTGGACTTGCCGGCGCCGTTGCGGCCCACCAGGGCATGCGACTCACCGTCGCGGATCTCGATGCCCACGTCGTCGAGTGCCACCGTCCTGCCGAAGCGCTTGGTGACGTCGCGCGCCACGGCGGCGAGCCGCACACCCGCCGCCGGCTGAGCCTGAGCACTCATCATTGCCCGATCTGGTTGCCCCACAACGCCTTGTCATCGACGTTGTCCTTGGTCACGAGCGGTGCGGGCAGCTGGTCCTCGAGGTTGCCGTTGCCCACGTCCACAATGGTCGAACCGTGGTCGGTCGGGCCGGGCTGGAACGTCTTGCCCTCCAGCGCCGCCTTGGCGTAGTACAGCGCCCACTTGGCGTACATGTCCGCGGGCTGGGAGACGGTCGCGTCGATCTCGCCCTTGCGGATCGACGCCAACTCCTGCGGGATGCCGTCGTTGGAGACGATGAAGATGTGGTTCGGGTCGTCCGGCGGCAGCAGGTGGTTGGTCGACCGCAGCACCTGCAGGGTCGGCGCCAGGAACGCGCCGCCGGCCTGCATGTAGATGCCCTTGATGTCCGGGTGCTGGTTGAGCCGGGTCTGCAGGGCCGCGCTGGCCTTGCCGCCCTCCCAGTCGGTCGGCTCCTCGAACACCGTGACGCCCGGGTAGTTCTGCTTCATGCAGGACGCGAACGCCTCGGAACGGTCCCGGCCGTTGATGCTGGACAGCGCACCCTGGAACTCGACGACCTTGCCCTTGCCGCCGAGCTTGTCCCCGAGGAACTTGCAGGCCTTCTCGCCGTACGCCTTGTTGTCCGCGCGCACGACCATGTACACCTTGCCGTTGTCCGGCCGGGTGTCCACAGTGACCACGGGGATCTTCTGCTGTTCCAGGCGTTGCAGCGTGGTGGCGATCGCGCCGGTGTCCTGCGGCGCCATCACGATCGCCTTGGCGCCCTGGCCGGTCAGCGTCTGCACGTTCGCCACGAGGGTCTCGACCTTGTTCTGCGAGTTGGTCGGGTCCATCATGTTGACGTTCAGCTCTTTGGCGAACCGTGGGACGTACTGGATGTACGAGTTCCAGAAGTCCGAGTCGGCACGCGGGAAGTCCACGCCCACCTTGGCGTTCGGGTCACCTGCCGCCCCGCCCGGGGCCGAGCCGGGTGACGACTCGCCGCACGCGCTGGCGGCCAGCACCACCGCGGCCGCGACGGCGATGGTCTTGACTGATCTGCGGACGGGCACCACAGGTCCTCCTTGACGGCGGTGTCTACTTGGGAGCGTTCGTCGGTTCTACTGCTGGGCGGGCGGCCGCAGCCGCAAGCCGTGCATGCCGCCGTCCACGGCAAGCACCGTTCCCACCGTCGCGCCCGACAACGGGCTGGCCAGGTAGGCGATCGCGTTCGCGACCTCGTCGGCCGACACCAGCCGGCCCGTGGGTTGACGCGCGTTCAGTGCGGCCCGTTCGGCCGCGGGATCCTCTGCCTGGTCGAGCAACCTGTTCACCCATGGCGTGTCCGCGGTGCCGGGGGCTACGCAGTTGACCCGGATGCCCTCACGCACATGATCGGCCGCCATGGCCAGCGTGAGCGCGTACACCGCTCCCTTGCTGGCCGAATACAACGCGCGCTGCGGCAGGCCCGCCCACGCGGCGACCGAGCACGTGTTGACGATCGCGGCCGACGGGGACTTACGCAGGTGCGGCAGGGCATGCCGGGCGACACGGGCCATGCCGACCACGTTCACGTCCAGCACCCGCAGCCACTCGTCGTCACCGTTCGCCGCGACATCCCCGATCGCGCCGATTCCGGCGTTGTTCACCACGACGTCCAACCGGCCGAAGCGCTCGACGACCGCGTCGATTGCCGAGCGGACCTGGGCGTCGTCGGTGACGTCGGCCTCGAAGCCGGCGATGTCGCCAGGCAGGCCCTCGGGCCTGCGATCCAGGGACGCGACCTGGGCGCCCCGGCTGGTCAGCAGTTTCGCGGTGGCCAGGCCGATTCCCGAGGAACCGCCGGTGACGATCGCGACCAGTCCGTCGAAGTCCCCGCTCACGAGTTCTCTCCTGTCCACTCCGGACCGTCAGGGAAGCGGTAACGGCGCAGTGTGGCGTCGTGCATGCGCGCCGAGAAGCCGGGTTTGCGGGGCGCGAGGTAGTACCCGCCCCGCACCACCGCCGGGTCGGTGAAGTGCTCGTGCAGGTGATCGACCCACTCGATGGCCCGGCCGGCCTGACTGCCGGACACCGAGACGTAGTCGAACATCGACAGGTGCCGGACCAGTTCGCACAGTCCCACGCCGCCGGCGTGCGGGCAGACCGGGACGCCGAACTTGGCCGCCAGCAACAGGATCGCCACGTTCTCGTTGACGCCGCCGACCCTGGCGGCGTCCAGTTGCAGCACCGAGATCGCCTCGGCCTGCAGCATCTGCTTGAACACCACCCGGTTCTGCACGTGCTCACCGGACGCGACCTTGATCGGCGCGATCCGGCGGGCGATCGCCTGGTGGCCGAGCACGTCGTCCGGTGACGTCGGCTCCTCGATCCAGTACGGGTCGAACGGCGCCAGCGCCCGCATCCACTCGACCGCGACCGAGACGTCCCAGCGCTGGTTGGCGTCCACCGCGATCCGGATCTCGTCGCCGACCGCGGCCCGGGCCAGCCGCAGCCGCCGGATGTCGTCGTCGAGGTCGCCGCCGACCTTGAGCTTGATCATGTCGAAGCCGTCCGCGACGGCCTGCTTGGCCAGCCGGACCAGCTTGTCGTCGGAGTAGCCGAGCCAGCCGGGCGACGTCGTGTACGCGCGGTATCCGTTCGCCAGCACGTTCTGCACGCGCTCGGCCTTGCCTTCCTGGGCTTTGACCAGGATCTCGTACGCCTCGTCCGGCGTGATCGCGTCCGTCAGGTACCGGAAGTCGACGAGCCCGACGATCTCCTCGGGCGTCATGTCGCTCAGGAACTGCCAGACCGGCTTGTCCGCACGCCGCGCGGCCAGGTCCCATGCCGCGTTGACGACCGCGCCGACCGCCATGTGCGCGACGCCCTTCTCCGGGCCGAGCCAGCGCAGTTGCGAGTCACCGACCAACTGCCTGCTCAGGTCCGCCAGTGCCGCGGCGTCCTCGGGAACTCGTAACCCTACGACGTGACCTTCCAAAGCCCGGATGGCGGCGGCCTGGACGTCGTTGCCGCGGCCGATGGTGAACGCGAAGCCGTACCCGTCCGGGCCTTCGTCGGCGTGCAGCACGACGTAGGCGGCCGAGTAGTCCGGGTCCGGGTTCATCGCGTCCGAGCCGTCCAGCTCACGGGATGTGGGGAACCGGACGTCGAGGACGTCCATACCGACGATATGAGCCATGTCAGGCCTGCCCGACGGTCTGCCGCTGGCGGCCCAGACCTTCGATCTCGAGGTCGACCACGTCCCCCGCCCGCAGGTACGGCTTGGGCTCCGGCTGGCCGAGCGCGACCCCCTGCGGTGTGCCGGTGTTGATGACGTCGCCGGGGCGCAGCACCATGTACTGGCTGAGGTGGTGCACGATCGCGGCGACCGGGAAGATCATGTCCTTGGTGCTGGAGTCCTGCTTGAGTTCGCCGTTGACCCAGAGCCTGAGCGCCAGATTCTGCGGGTCCGGCACCTCGCTCGCGGGCCGCAGCCACGGGCCGAGCGGGTTGAACGTCTCACACGACTTGCCCTTGTCCCACTGGCCGCCGGGCCGTTCGAGCTGCCACGCGCGCTCGGAGACGTCATTGGAAATCGTGTACCCGGCGACGTGCTTGATCGCGTCCTGCGGCGAGTCGACGTAACGTGCGGTCTTGCCGATTACGATGGCGAGTTCCACTTCCCAGTCGGTCTTGGTCGACTTCCTGGGGACGAGCACGTCGTCGTACGGTCCGACCACGCAGTCCGGGGCCTTCATGAAGACGACAGGCTCGGACGGGGGCTCCGCACCGGACTCCGCGGCGTGCGCGCGGTAGTTCATGCCGATACAGACGACCTTGGTGGGCAGCGCGACCGGCGCGCCGACGCGCAGCCCGGTACCGTCGATCACCGGCAGGCTCGCGGTGTCCAGTGCGTCAGCGACTCGCTGGATTCCGTCGCCGGCAAGAAAAGCACCATCGATGTCGCCGGTCAGCCCACTGATGTCGTACAGCGTTCCATCGTCGGCGCGCACGGCGGGCCTCTCCTCGCCGATCGCGCCGAGGCGCATCAGGTGCATGTCGGTTTCCCTTCGTCCCCGCACGGCAAGACATCCGATGTATAGCGCCTGGAAGGCAGTCCCGTCCAGAGGTGTGATCGCATCGAAAGTTGAGAAGTCCGATGACTGCCTGGGGATACAGGCTTCCTGCGGGGAACGAACACGAGCTGTCGATGCGCGGCTCCAGGGGCCGGCTCGGCCCATTGCGCTGCGGAAAGAGATGTCTCCGTCGCTAGGTCGTGTTTCAAATGCCCGATCGCGATAGCCGGGCCGGATGCGGTCCCTGGCGCCACCGCGGGACCGCCCAAAGACAACCAGTATTCGCGGCGATCCCGCGGCGACGCCAGGAACCGCCCCGATCCCGACTCTCATCGACCGGGACATTCGAAACACGACCTAGTCGACGGCTGGACCGTAGATCGAGCGCAGCCAGATCGTGGTCAGCGCGTCCACGATCTCCGCGTCCCAGAGGTCCGAGCTGGCGGCCATCGACTGGTGGTAGCAGGTGTTCTCGTTCATCAGCACCAGCACCCGGGCCAGCGCCCTCGCCGACGGCGGGCCCGGCAGGGCCAGCCCGGCCCGGCGCTCGCTCTCGATCTGCACGGCCGTCGACCGAACGAACCGCCGAGCGGCCTCTTCCCACAACTCAGCCAGCCGCGGGTCGGTCTCCCGGCCACGTACCGTCGCCCGCATCACCGGACCGTGCTTGCGCCACAACGCCACTGCCGCGGTCAACGCACGGCGGACCGCGACGCCGGGCGGCTCGTCACTGCGACGGAACCAGACGCTCCCCGAGGCGTAGATCTCCCGCAGCACCCGTTCGGACAACGCGTACAGAACCGCGTCACGGGATTCGAAGTGGAAGTAGAAGGTCGACCGGGACACGCCCGCGCCCGCGGCCAGTTCGTCGATGCCGATCTCGCGCAGGGACCGCTCGGCCAGCAGCCGTTCCGCGGTGTCCAGAATGGCCTGCGAGGTCAGGTCGCCCTTGCCCGGCCTGCGGGCCTCATCACATTCGCCCGCTCCAGTGACGTCAGGGCGGCGACGGACCGTCATGCCGACATTGTCGCAAACGGCCGGAGTACTACTGTTGTGGCGTGACGAAGCCTGAGCAGCCAGATCCGTCCGGCGACGAGATCGAGGTCCGGATCGCGGCCGACGCCGCGCAGCTGCCGATGCTGCGCGCGATCACCTCAGCGGTGGCCATGCGGCAGGACTACGACCTCGACTCGATCGCGGACCTGAAGATGGCGGTCGACGAGGCCTGTTCGATGCTCGTGCTGCGGGCCATCACGGGCTCGCTCCTGACCGTGCGCTTCACCCCGAAGTCCGAGATCAGGGTGGTCGCCACCGTGCTGTCGGACAGCGACGACTGGCCGGACACCGGCGCGTTCTCGTGGCACGTGCTGTCCACGCTGACCGACTCGCTCGAGGCGGGCGTGTCCCAGGGCGCCGCGGACCCCGGCGGTCACGTGCTGTGGATCGAACTCACCAAACGCAACGCACTGGGTGACGAGTGAACCCGCGCGGCGGCTACGACCACCTCGCTCCGCTGTTCGAACAGTTCGCCTCCCTGCCGAAGGACAGCCCCGAGCACGCCCAGCTGCGGGAGCGGCTCGTCACCGAGCACCTGCCGGTCGCCGAGCACATCGCGCGCCGGTTCAGCCACCAGGGCGCCCCGCTGGAGGACCTGGCGCAGGTCGCCAGGATCGGCCTGATCAACGCGGTCGACCGGTTCGACCCGGCACACGGGTCGGACTTCATGTCGTACGCGGTGCCCACGATCATGGGCGAGGTCCGCAGGCACATCCGGGACACCAGCTGGGCGGTGCACGTCCCGCGCCGGCTCAAGGAGCTGCGGCTGTCGATCGGCGGCGCGGTGACCGAACTGTCGCAGCGGCTCGGCCGTGCGCCGACACCCAGCCAGATCGCCGAGCACCTGGGCCTCAGCCGGGAGGAGGTGTTCGAAGGCCTGGAAGCGACCAACGCGCACCACTCGCTGTCGCTGGACTACCTGCTCACCGACGACCCGGACTCGGCATCGCTGGCGGACACGCTCGGCGCGGACGACCCGGAACTGAGCGTGGTGGACGCCCGTGAGGCGCTGTATCCGCTGATCAAGCGCCTGCCGGAACGCCAGCAGAAGATCATCACGCTGCGCTTCTTCGGCAACCTCACCCAGACGCAGATCGCCGACCGGCTCGGGATCAGCCAGATGCACGTGTCGCGGCTGCTCGCCAAGAGCCTCGACACCCTGCGGGCAAGCCTGTCCAGCGACGGCTGACCTGCGGCTATTTAGTCCATTGGGGTTGCGAAACGGGCTGAAGATCGGTACCAAGCCACTATGAGACCCGTCTGGCGAGGTGCCATCTCATTCGGGCTGGTGACCATCGCCGTCCGGATGTTCGGCTCGACCGAGGAGCACGACTTCCGGTTCCACCAGGTCCACCCCGAGGACGGGGGCCGGATCCGGTACAAGCGCGTGTGCGAGATCTGCGGCAACGAGATCGAATACCGCGACATCGCCAAGGGGTACGAGCTGGAGGACGGCCGGGTCGTCATCCTCACGGACGAGGATTTCGACAAACTGCCGGTCTCCACCGACAAGTCGATCCAGGTCCTGGAGTTCGTGCCGACCCAGGAGGTCGACCCGATCTTCTTCCAGAAGACGTACTACCTCGAGCCCGACAAAACCGCGGGCCGCCCGTACGTGCTGCTTCGCCAGGCCCTCGAGGACACCGACCGGCACGCGGTCGTGAAGATCACCGTCCGGCAGCGTGAGTCGCTGGCGATCCTGCGGGCCCGGGACGACGTGCTCGTTCTGCACACGATCTTCTGGCCGGACGAGATCAGGAAACCCGATTTCGGATTCCTTGATCAAGATCTCGAGGTGCGGCCGCAGGAGCTGAAGATGGCCACCTCGTTGATCGACAACATGGCGGGTTCGTTCAAACCGGAGCAGTTCACCGACGAATACCGGGACGCGATGGCCGAACTGGTCGCGGCCAAGGCCGACGGCGCCGAGCTGCCGGAACGGCCGGAAGAGGAAGACCAGGGCGACGTGATCGACCTGATGACGGCATTGGAACGCAGCGTCGAACAGACCCGCGCGAAGACCGCCACGCCCGAGCCCGCGAAGAAGAAGAGCACTTCGAAGAGCAAGTCCGGTAAGCGAACAGCCTGACATCGACCTAATTGAGTGCGAGCCCCATTCCGCGCCGAGTACCTCGGCATGGAAGAGTAAAGGCATGAGTTCTGCTTCCGAACCACGCTGGCGACGACTCGAACCAGACGCTCGTCGGGAACAGATCCTCGTCTGTGCTATCCGCCTATTCGGTGAACGCCCGTACCCGTCCGTGTCGACAACCGACATCGCACAGGAAGCGGGCGTCGCCCGAGGCCTGATCAACCACTATTTCGGCACGAAACGCGATCTTTATCTGGAAGTCGTCCGCCGAATGGTGACCATTCCCAGTTCGGCGCCGCAGGCGTTGGCGCAGGGCACTTTGGAGGAGCGGATCGACGCGAGCGTGAGCTGGTTCCTGGACCGGGTACTGCGGCACAGCAAAACGTGGCTGGTCGCGGTCGGCGGCGTCGGGCATGACCCGGACGTCGAGCGGATCCTGGCCGAGGCCGACGAGCACGCCGCCGACCGGGTGCTGGAATTCGTCGGCCTCACCGACGTCCACGAACACCGCGAGCAGTTGCGCGCGATGGTCAGGGCGTACGCGGCCATGGTGAAAGCAGCCGGACGGGAGTGGGTGATGCGCAACCACCTCAGCCGCGACCAGGTCCACCTGCTGCTCACCCACACGCTGCGCACCCTGGTGCGGGAAACGTTCCCGCAGGTCAGGGCAAAGTGACCACCTGGGCCGCGTAGCTGAGCCCCGCGCCGAAGCCGACCAGCAGGGCTAACGAGTCCTTGTCGACCGCCTTGGCCTCGATCAGCCGTTGCAGGGCGAGCGGGATCGACGCGGCCGACGTGTTGCCCGACCGCACGACATCCTGGGCCACGATGGCCTCCGGCGCGCCGATCTTCTTGGCCATCGCGTGGATGATCCGCAGGTTGGCCTGGTGCGGCACGATCGCGGCCAGGTCGCCGGGTGTCACCCCGGCCCGTTCACACGCCGCCAGGGCGATCGGGTGGACCTCGGAAGTGGCCCACCGGAAGACGGCCTGGCCTTCCATGTGCATCCGGCGGGCGAAATCGGGGATGCGGATCAGGTCGGCGCCCTGACCGTCACTGCCCCAGACCACCGGGCCGATCCCCGGCTGGGGTGACGGGCCCACCACGGCCGCGCCCGCGCCGTCCCCGAAAATGATCGAGGTACCGAGATCGGCCGGATCGACCCATGCCGTCATCCTTTCGGTTCCGACGACGAGAACGTATTCGGCGGAACCGTTGCGCACCGCGTCCGCCGCGACTGTCAGCGCGTAACAGAAACCCGCGCACGCCGCGTTCAGGTCGAACGCGCCCGCCGTCCGCGCACCGATTCCGTGTGCCACCTCCGACGCGACGTCCGGCGCCCGCCGTTCGGCGCTGCAACTGGCGACGATCACCAGACCGATCCGGGACGCCTGGACACCGGCGTTGTCCAGCGCCTGGCGCCCGGCCGCGACGGCCATCTGCTGCACAGTCTCGGACTCGCTGGCCTTGCGCAGCGACACGATGCCGGTGCGTCCCCGGACCCACTCCCCCGTACGGCCGAACCGCTTGGCCGTCTCCTCGCTCGTGACCACAGTCGACGGTTGGTAGGCGCCGAACCCGATGATCCGGGCACCGGCCACCGGCGTGGCCTGCCGAAGACGAGAAATTTTCACTGCGGAAACTCCACCCATGGGCACATCCTGATGGCTACCAATGAGTAAGAGATCATCCTCAGGTCTATGTTTCCGGCGACACTCCACCTGGCCCCATCAATACTGCCAGGTAACTTATCGCGAATGCGCGAACCGACTCGTCGTCGTCCAACGGAATGCAACTGTCCGGAGTGAGCGTGAACGAGATGGCCAGCCGGACGAAAAGCTCCGCGACACCGGCAGGCTCCCGCCCGGCAACCGGCTTGTCACCATCCGGCAGCGCCTGCGCCTGACCGACCAGGAAATCGCGGGCCACGGCGACCACGAGCCCGCCATTGACCGTGAGATACGGCAACAACGCTTCCGGGTCGGTGGACAGAAGCCGGGACAACAACGGGTCACGACGGGTATACCGCATGCCCACCACAAAGCCTTCGACCAGCCGTTCCCGCGCCGTCGGCAACTGGGCGACGGCGTCGGCGACACTGCCGAAGAACCGGCGGCACTCACGGACGAGAACAGCCTGGACAAGAACGTCCTTGTTCTCGAAACGACGGTAGACGGTGGCCCGGGAGACCCCGGCGCGCCTGGCGACCGAGTCGACGCTCGCGCGGCGCAGGCCGTAGTCGAGGAACTCGGCGAGCGCGGCGTCCAGAATGGATTCGCCGACCGGATCGGGTGCACGCCCAGCCGCCAGCACGAGCTCGAGCAACGCATTCGGCTCAGCGGGCTTCACACCGCCCAGCCTATGCCCAGCCAAAACCTCGTGAGTGGTTATCAGGGTTAGAACACCGATAAACACTCACGAGGGGGTTTCAGTACTGGAAGAAACCGCGGCCGCTCTTCTTGCCCAGCAGACCCGCGTCCACCATGCGCAGCAGCAACGGCGGCGGGGAGTACAGCGGCTCCTTGAACTCGGCGTACATCGACTCCGCGATGGCCTTCGTGGTGTCCAGGCCGATCAGGTCCGTCAGGTGCAACGGCCCCATCGGGTGGGCACAGCCCAGGACCATGCCGTTGTCGATGTCCTCCGGGGAGGCGAACCCGGACTCCAGCATCCGGATCGCCGACAACAGGTACGGGACCAGCAACGCGTTCACCACGAAGCCCGCCCGGTCCTGCGACCTGATGACCTGCTTGCCCAGCACGGACGTCACGAACGCGTCCGCCCGCGACTGCGTTTCCTGCCCGGTCAGCAGCGACGGCACCAGCTCGACCAGCCGCAGCACCGGAACCGGATTGAAGAAGTGCACCCCGATGACCTGCTCGGGCCGCGACGTCGCCATGCCCAGCTTCATGATCGGAATCGAGGACGTGTTCGACGCGAAGATCGCCGCCGGGTCCTCCACGACCTTGTCCAGTGCCGTGAAGACGTCCGTCTTGACCTGCTCGTTCTCGGCGACCGCCTCGACGGTGAACTGCCGGTCGGCCAGGTCACCGATGTCGGTCGAGAACGTGATCCGGCCGAACGCGGCCTCCCGGTCCCCGGCGGTGAGCTTGCCGTTGCGCACACCCCGGTCGAGCGACTTCTCGATCCGGCCCCTGCCCGCGGCCAGCGCGTCCGCGGACGCCTCGGTGACCTTGACGTCCAGGCCCGCCCGGGCGCACACCTCCGCGATGCCCGAGCCCATCAGCCCACACCCGATCACACCCACGCGGCGGATCTCGCTCACGCCCGTCCCTTCAGTGTCGATGCTCGATCCTGCGAGCAGATCTTCTGTCCTCATGGCTCACACATTACGGCGGTACTGACCGCCCACTTCGAAGAACGCCTCGGTGATCTGGCCGAGCGTGCAGACCCGCGCCGCGGACATCAGTTCGGCGAACACGTTCCCGCCCGACGTCGCCGCCGCACGCAGCCGGCGCAACGCCTCCTGGGCCTCGTCGCGATGCTTGGCCTGGAACGCCCTGGTCCGCTCGACCTGCGAGCGCTTCTCCTCCTCGGTCGCCCGAGCCAGCTCGATCTCGATCGGCTCCGCCGAGCCGTCGTCCGGCAGGAAGGTGTTCACGCCGATCAGCGGCAGCGACCCGTCGTGCTTGCGGGTCTCGTAGAGCATCGACTCGTCCTGGATGCGCCCACGCTGGTAGCCCGTCTCCATCGCACCGAGCACACCGCCACGGTCGGACAGCCGGTCGAACTCGGCCAGCACGGCCTCTTCGACCAGGTCGGTCAGCTCGTCGATGACGAACGAGCCCTGCAACGGGTTCTCGTTCTTCGACAGGCCCCACTCCTTGTTGATGATCAGCTGGATCGCCATCGCCCGGCGCACCGACGCCTCCGTCGGCGTGGTGATGGCCTCGTCGTAGGCGTTGGTGTGCAAGGAGTTGCAGTTGTCGTACAACGCGCACAGCGCCTGCAGCGTGGTGCGGATGTCGTTGAAGCTCATCTCCTGCGCGTGCAGCGAACGGCCCGAGGTCTGCACGTGGTACTTGAACTTCTGCGACCGCTCGTTGGCGCCGTACCGCTCGCGCATCGCGATCGCCCAGATCCGCCGGGCGACCCGGCCGATCACGCTGTACTCGGCGTCCATCCCGTTGGAGAAGAAGAACGACAGGTTCGGCGCGAAGTCGTCGATGTGCATGCCGCGGGCCAGATACGACTCCACGTACGTGAAGCCGTTGGCGAGGGTGAACGCCAGCTGGCTGATCGGGTTCGCCCCGGCCTCGGCGATGTGGTAGCCGGAGATCGACACCGAGTAGAAGTTGCGGACCTTGTTCTGGATGAACCACTCCTGGACGTCGGCCATCATCCGCAGCGAGAACTCGGTGGAGAAGATGCAGGTGTTCTGGCCCTGGTCCTCCTTGAGGATGTCGGCCTGCACCGTGCCGCGCACGTTCGCCAACGCCCACGCGACCAGCTCCTCGCGCTCCCCGGCGCCGGGCTCCCGGCCGTGCTCGGCGCGGAACTTGTCGATCCGCTGGTCGATCGCGGTGTTCAGGAAGTACGCCAGGATCGTGGGCGCCGGGCCGTTGATCGTCATCGACACCGACGTGGCCGGCGCGGTCAGGTCGAACCCGTCGTAGAGCGCCTTCATGTCGTCCAGCGACGCGATCGACACACCGGACGTGCCGATCTTGCCGTAGACGTCCGGCGGGGTGTCCGGGTCGCGGCCGTACAACGTGACCGAGTCGAACGCGGTCGACAGGCGCGTCGCCTCCGAACCCTGCGACAGGTACTTGAAGCGGCGGTTGGTGCGGAACGCGTCGCCCTCACCGGCGAACATCCGCGCCGGGTCCTCGCCCTCCCGCTTGAACGGGAACACGCCCGCGGTGAACGGGAACCTGCCGGGCAGGTTCTCCTTGCGCAGGAACCGCAGGACCTCGCCGTCGTCGTCGAACGACGGCAACGCCACACGCCGGATCTTGCTGCCGGACAACGTCTCCCGGACCAGGGGCGTGTGCAGTTCCTTGTCCCTGATCCGCACCACGAGCTCGTCGCCGGTGTAGTCCTCCTTGGTCTTCGACCACTCCGCCAGCAGCTCGCCGGATTCCCGGTCGACCTTCCCGGCCGCGCCCGCGACCAGTTCGCCGACGTCCTTGGTGGCCAGACCGGCCCCGGCGAGCGCTTCCCGGGTGGCCTCGAAGTGCTTCAGCTCGCGGACCGCGGCGACCTGCTGCTCGGTCCGGGCGTGGTAGGCGCGGATCGTCTCGGCGATGTCCGACAGATAACGCGCCTTGGACGCCGGGATGACGGTCGCCGCGGACGTGGACGTCTTGTGGTCCACGACCGGCAACGTGCCCTCGCTGACCGAAAGGCCCCGCGCCACCAGCTGGTCGCGCAGGTACTGGTACAGCGCGGTGACACCGTCGTCGTTGAACGTGGCGGCGCTGGTGCCGAAGACCGGCATGTCCTCCCAGGACTGGCCGAACGCCTCCCGGTTGCGCACCATCTGCCTGCCGACGTCGCGGCGGGCGTCCTCGGCGCCGCGGCGCTCGAACTTGTTGATCGCCACCGCGTCGGCGAAGTCCAGCATGTCGATCTTCTCCAGCTGCGACGCGGCGCCGAACTCCGGCGTCATCACGTACAGCGAGACGTCGACGAACGGCACGATCGCCGCGTCACCCTGGCCGATACCGGGCGTCTCCACGATGATCAGGTCGTAGCCCGCGGCCTTGCACGCGGTGATCACGTCGGCGAGCCCGTCCGGGACCTCCGCACCGGCCCGGCGCGTTGCCAGCGACCGGAAGTACACGGTGTCGTCGGCAGAACCGTCGACCGTGTTGATTCCGACGCTGTTCATCCGGATGCGGTCGCCCAGCAGCGCCCCACCGCCCCGGCGGCGGGTCGGGTCGATGGCCAGCACCGCGATGCGGACCTTGTCCTGCTGGTCCTGCCGGAACCTGCGGACCAGTTCGTCGGTCAGCGACGACTTGCCGGAGCCGCCCGTGCCGGTGATGCCCAGGACGGGCACCTGACGGCTGGTGCTGAGCAGGTCCTTGTCGAAGACACCGGCCTCGATCTGGGTGATCGCCCGCGCCAGCACGTCCTGCCGGCCGGTGAACAGCCCGTCCCACGACTCAGGCGCCCGCTCGGCGAGCGGGTGGTCACAGGCCTCGACCATCGAGTTGATCATCCGGGCGAGGCCCATCCGCTGCCCGTCGGCGGGCGAGAAGATGCGCGCCACGCCCCGCGAGTGCAGCAGCTCGATCTCGGCGGGCACGATCACGCCGCCCCCGCCGCCGAAGACCTTGATGTGCCCGGCGCCGCGCTCGTTCAGCAGCTCGACCAGGTACGAGAAGTACTCGACGTGCCCGCCCTGGTAGGCGCTGATCGCCACGCCCTGGACGTCTTCCTGGATGGCCGCCGCGACGACCTCCCGCACCGAGCGGTTGTGCCCGAGGTGGATCACCTCGGCACCCTGGGACTGCAGGATCCGCCGCATGATGTTGATCGCGGCGTCGTGGCCGTCGAACAAGCTGGCCGCCGTGACGAACCGGACCGGGTTCACCGGCCGGTGCAGAGGCGCCTGAGTGGTCATGGGAATAGTTTGACGTCCAACCTTCTGACAGACAACCCGATGTGGCCCGGGTCTCCGGTAAACCGGCCTCTACCTGCTGATCAGCGCAACAGAAGGAACACCACGCCGCCCACGACGGGACCGAGCAGTGCACCGACGACGACCTGGGCGGCGGTGTGGTCGCGCACCTTGACCCGTGCCCACGCGACCAGCGCGACCAACGGCGCGAGCAGCGCCATCACCCAGCCGTAGATCAGGACGACCGTCGCGACGGCGCCGCCCGCGACCGTGGCGTGCAGCGACACCTTCCACCATTTGGTGATGATCACGCACACGATCAGCACGGTCACCATCGACCACGCCAGCGCCACCACATCGGCCGGCGCGTCCCAGACCAGCAGGATCGCCAGCCCGGCGAGGGCGGACAGCAGGCACATCGTCAACGGCACGAACCGGCGTTCCCGCTCCCGCACCCAGTGGCCGTCCCACTTGCCCCGCCGGGCGCCCAGGATGATGAACGCCATCGGCAGCACGCTGAAGAACACCGCCACGACCAGCGACCACAGGATTGTCGCGAGAACCCGGTGCCCGGTGGCGTTCCACGCCACCGCGAACGGCAACAGGACGACGATCGTCGCGGGCGAGAGCACTTCGGTGACGATCCTGGCGAGCCGCAGGCCCGTGCCCGGGGCTACGGGGGCGTCGTCCTTCTCGGTGACCACGCGGCAATCCTGGCAGGACGCCGGCGGCGCGAGCCGGACAGACCCCGGGAATCAGCGCTTGAGCGTGAACGTGAAGTCGCCGGAGAGCCTGCCGCCCAGCCGGACCGCCGAAACGAGTTTGCCGTCCCTGACCAGTCTTTCGACCTCGGCCCGCGGCAGGCCGCACCCGTCGGCGATCAGCCGGACCGGCCGGACGGGAATCCGTGCCGCGAAGCGGACCGAAACGTCGATCACCTCGCGGTCCAGGTGATCCGATCCGCCGGTGTCGAGGCGCCAGGCGTCGTCCCAGTCGAGCGCGATGCGGTTACGGCGCCGCACGACCGGATCCTGGAGCAGCTCGGCCGCCAGGCCAGGATCGTTGCCGTGCAGGCGGTCCAGCAGCTCAGGCCGGACCGACCGCACGTTCACCCGCTCCAGGACCGTGAACTTCGCCGTGTCCCCGCAGCCGGTGCAGAGCCCGAGCAGCCAGGCGTCGATGAGCTTGTGGTTCGCGTTGACGCGGAATTTGCCGCCGGCCCGGAAACGCCCGGACGCGCACACGTGGCAACGGCGAACAACGAGAGGCAGGCAGGTGGGTACGACCACCCAGATGGAGAGCACAGAAGTACACCGTTTCTGTGAGAAGTCCGCAGCAGGAAGAAGCGCGGCGCGAAATGCGCGACGCGCGACGAATCAGCGCTCGGGAGGTCTCACAGGGTGTACAACGGCACGTCCTTGCCTAGGTTCGGCAGCAAGGTAATGGCGCGCGGCGGCGCTGTTCCAGTGGTTTTCGCCAAGTCACCGGGTGAAGCGGTGGTACAGCGGCGTCAACACGTCGATCAGCGGCTTGCCGTGCACCGTGACCGCGGGCGCGTCCACCCGGAGCAGAACCAGGCCGGCGTCCTGCGGTTCCGGTTCGGGCGGCAGCGGGCCCGCGGCGAAGAAGTTCTCGACGTCGAGGGCGGCCCGCGGTGGTGCCGGGGTTTCCCCGGCGCGGTTGCCGCGCAGTTCGCGCAGCAGTTCGGCCTTGGACCGGCCGCGCCACTCGAAGATCAGGAACGGGTCGTCGTCGAACCGTTCGGCGAGCAGGAAACACACCGCCGCGACGTGTTTGCACGGCACCGCCCAGTCCGGGCAGCTGCAGTGCATCGGCAGGTCCCGGGCGGCCGCCGGGAACAGCGGCACGTCCACCTCGGCGAAGACCTCTTCGATCTCCGGCGGCATCTCACCGGCCAGCAGTTTCGCCGCGAACAGCGCCTTGCTCGCGAGTTTGCCGGTGACCAGGTCCCACTGCTCCGCGGTCAGCGGCTTGGAGATCAGCTTCACCGCGTACGGCTGCGGGCGTGACCCCTGCACCTTCGCGATCACCTTGCCCGGGGAGATGTCCAGCGACATCACCTGCCCGGAGCGCGCGTAGTTCTTGCCCCGGCTCATCCGCCCGCCGAGTTGCAGGTCCTCGAGCACGGTGATGAAGCGCTGTGACCACCAGCTGGTCGCGATCCTGCCGCGCGCCCGGCGGGCCTTGATGCCGTTCTCGACCTTGATCGGCCCGGATGACGGGTAGTCCTGCCACCAGTTGTCGTCGCGCGCCATCACGCCGCCTCCCCCACCGCGTCGGGAGTCAGCTCGAACATCTCCCGCAACGCGTCGGTGGACAGCTCGGTCAGCCAGTCCTCGCCGGTGCCGACGACCATCTCCGCCAGGGCCTTCTTCTGTCTGATCATCGCGTCGATGCGGTCCTCGACCGTTCCCGCGCAGACGAACTTGCGGACCTGCACGTTGCGGCGCTGGCCGATGCGGAACGCCCGGTCGGTCGCCTGGTCCTCCACCGCCGGGTTCCACCACCGGTCGACGTGCACGACATGGCTCGCCGCGGTGAGATTCAGTCCCACGCCGCCGGCCTTGAGCGACAGCACGAAGATCGGCGGTCCGGCGTCGGACTGGAACCGTTCGACCATCGCATCGCGCTGGGACTTGGTCACGCCGCCGTGCAGGAACAGCACCGGCTGCTCGAACCTGGCCGTCAGGTGCGCCCGCAGCATCTCACCGAACTCGGCGAACTGCGTGAAGCACAGCACCTTGTCCCCTTCGGACAGTGCCTCGTCGAGGATCTCCTCCAGCCTGGCCACTTTGCCCGACCGGCCGGGTATCCGGGACCCGTCCTTGAGCAGGTGCGCCGGGTGGTTGCAGACCTGTTTGAGCCGGGACAACGTGGACAGCACGAGCCCGCGGCGTTCCATGCCCTCGCTGTTCTCGATGCGCTGCATCATGTCGCTGACCACGGCCTGGTACAGCGATCCCTGCTCGGCGGTCAGCTGGCAGACCTCGGTCATCTCGATCTTGTCGGGCAGGTCCGAGATGATCTGTTTGTCGGTCTTGACCCGGCGCAGGATGAACGGCTGGGTCCGGCGCCGCAGCGCCGCCGTGACGGTGGGGTTCTTGTCCCGCTCGATCGGCACGGCGAACTTGCTGCGGAAGGTGCTCGCCGGGCCGAGCAGTCCCGGGTTGGCGAACTCCATCACCGACCACAGCTCGGCCAGCCGGTTCTCCACGGGCGTGCCGGTCAGCGCGACCCGGTGCGCGGCGGGCAGGGCACGCACGGCCCTGGCCTGTTTCGACGCGGAGTTCTTGATGTTCTGGGCTTCGTCGAGCACGACCCGGTGCCAGCCGAGCGCGGCCAGCTCCTCGTTCTGCCGGGAGACCACGCCGTAGGTGGTGATCACCAGGTCCGATTCGGCGACCTTCGCGGCCAGGTCGTCACCGGAGACCCGGCCGCTGCCGTGGTGGACGTACACCCGCAGGTCAGGGGTGAACCGCGCGGCTTCCCGTTGCCAGTTGCCGACCACGGACATCGGGCACACCAACAGGTTCGGCCCGGTGCCCTCGGCGGCGATCAACGCGAGCAGCTGGACGGTCTTGCCCAGGCCCATGTCGTCGGCCAGGCAGCCGCCGAGCCCGAGCCGGGACAGGAAACTCAGCCACGCCAGGCCGCGTTGCTGGTACGGCCGCAGCGTCGCGGTGAAACTGTCCGGTGTGGACACCGGGGCGAGCCGGTCCTCGATGGTCCCGGCCAGCACGTCACCGAGCCAGCCGTCGGCGGCCACGTCGGTGACCGGGACGTCCACGCCCTGCTCGGCCAGCGCGGAATCCGCCTGCAGCAGGTCACGGGCGGTCATCTCGCCTTCGCCCGCCCGTTCGAGGAACGTCAGCGCGCGCCGCAGCCGGGCGTTGTCCAGCTCGACCCATTTGCCGCGCAGCCGGACCAGCGGCGCCTTCGCCCTGGCCAGCTCGGCGATCTCGTCCTCGGTGAGCTCGTTCTCGCCGACCGCCAGTTTCCACTGGTAGTTCAGGATCTCGTCGAGCCCCATGCCGCCGCTGACCACCGCGCTCTGGCCCTTGGCGGACGAACTCGCCTTGAGTTTCAGCCCGAGCTCCGGGGCGCGCTGCAACGCCGACGGCAGCTGGACGCCGAACCCGGCCAGCGTCAACGCGTTCGCCGACTGACGCAGAAACCGGTACGCCCCTTGCGGATCGGTCTTCAGCTCGGCGGGCGCACTGACCCGCAGCGCCGCGTCCAGCTCCGGATAGACCCTGCTGGCCCGGCCGAGCCCGGCGAGCAGGACCTCCTCGGGGTGCTGGGCGTGCCGGGCCAGCAGCTTGGCCGCCCCCGTGCCCCGCCAGACCTCCGCGGCGCTCGCGGTCAGACTCGGATCGGCGGTGGCCTGCAGGAAGAACTCGACGCGCCAGTCGTCGTCGTCCTCGTCGGGCAGGGCCAGCCGGAAACACGTCCGCAGCGGACCGGCCGGCGGCGCCGCGGAACGGTGCCACGCGCGCAGAGTCTCGCCGAGATCACCCAGATCGCCGTCGACCCGGCCGTCCGGCGTGGTCAACGCCCGCAGCCACCGCTCAGCGGGAGTCTTTCCCGGCGGGCTTTCCGCAAGGCGGTCGCGCACCGTCGCGTCGGTCAACGCGGTCAGCACCACCGGGACGAGATCGCCGGGCAGAACCGCGTTCTCGGCGCGGACCGCCGACGGCATCGCTTGGTGCAGCGCCCGGGTGTGGTCGGCGTCGGCACCGATCAGCTGGGGAATCCAGCGCGCGTGCCCGTCGACCAGGCCCGGCAGGACCTGACCACGGTCGGCCAGTGATCGGGCGAAGCGGGCCACCGAGGCCATCCACCGCCACGACCCGCTCGGCGTCTCCGGCGGTTCCTCGCCCAGCACCCGCATGGCTTCGGCGGGGGTCAACGCCAGGGCGTTCACGGTCCACGGGGCGAGTTTCAGCTTCTTCGGCCTGCCGGCCGTGGCACGGACCAACTCCGGCGCCGCGACCGGGCCCGTGCCCGACGACGGCAGCAGAAGCGTGAACGAGAACTCGTCGCCGGTGCCGAAGACCTTGCGCAGTGTCTCGGCTGACGCGCCGAAAGGATGCTTCTTCGGCCTGGCCCCCGGCCGGACGTCGGCGGCGGGCACCGTGGCGTCCTCGGCCCATACGCACACCCCGCCGGTCGACGACCAGGCAGCGTGGACAACAAGCATGCCGGAAACGATATAGGCACCCAGCTCAGCCCTCGTGAGTGGTTATCAGGGTTAGAACACGGCTAAACACTCACGAGGGGTTGGGGCCGGGTCAGCGGCCCCAGGGGTGCTTGACCTTGAAGTTGCCCATCCCGACCTTGGCGTGCACGTGCAGGACCGGCATGGCCGGGTCGGCGGGGTCGGTCGCCTTGTTCACCGCGTTGCCCATGCCGGTGGACACCGACTCCATCCGGACCAGCCATCCGCGCGGCACGATCACCACGATGTTGCCCGACCCGCAGGTCGCGTGCAGGGTGACGTTCTTGTGCGCACACCGTGCCCGGGTGAAGTCGATGTGGATGGTGCCCATCGTGCACTGCGCGGTGATGGTGCCCGGCACCGTCCACTCGCCCTTCTGCTTCACCGTGCCCGCGCCGGTCCTGAGCAGCAACGGCTCTTCCCTGACGGGCGCGACGTCGGCGTGCACGAGGCCGGGCAGGTCGATCAGCAGGCTGTTCAGCTCGCCCCGGGTGCTCGACGCCAACGCGCGGTCGGTGCGTTTGGTGAACTCGTCCAGCGAGAGCATGCCCTGCCCGACCGCCTTCTGCAGCAGGCCCAGGACGTGCTCACGGTCGGCGTCGGACACCCGGAGGTTCTTCGGGTCGAACGGCTGCGGCTCAAGCTGATTCTCACCCACGCGCTCACCGTATCGCCAACTACTGGACAACAGTGAGCAGCTCCGGGTAACCGATACGGCGGTAGAACTGCTGCCGCACCGCGTCGCCGACCGCGTTGACCAGCTCCGCGCCGTCCTCGGCCGGGTCGATGTGCACGCGGAACGGCCGCTGTCCCCTGGGCAGGCCGACCACTCGCACGATCGCACGTGCCACCTCGGCGGGGTCGGCGTCGGGCGGCAACAGGTCCGCCAGCCGCCGTGCGACTTCCTCCGAGAAACCGGCGTACTTCTCGTCGTACGCGGCCACGACCGCCGGATCGTCCGCGTGCCCCGCGTTGGCGAAGTGGTTGGTGCCCCGGGTGAAGGCGCCGGGCACGATGATGGTCGACTCGATGCCGAACCGCGTCAGCTCGGTCGCGTAGCTCACCGCCAGTGCGTCCATGGCCGCCTTCGCGGCGAAGTACGGGGCGAGGAACGGCGGCGTGCCACCGCGTGTGCTGGACGAGCCGACCCACACCACCAGACCGTCGCCCTGCTTGCGCAGCTGGGGCAACGCGGCCCGGTTGAGCCGTTGCGTCGACAGCACATTCGTGTCGTAGACGCTGGCGTACTGCTCGGGTGTGAAGGCTTCGGCCGCGCCGAGCACCATGTGCCCGGCGTTGTGCACGACGACATCCAGCCGTCCTTCTTCGGCGAGCACCGTGGCGACGGCCGCGTCGACCGAGCGCTGGTCGGACATTTCCATCTGGACGGGACGCAGGTTGTCGCTGTACGCCCTGGCCTGCGCCGCCGGGACGGCGTTGCGGCCCGCGATGTCCCGCATTCCGGCGTAGACGGTGTGGCCCGCGTCGACGAGCGCACGGGCCGTCAGGGCACCGAATCCGCTCGAGGCACCGGAGATGATGACGATCTTCGACATTGTTCTTTCCTCACAAGGTGATGGGACGGGTCAGGCGGCCACGCCGCCGTTGGTGTAGATGACCTGGCCGTTGATCCAGCGGGCCGGGCCGGCGAGGAACGACACGACCTCGGCGACGTCCGAGGGCAGGCCGAGACGCTCCAGCGGGGCGGCCTTCGACGCGGCGTCGATGACCTCCTGCGGCTTGCCTTCGAAGTACAGCGGGGTGGCGGTCGGCCCAGGGGCGACGGCGTTGACCGTGACGTCGCGGCCGCGCATCTCCTTGGCGAGGGTCAGCGTCATCCCGTCGACGGCGCCTTTGCTGGCCGCGTACGCGGTGTAGCCCGGGACGGCCAGTTTGGTGACCGTGGTGGAGAAGTTGATGATGGCGCCGCCCTGGCGCACCCGGCGGGCCGCCTGCTGGGACACCACGAACGTGCCGCGGATGTTGGTGCGGTGCATCCGGTCGAGGTCCTCGAGCTTCAGCTCGGTCAACGGCGACAGCAGCATGATGCCCGCGGTGTTCACCACGACGTCCACTCCGCCGTACAGCCGCTCCACCTCGTCGAACAGCGCGGCGATCTGGGTCTCGTCGGCGACGTCCGCCTGGAACGCGCTGGCCGTTCCGCCCGCCTCGGTGATCTTCTCGACGGTCTCGTCGGCCCGGCCCTTGTTGCCCGAGTAGTGCACCAGCACGGTCATCCCGTCCGTGGCCAGCCGCTGCGCGACCTCACGGCCGATTCCGCCGGAAGCACCGGTGACGATCGCAACCCGAGTCATTGTTCTCCCTCTCTTGTTAGCGTTGTTCCGCTCGTTCGATAGCAACGCTACGCCGGTGTTCGTAGCAGCGCTACCCCAAATTCGATATCAACGCTATGACGTGGGTAACATCGCTACCCGAGCCGCGTATCACTGATAACATCGGGGCATGGACGATCTCAGGACACGCATGCTGGAGGCGGCGTCCGAACTGCTGGACTCCTCGCCGGACCGGGACATCTCCACCCGGGCGGTCTGCGAGGCGGTCGGTGTCGGGGCGCCCGTGCTCTACCGGTTGTTCGGTGACAAGAACGGGCTGCTCAGCGCGGTCGTCGACCACGGGTTCGAGAAGTACCTGACGGTCAAGCGGGTGACCCGGCCGTCGGAGGACCCGGTCGCCGACGTGGCAGCGGGCTGGGACAACCATGTCGCCTTCGCGCAGCAGCACCCCACGGTGTACCGGATGATGTACTCCCCTGCCCTCAGCGCGGTGCCGAAGGCCGCGCACGAGGCGTTCGAGCTGCTCCGCGGCCTGCTGGAGCGATGTGCCGAGGCCGGGCGGCTGCGCGTCCCGGTGGACGCCGCCGCACAGACGATCATGTCCGCGAGCGTCGGCGTCGCGTTGAGCGTGGTCACGCAGCCGGATGTGTACACCGACGAAGGACTGCCGGCGCGGGTCCGGGACGCGGTGTTCTCGTCGGTCTTCGTGGACAAGCCGGCCGAGCCGGAGCCGCCGGCGAGCCTCGCGACCACGTCGCTGCAGCTCAAGGCGATACTGGCGGCCGATCCGGGCACCGAGCTGGTCGAACCCGAGGTGCACCTGCTCCAGCACTGGCTGGACCGGCTGGCGAAGGCCTGACGCGTGAAAGGGCGTGGGCCGGCGACACCTCCAGCAAGCCGCCGGACCACGCGACAGCTGCGGCAATGAGGGTAGGGACCGGCCGTACAGCGGTGCGTACAGCGAGTTTGACGGTCACTGGACGCTGCCGGCCAGTAACTCCTCGAGTACGGGATCACGGCGGATGCTCGGCGCGGCGAACAGTTCGTAGGCCCGACGCCGTTCCACTCCGGCGGCCCAGGCCTCGCCCAACGCGGTCCGTGCGCGAGCCACCTGCCTGGCCGAGGCGGCCTGACCGTAGTCGTGCTCGATCCGAGCAGTCAGTTCCTTGGCTCGCAACGCGTCATGCAGCGCCGCACGGACTTTGCCCTCCCGCAGCCAGATCTCCGAGCGGCACAGCAACGCTTCCCACTCGTCGTCCCGGTTGCCCATCTCATGGCAGCAGGTCACGGCCTCGTCCAGGGTCCGCAACGCGTCCGTTCGCTGATCCATCAGGCAGTACGCGCGGCCCAGCGCGACCAGCGTGATGCTCTCACCCATCCGGTCGTCGTACCGCCTGCGCATGGCGAGGCACTCGTGCAGGCTGTCCACGGCCTCCGTGTGCTTGCCCATCCGCAGCAGGACCTCACCGAGGTTGTGCTGGGCGATGAGCACCTTGGCCGAGCCCTCCGCCGACAGCAGCCGGATGCTTTCGGTGAAGTGGTCCAGCGCCAGGCGCAGGTCCTGCGTCCACATGCACAGCCAGCCCAGGTTGTGCAGGGCGAGTCCTTCGCCTTCCCGGTCACCCAGGTCGCGCCAGATCCGCAGGGCACGGGTCAGGCCCGCCCGCGCGGACTCGACCCGCCCGGCCCGGTACTCGATCGTGCTGTGGATCGCGAGCGTCGCCGCCTCGCCGCGCCGGTCGTCGTCACGCCGCGCCACGCCGAGCGCCAGTTCGGCCAGCGTCGCCAGCTCACGCCAGTGGCTGCGTTTCGACGCGTACGCGCGGACCGCGGTGACGACGTCGATGGTGAACCGGGCGATCCCGGGCTCACGCTCCGCGGCCTGGGCCGCGACCGCCACGAGGCACGGCATCTCCGCGTCGAACTCTTCCACCTCGGCACGCCCGCACATCGTCACATACCAGTCCAGCGCACGCTGCAAGGCGCACGTGCGCTCGGCCGCCGGGTCGACCTCGGCGGCGAGTTCGGCCGCGTAGAGCCGGAGCAGGTCGTGGGTCCGGAACCGGCCGCCCGCGACCGGGTCGAGCAGGCGGACCTCCACCAGCCGGTCCAGCGCCCGTTCCGCGCGCAGGTCGTCCACCTCGAGCAGGACGGCGACCAGCTCGACCCCGACCTCCGGCACACCGAGCACACCCAGCAGCCGGAAAGCCTTGGCCGCCATGGCATCCGCGCCGAGCGACTCGTAACCGACGGCGAAACACGCGCGCACGCCCAGATCCGCGACACGCAACTCGTCCAGCCGACGCCGCCGGTCGGCCAGCCGCGCGCCGAACCGCGCGAGCGACCAGTCCGGCCGGCTCGCCAGCCGAGCACCCGCGATGCGCAGCGCCAGCGGATGCCCGCCGCACCACCGGGTGATCTCCGCCGCCGCGGTGTCCTCGGCCGCGACCCGGTCGTCCCCGGCGATCTTTCCCAGCAACCGCACGGAATCCGCACCGTCGAGCACGTCGACCCGGATGTGCCTGGCGTCCACAGTGGTCAATGCGATCCGGCTGGTGATCAGCACCGCGCAGTCCCGGTTGGCCGGCAGCACCGGTGCCACCTGGCCCGCGTCCGCCGCGTTGTCCAGGACCACGAGGACCTTCCGGGACGCCAGCAGCGACTGGTACCGGGCCGCCGCCTCACCGGGCTCGACCGTCAGCTCACCGGCGGGCACACCGAGTGCCCGCAGGAACCGGCCGATCACCTCCGGCGGGTCCAGCGGCCGCAGACCAGGGCTCGATCCCTGCAGGTCCACGTACAACTGGCCGTCCGGGTACCGGCCTGCGACGGTGTGCGCGACCTTCAACGCGAGCGTGGACTTGCCCACGCCGCCGGGCCCGTGGAACGCCACCACGCCCCCGGCCGAGGCGGCGGCGAGCTCCTGCTGCCTGCCGACGAACACCGCGGGCTCCGGCGGCAACTGCCGGGGCACCACCGCCGGTCCGGCCCGGACGGGCGACAACGCCGGGTCCCGCCGCAGCACCTGGTCGTGCAGGCGGCTCAGCTCCGGGCCGGGGTCGATGCCCAGCTCGTCGACGAGCGTCCGGCGGGCCGACCGGTACGCCTCCAGCGCGCCCGGCACGTCCCCGGAGCGGTACAGCGCCAGGACCAACTGGCTGTGCAGCTTCTCCCGCAACGGGTGCTGCCGGATCCAGCCCCGTAATCGGGCCGTGACGTCCGCGTGCCTGCCGGTGGCCAGCTCGACCTCGACGTAGTCCTCGACCGTGGCCAGGTACCGCTCGGTCATCCGCGCGGCGAACTCGCTCAGCCGCGGGCCGAGCGGCACGTCCTCGGCGACCGGGCCGCGCCACAGCCGCAACGCCTCGTCGAAGGCCTCGCCCGCGGCCGGCAGATCGGACCGGGCCAGCGCCTGCCTGCCGGCCTCGGCGAGTTCCTCGAACCGGGGGACGTCGAAATCGTCCGGATCGACGTCCAGCCGATAACCCGAACGAAGGGTGACGAGCTGGTCCTCGTCGGTGAGCAACCGGCGCAGCCGCATCACGTAACCGCGCAGGTTCGGGGCGGCCGAACGCGGCGGACGGTCACCCCACACCTCGGCGACCAGCGCGCTCGCCGGGACCGTCCGGCCGGCGTTGACCAGCAGCATCGCCAGCACGGTGCGTTGTTTGTCCGCGGCGATCGGGCTGGTGCGGATCTCCAGTGGCCCCAGCAGCCGGAACCTCATGGCACTCGCTGAACCGGAATTCGCCGCATTCGCGCAGTGTGTCGACGGTCCGGTGGTCCGGTCAAGTTCGCGGTGCGGAACACTCCACGACGGTAACGCCCGAGTCCGTTCGTTGTAGAAATACTGATATGAGCAAGCCGGCTGCCCGCACCCCGACCCTCGAGGACGTCGCCCGGGTCGCCGGCGTGTCCCGGGCGACGGTGTCCCGGGTGATCAACGGCATCCGCAACGTGGACGTGGAGATCCAGCAGGCCGTCCGCGAGGCGATCCAGGCGACCGGGTACGCGCCCAACCAGGCGGCGCGGTCGTTGGTCACGCGGCGTGCCGGCACGATCGCCCTGGTCATGGCGGGCGCACCGGGGCAGGGCGACGAGTTCGCCACGCAGATCTTCGCCGACCCGTTCTTCGGCCGGGTGGCCGGTGGCGTGGTGGGCTTCCTGCGCAACCACGGCGTCCACCCGGTGCTGATGCTCGGCGAGACGGACAAGGCCCGCGCCGAGGTGGTGGACTTCCTCAAACGCGGAAACGCCGACGGCGCACTGCTGGTCTCGACGCATCCCGAGGACCCGCTGCCCCGGTCGCTGACCGAGGCCGGGCTCGCGGCGGTGCTGTTCGCCCGGCCCGCTCGTCCCGTGCCGATCAGTTACGTCGACCTGGCCCACCAGGCGGGCGCGGCGCTGGCCGCCGACCACCTCGTCGCCCGCGGCCGCACGAGGGTCGTCACCATCTGCGGGCCGCTCGACGTGCCCGCGGCGCAGGACCGGCTGGCCGGTTTCCGGGAGGCCATGGCCCGGCACGGATATCCGTACATCCCGATCGCGGAGGGCAACTTCACCCAGCAGAGCGGGGAGGCGGCGATGTCGCGGCTGCTGGCCGAACACCCGGACCTGGACGGTGTGTTCGCCGCCAACGACCTGATGGCGCACGGCGCTTTGCTGGTGCTGCAGAAGAACGGACGCCGTGTGCCGGAGGACGTCGCGCTGGTCGGCTTCGACAACAGCCCGCCCGCGCTGGCGTCGCGGCCCCGGCTGACCACGGTCGTGCAGCCGATCGAGGAGATGGCCGCCGAGATGGCCAGAATCCTGCTGGAACGGATCGAGTCGCCCGGCCAGGCACCCCGCTCGGTGATCTTCGACCCGACCCTGGTGATCCGCGAATCGGCGTGAGAACGCCGGAGGAAGCCCCGATACCCCCTCCGGCGTTCTCCCCTGGGGATGGCCGCTGCTATTCGTCCGAATAGTCCCTTGCCGACACCCGGCGGAGCACGGGTCCGCAAGCGGCGGCGGCCATCAGAGCCACGACGAGCCCGAGCACGGCGGGCGTGACGATCCACGGGTTGAGGTCCAGCTCGCCCTTGATCAGGGTGAGCAGTCCCGAACCGACCAGCACCCCGGCGACACCGGCGCCGAGCGTGGCGACGAGTGCCGGAAGCATGGCCTCCCGGCGCAAGGCCCTGGTCAGCACGTTGACCGGGGTACCGGCGGCGATCAGCGCACCGAACGTCCGGCGCCGGTCCACGACCGAGCCCGCCGCGGCGACACCCGCGCTCACCCCGCCGAGCACGGTGGCGATGCTCAACCCGATCAGCGTGGCCCGCTGGAGGTCACCGGCGAGCGTGTCGGCCCGGCCGTCATAGCGTTCGTTGCTGTACAAGGAAACGCCTGGCATGTTCCGGACGAGCATGGTGTGCACGATGTCCTGGTTGGCAGGCGTCGTCGCCACGGCGACCGTGCCCAGCCCGCCCTGCAGAGCGGACCCGAAGACGGCGGGGTCGATCAGGACCCCGTGCCAGCCGGCCGGGTTGTACTCCCGGACGGGCACGCCCTGCGGCAGCGACAGCGGCTCCGAGACCTTGCCCGTGTACGGCATGAACTCCAGCTTGCCCGGATCGAGAACCATGCCCTGGGGCACGTAGATCGCCGGGCCGGGATGGCACGCGTCGAACCGCGCGCCCAGCACCTTGCCCGCGTCGGCGCACCCGAGCACCGTGCCGGACATGGTGCCCCGGGCACCGGGCACCTGGAGAGCACCCTCCTGGATCTCCACGACGGGCGCGTCGACCTTGCGGGACGCCAGGTCTGCCTTCAGGTCGTCGATCTGCTCGCTGGTGTACCCGGAGCCCTGTGCGACGTACACACCGTCGCGCCATTCCCCTGTGCTGTAGCCGATCCGCTCCTCGATACTCGGAAACATGGCCAGCGCCATGGAACCCGCGAACACGGCGAGCACGACACCCGCGGACGCCCGGAAGGCCGCCTTCGGGTCGTCCATCAGCCTGCGGCCGGCCAGCAGCGTGGCGGGCGAGCGCCAGCGGGCCGTGAACATCTTGCCCAGCAAGGACGTCACGAGCGGCCCGACGAACACCAGCGACACCGCGACCGCGGACAGTCCGATCAGGACGAACGTCATCCCGCCGTCCCTGCTGGTCTGCGCGACGCTGATCGCGACGACGAAGGCCACGGCGGCACCGACGAGCCACAGCAGGCGGGCGGCGTTGGGCTGACGCTTGGTCTGCTGCTGCGCGGCACCCAACGGCCGGTTCACCGCACGCCGCAGGCCGAGCACGGCCGCACCGACCACCAGCAGCGGGGCCACCACGAGGACAAACCCGATCAGCAGGCCGGACGGTGTCCAGTCCGACGGGAACCAGTCGCCGCCGTCCCACGGGATCAGCGCGGTCAGTTCCCGCATCGGGAACGTCAACGCCACCCCCAGCACGGCGCCGACGATCGAAGCGATCGCGGTCTCCGCGGCGGTCATGGCGATGACCTGCTGCGGCGTCGCCCCGGCCAGCCGCAACGCGGCCAGACGGCGTTCACGGCGAGCCGCGGTCAGCCGGGCCGCCGACGCGACCAGCACGAGGCAAGGCGCGATCAGCACGACGATGCCGATCTGGCTGAGGAACACCAGGAGCTTGTTCACCGAACCCGGTGAACCGGTTCCGGTCAGGCCGTCGCGCGGCATCGCGTTGGGCATCTCACTGGGATCGTGCCCGACGATCGCGACCAGTTCGTCGGGGAACATCAGCGCCTCGGGCCCGATCCGCCCGACCACCGTGCCCTTGAACCGATCGGCCAGCTGGTCGGCCGGTTTGGTCCCGGCCAAGTCGGCCAGCGCGGGCGACAGCAGGACCTCGCCGGGCCCCGGCAGTCCCGGAATGCCCGCCGCGACCGGCACGTCCGGCTTCAGGCCGGCGACGTCGAACCGCTGGATCTCCCGCTGCCCGACGTTGTCCCGGGTTTTCGCGACCAGGACGGCGGCGTCGGCCGACTGCTGGTCGAACCGCTCCTGGCTGGAGAACGTCGGGTTGCGCCAGCTCTCCCGGTCCGCCCTGGACTGCAGGGCTCCCGGAACCGTGGCCAGCCACAGCACCAGTGTCACCCCGACCGCGACACCGATGGCTGTGAAGAGGGCTGACATCCGGCTCCGGGAATCGCCCCGCAGCACCCGCCATGCGAGCTGCAGCGGATTCATGCCGCCGCCCGCACCGCGACACGGCCGTCGCGCATCTCGATGACCCGTTGCGCCCGATTCGCAACGGAGACATCGTGCGTGACGATGACAACGGCCGCGTTGGTCTCCTGTGCGACGGTCAGCAACGCGCTGATCGTCTCCTCACCGGTCTTGGTGTCCAGCGCCCCGGTCGGCTCGTCCGCGAAGATCACCTGCGGCCGGTGCGCCAGCGCGCGGGCGATCGCCATCCGCTGCAACTGTCCGCCCGAGACCTCACCGGGCCTGCGGGTGGCCAGGCCGCCGAGGCCCAGGCGCACCAGCCACTCCCGCGCCGCGGCGATGCCCTTGTCGCGGGGCGTGCCGGCCAGCAGCATCGGCAGGGCGACGTTCTCCTCGGCGGTGAGCTCGGCGACGAGCATGCCGGACTGGAACACGAACCCGAAGGCCGAACGGCGGAGCTTGCTGCGCTCGGTCTCCGACATCCGGGTGATCGGCTGACGGCCGAGGAACACCTCACCGCCGTCGGCGGGCAGAATCCCGGCGAGCACGTGCAGCAGGGTCGACTTGCCCGACCCGGACGGGCCGACGATCGCGACCACCTCACCCGCCCCGATGGTGATGTCCACCCCCGCGAGCGCGATCACGTCACCGTAGCGTTTGACCACGCCACGTCCGGCCAGAATCGGCTCTGTCACCGTTTCTCCTCCTCGGTCGCTGCGAACGGGAAGGAGAATGCCGGGGCCGAATGGGTCGCCGCTTCGGCCTGGGAGCCGGGGAAACGGATCGGCGCATCGGCCAGATGGCTGATGCGCCGGTCGGTCAGTCGGTCAGATCACTGTGCACGTCACTGTGCGCGCGGGATGTCGCCTCAGATGTGCGGGCGGCCCACGGTGACGGTGCGTCCGTTCAGCGGCTGGGTCGCGCGAGCGTTTCCGCTGGTGAACAACTGCTGGAAACGGGTGATCGTGGCCTGGGTGACGGTCTTCTCCCGCATCAGGAACCATTTCACGTTCTCACTGAACGGGTACGTCGTCAGCGAGCCGTTGTAGCGGGCCGTCGTACGGTCGTGCGGCAGCAGGGTGTTCAGGTCGATCTCGCCGACGTGCACGTTCGCACCGCACTCCGGCGCGAGGTCGGCGAGCACCTTGTCCACTGTGGAGGCCGGGCCGACCGTCAGCGGGATGCCGATGACCAGCAGTTCCTGGGCCGCGTTGCGGTGCACCAGGTGCATCTCCAGCGGGGTGGACTGGCCGTGGAACCGGTGCTCGGACGGCGTGTGGAAGTGGAACTGGACCAGGTCGTACCGCACGCCGGACAGGGTCACGTGCCCGGCGCCCGGCTCGACCTCCGCCTCCTCGGTCTCCTCGTGGTCGCGCGTGGTGCAGCCGGTCGGGCTGTCCTGGTCCTTGCGGATGTAGGTCAGCTCGATGTCGGAGTGGCCGTAGGAGACGTTCAGCGGCGGCAGGTGCGGGTCGTACCGGAGCGATTCCAGGGTGACGTCGATCGGGCTCTGCTGCGGCAGCTTCGACTCGGCAGGCCCGGCGAAAGCGACAACAGCGACCGAAAGGGCTAATGGTACGACAATTGCGGTGGCTTTTCTCATTCTTGCCATATGCGCGATCCTGCAGATGGCAAAAGATTGCCTACAACCTACGAAGGTCGGTTTTCGGACATTTATTCGATCACATCACCGGCCATTTTCCGCCATGCGACATGCGCCACCGTACGTCCGTTTTTCTTGTACGCGAATACGAACAATCCGCCCATTCGGGCAGACGCGGGACCATCTGACGAAGCCCCATAAGCTGACCTCGTGATCCACATCGGCCCGTTGCTCGCCGTCGTACTGACGCTGTTCGCCGCCGCGACGGCGGTGCTGGTCTGGCTGGGACGTCTCGGTGCGTGGCATTCGGTCCTGACGGCCGCGGTCCGCGCGGCCGTCCAGCTCGCGGCGGTGTCCCTGTTGATCACGGCCGTCCTGCACTCGGGGTGGCTGACCGCCGGGTTCGTGCTGATGATGTTCACGGTCGCCAGCGTCACCTCGGCCCGGCGCTTCGGCGACTGGCCGGACGCGGTCTGGACGGCCGCCGCCATCGCCGCCGGGGTCTCGCCGCCGTTGGCCGTCCTGATCCTGTCCGGTCTGGTCCCGGCGCACCCGGTGGCGATCGTGCCGATCGCGGGCATCCTCATCGGCGGCGCGATGACCGGGACGACACTAGCCGGCCGCCGTGCGCTCGACGAGCTGAAAACCCGCCGAGGCGAGTACGAGGCAGCACTGGCGCTGGGCCTCATGCCCCGGGACGCGGCACTGCTGATCCTGCGCCCGACAGCCGGGCAAGCGCTCGTTCCCGCGCTGGATCAGACCAGGACCGTCGGCCTGGTGACACTGCCCGGCGCGTTCGTCGGCGTCCTGCTCGGTGGCGCGTCGCCGCTCCAGGCCGGGGCGACCCAGTTGGTGGTGCTGATCAGCCTGCTGCTCGTCGAGGCGGTCGGCGTGCTCGTCATCGTCGAGCTGATCGCGGCCGAGCGGGTCCGGCGGCCGGACGGCTCGGCTTGACGCTAGAAGTGGTCCGTGCCGGCCAGTTCGCGCTCGAAGCTGTCGGCATGCGCGACCACCAGCTTGAGCGGGCGTTCGAACTCCTCACGCACGCTCAGGTCCTCGACCGGCACGGTGTGCTTGAGCAGCGCGACGCCGTCGACCACCGCGACCCCGCCGACGGTCGCGCTGCCGGCCAGTTCGAGGAGCCTGCGCAGGTCGACCTGGTCGGCCCAGCCGACCGGGGAGGAGATCTCGAGCCACTCGCCGTCGTCGTCGGGCACGTGGTGCACCGAGACCTGCTGGCTGCGCGAGCCGTCGGTGTCCATCCGGAACCGCAGCCAGGTGTCGCTCTCCTCCAGCACCTCGTACCGGGTTCGAACGTAGTTGATCACTTCGGTCCAACTGCTCACGCGGGTGAGCATCTCACGTCGGTGGGGGTGGCACTACCGAGACGTGTCAGGCCGGCCGGATGGTTCACGACCGGCTGAACCACGACGCTTTCCGGCATGAGACGACTCTTATGCGTCACTGCGCTCACGACTGTGCTCACGGGGTGCCTGTCGGCGTCCCCCGCGATGGCCGAGACGGGCCAGACAGGCCCCGGCTGGACCGCGTGCCCGGCCGACCCGCGTCAGGAATGCGCCACGATCCAGGTGCCGATGGACTACCAAGACCCGGCGAAAGGCCACGTCTCGCTGGCGATCTCCAGAATCCGGACGGCGAAACCGGAAACCCGCCGGGGAGTGCTGCTGCTGATCCCCGGCGGGCCCGGGAACTCCGGTCTGTCCCGGCCGCTCACCCACGGCATGCGCCTGCCCCGTGAAGTGCTCGACCGGTACGACCTCGTCGGCTTCGACCCACGAGGCGTCGGTGCGAGCACACCCATCACCTGCGGGCTGAGCAGCGACGACGCCCATCTGCGCAACTTCCACCCGTGGCCCGGTCCCGGTGGTGACATCACGGCGAACGTCGCGCGTGCTCGCCGGGTCGCCGAGGCATGTACGCGTGTGGAATTGGCGCGGCACATCACGACCCGCAACGAAGCCAGGGACATCGACCAGATCCGTCAGGCCCTGGGCGAGCGGAAGCTGTCGTACTGGGGCGTCTCGTACGGCACGTACGTCGGCGCCGTGTACACGACCATGTTCCCGTCCCGTACGGACCGCGCTGTGCTCGACAGCAGTGATGACCCCGATCCACGCCGGGTGGCGCGGGGTTGGCTGAACAACTTCGCCGTCGGTGTCGAGGACCGCTTCCCTGACTTCGCCGCCTGGGCCACTGCCCGTGAGAGCACATATGGCCTTGGTGACGTCCGTGCGACCTACCTCGCCCTCACGGAGACACACCCCGATCTACGGGCGTACATGTTCCAAGGGCTGTACTCCGACTCGACCTTCCCACTGCTCGCCGAGTACATGCGGGCCCTGCGGGCGGGCGACCCGTTGCCGACGATCCCGCTGCCGCCGCCGGACCAGCACCAGAACGCGGTCGCCGTCCTGACCGCCACCGGCTGCAACGATGTCGCCTGGCCCCGTTCGGCCGGCCACTACGCACGGGCCGTGGCCCGGGACCGCCTGACGTACCCGTTGACCGCTGGCATGCCGCAGAACATCACCGCGTGTGCGTTCTGGCCCTACCGTCAGGCCGAACCCGCCACACGGATCGCTCCGTCGTCGAAGGTCCTGATGATCCAGAACCGTCGGGACCCGGCGACGCCGTACTCCGCGGGCCTGAAGATGCGCGACGCTCTGCGTGCACCTCTGGTGTCCGTCGACGCCGGCGGCCATGGTGCTTATTTCGCGAACGGCAACGCCTGCGGGAATGACGCCGTCACAGCGTTCCTCGTGCACGGCACCCGCGCCGACCGGGACTGCTAGGCCCTCGTGAGTGTTTGTCAGGGTTAGAACCCTGACAACCACTCACGAGGGGTGAGCTGCGGAAACGTCGAAGTCGGCGTTGATGACGGCTTCCACCAGGACCTCTCCCGCAGGCGTCAACCGAAGCCCGTCCGCATCCGTCAGCAGCAGACCGCGCGCGACCAGGGACTCGAAAGTGGCCCGCCAGGCGCCATCCACCAGAGACCGCCCGAACCGCTCGCGATGAACGGACTCCCGGACGGGCTGGAGCGTCGACAACGCCATCTTGATCGCCCGCTCCTCCTGGGCCTCGGGCGAGAACCGCGTCGCGGAACCCAGCGGAACCCGCCCGGCGTCCACCGCCTCGGCGTACCGCTGCCAGTGCACGTCGGTGATCGCCTCGGACCGGCGGCAGCTGGAACTGCCGCCCAGCCCGATGGCCACCTCGGCCTCCTGGCGGTGCTGATCCACCATGATGGACTTCCACTCCTCGGGCCCCTGGCCGTCCCGGGCGAAGTACATCGTCGGATGCTCGGTATAGCCCGCGGAACGCAGACCCTCGGTGAGGATCTCGCGCATCTGGTACTGCTCCCCCAGCGTGGGCCACCGATGCCCGTCCCGCACCAGCTTGTCCCGATAGGAGGGAATCTGCCACGCCGCGGGCTGCACACCCGCCACGCCGGTCCGGGTGTCCGAGTAGGACTTGAGGTGCAGCTTCGTACAGACGACGGCCGTCAGCTCCAGGTCGAGCACCGTGTCGAGGTCGCGGCGGACGCTGTCGAGGGTCTGGTCGAGCAAGCCGTACATCAGGTCGATGCTGATCCACGGGAACCCGGCGCGTTGCGCTTCGCGCACGAAGGCCACGCACATCTCGGCGCTGTGTTCACGGCCGCACTCGGCCAGGACCTTGTCGTCGAAGGACTGGACCCCGCTGGAAAGCTTGGTGACGCCCAGCGACGCCAGCAGTTCCAGCTTCGGCGGGGTGAACGTGCTCGGGTCGCCCTCGAAGCGGATCGCCGTGTCCGGGCCGAACGCGAAGTTCTCCCGGTAGAAGTCCAGCAGCCTGCGGATCGCGTCGGGCGGCAGCAGCGAAGGCGTGCCCCCGAAAACGTTGAACTCGCCGATCGGCGCGGTCCGCAGGGCGGGCACTTCGCGCAGCCACGACCGGGCTTCCCTGATGTTCCAGTCCACCCACTGGTTCGCCTTGGCGTCGGCGTTCTCGCCCTTGGCCAGCACGACGGGATACTGGCAGAAGCGGCAGCGGTACGCGCAGGTCGGAATGTAGGACCACAGGTGGATCGGCGCGGTGTCTTCCAGTTGCGTGTTGAGGTCGGCCAGGAAGTCCGGCACCGCGTAGCCGACTTCGTTGCCGGGGAACACATGGGCGCCGAACGGGTCCTCGACGACGTACTCCAGCAGGTGCCGGTTCTCCGGTGCGGCAAGGACATCCGCCACCGCGGGCTTGGGGTGGGACGGGTCGAGCACGCGCAGGGACGCCAGCGCTGACGCGTAGTCCATCAGAACACGCCTCCGTTGCCGAAGTAGTTGTGTGCCTCGCCGGATTCCCTGTCCTCGCAGTAGTACTTGACGAACTCGACAAAGCGGTCCGGCGGCACGTCCTCGAAGCACGGCGGGAGTGGCGGCGGGTGGCCGATGTCCTGCCCCACGGTCGCCCGCAGCCGGGCGAAGATCTCGTCGGCGAACTCGAAGTAGAGCCGGTAGGACGGAGTCTTGTACGAGTGGATCGGCGTGAAGTCCGTCATCCGCATCTCGTCCTTGATCTCCGCGATCCGCCTGCCGAGCCGTTCGGCCAGTGCCGGGGTGAAGAACTCGATCACCGCGTCGTCGTCCAGCAAGGACGGCGTGAGCAGGACCGGGAGGATGGTGTTCTTCGGGGTGAAGTCCTTGATGGAGTACTCCCACGCCTGCTGTGCCTGCTCCTCGGTCAGGTCCTCGCTCACCGCTGTGGACTCCGGCCGGATGTCCCGCATCACGATGATGCCGTCCGAACCGTACGCACGGCCGGCGATCACCTCGTCGATCGCGTGGTCGACCCTGCGCGGGTTGATCTCCACCCGTGACCGGGGAACGTAGCCGATGTCCTCGCCGCTGCCCCGGACCTTGATGCCGAAGTCCCAGTCGTCGGACAGGTGGTTGACGAACCTCCCGTCCTGCAACTGGTAGAAGATCTCGATGCCGCCGACCCGGTCGTGCACGTCGCGGTCGACGGCGAACCCCTTGCCGTCCGGGAATCCGCCGAACAACGCGAACGTCACCGCCCGGCAGCGCAAGGTTCTGGTGATCGCGTCCCACAGCCGGGGCCGTCCGGCGAAGTGTTCGGCGGAGTAGTAGTAGTCGCACACCCCGATCGCCGCCTTGCCGGATTCCATGGCCACGAACAACTCGGACAACCAGTCCTGGTCGACGCGGCAGTCGGCGTCCGCGGACACGAGGTAGAAACGCTCCTCCGCGTTGACCCGGCCCCGGCTGCGCACGCTGGCGAACCGCATGCCGGTCCGGCGTGCGCACGACACGCCTTGCTCAGGCTCGGGAACGACGTGGATCGCCAGGTCGGGGTGGTCCGAGGCGAACTTCTCGGCGATGTCCACGGTGTCGTCGGTGGAGTTGTTGTCCACCAGGACGACTTCGTAGGTCGATCGGTCCATTCCGCGCTGGTGGTAGAGCGAATCGAGGACGGCGGGCAGGTTCGCGGCCTCGTTGTACACGGGCAGCACCACGCTGAGCCGGATCCGCTCGTCCATCGGCGTGAGCACCAACCGGTCCAGCAGGTCCCGTGCCGTGCTGAAATCACGCTCGCCCAGCCTGAAGTTGTGCTCCGCCATCGCCGCTCGCTTCTCCTCGTCGGTGAGCAGGTCCCGTACCCGCCGGACGAAACCAGGGTCAGGGATGTCCTCGGTGAGCAGCGGCGCACGGAAGCCCTTGCTGCCGTACACCGTGTCGTACAGCTCGTACCGGGTGGCCACGTAAGGCACACCGGAAGCGATGGCCTCCCCCACCGGGTTTCCATAACTCTCGTAGTCATACGATGTCAAGAACGACACCAAGTCCGCGTGGGCCAGCAGATCCCGCACCGAGTACCGGCAGCCTGTCGAGCGGCCGATGTCGTCCTCGTGCGGGGCGAGCCAGCCGCCGAACACGACCCGATCGGTGACGCCCAGCTCCTGCGCCAGTGCGGTGAGCCTGCGGTACTCCTCCGGCGACTCGCCGGTGTCACCCGCCACGAACAGGTACGCCTCCGGGATTCCGGCCAGCAGGTGCAGATCCCGGTCGATGCGCTTCTGCCTGATGATCCGCGTGCACCGGGCGATCAGCGGGGCGCCGGCCGGAATGCCGTGCTCACGGCGGAAATCGGCGTTACCGGAGTGGACGATCGCCTTGCGGTGCGTGAACGTGTTCGGCAGGACGTCGATCGTACGCAGGTGCGGCGCCCATTCCAGGGTCCTGCGGCGGGCCTGGTCGTGCAGCGCCAGGTAGTGGATGTGCGGGGAGTTCGGCGGTTTGGGGGTCGCCGGGTAGGGATACTCGCCGTACTTCCCCGAGCTCGGTTCACTTTGCCACATCAGGTCGTGGTCACGCCACAGGACGTACCGGCCCAGGCCGCGGCGGGCACCGTACTTGTCGATGGCGAGGTGCAAAGCCTTGGTGTACGTGATGTTCTCGGGCAGCGTTCCGTTCTCGACCAGCACATACGCCACGTCGTGCGCTTCCCAGGTGGCGACGATGAGCTCGCTCAGCGTGTGCGCGATCGCGTCGATCCTGGGCAGCAGATGTGTTCCCTCGCCGCGACCGACCACTTCGCGCAGCACGTCGGCGACGAACTGCCTGTCGTATCCGGCAATCCCCTCGATGCCCGCGATCCGGCCGAGCCGGACCCAGTCCGGCAGCAGCCGGGATTCGTGCTCGTACGGCCGGAAGAACGCGTCCTTGTCGGCCTTGATGTCGTAGCCGAGGTCCAGCACGACCCGCGTGCCCCGGTCGGCGAAGTGCCTCGCCGTCTTCACGAACTCCACAACGACACCGGAGATCGGCGTGGCGTCGAAGGAGATGCCCCAAAGCGCCGTCATTCTTCCGAAGTTAACGCCTGAACCTGTGGCGCGGGTGACGAGAACGACCATTTGCCGACGTGAGAAGTGGCAAGTTGTCGCCACCGGCACCTCATCGGCACCTCATCGGCGCGGCAGTGACACCAGTGACGGTGACGGGATACCGAACACGACGGTCAGTTCCAAGCCGCCGTCCGGGTTGGGCCGCGCCGTGATCTCGGCATGGTGCGCCCGCGCGATCGAAGCCGCTATGGACAGCCCGAGGCCGGCGCCGTCCGTGCGGGTCCGCGTGTGCAACCGGCGGAACGGCTGGAACAGCTCGGGAATCCGTTCCGGGGCGACGTGCGGCCCGGTGTTGCGGACGGTCAGCACCCCGGACGCGCTGAGTCCGATGTGCACTGATCCACCCGGGTGGTTGTACCGCACGGCATTGCTCACCACGTTGACAAGCAGCCGGTGCAGTAGTACTGGATCACCACGCACCATGACCGGTTCGGTGGCGACCGTGATGGTGATTCCGTCCGTTGTGGACTCCGTGGCCGTCTGCCGCACCAGGGTCGCCAGTTCCACCGGCCGCATGGCGTCCAGGCCGTGCTCGGCCTCGGCGAGCACCAGCAGCGAATCGATGATCTGTTCGGTACGCCGGTTGTGGGTGAGCAGTTTCGCCCGGACCGCGGGCAGGTCACCGGCGTCTTCGAGTCCTATTTGGATCGCGGCGCGCTGGGTGGCCAGCGGCGTTCGCAGCTCGTGTGCGGCGTTGGCGATGAACTGACGCTGGCTCTCCGCGGAGCGCTCCAGCCGTTCCAGCATCGCGTCGAACGTGTCGGCGAGGTCTTTCAGCTCGTCGTTCGGTCCGGTCAACGCGATCCGCTCGTCCAGGTTGGAGAACGAGAGCCGCTGCGCGGTCGCGGTGATCCGGCGCAGCGGCCGCAGCATCCGGCCCGCCATCCACCACCCGGCGGCGATCGACAGCGCCGCGAGAACGGCGATGGTGATCAGGGTCGCGATCCACTGGTCCCGCAGCACCTCCTCCGGCAGCTCCCGGACGTTCTCGACCCGCAGTCCCGGTGGTGGCGGCGGGGGGAATTCCAGGCGCACCGGCCGGTCCGGCGCGATCTGCGCGACCTCGGTGTTCAGCCTGTCGCTGAACACCATGTTCACCACGATCACCAGGACCGTGGAGGTGACCAGGAAGATACCGGTGTAGAGCACGGTCAGCCGGACCCGCATCGTCCGTCGCCTCACAGCACGTATCCAGCGCCCGGCACGGTCTGGATGCACGCCGGGTCACCGAGTTTGGCCCGCAGTCTGCTGATGATCACACGCACGACGGTCGTGAACGGATCGGTGTGCTCGTCCCAGGCCGACTCCAGCAGCCGTTCGGCGCTGACGACCGCCCCATCGGCCCGCATCAGCACCTCCAGGACCGCGTATTCCTTCAGTGACAGGCGGAGGAACCGGCCGTCCCGCGTCACCTGCATGCGCTGCGTGTCCATCACGATCCCGTGCCGCCGCAACGTCGGCGGCACGGGCGCCTGACTGCGCCTGCCCAGCGCTTGCACCCGTGCCACCAGTTCGCTGTAGTCGAAAGGTTTCGGCAGGTAGTCGTCCGCGCCGAGGCCGAGACCGGCGACCCGTTCGGGCACCGACGCGGCCGCGGTGAGCATCAGGATTCTGGTCCGGGCCCCGGCCGTGACCAGGTCCTGGCAGATCTCGTCGCCGTGCACCTCGGGTAAGTCCCGATCCAGCACCAGCACGTCGTAGTCGTTGACCGCCAACCGCTCGGACGCGGTTGCCCCGTCGTAGGCCACGTCGACGGCCATCGCGTGCCTGCGCAACCCCGTGGCGACCAGATCTGCCAGGTCCCGTTCGTCCTCAGCCACCAGTACTCGCATCCATCGGTCCTAGCGGATCGGACGTTGCCCCCACGTGAACGTCGGCCCAGGATCTTCGGCCCAGGATCCTCAGCGCAGAATCTTCAGCGCAGAGTCTTCAGCGCAGCAAGGCGAGGGCCTTGCCGACACCCGGGTCGCGCCCGGCGGAGAGGTCCGCGGCGGTGATCGGCGCGAAGTGGTCGGGCGGCACACCGACGGTGTCGACCTTCTGACGGTTGGGACCGATCTCGTGGATCTTCGGCAGGCCGATCATGCTGCCGTCGTCCAGCACCCACCCCGAGCCGGGGCCGGACACCGCACCCGCGGTCCGGGCACCGACCAGCGTGCCGAACTTCAGGTCCTTGACGGCACTGGAGAACGCGTCGCACGCCGAGGCACATCCGCGATCGGTGAGCGTGACCAGCGGCAGGCCGACCAGAGGCACCGAGTCGTCGGTCTTGTTGGGCGTGCACTTGTCCTTCACGTCGCACCAGTAACTGTACGTCTTGTTGTGCACCCACGAGCTGACCAGCTTCTTGACCTCGTCCGGCGAGCCGCCGCCGTTGCCCCGCAGATCGAGCACGACGCCGCGCAGTTCGCGGTCCTCGCCCAGGTCCGCGATGGCCTTGAGCACCTTGTCGGCCGAGCCGGGTTCGAAGCCGCGCAGCCGCACGTAGGCCACGTCACCGGGCAGCAGCTTCGACTCGACCACCTCGCGCTGCGGCGGCGGCCCGGCCGGTTTGGTCGCGGTCACGGTGTAGGTCTTGGTCTCGCCCGTGGACGGCCTGCGCGTGGTCAGCTTGACCTGCTGCCCGTCCCGGGCCTCCATCAGCCACTCGACCACCTGCGGCACCGCGACACCGTTGATGAACAACGGCACGTCGTTGACCGCGAGGATCTCGTCCCCCAGCTTGATGCCCGCGTTCGCCGCGGCGCTGCCCGGCAGCACATCGACCACGAACGCCGGTCCGCTCGTCGCCGGATCTGTCCGGCCCGGGCCGCGGGCGTGCGAGGGCATGAACCCGACCGGGACGGTGTCGCGTTCCGTCGGACGCATCCACCGCGCGTGGTTGTCGTTGAGGCTGCCCACCATCGCGTTGATAGTCACCTCGGCGATGGCCTGGTGCACGTCCTGCGGCAGCTTGGCGATGATGTCCTGGTACGCCCGGCTGAAGGAACGCCAGTCCGCGTCCCGTTTGCCGGTCAGCACGGGTGCGCCCGCGGTCGCCTGGTCCAGTCCGCGGCGCTGCAGTTCCTGGGTGAGCGCGGCGAACGCCGGCTGCAGGAGGGCCCGGCTGTCCAGGACCGGACCGCTGAAGTAGTTGTCGAAAACGCAGTGATACACCTGGCCGATCGTGGTGACCGTGGTCGGCTTCAGCGGCGGTGGTTCCTCCGGGGGCCGCTGGCAGGAAGCCGGTCTTGAGCTCTCCGGACTGGCGCTGACTGTCGCGGTGCCCGCGAACGTCGCGGCGACGGCGACGATGGCGAGCAGCTTCAAGGATTTCACGAGCCGACTGTGCTCGGCCCGGTGTTGCGAGGGCGCGAACGTTGTCGTTAACGCCCGTGTAAACCGTGACCCGGTAACGCCTGTCGACCGTGCTCCGGATGGTGGTGTCACGGGACACGGCAGGGGGACGAGTCGCGATGACGGAATGGCCGATGAGCCAACAGATCGCCCATCCGGCGCGGACGGCAGTGGTGACCGGCCTGCTCATGCCGATCGTCGTGGTGGCGGTTGACGTGATCGACGAGGGCGGATTCCGGCCGTCCGTGGCGGTGCTCGTGATCGGTGGATTCGCCCGCGCGCGAAGGCGCTCGGCCTGACGATCACAACGCTGCTCTTGGCGGCCGTCATCTTCGCCATCGACGACGAACCGCTGATCACCCGGGTATGCCTGCTGTTCGCCGGTCTCCTCGCACTGGCGATACCGGGGATCGCACGCGCGACGAAGTACCGCCGGAACGCGGAAACCGTGCATGCGCAAGCACTTCGGTTGCTCGCGTCGTCGCGGGGTGCGCGATGACGACCGCCGCCTGACCGGACAGCGTAGGCCAATCGGGGGACTACCAGCGGATTCGTGTTTCCGGACCGGTTGGCACGGGCAGGTAATAGGCACCGCTATCCACCTCGTCGCCGAAGGGAGTGTTGCGCCATGACTCGCCGATTGGTTCACCCTACAGCCGGACGACGACGGCGACGTGCCGGCGGTGACTTCGAGTATCCGGGGGCGTGCACCTGCCGTGCGTTCTCCGGTGGCCGCGCCGTGCACAACTACGGTCAACCCGGGTGCCGCTACGCGGAGCTCGACGACCGGACCTCGACGCACTGATTCACCGTCACCGCAACAGGTCACGGCAAACCGCGGACCCTACTTCACGAAGTCGGGTACCACCTTCGGCGGCCACGTCCCGGCCGCGAGGATGCCTTCCGCGTAGGCCTTGGACACCAGCGAAGTCCTGTTGGGCGCGCGCAACTTCCGCAGCAGGTTCGTGACGTGGTACTCCACCCCACCGCGGCTCAGCTCGACCATGCCGGCGAGTTTCGCGGTGGGCACGCCCGCGGCCACGCCCTCGAGGATCCGGGAATCCATCTTGGTGAGGATCTTGCGGTACTTGATCGCGTCCGGCCGCTGGGTCCGCTGCTGGTCGGGCGCGACCATCACGATGATCGTCTCGCCGCGCAGCCCGTCCCGCTGGACCACGTCGTGCAGGTAGCGTCCGTGCAGGTCGTCAGGCTGACAGCCGAGTCGCCGGTAGAGCTGCTGACTGGCCCGCACCAGCACACCCCGGGCGTCCACCTGCGCGGCATACACGCCCGGAACCGTGGTGAAACTCCGGAAAACATCGTTGTCCACAGGACGACCCACCTCCACCCCCGAGACCAGGTCCCTCCGCACGTCCACGGCCGAGACTAACCACGGCCGTGTGGCTTCGCAAGGGTTCCGGCGTGGAGCGGTGTTGCTTGCCGTGCTTTTGAGTGGGTTCGCCGAGCGCGCTACTGAGCCTTCAGCGGGTTCAGCGGGATCCGGACCTGGAAGGTCGTCCTGCCCGGCCGGGATTCCACGCGCACGTCACCGTGATGCTTGTTCACCACGATCCGCCACGTGATGTCGAGGCCGAGGCCGGTTCCCTCCCCCACGGCCTTGGTCGTGAAGAACGGTTCGAAGATGCGGTCCCTGATCTCGGGCGGGACGCCCACGCCGGTGTCGGTGATCTCCACGACCACGCACACGTCGTCCCGGTACGTGCGGACCGTCAGCGTGCCCTTGCCGTTCATCGCCGCGATGGCGTTGTCGATCAAATTCGTCCACACCTGGTTCAGCTCCGCCGCGTACGCGGAGATGAGCGGCAGGGAACGGTCGTAGTCCTTCACGACCTGGACACCGTCGCCGAACTTGCTGTTGAGCATCACCAGGGTCGAGTCGAGCAGTTCGTGGACGTCGACCACCTGGAAGGGCGCGCGGTCCATCTGGGAGTACTGCTTGGCCGCTCCCACCAAAGTGGACACCCGGGTGGTCGCGTCCTCGATCTCGTTCATCAGCGACTCGGTCTCGACCGTGTAGGCGATCCAGCGGATCGCCGCCTCGGTTGTCGCTTGTGGACATTTCGCGACCGCTCCGGACAGCCACTCCACGTCCAGGCCACCGGCCACCAGCACCGGCGCGAGGTCCCAGCTTGCCTGGATTCCCCGCTCGGCCAGCCAGTCCGCGACCTCGTCCTCACGGTCGCTGGCCTGCATCGGCGCCAGCTTCGGGGCCTTGGCGACCCGTTCCACCGCTTCCTCCTGCAGCAGCACCAAGGACGGCAGGGTCACCGGGTCGATCGCGCCGCTGGCGAGCATGGCCAGCTTGTGCCGCATGCCCGCGACGCGTTCCCGCAACGCGGCCGTCGCACGGACCGCGGCCGCGGCCGGGTTGTTCAGTTCGTGGGTCAGCCCCGCGGACAACGAACCGAGCGCGAGCAGACGTTCCCGTTGGCTGGTCGCCCGCTGCGTGTTCTGCAGACCGAAGAACAGGCCTTCGAGCAGGTGCAGCGCCATCGGGAACCACTCACGCACGATCGGCCCGAAATCCTCCGCGGGCAACTGGAACATCCGCGTGTCGGTGATCGACCGCACCGTCATCTGGTAGTGCGTCTTCGACGGGGTGTCCGCTTCCAGGTACGACTGGGTCGCCCCGAAGTACGAGCCCCGGTGGTCCGTCCGGTTCGTCTCGACGATCTCCCCGCCGATGTTGCGGCTCAACGCCACCGTGCCGTCCAGCAGGACGAAAAAACACGTCGCCGGTTCACCCTCGGTCAGGATCGGCGTGCCCGCGGTCCGGTGCTCCACGTGCCCGTGCTCGACCAGCCACGCCAGCTGCGAGTCGTCCAGGCGCTCGAACAGGAACAGTTCACGCAGTTCCTCGGCGGTCAGCTTCTCGGCGGTCGGCTTGTCAGCCATCGTCATGACCTTTCCAAGTACCGGTGGACCAGGGTCACGGCCATCGCGCCTTCACCGACCGCCGACGCCACCCGTTTCACCGAGTCCGAACGCACGTCCCCGGCCACGAACACACCGGGAAGACTGGTCTCCAGGTGGTACGGCGGCCGGTCGAGCTGCCAGCCCGCCGGTGTGGCGCCGTCGGTCAGCAGGTCCGGGCCGGCCAGGACGAACCCCCGGTCGTCCCGCGCGAGGGTGCCGTCCAGCCACTCCGTGCGCGGTGCCGCGCCGATGAACGCGAACAGCCACGAGGCCTCGACGGTGGTCGTCTCGCCCGTCTTGTTGTGCCGCAGCGTCAACGTCTCCAGATGGTCCTTCCCGGACCCGCCGACGACCTCGGTGCACGTCAGCACCTCGATGTTGCCGGGACCAGGCAGCTGGTCGATCAAATAGCGCGACATCGAGCGCTCCAGCGAATCACCCCGCACGATCAGCACGACCCGCTTGGCGTGCTTCGAGAAGTACATCGCGGCCTGGCCCGCCGAGTTCGCGCCGCCGACCAGATACACGTCCTGACCCGCACAGCTCGGTCCCTCCGTCGTGGACGCCCCGTAGTACACGCCACGGCCGGTCAGCTCCCCGAGGCCCGGGGCCTCGAGCGTCCGGTACGAGACACCGGTCGCGAGGATCACCGTGTGCGCCGAGAGTTCGGAGCCGTCGTCGAACCGGACCACCCGCGCCGCTCCCCTCGGTTCGAGCGACACCACCTTCCTGGTGGTCAGCATCTCGACGTCGAACTTCAACGCCTGCCTGCGGGCCCGCTCGGTGAGCTGCTCGCCCGACACCCCGTCCGGGAAACCGAGGTAGTTCTCGATCCTGCTGCTCGTCCCCGCCTGGCCACCCGCGGCCAGCCGCTCGACCAGCACGGTCCGCAGTCCCTCGGAACCGCCGTAGACGGCCGCGCCCAGCCCGGCCGGGCCCGCTCCGATCACGATCAGGTCGTAGAAGTCCGTGGAGGGTGTCGTTGTCAGGCCTACCCGGGCGGCGAGTTCGGCGTCGGTCGGCTGGACCAGGGCCTCGCCGCTGGTCGTCACCACGACGGGGATGTCGGCATCCGCACATCCCGACGCGGTGAGCAGGCGCTTGGCCTCGCAGTCGGTCTCGTCGAGCTCGTACCAGCGGAACGGGACCGCGTTGCGGGCCAGGAAGTCACGGACCTCATAGGACCGTGCCGACCATCGGTGCCCGACGACCTTGACCTGCCGCACCGGTTGCCGGTCGGCCGCCTCCCAGGACGTGAGCAGCTCGTCCAGCACCGGGTAGAGCTTCTCCTCCGGCGGGTCCCACGGTTTGAGCAGGTAGTGGTCCAGGTCCACCACGTTGATCGCCTGGATCGCGGCGTCGGTGTCGGCGTACGCGGTCAGCAGCACCCGCTTGGCCACCGGGAAGAGGTCCATCGCCTGCTCGAGGAACTCGATCCCGCTCATCTCCGGCATCCGGTAGTCCGCCAGCAGCGCCGCGACTTCCTCGCCGCGCAACTTGATCTCCCGTAACGCCTCCAGGGCCTGCGCGCCGGACTCGGCACGCACGATCCGGTAGGACTCGCCGTACTGCCTGCGCAGGTCGCGTGCGACCGCCCGGGACACGCCTGGGTCGTCGTCCACAGTGAGGATCGACGGGCGTGCGGCTCGGCTGGAATCAGGCAGAGCTGTTGTCATGGTGCATAGTGAAGCACCCGTTCGCACGGAGGCGTACTTTCACGTCTGACAGTCGCCGAGCAGGGAGTTAGCAGCGTGAAGGACGGCACCGTGAAGGACGACACCGTGAGCGTTTGCCAGGACATCGCCGATCTGGGGCCCGACCCGGAGCCGCACACCCGGGAGGGCTGTGAGGACTGCCTGGCCGACGGCGGCACCTGGGTGCACCTGCGCCTGTGCTTGGCCTGCGGCCACGTCGGCTGTTGTGACTCGTCGCCCGCGAAGCACGCCGGCAGGCACGCCGCCGAGACCGGGCACCCGGTGATCCGGTCGTTCGAGCCGGGTGAGTCGTGGCGCTGGTGCTTCGTGCACCGGACCGCCGCCTGAACGCTCACGCGCGCACCGGGAATCAACCACCGGCCGAGGTGGTTGAAGCGGACATGAAGGTCAGGAACTCGTTGAGGTCGTTGAAATCCAAGCCGGGCGCCCAGGTGGTCCGGCGGGACGGCCGGGTGTTCGTCCTGAACAAGAGGGACCCCCGGGCCAAGGCCCGCCAGGGCTGAGCGCTCTCCGCCGTCTCTAGGACAGGATCCGCCGGACGTGATCCGGCAGGTCCCGCTCCGCCGCCTCGGCCGGGGTCAGCCACGCGTACCCGTCGTGCTCGCCAGGGTTGAGGGTCACCTCGCCCTGGCCGTCCTCCACGACATCGAACACGGTCGCGTTGATCGTCACCGGTTTCCCGGTGATGTCCGGCCAGCTCGACGTGGCCCGCTCGCCGGTCACCCGGACCGTCAGGCCGGTCTCCTCGGCGATCTCCCGGACCGCCGTCTCGGCCGACGGCTCCCCCGGTTCGACTGTCCCGCCGGGCAGTTCCCACCGTCCACCGAGGAACGTGCCCGGCTCACGCCGGATGAACAGGATTCGGCCGGCCCGGGTGATCCAGCCGTACGCGAGGTTCTTCTCGGCAGTCATGCGAAGTGATGCTAGGACTTGTACGGGTCGAACGGGTCGCGTTCGCCGGATGTCGCGGCGAGCGTCAGGCGTTCGAGGAACTCGCCGAACGACTCCGCGACTTCGCGTGCCGGTCCGGTGTAGACCCCGTCGTCGATGCCACCAGGGGGCAGGGCAAGGACTTCGCCAGTGTTCGGGATGGCGTACAGGGTCCCGCCGCCGTTGCTCGCGACCACCACGACTTCGCCGTGGCCGCGTACCTCACGCGGCGAACTGTCGCGGTACAGGTCGGCCGACCAGCCCAGCGGACCGATGAAGTAGCCGTTCCACAGATCGGGCAGGCTGACTTCGCCGATCACGGAGAAGAACCCGGCCACCTCCGCGGGCAGCCGGCCGCCGAACCGCGCGGTCACCTCACCGATCCCGGCCGACTTCACGACTTCGTTGGTGCCGGGTGGCCACTGGGCGTTCGCCACCACCGCCCGTGCGATGGCCCGGAACCGGGTCTCGAGGTTCGCCAAGTCCACGCCGCAGCCTACAGCCCGCGGCCGACAGCCATCATCGGATGTCTTTCGAACTGATCACGGTTTCACATTTCCCACGGAACGCTTCGCGCCCTTCGCATAGTGATGGTTGCGTTATGGAACGAGCGCGGCAGATGATTGCCGAGCACAGCTGACAACTGGCGACTCCTGGGTGGTGGCCCTGCCGATGTACGCGCCGGCCGACGGGCACGCGAACACTGGGAGACGTTGGCGGATATGGCACAAGCTCGCGATTGTCAGCCTGGCGTTCACCGCGCTGCTCGCCGGTGCCACATATCTGTTGCTCGACGCGAACTCACGGCGGATCGACCTGACCGCCAACGAACTACGCGGCCTGGAATATCTGCGTCCGCTCACCACACTGTTGCCCGACCTGGCGGCGCACAAAACGTACGTCCGTCAGGTTGATGCCGGTGTCCGGCCCGCCGCCGACCTGAAACCGCTCCAGGACCGGATCGACAGCGGATACGCCACGCTGGCCGAAGTGGACGGCCGGCTGCGGGACGATCTGCGGACCACCGGCTCGGACCTCAACGTCAGCGCGTTGCCGGCGACACAGATCCAGAACTGGCGAACCGTCCGGTCCGGGCAGTACGACCAGGCGGGCACCGACGCGGCGCACGCGATGCTGATCGGCGACGTCCGCACGCTGATCGGGTACGTCGGCGCGACGTCCAACCTGGTCCTCGACCCGGAGCTGGGCACGTACCACCTCGCCGACGCCATGGTGGTGTGCTCGCCAGAACTGGTGATCCGCGTCAGCAGACTCGGCAACACCGTCGACGACCTGCTGACCAGCGGCCAGAACTCGTTACCGGACCGGACCAAGGTGGCCGGCGACGTGGCGATGCTGTTACGGCACGCGGACGTGCTGCAGGACAGCCTGTTCACCGCGTTCCGCGCCACCGGCGGCACGGCCGACGGGCGGGCGATGCGCGATGAACTCGCGCCCCAGCTACGCACGGCGTACCAGGCGGTGACCGACCTGGCCACCATGACCACACGCGACTTCGTCGAGGCGACCACCGTTAGGGTCGACCGGACCGCGTACGCCCGCGCGGTCGACGACGCGGCGGCGGCGATGGCGACCCTCTGGGCGACGATCCTGGATCAGGAAAGCCGGATGCTGCACACCCGGCAGGCCGGCGACGTGGAGGACCGCACCTTCGCACTGCTGGGCGTGCTCGTGGCGTTCGCGATCACAATGGTGCTCACGGTGTGGCTGGCGCGGCGGATGAGTACGGACGTCGGGGCGGTCGCCCGGGGAGCGACCAGCCTCGCGAAAGGCAACCTGGCGGAGCGCGTACGGGTGCGCAGCCGTGACGAGATCGGTGACATGGCGACAGCGTTCAACGGGATGGCCCAGCGCCTCCAGGAGATGGTCGAGGAGCAGCAGCGCTCGGAGCTGCGGCTGCGCAACGAGCACGACTTCGTCGACGCGGTGCTCAACGTCGCGGGCAGCCTGATCGTGGTGTTCGACCGCGGCGGCCGGATCGTCCGGTTCAACCGGGCCTGCGAGGTCGTCACCGGGTACACGTTCGCCGAGGTGGCGGGCAAGCCGTTCTGGGACCTCTTCCTGCCCGAGGAGGAACGGGCGGCCACCCAGGAGTACTACCGCGAGCTCAAACCGTCCGACCTGCCCTCCTACTACGAGCACACGTGGGTTCGCCGCGACGGCGTGCGGTTCGAGGTGTCCTGGTCCAACGGCGCGATGGTGGACGAGCACGGCGAGGTCACGCACGTGATCTCGACCGGCATCGACGTGACCGCGCGCCGAGCCGCCGAACGGGATCTGCGGGACGCCGAGGAACGGTTCCGGCAGGCGTTCGACCACGCGTCCATCGGAATGTGCCTGGTCGGCGAGGGCGCGACCTTCCTGCAGGTCAACAAGGCGCTGTGCGAGATGCTCGGGCGGACCGAGGCCGAACTGCTGGCCATGCGGATGTCCGACGTCACGCACCCCGACGACTTCGCGGTCGGCGGCGCGGCGATCGCGGCGATGAAGGCGGGCAGCAACGAGCCGTTCCATGGCGTCAAGCGGTACTTCCACGCCGACGGCCGGATCGTGTGGGGCCAGGTCACCGTGTCGCCGGTCCGGCCCGGCGGCGACGCACCGGTCTACCTGGTCACGCAGATCGAGGACATCACCGAACGCCGGGAGGCCGAGGCCCGCCTGGTGCACCAGGCCTTGCACGACTCGCTGACCGGCCTGCCCAACCGCGCGCTGCTGATGGACCGGCTCAAGCAGGTGCTCGCTCGCGCCGACCGCCATCCCACGCTGACCGCCGTGATGTTCCTCGACCTCGACGGGTTCAAGGACATCAACGACAGCCTCGGCCACGACATCGGCGACCAGGTCCTGCGGGAGATCGCGCACCGGATCAGCGCCCAGGTCCGGCCGTCCGACACGGTGGCGCGGCTGGGCGGTGACGAGTTCGTCGTGCTGTGTTCGGACCTGCGGACCGAGCAGAACGCGGTGGAGATCGCCGAACGGCTGACCGCGGCGGTGGGCAGACCCGTGGCACTGCCCGGCTACGCGGTCGAGGTCGAGGTCACCGCGAGCATCGGGATCGCGTTGTCCGACAACGACTCGCTGACGCCGGAGGACATGCTGCGCAACGCCGACGCGGCGATGTACGGCGCCAAGACACAGGGCAAGAACCGCTGGGAGATCTTTGACGAGAACCGCAGGGCACGGGCCGTCGACCGGGTCGCGGTGGCCGCCACCCTGCGCCAGGCGTTACGCGACGACCGGTTCGTCCTGCACTTCCAGCCGGTGATCGACCTGGGCACCGGCAAAGCGGTCGCGGTCGAGTCGCTGGTCCGGCTGGACGACCCGCACTACGGCCTGCTGCCGCCCGCCGCGTTCATCCAGGTCGCCGAGGACAGCGGGCTGATCGTGCCGATCGGCACCTACGTGCTGCAGGAGGCGTGCCGCCGGCTCGCGGCCTGGCGTGCGGCGGGGATCGTGCCGCCGGACTTCCGGGCCGCGGTCAACCTTTCGGCCCGTCAGGCCACGCAGCCGGATCTGGCCAAGACGGTCGGCCGGGCGCTGGCCCGCGCCGGGATCGAGCCGGCCGCGCTGGCGCTGGAGCTGACCGAGACCGTGCTGATGGACGCGGACACGTCCACCCTGCGGCAGTTCGAGGAGCTCAGGGAGATGGGCGTCGAACTGGGCATCGACGACTTCGGCACCGGCTACTCGTCGCTGAGCTATCTCAAACGGCTGCCGGTCAGCATCATCAAGGTGGACCGCTCGTTTGTGGCCGGGCTGGTCACCGACCCGTCCGACCGGGAGATCGTGACCGCGGTGATCCGCCTCGGCCAGGCGCTCGGCCTGACCACCATCGCCGAAGGCGTCGAGGACGCCGAACAGTTCTCCATGCTCCAGGAACTGGGCTGCGACCAGGCGCAGGGCTACCTGCTCGGCCGTCCGCAGGCTCAGCCGCCCACGGTCTCGGTCCTGATGAGCGGCACGTCCCGCGACAGCTCCCGGAACCCGACGCTGTAGTACAGCTCGCGCGCCTGGGGGTGCCCCGGCGCACCCAGGCAGGCGACCGTCATGTGAGCGGCCCCCGCCGCCCGCGCCAGCCGCATCCCGTGCAGCAGCATCGCCCTGGCCAAACCCCGGCGCCGGTAACCAGGATGCGTCCCGACCGGCTCGAACTCCGCGGTCTTGTTCACCTCGTCGAGCCACATGATCGTCGAGGACGCCATCGTCCCGTCCGGCGCCTCCACCAGCAGGTGCAGGTCACCGCGGTACCCCGGCGTCTGCCGGACGCCCTCGTAGGCCTCGGCCGTGTACGTCGAGGGCGCCCACGCGTCCACATGAGCCTGGACGGCGGCCCCGGGCCCGGCCTCGTCGGCGGTGCGGAACCGGAATCCGGGTGGCAGCACCGGATTTTCCACGTCGGTGAGGTCGCGCTCGTTGAGCTGGGTCCAGTACCCGGTGTCGCCGAGCGAGGCCGGGTCGGTCTCGTAGCCGTGCGCCGCCCACCGCCTCAGGGCGAACCCGTCGGCGGCGCCCGGCGTCACCCGTCGGTCGACGTCGCCCGCCGTGTCGTCGAACCAGTCGATCACCTCGTCGATCAGCCCGGCGTGGCCGGGATGGACCTGGTACGCCAGGTAGGCGCCGGTGACGTCCTTCACCGACCCGTCGCTCCGGCGCACCCGGTGCGGAAGCTGCGCCCAGCCCCACGCCACCAGATCCCCGCCCGAGAACCACAACCGGCGCGGCCAGCCGGCGCCTTCGGCGGCGTGTCCCTTGCCCCAGTTCCAGGCCAGCTCACCGAACGACGCGTCGCTGTTCACCAGCTCCGGACGGGTGGCGGTGACCCGCTGCGCCAGATCCCGCATGAGCCGCACGTCCGCGGCGGTCAGAAGCTCGACGTTCGCCATGGTGGGCCACTGTGTCAGGGACCGCCCGAAGCCGTCGAGCAGTTTCCGATGACTTCCGGGCCCCGAACGGGTCAGTACAAGCATGAACGTCGACCTGTTGCGTGTTTTCCTGTCCCGCCGAGGTGTGCTGACGGCCGGCGCCGCCGGCACTCTGCTGGCCACACTCCCCGCGCCAGGGCACGCCGCCGCGCCGGATGATGTGCCGTTCGACTACGCCGACCCGGCCAACCTGCGCGACTGGGCGCCGAGCCGGTACGGCCCGCACGATCAACGCGGCACGCTCAACGAGGTGACTCCGGCCAAGACCGCCCGGGTGCTGCGGCAGACCTTGGATCCGAACCGTCCCGTGCGGACGTACAACCTCGGTGCCCTGATGTGGAACGGGTTCCCGGCGATCCAGCCGTATCCGCCGGAGCGACGGCACGAGCTGCGGCTGCTGCTCGGCGGCTACCCCGCGCCCGCCGGTTTCGGTGGCCACGTCGCGTTCACCGATCCGTTCGGCGCCAACAAACTCAGCGTGCACGAGGAACGGTTCGCCGGGTCGACGACGTTCCAGATCGGGTCCCAGCTGGACGGTCTGAACCACGTCGGCGCGGCCGAGTTCTTCTACAACGGCCTGCGCGGCCCGGACATCGCGCGTGACCACGGCACCGCGAAGCTCGGCGCCGAACACGTCGGGCCGATCGTCACCAGGGGTGTCCTGCTGGACATCGTCGGCGTCAAGGTGGCCACCGGGCAGCACGACGACCTCGGCGCGCCCGCGTCCGGCGGCGGGCCGGTGCTGAAGGAGAACTACCGGGTCACGGTCGAGGACATCAAGCAGGCCATGGAGTTCGGCCGGATCGACCGGATCGACCCGGGCGACGCGGTCCTGCTGCGGACCGGCTGGAACCAGCTGCTCGCGCGACGCGATCCCGGCGACATCGCCCGGTGGGGCGGATCCGGTGGCGTACCCGGGATCTACCTGCGAGAGGCCCGGTTCCTCGCCAAGTTCCGGCCGGTGCTGATCGGCAGCGACACGTGGACTCTCGAAGTGATGGGCAATCCGGTCAACAACGACGGGTCGGTCATCCCCGTGCACCAGGAACTGCTCATGCGGCACGGTATCCGGATCGCGGAATCCTACGCGCTGGACCAGTTGGCGGCCGACGGCGTGCACGAGTTCGTGTTCATCGTGACGCCCCAGTACGTCGAGGGCGCGACGTGCGGCAACACGCCTCCGGCCGCACTCGGCCAGCCCTGACACGCCGCATCGCGTCAACGGTGCCAGGTGCCGTGCCCAGCAGTGCGGCACCTGGCGTTCCGCTTCGCCACGACACCCCACGAGTCGTGGATCACCGCGCCCACCGTTGCCGCCGGAGCCGGCCCCCAGCCCGGCCCCGGCGACGTCCCCACCGCCTTGCCGGGGACGTTCCCCCACGAAGAACATCCTGACCCGCCGCGCTACACAAAACGCCCTACAAGCTTGTGCACGAAAACCACCGAAGTCCGAAGTCACCGGCCCACACCGGCAACCGATCGGACATTTCAGACAAAGAGGCGACAGGTATCATTCCTGGCGGCCATCCGGCCGACTGGGCATACGGGGGGCGCGGGCATGCGGTACCGGGTGCTGGGGCCGCTCGAAGTCAAAAGCGATGCCGACAGGCACACGACCTGCTGGCTGAGCTGCTCGGCGACGCCGAGCCGGACACCATCGACGAACTGGCGCGCCTGTGCGGTTACCTGCCGTTGGCGCTACGGATCGCCGCGGCGAACCTGCTGGGCGGTGGGCACGCCGGCGTGCGGGACTACGTCACCGCCTTGTGCGAGGGCGACCGGATGACCGAACTGGCCATCGAAGGCGATCCCAGCGTCGCGGTCCGTGCCACCTTCCACCTGTCCTACCGGGCCTTGGACGCCGTCACCGCGCGGGTGTTCCGGCTGCTCGGCGGCGCTCCCGGGCTGGATTTCACGGCGAGGTCGGCGGCCTCGGCGGCGGGCCTGCCCGTGCGTGAGACCCGGCGGTCGCTCGACCGGCTGGTCACGGCGAACCTGCTGACGCAACGCGGCAACCGGTACCACTTCCATGACCTGATCAGGGAGTTCGCCGCGAGGCAGTCCGATGATGAGGACTCATGGGCGGACCGGCGCACGTCCGACCTCGCGCTGTTGGACCACTACCTGCAGACCGCCGACCAGGCCGCGACCACGCTGTACCCGTCGACCCGACGGTTGAGGCCGGTGCCCGCGGCCGTGCCCGCCGACCCGTTCGAGACCGACGCGGCCGCCCTGCGATGGCTGGATCAGGAGCGAGCCAATCTGCTGACCGCGGTGAAGTACGCCGCGGCCGACTACCACCTGTACGCCTGCCAGCTCGCCGACGCGCTGCGCGGTTACTTCCAGGCGCAGGGGTACGCCACCGACGGCCTGGCCGTCTGCGTGGCCGCGTTGGAGGCCGCCCGCCAGTCGGGGGACGCGCTCGCCGAGGCGTCCATTGTCGACCTGCGCGGCGTCATCTACTTCAACCTCAGCGACTACCGGAAGGCGATCACCGAGCACACGGCCGCGCTCGAAGTCGCCGAGCGGACCGGTGACAAGGACGCCATCGCCGACTCACTGCACAACCTCGGCCGCGTCTACGCGCAACTCGGCCGGCCCGGACCGGCGATGCGTCACCACAAGCAGGCGCTGGAGATCAGCCGTGCGTCCGGCAACCAGAACGCGGAAGCGTTGGCGCTGAACTACGTCGGCGCCGCGTACCTGTCGTTCGGCGAGGCCGTCGAAGCGATCGACTGGCACGAGCGGGCCAGGGACCTCAGCAGGCGGATCGGCAACCGGTCCACCGAGCTGCGCGCGATCAACGGCCTGGGCCTCGCGTGCTGGACCCTCGGCAGGCTGGCCGACGCCGCCCGGCACCACCGGGAGAACGTCCAAGCCTGCCGGCGGCTCGGGTACCGGCACGGTGAACTGATCTCCATGGTGTGTCTGGCGGAGACGTACTGCGACGCGGAGCGATACGCCGAGGCCGCCGAGATCGCCCAGGACGCGCTCGCCCTGAGCCTGCAGCTGGGCGAGCGCCGCAACGAGGCCAGCGGCATCGAGCTCGCCGCGACGGTCCGGCAACGGCTCGGCGACCACGAAGGCGCGATCCGCGGCTACACCAAGGCGCTCGCCCTGGCGCGCCGGATCGACTTCGGCTACGGCGAGATTTCCATCCTGATCGGCCTGGCGCAGGCGTACGCCGGTCTCGGCGAGCCGGAGAACGGCCTGAGGCACATCGGCGAAGCACTCGCCAGGATCCAGGACACCGGGATGCGGGTGCTGGAGGCCCAGGTCGTCACCGTGCTCGCGCTCTGCCAGGTCCAGGCGGGCCGGACGGATGACGCGGCGACCAGCGTTGAACAAGCGCTTGCCTTGGCGCGTAAGGGCAAACAGCGCCTTGTCGAAGCCCGCGCGCTGCTCGTGCTCGCGCACGTCCAGCGCACCCGCGGTGACCAGGAAGCCGCGGAGCAGACCTGGTCGGCCGCCGCGGCGGTGTTCGCCGAACTCGGCGTGCACCCGAAGATCCCGCCGGTGTTGTGATCACGAACCGTCCGTGTCGGGGTCGTCGAAGTCGCCGAGGTCGGAGAAGACGAAGACCCGCACGGCGTACCCGGTGCTGGGGTGGACCTGGGCGAGGTACGCGGACACCGGGCTGCCCACGATCTCCTCGATCGCCTCGAGGAAGTCCGCCTTCGTGGCCTCGTGCAACGCCTCGTGGTGCCGGATCACGTCCTCTTTGTGCCCGCGCGCGCTGAGCACGGAGTCCGCGACAGTCAGGCTGTCGACCGACAACACCACGAGGCTGATCGGGTCGTCGTCGCTGACCGACACCTTGACGTTGCGCGGACCGCGCCCGTAGAACGACCGCTCAAGGCTGGTGATCTTCTCGGCCACCGCGTTGCGCTGTGCTCTGGTTATCCGCACTTGGCCACCATATAGTGGCTTTTCGGGCTGTGCCGTGGTGACCACACCGGACAGCGGCGTGGTCGACGGCGGCAGCGGCTCGAGCGAGATACCGATCCACGCTGGCCTGGAGCGACGGGACCCCCGACCCGGCGGACCAGGACACCGTGGTTCATGGCGAAAGGGCATGTCTCGTGGAGTTCACAAGCGACGCCGTGCTGCCCGTCGGGCAGTTGCGAGAAATCGTCGAAAGAATCGCGAATTCACCGGAACACTGGCGGCCGCAAGTCCACTTCGACCTGACGAACAGGTATTGCACCCGGCTGCACCGCGAAGAAGACCACGAAGTGTGGCTGATCTGCTGGGACATCGGCCAGGACACCCTCCTGCACGACCACGGCGGAAGCGTCGGAGCCTTCGCGGTGGCCAAGGGCTCCCTGGTGGAGGACTACGGCACGACCACCCACCCACAACTGCGGACGAGAAGGCACAACGCAGGCACATCGGTCGCATTCGGCGCGGACTACCTGCACAATCTGGTCAACGTCGGAATGGAACCGACGGTCTCGATCCACGCCTATTCACCACCGCTGAAGGTGATGAACTTCTACTGCTGGCTCCCTTCCGGAACACACCACCTGAGAGCGATACCGTGTGACACCCCGGAACCGGACACCAGCGCGCTGGAATCCGAAGCCATCGCACTCCGCGTGGCACGATCATGAACACGATCGCACGCCTGCTGGCAGAGGCACGGCGGACAATCGTGCGCCACACCCCGGCACAAGCAGCGGAGGCACTGCGCGCAGGTGCGACCCTGGTGGACCTCAGGCCGACCGAGTACCGCTGGCGCTTCGGCGAGATCCCCGGCGCGGTCCCGGTGTCGAGGCACGTCCTGGAATGGCGCCTGGACGTGACAAGCCCGTGGCACATCAAGGAACTGCGGCACGGAGACCCGGACCAGGAGATCATCCTGATCTGCAACGAGGGTTACACGTCAAGCCTGGCCGCACACCAGGTGATGACCCAGCTGGGCCTGACCAGGGTCAGCGACGTGCTGGGCGGGTTCGCCGCGTGGAAAGAAGCCGGATACCCCGTGATGAAGCGGCTGGCGAACTGAAAAGGACCAGGGAGACGCTGGAAGTTGCCCTGTGGCAATGGCTGGGACCATAACCTACACAGGGCAACCAGCGCGACAGAAACGCAAAACACCACACGATCGAGTGACGTCACGACAGAGAGATGCCGCTATCTTGAACATATGAGCGAATCAGCACTCGATCACATCAGGGAGCTCTACCAAGCCCGGAGCCGAGCCGAAGCGCAATACATTCGTGGCTTGGCCGGCTATGCCGCCGGTCATCCACCGGATCGCGACGGCATCAGTGTCGGTGACGGCGTGGCGGAAGAAGTCGCGCTGGAACTCCACCTGAGCCCGGCGACCACAGCCAAGCACCTGGCCGAAGCCCAGGATATGGTCTCGCGCCTGCCGATGACGGTAAACGCGCTGGAAGCGGGCGAGATCGACTACATGCGCGCCAAAGCCGTGCGTGACTACACCAAGGACCTGGCCGGCGACCAGGTCGCGGAAGTGGAGAAACGTATCCTGGCTGGCGGACCCCGCGAAAGCCTGACGAAGTTCAAGTACGCCCTCAACCGCGAAGTCATCCGGGTCGACCCCGAAGCCGCCGAGGAACGCCGCCGCCTCGCCAAGGCCCGGCGGGGCGTGACCAAATGGCACAAACCCGACGGCACGGCGAAGCTGAGCGTCACCCTGCGACCGGACGAAGCCGAACAGGCCTACAACCACATCGACCTGCTCGCCAGGCAAGCCAAGGTCAACCGCGCCGACGTGTTCATGGACCTGGTGTGCGGCAAGAAGTCCGAGCGAACACCGGCGGCGGTGCACGTCGTCGTGCCGATGACCACGCTCCTGGGCCTCAACCGTGAACCCGGCGAGATCAGCGGCGTCGGCCCGATCACCGCGGAGCACGCCCGCGAACTGGCGCGGCACGCCACCTGGCGCCGCCTCATCACCGACCCCACCGGGCAGGTGCTCGAAGTCAGCAGGCGCCGGTTCGCCTCACCGGCGTTGCGGCGCCACCTCCAGTTGCGCGACCGTACCTGCCGCCAACCGGGCTGCAACGTCCCCGCCCACCGCTGCGAGACCGACCACACCAAGAGCTACGTGACAGGCGGCCCCACCAGCCCTGGCAACATCGCCATGTTCTGCAAGCGGCACAACCTCATGCGGCAGCGGACGAAGTGGCGACTCCGGCAACCGGAACCAGGCACGCTCGTCTTCACCACGCCGACAAAGCGCATCGTCGTCACGAAGCCCGAGCCCTACGAGCCTATTACCGCTCAGTAGCCTTTTCGCCTACGCTGAGGCCCAACTGCCCCCAGCGACGGGAGGTTCAGGCGGATGGCAAGGCGGTCCGGCTCGCCCGTGGTGATCCTGAGCGTCCTGCTCGTGCTGACGCTCGCGGGCTGGTTCGGTTACGACTACCTACGCACCCGCTTGGCCGCGTCCAGCTGTGACACCGTCACCACCTTGCGGATCTCGGCGGCGCCGGACATCGCGTCGTCGCTGGCAGCGGTCTCCCACCAGGACACGTCGGCGTGTTACCGGGTCGAGGCGATCCCGGTCGAGTCCGGCAAGGCGATGGAGACCCTGGGCATCACGAAGCCGGACGTGTGGCTGCCCGAATCCTCGTTATGGTTGCGGCGGGCGCAGGAACGCGGCCAGTGGAACCTGCCGGTGAGCGGGACTTCGGTGGCCTCGTCGCCGATCGTCGTCGGCCTGACCGAAACCGCGGCGCGCAGGTACGGCTGGCCGGACAAAACGCCGACATGGGCGGACGTCTTCCGGGGTGATCCCGCGATCGCCTTCGTCGACCCCGCCGTCGACCCGGTCGGGCTGGCGGCGTTGGTCGGGACGGGTGAGCTGAGCAAGACCGCGCGGGATCCGGCCGGTGCCTACGCCTTGACGCTGCGCAAGCTCACCAAGCACACCGTCCAGGAGCAATCGGCTCTGTTCGACCCGGAACTGGACGGCGCGATCACCTCCGAGGTGTCGTTGAAGGCGCACAACCTCGTGGGCGTGTACGCCGATCCGGCGATCCCGTCGCTGGACTACCCCTATGTGGTGCTTCCGGGAACATCGGACGCCCAACGCGCGGTGGCCCAACAGTTCCTGGGCAAACTGCTTGAGCCGTCCGGGTCCGCGGTGCTGACCGCGGCCGGGTTCCGGTCACCGCAGGGCACGCTCGCTGGCCTGCCCGACGACCCTGACCAGCTGCTCAACGAGTGGGCCGCGGTCAACCGCAGCGCGCGGATCCAGGTGCTGCTGGACGTGTCCGGCTCGATGGCCGCCGCGGTGCCCAAGGCGCGGGCGGACCGGATGACGCTCACCATCCGGGCCGCGGAGCTGGGGATCAGGCTGTTCAAACCGATCACGAAGATCGGGCTGTGGCGGTTCTCCACCAAGCTCGACGGCGACAAGGACTACCAGGAAGTGCTGCCCGTGCGGCCGGTCAGCGAGCAACTGGCCAACGGCGGGCTGGAGCGGCTGCGGTCGGTCAAGGCGATCAGCAACGGCGGAACCGGGCTGTACGACAGCTTGCTCGCGGCGTACCAGTCGGCGCGGCAGAACTGGGAACCCGGCCGGATCAACCTGGTGGTGCTGCTGACCGACGGCCGCAACGACGACGACGGCCGCGGGCTGAACCAGCGGCAACTGCTCGCCGAACTCGGCAAACTGCAGGACCCCAAGCGGCCGCTGCAGATCATCGCGATCGGTATCGGCCCGGACGTCGACGCGGCCGAGTTGCGCACGATCAGCCACGCGACCGGCGGCGAGGCGTACCCGACGCCGGATCCGACCAAGATCGTCGACACGTTCTACGCCGCGTTAGGCAGGTTGCTGGAGCAGTGACAGCCACCGCCACCAGACCGGCTCCGACGCTGGCGATACCCAAATCGCTGACCATCGCCGCGGCGCTGGTCGCGGCCATCCCGTTCGTCGTGCACGCCGTCGCCACGTTCGGGGGCTACTTCGGCCAGGACGACTTCGTGATCCTGTACCGGGCCGGGCAGAGCGGCCCGTTCGACCCGGGTTACCTGTTCCAGGACTACAGCGGTCACATCGCGCCCGGGATGTTCCTGCTCGCCTGGTTCGTCACGGCCTTGGCGCCGTTGAGCTACCCGGTCGCGGTGATTCCCGCGTTGCTGATGCAGGCCGGGACGTCGATCCTGTTGTGGCGCCTGCTGGTCCGGGTTTTCGGGCACCGCTGGGGTTTGTTGCTGCCGTACGCGATGTACACGTTCTCGTCGCTGATCCTGTTCTCCACCATGTGGTGGGCGTACAGCGTGCAGCTGTTCCCGTTGCTGCTGACGATGTTCGGTGCGTTCAACACGCACCTGACCTATCTGCGGACACGAGCGCCCAAGCACGTCGTGACCACCTTGCTGTGGACAGTCGCAGGCATGGCGTTCTACGAGAAGGCCGCGTTGTTCTTGCCGCTGCTGTTCGGTTTCACGTTGCTGCTCGGCGAACGTGTGCCGTGGCGCGTCTGGCTGGCGCACGGGGCTCTGCTTGCCGGGTTCGTCGGGCTGTACGTGGGTCTGACGGTCAGCCGGGTCAAGGAAGGCCTGCCGTCCGGGGACGTGATGCTGGAGTTCCTCCGGCGATCCGTGGTGGACGTCTTCCTGCCGGGCCTGTTCGGCGGGCCCTGGACCGATCCCGCGATGGGCGCGGCGATCGCCACACCGCCGTTGGGCCTGCGCGTCGCCGCCGCCGTGGTCGCCGTGGCGGTCGTTGTCGGCGGCGTCCTGGTCGGCGGCCGGAAGGCCGTGCTGGCGTGGGGCCTGCTCGGCGCCTATGTGGTGGTCGACCTGGCGCTGGTGATCGTCACCCGGCTGCCGGAAATCGGTCCCCTGATTGGTAACGACCCTCGGTACACAGCGGACGCCGTGCCGATCACGGTGCTGTGCGGGGCTTTCGCGTACTCGTCACTGCGGCTGCAACGGGCCGCGGCCGGTCTGCTGGTGGTCCTGCTGGGGGCCAGCGCGACACTCAGTTACCTGTGGCTGGCCCCGGGCCTGCGGTTCGAGAAGTCCCGGCAGTACGTGGCCACGGCGCGGGCCGCGTTGCAGGCGGACCCGTCGATCGTCCTGTACGACACGCGCGTGCCGGACCCGATCATGAACACGTGGTTCTTCCAGGACGGCAAGGCATCGCGGGTGATCGGCCTGTTGCCCGGGCCGCCGAAGTTCGATCAGCCGGCCGAGCACATGTACCTGCTGGACGACAACGGCTCGCCCCGCAAGATCGAGAACGTCCGTGACGCGGTGGTCGGCCGTCCGGGCCCGTACCCGAAGTGCGGATACGCCGTCGGCTACGACACCGCGACGATCCCGCTGAGCGGGCGGGTCGACGGCAGGCGGTTGCTGCGAATGGAGTACTACACGTCCGGCAAGGGCCCGGTCACCATCCGGCTGGGCCGAACGACGCACGAAGTCCTGCTGGACGACGGCCTGCACGTGCTCTACCTGGTGGTGGACGGCAGTTTCGACCGGGTCGACATCAACCGCGCCACCCAGGTCGACCCGATGTGTGTGGTCGACGTCCGGATCGGCACTCCGGTCACCTGACCTGCGCATACCACTGCGATAACAGGCAACCTGAAAATCGTTCATACTTCTCTAGGATGGCTCGGGTGAGTTTCGACGAGGTACGGCGGGACTGGACGACGCTCGGCGAGCAGGATCCGCTCTGGGCGGTGCACATGGCGCCGGACAAGCGCGGCGGCAAGTGGGACGTCGACCAGTTCCTCGACCTGGGTCGTGCGGACGTGGCCAGGGCGCGGGCCTGGCTCGGCCGCCTCGCCCTGCCGGTCACGTGGAAACGGGTGCTGGACTTCGGCTGCGGCGCCGGCCGGCTGTCACAGGCACTGGCCGAGTACGCCGACGAGGTGACGGGCGTCGACGTGTCCGAGCCGATGCTCGACACCGCCCGCAGGCTCGACCGGACGGCTGGGAAGTGCCGGTTCGTGCACAACGACAGCCCTGATCTGAGCCAGTTCGACGACGGGTACTTCGACCTGGTCTACACCGAACTCGTGCTGCAACACCTGCCCGCCGACCTGATCGACCGGTATCTGGCCGAGTTCATGCGTGTGCTGAATTCCGGCGGCGTCGGCGTGCTCCAGTGCACCACTCGTCCATTGTGGACTGTCAAGGGCACGTTGTGGCGGTTCGCCCCATACCGGCTGCTCGCGCTGGGACAGCGGGTTGTGTTGCGTTATCCCGCTCCCATGCGGATGACAGCCGTGTCGCCGCACCATTTCAGATCGGTGATCGCCGCGCATGGCGGCGAGGTCGTGGACAGCAGGACCGAGGACATCCCGGAGGCACACTGGCAGTCGACACGATATGTCGTACGCAAGGGTTAATGTCATCGGCGTGCCGACCAAGCTGCGGAGCCCCACCCCCTGGGTGATGCTCGGCCTCACCCTGGTCTCGTTCCTGCAGCGGCCCGGCCGGACCACTTTCGACACCAAGCTCGACCTCGCGGTCGACCCGCTCGCGTTCCTCGGCCGCGCACTGCATCTGTGGAATCCGGAGGCGACCGGCGGCGAGCTGCAGAACCAGGCGTACGGCTACCTCTTCCCGATGGGGCCGTACTTCGCGGCGTGCCAGCTGCTCGGAGTCCCGCCGTGGATCGCACAGCGGCTGTGGTGCGCCTTGTTGCTGTGCCTGGCGTTCTACGGTGTTCTGGCCATCGCGCGCACGCTGAGGATCGGGAATCAGCCCGCGCAGTACACCGGTGCGGTGGCGTACGCGCTCGCGCCGCGCATGCTCACCGAGATCGGCCCGCTGTCCGCGGAGATGCTCGCGCCGACGATGTTGCCGTGGGTGCTTCTCCCGCTGGTCAAGGCGAACCGAATCGGTTCACCCAGACGCGCCGCCGGTCTGTCCGGGCTCGCCGTGCTGTGCATCGGCGGCATCAACGGCGCCGTCGTGATCCTGGTGCTGGTGCTGCCCGCTTTGTGGCTGCTCACCAGGGAATGGACGAGGCAGCACGGCAAACTGGTGCTCTGGTGGATCGGTTCGGTCACGGCGGCCGTGCTCTGGTGGTTCCTGCCGCTGACACTGCTCGGCCAGTACAGCCTGCCGTTCGTCGACTACGTCGAATCGGCCACGAACACCACGTCGCCGATGTCGCTGTTCCAGGCGATGCGCGGGACCAACCAGTGGGTGGCCTACGTCGTGCAAGGCAGTCCGTGGTGGCCGTCGGGCTTCATGCTGGTCGACAACCCGGTGCTGATGCTGGCGACCGGACTGGTCGCGGCGATCGGCCTGGCCGGTCTGGTCCGGCGAGGGCTGCCCGAACGCCGGTTCATCACGATCGGCGTGATCACCACGGTCACGTTCCTGACCATCGGTTACGTCGGCTCGCTGGACAGCCCGTTGTCCGAGACCGTCCGGCAGTTGCTCGACGGCCCGCTCGCGCCGTTGCGCAACGTGCACAAGTTCGAACCCGGGTTGCGCCTGCCGTTGATGCTGGCGTTCATGCACGCGGTGTCCCGGCTCGGCGAGGCGCGGGCGCCGGCCCGGGCCAGGCTGTCCGCCGGTATCGCGCTGGTGCTCGTGATGGCCGCGCCGGCATGGCTTTTCACGCTCCGTCCCGGTCCCGGCTGGACGGACGTGCCGGGCTACTGGCGCCAGGCGATGACGTGGCTGGGCGAGAACGATCCCCAGGCCCGCACGCTTCTGGTGCCCGGCACGGGGTTCGGCGAGTACACGTGGGGCAGGACGGTCGACGAACCCGCGCAAGCGCTCGCTCGGTCACCGTGGGCGTTGCGCAGCCAGATCCCGTTGGGGTCCGAGGGCAACACCCGGATCATGGACGCGGTCGAGGACGTGTTGGCCGACGGCCGCGGTTCGGCGGGCCTGGCCGACTTCCTGGCCCGGTCTGGGCACAGATTCCTGTTGCTGCGCAACGACATCGACCGGGCGGCCACGGGCGCGCCGCCGGTCACGATGATGCGCGACGCGCTGGCCCGCTCGCCGGGGATCGACCGCGTCATGACGTTCGGCCCGGACGTCGCCGCGCGTGACCAGGCCGGTGTGGCCTCGGTGGACCTGGACGCGCCGCCGGGCAAGGCGATCGAGATCTACGAGGTCAAGCGGCCGGTCGCGCGGGCGGTGGCGACCAACCTGACCGATGTCGCGACCGTGAGCGGCGGCCCGGAGTCGTTGTTGCCGCTGCTGGATTCCGGTGTGCTGGCGCGGGACCGGCCGACCGTGCTGGCCGGTGACAGCACCGCACCGACCGGCCAGGACTGGTTGGTGACCGACGGGCTGCGGCACCGGGAGCGCAACGTCGGCCGGGCGCGGGACAACCTGAGCCAGACGCTGGCCGCGGATGAGGAACCGCGGCAGAGCCGGCCGGCGACCGACATCCTGCCGTTCCATGGTCTGGAGCATCAGACAGTCGCGGCGTACCGCGGTATCCGCGGGGTGACAGCGTCCACTTCGGCCGGTTACGCGGACTCGGTCCGCCCGTCGGACCCGTCGTCGATGCCGTTCGCCGCGGTCGACGGTGATCCGTACTCCGCCTGGCAGTCCTCGACGATCTTCGGCCCGGCCGGGCAATGGCTGGAGGTCGACCTCGACACGCCTCGCGTGGTCGAGCAGGTGGAGATGCGGATCGTGGACGACGAACGGGTCGGCTGGCCGGTCGCGCGGATCCGGATCGCGACGGATTCGGGGTCGCGGGACCACGACGTGGCCCGGGGCGGTGCGCCGCAGAAGTTCACCGTGGCGCCGGGGCTGACCAGCAAGGTGCGGGTGACGGTGCTGTCGGTGGCGGCCGGCCGGGACACCGGCGGTGTCGGTATCGCCGAACTCGCCGTGCCCGGGGTGACCGCGCAGCGCGCCTTGCAGGTGCCGACGGACTTCGCGCCGAATCCCGGCCAGCGAGCCAGTTTCGTGTTCACCCGGGGGCCTCAGCCGCGTTACGCCTGTGCCGCGATGCAACGGGAACAGCGCTGCGATTCTGCGCTGACCAGGCTCGGTGAGGAGCCGGACGGCATCCATCGGCTGTTCCGTACGCGCGAGGCGGGCAACTATCGTCTCGAAGGGACAGTCCTGCCCGCGGCCGGCGGGAAGATCCCGATCGCCTCGGCGGCCACCGGATCCACCCAGCTGGCCGGTGACCCGGCCGCAGCGCCGCTCGCCGCGGTCGACGGCAACGCGGGGACGACGTGGATCGCCGACTACACCGACGAGACACCGACGCTGCAACTGGCCTGGCAGGGTGCCAGGACTGTCACCGGGCTCCGGCTGACGACCTCGGCCACGTCGGGCGCTTCCCGGCCGGCCGAGGTGGTGGTCAGGACACCGGCGGGCAACCGCACGGCACAGGTCTTCTCGGACGGCTCGGTGACGTTCGCCCCGGTGACCACCGACCGGCTGACCGTCCAGATCACCAGGACCGAAGCCCCGGCCGGCCGGGTGCCGGGTCCCGCGGGCATCAGCGAGGTCAAGATCACCGGCGCGGAGGGCGTGTTTCCGCCGATCCCGCAGGACACCCGGTTCACCGTGCCGTGCGGCTTCGGCCCGCCGGTCACCGTCGACGGAACCACTTACCAGACAACGGTTTCCGGGACGCTGTCGGACATCGTCAACCACCGGCCGCTGGCGTTGGGCACGTGCCGCGATCTCGCCGAGGGTATCGATCTGCCCGCGCGGGACCATGAGCTGCGCACGGAACGGTCGGAATCCTTCGTGGTGCAGGACGTCCGGCTGTTGCCGAACACTCCCGCGGCCCCGGCCGCCCGGCAACGGCCGGTGGACGTCGTCGAATGGAACGTCACCCAGCGGGAACTGCGGGTCGGCGCGGGTGAGACCGCGGTGATCAGCGTCCCGGAGAACGCGAACGACGGCTGGGTGGCCACAGTGGACGGCAAGCCGCTCGCCCGTACGCGGATCGACGGCTGGCAACAGGCATGGGTTCTCCCGGCGGGCGCCGAGGCGACGGTCAGCCTGCGGTTCGAGCCGGACGTGCCCTACCGGCAACGGTTACTGATCGGCGCCGTGGCGGCGGGCCTGCTGCTGGTGATCACGGTCCTGCCGGTGCGGCGCCGGGTGCGGATCAGCACCGAGCCGGGCGGCGAACAGTGGGTCGCGGTGACACTCGTGGTGTTGCTGGCCGCGCTGGGCGGGATTCTCGCGGTGGTCCTGCTCATCGCCAGCCTGCTGGTGCAGGCGGTGTTCCGGCGTAAGGTGCTGGTCTCCGGAATTCTCGCTGTCGGCGGCATGGCGGTGGCGACGGTCGTCTCGGTCATCGGCCGGTTGCAGGGCGAGGGCCAGGCGTGGGCGTACGGACCCGTCGCGCAGGCGGCGATCCTGGTGTCGCTGGCGACCGTGGTGTCAGCGTGTGTCGACTGGTTCGATCCGCGCCCGGAACTCGATGAGGGCACCGAAGCAGGCCAGGGCGGCGGTCGCGGCAACGGCGCCCGAGACGACCTGCGTCAGCGACCCGTGCCACCACCCCAGCACCACCGTGATCTCGGTGGCCACGGCCAGCCACGTCAGCAGGGTCGACCGCCGGTCCGCGCTGGCGATGCGGGAGTACAGCAGGAGCTGCACCAACGAGAGCAACGACCCGACCAACGCGAACGGCCACACGGGAATGGAGCTGGAGGCGTACGCCGCTCCCCCGATCAACGCCACGACCGTCGGTCCTAGGACGGCGCAGCCGATCACGACCAGGGAGTCGACCGCGGCGACGATCGCCAGGGCCTTGGGCACCAGCCTGCGCCGGACTTCCTCGTCGGCCAGCTTCGGCAGGACGACGACCGCGATCGCGTACGGCAGCCAGTAGGCGATCTTCGTGACGACTGAGCCGACCGCGTACTCACCTGCCTGGTGGGCCGGGAGGCTGTGCCGCGCCAGCACCAGGTCCAGGTTCACCAGGAGCACCAGGGCCAGCAGGGCCTGGACCGCGTGCAGGACTTCGGTGACGTGACCGGTTCCCCGGCGGCCCGGCAGCGGCCTGCCGCAGATCAGCCAGCCCGAGAGGGCCACCGTGGACGCCCCGATCGCGGCCCCCGCGAAGGCTCCCGCCGGGGTGCGGAAGACGACCAGGCCGGTGAGGGTCCCGCCGACGCGGCCGACGCCTTCGAGCGCGATCAGCCTGGCCATCAGGCCGAACCGTTCGGTGCCCTGCAGGATTCCGTAGCAGAGTCCGACGAGGGTGATCGGTGCCAGTGCCAAGGCCAGGAAGATGACCGTCCACGGGGTGGTGATGTGCAACAGGGCCATCAGCAGGGGCGAGGCGGCGAGCGCGGTTGCCGCGATGGTGCCGCTGGTCAGCAGGCCCAGCGTGACGAGCCGGCCCCGGTCCTGCTCCGGGTGTTTGGCGACCTTGAGGGCGACCACGGTCTGCAGCCCCATGGCGGGCACCGCCCCGATCACCAGGACCGCTGTGAGGGAACCGAATTCGCCGAAGGTCGCCGGGGGCAGCAGGCGGGCCGCGATCACCGTCATCAGGTAGCTCGCCATGTTCGTGCCCGCGAACGCCACGGCCACGTACAACGCGTCCGTCCGAGTCCTGGCTGACAGGCCGCTGGCCATGGACTCCCCTTTGCTACCGGCGGGTAGTACTCCGGGGACTATAACTCCCGGGACGCGTGCACGCCGGGTACCTGTTCTGGCGTACATGGCTTCTTGTGCCGGGCGCCAACGGCCTCATCGCAACCGATGGCGGTGCTTCCGGTTGGTCTTCCAGCGTTCCGGCAAGATGTCCCGCCGACGGGCAGGCCGCCGAGAGCCTTCGTCCCTCGCTGTTCGTTGCCGGTTCGACATCTGGGGGCGCGTGTCCCTGGCCGATAATGGATCGCCTCAGTGGCGGGTTGGAGAGAGTGGGTGGGATGCGGCGGTATGCGGTGCCCGGCGTGTCCGCCGTGCTCGCGCTCCTCGTGCTCATGCCGGTGCTCGGGCGCGGTTTTGTTCTGAACTACGACATGGTTTTCGCGCCGCGTCAGCCGCTTGTTCCCGACAGCCTCGGCCTGGGGACGTCGGTGGCCAGGTCCGTGCCCGCGGACGCGGTGATGGCTGTGCTCACGTCCGTCGTTCCCGGTGACGTCCTGCAGAAGGTCATTCTGTTTCTGATCCTCTTTCTGGGGTCCTGGGGCGCGGGCAGGCTCGTCCCCACCGAGTCCGAGGCCGTCCGGGTGGTCGCGGCCGTCTGGTATGGGTGGAGTGCATATCTGGCTGAGCGGTTGCTCATGGGGCATTGGGCATTGCTTGTCGCGTATGCCTGTCTGCCCTGGGTCGCCGCCGCGGCCCTGGCCATGCGGCGTACGGAGCCGCGGGCGTTCGCGAAGGTCATCGTGGCGTGCGCACCAGCGTGCATTACGCCGACCGGCGGCCTGCTCGCCGTTGTGCTGGCCGTGGTGTGTGCGGGCAAGCAAGCGTTTGTCATCACCGTGCCGGCCGCCGTCCTGCTGAACCTGCCGTGGATTCTCCCGTCCGTCCTGCGGCCCGGCGGAACACTGTCCAGTCCGGACGGTGTGGACGCGTTCGCCGCGCGGGCCGAGAACTGGGCGACCCCGGTGCTGAGCGTGCTCGGCACGGGCGGCATCTGGAACGCGGAGGTCACGCCGGACAGCCGGGCCATGCCGCTGATTCCGGTCTTTGTCCTGTTCTCCCTGGTGGTCGCGTTCGTGGGGTTGCGTTCTCTCGCGGCCCGTTGGGGTTTGGCGCCCACCTTGTCGTTGGTCCTGCTCGGGGTGGCCGGTGTGGTGCTCGCGGTGTTCACGACGTTGCCGGGCGGCGATGACGTGATGCGGTGGGCGGTCACGCACATTCCTGGTGCCGGGCTGCTGCGGGACTCGCAGAAATGGGTGGCGTGGTGGGCTTTGCCGTTGGCGGCCGGGTTCGCGCTGGGCGTCCAGGCGGCCAGCAAGTATCTGTCCAACCAGGCCGGTCTGATCGTCGTCGCCACGCTCATGCCCGTTTTGACCATGCCGGATCTGGCCTGGGGCGCGTTCCAGCGACTGGAGACGGTGAAGTATCCCGCCGACTGGCAGGAGGTCCGTTCCCTGCTCGGCGAGGACCAGCAGTCGGGCGACGTGCTGACGTTGCCGTTGTCGGCGTTCCGGCAGTTCCCGTGGAACGACAACCGGACGCAACTGGACCCGGCGCCAAGGATTCTGCCGCGCACCACCGTGATCGACGACGTCGTCGCGGTCAACGGCCGTCCCGTCGCAGGTGAGGACCGGCGCGTCGCGGAGATTCGCCGGACGGTGGAGACCAACGGCAACCTCGCCACGCTCGGCATCGGGTGGGTCCTGGTGGAACACCGCACTCCGGGCCGGGTCGACCCGGCCGTGCTCGAGCGGCTGCGGCTCGAGTACACCGGTCCGTGGCTGAGCCTGTACCGGGTGCCGGGAATGATCGCGCGGTCCCCGGCAGGCGCGCCGGCTTTGCCCGTGGTGGCAGCGGATTGCGTGGTTCTGGCCATGATCGGCGGCGCGCTATTGTGGCTTGTGTTACCAGCCGGTAGATTCATTCGGCGAAGCCGGTCACGAACAGCCGAGGAGTGAACGCGTGAGCACACTGATCGCTGCGATCATTGTCGTGGTCGCCGGCCTTGGCCTCGCCACCGGCGGAGTGTACGTCCTGGTGGAGAACACCAAGCCGGACAGCAACATCCAGTTCGAGAACGCGCCCGCACCGAACAACACCGGCGGCGTTGTCAACTACGGCACCAAGTAGCGTGTCCCGCACCGCGACGCTGGACCGTTCTGTCCGCCTGTTCAAGGCATTCCGCGACGAACAGACCGATCGCGACACGTTCTACCGGCTGCTGGCCGGCGATTCGGTCCGGCAGGTCGGCGAGTTCGCCCCGCTTGACGGGCGCACCCTGCTGGATGTCGGTGGCGGGCCTGGGTATTTCGCCGACGCGTTCCGCGCCGCGGGCGCCTGGTACCTCGGTCTGGACCCGGACGTCGGCGAACTGTCCGCCCGGGGCGGTCACCCGTCGGGCATGATCCGGGCCAGTGGCACGCAGTTGCCTGTTCGAACCGGCTCAGTGGACGTCTGCTATTCGTCGAACGTGCTGGAACACGTGGACAAGCCGCGCAGGATGCTCGACGAGATGGTGCGGGTGACCAGGCCCGGTGGCACCGTGTTCCTGTCGTTCACGCCGTGGTTCTCGCCGTGGGGCGGCCATGAGACGTCGCCGTGGCACTTCTTCGGCGGGCACTACGCCCGGCGGCGCTTCCGGGCCAGGACCGGTCACGAGCCCAAGAACGCCTTCGGGGAAAGCCTTTTCGCCGTGTCCATCGGCCAGGCACTGCGCTGGGCGCGCACTCACCCGGACGCCACGCTGGAACGCGCACTGCCCCGCTACCACCCGTGGTGGGCGGCGTGGATCGTGCGCGTTCCCGGTCTTCGTGAGGTGGCGTCCTGGAACCTGGTGCTGGTGCTCAGAAAGAATGCCTAGGCCGCTGCCTTCCGGTCACCAGCAACAGGATTCCCACCAGCAGTGCCACGCCGCCGACGATCCAGAGGATCACCGGCAGGCCGGTGAGCAGCCACATTTGGGACGAGTTCTCCTTGGCCGTGGCGACGTTCTTGGCCACGGTGTCCTTGGTGAGCTCCATGGTGCCGTCGAACACCGTCGTACCCTGCCCCGGGCCTTCGTCCAGGGTGCGCAGTTCCTGCTTGCTCCACTGCTTGGCCTTGATCACCGCGCCGGTGACCGGTTCGATCCACAGTGTCCGGTCGACCTCGTAGTACAGGCCCGCCCGCACGGTCGGTTCGGGCTTGCCGATCAGGGAACCGGGCACGGCCCGGGTGTCGATCTGGGTGGCGGGCGCGGTCTGCCGGAAGCGGTAGACCTCGACGCCGTCGATCTCCTCCTCGCCGTCGAACTTCGCGTCGATCGTCGTGCCCAGCGAGAGGTCGTACCACTTGTACGTCTCTTTCCGGGTGTCGAACGGGAACTTGAAGTTCAGGCCGGGGAACTGCGGGGCGCCGCCCGCGGCCTTCTCCCGGTTGCCCTTCTCCTTCTCCAGGTAGCCGTTGGAGCACGGCGCCACCGCCTGGGCGGTGAACCGGTCAAGGCAGAGCTGGCGGACGGTGCCGTTGACCACGAGCTTGGTGCTGTCGTCCCGGACCTCGCTGGCCTCGTTCCACGTCACGACATCACCGTTGGGCTTGGACTCCGGTGCGCGCAGGTCACCAGACACGTAGGTCCTCGACGTCAGGTTGAGGCCGCGGCGGATCTCCGGCCGGGCGGTCGGTCCCTCCGGGACGTAGACCAGCGCGGTGACGCCACTGCCCTGCGCGACCGACATGGTGTCCGGATTCTGGGGGATCTTCGCCAAAGCCGGGTACGCGTAGAACCGCAGCAGCAAACCACCGGCGATACAGAACACGCCCAACCCGATGAGGGTCAGGCTCACAGCGCGTCGCACAGGTCCTCCTGGGGAGCTGGACCGCGGGCACGGCCCGGGTGGGAACTGTAAAGCAGATCCGTGACCACGGCCACGAACCGATGTCCGCTTGAGGTCCAGTCGAAGCGGGCGGCCCAGTCCCGGCACGCCTTCGCCACGATCCGTGCCTCGTGGGGCCTGCTCAGCAAGGTCAGCGCGTCGTGCACCGCGCCGCGCACGTCGTCCGTTTTGGTGACCAGCCATCCTGTTTCGCCGTGCCGCACTGAATCGCACAAGCCGTCGACCCGGCGGCACACGGTCGGTACTCCGTGCGCCGCGGCCTCGATCACCGACAGGCCCCAGCCTTCGCCGTCGGACAGCGTCACGTTGAGCCAGGAATCCCGCAGCAGAGCGCTTTTTGTCTCGTCGTCGACAAATCCGTGCACCACGACGGCATCGCCGAACCGGGCGGCTGCCGTGCGCAGGGCCGTTTCCTCGGGTCCTGTCCCGATCACGTGCAGCCGCAGGGAAGGCCAGTCCGCCAGCATCCCGCCGGCGATGTCGATCAGCCGGTCGACCCGCTTGTGCGTGACCAGCCTGCCGAGGCACACGATCGACGGGTGCACCGAACGGTCGTGCCCGACGTCGGCTGGCTGGTCCATTCCGTTGTGCACCACCACGATCGGCCCGCGCCAGGCGAGGCGTTCGCGCATCGCCCGGACAGTGGACTCGGACACCGCGACGGTCGTCGCGCGCCGGTAGACCCGGCGCGCGGCCGGGCCTTCCAGCCAGCGCCCGATCCTGGCCAGCCACGGCGGGAAGTGCACGGCGAACTGCGCGTCGTGCACGTGGTGCATCACCAGCACGACCTGGGTCCGCCGGGAGACCACGAGCGGGCTGAAGAACGGGATGCCGTTCTGGCAGTCCACCACGACGTCGACGCGTCTTCGGTTGCGGAGCAACCACAACAATGCCCAGAGGTAGACGGTCCACCGGCCGCCACGGCGAACCGTCGTCGCGTCACCCGAGGTCTGTCCCTTGCCGCGTGCGGTGAGGAACGTGACCGAGGCGCCGGCCGCGGTCATCGCGCCGGCCATTCGCGCGGCGTATTCCTCGGCGCCGCCCGCGAGCGGATGTCCGCGGTCCCGCCAGTTCACCAACACCACTCGCGCTCCGTTGAGCGGTGGTACCACTCAGGCCACCTCCGCGATCGGTGTGGTGACCGGACGAGCTTCCGGCACGGCCGCGGGATGGTCCGGTTCGGCGAGGACGGAGCGCATCCGGGCCAGCGCCGAGAAACTCCGGTATCCGTCCCGCACCGGGTGGAAGGTCGATCCCGGCACGTCCCGCCAGCACACCGGCAGTTCGAAGATCACCGCGCCGATCCGCTGTGCCCGTGCGAGAAGCTCGACGTCGAACGCGAAACCGAAGGTGCGCAACGGCCGGAACACCGCGTCGGCTGTCCGGCGATCGAAGAACTTGTAGCCGCACTGGGTGTCGCCCACTCCGGGCACAAAACCGTTCGCCACCTGGCGGAACACCCACGCGCCTGCCTGCCGCACCAAGCTGTGCCGGGCCTTGACGATCGAGCTCGGGTGCGCGCGTGACCCGACGACCACGTTCACTCCCGCGCCGAGCTGCGTCAGAGTCGGTTCCAGCGCCGCCATGTCGGTCGCCAGATCGGCATCGCAGAAACCGACGTAAGGACTGTCGGACTGCAGCACACCCGCCCGCACCGCGGCGCCTTTTCCCAGTTGCGCACAGTGCACGAGACGGATTGGGATCGCTCCCAATTGGTGGGCCCGGACAATGTCGACGCTGCGATCCGTGCTGGCATTGTCGACGACGACAATCTCCGCGCTCCTGGTGATACCGGCCAACGCCTCGGTGAGCCCGCGCAACGTGCCAGGCAGCCGGGACTCCTCATTGCGCACCGGCACGACAATGGAAAGCAGTGTCATGACGGATCGGCTCCTGATTTGGGCACGGCTAAACCGGTGAGGCGTCGCAAGAGTCCTCCCGTGAACGTGAGGCAGATCGCAGGGCCGCGAAGTTACCCAACGGTAGTTCTCCGGAAATAGAATGCTACTGTGATCCACGTCACAGCAATTTCGCATTCCTGGGGCAAGCCGCGGCACTGACCCGTCCGGCCCTGCGGGATTGACCCGGAAGGGCTAGGCGGACCGCGTGTACTGTTCCCGGGAACAAACGCCCGGGCGAGACTTTGTCCGGCGGCCCGCTGAATCGATGCCCCACCATGCGGAGGCTTGCCCGCCACCGCCCGCCCGGGTATGTGAGGGGCGAATAGCCCGTCGCGGTATGCTGTGTGAGTCATGACAGCAGCTCATGACGTCCGACTGACCATTCAGTCCTTTGTGGACGCGTTCAATCGCGGTGACTCCGCCGCGCTCGACGAGATGTTCGAAGAGCAGGGCGTCGTCGTCCCCGCGCCAGGTCAGCCGATGACCGGTGACGCGCGCCGGGCCGCCCAGAAACACCTGCTCGGCTTCGGATCGCCGATGCGGGCCGAACCACGGGACATCTACGTGGCGGGCGACGTCGCCCTTGTCCTGATGGAGTGGTCCATGCGGGGCACGACGCCGGACGGCCACGAGATCGACATGGGCGGCACGGCCACCGACATCTTCCGGCGCGGCGAGGACGGCCGATGGCGTTACCTCATCGACAACCCGTTCGGGACGGTGCCGCCAAGCTCCTGAAACGCCGAGAGGGCCGTCACCAACGCGACGGCCCTCTCGTTCCAGTCCCTGCCTAGTGCGCGACCGCCTTCTCGGCGCCCGCGCCGGTCAGCGCACGCACCTCCATCTCGGCGTACTTGTCGTCGTCCCGCTCCTTCGACAGGACCGTGCCCAGCCAGCCGAGGATGAACGAGACCGGGATGGACACGATGCCCGGGTTGGCCAGCGGGAAAAGGTCGAAGTCCGCGGTCGGGAACATCGCGGTGGCGTTGCCGGACACCGCGGGTGAGAACACGATCAGCACGAGGCAGACCGCCAGGCCGCCGTAGATGCTCCACAACGCGCCCGAGGTGTTGAACCGCTTCCAGAACAGCGAGTACAGGATCGTCGGCAGGTTCGCCGAGGCGGCCACCGCGAACGCCAGCGCGACGAGGAACGCGATGTTCTGGCCGTTGGCGAAGATGCCGCCGACGATCGCGACCGCGCCGATCACCAGCGCGGTGATCCGGGCGACCTTGACCTCCTTGGCCGGATCGGCCTCGCCCTTCTTGATCACGTTGGCGTACACGTCATGGGCGAACGACGCCGAGGCTGTGATCGTCAGCCCCGCGACCACAGCCAGGATCGTCGCGAACGCGACCGCGGCGATGAACCCGAGCAGCACCGGCCCGCCCAGGGCCTGGGCCAGCAGCGGTGCCGCGGAGTTGGCCTTGCCCGGTGCCGCGTTGATCGCCTCCGGACCGACGATCGCGCCGGCGCCGTAGCCGAGGACCAGGGTGAACAGGTAGAAGATGCCGATCAGCCAGATCGCCCAGACCACCGAGCGACGGGCCTCCTTGGCCGTGGGCACGGTGTAGAAGCGCATCAGGATGTGCGGCAGACCCGCGGTTCCGAGCACCAGGGCCAGTGCCAGCGAGACGAAGTCGAGCTGGGTCAGGCCGGTCTTGCCGTACTGCTTGCCCGGGTCGAGAACGGCCGCGCCGGCCTTGTCGACCGCGCCCTGCAGCAGCGACGAGAGGTTGAAGCCGTACCTGCCGAGCACCCACAGGGTGATCGCGGCGGCACCGGTGATCAGCAGGGCGGCCTTGATGATCTGCACCCACGTGGTGCCCTTCATGCCGCCGATCAGCACGTACACGATCATGATCACGCCGACCACGGCGATCACCACGGCCTGGCCGGTCTTGCTCGTGATGCCCAGCAGCAGCGCGACCAGACCGCCCGCGCCGGCCATCTGGGCGAGCAGGTAGAAGAACGACACCGCCAGCGTGGACGTTGCCGCCGCGGCCCGCACCGGGCGCTGACGCATCCGGAACGCCAGCACGTCGCCCATCGTGTACTTGCCGGTGTTCCGCAGTAACTCCGCGACCAGCAGCAGCGCCACCAGCCACGCGACCAGGAAGCCGATGGAGTACAGGAAGCCGTCGTAGCCGTTCAGTGCGATCGCGCCGGCGATGCCGAGGAACGACGCGGCCGACAGGTAGTCACCGGAGATGGCGATACCGTTCTGCGGCCCGGTGAAGGCGCGACCGGCGGCGTAGTAGTCGGCGGCCGTGCGGGAGTTCTTGCTGGCACGGAAAACCACGACCAGGGTGACGACGACGAACGCCGCGAAGATCGAGATGTTCAGCGCCGGGTTGGAACCCGACACACTCTGTGCCAAATCCATCTGGGCCGGCCTCATTCGTCGCCTCCCTCGATCCGCTCACGGATCTTCTCCGCTTCCGGGTCGAGCTTCTTGTTGGCGTAACGCACGTACAACATGGTGATCGCGAAGGTCGACACGAACTGCAGCAGACCGAGGATCAGCGCGACGTTGACGTTGCCGAACACCTTGGTGGACATGAAGCCGTGCGCGTAGTCGGCCAGCAGCACGTACACCAGGTACCAGACCAGGAACAGCCCGGTCATCGGGAAAACGAAACGACGTAACCTGCGCCTCAGTTCGACGAAATCGGGACTGGCCTGAACCTCTGCCCAGTCGGGGGCGTCCGGCGGCCGGGTGTCAGGCTCGGTGGTACTCACGCGACCTCCCTGTCACGGCATGTGTTCCGCGACACCTTAGGAGCGTGATCAGCGCACCTGACCGGTCATCGGACAAACCGCCGAACCATGCGACGAACGGTTGACGAACGGTCGAGACCGAAGGCCGAGTGGCCTGGGTCACGGTCCTGTTCCGGCAAATGGAGTCTCAGCATCGCCGTGGTGGTCCAGGGCGGTGGCCTGCCGAACAACGAGACCACGACCATGGTCCCGAACGCGAGCGGAACCGACCAGGGCGCGGGCTGTGCCACCAGGATCGCCGGCCAGCCGTGCACGGGCGGCCCGAACAGCGTCATCGCGATCGCGCCCGCGGTGGCGAGCAAACCCACTGCCACACCGGCGATCGCGCCCGGCGCGGTGAGCCGCGACCACCAGATGCCCAGCACCAGCAACGGGCTGAACGTCGACGCGGCGACGGTGAATCCCCATGTCACCAGGACTCCCGCGTCCAGCCGGGCGGCGGGCAACGCCAGCAGCACGACCACGGCCGCGGCCAGGAACACCGTGACGCGCAGCTGCCGCAGGCCGCCCGCCAGCAGGTCGTGGGAGATCGCGCCGGACACCACGAGCAGCAATCCCAGTGAGGTGGCCAGGAACGCGGCGAACGCGCCCGCGGTCAGTAACGCGGTGAACGTGTCTCCCCACACTCCGTTATCCACTTGGGACGGTAGTGCGACGACTGCCGTATCCGTCGCGCCCGTCAGGTACAGCTGCGGTACCAACACTCGGCCGAGTACCCCGTAGATGCCGGGGAACAGGTAGAAGGCGCTGAGCAGAACTACTGTCAGCGCGGCGGTGCGGCGCGCGGCGCGTCCGTCCGGGCTGGTGTGGAACCGCATGAGCACGTGCGGGAGGCCCATCGTGCCGAGCATCGTGGCCAGCAGCACGGCCCACGTGCCCAGCAACGGATATCCCTCGCCCTGCACGTCGATCAGCGGTCGTTCCCAGCCGGGCCCGCCGGGTGGTGTCTGGCCCCGGACACCGGGAACCGGTGCGCCCTGGGGAAAAATGTACTCACTGCCCGCCGGTACGTGAAATTCCCCAACAGGCACGGGGATCTGTCCGCCCGCGGGTGTCCGGACGGTGGCCGGTTCGGTGACGTCCAACGTGACCGCGGCGCGGAACGTCACCGAGGTGTCGTGCCGGAAATGCGTGAACTCCACCGGACGCACGGCTTCTCCGCGAATGTCCGGCCCGACGCTGAGCAGCAGCCAGATCGCGGGAATGATGAACAGCACCAGTTTCAGGCAGAACTGGAAAGCCTGCACATAGGTGGCCGCGCGCATGCCGCCGAGCGCGAGCGTCACGGCGACCACGACGCCGGCGATCACCACACCGACCCAGTACTGCGATCCGCTGACGACGCTGAGCACCAGCCCGGCCGTGCGGAACTGCGGCACCAGATAAAGCCCGCCGATCACCAGGATCGCGATCGCCGCCAGCCGCCGCAGCGGCGGCGAGGCCAATCTGGCCTCGGCGAAATCCGGCACGGTCAACGCGCCCGACCGCCGCATCGGCGCGGCGACCAGTGCCAGCATCGCGATGTATCCGGCGGTGAATCCGACCGGATACCACAACGCGCCGACACCGTCCTTGACGACCAGTCCGGCCACGCCGAGGAAAGACGCCGCGGAAAGGTACTCCCCCGACACCGCGGCCGAGTTCAGCAGCGGCGACACCCGGCGGGACGCGACGAGGAAGTCCGAGGTGGTGCGCATCGCGGCGACACCGCGCAGGCCGATCAGCAGCGTGATCAGCACGACCGGTGTCACCGCGAGGGCGGCGATCACGCCCGGTCCTCCGGCTTTTCCGCGCGCCGCAGCTGCCAGACGGCGAGGAACACCATCGCCGGGAACGGAACCAGCACGACCGCGAGCCAGGAGACCGGGATTCCGAGCAGCCGCAGGGAATCCAGTTCCGGCCACAGGGCGAACACCAGGGGCAGTAACAGCACCAGCGCGAACAGCCAGGCGACGGCGACCATCGCGCGGCGGCGCTGGATCCGGAAGATCCGTTGGGCCCGTTCGGCGTCGGCCGGATCGAGCACGGGAACACGCCACCGCCCGCGGGATCGCCTGCGCGCGTGGGCGAGCCTCGTCTGCGGACTGGTCACCGCGACCCTGCGATGCGGCATCAGGACCGCCGGTCCGGCTCGCCCCGCTGGTTGAGCTCGCCGCGCTGGGCGGCGGCGAGCAACCGCTCGCGCAGCTCCCGGGAATGCCTGCGGGACACCGGGACGTCCCCGGCGTCGGTGTGCGCCAGCAGTCCGCCGGCCGAGTCGCTGCGCAGTTCCCGCACGGAACCCAGTGCCAGCAGGAAACCGCGGTGCACCCGGAGGAAACCCGCGCTCTCCCAGTACTCCTGCAGCCGGGAGATCGGCATCCGGACCAGGTGCGAGCCGGCCCTGGTGTACAGCCGGACGTAATCTCCTTGTGCCTCAACGAAATACACTTCGCTGCGGCGCACGTAGTGCGTCCGGCCCGCGGTTTCCACCGGCAGCGCGGACATCGCGTCCAGCTTCGGCGCGGGTTCGGTGCGCCTGCTGACCCGGGCGAGTGTGTCCGCGAGCCGTTCCGCGCGCAGCGGTTTGAGCAGGTAGTCGACCGCGCCGATGCCGAACGCGGCGACCGCGTGTTCCTCGTGCGCGGTCACGAACACGATCGCGGGCGGGTCGCTGAGCTTGCGCAGCAACGAGGCCAGCTCGAGGCCGTCCAGGCCCGGCATGGAGATGTCCAGGAACACCGCGCCGAAGTCGCCACTGTGGATCATTTTCAGCGCGGTGATCGGGTCGGCCGCGCCGACCACCTCGTCGACTTCCGGCGCGTCGCGCAGCATCCGGACCAGTTCGTCCAGCGCGGCGGGTACGTCGTCGACGGCCAGCACGGTCAGCCCCATCACGGCATCACCCCGGGCTGGAACATCGGCACCCGCACGACCACCCGCGTTCCCGCGCCCGGCGCGGTCTCCACCACCAGCCCGAACCAGGACCCGTAGACGTTGCGCAGCCGACGGTCCACATTGGTCAGCCCGACGCTGTCGCCCTTGCCCAGCCCGGCCAGGATCCGTTCGGCGGCGACCGGATCCATGCCCACTCCGTCGTCCTCAATGCTGATCACGCAGTCCGACCCCTCGGCTTCGCCCCGTACCTGCACCAACCCCGGCTCCGGCCGCGGCTCGATCCCGTGCCGCACCGCGTTCTCCACCAGCGGCTGCAACACCAGGTACGGGATCGCGACCGCGAGCACCTCCGGCGCCACCCGGATCTGTACCCGAAGCCTGTCGCCGAGCACGGCCCGCTGCAACGCCAAATAGGTCTCAATCGCATGAAACTCGTCGGCGACGGTCGTGTAGTCGCCGTGCCTGGCCAGGCTGTAGCGCGTGTAGTCGGCGAAATCCAGCATCAGCTCGCGGGAACGGTCCGGGTCGGACTTGACCAGGGAGGCGATCACGGTGAGCGCGTTGTAGACGAAGTGCGGTGAGATTTCCGCCCGCAACGCGCGAAGCTCCGCCTGCGCCGCCTGGTCGGCCATGGCCTCCAGCCGGTTGCGTTCCAGTGCGTCGCTGATCCAGTCGGCGGCCTCCCGCACCGGCGACATCCGGCTCGCGCCCGCGACCACCAGTACTCCCGCCAGTTCGTCGCGGGCGTGCAGCGGCAGCGCCACCGTCGGCAGCCTGCCTGCCTTGGTCTCCTGGTGCAGGACGTCCTCGACCAGGGCCATCACATCCGCTCCGGTCGGCGCCTGCCCGACCCACTCCAGGCGCCCGGACAGGTCCGCCAGCCCGATCCCGTCGGCCTCGAGCAGCCTGCGGATGCCGCGGGCGGCCGCGCGCACGCGTGGGCCGGACAGCCCGCCGGCCAGGTCGCCCGCGACCCGCCTGGCCACGCCGAGCGTCACCAGCCCCCCGCGTTCGCGCCGCAGCGACCGCCAGGACCTGGCGGGTTCCGGGCCGGGCAGCACGGACATCGGGGCTCCATCGGATCGGCGAATCAGGCCTGAGATCTTACGTCGGCATGCCTGATCAGGCCGGGGGAACACTGAGCGCGAGCAGGGCGGTGTCGTCGTCCAGCCCTTCGCCGAACCCGGCCAGCAACCGGGTGAGCTCCTCGACGAGCGCAGGCGCTGTCGTCAGCTCCCGGGTGAGGACGTACTCGCGCAGGGCCTGCTCGTTGTAGCGGCCGTGTGCCGTGCGTGCCTCGGTGAGGCCGTCGGTGTACAGCAGCAGCGTGTCCCCTGGGCGCAGGCGCAGGTCGATGCTGGCGAAGTGGGCGTCACGCAGCGGCCCTACCAGCTGCCCGCCGGGGATGTGCTGGTACTCGGCGCTGCCGTCGGCGCTGATCAGCAACGCGGGCGGATGACCGCCGGTCGCCATCGTGACCGCGAATCCGTCGCCGTCGGGAACGAGCAACCCGGTGAGGACCGTGGCGAACCGCCGATCAGCGCCCGCGTACTCGCGGTTGAGCACGGCGTTCAGGTCGCGCAGTACGGCCACCGGGTCGGGGTTGTGCACGGCGGACGCGCGCATGGTGTATCTGGTCAGGGAGGTCACGACCGCCGCGGCCGCGCCCTTGCCGCTGACGTCGCCCAGGAAGAACGCCCACCGGTCGTCGGCCAGCGGGAACAGGTCGTAGAAGTCGCCGCCGACCTGGTCGGTGGAGGCCGGGTGGTAGTGGCTCGCGATCCGCAGCCCCGGCACGTCGGCCAGTGACGGCGGCAGCAGCGTCTGCTGGAGTGTGCCGGCCAGCCGCTCGGCCTGCCTGCGTGCCCTGAGCAGCTCCTGCTCGTAGGTACGGCGGTCGCGGGCGTCGAACACGACCGTGCGGATCACCTTGGTGTCCTTGACCGTCGAGCTGACCAGGACCGGCAGCTTCGCCCCGTCCGCGGCTCGCAGCTCCAGCGCGATGCCGCTGATGGAGCCCTGCATCGCCAGCAACGGCGCGTAGTGCGTCTCGTGGTAGATCCTGCCGCCGACGGTCAGCAGGTCGGCGAAGCGCCTGCGGCCGACGAGGTCGTCACGGGTGTACCCGAGCCAGGTCAGGAGCGTGCCGTTGATCCTGATGATCGTGCCGTCCGGCAACGTCGAGACGTAACCGCACGGCGCGTTCTCGTAGAGGTCCTCGGCGTCCTGCTCGAGCCCGGACATCACGACTCCACGAAGCCGGCTATCGCCTCGGCTGTCGCTTCCGGCGCGCTCAGCTGCGGGCAGTGCCCGGTGGCGTCCAGTGTCACCAGGCGGCAGCCGGGGATCTGGTCGCAGACGTACCGGCCGACCTCGGGCGGGGCGATGACGTCCTGCGCGCACTCGATCGCCAGGGTCGGCACGGGCACTTTGGGCAGGTCGGCGCGGTTGTCGGCGAGGAACGTGGTGCGCGCGAACACGCGCGCGATCGCCGGGTCGGTCCGGCAGAACGCGTTCTGCAGTTCCCTGCCCAGCTCGGGCCGGTCCGGGTTGCCCATGATCACCGGGGCCATCGCCGCCGACCAGCCGAGGTAGTTGCTCTCCAGCGACTCCAGCAGCTCGTCGATGTCGGCTTGGCTGAAGCCGCCGCGGTAGTCGCCGTCGTCGACGTACCGCGGCGAGGGCGTGACCAGGACCAGTTTGGCGAACCGGTCCGGTTCGGCGATCGTGGCCAGCACGCCGACCATGGCGCTGACCGAATGCCCGACGAAGACGACGTCCCGCAGGTCCAGCGCCCGGCAGATCTCCAGCACGTCCTCGGCGTACCCGTCCAGCCGGGAGTACCGCTGTGGCCGCCACGCTGTGAGGTCGGACCGGCCCGAGCCGACGTAGTCGAACAGCACGACCCGGAACCGCTCGGCCAGGATCGGCGTGACCAGCCGCCACAGGTTCTGGTCGCAGCCGAAACCGTGCGCGAGCAGAAGTGCCGGACCGTCTTCGCGGCCGGTGACGACGACGTTGTTCCGGGTGCGCACGTCCATAGGTCACCATCCTGGCATGGTCAAGGTCACCGGGCGGGATCAAAGCCGTGGGCCCGCTCGTCCCGTACCGTTCCTCGTGATGCGTCACGTTCTCCTGGTTATGGCGGTGCTCCTCGCTGCCTGCGGTTCCGGCCCGCTCCACCTGTACGAGGAGTCGACGGTCGGCTGGGCGCAGGCCGGGCCGGGCGGGTTCGTCAACCGTGACGGCGTGCTCACCTCGTTCGGCGGGATGGGCTTGTTCTGGTACTCGGCGCGGGAGTTCCGGTCGTACTCGCTGAAGCTCGACTGGCGGGTGACCGGCGACGGCAACTCCGGTGTGTTCATCGGCTTCCCGGCCAGCTCGGACCCGCTGTCCGCGGTCGAGAACGGCTACGAGGTGCAGATCGACGCCAGTGACGTGCCGGAACGGACCACGGGCGCGATCTACGGTGTCCAGTCCGCGGACATCGCGGCCCGGGACGCCGCGGTGCGGCCGCCGGGGCAGTGGAACACCTTCGAGCTGATCGTGTCCGGTGAACGGGTGCGGGTGCTGCTGAACGGCGTGCAGATCAACGACTTCACCAACACCGACCCGGTGCGGTCGCTGGCTTCGGGGCACGTGGGCCTGCAGAACCACGGTCCGCACGACGAGGTCTCGTTCCGGGACATCAGCCTGACCGGCTGACGCCGGGAGTGCTACGTTCCCGTGATGTCGCGGGTTTACGTGACCACCACGTCGGACGCCTCGGCGGCCGAACTCGTGTACGCCGACGTGCTGGCGCGTCATCACCGCATGGCGGGTGCGCGCGTGTGGTTCCTCGGCGGCGGTGATCCGTCGTTCCGGGCGTTGCTTGACTTGTCCTACAACGCGTTCGACGCTTCGCCGAACGAGTTGAGCCGGTATCTGACGAGCCTGGGGCCGTCGCACTACCGGCGCTGGTGGGCCGACAGCGACGAACGCGTGCACGTCATCGGCAAGTCCGCCGTGCCGCGGCATGCGGTGACGTGGCCCCAGATCCTGCTTCGTGCCGACGCTCCGCTGCCCACAACGATCTTCGTGCACGCCGGTGTCCCCCTGCCGGCTGTCAGTTCCCTGGCTCACCGTTACGGATCCGACGCGGTGCGCTGGTGGCTGCTGCGCGATCCGGACCTGACGGCGGATCGGCTGGTCTTTCTGGCCAACAGGGATCTCCACCGGCGGCTGGGCAGCCTGGTCGACCGCGTGACGGTGCTGGTTCACCGGTACCGCAACGGCGAGCCGCCCTCCGGCGGCACATGGCCTTCGGTGTCGTCCGAGGTGCGCTCCGCCTTGGCCGCGTACGATTTCACGGCCGCGATTGACGCCGTCTGGCGGATCGTCGACGACGCGACGGCCTATCTGGACACCCATCGTCCGTGGGAACTGCCGGATTCGTTGGACGCCGTGCTGGCTCCATTGCTGGCGGCGTGCCGTTTGCTGGCCAACGAGCTCGTCCCGTTCCTGCCCGGCCTGGCGACCCGGATCGCCGAGCAGTGCTTCGGCCTGTCCGGGTCACTGGCCCCGCTCAGAGCCCTGTACCCGCGCGTCCGGAAATGAGCCGGAGCGCTCCGGACGCCCGCGCGGTCGACGACGGTGGTCCCGCGGGACCTGACGCGGCTCAGTCCGTGAGCCGCTGCTGACGCGTGACCTGGGCGATGCGGACGTCCAGGTTGCGGAAGTGCTCGGCCATCGCCATCTCCGCCCGTGCCACGTCACGTTCGCGCAAGGCCGTGACGATGGCGCGGTGGCGTTTCACCGTCTCCGGCGGGTCCGGGTCGGTGACGCCAAGGCGGTGGTTCACCCGCTGGTACACGCTCCAGAATGCCCTGAGCAACTGCGTGACCAGCGCGTTGTCCAGTGAGCGGTACAGCAGCTCGTGGAACTCCATGTCCTCGTCGGCGAACGTGGCGCCCTCGGCCGCGCGGGCGCTCATCCGCTCCAGCACGTCGTCGAGCGCGTCGAGGTCCGCGTCGGGGATCGTCGGCGTGACCCGCCGGATCAACGCCTCCTCCAGCGCCTCCCGGACCTCGACGATCTCCTCGAGCGACCGCAGGTCGTTGCGCAGGCCGTGCAGGACGCGGAACGTCAGCCCGTCGGCCAGCGGCTCCAGCGACAGGCCGCCGACGTAGGTGCCGTGGCCGTGCCGGATGTCGACGATGTCCAGTGCCTGCAGGCCCTTGAGCGCCTCGCGGATGGAGTTGCGGCTCACGCCGAGCGCCTCGACCAGTTCGGTCTCGGTCGGCAGCGGATCGCCCGTGCGCAGCCCGCGCTGCAGGATGAGCGTGGAGATCTCCTCGCGGATGGCTCGGCCCAGCCGGGTCGAGAGCTTGTGCGGCTGGTCGTTCACGGCGCTCCTGCCAGTTCGTCCCACGTCCTACCAACCTTACCGGTGCCGACTACTGTTGGTGGTCATGACGCGTTCGCGGGTTTACCGGGAGGGCCGGCTGGAGTCCGAGGACTTCCCGCCCGGCCGCCTGACGGCCACCCTCGCCGACCCCGGCACGGTGGTGTGGGTCGACCTGGCCGCGCCGGACGAGGACGATCTCGCGCGGCTCACCGAGGCGCTCGAGCTGCACCCGCTGGCCGTGGAGGACGCCGTCCAGCAGCATCAACGGCCGAAGTTCAGCCACTACCCCGGGCACGGGCTGGTGATCTGCCACGCCGTCGAGGCGGACGACTCCGGCGAGCTGATCGCCCACGAGCTGGCGGTGATCGTGGCCGAGCAGACCGTGGTGACGGTGCGCAAGGACCCCGGTTTCGACATGGACAAGGTCGTCGAGCGCTGGGACAGCGGGACCATGGTCGACGGCGTGGGCTACCTGCTGCACGGCATCCTGGACTACGTCGCCGACTCGTACCTCGACGTGGCGCAGCTGCTCGACGACCGGGTCGAGGCGCTGGAGGACGAGGTGTTCACCCAGCCGCCGAACTCGTTGGCGGTGCAGCGGGAGTCGTTGTCGCTGCACAAGAGCGTCGGCGGGTTGCGCCGCAAGGTGACGCCCATGCGTGAGGTGATCGCGCCGCTGCTGCGGCCGGACAACCCGATCTACGACGAACGCATGCGGCCGTACTTCCAGGACGTGCTCGACCACGTGATCTGGGCGTCCGAGCAGGTCGAGTCGTTGCGGGACCTGGTCGCCACGATCAGGGACACCCAGCTCAACCTGCAGGGCAACCGGATGAACCTGATCATGAAGAAGGTCACCAGCTGGGCGGCGATCATCGCGGTGCCGACCGCGATCACCGGGTTCTACGGCCAGAACCTGCCGGTGCCCGGCTTCGAGCGGGTGTGGGGCTTCTGGCTGTCCACTGTGGTCATCGCGGTGACGTCGATCGCGCTCTACGCGACCTTCAAACGCAAGGACTGGTTGTAGGTGTCACTTCTTCGGCCGGGCGGTCGCACTGATCACTCCGATGGTGACGAACGTGGTGATCGCGGCGAGCCCGGCGACGTACACGGCGACCGGCGCGTTGCGCAGGGGCTTCGACTCGGCGGCTTCCCTCACCGCCGGTGAGTCCGCCCGTGATTCCGCCGGTGACAGCGCCGGTGGTTCCCCCGGTCGTTCCCGCGGTCGTTCCCCCGGTGGTTCCGGCGTGGGCTCCACCAAGGACACCACCACGGCTGATGTGAGGCTGATCGTGTCCTGCCGTATCTCGGCCAGCTGTCCACTGACGACCGGTGTGGCCGTGACCGTCAGCGATGTCGTGAACCGTTGCCGCATCACGACCGAGCACGAGTACTCCACGGTCTGCTGCGGCGCGAGCTCGCCGATGTCACGTGCGCACGCCGCCGGTGTGCCGGTCACTTTGACGGCGCGGAGCGGGAGCGATGTCGGGTTGCGTAGGGTCACCGTGAAGGTGACCGTCTCGCCCGCGCGTGCCGCACGGGTGTTGGGGCGGACGGTGAACTCGATACGTGGGTGGATCACCGTGAACGTGGCGTTGGCGTTCGCCGACACCTTCTTGCCGGCTCTGTCCGTGCCACTGACCGTCACTTCGTTGGTGAAGCCGTCATCCCCCGCGTTGACCGAGCATCGCAGCGTCTCCGACTGGCCGGACGCCAGCGTTCCGGCGTCCGCCCGGTCGCAGGCCTGCACTTGCTTGTCGTCGACGGTGACGCCGGACAGCGCCGTGTCGCCGGTGTTGCGCAGTTCGATGGTGTAGCCGACCGTTTGGCCACTGAGGACGATGTCGGGCACGGCGGTCTTGGTCACGGTGATCCCGGGCCGGAGGACTTCGAGGAAGGTCGTGGCGGATCCGGCGAGCCGGTCGTCGATCAGACTGCGGCCGGTGACCTGGGCGGCCGGCTTCACGTCGTCTTCGGGGGCCGGTCGCGTGCAGCTGTACGTCGCCTGCTGTCCCGCCTCCAGCCGCGCGATGTCCTGTTCGCAGGCCGATCCGATCCCGGCTTGGACCCGGATGTCCACCGCGGGCGCACTACCCGTGTTGGTGACCATCACCGATTGGGTGACGTGGTCACCCGGATGTGCCACGTCCTTGTCCATCGACGTCGACACCTGCAGTTCCGGGCGCCCGGACGACGCCACGACGTTCGCGACCAGATAGGCGTCCTGGCTGCTGGTGAACGCCAGGTCCGCGCCGGTGTCGCCCGCTGCGGGCAGGCCGTTCTCCAGGTCGACGGTCCGCGCGTCCACGCTCATGTTGTTGGCTTTGGCGGGGTCGAGCGGCCCGTTCGCGCCGGACACGAAGAAGTTGCCGGACCGCCCGGCGTCGCGGCCGTTGACCAGGAACCGGTCGCCGGAGACGGCCCAGTCGCCCTCGAACCCGGTGACGCCGACGCGGGTGAGCCCACCGGCGGACCTGATCGACGGCATCCGGGCCTCCGCCCGCGCCTTGCCGGTCAGCACCCGGGTGTGGGCGTCGAACACGGTGATCTGCTTGCGGCCCGGCGCCTCCCGGTGCGGCGAGTCGAACGTCCAGACGCCGGTCAGCGACCACCCGCCGAAGCAGTCGAACCCTTGGGGCGTCCAGACGTTGCCGACGGTGACGACCGAAGAGCCGGTGATCCCGCGGAACTGGCCGGTGACGTCGGCGTAGGCGCTGTAGAACTGGTGGTTCGTGGGCGTCAGGTCTTCGGGCGCGTCCTCTGTGTACCGTTCAGGCGCGACCAGGCCGCCGCGGTCGTTCACCTTCAGCGACACCTGCTGCTGCTTGGGCGATCCGGGCGGGCGCGCGGGACCGCGTCCACACGGGACGGTGGCGGGCCCGCCGGTGTTGCCCGCCCAGGTCAGCTTGGCGTACGCGATCCGCGCGCCTGGCGGGATCGTCAGCCGCGCACTCGACGAGTTGTACGTGGCCGGGTCGGCGTCGACGTCGGCCCATGTCATCGGGTGACCGTTGTTCTGCGCGGAAGGCCCTGTCCCGATCTGGTTCTGCGCGTCGTGGCACGCCTTCACCGGATGGTGTCCCGGATGGCTGGGACACGCGGTGACCGTGTTGCCGATGACCACGAAGTCGCCGTACACGGTCTGGTCGAAGTTGACGGGCAGCACAGGCGATGCGGCGGCCGAGGTCACCGGCGCCGACAGGAAGAGCAACGACGTCGCACCGAGCAGGCCCCATACGCGCACTTGTGCCTCCATGGGTGGATACCTGAACTTTAGGTGAAGTTCTCGACGAATCGCCAGACTGTTCACTCCTCTCGGTGTATTTGGGGGCCACGCTTGGCGATGCCCGCCACGCTGTGTCAACCATGGTGTCGTGCCGGGCTACGCATACCTCTTGGTCGTTGCAGCGATGGTGGTCACGGCGGTCGTCATGATGGTGGCGGGTCGCCGGAAACGCGCGAAGGAAGGCACGTACAACGGTGAAGCGCTCGGTTTCGTCGGCGGCGTGCTCAACGCACTGTTCATTGTGGTCCTCGCGTTCTACACGGTGATCACCTGGACGGAGGCGGACACGACCGAACAGCACGCCGAGGCCGAGGCGGCCAGCCTGGTCGAAATCTATTGGCAGGTCGCCAAATCCCCGCAGCCGGAACGCGACCAGGTCCGCGCGCTGGTGAAGGAGTACACGACGGAAGTCGTGGACCGGGAATGGGCGATGCTGGACGAGAGGAAGGCCGACGAGAAGGCCGACGACCTGCTTGTCGCGCTGCGCGCGGAGATCGGCAACCTGCCGTCCGAATCGGACACCGATCTGGCGGTCCGCGACCAGGCCCTGCAGAACGTGCGGACAGCGGCGGACCAACGCCGGGCGAGGATCGAGCAGGCGACCGGGAGCAGTGCGCTGCTGACCCTGTTGTTGTGGGGCACCATCATCGGCGGGTTCACGATGGTCGCCTTCCCGCTGCTGGTCGGCTTCAGCGCGGACCTGCGGCACGTGCTGAGCCTGGTGTTCCTCGCCGGGATCCTGGCGTTCACGGTGTACTTCGCGGTCGAACTCGACCAGCCCTTCCACGGCCTGATCAAAGTGGAACCCGACTCGTTCAGGAACGCACTGGCCGAGTTCAACCGCATCCCCTGACCTGTCGTACCCGCCTGACAACCCCGCACAAGCCCTGACCTGTCGTACCCGGCAAGTACCTTGGCTTGACAGGGGAACCATCGATGTCGGGATTTGACGCCGGGAAGGCGGCTCGCCGCGGAAGGCACCCAACCGCCAGCCAAGCCGCGCGCATTCCCGCCACACACCCCACCGCACACATTGCCACGGCACACATTCCCATGGCGCGCACTCCACGGCGCGCATTCCACGGCGCGCACTCCGCCGGGAACTGTCACACCCCTCCGGTAACGTGGCTATCCGGGGGCGCTGACAACGGAATGTCAGATCCCTGTGGTATGGGCCCGGTCAGTACGGCAGAGCCCAGATCGGGTTGGTGTAGAACCACAGGTCCTTCCAGGGGTCGGCGTCGCCGGCCACGTCGATCGCCGGCCCGGCCGGGTCGACCGCCGCACCCAGGAACCCGGGAGCCGAGCGGTTGCCGTCCGTCCCGCGCAGCCGCACGTACACCGGCCGGTCGAGCCGCCCGAGCTGGTGGGTGAACGTCACCGTCCCCATGGACTTGTTGACCTCGAACGACTTCACGACCTTGGTACGCGGCGCGATCATCGTGTCGCGGTCCCGCACCGGCCCGGTGACGTCGCCCCCGATGATGTCCACACGCGACAGAACCGGCACGAACTGCGCCCAGTTCGGGGTGTTCGCCAGGTCGATGCTGATCGTCAGCTCGACCGGCGTGCCCCGGCGCACGTGCAGCGAGCCACCGAGGGTCGCGCTGGACAGCCGGCTGCCCCGGCTGCGCAGCCGCACGTCGAGGCCGCTGATCAGGCCGCCGTGGTCGACCCAGACCCGGCCCGCCCGGATGCCGTCCATCACCGCGCGATACGAGAAGTCCAGTGCGCCGACGTGGGTACGGCTGTAGCAGCCTGGCCAGAAGTCACCCTCGGCCAGGTTCGGCGCGCCGCCGCGCACGGGGTCGGAGTGCCGTCCGTGGGCGGTGAAGTCGCTGTCCGGGCCGCGCACCGAGGTTTCCGCGTAGACACTGTGCGAGTCCGAGTTGGCCGTGATCCACCACGGCTTTCCTTCGGCGAGCAGGCTGTCCCACAGACCGCCCACTGTGGACGTCAGCCAGTCGAAGCCGCCCCAGGTGTAGTAGGTCTCCGGTGGGTAGCCCGCGAACGCGTCCGAGCCGGGCGAGCCGTCGTAGAAGCCGCGCGCGCGGCCGCCGCCGTACGGCTGGGGAATGCCCGCGGCCTGGTGACCCGGCGCGCCTTCCATGCCTACCGCGATGTTCGGTGCGGCGTCACGCCAGCCGCGGATCTCGTGCGGGGAGTCCAGGCCTTTGCGGGCCGGGTGGTTGGCCAGCATCATCGCGTCGTCGACCCGGCGTTGGCGCACGCCCTCGGCCAGGAAGTTCACGCCCGCGATGGCGAGCGCTTCCTTGTCGGGGGCGGCCTCGTTGGTGCGGCCGTCGTAGCCGAGTTCGAACTCCTTGAGGAACGAGGCTTCGTCACGACCGGGCGCCACGAAGACCGTGCCGTGCTCGGCACCGGGGATGTTCCATTCCAGCCCCTGGAACACCAGGGTGTGGTCGTACGCGTCCCTCGCGGCCCGGATGTCGGGGTTGACCTTGTCCACACCGATCTTGGCGTGCACCGGGCCGCCGTGGTCGGTGATCACCAGCCAGCCGAGGCCGTAGGCGTTGGCGTGCCGCACGTGGTCGATGACCCGGTACTTGCCGTCGTCGCTGTACTGCGTGTGGACGTGGTGGTCACCAGCGAGCCAACGGAAGCCGCCGCGTGGCACGTTGTTCCGTGGCGCGGCGGCGGCCGGGGACGCGTCGAGCACGGTGCCTGGGACGGCCAGTCCGGCGCCCAGCAGACCTGCCCGGCGGAAGACCGACCGCCGGGTCAGTTCCTCGCGGCTGAGGTCCTCGTCCGGGATCGCCAGGTCCGCCGCCCTGGGCAGGTCTCCGGCCGGAACGCGGGAATGGTCGTGCTCGTGATCAGGATGGTGGTGATGTCCCACGTTCGCTCCTCGCGTGCTGGTGGATCCGGCGTAACCTTGTCCAGCACACATGAACGCCCGGGGAACACAGCCTGGTTCAGGCTTTACAGCACATTACCCTCGCGTTGCCAGCGCCCGGAGGAAGAAGCCCAGGTTCGCGGGCCGTTCGGCCAGGCGGCGCATGAAGTAGCCGTACCACTGCACTCCGTACGGCACGTAGACACGCATCGTGTCGCCGCGCCTCGCGATCGCTTCCTGCTCCTGCGGCCGGATCCCGTAGAGCATCTGGTACTCGAAGTCCCGCCCGGCGCCCAGGTCACCCGCGATGGCGATGATCCGCGGGTCGTGCGAGGCGACCATCGGATATCCCTCGCCCCGCATCAGGATTCGCAGGACCCGCACGTAGTTGCGGTCGACTTCCGCTTTGTCCTGGAAAGCGACGGAAGCAGGCTCGCGGTACGCGCCCTTGCACAGCCGCACCCGGGAACCGGCGACCGCCAGGTCCCGGGCGTCGCCCTCGGTGCGGTGGAGGTACGCCTGCAGGACCGCTCCGACCCAGGGGAAATCGGCCCGCAGCTCGGACAGGATGTCCAGGGTGGAGTCCGTGGTGGTGTGGTCTTCCATGTCCAGGGTCAGCGTCGCGCCGGCCCCGGCGGCCGCCTCGGCGATCAGCCGGGCGTTGTCCAGGGCGATCTGGTGACCGTCACCCGGCAACGCCTGGCCGACCGCGGACAGCTTGACCGACACGTCCGCACCAGCCGCGAGTCCCTCGCCCGACAGCGCTGAGAGCAGTTCGACGTACGCCTTGACGGTGTGCGACGCGTCGGCGACGTCGGTGGTGTCCTCACCGAGGTAGTCGATGGTCACCGCCCGGCCGGACTCGACGAGCGCTCGGGTCGCCTCGACCGCGTCGGGTGTCTCGGCACCGGCGACAAAACGGCTGACCACGGGCTTGGTCAGCGGGCTGCGCTCGACGAGGCCGCGGGCCACCGGCGAACGGGCCGCGGCAAGCAGGCTGGTACGCAACATGTCTACCTCCTACCCCTGGTGCGGGTGGCGAGAAACGGTCGGCGGCACGAAGGTCTCCTTGATCGATCGAGGGCTCACCCACCGCAGCAGGTTCAGCGGGGAGCCCGCCTTGTCGTTGGTGCCCGACGCGCGGCCGCCGCCGAAGGGCTGCTGGCCGACCACGGCGCCGGTCGGCTTGTCGTTGACGTAGAAGTTGCCCGCGGCGAACCGCAGGTCTTCGGTCGCGCGCTCGATCGCGGCCCGGTCGCCGGCGATGACCGCGCCGGTCAGGCCGTACGGCGCCACGTTCTCCATCTGCTTGAGGACGGTGTCGAAGGCGTTGTCCTCGAACACGTGCACCGCGAGGATCGGGCCGAAGTACTCGGTGGTGAAGACCTCGTTGGCCGGGTCGGTGCCCAGCAGGACCGTCGGGCGGACGAAGAAGCCGTCACTGTCGTCGGCGGTTCCCCCGGCGGCCACGGTCAGTGAGGGGTCGGACTTGACCCGGTCGAGCACGCCGGCGAGCTTGTCGAACGAACGGCGGTCGATCACGGCGCCCATGAAGTTGCGCAGATCGGTGACGTCGCCGACGGTCAGCGACTCCACCTCGGCCAGGAAGTCGCCGGACATCCGCCGCCACACCGACCTCGGTACATAGGCTCGGGACGCTGCGGAGCACTTCTGCCCCTGGTATTCGAACGCTCCTCGGAGCAATGCGGTGCGCAGCACGTCGACGTCGGCGGACGGGTGCGCGAGCACGAAGTCCTTGCCGCCGGTCTCCCCCACGATCCGCGGGTAGGACCGGTAGTTCGCGATGTTCGCGCCGACCTGGCCCCACAGGTGCTGGAACGTCCTGGTGGAGCCGGTGAAGTGGATCCCGGCCAGGTCCGGGTCGGTCAGCGCGACGTCGGAGACCGCCAGCCCGTCGCCGGTCACCAGGTTGATCACACCGGCGGGCAGCCCGGCCTCTTCGAGCAGGCGCATGGTCAGGTGCGCCGACAGCGACTGCGTCGGCGAGGGCTTCCAGACCACGGTGTTGCCCATCAGCGCGGGCGCAGTCGGCAGGTTCGCGGCTATCGCGGTGAAGTTGAACGGCGTGATCGCGTAGACGAAGCCCTCGAGCGGCCGGTGGTCGGTGCGGTTCCAGACGCCCGGCGAGCTGATCGGCTGCTCGGCCAGGATCTGCCGGGCGAAGTGCACGTTGAACCGCCAGAAGTCGGCCAGCTCGCAGGCGGCGTCGATCTCGGCCTGGATCGCGGTCTTGGACTGGCCGAGCATGGTCGCGGCGTTCAGCCGGGCGCGCCACGGGCCGGTCAGCAGGTCGGCGGCGCGCAGGAAGATCGCGGCGCGCGCGTCGAACGGCAGCGAGCGCCACGCGGGCGCGGCCTTCTTGGCGGCGGCGATCGCGGCCTTGGCGTCCTCGTGGGTGGCGTTGGCCAGCGTGCCCAGGACGGCGCGGTGGTTGTGGGGCTGCACGACGTCGATCCGGGCGCCGCCTGCCATCCGCTGCTCACCGCCGATGGTGAGGGTGAACTCCACGGTCTCCTTGGCCTGCGCCGCGAGCTCGGCTTCGAGCGCGGCCCGGGGCGCGGTGCCCGGCGCGTAGTCGAAGACCGGTTCGTTGACGGGGGCGGGAACTCGAGTCACTGCGTCCATGCGCCCACGGTAGGGGCGGTTCGACCAGCAGATTTTGTCTGATTGGCTAAGATTCTCCCATCATGCTTAGCCGATCGGACAAGTCACTGCGCCAGCTGTTGCAGGCGCTCGGCGACCCCATGGTCGAGGTGGTCGCGGCGCCGCGCGGGCTCGACGGTCTCGTCCGGGACGTGGTCATCCTCGATCCGGAGGACGACCCGGACGTCCGGCCCGGTGACGTGGTCCTGCTCATCGGCGTGCGCGGCCGGGCGGCGATCCCGACCGTCCGCGCGGCGGCGCGCCGCGGTGCGCTCGCGGTCGCCGTCAAAGGGCAGGACGAGGCGCTGGAACGGGCCGCCAACGACGCGGGCGTCGCCTTGCTCTCGGTGCGATCCGACGCACGCTGGGAGCAAGTGGAGTCCATCGCTCGCGCGAACCTCGGTGCGGAGACCGACAGCGAGACGGCCGGCGACCTGTTCTCGCTCGCCCAGACGATCGCCGCGCTCACCGGCGGCCTGGTCAGCATCGAGGACACCGCCAGTCGTGTGCTGGCGTACTCGCGTTCGTCGGACGAGGTCGACGAGCTGCGGCGGCTGTCCATCCTCGGCCGCCAGGGGCCCGAGCAGTACCTGGCCAAGCTCCGCGAATGGGGGGTGTACCGGCGGCTGCGGGAAAGCGAGGCGGTCGAGCGCATCGACGAACGCCCGGAGCTGGGCATCCGGCGCCGGTTGGCGGTCGGCGTCCACGCCGGGGAGCAGTCGCTCGGAACAATCTGGGTGCAAGAAGGCGCGACTCCGCTGACCGACCAGGCCGAGCGTGCGCTGCTGGGCGCCGCCCGGGTGACCGCGTTGCACCTGGTGCGCAGCCGGAACAATCCGGCGGCACCGCTCCGGCTGCGCGAGAGCCTGCTCGAAGGATTGCTCGACGGGCACACCACCGCGGCCGCCGTGGCCGCGAACATCGGCGCGGACGCCAAGCGCGCGGCCGGGGTCGTCGCGTTCGAACTGACCGACGACGCCGACCGGTCCACGTTGGAACTGCGGCGTGCCGAACTGACCAACGTGATCTCCGTGCACGCCGCCGCCTACCGGCGCGCCGCGTTGGTCACCACATTGCGTGCGCGCATTTACGCGTTGCTCCCCGATCTGCACGCGAGCGACGGAATGATCACGCTGGCCAAGGAGGTGGTCGCCGCGGCACGCGAGCACGCGGGCATCGCGGTCCGCGCGGCGGTCGCCATGGCGCCGGATCTCAGCCGCACGGCCGGCGCGCGCCGGGAAGCCGACCGTGTTCTCGACGCGGGGCTGGACCTGCCGGTGGCCGCCATCGACGACGTGCGCGCCGAGGTGATGCTGGCCGAACTGCTGGGCCTGCTCGCCGAGCACGAGGAGATCCGCGATCCGCGGCTGACCGCCCTCGCCGCACAGGACACCAAGGACATCCTGGTGCCGTCCGTGCTGGCGTACCTCGAAGCGCTCGGTGACGTGCGGGCGGCGGCGAACCTGCTGCACATCCATCCCAACACGTTGCGCTACCGGGTCCGGCGAGCCGCGCAGCTCGCCGGGATCGACCTCGACGACCCGAAACAGCGCCTGGTCACCCAGCTTCAGCTGGCGCTGGAACGTCCAGCGAGATCGCGTTCTTGGCCCGCTCGACCGATTCCTCCGGCGCCGGCCCGGCCGGGTTCTCGGTCGCGAGCGCCTGGTTGAGTCCGACGAACGGCCGCATCCGGGACTCGTAGGTGCCGAACGAGTCGCCCAGTTCCTGCGCGAGGACGTACGCGCCGACCAACGCCAGACTGGTGCCCTGGCCGGACAACGGTGACGCGCAGTACGCGGCGTCGCCGACGAGCGCGACGCGGCCGTTCGTCCACCGGTCCATGTGGATCTGGGCCATCGCGTCGAAGTAGAAGGCCGGTGCCTCGTTCATCGCCGACAACAGTCGGGGCACCTCCCAGCCCAGCCCGGTGAGCCGTTCGGTCATCAGCTGCTTCTGTCGCGCGACGTCCCGGTAGTCGTAGTCCAGCTGCTCGGCCGCGAAGCCCAACGTCACCCGCAGTTCGGTGTTGCCGCGCACCGGGTAGGCGACGCCGCCCGAGCCGCTGGCCTGGTCGGTGAACCACACCTGCCAGTTGTCCAGCTCGAGGAAGTTGTCCGCCGGGAAGACGGCCAGATATTGGCCGAGGTGCCGGACGAAGTCCTGTTCCGGGCCGAAGGCCAGCCTGCGCACCACGGAGTGCGTGCCGTCCGCGCCGATCACGAAGTCGAAGGTGCGCCAGCCGCCGTGCTCGAACTCGACCCGCACGCCGTGCTCAATTTGGTCGAGTGCGGTGATCGTGTCGCCGAAGACGAACTCCACGCTGTCCGTGGTGGCCTGGTACAGCATCTCGGTGAGGTCCTCACGCAGGATCTCGACGTCGTCGCTGTCCAGCCGGCCGCTGCTGAGCGCGAACTCCTCGGACCGGAACAGTTCGTTGCCCGAACCGTCCACCATGGACATCCCCCGCATCCGGGTGCGTGCCGCGCGCATCTGTTCACCGAGGCCCATCCGGTTCATCACGTCGAGCGCGACACCACGGATGTCGACGGCCTGGCCGCCCGGCCGTAACCCGTTCGACCGCTCGACCACGGTCACCGAGTAGCCCGCCTGGCGCACCCAGTAGGCCAGGGCCAGTCCGGCGACACCGGCACCGGAGATCAGGACGTTTCGCATGTGCGGCCTCCGTACGTTGTACTTCGAATACTTCGGCCACTATGTCCTGAGCTGGATTTACTGGCCAAAACTGACCTAGTACAGTTGCTGATCTGTACTAGCACAGGCTGGAGGGGGCATGGCAGCGCGGGCGCGGTATCTGACCATCGCCGACGAGCTTCGACGCCGGATCACGCACGGCGAACTGGTGCCCGGCGCCAAGGTGCCGTCGACGCGCCAGATCGCCGCCGAATGGGGTGTCGCGACGGCGACCGCGGCCAAAGTGCTCACCGCACTGAGCCAGGAAGGCCTGGTGCGCGCCGAACCGCGCTCCGGAACGGTCGTCGCCGGTCCGCGAAACGCACCGAGCTCCGCGAGTGCGATGCGGCCAAACGCACCGAGCGCACCGCGGCAGCGCTCCGGGCGTGCTCAAGCACTGACGCGCGAGCGCATCGTCCGGACAGCGATGGCAATCGCCGACAACGAAGGGCTCGGCGTGCTGACCATACGCGGAGTCGCCGCACGGCTCGGCGTCGCGCCGATGGCGCTGTACAAGCACATCGGCACCAAGGACGAACTGATCGTGCTGATGGCCGACCTGGCGTTCGGTGAGCGCGGATATCCCGCACGACCACCCCAGGGCCGGCGCGCCCGCCTCGAACTGTGGGCTCGTACGTTGTGGTCGCTGTACCGGCGGCATCCGTGGCTGGCCCAGCTCGGTCCGATCACCCGGCCACTGCCGTTGCCGAACCTGGCCACCCACGCGGAGTTCGCACTGTCGACATTGGACGGTCTTGGCCTCGGCGCGGCCGCCATGTGCGACCTGCACGTGTTGTTGTTCAGCTACATCCAGGGCATCGCGGTCCACCTCGATCGCGAACAACAGGCCGCGGGCGCGTCCGGGCTGACGATGGACGACTGGGCGGACAACCAGACACCCGCCCTGCGGGCGATCGCCGCCGACGGCCGTCATCCGACGTTCGCCCGGATGCTGGCCGCCTTGTCGGCCGAGGGCTACGACCTGATCCTGGACAACCTGTTCGAGCTCGGCCTGCGCGCGTTGCTCGACGGATTGGACCTCAGCGCGTGAAGGCCGGTTCGCTGGCGCGGGCGAGCTCGCTCATCAGGTGACCGCTCAACGTCATCAGGGTCTTTTCGATGCAGTCGACGAGCATCTTGCCGTTCGCGGGCTCGACGGTGGTCCAGTCACGGCCGTCGGCGGCGCGGTACTCCTCGATCAGGTAGCGGCCGTTGGGCGAGTCGAAGAACCCGACCAGTTCGTCGTCGCGTACGGAGTAGCCCATGTGGTCGATGACGGCGGCGGTGAACTCGCCGCGGTCGCCCGCGCCGTAGATGGTCTCCGCGAGCCAGTTGGCTTCCTCGGATCCGATGCGGGGCGCGCGCCGCTGGGTGCGGTTGCCGGGGCCCGCGATGGAACGGAACCGGGCGTCCGCGATGACCTCGTTGGGCAGCGACACCGTGCACCCGGGGCCGGGTGCGGCGTCCAGCAACAGCGAGACCGGCGCGCGGGCCAGATCCTCCGGGCGGATGGCGTGGATGTTCACGTAACCGCCGACGTGCACGCCGAAAGCGGCCTGGTCACCGACCGCGGCCGCGTAGGCCCGGACCGGGCCGCCCAGCCACAGCCGGGCACTGACGGCACGCCGGGGCCGGGCGAGGATGGTGAACAGGGCCACCAGCCGTGGATGCGGCGCCGACGAATCGGCGAGGCCGGCGCGTTGCAGCTCGGACCACGCCTTGGAGACCATGCCGCGCCGATCCTGGCCGCGATGCGACACGGTCAGGGTCTCGGGCATGTCGGGCAGCCCGAGGAAGTCCCACAGCACCTCGAACGCCAGTTCGGAGATCGTGAAGACCGGTCCGGGCGCCCCCGCGGCTCTGCTTCGTGCGGTTTTCATGCACACCCCTCCCATCTGACTTGCTATACGAGAACGCGCCGCCCTGCGGTTCACCCGTCCGTGGTTGGATCTTCCGGCATGGGGTACCGACTCAACAGGCGTGCGGCTTTCGGTTTGGGGACCGCGGTCGCGGCGACAGGCGTGCTGGGCAGCGCTCCGGCGCTGGCGCGGGAAGTGGAAGAAGCGAGTCCGGCGACGCCGGACCGGGCCCGCCGCCGCGTGCGGTGGATCCACGACGTCGAGTCCGCCCGGGCGGGCGGCACGTGGAACTCGTACATCAGCGTGGCGGACGGGGTCGCCGTCGACCAGGGTTCGGATGACCTGGTCGAGGCGTACAGCGTGAACAAGGTGGCCGCCGCGGTCGCCGTGCTCGACAAGATCGACCGGGGTCTGCTGAAGCTCACCGACCAGGTCGAGGTGCCCGCGGACATCGTGATCCCGACCGGCGACGGCATCCTCCCGCTCGACCGGGCACATCCGAGCGTGTTCACGCTCGGGCACGTCCTGTCGCTGTTGCTGACCGTCTCCGACGACACGTGCGTCCGGCTGACCGGCCTGGTCTGCCCGCCCGCGGAGATCAACGAGACCCTGGTGGCCAAGGGTTTCCCGAAGACCCAGGTGATCCCGTCGGCGAGCAACCCGAACCGGTACTTCCTCGGCAAGACCACGCCGCGGGAGACCCACGACATCCTGCAGGGCCTGGTGAAGGGCACGCTGCTCAGCCCGGCGTCCACCGACTACATCCTGAACGTGCTGCGCTCGCAGGTGGCGTTCACCGACGGTATCCGTCGCGTGATGTCGTCGGCCGACCGCTCCAGGGTCGCGACGAAGGCGGGCTGGCTGAACGACGGCCGCAACGAGGCCGGCGTCATGTTCGACAAGGCCGGCAAGCCGGTGCTGACGTACGCCCTGTTCGCCCGCGGGCTGCCGGACCACGTGGCGGACTTCGGCGGCACGCACCCGTTCGTGCGGGCCCGTGCGGACATGGGGCCGAAGTTCCTCGCGGCGGTCGACAGGATCGCGGGCGACTCCAGCGCCCGGACGCTGCGGGCTCAGGCGTACCAGCCCGCCAACGGCGGCTGAGCGCACCGCCGGAGGGCGGTGACAGGCCGCTGCCCTCCGGCGGTTTCGCCGCCTACCGACCGGTCGGATGGTAGGGTCCGGCGCCGTGAGTGGCGATACGCGGGCGCGGATCCTCGACACCGCGCTCGACCTGTTCAGCACGCGCACCTACAAGGCCGCGTCGATGCGGGAGATCGCCGAACACGTCGGCATCACGAAACCCTCGCTGTACCACCATTTCCGCAGCAAGACCGAGATCCTCGACAGCCTGGTCGGCCCGGCCGTCGAGCAACTCGCGGCGGTCACGTCCACCGTGCGCGGCGCGGAAGGTGTCCTCAGCGGATGTGTCGGCGTGATGCTGAAGCACCGCAAGGCGATGGAGTTGCTGCTGCGGGACGCCTCGGTGCACAGCGAGGAGACGGCCGAGATCATGAAGCGGGTGACGGGCATCGTCGAGCGGGCGACCGCGTTGATCGCCGGCCCCGACCCCGGCTGGCGGCAACGGGTCCGCGCGGCACAGGCGTTCGCCGCGGCGACCGGCCCGATCAGCCTGTTCCCCGACGTGCCGGACGAAGAACTGCACGTCGAGCTGGTGCGCGGCGCCGCGGCTGTCCTGGGACGGCAGTGACCTGGCTGAGAGGGACCTGATAGGTCGCTGTGAACATCCGGCCGCGGGCACAACTCACCGGCACCTCACGTTGGACGGGATGTAGGAACAAGGATTCCAGAGGTGAGAGCGATGTCCACAGCAGCCTTTCGTCCCCCCAACGCCATTCCCTCGTTGCCGACGATGCCGAACGGGTGGCCGATCGGCTCCTACGACACGTACGCCGAGGCGCAGCACGCCGTCGACTACCTGGCGGACGCCAAGTTCCCGGTTCAGGACGTCACCATCGTCGGTGTCGAACCCCTGCTGGTCGAACGGGTGGCCGGGCGGCTGAGCTGGGGCCGGGTCCTGGGCAGCGGCGCGGCGAGCGGCGCGTGGTTCGGCCTGTTCGTCGGCCTGCTGCTGAGCATGTTCACGGCCGGGTTCGCGTGGGGACCGATCCTCGTCGGCCTGGTCACCGGTACCGCGTTCGGTCTCGCGTTCGCCGCGATGAACTACGGCGCGACCCGCGGGCGCCGCGACTTCGTGTCGCACAGCCAGATCGTGGCCCGTCGTTACGACGTGCTGTGCCAGCCGCGTCAGGCCGAGGCCGCACGTAACCTGCTGGCCAAGCTGTCCATCGGCATGCCTGCCACGCAGGCGGCCGGCCAGGCCTGACCGAAACACAGAAGGGCGGGCCGTGATTTCACGGTCCGCCTTTTGTGCTATCATCACGTCACCGCCTTCGAGGACGAGAAGCATCATTTTCGTTTCCCGGAATCGCCGCACCGAAAAGGTGCGGTTTCCCGCCTGAAAGGGCGCGGACATCGACGGTCCGCCGACCGGTTCGCATACTCGGCACCATGATTCCGACATATGTTCTGGTGCATCCGTCAGGCAGCAACTCCCGCGTGTGGGCGACGGTGCAGCGGGAAATGGCATTCCGTGGCCACCGGACGCTCGCGGTGGACCTGCCCGGCCGGGGCACCGGTTTCACCCGGGCATATCAGACACAGGACCTGGCGGCGTTCGCGGCCGAGCCCTCGCCGATCGCGCACGTGACCGGGCGGCAGTGGGTCGGGCACGTGGTGGACACGGTGCGCCGGATACGCGACCACGGCCCGGTGATCCTGGTCGGGCACAGCCTCGGCGGCCTGATGATCACCGGCGTGGCCAACGAGATCCCCGGCCTGCTCGCCCGGGTCGTCTACATCGCCGCCCAGTGTCCGGTCACCCTGGCGCCGGGCGACTACATCGCCGAGCCGGAGTGGGCGTCGAGCACGCTGTTCCCGGCGACCGCGAAGATCACCATGACCGATCCCGCCGAACGCAGGTACATCCGGCTCAACTGGCGGACGAACGATCCCGCCGCGTTCGACGCGTTACGGGACGCCCTCGGCGGGGGCGCGAGCCCGGACACGTTCGTCGCGGCGCTCAACGGGTTCGAGCCGGACGAAGTCTGGTGGCAGACCAATCCGACGTTCGACATCCGGGTCGGCAAGGACAGCTGGGGACGCGTCCCGCACAGTTTCATCCGGCTCACCGAAGACAAAAACATGCCACCCGCCGCACAGGAACGCTATATCCAGGAAGCCGACGCGCTGACTCCGCACAACCCGTTTGACGTGCATTTCGCATCCGGCGGGCACGGCACATTCCTCCACCGCCCGGCGGAGGTCGTGGATATCCTCAGCGGCTTCGGCGAATGACCGTCATCAGGAACTTGCGGCAGTAACCGGCTGCTGACAGTCTGGTTCGTATGGCACTCACTGCCATTTTTCGGAAGGGATCCCGTTGATGACCGACGTGCCGACCGTTGCCGCGTTCCCGGCGAACCGGACGCCCGGCTGCCCGTTCGACCCGCCGGCCGAGTTCACCCGGCTGCGCGATCAGGAGACCATCACCAAGGCCAGGTGCCCGGCAGGCATCGACGCCTGGGTGGTCAGCCGTTACGAGGACTTACGAACCGTGCTGTCCGCACCGGGGGTCAGCTCACGCAAGTCGCCGTCGACGCACATGAACCCCAACGCCGACCTCGCCCGCCCGGTCACCCCCGGCAACATCCTCCAGATGGACGGCCAGGAGCACGCCCGGCTGCGCCGGATGCTGACCCCGGAGTTCACCGTCCGGCGGATGGAGGCGCTGCGGCCGTACATCCAGCGGATCGTCGAGGAGCACATCGACGCGCTGCTGGCCGGGCCGAAACCGGCCGACCTGTACGAGGCCTTCGCGCTGCCGATCCCGTCGCTGGTGATCTGCGAGATGCTCGGGGTGCCGTACGAGGACCGCGAGATGATCCACAAGCACAGCGCCAGGCTGATGGCCGTGGACATCGACCCGGAGGTCCAGTACGCCGTCTACGGTGAGATGCAGGCCTACATGACGACGTTGCTCGAGCGCGAACTGGCCGACCCCGGCGACGACCTGATCGGCCGGATGATCACCCGCAGCCGCGAGTCCGGTGACCCGATCAGCGCGGGCGAGATGGTCGAGCTGGCCCTCACGCTGCTCATCGCGGGCCACGAGACGACCGCCAACATGATCGCGTTGAGCACCACCGTTCTGCTGCAGCAGCCGGAGAAGCTCGCCGAGCTGCGGAGCGATCCCGGCATCGCACCGACGGCGGTCGAGGAAATGCTCCGATACCTCTCGGTGATCCAGTTCGGATTGCTCCGGTACGCCACCGAGGACATCCAGGTCGGCGAGCAGACCGTCCCAGCGGGTGACTGGCTGATCGCCTCGCTGGCGTCGGGCAACCGCGACGAGCGGGTGTACCCGGACGCCGGCACGATCGCGCTGGACCGCAAGGCCAAGACACACCTGGCCTTCGGGTTCGGCATCCACCAGTGCATCGGCCAGCAACTGGCGCGCATCGAACTGCAGGAGGTCTACTCCCGGCTGTTCCGCCGCGTCCCGTCCCTGCGGCTGGCCGTGCCGCCCGACCAGATCTCGTTCAAGGACAACGCCCTCGTCTACGGTGTGCACCAGTTGCCGGTCACCTGGGAGGGCTGAAGCATGGACCGGATCGTGGTCATCGGGGCGTCGGCCGCCGGGCTCACCGCCGCGGAAACGCTTCGCCGGGAAGGCTTCGACCAGCGGATCACGCTGGTCGGCGACGAGCCGCACCTGCCGTACGACCGGCCGCCGCTGTCCAAGCAGGTCCTGTCGGGCACCTGGGAGACCGACAAGATCGCGCTGCGCAAGGACGCGGACTACGAGCAGGCCGGCATCGGCATGCGGCTCGGGACCAAAGCGGTCGGCCTGGACACCGACGCACGGCTGGTGCACCTCGCCGACGGCGACAGGATCGGCTACGACGGCCTGATCATCGCGACCGGGGTCCGGCCCCGGCTGCTGCCCGATGGCCACGATCTGGCAGGCGTGCACGTGATGCGGACGGTCGACGACGCCGTCGCGCTGCGCGCCGAACTGGCCACGTCCTCCCGGCTGGTGGTGATCGGCGCGGGGTTCCTCGGGTGCGAGGCCGCGGCGTCCGCCCGCCGGCTCGGCCTGTCGGTCACGCTCGTCGACCCGCTGCCGCAGCCGATGGTCCGGCAGTTCGGCGCCGAGGTCGGCGGCCTGGTCGCGCGCCTGCACCAGGCCGAGGGCGTCGACGTGCGCACCGGCGTCGGTGTGGAGCGCTTGGTGGGAACGGACCGAGTCAGCTCGGTGCAATTGAGCGATGGCACTCAGATCGATGCCGACGTTGTCCTCGTGGCCATCGGTGCGATTCCGGCGACGGACTGGCTGGCGGACAGCGGCGTGCCGATCGGCAACGGCGTGTTGTGCGACGCGCGGTGCCAGGCGGCGCCCGGCGTGTACGCGGCCGGGGACATCGCGAGCTGGCACCACGAGGGCTTCGACGAGCGGATGCGCGTGGAGCACCGGATGAACGCCACGGAACAGGGCATGGCCGCCGCGCGCAACCTGCTCGGTGCGGACACCCCGTTCGCGCCGATCCCGTACTTCTGGACCGATCAGTACGACACCAAGATCGCCGCGTTCGGGCACCTCGCCGGGGACGCGGACGTGTCGGTCGAGCAAGGCGACCCGGCGGAAGGCAGGTTCGTCGCCCACTACAGGCGGTCCGGCAGGCTGATCGGCGTGCTGGCGTGGAACATGCCCAAGGAGTTGCGCAAGGCGCGCGGTCTGCTGGCCGAATCGCTCTGACGTCACCCCAGGACGAGCGCAGGCCGGCCGACCGGCTGTTCACTGTGGACAGCAGGCCCGGTCCGGGCGTGGCGAAGTGGACTTCGCGCTACTCGCGGCCGCGGATGATCGTCGGCTCGAAGAAGTCGTCGTCGTCCAGTTGGATCGGCAGCTCCACGTCGTAGGTGCCCTCGTCGGTGTCCTCCTCGATCGACACTCTGTCGCGCATGGCCGTCATGACCTGCTCCGCTCTCCCGTCAACTCACCTGACCTGACCCAATTCATGGAAGCGAATTCGGAAACCACTCTCAACCCCTATTCCACGTTGTGACACAGATTTCACGACAACTTGTGATATCACGACGGTCTGTTGACAGAACTCGCTCTTGACAAACCGGCGGGTTGCGTACTCGGCCGGGAGGCGGCCATGCTCGACATGGTGAGCGAGCCGATCGACGAGCACTTCACCCGTACGGTCCAAGCACTGCCTCCCGGACGTGGCGGCGGTAGTCGTGAGCTGCCGTTCCTCGACCTCTTCGACTCGCAGCTCGGCAGCCGGCACGTCGATCTCATCGCCCGGGAACTCGGTGGTCAGGGCCGGGGTTTCTACAGCATCGGCTCGTCGGGGCACGAGGGCAACGCGGCTGTCGCGGCCGCACTGCGACCCAGTGATCCGGCATTGCTGCATTACCGATCGGGTGCTTTTTACATTGAACGGGCACGGCAGGTAACAGGCATAAATCCCTTACTCGACATGGTGCTGGGCATCGTGGCGGCCGCCGACGAACCGATCTCCGGCGGCAGGCACAAAGTGTTCGGAAACGCGGCGCTCTCGATCATCCCGCTGACGTCGACCATCGCCTCGCACCTGCCCAGGGCCGTCGGCCTGGCGCTGGGCATGCGACGCGCGGCCAAGCTCGGGCTGCCGTCGCCGTGGCCTCAGGACGCCATCGTCGTATGCGGATTCGGTGATGCGTCGGCGAACCACTCCACCGCGCTCGGCGCGCTGAACGCCGCACGGCACTGCGCGTTCCAGCGACTGCCGTTGCCCGTGTTGTTCGTGTGTGAGGACAACGGCATCGGCATCAGCGTCCGGACACCGCCCGGGTGGATCGCCGAAGCGCACTCCGCCGCGGGGCTGAGGTACTTCACCGCCGACGCGACCGACCTCACCTCGGTCGTGCCGGTGGCGGCCGAGGCCGCCAAATGGGTCCGTACCAACCGGGCGCCTGCTTTCCTGCATCTGCGCACGGTCCGGCTGATGGGCCACGCCGGGTCCGATGTGGAGAGTGCGTACCGGACACCGGCCGAGATCACCGCGGACTACTCGCTCGACCCGCTCGTGCGCACCGCTTCCCTGCTTGTCTCGCACGGCGTTCTGACACCGGCCGAGGTGCTCGACCGGTATGAGGCGAAACGGGCCGAAGTGCGGGCGGTCGCCGAGCAAGCCGTGGCACGGCCGAAACTGGCCAGTGCCGGCCGGATCATGGCGCCGCTGGCGACCGCACCGGTGGACGCGCCGTTCGTCCCGGTCTCCGGCACCTTGGCGCAGGGCATCAACCAGGCGCTCATCGGCATCCTGTCGTCCGATCCCGGCGCGTTGGTGTTCGGCGAGGACGTCGCCCGCAAAGGCGGGGTCTACGGGGTGACCCGCGGCCTGCACAAGAAGTTCGGCCCGGCGAGGGTGTTCGACACCGTCCTGGACGAACAGTCCATCCTGGGCACCGCGCTCGGCACGTCGCTCGTCGGTTTCCTGCCGATCCCCGAGATCCAGTACCTCGCCTACGTGCACAACGCGCTGGACCAGATCCGCGGCGAGGCGTCGACGATGCGGTTCTTCTCCAACGACCAGTACCGCAACCCGATGATCGTGCGGATCGCCGGACTGAGTTACCAGAAAGGCTTCGGCGGCCACTTCCACAACGACAACTCCGTCGCAGCGCTACGTGACATCCCCGGCGTGGTCATCGCCGCGCCCGCACGAGCCGATGACGCCGCCGCCATGCTGTACACCTGCGCGGCGGCGGCCAGGAAGAACGGTCAGGTGTGCGTTTTCCTCGAACCCATCGCGCTGTACCACACCCGCGACCTCCACGAGCCCGGCGACAACGGCTGGCTGGCGTCCTCGTCGCAGCCGGAGTCGGCGCCGCTCGGCCGTGCCCGCCTCTACGGCTCCGGCACCGACCTGACCATCGTGTCGTTCGCCAACGGCGTCCCGATGAGCCTGCGCGTCGCCCGGCGGCTGTCCGCTCAGGGCATCGAGGCGCGTGTACTGGACCTGCGTTGGCTCGCACCGTTGCCCGTCAAGGACCTGATCGCGCACGCCAACGAGACCGGACGCGTCCTGGTCGCCGACGAGACACGCCGGACCGGCGGGATCTCCGAGGCCGTCTTCACCGCGTTGCTGGACGGCGGCTACCGCGGCGCACTGCGCCGGGTCACCAGTGAGGACTGCTTCATCCCGCTCGGCCCGGCAGCGAACCACGTGCTGCTGAGCGAGGACGCGATCGAGAAGGCCGCGCTGGACCTGACCGTCAGTTGAGGAACGACTTGCTCACCGCGCTCGGCAGGATCATCGACCGGGCGTCGAGCCGGCTCGTCAGCGCGCCGTAGCTCACCATCAGGTCGGGCACGCGCTGCAGTCGCGTCGGGTCGAGGCTGGTCGGATAGCCGACGAGGGTCACCAGCGCCGCGGTCTGGTCGTCCACGCCCGCGTACTGCCGGATCGACCTCTCGACCTCGCTGCGGTCGGTGACCGCGATCTGCGCGCCGCGGCTGAGCGCCCGCTGGAACGCCCGGACGGTGTTCGGGTTGGCCGTCGCGAACTTCTCGGCCGTCGCGTATCCGGAGATCGGGATGTCGGCCGTGGGACCGGAAGCCGCGTCGAACAACGGCAGCGCACCGTACCGCTTGGCCACGTCGGTGATGTACGGCTCGGACAGCAACGCGGCGTCCACTGTGCGGTTCTTCAGCGCGTCGCCCATGTCGGTGTACGCCATCTCCACGAACGTCGGCGTGGTGATGGTGACGCCCGTCGTGCTCATCATCGACTTGATCGTCAGGTCGGCCAGACTGTTCACAGTGGTCACCGCGACGCGCTTGCCGGAGAGGTCGGCGGGCTTGCGCAACGGCGAGTCCTTGGCGACGAGGACCATCCACGTTCTCGGATTCGCGTAGTACCCGTCGGCGACGAACTTGACCGTCGCGGTCCCTCTCGCGTGGGCGGTGAAGAACGAGACGTAGTTGCCGAACACCATGTCGAGCTCGCCACTGGCCATCTGCCCGACGGCCGCGCCCGCACCCTGGATCGTCACGAACTCGACCTCGAGCCCTTCCTGGGCGAAGAACCCCTTCTCGGAGGCCAGGAACACCGGTGCCGCGCCGAGCACCGGCAGCACTCCCAGCTTGATCCGCGCCTTCTCGGGAGCCGGATCGTCCGGAGCGGCTTCGGTGCAGGCAGCCGCCAGCACAACGACCATCAGCAACGCCACCAGGCGACCACTCCGCTGGAGCCAGCCCACGACCTACCGCCTCTTCCATCGTCCCCTGTGGAGGGACACCCAACTGGACCGGCGGCGGCAAGGCAAGCCCGGATTCGGCCGGACATTCCCGATCGCGGAAAAACGTGTGTCTACCTGGGACTGACCAATATGAACTCAACGGCACGGGCGCCGCGATCTGTCGGTTACTCACCGGCGGACGGCGAGTCCGGTCAGAGAGACTCGCGCAACCGCCGGAACTCCTCGGCCAACGCAGGCAGTTGGTAATGCGCGTTCAGGCCGGAAGGGTTGGGAAGTACCCAGATCCGCGACGGCCCGAGCGTCTCCGGCTGCGGGCCGACTGTCGCCTTGGGACGGCCGAAGCCCATGCGGTAGGCGCCGATCCCCACGACGGCAACCGTTTGCGGGGCGTACTTCTCCGCCAGCCCGGTCAGGATTCCGGCCCCGTCGACGAATTCCTGTGTGGACAACTCGGCGGCCGTCGCGCTCGGCCGGGCCACCATGTTGGTGATGCCGAGGCCGTACTCCAGCAACGTGAACTGCTCGGCCGGGCGCAGCTGCCGCGGGGTGAACCCGGACAGGTGCAGCGCGGGCCAGAACCTGTTGCCCGGCCGGGCGAAGTGCTGCCCGCGCCGGGCAGACAAAAGCCCCGGGTTGATTCCGCAGAACAGCACGGAAAGGCCCGGGGCGACGACGTCGGGGACAACGGTCACACTGTGAAGCCCAGCGCGCGCAACTGCTCGCGGCCGTCCTCGGTGATCTTCTCGGGGCCCCACGGCGGCATCCAGACCCAGTTGATCCGGAAGTCGTCGACGATGCCCCCGCCCGGGCCGCTGGTCAGCGCGGTCCGCGTCTGGTCCTCGATCACGTCGGTCAGCGGACAGGCCGCCGACGTCAGCGTCATGTCGATCGTCGCGGTGTTGTCGGCCTCGACCTTGATGTCGTACACCAGGCCCAGGTCCACCACGTTGATGCCCAGCTCGGGGTCGACCACGTCCCGCATGGCCTCTTCGACGTCGTCGATCGCCGCGACGTCGGCCTTCGGCGCGACCTCGGGCATGCCCTCGGCGCCACGCACCACGTCCTGCTCACTCATGCGCAACCTCCGCTGTGGTCAAGCCCGTCGCATGAGCGCGACACTGTGGTGATGATTCGCTCGGCAAGCTCGCTCATGCGCAACCTCCGCTGTGGTCAAGCCCGTCGCATGAGCGCGGCGCTGTGGTGATGATTCGCTCGGCAAGCTCGCTCATGCGGCGTTTCCTTCAGCTCGTACGACCGCGTCCTTGAAAGCCATCCAGCCCAGCAGCGCGCACTTCACACGCGCCGGGTACTTGGCCACGCCGGCGAACGCGACGCCGTCCTCCAGCACGTCCTCGTCCGGCTCGACCTGGCCTTTGCCCTGCATCAGCTCCGTGAACGCGTCCAGGGTCTTGAACGCCTCCCCCACGCTACGCCCGACCACCAGATCCGTCAGCACGGACGTCGATGCCTGGCTGATCGAGCAGCCCTGGCCCTCGTACGACACGTCGGTGACGGTCTCGCCGTCCAGCTTCACCCGCAGGGTGACCTCGTCCCCGCAGGTCGGGTTGACCTGGAACGACTCGGCGTCGAACGGGTCCCGCAGGCCACGGCCGTGCGGGTTCTTGTAGTGGTCCAGGATGATCTCCTGGTACAGCTGCTCCATCTGCATCGTCAGCTCACCCCGAAGAACCGCTTGGTCTCGCGGACCCCGTCCAACAGCGCGGTGACGTCGTCGAGGTCGTTGTACAAGTAGAACGACGCCCGGATGCTCGCCGGAATTCCCAGCCGCCGGTGCAGCGGCCACGCGCAGTGGTGACCGACCCGGACCGCCACGCCGAGGTCGTCCAGCACCTGACCGGCGTCGTGCGGGTGCACGCCGTCGATCACGAACGACACGGCACCGCCGCGGTCCTTCATGTCCGCCGGGCCGACGATCGTGACGCCGGGGATCTCCGCGAGGCCACGCAACGCGGCCTCGGTGAGCAGGTGCTCGTGCGCGTTGATCCGGTCCATGCCGACCACCGACAGGTAGTCGACGGCCGCGCCCAGGCCGACCGCCTGGGAGGTCATCGGCACGCCTGCCTCGAACCGCTGCGGCGGCGGCGCGAACGTCGAGCTGGCCATCTGCACCATCTCGATCATCGAACCACCGGTCAGGAACGGCGGCATCGCCTCGAGCAGCGCCCGCCGCCCGTACAGCACGCCCACGCCCGACGGGCCGAGCATCTTGTGCCCGCTGAACACCGCGAAATCCACACCCAGCGCGCGGAAGTCGACCTTCTGGTGCGGCACGGACTGGCACGCGTCCAGCACCGTCAGCGCTCCGGCCGCCCGCGCCTTGGCGGCCAGTGTGGCGACCGGAGTGACCGTGCCGAGCACATTGGACTGGTGCGTGAAGGCCACGATCCTGGTCTTCGCCGTGATCAGCTCGTCCACAGCGGACAGGTCGAGCCGGCCGTCGTCGGTGACACCGAACCACTTGAGCGTCGCGCCGGTGCGCAGCGCGAGCTGCTGCCACGGCACGAGGTTCGCGTGGTGCTCCATCTCGGTGACGACGATCTCGTCACCCGGGCCGAGGCGGAACCGCTCGGACTCGGGCCCCGCGACCGAGGCGTTGCTCATCGCGTACGCCACCAGGTTGATGCCCTCGGTGGCGTTCTTGACGAACACCAGCTCGTCCGCGGCCGCACCGACGAAGTCGGCGATCTTCTGCCGCGCGCCCTCGTAGGCATCGGTCGCCTCTTCGGCGAGCTGGTGCGCGCCGCGGTGCACGGCCGCGTTGGAGGTCTCGAGGAACTCGCGTTCGGCGTCGAGGACCTGCCGCGGCCGCTGTGAGGTCGCGCCCGAGTCGATGTAGTGCAACGGCTTGCCGTCCCGGACCGTCCGCTGCAGGATCGGGAAATCCTTGCGCAGGGCCGCGACGTCCAGGCCGTCCGCCGAACTCACTTCGCCACTGCTTCCTCGCGCTTGCCGGTGAAGCGCACGTAACCCTCGTTCTCCAGCTGGTCGGCGAGCTCGGGGCCGCCCGACTCGACGATCCGGCCGCCGGCGAACACGTGCACGAAGTCCGGCTTGATGTACTTGAGGATCCGCGTGTAGTGCGTGATCAGCATGACGCCGACCTCGCCCGACGCGCGGTAGGAGTTGACGCCTTCCGACACGACGCGCAGCGCGTCGACGTCCAGGCCCGAGTCGGTCTCGTCGAGGATCGCGATCTTCGGCTGGAGCAGGCCCAGCTGCAGGATCTCGTGGCGCTTCTTCTCACCGCCGGAGAAGCCCTCGTTCACGCTGCGCTCGGCGAAGGCCGGGTCGATGTCCAGGCTGGACATGGCCTCCTTGACCTCCTTGACCCAGGTGCGCAGCTTCGGGGCCTCGCCGCGGACCGCGGTGGCGGCGGTGCGCAGGAAGTTCGACATGGACACGCCCGGAACCTCGACCGGGTACTGCATGGCGAGGAACAGGCCGGCGCGGGCGCGCTCGTCCACGCTCATGTCGAGCACGTTCTCGCCGTCCAGCAGGACCTCACCGGAGGTCACGGTGTACTTGGGGTGCCCGGCGACGGCGTAGGACAGGGTGGACTTGCCGGACCCGTTGGGGCCCATGATGGCGTGGGTCTCGCCCGCCTTGATGGTCAGGTTGACGCCGGACAGGATCTCCTTCTCGGCCTCGTCGGCGACGACCGAGACGTGCAGGTCCTTGATCTCCAGGGTGGCCATAACTCTGTTTTCTCCGTATACCGCAGTCAGTTCAGGGCCGCTGTTGGTTAACAACGGTGGTGGGGTCGACGTAGACGTCGTCGCCGTCGACGCGGACCGCGTAGACGTCCACGGGTTCGCTGGCGGGCGGGGAGGACGGCTGCCCGGTGCGCAGGTCGAAACACGAACCGTGCAGCCAGCACTCGATTCCCTTGCGGGTGACCTCGCCCTCGGACAACGACAGCGAAGCGTGCGAGCACTCGTCTCGCAGGGCGTGCACCTCGTCCCCCTCGCGCACCAGCACGACGGGGACGTCGCCGACCTCGACGGCAAGAGGTTTCTTGTCGTCCAGTTCGGACAGTGCACAGGCCCGGATCACGCGCCGACCGCCTCGAGCTCGGCCTCGATCGCCGCCTCCAGCCGCGCACGCAGCTCGGGAACGCCGATCTTGACCAGGATCTCGTGGAAGAAGCCGCGGACCACCAGCCGGCGGGCCTGCTCCTCGGGAATGCCCCTGGCCTGCAGGTAGAACAGCTGCTCGTCGTCGAACCGGCCGGTGGCGCTGGCGTGGCCCGCGCCGGCGATCTCGCCGGTCTCGATCTCGAGGTTCGGCACCGAGTCGGCGCGCGCGCCGTCGGTGAGCACCAGGTTGCGGTTCAGCTCGAAGGTCTCGGTGCCCTCGGCGGCCGCGCGGATGAGCACGTCGCCGATCCACACCGTGTGCGCGCCCTCGCCCTGCAACGCGCCCTTGTAGATCACGTTGGACTTGCAGTTGGGCACCGCGTGGTCGACGAACGTCCGGTTCTCGAAGTGCTGCCCGGCATCGGCGAAGTACAGGCCCAGCAGTTCGGCGTCGCCGCCGCGCTCGGTGTACGTCACGGTCGGCGAGAGCCGCACCAGGTCGCCGCCCAGGGTGACCGTGGTGTGCCTCAGGGTCGCGTCCCTGCCCAGCTTGTTGTGGTGCGACGACACGTGCACCGCGTCGTCGGCCCAGTCCTGGATGGACACCACGGTGAGCCGGGCGCCGTCCGCGACCACGAACTCCACGTTGTCCGCGTACGTTCCCGAGCCGCGGTGGTCCAGGACCACGACGGCCTCGGCGAACTGCTCGGCGCGGATCTGGATGTGGCCGTACGCCGTCCTGCCCTCGCCGGGGCCGGTGACCGTGATGGTCGTGGCGGCCGGGCGGGCCTCCTTCGGGATCGTCACGACCGTGGCGTCCACAAAGGAACACCAGGCCTGTGCGGCGATCCGGTCGTCCGGCGTCCCCGCGGTACCGAGGCGCTCGTCCCCACGCTGAACGGTCTCGACCTTCACCTCGTCGGCGGCGTCGACCGCCACAGCGGCGGTGCCGTCGGCGACGGCTCCACTGTGCAGGCCGCGCAGCCGCTTCATCGGGGTGAAGCGCCAGATCTCCTCGCGGCCGCCCGGGACCTCGAACGCGTCCACGTCGAACGACGCGAACTGGGCGGCCCTCGAGGCAGCCGGGATCACGGCACCCGCGCCGTGCGAGTGCTCCTTGACTAGCTCCGCCATGTCAGCCGACGGCCCCTTCCATCTGCAGCTCGATCAGGCGGTTCAGTTCGAGCGCGTACTCCATTGGCAACTCACGGGCGATGGGCTCGACGAAGCCGCGCACCACCATCGCCATCGCCTCGTCCTCGGTCAGGCCGCGGGACATCAGGTAGAACAGCTGGTCCTCGCTGACCTTGGACACGGTGGCCTCGTGTCCCATTTGGACATCGTCCTCGCGGATGTCCACATAGGGGTACGTGTCCGACCGGGAGATCGTGTCCACCAGCAGCGCGTCGCACTTCACCGTGGACTTCGAGTGGTGTGCCCGCTTGTTGACCTGGACCAGGCCGCGGTACGAGGTACGGCCGCCGCCACGGGCGACCGACTTCGACACGATGGTCGACGACGTGTGCGGCGCCATGTGCACCATCTTCGCGCCGGCGTCCTGGTGCTGGCCCTCGCCCGCGAACGCGATCGAGAGGACCTCGCCCTTGGCGTGCTCGCCCATCAGGAACACCGACGGGTACTTCATGGTGACCTTGGAGCCGATGTTGCCGTCGATCCACTCCATGGTCGCGCCCTCTTCGGCCTTGGCGCGCTTGGTGACCAGGTTGTAGACGTTGTTCGACCAGTTCTGGATGGTCGTGTAGCGGCAGCGGCCGCCCTTCTTGACGATGATCTCGACGACCGCGGAGTGCAGCGAGTCGCTCGAGTAGATCGGCGCCGTGCAGCCCTCGACGTAGTGCACGTAGGCGTCCTCGTCGACGATGATCAGCGTCCGCTCGAACTGGCCCATGTTCTCGGTGTTGATCCGGAAGTAGGCCTGCAGCGGGATGTCGACGTGCACGCCCTTCGGCACGTAGATGAACGAGCCGCCGGACCAGACCGCGCCGTTGAGCGCGGAGAACTTGTTGTCACCGTGCGGGATGACCGAGCCGTAGTACTCCTTGAACAGCTCCGGGTGTTCCTTGAGCGCCGTGTCGGTGTCCAGGAAGATGACGCCCTTCTCCTCCAGGTCCTCGCGGATCTGGTGGTAGACGACCTCGGACTCGTACTGCGCGGCGACACCGGCCACGAGGCGCTGCTTCTCCGCCTCGGGGATGCCCAGCTTGTCGTACGTGTTCTTGATGTCCTCGGGCAGATCCTCCCAGGAAGCGGCCTGCTTCTCGGTGGAGCGCACGAAGTACTTGATGGTGTCGAAGTTGATCCCCGACAGGTCCGCACCCCAGTTGGGCATGGGCTTGCGCTCGAAGAGCTGCAGCCCCTTCAGGCGGCTCTCGAGCATCCACTCGGGCTCGCCCTTCTTGGCGGAGATGTCCCGAACGACGTCCTCGTTCAGGCCACGGCGAGCGCTGGCACCGGCCACATCGCTGTCCGCCCAGCCGTACTCGTAACGGCCGAGAGTGGCAAGAGTCTCTTCCTGGGAAAGGGGCTCATGCGGTGTGGTGGGTGTGCGCTGCTCGGCAGCGGCAGTCATGCGGGTTTCCCTCCATCCGGGGTCGGTGGGCCTGAGGAGGTGGAATAAGGCTCCACCGGTATGTGCGTGGTGCACGCGGCGTCGCCGCGCGCGATGGTCGCCAGCCGCTGCACGTGGGTGCCGAGCAGGTCGGCGAAAACCGCCGTCTCGACCTCGCACAGCTGGGGGAACTCCGCCGCGACGTGCGCCACCGGGCAGTGGTGCTGGCACAGCTGCTCCCCCGCCCCGACCTTGCGAGTCGAGGCAGCGTAACCCTCCCGGGTCAGTGCGGCGGCAAGGGCCTCCGCTTTGGATTGCGGGGTATCCGCCGAGGTCACGGATGTCCGGTGGGGATCGACGAGCGTCCTGACCCGCCGCTCGGCGAAGGCCTTCACGGCCTCCTCCCCGCCGCTCTCGGCGAGGAACCGGATCGCCGCGACCGCCAAGTCGTCGTACGCGTGCCCGAACCGGGCCCGCCCTGCCTCGGTGAGCAGGAACAACTTCGCCGGACGGCCACGTCCGCGCGCCTTGAGCTGCGGTGCGTCCCTCGTGCACGCCTGGCCGTCGGCCAGCAGTGCGTCCAGGTGCCGGCGCACCGCGGGGCCGCTCAGCTGGAGCTGCTCCGCGATCGACACCGCGCTCACCGGGCCCTGTTCGAGCAGCAGCCGGGCGACAGCAAGCCTCGTGCTGCCGTCAGCCGCCTGCTGAGCAGGACCGATGTTTTTCACAACATGGATGTTACCTAATTATGTCGCGGCGGCTCAACGAGGTCCGGCCGTGACCCACGTCATGCTCGGTCGTGGCCCGGCCGGCGCCGGGCACCACCTGGCAGAGTCACGGTATGGATCTTCCGCTGCTGGAGTTCGACCCGGACGGCGACGGCATGTACTCGCCACGGCCGCCGCGCTTGTCGGAACCGTGGCCCGGGCGCGCGGTCATGTGCTTCTTCCACGAGCAGATCGCCGCCCTGCACGAGCAGGGCGCGGCCCGGCTGGCCGGGCATTTCTCCGTCGAGATGGGCGGTCACGGGATCTACGTCACCGAGGACTCCGCGGGCGAGCCCGTGGCCTTGTTCCACCCGACGGTCGGCGCACCGACCGCGGTGCACCATCTGGAGCGGGTCGTCGCCGCCGGTGTGCGGAGCATCGTCGTCTGCGGTGGCACTGGAGCGCTCGTACCGCTCGCTGTGGGGCATGTGGTGGTGCCAAGTGGAGCGATCAGGGACGAAGGCACCTCGTTCCACTACGCACCGCCCGCACCGCGGATCGACACCGCTCCGAGCGTGGTCAGTGCATTGACCGCATTGCTCGAGGAGCAATCCGTGCCCCATGCCGTCGGGCTGAGCTGGACGACCGACGCACCGTTCCGCGAGACACCCGCGATGGTCGCCGCTCGCCGGGACCAAGGCTGCCTTGTCGTCGACATGGAGGCATCCGCGTTGCTGGCCGCGGCCCGGTTCCGGAACGTGTCGCTCGGACTGCTGCTTTACGCGGGCGACGATCTGAGCGGCGCCGAGTGGGACAAACGCGACTGGACCGCCAGCGACGCCCGCGCGAAGCTGCTGCCCCTCGCCATCGAGGCCACCGGCAGGATCTAGCGCACACGGGTTCGCGTCGAGTGCCTGCCACGTCCGGCGGCCGACGCCATGCCCACGTCGATCCGGGCCGCGGCCAGGTCCTCGTCGCTGAGCGAGAAGCACGGCGAGCCGAAGGGCATGCTGATTCCATGCGGATGTCGGCCCCGGCTGCTGTCGCGCGCGCTCACGGCCCCCGCGCCGAGGCGGTCACCAGGCAGCCGGGTTGAGGGTTCAGGCCTGGTGATCACGGTCCTGCCGATACGCTTCGGTCCGTGGTGGTGAGCGAACCTGCGCCGGTCGACGTTGCGGTTCCGGCTGTCGTGGCCAAACCGCCGCCGTTGGACGAGCAGGACTGCCGCCAGCTCGACCTGATCCGCCGGTTCGGCACCATCGGCTCGCTGCTGCTGGTCTTCGGCTCGCTCGGCGCGGGCGCGCTGCCGATCTTCAACCCGCTGCCCAGCGTCCCGGTGCTCGGCCTGTTCGCCCGGATTCCCGCGGTCAGCCTGGGCGTCGGCACGCTCGGCATGGGCATGATCATCACCTCGTGGCTGCTGCTCGGCCGGTTCGCCAAGCCCGGCCGGTCCCGGCTGATCAGCCGGGCGCAGCTGAACCGCACGCTGATGATGTGGGGCGTGCCGCTGGTCTTCGCCATGCCGCTGTACTCCAAGGACGTCTACAGCTACCTGGCGCAGAGCTCGATCGTGTCGCTCGGGCTCGACCCGTACGAACTGGGTCCCGGCCAAGCGCTCGGCCAGGACCATCCGCTCACCCGCGGTGTGTCGAACATGTGGCGCGACACGCCCGCGCCGTACGGTCCGCTCTTCCTCTACCTGGGCCACCTGCTCAACTCCGTCACCGGCAACCACGTGGTCACCGGCGTGATGACGCAGCGCCTGCTCGCGATCGTCGGCATCGCACTGTTCGTCTGGGCGTTGCCTCGGCTGGCGCGGCGCTTCGGCGTCCAGCCCGTCACCGCGTTGTGGTTCGGTGCCGCCAACCCCTTGGTGCTGTTCCACCTGGTCGGCGGCGTGCACAACGAGGCGCTGGCGATCGGCCTGATGATGGCCGGCATCGAGATCTCGCTGCGGTACCTGCCGAGGCCGGGTGACCCGCCGATCGCCTCGCCGCGCCGCGAGTGGACGTTCGTCCTGCTCGGCGTCGCGGTGATCACGCTCGGCGCGGCCGTCAAACTCCCCGCGCTCGTGGCCGCCGCGTTCGTCGGCGTGCAGGTCACGCGCAGATGGAATGGCGGGGTTCCGCGCCTGTTCGCCGTCGGTGGGCTGTTCGTGGCGACCGCCGCCGTGACGATGACCGCGGCCTGTCTCGGCACCGGCCTCGGGTTCGGCTGGGTCGGCGCGCTGGACACGCCCAGCCTCGTCCGCAGCTGGATGTCGCCGATCTCCGAGCTGGGCAACCTCGGCGGCGTACTGGGCATCGTGCTCGGCCTGGGCAACCACACCACGGCCGTGCTGGAGATCTTCACCCTGCTCGGCTACGCCACCGCGGCCGTGATCACGCTCAAGATGATGTGGGACAGCCTGGGCGGCAGGCGCAGCGTGATGACGGGTCTCGGCGTCTCGCTGGCCGCGTTCCTCATCCTGCACCCGGCGATGCAACCCTGGTACCTGCTGTTCCCGGCCATCCCGCTGGCCGCGTCGCTGGCCGGGACCAAACGGTTCCGCAACCTCGCGACCATGGGCTGCACGATCGCGTCGGTCCTGCTGCCGACCACCGGCGGGACGTTCGCGGGCCGCACCTACGTGATGGTCTTCGCCTACATCGCCGCGATCGTCGTGTTGCTCGCCCTGCTGTTCTGGCTGAACCGGAAGGTGCCGTTGCTGCGGCGCGAGGTGACCCGGGTCGCTCCTGCCGAGGGGCCCACAGACAGCGCGTCCGCCAACCCCTAGGCTCTCCGGTTGTGAGCGCGTCCGAAACCCGTCCTGCCGTCGAGGTGTCGGGACTGGTCAAGCGCTACGGCTCGACCACCGCGGTCGACGGCCTGGAGCTCCGGCTGGCCCACGGCAAGGTCCTCGCGCTGCTCGGGCCGAACGGCGCGGGCAAGACCACGACCGTCGAGGTGTGCGAGGGATTCCTGCGCCCGGACGCCGGCCGTGTCCGGGTACTGGGCCTGGATCCGCACGCCGACAGCGGCGAACTGCGGCCGCGGATCGGCGTGATGCCGCAGGGCGGCGGGGCTTATCCCGGCGTGCGCGCGGGCGAGATGCTCAAGCTGGTCGCGTCGTGCGCGGCGAATCCCCTCAAGCCCGACTGGCTGCTGGACGTGCTCGGCCTGACCAACGTCCTGAAGACCCCGTACAAGCGGTTGTCCGGCGGGCAGCAGCAGCGGTTGTCGCTCGCGTGCGCGTTGGTCGGGCGTCCTGAGCTGGTGTTCCTCGACGAGCCGACGTCCGGCATGGACCCGCAGGCGCGCCGCCTGGTGTGGGACATGGTGGCCGCGCTGCGGGCGGACGGCGTGAGTGTGCTGCTGACCACGCACCTGATGGAAGAGGCCGAGACACTCGCCGACCACGTGGTGATCGTCGACCACGGCCGGGTCGTCGCCGAGGGCAGCCCGGCCCAGCTGACCACCGAGGACCCCGACTGCCAGCAGCTGCGTTTCAAGGCCCGGGCCGGGCTGGACACCTCACTGCTGACCGCCGCGTTGCCCGAAGGGTGCCACGTCGCCGAGGCCGCTTCGGGTACATACATCGTCACCGGCCGCGTCGACCCGCAGGTAGTCTCCACGGTGACGGCCTGGTGCGCCCAGCAGGGAGTGCTGGCCGAGGAACTGCACGTCGGCCGCCGCAGCCTGGAGGACGTGTTCCTCGAACTGACCGGACGGGAGTTGCGTTGACGGCCACAGCCGCGTCCAACGGAGTCAACTCACGATTCCCCGCCGGCACGTTCCGCCCCGCACCCGGCGCCGGGAGCAAACCGCGCATGCTGCTCGCGCACGCGCGCACCGAGACCAGGCTGACGCTGCGCAACGGTGAGCAGATCCTGCTCACCCTGCTCATCCCGATCGCCTTGCTGGCCGGGTTCACCCTGATCGACATCATCTCGCTGCCCGAACCACGGGTGGACTCGGTGGTGCCGCGGATCTTCGCCCTGGCCGTGATGTCGTCCGCGTTCACCGGGCAGGCCATCGCGCTCGGCTTCGACCGGCGCTACGGCGTGCTCAAACGGCTCGCGGCGACCGCGCTCCCCCGCTGGATGCTGGTCGGCGGCCGGGTCCTGGCCGGGTTGACCGTCGTGGCGATCCAGCTGGTCGTGCTCGGTGTCCTCGCGATCGCACTCGGTTGGTCGCCGTCATTGCCCGGAGTGTTGTGGAGCATTGCGCTCGGCGTGCTCGGTGCATTGACGTTCGGCGCACTCGGTGTCCTGCTCGGCGGAACGCTCCGGGCGGAGCTGGTGCTGGCGCTGGCGAACATCATCTGGTTCGTGCTGCTGCTGGCCGGCGGGATCATCGTGCGGGCGGAGTCGATGCCGTCCGGCGTCGCCACCATCGTCGAACTGCTTCCGTCGGGCGCGCTGACCGAAGGCATGCACCAGGCCCTCAACGGTGCGGGGCCGGGCTGGCAGCCCGTGCTCGTGCTGGTCGTGTGGGGTGTGCTGGCCTCGGTAGTGGCCGGGCGCACAACTCGGCTGACCTGATGTCGATCACTCGGCACGCTACACATACCATCGGACGGTGCTGAAGCAGCGGATCGTCCAGTGGCAGTATGGCTTCGCCATCGCCGCGGTGGTCGCCAACGTCTGTATCGCGATCACCGGCTCGGTCGTCCGGGTCACCGGCTCCGGCCTCGGCTGCACCGAATGGCCGAACTGCCTGCCCGGCAGCATGGTGCCGGTCGAGCACCCCGAGCTGAGCATGTTCCACCAGTGGATCGAGTACGGCAACCGGATGCTGTCCGGTGTCGTCGGCATCATCGGCGGACTGTGCTTCCTGGCCGCGTGGCTCTCGCGACCGCACCGGCGCCGCGTGCTGTGGCTGTCGGCGGCGATGCTCGGCGGCGTGGTCGTCCAGGCGATCATCGGCGGCATCACCGTCCAAACCGGTCTGCTGTGGTGGACCGTGGCCATCCACATGGTCGTGTCGCCCGTCCTGGCCTGGTTCGCCGTGATGCTCGTGCGGTCGTTGCGCGAAAGCGACGCACCGCCACGGCCGCGTACCCATCCACTGATCCCACGTCTGCTCGTCGCGCAGACGGTCGTGCTCGTCGGCATGCTCGTCGCAGGAACCATGGTCACGGGCGCGGGACCGCACGCCGGTGACAAGGACGTCGCGCGGCTGGGCCTGCCGGTCGCGACGCTCGCGCACGTCCACGCCGCGTTCCTGTACGTGTTCCTGGCGCTGCTGGCCACTGTCGGTTACCTGCTCTGGCGCGGACCGGCGCCCCGTGACGTCCGGAAGCGGTACTTCGTCCTGCTCGGCGTGGTGCTCGCGCAAGGCACGCTGGGGTTCGTGCAGTACTTCACCGGCGTGCCGAGTGTGCTGGTCGTCCTGCACGTGTTCGGCGCGATGGTGGTGACGGTCGCGATGGCGTCGTTGTGGGCATGGAGCCGCGAACGACCGGCCACTGTGGAAGCCGGCCACCACGATCAGTTCGCCGCCGCTTCGCTCTGACACTATCTTCACGTCACTGGCAGCGCATAATGTCTGGATTGTGACGACGACCGTATCGGGACCGGCTCCTCTTCTCGGCGAACGCCGTACCGTCGGCCAACAACTGGTCCTCAAGCTGTTCCTCCTGGTGCCGTTCGCGGCACTGATCGCAGCCGTGCCACTGGCATGGGGCTGGGGTCTGTCCGTTCTCGACCTCGTGCTGGCCGCGGTGATGTACGTGATCGCCACCCTCGGCGTGACCGTCGGTTATCACCGGTACTTCACGCACGGCGCGTTCAAGGCCAACCGTGCCCTGCGTATCGCACTCGGCATCGCGGGAAGCTTCGCGGTGCAGGGGTCGGTCATCTTCTGGGTCGCCAGTCACCGGAGACATCACGCCTACGCCGACCGCGAGGGCGACCCGCACTCGCCATGGCTGTTCGGCACGTCGCCCGGTGCGCTGCTGAAGGGCTTCTGGCACGCGCACATGGGCTGGATGTTCTCCCGCGAGGTCACCAACTACGAGCGGTTCGCTCCCGACCTGCTGCGTGACAAGGACATCCAGCTGGTGCACAGGCTGTTCGGCGTGTGGACGGTCGGCAGCCTCGTGCTGCCCGCGCTGCTGGGCGGACTGATCAGCTGGTCGTGGTGGGGCGCGCTGACCGCGTTCTTCTGGGCCGGGCTGGTGCGGATCGCCTTCCTGCACCACGTGACGTGGTCGGTCAACTCGATCTGCCACATGGTCGGCTCCCGGCCGTTCGCCAGCCGGGACAAGGCCGCGAACTTCTGGCCGCTGGCGATCCTGTCGATGGGCGAGTCCTGGCACAACTCGCACCACGCCGATCCGACGTGCGCCCGGCACGGCGTCCTGCGTGGCCAGATCGACATCTCGGCCCGGCTGATCTGGATCTTCGAGAAGCTCGGCTGGGCGTGGGACGTGCGCTGGCCCACCGCCGAACGCCTGGCGCGCAAACGGGTCAGGTGAGGTGATCCGCGTGCGTCATGGCAGCAGCGGTTCCCGGGGAACCGCCTGACGAGCCCTGGCCAGCAGGCCGGCCAGATCGGGGTCCGGCGCGAAGGTGACGTCGTCGATCGACGCCAGCGGCGTCGGACCTCCGATCGCATTGCTCCGGAACGCACCCCGGAACGCACCGAGGTCCGAGAGGCGCACCTCGCGGCGCTCGTCGGGGACACCGATCGCCCGCAGGCCCCGGCGCAGCAGCGTCATCTCCACGCCGGGCAACGCGGGCGCGTCCGGCCAGATGATCCTCTCGCCGTCGTGGAAGCCGACGTTCCAGACCGACCCTTCGGAGACCCGGCCGTCCTCGTCGACGAACAGGACGTCGTCGTAACCGGCTTGCTGCGCCAGCCGGACCTCGTGGAACAGGCTGAACGTCCCGACGTGCTTCACCTCCGGCAGGTAGCGGCCGAACACGCTCGACCGCACCCGGGGCGGCGTCGGCTGACCAACGCGCATCGGCCGCACTTTGACCATGACGTCCGGCTGGTCCAGCCCTACCAACCGGTCGGCGGACACGTTCCGGGTGAAAACGGTGACCCGCACGTTCGCGGGCAGCTCGTGGCCTTGGACCGCCGCATGGACACGTTCGCGGACCATGCCGCCGTCGATCCCGTGACCGAAGACAATGCGTGCGTCCCGGTCGAGGCGCTCGAGGTGCAGTTCGAGGCCACGCACGCCGTCCGGGTACACCGCCATGGACGTGAAGTGGCCGTAGTTGACGAACGCGATCGTCTCCAGGTCCTCCATAGGATGATCATCAATGTCGGACAGCGGCGGAACAAGCCCCACTGTGGTGTGGTTGGTCCCAACGGGAACGAGAACTCGAGTCAAGGGAGGCGCTGCGTGCCGAAGGCAGTACGGGTGCGGCAGACCGGCGGGCCGGAAGCCCTGGAACTGGTCGACGTGGACGTTCCGGCGCCCGGTGAGGGCGAGATCGCCGTCGACGTCCAGGCGGCGGGCGTCAACTACATCGACACGTACCACCGTTCGGGCATGTACCCGATGGAGACGCCGTTCGGGATCGGTCTGGAAGGCGCGGGGGTCGTCACCGCGGTCGGGTCAGGTGTCACCGACCATGCGGTCGGCGACCGTGTCTCCTGGTACTCGGTGCAGGGCAGCTACGCCGAGAAGCTCGTGCTGCCCGCGGCGAGCGCCATCCCCGTCCCCGACGGCGTCCCGGCGGACACCGCGGCCGCTTTGCTCTTGCAGGGCGTGACCGCGCATTACCTGGTCACGTCCACGTATGCGGTTCAGGAAGGCGACCCGATTCTGGTGCACGCGGCAGCCGGTGGCGTCGGCCTGCTGCTCGTGCAGCTCGCGAAGGCGCGCGGGGCTCGCGTGCTGGCGACCGTGTCCACTCCGGAGAAGGAAGAACTCGCGCGCGAAGCGGGCGCGGACGAGGTCGTGCGCTACGACAACTTCGAGCAGGCCGCCAACGAGTTCACCAACGGCGAGGGCATGGCCGCCGTCTACGACGGCGTCGGCAAGACGACGTTCGACGGCAGCCTGGCCAGCGTGCGGCGGCGCGGCTTTCTCGTGCTGTTCGGCGCGTCCAGCGGAGCGGTCCCGCCGGTCGACCCGCAGCGTCTCAACGCACAGGGCTCGATCTACCTGACCCGGCCGACCAGCCGCGACTACTCCAGCCCGGAGGAAGTCCGTTGGCGCACAAGCGAACTGTTCGACGCGGTGCTCGCGGGCAAGCTGTCGGTCCGGATCGGCGGCCGCTACCCGCTCAGCGAAGCCCGCAAGGCCCATGAAGACCTGCAGGGCCGCAGGACAACCGGCAAACTCCTGCTGATCCCCTGATCCCCTGATCGACGGCGGGCCTCCGGCCCCCGGAATCCAGCGTACTGAGCAGCACCGACAGAAAACGGCGAAGCCCAGGTCACCCCAGGCGACCCGGTGAATTGTCGGTGGTCATCGGTACGCTGGATCTCGGGGGGCCGAAGGGCGCGCTGACCAAGATCATCCGAACGGTGACCCGGCCGAGCGCGGCGACCGGACACTGTGGACCGGCGAGAATCCTGGTGCCCAGGCCGTGTTTCAGGTGGCGGGCGAGTCCTGGGCGGACAGCTCTTCGGCCAGTTCCATACAGCGCAGGCGGGCTGGGGAGAAGTCGTAGGGCATCTTGCCGATGGCTTCGAACGCGCTCATGGAGTCAGCGTCCCGCCTGCCAGAGCTGAGGTCGGCCCCGTCCTCGCCGTCATCGCCGGTAGCAGCGTGCAACGTGTCCCAGGCGTCGAAGAGGGCATCGTCGTCCTTACCCAGGCCGGACTCCTCGATGACGGCCTGCAGGGCGCTTTCGAAGGCGTGCCGCTCGACGGCCACTTGGGCCACCCGTGGATCATCGACGGCGACGCTGTCATCGAGTGCCTCCTCGGCGTCATCGATGCGGTCGGATTCCTTCCGCAGAGTGGGATGCGTGGCCAGGACGATGAAGCGGGTGGCCTGGACGGCCGCGCCGAGCGGGCCGAAGATCCGCTCGGTGACCAGCAGACTGTCCAGGTCCGCCTGACGCAGGGAGCCTTCGGGCAGGTTCTTGAGGCGTTCGGTGACGAAGTCGGAGAGCAGGCCCATCCGGCTGCCTTCGGTGCGCATCCGCTGCACGGCGGCCCGTTGCCGCCGCAGTTCCGCCTCCTGCTCGGCGAGGGTTTCCTCCAACCGCTCCAGGATGCCCGCGATACCGTCTCCGCTGTCCGCGCCGGCGGAAGCCATGCCGGTGGTAAAGGCGTCACGGATGTCGTCCAGGGCGATCCCGGCGTCGGCCATCTTGCGAATCCACAGCAGGCGGATCATGTCCTCGTACCCGTAGCGGCGGCGGTCATCACCGCCCCGCTCAGGCTCGGGGAGCAGGCCGATCTCGTGGTAATGGCGAATCGCCCGTGGCGTGGTGCCGGCGAAGGCCGCCGCGTCACCGATCTTGACCCGGCGGGGTGGCATGAAAGACGAAGGCATGAGCACGGACCTTTCCTCACGGGATCGGGACGTGAGTCACTGGACCACATGCCGCTACGGAAGGTGCAACCCGGCACCCACCGTCCCGCGCCAATGCCAGGAACTGTGCCCTTCCTCCGTAATGACCGCAGGGCCGTCGTTTCCTGCCGGGGCATCCGCACGACGGCAGGCTGAGGGTTCATAGCCGATCATCCTCAGCACAGGAATCCGAACCTGAAGCGAACCGGGACGTGCCGTCCACGACCACGACCCGCCTGCACGACAGCCGGCAGATCAGTGGGCGTCGACCGCTGCCAGCAGTTCGCCGACCGACGGGTCGTCCAGTGCTTCGACCACGCACTGCCAGAGTTCGAGGTTGGCCGTCGCCCAGTGGGAGTACATCGCCGTGGCCTCCTCGCTGTAGAAGTAGAAGCCCGCGTCGTGCTTTCCGCGTTGCTCACCGACGATCTTGTTCGCCAGTTGGCCCAGCGTGATGCCGTTCTCGCTGAGGTACCGGTGCGCGAGCATCACCGGCGTCACGGGCAACGCCTTGAACAAGGTGTCGGCGTCGCTCAACGCCTGCGCCTCCGGCGAGATGTCGCGGTGCCGGGTGCGCATCTCCGCTTCCACCACGATGCGGTCGATCCACTCCGCGACCGGTTCGTCGACGCCGGACTTGGCCAGGATGCGCATCCGCACCTCGCGGCCTTCGGCGGCGTCGGAATTGCGCCGGACGATGTAGTTCAGGTCGTGCACGAGTGCAGCGGTTTCCACAACCGCCGGATCGGACCCATTGGCCCGCGCGAACGCACCGGCCTTGGTCCGGACGAAGTGAACGTGGTGCCAACCGTGGAACGGCAGGTTCGCCGCGAACCGGTGGCACAGGCGTTTCACCCGGCGTTCCACCTGGTCAACCGCTGCCTCGCTGACGGTGACGCCGGCCGGACCGACCTTCTCGCCAAGCATCGGGCCCTCCTCCTCCGATCCCCCGCACAAGTGAGGGCATCGTAGGTGGTGAGACGCCTGATGAGAGCGGTCATGATGACACTGGGACGGGTTTTGGCGCCTTCCTACAAGTCACAGGCGATCAGCCAGGTGACCCAGCCGTTCCTCGACGGGCACGTGCCTGCGGCTGACACTCGACACCGGGTCGAACGACAGGCTCCAGCCGCGCACCGGCCGCGACTTCACCAGGAACGTCATCGTGCCGTCCGCGGCCTTCGGGATGCGGTGGAACTCGTCCGACAGCATCGTGCCGGACTCCCCCGTCTCACACACGCCGCTGTGCACCATGGTCGCCGACCTGATCGTCACGCCGTGAGGGTCCAGCTCCGCGTCGAACCGTTCGTGCACATAGCATCCGCGCAGGATCGTGGTGCAGAAGTGGTACCTGTGGTTGTGCACGGAGTCCGCGTAGCCGATCCGCCAGTCGCGCTGCGGTTTGTACTCGTGCAGCCAGAACGAGAACTTGTCGCCCGGGTCGTTGAGCAGGCACCAGGCGAAGTGGGTCGTGGTCTCCCGTGACCGCGAGATGACCGCCGCGGCGACCTCCCCGGACAGGGTCCCTAAGTGGTGACGCAGCTCGTCGCGCAGTCCCGGCCGGTTCGCCCACTGGGTGAACCGGCCGCTCACCGCCGTCCAGTCGGTGACGTCGACGGCTCGCAGTTCGCCGGCCAGGTCGGCCAGCGCAGACGTCGTTCGCATTTCAGTTCTCCAGCCCTGCGGCTTTGGTGAATTCTTCGCGGAAGTCGTGGAACTGGCGCTCCAGGACCGCGAACCCCTCGTCGGAAAGGGGCGTCGACGTGATCTTCTCGAACAGGGCCAGGAATTCCTGCCGGGTGGTGTCCGGGGTGATGACGAATTTCTGGGCAGTCCGGGTGTCGCGCATTCGCTGGAACTCGGCGCGTTGCATGCCGTAGATGAACGAGCCTTCCGAGAAACGCAGCGTACGCGGGTACAAAGAGGACGCTCCGCCGACATCGCTGTACAGCGTCAGCCATACGCTGTCGTCGAAGATCTCCAGCCGGTCGAGTGGCGGTTCGGCGATCACCGCGATGTCGATCGACGTGCACCGGCTGCGGGCGAGGAACAATCCCACGATGCCGATCGAGATCTCGTCGACCAACCGCGCGCGGATCTTGTCGTAGTCGCCGGTCGCGCCTTCGTTGCGCAGCAGGTACCGGGCGCGGCCGCTGATCGCCGAGTGCTGCCGCGGGTCGGCCACCACGGTCCGCAGTTCCCACTCCGACCTGGTCAGCAGCAGTCTGGCGGCGGCGTGCCTGCCGGAGAACCCGCGGAAGAAGTACTGCCTGCTGCGCCGCAGGTCCGCCATCAGCAGCCGGTTGAACTCCGGATCGGGCCGGGCGCTGGCCTCGAAGACGTGCGTCGGGAAGAACTCGTGGTTCAGCGCACGGTACTCGGCCGACAAATCCCGCAGCGCCCGTTTGCTTTCCTCGACCAAAGGAGTGACGAGTGCCTTCTGTGACGCGGCGGCCGTGATCAGTGTCTGACCAGAACCGACAATGGCCGACACCATTGTGCCGGTGCCGAGCGCGGTCACCAGGTTGCGGAAAAGGCCGGCGTCCATCGCACTGGATATCCACAGGCTACCGATCGAGATCACGAGCAGAACGGCGAGCAACAAGCCGGTCCTGGTCCAGAAGAGCTCTTGGATCGGATTCTTGCGGATGCCGCTGGCGTCCGCGGACACCGGGTCACCTCCTTGACAGGCACTCGAACGGACGAATGCGTACTGTGTCCGTTTGTGCGCGAGCAGTTACTGTACGCTCATCGCGACGAACTAGGAATCGGGAAAACGGGGGATGTTCATGTTCACCGTCCGGCGCATCGCGACGGCTCGGGCACCCGATGGAACCAGTGCGTGACCCGGTTGCCTAGGGTGACGCCATGCGTATTGCAGGCAAGGTCACGATGGTTTCCGTGGCGCTGGTGGCGGCGGCCACGCTGAGCGCCTGTGCCAACTCCGAGCAGGCCTCCACCGGGTCCCCGACCCGCACCTCGACTCCCCCGCCACCGTCCACCACGAGCGCGCGGTCGACGGCGACCACCAGTGCGACCACGGCGACGGCCGGAGCGACGAACCCGGCAGGCGCGGAGTGCACCGCCGACGACATCCAGGTCACCGGCGACTTCGGCCAGAAGCCGACGATCACCATCCCGGCCACCTGCCAGCCGCCGAAGCAACTGCTGATCAAGGACCTCAAGCCGGGCACCGGCGCCGAGATCAAGACCGGCAGCTCGATCCAGGCGAACTACCTGCTGCAGACCTGGTCGGACAAGAAGCTCGTGGACAACTCGTTCGACCGCGGGCAGCCCTTGGAAGTGCAGGTCGGCAGCGGCCAGGTCATTCAGGGGTGGGAACAGGGCCTGCTGGGCCTGAAGCAAAACGGCCGCCGTCTACTGGTGATCCCTCCCGACCTCGGTTATGGCGCGCAGGGCAAGCCGCCGGTCAAGCCGAACGAAACCCTGGTCTTCGTGACCGACGCCGTGCAGGTCAGCTGACGCGATCGAAGCCGCAGGCTCCCGGGGCGTTCGTCCCGGGAGCCTGCGCATGTCCCGGTGCGGCCACCACGTCGGCTGTTCAGCGGGACGTCAGCCGGAACACCCTGAGCCTGCGCGAAGTCCTGGACTGGTAGGAGTTGTACACCGGCCACGTGCGCACCAGGTGCGGCCAGATCTGTTCACGCTCCTCATCGGACAGCAGCCGGGCCTTCATCCGCCGGGTGCGTCCCTTGATGTTCACGGTCACGTCCGGGTTGGCCATCATGTTGACCGTCCACACAGGATGACCCGGGCCGCCCCAGTTGGATCCGACGAGCAGAACGTCGTCGCCGTCCGGCACGTACAGCAGCGAGATCTGGCGCGGCACACCGGTTTTGCGGCCCGTGACCGTCAGCGTCAACGACGGCATCCCCGCGATGCCGACCAGCGTGATACGGCCTTTCGTCAGCTTGTACAGCACCTTGTCGATACGCACGACGGCCGGTCGGATTTTGGTGAGCCACGGGCGGGATGCCGTCCAGCGGGCGATTCTGCGCATCAGCTCCATGGCGGGTCAACCTACCGCGCACAACCCAGCACTGGAGACTGCCCGAACCCAGGTAACCCCTCGTGAGTGTTTATCGGTGTTCTAACACTGATAAACACTCACGAGGGTGGGAGGCTATGCCCCGTCGCTGCGGACGATCCGGTCGTCAGCGGCGACCGGTGAGCCCCGGCCGTCACGGTTGCTGGTGGTGAAATACAGGTTGCCGTCCGGGCCGGCGACCGGCGTGCGCAACCGCCCGAACTGGTTCTGGTACAGCGCCCGCGGCGTGCCGACTCCGGTGCCGGTCACCGGGATCACCCACATCCGCTGGCCGCGCAGCCCCGCCATGTAGAGGTTGTTGTTGTAGAAGGCGATGCCGCTCGGGGACGCCTGCGCCGTCGACCACACCTGCAGCGGATCGACGTAGCTGGGGTTGTTGCAGCGCCCCTCACACGTCGGCCAGCCGTAGTTGCCGCCGGAGGTGATCTGGTTGAGCTCGTCCCACGTGTTCTGGCCGAGTTCGGCGGAGAACAACCGGCCGTCGGCCGACCAGGTCAGGCCCTGGACGTTGCGGTGGCCGAGGGAGTACACGAGCGAGTTGAACGGATTGCCGGGTGCGGGGCGTCCGTCCGGTGTCATCCGCAGGATCTTGCCCGCGAGTGACGCCTGGTTCTGCGAGTTGGCCGAGTTGGCCGCGTCGCCGGTGCCCGCGTAGAGCAGGCCGTCGGGGCCGAACGCGAGCCGTCCGCCGTTGTGGATGTTCGCCTTGGGGATTCCGGTCACGATCGGCTGGGGCGCCTGCCCGAGCACGACTCGCGCGATCCGGTTGTCCGAGGCGGTGGTGTAGTAGATGAAGACCGTCTGGTCCTGCGCGAACTGCGGGGAGACCGCGAGCCCGAGCAGACCGCCTTCACCCTGTGCGCTGACGCCGGGGACCGTCTGGACGTCCGAGACGACGCCGCCGCGCAGTTGCCGGATCTTGGCCGTGTTGCGTTCGGTGAACACCGCCGTGCCGTCGGGCAGGAAACCCAGGCCCCACGGAACCGCCAGTTGCGACGCGACCACGGTGGTCGCGGCCTGGGCCGGAACGGCGGAGAAAGTCAGTCCGGTGATCGCCGCGGCGGCCATGACCAGGCTGGTGCGTAACTTCATTGGTGCTGTCCTCCTTGACTGCAGGGTCAGAGGTACAGACCGATGATGTCGTAACCGTCACACTGTTTGTGAACAGACGGCGCGATGTTTCAGAAAACGCTGGTCACCGGCAGGCCGATCGCGGAGTCGACCGCGACCATCACGAACACCGCGCACAGGTAGGTGTTCGACAGGTGGAAGACCTTCATCGGATTCGTCTCGCCACCGCGCCGGTAGACGTTGTGCAGCTTGTGCACCGCGGCGAGGAAGACCGCGCCGAGGACCACCGCGGCCACCGCGTAGATCCAGCTGGTCGCGGGCACGAGCAGCAACCCGCACAGGACCATCGCCCACGAGTAGAGCACGATCCGGAACGAGACCTGACGAGGTGTGGCCACCGCCGGCAGCATCGGCACACCGGCCCGGGCGTAGTCGTCACGGAACTTCATCGCCAGCGCCCACGAGTGCGGCGGAGTCCAGAAGAAGATCACGCCGAACAGCACCAACGCGGGCCAGCCCACGTCACCGGTGACCGCCGCCCAGCCGATCACCACCGGCATGCACCCCGCGATGCCGCCCCAGACGATGTTCTGTGACGTGCGCCGCTTGAGCAGCATCGTGTACACGAAGACGTAGAACAGAATCGCGCCGACGCACAGGACCGCGGCCACCCAGTTCGTGGTGAGCCACAGGAAACCGCAGGACAGCACGCCGAGGATCACGCCGAAGACCAGCGCGTTACGGACCGGGACCTCGTGTTTGACCAGCGGCCGGGCGCTCGTGCGCTTCATCACGGCGTCGATGTCGGCGTCGACGACGCAGTTCAACGCGCCGGCACTGCCCGCGGCCAGCGTGCCGCCGACCATGGTGGCCAGTACCAGCCAAGGTGACGGAATACCGCGCTGCGCGAGCAACATGGCCGGGATAGTGGTGACGAGCAACTGCTCGATGATGCGCGGCTTGGTCAACGCGACATATGCGCGGACGACATCCTTGATCGTGCGTCGCGGAGTGGTGGTGGGTGCGTCAGCGGTGATGCTCACGGCGCTCCCTGCGCGAGGCACACCGGCGACATGACACTCCTAGAAGTGGTTGAAAACCGTTCGGGTACGGACGGAATAGTAGACGGGCTACATACGGAGACCTGCGGCGGGTACACGTGAGCCGAACCACCGGAACCGTCTCGTCCGTGAATGAAGCAAGAACACACCCCTGTCCAGCCGCGTCCCGGCTCGCAAGGACCGGCGGGATGACTACGCTGAGACGAGGGACGAGGGACAACCAGCGGGAACACCGTTTCGCTCGGCACGACGACACCAGACGTGTTCCCGCACGAGCAAGGGAAGTGGGAGCACAAGCCCGTGTCGAAAGACGACATCACCCGCCTGACCACAGCAAACGTTCCGGCTGACTGGACGGACCTCGACAAGCGGGCGGTCGACACGATCCGCGTGCTCGCCGCCGAGGCCGTGCAGAACACCGGCAACGGCCACCCGGGCACCGCGATGAGCCTCGCGCCGCTGGCCTACACGCTGTTCCAGCGCATCATGCGGCACGACCCGGCGGACCCGGACTGGGTGGGCCGCGACCGGTTCGTCCTCTCGGCGGGTCACTCCAGCCTCACGCTGTACCTGCAGCTGTTCCTGTCCGGATACGGCCTGGAGATCGAGGACATCGAGCAGTTGCGCAAGTGGGGCTCCAAGACCCCCGGCCACCCCGAGCACGGGCACACCCGCGGCGTGGAGATCACCACCGGCCCGCTGGGCCAGGGCCTGGCCTCGGCGGTCGGCATGGCGATGGCCGCCCGCCGCGAGCGTGGCCTGTTCGACCCGGACGCCCCGCAGGGCGAGAGCCCGTTCGACCACCAGATCTACGTGATCGCGTCCGACGGTGACATCGAGGAGGGCATCACCTCCGAGGCGTCGTCGCTGGCCGGGACCCAGCAGCTGGGCAACCTCACGGTGATCTACGACGACAACAAGATCTCCATCGAGGACGACACCGCGATCGCGCTGTCGGAGGACACCGCCAAGCGCTACGAGGCCTACGGCTGGCACGTCCAGGTCGTGGAGAGCGGCGAGAACGTCACCGGCATCATCGAGGCGCTGGAGCGGGCCAAGGCCGAGACCACGCGCCCGTCCTTCATCCTGCTGCGCACGATCATCGGCTTCCCCGCCCCGACCAAGATGAACACCGGCAAGGCGCACGGTGCCGCGCTGGGCGAGGACGAGGTCGCCGAGGTCAAGAAGATCCTCGGCTTCGACCCGGAGCAGAAGTTCGTCGTCGAGCCGGAGGTCCTGGCGCACGCGCGGGCGGTGGTCAAGCGCGGCGAGCAGGCCAAGGCCGAGTGGCAGCCGAAGTTCGACGCGTGGGCCGAGGCCAACCCGGAGCGCAAGGAGCTGTTCGACCGGCTCGTCGCCCGTGAGCTGCCGGAGGGCTGGGCCGCCAAGCTGCCGTCGTGGGAGCCGGACCCGAAGGGCATCGCCACCCGCAAGGCCTCCAACGAGGTGCTCAACGCGGTCGCCGACGTGCTGCCCGAGCTGTGGGGCGGGTCGGCCGACCTGGCGGAGAGCAACAACACCACGATGAAGGGCGCGGACTCGTTCGGCCCGACGTCCATCGCCACCAAGGAGTGGAACGCCCAGCCCTACGGCCGGACGCTGCACTTCGGTGTGCGGGAGCACGCGATGGGCGCGATCCTCAACGGTATCGCGCTGCACGGCCCGACCCGTCCGTACGGCGGTACGTTCCTCGTGTTCAGCGACTACATGCGGCCGGCGGTCCGGCTCGGTTCGCTGATGAAGACCGCGGCGATCTACGTGTGGACGCACGACTCGATCGGGCTCGGCGAGGACGGCCCGACGCACCAGCCGATCGAGCACCTGGCGGCGCTGCGGGCCATCCCGGGCCTGACCGTGCTGCGTCCCGGCGACGCGAACGAGACCGCGGCGGCGTGGAAGGCCGCGATCGAGCGGCCGCACGGCCCGATCGGTATCGCACTGACCAGGCAGAACCTGCCGATCCTCGAAGGCACCGACGCCGAGGGCGTCGCCAAGGGCGGGTACGTGCTGGCGGACGCCTCCGACGGCAACCCCCAGGTAGTGCTCATCGCCACAGGGTCGGAGTTGCAGATCGCGGTGGACGCGCGGAAGGTCCTCGAGGCCGACGGCGTTGCAACACGTGTGGTCTCGATGCCGAGTGTGGAGTGGTTCGACGCGCAGGACCAGGCGTACCGCGACCAGGTGATCCCGCCGTCGGTCCGCGCTCGTGTCTCCGTCGAGGCAGGCATCGCGCAGCCGTGGCACCGCTTCGTCGGCGACGCCGGTGAGGCGATCTCGATCGAGCACTACGGCGCGTCCGCCGATTACCAGACTTTGTTCCGCGAGTTCGGTTTCACGACCGAGGCCGTTGTCGACGCGGCACGGCGCTCGCTGCAGCGAGTGGAGGAAGGCAAGTGACACACCAGAAACTGACCGCGCTCACCGGCTCGGGCGTATCCATCTGGCTGGACGACCTGTCCAGGGAACGCCTGAACACCGGCAACCTCGCCGACTTGATCCGGGACTGGAACGTCACCGGGGTCACCACCAACCCGACGATCTTCGCCAACGCCCTGAGCAAGGGCGAGGCCTACGACGAGCAGGTCCGCGAGCTCGCGGCCCGTGGCGCGGACGTCGACGCGACCGTCCGCGAGATCACCACGACCGACGTGCGCACCGCCGCCGACGTGTTCCGGGACGTCCACTCCGCCACCAACGGCGTGGACGGCCGGGTGTCCATCGAGGTCGACCCGCGGCTGGCGCACGACACCGAGCGCACCGTCGCCGAGGCGAAGGACCTCTGGAAGACCGTCGACCGGCCGAACCTGATGGTCAAGATCCCGGCGACGGTCGCGGGCCTGCCCGCGATCACCAAGGTGCTGGCCGAGGGCATCAACGTGAACGTCACGCTGATCTTCTCGATCGAGCGCTACCAGGCCGTGATGGACGCCTTCATCGAGGGCATCGAGCAGGCCAAGGCCAACGGGCACGACATCTCGCAGATCCACTCCGTCGCGTCGTTCTTCGTGTCGCGTGTGGACACCGAGATCGACAAGCGGCTGGACAAGCTGGGCACCGAGGACGCGAAGGCGCTGCGCGGCCAGGCCGCGATCGCCAACGCGCGGCTGGCCTACCAGGCCTACCTCGACGCGTTCGGCACCGACCGCTGGAAGGCGCTGGCCGGCGCGGGCGCGCACGCGCAGCGTCCACTGTGGGCGTCCACCGGCGTGAAGGACCCGTCCTACCCGGACACCCAGTACGTCGACGAGCTGGTCGCGCCGAACGTCGTCAACACCATGCCGGAGAAGACGCTGCAGGCCGTGGCCGACCACGGCAAGATCGACGGCGACAAGGTCACCGGACGGGCCGAGGAGGCGCAGGAGGTCTTCGACGCGCTGAGCGACCTGGGAATCGACCTGGACGACGTGTTCAAGGTGCTCGAGGACGAAGGCGTCGACAAGTTCGAGAAGTCCTGGACCGAGCTGCTCGAGACGGTGTCGGGCCAGCTGAGCAAAGCAAAGGGCTGAGATTTCCCCATGATCGAGATCTCCGTCGACATCGTCGACGACAAGCTCGCGGAGGAGACCGCGACGCTGGTGCGGACGCTGGTGGCCGACAAGGTCGCCAGCCGGATCGCCGCACAGGACGCCACGCTGTGGGGTCCGGAGGCCGAGTCCGAGGCGGCCATCCGCCTCGGCTGGACCACTCTGCACGAGACGTCCCGGCCATTGCTCGCGCAGATCGACGCGTTGCGCGCCGAACTGCACTCCGAGGGCGTCGACCGGGTCGTGCTCGCCGGCATGGGCGGGTCCTCGCTGGCGCCCGAGGTGATCACCGCGACCGCGGGCGTGCCGCTGGTCGTGCTGGACACCACGGACCCCGCGCAGGTGGCCGACGCGCTGGCCGGCGACCTGTCCCGGACCGTGCTCGTGGTCTCGTCGAAGTCCGGTGGCACGGTCGAGACCGACAGCCACCGCCGGATCTTCGAGAAGGCCTTCGGCGCGCAGGGCATCGACGCCGCGTCGCGGATCGTGGTGGTGACCGACCCCGGTTCGCCGTTCGAGAAGCTGGCCGCGGACGCGGGCTACCGCAAGGTGTTCCTGGCCGACCCGAACGTCGGCGGCCGGTACTCCGCGTTGACCGCTTTCGGCCTGGTCCCGTCCGGCCTGGCCGGCGCGGACATCGCGACCCTGCTGGACGAGGCGGCCGCCGCGGCGGCGGTGCTGGCCAAGGACGAGGACACCAACGCCGGGCTGGTGCTGGGCGCCGCGTTGGGCGTACGGCACTCCGAGGGCGCCGAGAAGGTGGTCTTCGCCAACACCGACACCAGTGTGAAGGGCTTCCCCGACTGGGTGGAGCAGCTGATCGCGGAGTCGACCGGCAAGCAGGGCACGGGCCTGCTGCCGGTGGCGACCGAAGGCGTCGACGCGCCGGGCTTCGCCGACGCGGGTGACGACGCCACCGCGACCGCGATCGGCACCCCCGAAGGCGCCGCCCGGGTGTCCACCTCGGGCTCGCTGGGCGGGCTGTTCCTGTTGTGGGAGTACGCCACCGCGATCGCCGGCCGGTTGCTCGGCATCAACCCGTTCGACCAGCCGGACGTCGAGGCCGCCAAGAAGGCGGCGCGGGCGCTGCTGGACCAGCCGCCGGGCTCCGGTCAGGACGAGACACCGTCGCTTGTGGACGGACCGGTCGAGGTGTACGGCGCGGAAGGCGGGTCGCTGACCGAGGTGCTGCGGTCCTTTGTGGCCTCGGTGCCGGAGTTCGGCTACATCTCCGTCCAGGCCTACCTGGACCGGCTGGACGACGCGTCCGCGGCGCTGCTGCGGTCCGAACTGGCCAGGCGCACCGGATTCCAGACGACCTTCGGCTGGGGACCGAGGTTCCTGCACTCGACCGGGCAGTACCACAAGGGCGGCCACCAGAACGGGGTCTTCCTGCAGATCACCGGTGCGGTGCAGGACGACCTCGAAGTGCCTGACCGGCCGTACACCCTGGGCGTGTTGCAGCGAGCGCAGGCACTGGGCGACGGGCAGGTGCTCAAGCAGCGCGGCCGTCCGGTGCTGCGGCTGCACCTGACCGACCGGGCCGCCGGCCTCGCCCACCTCGTGAAAGCCGTGCAGGAGGTTGAACGGCCGTGAGCACATGGCAGAACCCGCTACGCGACCCGCGGGACAAGCGTCTGCCGCGCATCGCCGGACCGTGCGGCCTGGTGATCTTCGGCGTCACCGGTGACCTGTCGCGCAAGAAGCTGATGCCGGCGATCTACGACCTGGCCAACCGCGGCCTGCTGCCGCCGGGCTTCGCGCTGACCGGGTTCGCCCGCCGCGAGTGGGAGAACCAGGACTTCGCGCAGGTCGTCTACGAAGCGGTCAAGGCGCACGCGCGGACCCCGTTCCGCCAGGAGGTCTGGGACCGGCTGGCCGAGGGCATCCGGTTCGTGCAGGGCACCTTCGACGACGACGAGGCGTTCGACCGGCTCGCCGAGACGGTGCGGCAGCTGGACGAGGAACGCGGCACCGGCGGCAACCACGCGTTCTACCTGTCGATCCCGCCCGCCGCGTTCCCGGTTGTGTGCAAGCAGCTCGCGCGCTCCGGACTGGCCCACCAGGACGGTGAGAGCTGGCGCCGCGTGGTGATCGAGAAGCCGTTCGGGCACGACCTGGAGAGCGCGCGTGAGCTCAACCAGATCGTCAACGAGGTCTTCCCCGAGGAGTCGGTGTTCCGCATCGACCACTACCTCGGCAAGGAGACCGTGCAGAACATCCTGGCGCTGCGGTTCGCCAACCAGCTGTACGAGCCCATCTGGAACGCCAACTACGTCGACCACGTGCAGATCACCATGGCCGAGGACATCGGTCTGGGCGGCCGCGCGGGGTACTACGACGGCATCGGCGCGGCGCGGGACGTCATCCAGAACCACCTGTTGCAGCTGATGGCGTTCACCACGATCGAGGACCCGGTGTCGTTCTCGCCGCAGTCGCTGCGGACCGAGCGGATCAAGGTCCTGGCGGCGACCAAGCCGGCGCAGCCGTTCTCCGAGACGACCGCGCGCGGCCAGTACACCGGTGGCTGGCAGGGCGGCAAGAAGGTGCCCGGCCTGCTGGAGGAGGAGGGGTTCCCGCCCGACTCCAAGACCGAGACGTTCGCCGCGATCACGCTCGAGGTGAACACCCGCCGCTGGGCCGGTGTGCCGTTCTACCTGCGCACGGGCAAGCGGCTGGGCCGCCGGGTCACCGAGATCGCGGTGATGTTCAAGCGGGCGCCGCACCTGCCGTTCGACCAGACCTCGACCGAGGAGCTCGGCCAGAACGCCGTGGTCATCCGGATCCAGCCGGACGAGGGCATCACCATCCGGTTCGGCTCCAAGGTGCCGGGCACCACGATGGAGGTCCGGGACGTCACGATGGACTTCAGCTACGGCCGGGCGTTCACCGAGTCGTCGCCGGAGGCCTACGAGCGGCTGATCCTGGACGTGCTGCTGGGTGAGCCGTCGCTGTTCCCGGTGGCCGACGAGATCGAGCGGTCGTGGGAGATCCTGGACCCGATCCTGGAGTTCTGGTCGCAGCAGGGCAGGCCGGATCCGTACGCACCGGGTGAGTGGGGCCCGCCGTCGGCGGACAAGATGCTCGCCCGCACCGGCCGGACGTGGAGGCACCCGTGATCATCGACATGCCCACGACGAACACGGCGAAGGTGAACGCCAAGATCGTCGAGCTCCGTCAGCAGGGTGGCGCGGTCGCGTTGGGCCGCGTGCTGACCCTGGTGATCGTCACCGACGACGGGGAGAAGACCGAGGAGGCCATCGACGCGGCCAACGAGGCCAGCCGTGAGCACCCCTGCCGCGTGATCGTGGTGGCCAGGGGTGCCCGGGAGGCCGCGCCGCGGCTGGACGCGCAGATCCGCGTCGGCGGCGACGCGGGTGCCTCGGAGGTCGTCGTCCTGCGGATCTACGGCGAACTGGTGGAGCACGGCGAGACGTGCGTGATCCCGTTGCTGCTGCCGGACGCGCCGGTGGTGGCCTGGTGGCCGTCCGAGGCGCCGGAGAAGCCCGCCGAGGACCCGATCGGGCAGCTGGCACACCGCCGGATCACCGACGCCGCGACCGACCCAGACCCGACACGGGCGCTGGAGCAGCGTCGCCTGTCCTACGCGGAGGGCGACACGGACCTGGCGTGGACCCGGCTCACCCAGTGGCGCGCCTACCTGGCCGCGGCGCTGGATTTGCCGCCGCACGAGGAGGTCACCGGCGCCACGGTGGCCGGTGCGACCGATTCGCCGTCGACGGACCTGCTGGCCGGCTGGCTGGCGGCGTACCTGAAGATCCCGGTCCGCCGGGTGCCGCCGCGCAAGAACGCGCCGGGCATCAACTCGGTGGTGCTGGAACGCAAGTCCGGCGCGGTCGAGCTGACCAGGCCGGACGGCAAGGTCGGCACGCTGCGCCAGCCCGGGCAGCCCGACCGCCGCGTGGCGCTGGCGCGCCGCAACGTGAAGGACTGCCTGGTCGAGGAGCTGCGCAGGCTCGACCCGGACGAGATCTACGAGGCCACCCTGCTCGAAGGCCTCAACCGGGTGAACATCGGCGCCGAAGAGCCAGCGGCCGCTCCCGCTTAGCCTCTCGACCGCCGCAAGCCGGTGGGGTCGTCGGTCAGGCCCCACCGGCTTTCCCTTGCCCGCGTGTCCACCGCTCCGGCACCCCGAGATGCACTTTCCGGCACCCCGAGTTCGCCATTCCGGCACCCCGAGTTCGCCGTTCGGCGGTCCGTTCGCTCTGGGCGATCTCCGGAATGGTTCGTCGATCTACGTAGTTGAGCCAGACAGACTCAAGCTTCTTCGTAGAGGGTGTGACAGCCGTGAGCGAGACGTTGAACCTCCCCGTTCTACCGCTGGATGACGTCGTCGTGCTGCCCGGAATGGTCGTGCCGGTCCGGCTCGCCGAAGCCGAGGCCAGGGCCGCGATCGACGCGGCGCAGGCCGCACAGACAGCCGGCCGGTCGAAGATCCTGCTGGTCCCCAGGCTGGACGGGAAGTACGCCAAAGCGGGCACGGTCGGCGAGATCGAGCAGATCGGCCGCCTGCCGGGCGGGCAGAAGGCCGCCGTCGTCCGCGGCATCTCCCGCGCCAAGATCGGTGCCGCGACCAGCGGCCCGGGTGCCGCGCTGTGGGTCGAGGCGACCGAAATGGACGACCAGGCCGACGAACGGGCGCGTGACCTGGCCAAGGAGTACAGGAGCCTGGTCACCGCGATCCTGCAGCGCCGGGGCGCGTGGCAGGTCGTCGACCAGGTGCAGCAGGTGAGCGATCCGGCGCAGCTGGCCGACCTGGCCGGGTACGCCCCGTACCTCACCGAAGAGCAGAAGCTGTGGCTGCTGGAGACCCCGGACGTGACCGAGCGGCTCGGCAAGCTCGTCACGTGGGCCCAGGAGCACATCGCCGAGCTGGACGTCGCCGAGACGATCAACAAGGACGTCAAGGAAGGCGTCGAGAAGCAGCAGCGCGAGTTCCTGCTGCGCCAGCAGCTGGCCGCGATCCGCAAGGAACTGGCCGAGCTGGACGGCAAGCCCGCGTCCGAGGAGCAGGACTACCGGGCCCGCGTCGAGGAGGCGGACCTGCCCGAGCACGTCGGGAAGGCCGCGCTCGACGAGGTCGACAAACTGGAGCGCACCTCGGAGCAGTCGCCGGAGGTCGGCTGGATCCGGACGTGGCTGGACACCGTCCTGGACATGCCGTGGAACACGCGGACCGAGGACAGCTACGACATCAAGGGCGCGCGGGCGGTGCTCGACGCCGACCACGCCGGCCTGGATGACGTGAAGGAACGGATCATCGAGTACTTGGCGGTCCGTCGCCGCCGGGCCGACCGTGGCCTGGGTGTTGTCGGCGGCCGTCGCAGCGGTGCGGTGCTGGCGCTCGTCGGTCCGCCCGGTGTCGGCAAGACTTCGCTGGGCGAGTCCGTCGCGCGGGCCATGGGCCGCAAGTTCGTGCGGGTGGCCCTGGGTGGCGTCCGTGACGAGGCGGAGATCCGTGGTCACCGCCGGACCTACGTCGGCGCACTGCCCGGCCGGATCGTGCGGGCCATCAAGGAGGCCGGTTCGATGAACCCGGTCGTGCTGCTCGACGAGATCGACAAGGTCGGCGCGGACTACCGGGGCGACCCGACCGCGGCGCTGCTCGAAGTGCTCGACCCGGCGCAGAACCACACGTTCCGCGACCACTACCTCGAGGTCGAGCTGGACCTGTCCGACGTGGTCTTCCTGGCCACGGCGAACGTCCTCGAGTCCATCCCCGGCCCGTTGCTCGACCGCATGGAGCTGGTGCAGCTGGACGGGTACACCGAGGACGAGAAGGTCGTCATCGCGCGTGACCACCTGCTGCCCCGTCAGCTGGACCGGGCGGGCCTGACCGCCGAGGACGCGACGTTCGAGGACGACGCGTTGCGGCTGCTGGCCGGCGAGTACACCCGTGAGGCGGGCGTCCGGCAGCTGGAGCGGGCGATCGCGCGGGTGCTGCGCAAGGTGACCACCAAGCTGGCGCTCGGCGAGGACCTCACGTCGGTCCACATCGGAGCCGCGGACGTCAGGGAGTACCTGGGCAGCCCGAAGTTCAAGCCGGAGTCGGGCGAGCGCACGTCGGTCCCCGGTGTGGCGACGGGGCTCGCGGTGACCGGTGTCGGCGGCGACGTGTTGTTCGTCGAGGCCTCGTTGGCGGACAAGGAGACCGGGCACACCGGCGTGACGCTGACCGGGCAACTGGGCGACGTCATGAAGGAGTCGGCGCAGATCGCGTTGTCGTACCTGCGGTCGCGGGGCGCGGAGCTGGAGCTGCCGGTCGGTGACCTGTCCGAACGGAACATCCACATCCACGTTCCGGCGGGCGCGGTCCCGAAGGACGGCCCGAGCGCGGGCGTCACGATGACCACCGCGTTGGCGTCGCTGCTGTCCGGGCGGCCGGTGCGGTCCGAGGTCGCGATGACCGGCGAGGTGTCGTTGACCGGCCGGGTCCTGCCGATTGGCGGCGTGAAGCAGAAGCTGCTCGCCGCGCACCGCGCCGGGCTGACCACGGTCCTGCTGCCCAAGCGCAACGAGCCGGACCTGGAGGACGTGCCCGAGACCGTGCTGAAGGAGCTGACCGTGCACCTGGTCAGCGACGTCCGGGAGGTCCTGAACCTGGCTCTGCGGCCGGCGACTTCGGAAGCCGCCATCGCGGCCTGACCAGCACGGACACCAAGCCACCCGCGCCACGGCGCGGGTGGCTTTTCACACCCCTTGCGACTAACCCCATGCGGGGGTATAAATGGGGTTATGCCAAAGATCAACGTGTACCTCCCCGACGAGCTGGCCGAAGCGGTCAAAGCGGCGTCCCTGCCCGTGTCCGCGATCTGCCAGCGCGCCCTGGAGCAATCAGTGCGTCGGGTGACGGCGATCCGGGCGATCGCGCTGAACGACTTCGACGACAGCCAGCTGACCCAGTTCACCGAGCGGACCCGCACGGTGATCAGGCTGGCGGTGGAGGCGGCGGCGGGCGCGCCGAACGTGGGAACGGAGCACCTGTTAGCCGGAATCCTGCGGGAAGGCACCAACCTGGGGGTGCATGTCCTGCGAGCCATGGAAATCGACCCGAAGCTGGCGGAGACCGCTGTGGCCGCCCGGATTCCCACGGCCGGCGGAGAGCCGCCCACGAGGTTCAGCGACTTCGCCGCGAACGCGCTCGAACTGACCGTCACCGAGGCGCTCTCGTTGGGACACAACTACGTCGGCTGCGAGCACCTGCTGCTCGGCCTGCTGAGCGAGCCGGGCGGCACCGCCGGGGACGTCCTGCGTGAACTGGGTATGGACGTGAAGACCACACGCCAGACGGTGGTGGCCGCCCTGACCGGGTACCAGCACCTGCGCGCACAGCCCGGCAACGATCCGGTGCTGGCCGCGGTGCGCAAGGAACTGCAGCCGATCATCGAGCGGATCGAGCGGCTGGAACAGCGAGCGGACGGCACCTGATGGGCCGGGCCATCCTGGTCGCGATCCTGGTGGCGATTCTGATAGGAGCCCTGGTGTGAGACGCGTGCTGCTCGTGGCCACCGGCGACACGATGGCGTACCTGCGTGATCCGCCCGGGATGGCGACCGGTTCGCAGTTGCTGTGCGGGATCGCCTACGTGCCCGGCGCCGGCGTCACCGTCGAGGACGTACTGGCCGAACCGAGCTGGGACACCTCACCGGGCACCATGCTGACGATCGCGCGCAGGGCTCGTGCCGCGCTGCTGGAAGGCTTCGACGGAGTGGTGATCACGCATGGCGTCGACACGCTTGAGGAAACGGCGTTCCTCACCGAACTGGTCGTCGGGCACGTCCGTGGTGCCGTGGTCTTCACCGGCGCGACGAGTCCTTTCGACGCACCAGGCAGCGACGGCCCGCCCAATCTGACCACGGCGATCGCCGCTGCCGCGGATCCGGCGGTGGACAGCACCGTCGTGTGCTTCAACGGCGAGCTGCACGCGGCGAGATGGGTGAGACTGGCGACCGCCACGTCCTTCGAGTCCGGTCAAGTCCTGGGCCGGGTCGGCCGACAGGGCGTCACGATGACCGCGGCTCCCCCGCCGCGGCTGCCGGAGATCGACGGTGTCCCGGAGACCGACGTCGCGTTGATCAAGACGTACCCGGGGATGCCGCCGTCGTTGCTGACCGCGGCGACGGACGCGGGCGCGCGCGGCATCGTGCTGGAGGGCACGGGATCGGGCAACGTCCCGGTCGAGCTGTTCATCCCGATCAGCGAACTGACCGAATGGGACATCCCGGTGGTGATCGCGTCCCGGGCGAGAACGCCGGACATGACCAGCCTGGCCGCGAAGGTCGGGGCGATCAGCGCGCGCGGGCTGAGCCCCGGGCATGCCCGTATCGCGTTGATGGCCGCGCTGAGCGAGGGAGGGGTGCACTCGGCACGCGAGTGGTTCGATCACCTGCTTGGATAGTGCCATGACAGCAGCACCTCAGGTCGTGGTCCTGGCCAACTCGGATCTGCTCGCGGCGGCGACGGCGGCCCGTCTGGTGACCAAGCTGGTCGACGCCCAAGCTTCCAAGGGAACCGCTTCCGTGGTGCTGACCGGCGGCCGGACCGGGACCGCCGTGCTCGCTCAGCTGCTGGCCTCCCCGGCGAAGGACGCCGTCGACTGGTCGAACGTCGACTTCTACTGGGGCGACGAGCGGTTCCTGCCCTCCGGGCACCCGGAGCGCAACGAGACCCAGGCCCGTGATGCGTTGCTGGATCACGTACCGGTCGACCCGTCGCGGGTCCACGCGATGGAACCGTCGGACGGGAAGTTCGGTGACGACCCGGACGCCGCGGCTGAGGCGTACGCCGGACTGCTGGCGTCCAAGGCCCAGCCGGACGACCAGGGACTGGTGCCGACGTTCGACGTGTGCCTGCTGGGTGTCGGCGAGGAAGGCCACACCGCGTCGATCTTCCCCGGCTCCCCCGCGGTCCACGAGACCGAGCGGACGGTCGTGGCGGTGCGCGACTGCCCGAAGCCGCCGCCCACCCGCGTGTCCCTGACGTTGCCCGCGATCCGGCGGTCCGGCGAGGTCTGGCTGCTCACCGGCGGCGAGGCCAAGGCCGCCGCGATCGCGATGGCCCTGGGCGGCGCCGGCGAGGTCGAGATCCCCGCGGCCGGCGCCCGCGGCCGGCAACACACCCTGTGGCTGCTGGACAAGGCCGCCGCCGGAAAACTGCCGCCGCCGTCCTGACCGGCTCGCGGCCTGCGGGCTGGTCTGGCCGCAATTGCGGGCTGTACATATCCATGCACATGGCGGCACCGGTGACATAGCTTCGAACGGTGTCCGAGGACTCAGGCATCCGTGAGCTCGCCGGTCGGTACCGGCTGATCACGCCGCTGGGACAGCGGGTGATGCGCGGGTGGGACCTGCACCTGCGCCAAGTTGTGGCGGTCCGGTTGTTCGCCCCACAGGACGAGCCGGACCGGTTCGTGCAGCGCGCGAGTACGTTGACGGACCTGTCCCATCCGGGTCTCGTGCGCGTGCTCGACGCCGGGATCGCCGACGGACGGCCGTTCCTCGTCCAGGAGTTCATCGCGGGCACCCCGTTGCGGGCGCGGCTGTCCGAAGGACCGATGACCGCCGCCGAAGTGACCGAGCTCGGGACGGCGCTGGGCCGGGCGTTGGCGTACGCGCATTCGCAGGGCGTCGCGCACGGAGGCGTCCACCCGGGCAACATCTTGCTCGGGCCGAGCATGGAGCCGTATCTCACCGACGTCGGCATCGCGGAGACCACGGCCTTCTCCTACGTCGCACCGGAACAGGCCAACGGCGGAGAACCGGCCATGGCGTCCGATGTGTACTCATTGGGCCTCGTGCTGCTCGAAGCACTGACCGGCCGGGTCGAGTATCCCGGCGACGACGAGATCACCGCGCTGGCGAGAGTGAGCCGGGCGCCGATCGTCGATCCCGGTTCGCCGCACGCCCAGGCGTTGCGGGAGATGCTGCGGCCGGACCCGAACGACCGCCCGGACGCGGCCACCTGCGTGGACCTGTTGCGTGGTTCGTCGGCGAAATCCCGCGTGCAGACAAGAACCGTCCTGGTCGCCGCGGTCGCGGCGGCCGTCGCCGCCACGGGCATCGCGATCATGATGACCGTGGCGAAGCAGCAACCGCAGCCCCTGGTGGAGCCGCGCGTCGCGCCGCAGCAGGTGACTGTCACCGCTGAGGTGACGGCGACACCGACGGCCCCGGTCGCACCGCCGATCACCGAGGTCATGGACCAGTCGCCGGACGCGCCGCCGTCCTCGGCCGTGCAGCCGCCCGGCGGGACACCGCAGCCTCCCGCTTACGGCGGCCCGCACGACCAACCGGTGCTGGCGCATCCCGAACTGATCGCTCCGCCGGTGTACACGCAACAGTGGTTTCCCTGGTACCCGTGGGAACCGGCTCATCCGGACAACGCGCAGGTGAAGAAGCCACCGAAAAAACCCAAGAAGACGGAGAACTCACCTGCGTCCCCTCCCCCGCCGGCAGGCGGCGAGGAAGAGGACGAAGACGACTGACGGTCAGCGCAGGCCGTTGCGCCGCGCCACCGCGATCAGCACGTCCGGGTCGTCGGAGATGACGCCGGTGACGCCGAGGTCGATCACCCGCTGGATGGTCGCCTCGTCGTTCACCGTGTACGGCACGACTTTCAGGCCGTACTTCGACTCCAGCACCGGGGCGTCCGGGCCGAAGTAGTACTTCGGGTCAGTGCGCAGGTACCAGTCGTCCGAGGGGACCTTGGTCTGCTTCGGGTCGTGCACCTGCCAGTTCGCCGACACGGTCGACGCGCCCGCGGCCCGCACCAGCTTGCCCAGGTCGCGGTACTTCCACCAGTCGAGGCCGCCGGTCCACGGGCTCTTGACCGACGGGTCACCGTAAGCGGCCATCAGCGAGCATTCGTCAGCGACGGTCCTGCACTCCTCCGGACCGTACTGCCAGACCAGCGCCACGGTCTCGATGCGCCGGTCCAGGGCACGGGCCAGCCGGATGGTCCGCCAGTCGAACGACTGGATGGTGGCCCGCTGCGCCAGTCCGGCACGCCCGATCGCACCGACCAACTGCGCGGTGAACTGCCAGTACGGTGCGGTGTCGTCGGCCGTCGGGCTGATCTTGGTCTCGATGTTGACCCGGACGTCGGTCCGGCCGCTCCGCTTGACCAGGTCGAACACCTCGGCCAGGGTCGGGATCCGCGCACCGGGCGCGGCGACCTGCTTGGGGAACTCCGGCAGGGTCTTGCTGCCGCAGTCGATCGTCTTGATCTGCGCCAGGGTCAGCTGCCGGATCTGCTTGCCGACGTACGGGAACTCCGGGTCACCCGGCTTGACCGGTGCCGTGTCGGCACAGTGTGAGCCGTTGACGGTCCGGTCGTGGATGACGACCAGCTGGTTGTCCTCGGTCACCCCGGTGTCGAGCTCCAAGGTCGACACCTCGGGCAGGCCGAGCGAGTACTGGAACGCGGCCAGCGTGTTCTCCGGGCGCACCGACCGGCCGCCTCGGTGCGACTGGATGTCGAACGGCGACGCGTACGCGCGCGGAAGCTTGAACCCGCGCTGCTTCATCAGCTCCCGCAGGCGGTCCGGGTAGTCGGTGATGATCCCGTCAACGCCGTCGTCGATCAGCTTGGCCATGGTCGGCACGTCGTTGATCGTCCACGGCACGACCTTGATGCCGTTGCGGTGCGCGTCGCGGACCATGTCCTTCGTGACGTACGGCTTGTAGTCCGGGTCGGTCACCTTGCCGCTCTGCGGGAAACCGTGCACCGGCGAGAACGCGCTGGCCTTGAAGGACTTGACCGCGGCGATCGGGTCGCCGCCGAAGTCGTCGATGTCGATGCCGCCGAGCCACGGCGACTTGCCCGGCTTGCCGACCTGGAGGAAGTCGTAGTTGGTCAGTGCGGTCAGGGGCAGTTCCGGAGCGATCTGGCGCATCCGCATCAGGGCGCCCCAGTCGAAGCTCTGGATGCCGACCCGCCTGGTGAACCCGGCCGCCCGGATCTCCCGCGCGGTGACCTGCACGAACTGCTCGCGCGGCGCGGTCTCGGCAGGCGCGCCCGCCTCCACCTTGGTCTCGATGTTCAGCCTGACGTCGTCCGCGCGGTAGCGCTTGACCAGGTCGAACACCTCACGCAGCAGCGGCATCCGGGACCCGGGCGACGTGACCGCGTTCGGGAAGTCGGGCAGCTTCTTCGATCCGCAGTCGAGTGTCCTGACCTGCGCGAGCGTCAGCGTGTTGACGTACTTGCCGACGTACGGGAACTCCGGGTCACCGGCTGTGGCCGGCGCGGTGTCCGCACATTTGCGGCCGTCGACGCGGCGGTCGTGCGTGACGACTGCCTGGCCGTCCTCGGTGATCTGCAGATCGAGCTCGAGCGTGCTGACGCCGAGCCGGATCGCGGTGCCGAACGCGCTGAGCGTGCCCTCCGACCGCAGGCCGATCCCGCCGCGGTGGGCCTGTAAGTCGAAGTCGCCGTGCTTCTGCCGCTCGGCCTGTGCTGGCGCCGCGAACAGGCCCGCGACCATGACGGTCGCGAGACCCGCGAGGGCACTCTTCGGCCAGATCCTTCTCATGGGCGGGGATGCTTTCAGTCCCAGACGAACGAACCACGACCATTCACTGAACTTTTCTCGGGACTACACCGAAAGGCGGTTTCCCCGGCAACTGCTGACCAGGTTGGCTGTTAGCTCGTAAAGTGTTCACACCCTTTCTGGAGTTCCCGTGTCCTTACGCCAGCGGGCAGCCGCGCTGCCCCTGTTCCTGCTGGTGGGGCTGGCTACGCCGGCCGTCGCCACACCGGTGGTGGACCTGCCGGATACACCGTCGGTCCGTTCCGCGGTCGATCCGGCGCACCGCATCGAGACGTCTCGGAGCACTCGGCCGGTTGCTCCCGGTGTGACGCTGAGCTCGTTCGACTGGTACGAGCCCGGTGATGCGGGCGGCTGGATACGCGGTGACTCGCTCACCGTCGACCTCGCCGCGGGCACCACAGTGGACTACCTGGACCCCGGGCTGGTCACCAAGGCGGAGCCGCTGTCCACTCAGGCCAGTGCCAAGCGCGCGGTCGCCGCGGTGAACGGGGACTTCTTCGACATCAACAACTCCAACGCCCCGCAGGGCGCGGGCATCAAGTCCGGCACGCTGGTCAAGTCGGCGCAGCCGGGACACAACCGGGCGGTCGGCATCGACGCTGCCGGGATCGGCCGCGTCATGGAGGTCTTCTTCGAGGGCACCCTGACGCTGCCCTCCGGCACGGCCAGGCTGACGCAGCTCAACAGCGCGCAGATCGACACCAACGGCATCGGCGTGTTCAACCCGGTCTGGGGCACGTACTCCCGCGACCGCGCGACACGGGGTGCCACCCGGGTCGCCGAGGTGATCGTGCAAGGCGACACGGTGACGCAGGTCCGGCCGGCTCCAGGCGCGGATGCCTTGCCCGCCAACGGCTACGCCCTCGTCGGGCGAGAGGCGGGCGCGGACACGCTGGCCGCCCTGAAGCCCGGTGACAAACTCACGGTGCGGTATTCCTCGCGGACCAGTGACGGCAGCACGCCCAAGGCGCTCATCGGCGGCAACCAGCTGCTGCTGCGCGACGGCCAGGTCGTCGCACCGGACGACCCGCTGCACCCACGGACCGCGGTCGGGTTCTCCGCGGACGGCAAGAAGATGTTCCTGTTGACCGTGGACGGCAGGCAGGCGCCCTACCTGCTCGGCCTCAACCTCAAGGACATGGCCGCCATCCTGAAGGAGATGGGTGCCCACAACGCGTTGAACCTCGACGGCGGCGGTTCGTCCACGATGCTGGCGCGCGAACCGGGCACCACCGAGCTCGACGTCGAGAACACCCCTTCGGACGGCGCCGAACGCCCAGTCCCGAACGGACTCGCGCTGTACGCGCCCGCGGGCAGCGGAAAACTGACCGGGTTCTGGGTGACCACGGCGAGCGACCCGGACCGGTCCCCCGGCGCGGGCCCGATCCCCGGTGGCCGTCCGGACCGCGTGTTCCCCGGGTTGACGCGGCGACTGGTCGCGCACGGGTACGACGAGACCTACGGTCCGGCCCAGGGTGCGCACACGTGGCACGCGGGCAGCGGCGGCCGGATCGGCAACGACGGCGTCTTCCACGCCACGCGCACCGGAACCACCAAGGTCTCCGCCCGTAACGGCCGGATCTCCGGCGATGTGACCCTCACCGTGCTCGGTCAGCTCGCCCGGCTCACGCCGACGACATCACGTCTGAGCCTCGCGGGTGAAGGCGCCACGGCAAGCGTCGGCATTGTCGGCTACGACAACGACGGGTTCACCGCGCCGATCGAGCCCGCCGACCTCAAGCTGGACTACGACAGGTCCCTGGTGGAGATCACACCGACCGAGAACGGCGCACTGCAGGTCAAGGGCCTCAAACCGCTCGGCTCCGCGATCATCACCGTCACCGCGGGCCAGCAGGTCACCAAGATCCCGGTGACCGTCGGGCTGGAGGAGCGCACGTTCGCCACGTTCGACGACGGCGCCTCGTGGACCTTTGGCTCCGCACGGGGCAGTGGTTCGGTCGCTCCGGTCCCGGATGGACACACCGGCGCCGGGCTGAAGCTGTCGTACGACTTCACCCAGTCCACCGGAACCCGTACCGCGTACGCGATCCCGCCGCAGCCGATCAAGATCCCGGGTCAGCCGCTGGCCCTCGGCGCGTGGGTGTACGGCAACGGCAAGGGCGAGTGGACCGCGTTCACCGTGATCGACGGCCAAGGCCAGACGCGGTCGCTGTACGGCCCGTACATCACGTGGACCGGCTGGAAGTACCTGGAGATCCCGGTTCCGTCCGCGATGGCGTTCCCGTTGACCGTGACCAGGTTCTACACCATCGAGACCAAGGCGGACCGGCAGTACACCGGCGAGGTGCTGATCGACGACTTCGTCGCCAAGGTGCCGCCGGATGTGCAGATCCCGCCGGAGACAGTTGTGCCTGACCGCATCGTGGTGCAGGACGGGACGGTCGGCGACCGGCCGTGGCGGTTCGCGGTCATGTCGGACGCCCAGTTCGTGGCCCGCAATCCGGACAGCGACCTGGTGAAGGCCGCCCGCCGGACCTTGCGGGAGATCAAGGCACAGAAGCCGGACTTCCTGGTCGTCAACGGCGACTTCGTCGACGAGGCCGCACCGGCCGACCTCGCGCTGGCGCGCCGGATCCTGACCGAGGAGCTGGGCGACGAGCTGAAGTGGTACTACGTGCCGGGCAACCACGAGATCATGGGCCCGGGCACGATCGACAACTTCCGCGCCGAGTTCGGGTCCACCAACCGGACCTTCGACCACAAGGGCACCCGGTTCGTGCTGCTGGACTCGTCGACCGGCACGCTCCGCGGCGGCGGCTTCGACCAGACCGCATTGCTCCGCGAAGCGCTCGACTCAGCTCGGAGCGACAAGTCGGTGCGCTCCGTCGTGGTGATGGAGCACCACCCGCCCAGGGACCCCACGCCCGCCAAGGGCAGCCAGCTGTCCGACCGGCTGGAGGCCTCCATGGTGGAGCAATGGCTCGGTGCGTTCCGGCACGAGACCGGCAAAGGCGCCGCGTTCATCGGTGCGCACGTCGGTGTGTTCCACGCGTCGCGGGTGGACGGTGTGCCGTATCTGATCAACGGCAATTCCGGCAAGGCCCCGGGTGGTAACTCCACACTGGGCGGCTTCACGGGATGGAGCCTGCTCGGTGTCGACAACAGTGCCGACACCAGGAACGGCCACAACAAGGGCCGGGACTGGCTCGCCGCCGAGATCCGCCCGCATGTCGACGCGCTGAGCATCGACGCACCGAGCGCGCTCAAACCTGGCGCCTCGGCGAAGGTCACGGCGACCTTGACGCAGGGCACTCGCCAGGTCCCGGTCGCGTACCCGGTGAGTTACGACTGGTCCGGCTCGCCGAGCCTGTTGATCGGTGACTGGCGTGACCGGCGGCCGTGGCACATCGCGCGCCTCGATCCGGCGACCGGAGAGCTGACCGCGTTGCGGCCCGGCACCTTCACGGTCGCCGTGACGGTGAACGGGGTGACGCAACGGTCGACTGTTCAGGTGCGGCTGCGCGCCGCATCCTGACTGGTCACCCGACCGGGAACTCGGCGCCGAGGACGCGCAGCATCGCCGTGGCTTTCACGACGGTCTCGTCGAACTCGGCGCCGGGCTCCGAGGGATCGATGATCGCGCCACCGACGCCGAAACTGGCCTCGCCCGCCCGGACGACCAGGGTCCTGATGACGATCGACAGGTCGACGTGCCCGGACAACGAGAAGTAGCCGAGCGCGCCCGAATAGACACCACGCGGGCCCTGTTCGAGCGAGTCGATGATCTCCATGGTGCGGATCTTCGGCGCCCCGGTCATCGATCCGCCGGGAAAAGCCGCCTGTACACAGTGGACCGGCGAGACGTCCGGCCGGAGGCGCGCCCGGATCGTGCTGACGAGCTGGTGCACGGTCGCGTAGGTCTCGACTTCGAAGATCGCGGGCACCTGGACCGAACCCACGACCGCGCAGCGGCTCAGGTCGTTGCGGACCAGGTCGACGATCATGAGGTTCTCGGCCCGGTCCTTCTCGTTGACGGCCAGGTCCCGGCGCAGCGCCCTGTCCTGTGCGGGCGTCGCACCACGTGGCCGGGTTCCCTTGATCGGCCGCGATTCCACGGTCCCGTCAGGCAGGATCTGTAAGAACCGTTCGGGCGACGAACTGAGCACAGCCATGTCGCCGAGGCGCAGATAGGCACCGTACGGCGCGGGGCTTTGCCGCCGGAGCAACCGATACGCGTGCCATGGGTCGATATCGGCCTGCACGGACACCATGTTGGTCAAGCAGACCTCGTAGCTCTCGCCGCGCCGGATGGCCTCCTGGCACGACTCGATCATCTCGACGTAGGAGTCCCGGCTGTGCCGCGCGCGAACCTCCGGCGCGTGAATCGGGCCAACCGGCTCCGGCCGCGGTAACGCGGCGAGTAACGCGGCGGTCGCGCTGATCCAGTCCCGGTCGGCGGAGACGAGGTAGACGTCGGCGGCGGCGTGGTCGAAGACGATCGTGCGGTCGACGTACATCAGGACCGCGTCGGGATCGACGGACTCGAACGCACGGGACCCGCCGCATTCGGCCTTCAGCTCGTAACCGAGATAACCGACCCAGCCGAGGGTGAAGCCGAACGGCACGTCCGGCACCTCGACCGGGACCCGCAGCGCCTCGGCCAGCCAGTCGAACACGCCGGGACGCAGCACGTCACCGTCCAGCTCGATCCGGTCGGGCCAGGCCCGCATCACGCGACCGGCCGCGCCCATGAACGAGAACCGGCCGCCGGTCGCGCTGTCGAGCCAGAAGGCGTACGGCGCGTCCCGGTACAGAGCGTCGAACGCCGCCTCGGCCGGCACCGCGTAACCGAGCCGGGTGACCTGGACCTCGGTTACCGCGACGTTCACCCGGTCATTGTTCAACAGCCTCCGGGACGAGGAGCTGTGACGCCGCCAACTCCCGGTACAGCGGGGACGCCGACAGCAGTTCGTCGTGGGTCCCGGTGGCGGCCACCCGGCCGCGTTCGAGGACGACGATCCGGTCAGCGGACACGACCGTCGACAGCCGGTGCGCGATGAGCAATACGGTGCACCGCTCCGCGGCCTGGTCGATCGCTTCGCGCAGGGCGACTTCGTTGCGGGCGTCGAGCTGCGAGGTCGCTTCGTCCATGAGCAACACCTGCGGGCGTCGGAGCAACGCGCGAGCGATCGCGAGGCGCTGGCGTTCACCGCCCGACAAGGCGAGGCCGCGGGTACCGACCATGGTGTCCAGGCCGTCCGGCAACCGCTCGACCAGATCGTCCAGCCGCGTCGCCCGCAGCACTTCGGTCAGTTCCTCGTCGGTGGCGTCCGGCGCCGCGTACCGCAGATTGCTCTCGATCGTCCCGGCCAACGCGGGCGCGTCCTGCTCGACGTACCCGATGCGCCGCCGCACTTCGGCGCGTGTCATCTTCGCGATGTCGACGCCGTCGACGGTGATCAGGCCGCTCGCCGGCTCGTAGAACCGCTGGAGCAGGGCGAACAACGTGGTCTTGCCCGCGCCCGACGGTCCGACGAGCGCCGTGCGCCCGCCCGCGGGCGCCTCGAACGACACGCCGTCCAGCGCGGCCGACCTGCCCGCGTACTGGAACTTGACGTTGTGCACCGCGATCCCCGGAGCACCGTCGCCGACGGCTTCGACCGGCTGGTCGACGTCGGTTTCGATGGCCAGCTCCTCGACCTCGTGGATCCGCTTCACCGCGCCGAGGCCCTGCTGCAACGTCGTGGTGCCCTGGACCAGCTCGCCCAGCGGCTCGGTCATGTAGAACACGGTGAGCAGGAACGCGATCAACGTCGACAGTTCCAGCGAACCGGTGGCCGCCCACAGTCCGCCCGCGCCGAGCACGAGCAGGAACGGCACCGAGAACGCCAGGTTCATGATGCCGCCGACCAGCGCGCTGTACTTCGCACCGGCGAAGCCCGCCCGCATCGCTTCGCGGGCCGCGTCGGTGACCGCGGCCTCCTCCCTGGCTTCGGCACCGCTCGCTTTCACCGTCCGGGCCGCTCCGAGCGCGCGGTCCAGTCCCGCACCCACCGCTCCGACCGCCTCCTGCGCCCGGGTGATCACCCGGCGGATCTTCGGCAGCAGCACGCCCATGACCACGCCGACCACCGCCAGCGAGCCCAGCGTCAGCCCGGACAGGCGCGCGTCCAGCGTGAACATCACGATGACGGCACCGACGCCACCCGCGACGCCCTTGACGATGCTGATCAACGCCTGCGTGGTGGCGCTCTGCAGCAACGTGCTGTCCGACGTCACCCGCGCGGTCAGGTCGCCCGGCGCCGACTTGTCCAGCTCGGGGATGCGCAGCCGGAGCAGCCTGCCGATCAACTGCCTGCGGACCGAGAACACGACTTTCTCGGCCGTCCGGTCCAGCAGGAACGTGTAGAGCGCGGCCAGCAGCGAACCGACGACGACCAGGACCGCCAGTGTCACGACCGGGCCACTCAGCGACGAACCGTCCGCAAGCGCGTCCACCACCGACTTGGTCGCCAACGGCTGCGCCAGATTCGCCGCAGCCGAGGCGAGTGCGATGACGAGCCCGACGCTCAGTGCAATCCAGTGGTCCTTGGCATACCCCAGTAACGTCCGCACACAGCCGATGGTCCCGGTTCGCGGAGTGCCTCGGCATCGGTTCGCAGGATGACCATGGGTCGTCCTTGAGATGGTCAACACCGTGTTCACCAGCACCGCGTTCACCAGCACCGCGTTCACCAGCACCGCGTTCACCAGCACCGCGTTCACCAGCACCGCGTTCACCAGCACCGCCGAGACGTCGGCACCGGGAGACCACCGGGCGGTGGCGCCGGATCACTGGACCGGAGCGCGCCGGAGCACACCACGCCGAATGCACCGGCGACTGCACCGGGCGGTGGTCCTCATTGCTCCGACGACGTGCTCCTGGGTCCGTCGGAGCGTCACGGCGGGCGGTTCGCGTGCCTTTTCGGCCGTTGAAAGCCGCCGACATCCTGCGACAGGATCATCGGCATGCTCAAGCGGCGGCGGTCGTCGCCTTCCGTACGCCGCGGCACGGACCATTGCCAGCGATCGATTGCAGGTGCGGCAATGGATCGCCGGGCTGAGCCACGGAACGGTCCGTTCCGGTCGTGGCCGGCCGCGGACGGATGCCCTTCCGGACGCGAACGGGTGAGACGGCGCACACATCGTCAGGAGCGCGCTACCGACGTTCGTCCATAGAGAATGTGCGATCGCACATTCCTTGCCGACCGGGCGTCCGCGTTCGAGGATCGGACTGTCTTAACAGGGTGACGAAGGGCGAACACCCCACTCCCTTTCGTCAGAGAGGCCGAGCCAATGCCACGACAAAGACACCGGCCGGCCGAGGAGCATGGCGGGGCCACAAGCCCAGGCGATGTTCCCCGGCAACGAGGAGACGGCACCCCCATGCGGTCAGCGGCGACCGGGGGCAGCCAACCGCCATTGCCGATCCATGAGGACACGCAGGCCAAACCAAGGGGTTCCACGGTGGTCACGCACACTTTGACAGCCGGGCATGCGGGGGAAGTGGCCCACCAGGCCGCGCGCGCCCGAAATCCATACGCCAGCCTTGACCGCTTCAAACAGATCCACCGCCATCCGGTCGCCAGAGGACTCGCGTTGGACGCTCTGGCGGTGATCGTCGCCGTGCTCGACGTGTGGCTGGTCATCCCGGAGAAGGCCCAGCCCTACTCGATCGTGCTGTCCGGCGTCGCCTGCACGGCCATGGTGCTGCGCAGACGGTTCCCCTTCCTGGCCGTCCTGATCACCGTCCCGGGCTTCCTGGCCGGCTGGGCGCAGCTCGCGGCGATGATCGCGCTGGGCACGCTGGCCGCACGCAAGCTGTGGACGTGGCAGACCATGGTCGCCGGCAGCCTGGTGTGGCTCAGCCGGTACGTGACGTGGCCGCTGAGCGACTTCGTCGAACTGAGCTGGCGCAAGCACGTCCTGAACGGCATGTACGGGGTCCTGGTCGCCGGGATGCCGATCGCCATCGGACTGCTGCTGGCCCTGCGCAAGCAACTGTCCGCACGCCTGACCGAACTGGCCGAGAGCCGGGAACGCGAACAGCGGCTGCACGAACAGACCATCCGCGCCGCGGAACGCGCGAGCCTCGCCCGCGAGATGCATGACGTGGTCTCCCACCAGGTCACTCTGATCGCCATGCAGGCGGGCGCGCTGGCGGTGTCCGCGCACGACGAGGAATCCCGGCAAGGCGCCAACACGATCAGGCAACTGAGCAAACGCACGTTGGACGAACTGCGCGACCTGGTCGGCGTGCTGCGTTCGGGAACGTTCGACGACGGCGTGCACCCCGGCCTGGAAGAGCTGCCGCAGTTGCTGCGCAACTCCGAAGTGCCGGTCGAACTGGCCGAGCAGGTGCTGCCCGACTCGGTGCCGCCCGCGGTGTCCCGTGCGGCGTACCGGACGGTGCAGGAGTCGTTGACCAACATCCACAAACACTCGCCGGGCGCCAAGGCGGTGATCCGGCTGTTCCCCTGCGGATCGGCGTTGATCGTCGAGGTCGTCAACGACCAGGCCGACCCGGAGATGACACACTCGGGCCGGTTACCCTCGGGCGGCCACGGCCTGCTCGGTGTCCGGGAACGCGCGGTGCTGCTCGGCGGGACGTTCCACGCCGGGCACACCCCGGACGGCGGTTTCCGGGTCTGCGTGACCTACCCGATGGAGAGCTGAACAAGACAGCACGAAACCCTCGTGAGTGCCCTACCGGCGCTCACGAGGGTTTTCGGTTCCGGCTCAGCCTTCGCGCTGTGCCCGGAGCTTGGCCAGCGCCTCGGCGAGGATCGCCTCGCCGTCCGCGTCGGACCTGCGCTCCTTCACGTACGCCAGGTGAGTCTTGTACGGCTCGTTCCGGGGTGCGTTCGGCGGCGCTTGCTGGTCACGGCCACCCGGCAGGCCGCAGCGCGGGCAGTCCCACGACTCCGGCTCTTCGGCATCGACCGCGAACGACGGACGGGACTCGTGCCCGTTCGCACACCAGTAGGACACACGGCGACGCGGAGCGGACTCACCGCGCTCCGACTCACCCATCGGTCCCGCACCGACCCGGGTACCCCGAATCGCGTTACCACCAGCCATCGGCCCTCACACCCCCATCACACACGGCTATCCCGCAATGGTTGATCGGCGAACATTCGCACGTCCCCAGCGTCCGGCCGTTCACGCGATCTTGATCAGCAAACCGAGCCCGATGATGCAGATCAGCCAGATGACTCCGACCACCAGGGTGGCGCGGTCGAGGTTCTTCTCCACCACGCTCGACCCCGACAGGCTCGACTGCATACCGCCGCCGAACAGCGAGGACAGACCACCGCCACGGCCGCGGTGCAGCAGCACCAAGAGGATCAACAGCACGCTCGTGGCGATCAAACCGATTTGCAGAGCCAGTTCCATTTCATCCTCGCTGTCGCACGGCAGGAATCACAGATTACCTCGTACGTGTCCCGCTTTGACCACGGGCCGTGTAAAGACATGACACTTGCTGTACGTAAACAAATGTCGTGGGGCTCACACGAACGGCCCGCCGGCGGCCATCGCGGACAGCTTGGTGAACTCCTCGCCGTCCAGGCTCGCTCCGCCGACCAGAGCACCGTCGATGTCCGGCTGTGCGATCAGGTCTGAGATGTTGCTGGACTTCACCGACCCGCCGTAGAGCACACGGACCTTGCCCGCGACCTCGGCGCCGTACTTCTCCTCGAGCTGCTTGCGCAGCGCACCGCACACTTCCTGCGCGTCCGCCGGGGTGGCGACCTTGCCGGTGCCGATGGCCCACACGGGCTCGTAGGCGACGACGACCTTCTCCACCTGCTCGGCCTTGAGGCCCTTGAGGTCGGCGACGAGCTGCTCGTTGCAGTGGTTCACGTGCCCGGCGGCCTCCCGCACGTCGAGCTTCTCGCCGACGCACAGGATCGGCGTGATGCCGTGCTTGAGGGCCTGCTTGACCTTCTTGTTGATCAGCTCGTCGCTTTCCTCGTGGTACTCGCGGCGCTCGGAGTGCCCGACCACGACGTACTGGCAGCCCAGCTTGGCCAGCATCGGGCCGGAGATGTCGCCGGTGTAGGCACCCGAGTCGTGCGGGGCGAGGTCCTGCGCCCCGTGCTTGATCTGGAGTTTGTCGCCCTCGATCACGTTCTGCACGGCGCGGATCGCGGTGAACGGCGGCAGGACCGCGACCTCCACCTTCGCGTAGTACTTCTCCGGCAGCGAGAACGCGATCTTCTGCACCAGCGCGATGGCCTCGAGGTGGTTGAGGTTCATCTTCCAGTTGCCGGCGATCAGCGGCGTGCGAGCCATGGGTACTCAGTCCTCCAAAACCGAGACACCGGGCAGTTCTTTGCCCTCAAGGAACTCCAGCGACGCGCCGCCGCCGGTCGAGATGTGCGAGAAACCGTCCTCGGGCAGGCCGAGCCGGCGCACGGCCGCGGCGGAGTCGCCACCGCCGACGACACTGAACGCCTTGCTGTCCACCAGCGCCTGGGCCACCGCCCTGGTGCCGCCGGAGAACGCCTCGAACTCGAAGACACCCATCGGGCCGTTCCAGAACACGGTGGCGGCGTCGGCCAGCTTCGACGCGAACAGCTCACGGGTCCGCGGGCCGATGTCCAGGCCCTGCCGGTCGGCCGGGATCTGTGTCGCGGCGACGACCTCGTGCGGCGCGTCCGGGCCGAACTCGGTCGCGGCCAGCACGTCCACCGGCAGCACGAGCTCGACACCGCGCTCGGCCGCCTCGTCGAGGAAGCCCCTGACCTGGTCGAGCTGGTCCTCCTGGAGCAGCGACTGGCCGACCTCGTGGCCCTGGGCCCTGAGGAACGTGTACGCCATGCCGCCGCCGACGAGCAGCCGGTCGACCTTGGTCAGCAGGTTCGCGATGACGCCGAGCTTGTCGGAGACCTTCGCGCCGCCGAGCACGACGACATAAGGACGCTCGGTGTCCTCGGTCAGCTTGCGCAGCACGTCGACCTCGGCGAGGACCAAGCCGCCCGCGTAGTGCGGCAGCCGCTTGGCCACGTCGTACACCGACGCCTGCTTGCGGTGCACGACGCCGAAGCCGTCGGAGACGTACGCGTCGGCGAACCGCGCCAGCTCGTCGGCCAGCGCGCCCCGCTCGGCCTCGTCCTTGCTGGTCTCGCGGGCGTCGAAGCGGATGTTCTCCAGCAGGGCGACCTCGCCGTCCCGCAGGGACTCCACGGCCGCCTGCGCGGACTCGCCGGTGACGTCCTCAGCCAGCTTGACGTCCTTGCCGAGCAGCTCACCGAGCCGCCTGGCGACGGGCCTGAGGGAGAACTGGGGGTCCGGCGCGCCCTTGGGGCGGCCCAGGTGCGCGGTGACGACCACGCGCGCGCCCGCGCCGGTGAGCTGCTGGAGCGTCGGCAGTGAGGCGCGGACGCGGCCGTCGTCGGTGATCGTCTCGCCGTCCAGAGGGACGTTCAGGTCGGCACGCACGAGCACGCGCCGACCTGACACACCCTCGGCCAGCAAATCAGCCAGGGTCTTCATGACGGTCTGCTTCAGCCGATCTTCGAGGCGACCAGGGTGACCAGGTCGGCGAGCCGGTTGGAGTAGCCCCACTCGTTGTCGTACCAGCCGTACACCTTGACCTGGTTGCCGATGACCTTGGTGATCGGCGAGTCGTAGATGCACGACGCCGGATCGGTCACGATGTCCGACGACACGATCGGGTCCGTGCTGTACCGCAGGATGCCCTTGAGCTTGCCCTCGGCGGCCTCGCGGTACGCGGCGTTGACCTCGTCGACCGTGACCTCCTTGGCGAGGTCCACCGTCAGGTCGGTGATCGACCCGGTGGGCACCGGCACACGCAGCGAGTAGCCGTCCAGCTTGCCGTTCAGCTCCGGCAGCACCAGGCCGATGGCCTTGGCGGCACCGGTGGACGTCGGGACGACGTTCAGCGCGGCGGCGCGGGCCCTGCGCAGGTCCTTGTGCGGCCCGTCCTGCAGGTTCTGGTCCTGCGTGTACGCGTGGATGGTGGTCATCAGGCCCTTCTCGATGGTGAACGCATCGTGGAGGACCTTGGCCAGCGGGGCCAGGCAGTTGGTGGTGCAGGAGGCGTTGGAGATGATCGTCTGCGAGCCGTCGTACTTGTCCTCGTTCGCGCCGATGACGACCGTCAGGTCCTCACCCTTGGCCGGCGCGGAGATGATGACCTTCTTGGCGCCGCCCTCGTCGACGTGCTTGCGGGCGTCGGCGGCGTTGGTGAAGAAGCCGGTGGACTCGACGACGATGTCGACGCCGAGGTCCTTCCACGGCAGCTTGCCGGGGTCGCGCTCGGCCAGCGCCTTGATGGTCTTGCCGTCGACGACGATGCCCTCGTCGGACACGCTCACGTCATGCGGGAGGCGGCCGAGGACGCTGTCGTACTTGAGAAGGTGAGCCATGGTGGCGACGTCGCCCAGGTCGTTGAACGCCACGATCTCGATGTCGTGGCCGCTCGCCTGAACGGCTCGCCAGAAGTTCCGGCCGATCCGACCGAAGCCGTTGACACCTACTCGGACCGTCACGGTGAGCTCCTCTGTTCGTGCTGTCAGGGGTGAGTCGGGCGAACCAACACTACTGCCCTGGTCCTGGCGTCATCGCCACAGTGCCGACCGCGTCACTTTATCGAATCAGAACCCGGATGGTTGAACCGGATGTGCCCGGGCGGCGTGATCTTCGGTCAGAACCCGGACGCCCACCCACCACACTTGGAGGCATCTCTTGCCAGACCCCACTCGCCGCACGGTCGTGTGCGGGCTGCTAGCCGGTCTGGTCGCACCGGTTTCGCTCGCCGCCTGCTCGTCGACCAGTGACACGCCGCCCGCGGCGCCACCCGCCCCGACCGGCGGTGGCGGCTCTGCCGGAGGCGGTGCCACGCCGCTCGCCAAGCTCGCCGACGTCCCTGTCGGCGGCGGGACGATCGTCAACGGCGGACCGGGCAGGGTCCTGCTGGTACGGCCGAGCGAGAACGAGGTCCGCGGCTACGACCCGGTCTGCCCGCACGCGGGGGCCAGCGTGGGCCTGCCTTCGGGCGGCACCATCACGTGTCCCGCGCACGGCAGCGTGTTCAACGCTTCGAGCGGCGACGTGCAGAAGGGCCCTGCCACGACCGGCCTGACGCCGGTCAACGTGAAGATCGACGGCGACAACATCGTCAGCGCGTGACCGGCACGGGCTGATCGGCACAGCTTGATCGGCACGAGCTGATCGGCACGGCTTGAAGGCTGCCCCGGCGTCGCGCACTTTCGGGAGGTGTGCGGGACGCCGGGGTTCTGTCTCGTCAGGTTTGTGGTGGCCGTGCCAGGAACTCGTCGACGGCCTGCCGGAAGGCGGCGGGCTGTTCGATCCACGGGTAGTGGCCGCAGTCCTCGATCACGGCGACCTCGCCGTGCGGGAACAGGTCCGCCAGCGCGACGACCGGCGCCAAGCCCGTCAGGCAGTCCCGTTCTCCGGCGACGACAAGCGTGGGTGCGGTCACCTCGCGCAACCTGGAGGCCAGGTCGGCGGGCGGCTGGACGCTGAAGTAGGCCTGGACCGCGGCGAGGTTCCAACGGCCGACCTGCGCGTGGCGCTGTTCGGTGGCCGTCCACTTCGCGTAGCCGACCGGTGCGGTGGCGCGGTTCCAGGCGTTGAACGCGTCGTCGCCGGACAGGTCGGGGCCTGCCTCGAAGGCCGCGATCGCGGCGTCGAACGCCGGCTCACCGCGGCGGGCGTCGATGAGCTTCGGCGCGTCCGACGGCTCGGACACCAGATACGCCGACGGCGGGGTGATCAGCACGAGGCGTTCGACCCGCGACGGGAACTGGGCGGCGTAGGCGATGGCCAGCCGGGTGCCCGCGGAATGGGCGACGATCACCAGCCGGTCCTTGGCCAGGTGCGTCCGCAGGGAATCCACATCGGACGCCTGCGCCCAGGAGGAACCACCAGCACCGGACGGGGACTTCCCCACGCCTCGCAGGTGTGGCACGACGAGGCCGCTCAGCCCGGCCAGGTCACCCAGGTAACTCGGATGCCGCGCGGCCCCACCGGCAAGCGTGACAATGGGGCCGCCCTGCCCTGAGACGTCGTAGTGCAAGGACATACCGTCCGCGGCGACGTAGTTCGGCACACCCCGATCCTAGGGCCCGACGAGCGCGACCTCCGCGGGTGTCTTGCGGGCTGTCGGCGCCGGGGTGATCGCGCCCTTCTCCCGGTCCGTGGTCATCGGTGCCTGGATCTCCCGCGTCGTGCTGTCGGGGTTGACCTGGAAGACGTACGCGCCGGTGTAGCCGGAGTGCGACTGCGCGGAGAACCCGAACGGGGTCATGCCCGGGCCGCTGATCTGCCCTGATTCCATGGCCTGGACGAGTTTGGCACGGGTCAGGTCGCGGCCGGCGAGCTTGAGCGCGTGGGCGAACGTGTACGCCTGCGCCATGCCGAAGATGATCGTGTTGGTCAGCGGTTCGTTCGGGATGTACTTGGCGTGCACCTCGCGGAACAGCTGGATCCACGGGTCGTCGGCGCGGCCCGCGTCGGGCAGGTAGCCGGTGCCGATCATGCCGTTCAGCAGTGCGGGCGCGGAAACCTCGGTGCCGCCGCGTTTGGCGAAGTCCTGCAGCAGCCCGGTGAGGGTCGCGGGGTCGGCGCCGATGCTGCTGACCACGAACTGGGTCTTGTAGCCGAGGCGGGCCGCGGTGAGGATCGACAGTGCGGTGAACGCCGGGACACACGAGCACACAACGACTTCGGCGCCCGCGGATTTCAGGGCGTTCAGCTGCGGCAGCACGTCGGTGTTGGCGGGGTCGTACGCCTGGCGCGACACGATCCGGTCGGCGAGGAACTGGTCGAGGCCCTTCTGCGCGTCCCGGCCGACGTCGTCGTTCTGGAACAGCAGCCCGACCTTCCTGCCCGCCAGCTGGTCGGCGATGTACTTGCCCTGGATCTTGCCCTCGCGGGTGTAGTCGACCTGGAACCCGAACGTCTGCTTGCTCTTCGGGTCGTCCCACATCAGCGCGCCGGAGGAGACGAGCACGTCGGGCACGCCCTCGGTGTTGAGGTAGTCGACCACTTTGGAGTGTGTCGGCGTGCCCAGCCCGCCGACGATCGCGAACACCTGGTCCTGCAACACGAGTTTCTTGACCACCTCGACCGTGCGGGTCGGGTTGTAGCCGTCGTCCTCGACCCGGTAGTCGATCTTGCGGCCGTTGATGCCGCCCTTGTCGTTGATGTAGCTGTACATCGCCTTCGCGGCAACGGAGATCCGGCTGTACCCGGGGGCGGCGGGCCCGGTCAGCGGCTGGTGCGTGCCGATCACGACAGTGTCGTCCGTGACGCCCGGCGCCGGGTCGCCCGACGCCGATCCACCGCCCGCGGGTTGCTCGCCTGCTCCCGAGCAGGCGCTGAGTAACAGCACGGACGCTGTCGCCAGGATGAGTGTTCTCATGGTTTTCCCTTCCGAACGGACTGCCACAAGCGGGCGAAGGCGCCATGGATGCCGCGCGGGAACACGAGCACCACGACGACAAGCACGGTGCCGAACACCGCGAGCGGCAAGTTCTGGGTGATGTTGGTGCTCAAGTCCAGCGAGTGGGTCACGTCGTTGGCCCACGCGGGCACGTAGACCAACGCGAGCGCACCCCACAGCGCGCCCCACAGGCTGCCGACTCCGCCGAGCACCATGGCGGCCAGCAACGACAGGGAAAGCGCGACGCTGAACGAGCCCGGCGCGGCCGTGCCGAGCAGGAATGCCTGCAGCCCGCCGGCCAGGCCGCCGCACGCGGAACTCAGCAGGAACGCCATGATCTTCGTTCGTCCGATGTGGATGCCGGACAACGCGGCCGCCACCTCGTCGTCACGGACCGCGCGCAGCATCCGGCCGAACCGGCCGCGGACCACGTTCGCCAGCAGGACCAGCACAAGCAGTGTGGTCGTCCACACGACCCACGCCTGCCATTGCGTCTGCGGCACCTTCAGCCCGGCGGGCAGGCTGTTGACGGTGAACGCCAGCCCGTTGCTGCCACCCAGGAAGTCCGGGAACCGTTGCGTGATCGCCGGTAGCCCGACGGCCAGGCCCAGTGTCGCACCGGCGAGGTACGGACCGTGCAGCCGTGCGGCCGCGGCACCGGTGAGCATGCCCGCCAGGCCCGCCGTGACGCCGGCGAGCAGGAGGTCCAGCCAGAACGGGAACGACGGCACGTAGATCACCAGCAGCCCGACCGTGTACGCGCCGATGAACATGAAAGCGCCGTGTCCCAGGGAGATCTGACCGTTGCCGCCGGTGAGCAACGTCAGCCCGGCGACCGCGACGAGGTAGTAGCCGACCGTCGCGATCCGCACGTTCGTGAACGGGTCGACCACCATCGTCAGCAGGACCACCGCGGCCAGGGCCGCCAGGGCGAGGAGGGTGTGCCGCAGCAGCAGGCTCATCTCACACCCTCCTCGCCAGTCCGCGCCCGAACAGGCCATGGGGGCGCACGCTCAGCACGACGACGAGAATCGCCAGTGCGGCCAGCGTGACGAGCTCCGGTCCCAGATATCCGGACACATAGGACAGTCCGATGCCGGTGCCGAACCCGGCGATGACCGTGCCGATCGGGTTGTCCAGGCCACCGATGACAGCGGCGGTCAACGAGTACACGAAGATCCCGTCCAGCACAGTCGGATACAGAAGCGGTGGTACGGCAAGCAGTCCGGCCAGTGCTCCGACCGCCGCGGCCAGCGCCGTGCCCGCGGTGACCATCAGGCCCACACGCACACCGGCCAGCGCCGCGGCTTCGGGCGCGAAGGCGGCGGCTCGCATTCGCAGGCCCAACGACGTGAACTTGAACAGCAGCAACACGCCCGCCGCGGTGACGAGCACGACCAGGACCGCGAACACGTTGGCCGCGGAGAACAGTCCGCGGAAGTCGAAGGCGTAGCCGAAGGAACGGGGTTCGCTCGTCCACAGCATGCCCGCGACCGCTTGCACGACAAGCAGCAGGCCGAGGGTGACGATCACCGAGCCGAGTTCGCCGTGGGCGCGGGCCGGGCGGATGAGCAAGCGATCGCTCAGGGCGCCGAGCACCGCGCCTGCGACGATCGCCACCGCGAAGCCCAGCCAGTAGGTGCCCGTGACCTGGTTGACGGTGAAAGCGAAGTAGGTCGACAGCAAGGCCAGCGCGGGCTGGGCGAAGTTCACCACCCGGGTCGCCCGGAAGATGATCACGAGCGACAGCCCCAGTGCCGCGTACACGGCCCCGCTCGCGAAGCCGCCGACCGTCAGCGTCCACCACGTGTTCACCGGTTCACCCCCAGATAGGCCTCGTGCAACGCCTCCGCCGAGATCGACTCGGCCGATCCGGCCAGCGCCACCTCGCCGAGCGCCAGCACGTAGGCCCGTTCGGCCACGGACAAGGCACTTCGCGCGTTCTGTTCGACCAGCAGCACGGTCAACCCGGTGCGGTCACGCAGATCCCGCAGCACGCGCATGATCGCCGCGGTCACCAGCGGCGCCAGCCCGAGCGAGGGCTCGTCCAGCAACAACACCCGCGGCCTGGCCATCAGGGCGCGGCCGATCGCGAGCATCTGCCGTTCCCCGCCGGACAGGGTGCTCGCCTGCCGTCCCAGCTTGCCGGCCAGCGGCGGGAACAGGGCCAGGACCTCGTCGAACGCCAGGTTGCGTCGCCACAACCCGCCGAGCCGGAGGTTCTCGCGGACGGTCAGCTCCCTGATCACGCCGCCGTGCTCGGGCACGTGGCCCAGCCCCATCCTGGCGACGCGGTCCGCGGGTAACCCGGCGATCTCGGTGCCGTCGAAGGAAATCGACCCGGCGGCCGGCGCCACCAGGCCGCTGATCGTGCGCAGCAGGGTCGTCTTGCCCGCGCCGTTCGCACCGAGGACGGCGGTGAGCGTCCCCTCGGGCACCGCGATGTCCACGCCGTTCAAGGCGTGCACGGCGCCGTATCTGGTCACCACGGACGACAGCGAGAGCATCACGCCGGAACCCCCAGGTAGGCGTCGATCACACGCTGGTCGTTCTGGACGTCCGACGGCTCGCCGGTGGCGATCACCTCGCCGAAGTCCAGCACCACGATCCGTGAGCAGACCCGCATGACCCAGTCGATGTTGTGCTCGACCACGACGACGGCGCACTTGCCGGCCAGCGCGGTGATCCGCTCGCCCAGTTCGGCGATCTCGTCGGCGGCCAGGCCGCTCGCGGGTTCGTCGAGCAGCAGCATCCGGGGCTCGGCCACCAGTGCCCGGGCGAGCGCGACCCGTTTGCGGATCCCGTAGGGCAACGAGCCGGGAAGCGCGGCGTGCACGCCCGCGATTCCCAGATCCGCCAGCGTGGTCATCGCCCGGTCGCGCAACGCCGCCTCGTCACGGGCGGCACGGCGCAGTCCCAGGAGTGTCGCGAGTGGACCGCAGCGGGCCAGTGGGCCCGCGCCGACCAACACGTTGTCCAGCACGGACATGCCCGGGAACAGGCCGAGTCCCTGCAGGGTCCGGCTGATCCCGAGCCTGGCCAGCGAATCCGGGCGGTGGTCACGTAACTCCTCGCCGCGCCACCGGATGGTGCCGTGTGCGGGCCGCACGAACCCGCTGACGACGTTGAACAGTGTGGTCTTGCCGGCGCCGTTGGGGCCGATGACGCCGAGGACGGTGCCGTCTTCGACGGCCAGGCTCACGTCTCGCAACGCGACCAGGCCGTCGAAGCGCACCGTCACCTTTTCGATGGTGAGCAGTTCGGTCATGAGTGAGGGCAGGTGTCCCGGTAGTCGGAGATGTCCCGGTCGTTCGGAGCCGGGCAGAGGAACTGCTCGTAGCGGGTGTCGTTGTCGACGAACCGCTTCAGCCACGAGATCATGTACTTGGCCATCGTGGTGTTCGGCGTCTGCGGGAAGAAGTGGCTGGCGTTGTCCAGCTCCATGTACGCCTTCTCCGAGGACGCCGGAATCGAGGTGTAGAACGGGATGGAGTGCGACGACACCGGGGCGATGCTGTCGTTCTCGCCGCCGATGACAAACGTCGGCACCCGCAGGCCCGACCAGGATTTCTGGGTGTTCCACGCCGCGATCGGGATCGCCGCCTGCAGCGACGGCTGGTCGGCCGCGGCTTCCAGCGAACCGCCACCGCCCATCGAGTGCCCGGCCACAGCCAGCCGCGTGGCGTCGATCCGGGTGCGGACCGTGCTGCGCTGGGTCAGGTACGACAGCGCCGCCCGCAGCTGGTCGCCGCGGCTGTCCGGCTGGTCGAGGGTCGAGAGGGTGTCGATGGTGATCACCACGAACCCCTGGGAGGCGAGGCGCGGACCCATCCAGGAGATGCTGGACTGGGTCGCGGTGAAGCCCGGCGAGATGGCCAGCGCGCCGAACGTGCCTTCGCTGGTGCTCGTCGGGTAGTAGATCGTGCCGCCACCGAATCCGGTCGCGGACAACCGGGACACGGTCGTCTGCGAGACCGAGAAGGGACCGCGAGAAGCCTCGATGCTGCTCTCGGTCGGGTCGGGGCCGCGTTCGTAGGGGTTCTCGGCATTGACCTCGTAGGCACCGGTGGCGGTGGCAGGGGCACCGGCGGCGATGAACGCGGCGATGGTGAGTCCGGTCAGGATCCGAACGCCTCTTCGCATGATGCGCTGTTCTCCAATCGACTCTTCGTTGAGTGTCGGACGCGATCAGTGACTGACTGTCGCAAGCGGTGACCAGGGCACGCATCGGTGGAATCGCCAGTCCTGGCCCGTGCCGGGCGGGTACTGGGCAGTACGGCCGTACGCTGCCGACGTGAGCCCAACCGCCGAGGAGATCGTCCGGACCGCCGCGCACTGGATCGACCGGGGAATCCGCCTGGACACCCGCACGCTGGCCGCCGAGCTGGGGATCTCCCGCACGACGCTGTTCCGCCGGGTCGGCAACCGGGAGGACCTGCTCGGCGACACCCTCTGGTACATGGGCGACCGGACGCTCAAGACGGCGCGAAGGGAATGGCAGACCAAGCACGGGACGGCGGTGCGTAGCCCCGACGGCCGGTTGCGGTGCCTGGAGGTGATGCGCCGCTACCGGGCGGACATCGCCGGGAACCAGGGCTTCCGCCAGTTCCTGAACGACGAGCCCGCGCTGGCGATCCGGGTGCTGACCGACCCGCAGGGCCGGGTCCAGCCGCGAGTGATGAGCGCGCACGTCGACCTGCTGAGGCGGGACGTCGAGGACGGCGGGTTCGTGCCGGTCGTCAGCCTGGAGAACCTCTGCTACGCGATCGTCCGGCTCGGTGAGGCGTTCCTGTACTCCGATGTCCTGGCCTCCCGGGCGCCGGACCTGGAGGCCGCGTCGACGCTGCTCGGTGCCCTGGTCGAAGGGCGGGTGACGGCGACGGAGCCGGCCGCGGGGTTGTGAAACACTTCGCGCTGGTGTTTCATTCGGAGGGCGCTCACCGAGGAGGCCCTCCATGTCGTCCGCATGGCACGAGAAGCTGCTGACGGACGCGCGCGCCGGTACGGGGGCGAGCAGCGTGCTGCTGGGCCCGGCGCCGGACGTCTCCCCCACGGACTTCACCGTGCTGCGGACAACCGGTCTTCAGTCGGAACGTGACCTGCCGTTCGCCGCGCTGCACCGGCTTCTGCTGCCCGTGGTGTCCGCGGACGACCTGCGCCGGATGCTGCGCGGCACGCCCTTCCAGTTGCGGTGTTCGGTACACGAGGTGCTGACCGGGTTGTCGGCTCAGCGGCCGGTTCTGGTGCGGGTGGACGACGCGCAGTGGCTGGACCAGGAGAGCTTGGATGTCCTGGGGTTCGCGGCCAGGCGGGTGGCCGGGCACCACATCGCGATCCTGATCACCGGTCGTCCCCAGTGGACCGGCGAGCAGCCGTCCGGCCTGGTCTGCCTGAGCGCCGAACTGGGCGACACCGTCGACGCGGCACAGCACGCCTGGCACGCCGGGCGGCCGGACTGGGCACGCACGCTGCTGTCGCGGGCGGACGTCGGCCGGGCGGCGCTGCTGCTCGGGGAAATCGAACTCCGGGACGGCGACCCGGCCGTCGCCGTGCACGAACTGACCACGGCGGCCGGGCATCTGGACGACCCAGGTCCCGCTCTGCTGCTCGCCGGTGAGGCTCGGCGGCTGTGCGGGGACGTGCCCGGTTACCGCGCGATGGCACGCGCGGTGCCGTCGCGACCGGAACTGATGGCGGCGCACTTCCGTGGCCTGACCGCGACGTTCGAAGGCAGGCACGCCGACGCCGCCGAACCGTTGCGGCTTGTCGTGCGGCTGGGCATGGCCGCGCCGGATGTGGCACCGGCGGTGTGGGCGGCCGAGGCGGCGTTCGCACTGGGCTTGGGCGAGAAGGCTTTCGAGTGCGCGTCGGCCGCGGTCAGCCGGGCCAGGCTGACCGGCCGGGAAGCCGCGTTGCCGTGGGCCCTGGTCCAGTTGTCCCTGGCCGCGATCGTGCTCGACCGGCACGAGATCGCGCTCGAGGCATCCGCGGAAGGCCTGGCCGCGTCCGGTGCGCAGCGCACCACCCGGACGGAACACCTTTCCCTGCTGGCGTTGTCGGCCGCGCTGCGAGACGACCGCGAGACCGCCCTGTCGCATCTGGACAACGCGGCGGCAGGCATCGCCAAGCGCGGCCTCGGCCGGCCGTGTGCGATCGCTTCCTGGGCGTACGCGTGTCTGGACCTGGCCGACGACCGGCCCGCGGAAGCGTTGGCACGGCTGGACGCCATGACGGCGGGGGTGAGCGGAGCGCAGCCCGCGATCCAGGCACTGGCGACGCCGCAACTGGTCGAGGCGGCGATTCTGGCCGGGCAGTACGACCGGGCGCACCGCGCACTGGAGGTCTTCGACGGCTGGGTCCGCACCGGCGGCAACTCGGCGTGGCTGGCCCTGTCACACCGGTGCCACGGTCTGCTCACCGACGACGTCACCCATTTCGAGACGGCGATCGCCCTGCACCGCAAGGCAGGCGCCGCGATGGAGCTGGCACGGACGCAACTGCTGTACGCCAACCGCTTGCGGCTGCGGCGCCGGATGCTCGACGCCCGTGGTCAGTTCCGGTCGGCGCTGCGGGTGTTCCAGTCCATCGGCGCGCGACGGTGGATCGCCCGGGCTGAAGCCGGTTTGCGCGCCGCGGGCGAGACGGCCGGCGCGCCGAACGTCTCCCTCGCGGGCCTGACTCCCCAGCAGACGGCGATCTCCCGGCTGGTGGCGGTCGGCGAGACGAACAAGGAGATCGCCCGGCGGCTGGTGATCAGCCACCGGACCGTCGACCACCACCTGCGCAACATCTTCACCACGCTGGGCGTGCGTTCCCGGGTGGAACTGGCCCGCCGCGTCACCAGCCTGGAGCAGGACCGGGCCTAGAGTTCGGCGAGGCGCCGCACGGCCGGTCCGGCATGCCGCGTGACCCACTCCGCGGGACGGCCCGGCGGGGGCATCAGGATCACGGTGTCCACACCGAGCTTGGCGTAGGCGGCCATCTCCTCGGTGAAGGCGTCGAGCCCGCCTTCGCTGAGCGACGTACCCGCGCCCGCGACCGTCTTGCGGATCGAGTCGTAGTCCCGTCCGACAGCGTCGCAGTGCTCACGCAGAACGCCGAGCTTGTGGCCGACGCCCTCGACGCCGAGCGAGGTGAAGAAGTTGCACGCGTCGCCGTACTGCGCGACCAGCCGCAGGGTCTTCCGCTCACCTCCGCCGCCGATCATGATCCGCGGACGCGGCGAGCTCACGGGCGGCGGCACGCACAGCGTCTCGGCCAACTGGTAGTGCTTGCCTTCGAACGGCCCGTTGTTGTCCGGGTCCCACATCTGCAGGCAGATCCGCAGCGTTTCCTCAAGCCGCTCGAAACGCTCCGCGGTCGGCGGGTACGGCACGCCGAGGCCGTTGTGCTCGCGCTCGTACCAGGCCGCGCCGATGCCGAGCGTCCCCCGCCCGCCGGACAGCACGTCGAGCGTGGTGACGATCTTGGCCAGCAGGCCCGGATGCCGATACGTCACGCCGGTGACCAGCGCGCCAAGCTGGACGGTCGACGTGTGCGCGGCGAGAAACCCCAATGTGGAGTACGCCTCGAGCATCGCGGCTTCCGCGCCGCCGTTGTGCTCCATCTGGAAGTAGTGGTCCATCACGGACATCCAGGCGACACCCGCCGACTCCGCGGCTTGCGCCGCCGCGGCCAGTTCGTCCCGGATCTCGTGACCGGGTTCGTCGAACTTCGTGATGTGCACACCGAGTCGCACGGTCGATCGCCTCATTTCGCAGTGCCTGCGCGCGACGCTATCCCCTGGAGCGCGCTCCAGGTCAACACCGGACTGCGAGTCCCATGTAGAGGAAAGGCCGCACGCCCCGCCAGGGAACGTACGGCCGTCAGCGTGATCTCGCGCGTCGAGTCAGACCTCTTCCTCGAGCATTTCGGCGGTCACCGCGGCTTCGGTCGGCGGCAGGCCCAGGTCCTTGGCGCGCTTGTCGGCCATGGCCAGCAGGCGGCGGATACGGCCGGCGACAGCGTCCTTGGTCATCGGCGGCTCGGCGAGCTGGCCGAGTTCCTCCAGCGAGGCCTGCCGGTTGGCCAGCCGGAGCTTGCCCGCGGCGGTGAGGTGCTCGGGTGCCTCGGGGCCGAGGATCTCCATCGCGCGCTGCACACGGGCGGCCGCGGCGACGGCGGCCCGGGCCGAGCGGCGGAGGTTGGCGTCGTCGAAGTTGGCCAGCCGGTTGGCCGTCGCCCGCACCTCGCGGCGCATCCGGAATTCCTCCCAGGCCAGCACGGACGAATGCGCGCCCAGCCGGGTCAGCAGCGCACCGATCGCGTCGCCGTCACGGATGACGACCCGGTCCGCGCCACGGATCTCGCGTGACTTGGCCTGGATGCCGAGCCGGCGAGCCGCGCCCACCAAGGCCAGAGCGGCCTCGGGCCCCGGGCACGTGACCTCCAAAGCGGACGAACGGCCCGGTTCGGTCAGCGATCCGTGTGCCAGGAAAGCACCGCGCCACGCCGCTTCGGCGTCGCACACGCCACCGGACACGACCGCGGCGGGAAGCCCGCGCACCGGACGCCCGCGGGGGTCGAGCAGGCCGGTCTGCCGGGCGAGCCCGTCCCCGTCCTTCACGACGCGCACGACGTACCTGGTGCCTTTGCGCAGGCCGCCGGACGTGATCACGTGCACATCGGCGTGGTGGCCGTAGAGCTCGTGGATCTCCTTGCGCAGTCGCCTGGCCGCCGAACCGGTGTCCAGCTCGGCCTCGACCACCACACGGCCGCCCACGATGTGCAGTCCGCCGGCGAAGCGCAGCAGGGAGGACACTTCCGCACGGCGACAGCACGTCTTGGACACAGCCAGTCTGCTCAGCTCGTCCTTGACTGCCGCGGTCATCGCCACGTGTCCTCCTCTCCCCCGCCGGGCTCGCGCCCTGCGTATCCCACCATCTCCTGGCCACTCGCGCTCGTCGTTCCGGCTAACGCGTGCCGCAGGCTCCGCGCGAGCGCGCCCGGATCGTGACGATCCGCTGCTCCCGGCGTCGCGACCGGGGCCAGGTGTGCCCGCGCGCCGAGCGCGGCCGCGGCCCGCCGCAGCCGGTCCGGCGTCGACACCGCGTCGGCGTCGGCGATGACGGCGTCCACGCGGAGTTCTGGAGCGTGCTGGCAGAGTACGTCGAGATGCTGCTCAGGTGAGAACCCAGCCGTCTCACCTGGCTGCGGGACGAGATTGAGCACGACCACACGCGCTGCTTTCGTCTCGACAAGCGCGCGATGCAACTCCGGCACCAACAGATGCGGCAGGACGCTCGTGAACCACGACCCCGGACCGAGCACCACGAGATCCGCCGAACGGACCGCGGCCAGCGCCTCCGGACACGCGGTCGGTACATCACCCGAACTGGTCTGGACCCCGATCCGCTTGACCCGGCCCGGTGTGGTCGCCACGGCGACCTGGCCGCGGATCCGCCGGATCGCCGCCGGGTCCTCGTCGAGGCCCTCCACGTCGGCCTCGATGTCCAGCGGCTCACACGACATCGGCAGCACGCGGCCGGTCAGGCCGAGCATCCGGGCGGCTTCGTCCAGCGCGGCGACCGGGTCGCCGAGCACCTCGATCAGCCCGGACAGCACCAGGTTGCCGATCGCGTGCCCGGCCAGCGCGCCGGTGCCGCCGAACCGGTGCCGGAACACCGAGTTCCACAGCTTGGCGTTGTCGTCGGCGCCCGAGAGGGCCACCAGTGCCTTGCGCAGGTCGCCGGGCGGCAGCATGCCCAGTTCCCGGCGCAACCGGCCCGAGGAGCCGCCGTCGTCCGCGACGGTGACCACGGCCGTCACGTGCGGAGTGATCTCGCGCAGCGCGCTCAACGTGGCGTGCAGCCCGTGACCACCGCCGAGTGCGACCACCCGCGGGCCGTCCGGCGCCGGCTCCCTGGACCTGTCGCTCACTCGCGCCCCAAATCCCGGTGGACGACCTTCACGGCCATGCCGTCCTCCTTGGACAGCCTGGTGGCCAGCTCCTCGGACATCGCCACACTGCGGTGCTTCCCGCCGGTGCAGCCGATGGCCAGGGTCAGGTAGCGCTTGCCCTCCCTGCGGTAGCCCGCGCCGATCAGCCGCAGCAACTCGTGGTAGCGCTCGAGGAAGTCCTCGGCGCCCTCCTGGGTCAGCACGTAGTTGCGGACCTCGTTGTCCAGGCCGGTCTGCTCGCGCAGCTCCGGGATCCAGAACGGGTTGGGCAGGAACCGGACGTCCATCACCAGGTCGGAGTCCATCGGCAGGCCGTACTTGTAGCCGAACGACAGCACGGTGACGCGGGTCTGCATCTCCTCGCCGCCGCCGAACGCGTCCTCGATCTTGGCACGCAACTGGTGCACCGACAGCGAGGTGGTGTCCAGGACCAGGTCGGCTTCCTCACGCAGCGGCGTCAGCAGGTGCCGCTCCGCCTTGATGCCGTCGATCAGCCTGCCGTCGCCCTGCATCGGGTGGCCGCGCCGGACGTGCTCGAACCGGCGGATGAGCAGTTCGTCGGTCGCCTCGAGGAACAGCACGCGCGGCTTGTACCCGCGGTTGTCCAGGTCCTTGATGACCGCCGACAGGTCCTCGGTGAACGCGCGGCTGCGCACGTCCATCACCACCGCGACCTTGGTGATCGCGCCGCGTGCCTGCACACCGAGCTCGACCATGGTCGAGATCAGCTCGGGCGGCAGGTTGTCCACCACGAACCAGCCAAGGTCCTCCAGACACTTGGCCGCCGTGCTGCGGCCCGCGCCGGACAGGCCGGTCACCACCGCCACTTCAATGCCGGATTCAGACATCGTTCCCCTCTTTGTCCCTGGACAGGGCCGCCACGACGGCCTCCGCGGTGCGCCTGCCCACGCCCGGCACGCCGCTGATCTCGTCGACGCTCGCCGCACGCAGCCGTTTCAGCGAGCCGAAATGCTTGATCAACGCGGTCTTCCGCGTCTCGCCGAGACCGGGCACGTCGTCGAGGGCGGACGTGGTCATCCGCTTGGCCCGTTTCTGGCGGTGGTAGGCGATCGCGAAGCGGTGCGCCTCGTCGCGGACGCGCTGCAACAGGTACAACGCCTCGCTGGTACGCGGCAGGATCAGCGGCTCGCTCTCGGCCGGTAACCAGACCTCTTCCAGCCGCTTGGCCAGGCCGATCACCGCGACGTCACCGATCCCCATCTCGGTGAGCACGTCGGCGGCCGCGTTGGCCTGCGGCCCGGCGCCGTCGACCACGAGCAGGTTGGGCGGGTAGGCGAACTTCTTCGGCCTGCCCGTCTCCGGATCGATGCCCGGCGCAGATCCATGCTGCGCAGATCCATGCTGCGTGGACCCGTCGGGCGCGGTCTCGCTGATCATCCGGTGGAACCGGCGGCGCACGACCTCCGCGATGGACGCCACGTCGCCCTGGGTGGCCGCCTCCCGGATGGCGAAGCGGCGGTACTCGGCCTTGCGCGGCAGGCCGTCCTCGAACACCACGAGCGACGCGACGACGTCACTGCCCTGGATGTGGCTGATGTCGACGCATTCGATCCGCAGTGGCGCGGTGTCCAGGCCCAGCTGGTCCTGCAGCTCCTGCAACGCCGCCGAACGAGCGGTGAGGTCGCCCGCGCGCTTGAGCTTGTGCTGCACGAACGCCTCTTTGGCGTTGCGCTCCACGGTTTCCATCAGCGCACGCTTGTCGCCGCGCTGCGGAACCCGCAGCTGCACCCGTGATCCACGCAACACGGTGAGCCACTCGGCGATCGCGGGAGCGTCGTCGGGCAGTTCCGGGACGAGCACCTCACGCGGAACGGCACTGTTCTCACCAGAGCTGTTCTGACCCGGGCTGTTCTCCCCCGGGTCACCGTCGACCGGTTCGCCGGAGCTGGCCTGGTCGCCGTAGAACTGGCTGAGGAACTGGTCGACCAGGCCCGCGGTGCCGGTCTCCTCGGCCTTCTCGACCACCCAGCCCCGCTGACCGCGGACCCGTCCGCCGCGGACGTGGAAGACCTGGACAGCGGCTTCCAGATCGTCCTGCGCGAACGCGACCACGTCGGCGTCCGCGCCGTCGCCCAGCACGACGGCCTGTTTCTCCATCGCCCGCCGCAGCGCGCCGAGGTCGTCGCGCAGGCGCGCGGCCCGCTCGAACTCCAGCTCGGCCGACGCCTCGTGCATCTCCTTCTCCAGCCGGCGCATCATCGTGTCGGTGCGGCCGGCGAAGAACTCGCAGAAGTCGTCGACGATCCGGCGGTGTTCGTCGGCTGTGACCCGGCCCACGCACGGCGCCGAGCACTTGCCGATGTCCCCGAGCAGGCACGGCCTGCCGATCCGGGACTGCCTGCGGAACACGTCACGCGTGCACGTCCGCGCGGGGAACACTCTGAGCAGGACGTCGAGCGTCTCCCTGAGCGCCCACGCGTGCGCGTAGGGACCGAAGTAGCGCACGCCCTTGCGCCGCGTCCCCCGGTAGACGTGCAGCCGCGGGAACTCCTCGTTGAGGGTGACCGCCAGCACGGGATAGGACTTGTCGTCGCGGTAGCGGACGTTGAACCGCGGGTCGAACTCCTTGATCCAGTTGTACTCGAGCTGCAGCGCCTCGACCTCGGTGGCGACCACCGTCCACTCCACGGAGGCCGCGGTGGTGACCATCTGCGCGGTGCGCGGGTGCAGGCCGGAGACGTCGGCGAAGTAGGAGTTGAGGCGGCCGCGCAGGCTCTTGGCCTTGCCGACGTAGATCACCCGGCCGCCGGAGTCGCGGAACTTGTACACGCCAGGGGCGTCCGGGATCGTTCCGGGCGCAGGACGGTAACTCACACGACGATCGGTCGACGGATCGGCCACCACACAAGCCTAGGCGCAAGCACTGACACTCTGTCGAGTGACCACCGGTGCCGACCAGGACCTTACCGGCCCGGCTCGATCCCGGTGAGCGGGACCACAGTACGTGCGGCGGGCCATCCCGGGTCGGGCGACGGAGATCAACGGCTAACTGTCAAAAAGTCCCGACTGTCGTCGGATGTCCGGACCGCGCGGCGCCCCATAGCGTCACGAAGCCTCTGCCGGCCGCTCACCCCCCGGGGGGTTTCGGATGCGAGTTCGCCGCTGTCTGACCCTGGCTGTCTGTCTGACGCTGTTGTCCCCGGTTCCCGCGCTGGCCGATCCGCCGGGGACCGGGCAGCCAGGTGAGTACCGCCCGGTGCGCGGTCCGTCGGCCCCGGCGGAACACCGGTTCCTGCAGAAGGCGATCCGCGGTGACACGATCCCGCGGCACGCCCACGACACCGCCGCGCAGCAGGCGGCGAGGCTGCCGGTGGTCGGCGCGCGCTGGCAGCTGGCAGGGCCGACCAACGTCGGCGGCCGGATCGTGAGCCTGGCGCTGGACCCCACGCGGGCCGACACCGTCTACGCGGCCGCGGCCAGTGGCGGGCTTTGGCGGTCGACGGACGCGGGCCGTACCTTCGCGCCCGCATGGCCTGACGACTCGACGCAGGCGATGGGTGCCGTTGTCGCCGCGGACGACGGCACGCTCTACGTCGGCACGGGCGAACCCAACCCTGGCGGCGGCAGCGTGACCTACGAAGGCACAGGGGTGTACCGCTCCTCCGACGGCGGCAAGACCTGGCGCAGCATCGGCCTGCGCGACTCGGGCACCATCGGCGGGATCGCGGTCGACAAGGCCGACCCGAAGCGGCTTTTCGTCGCCGCCAACGGATCTCTCTACAGTCCCGGCGGCGACCGCGGCGTCTACCTGACCACCGACGGCGGTTCGAACTGGCAGCGTGTGCTCGACGTGCCGAACGAGTTCACCGGTGCGGCCGACGTGCAGATCGACCCGGCGAACCCCAAGCGCGTGTACGCCGTGCTGTGGGATCACCGCAGGACGCCGGTCAAACGCACCTACGGCGGTGAGGGGTCCGGGGTCTTCCGCAGCGACGACGGTGGACTGACGTGGCAACGGCTTGGCGGCGGGCTGCCCGCGGCCAGTCCGGACGTGGGCCGGATCGGGATCGGCGTCTCGGCTTCGCAACCAGGCCGGGTCTACGCGATCGTCAACAGCACAGCCGGGCCGTTCGCGGGTTTCTACACCTCCGGTGACGCGGGCACGACGTGGACCCGGCTGCCCGAACCGGATGTGCTGAAGTCGTCGCAGTCGACGTTCGGCTGGTGGTTCGGCAAGATCTGGGTCGATCCGGACGACGCCGAACACGTGCACGTCGCCGGCGTGCCGTTGCTGACCACAAAGGACGGTGGCGGCACGTGGACCGCCGACAGCACGTCGATCCACGTCGACCACCACGCGATGGTCTGGGACCCGCGCCACCCCGGACGCGTGTATCTGGGCAACGACGGCGGTGTGTACCGCTCCGACGCGAACGGCGACGGCGGCTGGATCAAGGCGGAGTACGAACCGTACACCCAGTTCTACAGCGCGGCGATCACCCCGCAGGACACCTCACGGATTTCCGGCGGCACCCAGGACAACGGGTCCCTGCGGTCCTGGAACGGCCCTGTGCCGATGGTCGATCCTGCGAGCAGATCTTCCGCGTTCAACGAGTACCTCGGCGGTGACGGCGAAGAGAACCTGATCAACCCGCGGGACAAGGACAACGTCTTCGCCTGCTACCAGTACGGCAACTGCTTCCGGTCGACCGACGGCGGCGGGACGATGACCTTCTTCACCCCGGCGACCACGGCCGACCGACGCAACTGGTTCACACCGGTGCAGTTCGACCCGTCGGACCCGAAAGTCCTGTACTACGGCGGGAACCGGCTCAACCGCTCGGCCGACGGCGGCGTGACGTGGACGCCGATCAGCCCCGACCTCACCGGCGGGCCGGGCCAGGACACGTATCCGTACGGCACGATCACCACGGTCGCGGCCGCGCCGTCGGATCCGCGGACGATCTGGGCGGGCACCGACGACGGCCGCGTCTGGATCACCCGTGACCTCGGGGCGACGTGGACGAAGGTCCTCGACGGGCAACCGTGGGTGACCAGGATCGCGGTGTCCGAGCGGGACGCGGCGACCGCGTATGTCACGTTGTCCGGTTACCGGTCCGGTTCCGACCAGCCGCACGTGCTCATGACCCGCTCAGCCGGGGCGCGGTGGACCGACATCTCCGGGAATCTGCCGTCCGCTCCGGTCAACGACGTGGTCCTCGGCGCGGCGGGACTGATCTACGTGGCCACCGATCAGGGCGTTTTCCTCGGCCACACCGCGATCGCGGGCCACTGGGCCCGGCTGGGCCACGGCATGCCGAGGGTCGCCGTCGACGACATCGAGTACGACCCCCGCAACCACCGCCTGGTCGCGGCGACGTTCGGAAGGGGCCTGTACGCGACACCAGTCCTGTAGCCCATCCGACGATTCACCCACAACACCAGGACATGTCAGGGTCACTCGCATCCGATCACGACGAGGTCGTCCCACCGGCCGGTCACAGTCCTGCGAGTGCTGTGCAGCAGCGTGTCCAGAAGCACCAAGCCGTATGCGTCCCGGTTTGGTTGTCCCGCGTCCATCGTCGCCCGAGCCTGGTCGTAGACGGACTTGAGCAAATGCGGCTGGATGATCACCACTCTCGTCCGGTCCCTCGTGACACGAGTGCCGAGCTGGTGCACGAACAGGTCACTCCGGATGCGCTTGCCCTCGTACCACGCCGCCGGTTTGGTGATCCGCGGCCTGGTGAGCCGGTCGATCAGCACACTGTTGTCCAGAAGGCCGATGTTCTTCTCGGCCTGGCTGACCACCTGCTCGAACCTGGTCACCGCGATGCGGCGGTAACGCGAGCTGTTGTCGGCCGCCTTGACTTGGATCGCGGTCAGGGTGCCCTCGTTGTCCAGGTGCAGGAAGTCAGCGACCTCGCCGGCACCGTCATCACACAGCAGCCAGTCATCCCCGAACTGTTGGACTACCCATGCGAACAGCGAGTCGTCGCCGTCCCGCGCGATCGCGTCATGGATCGCCTGATCGCCGCGTACGTCCGGCTTCTCCTTGGTCACCTGGAAACCGGTGAAGTCCTCGAACAAGAGGTTCGAGAAGGGCTGGTCAGCCAAGTTCTCCCGGTAGATCTTGCCGGCGGTGAACGCGTGCCCGGACTCGTAGTGCACGGTAAGCAGGTCACCATCGCCGATGGCGTCCTTGATCTCCCGCACGATGCGCTCGGCGGACGGCGGACCGGAAAGCCGGACATCCATGGCGAAACCGCCGCGTGTTTCGACCGGTTTGATCACCAGGGCACCTGCGACGCTACCCCCGTCGCCCACGTCCACGATCGCTGCCGCGCCACCTGGATCACCTCGAACTTCAAGCAGCACGTCACGCAGCCGCTCGGCTCGGGTGATCTGGTCGTCGTCGACATTCGGTTCGGTACGTAACTGATCCGGGGTCGTGATCGACACGTCGAACGCTCCATGAACCCTGGCCAGGTCCTCCTCCATGACCGCGAGGTACCGGAACGGCGCATCCGGTGAACGTTCGGCCGTCAACGACTTCTCCAGCAGGTCGAGCAGTTCGGCCGCGATCTTGAGGAATACCTCGAAGTTCGGCGTCGGCTTCCACGAAACGCGGGACTTCGCCGAGAAGGTGACACCGTCGCGCAGGAGCACAGACTCCTCGGCGGGCTGGAAATCAACTTTCGCCGCAGTCAACGCGTAGGAGCCGTCCGCTATAGGATCCAACGCGTCCTGAATCCGCATACCACCCATCGCCTTGCTGTCCGGTTTGGTCGTCCGCCTGCGGTGTACACCACGCATCCAGCCATTATTCCCGTCTCCACGGAAAATGTCCGACAGCACATCGGTCGAAATGAGCCGGAATGGCGCCGCCTGCCGGAGTACCCACCGCTGGAACTGAGCGGAGGAGGTGATGTCACTGTAGACCGCGACCATGTTGTTCCGGCGTACGGCGACCGTCAGTTCGTTGACCATGTCAAGTCGGCCGGATTCCTTGGCCGCCCAGCCCGGAACCCGGAAGGCCGTCCTGGTGACCGCGTACATCCGGTCCAGTCCGAGCCCGAGGGATTCCAGAGCGCCGAACTCACCGACCTCGCCGGGCCCGGCGAGGTCGATCTCGTCTCCGAGACGGATCGACACCGCGTACCCCTGATCGTTCGCGGATTTGATCAGAAACCGTCGCAAAGCTTTGAACGCCGTATCCGGGTCATCACAAGAACACTCCAGCACGGTCACCGAGAAGTACGGTTTGAGATCCGTCAGACGGAGTCCGACACGTGCCTGCCCGTTGAAACTCGATGCGGTCACGTCACGGACGTTAACCCAAGAAAGAGGTCCGACGACAAACACTGCCACACATTGCCTGACATTGACACAGAAATGTCCACACGTTGTTACTCGGACAATCACCCACAAGCGAGAGCCGACGCCGCGGGCCAGGCCGTGCTCACCGATGAGGTCGTTGGGCTGCACGGATATGCGGAACTTCGTCGTTGATCGCCGAGGCGACCGAGGGCCGGTTGTGTGCGTCGATGGCCGCGCCCGTTCACGACAGCGGCACGGTCGCCGATAGCCTGGGCCACGCGGCCAGCGACGACCTGCACCTCACGGCGGCCCGATTCGGCAGCGACCCGGGCGAATCGGGCGGACTTTGGGCGCCCACGCCGGACCTGCGCGTCAACGCCGGCATCGGCATGACGATGAATGATCCGCGTGGCGACTTTCCGCTTGCGCCAAGCAAGGTGACCGGTTGCGAGCCGGAAAGGCAGGTGGTGACGTCGTAGTGGTTCCCGGCCCTCTGGTGCTACTCCCGTTGTGGCAAAATTCGTCGGATGGGAGACCGGCTGAGGGTGCAGCGTGGCGGTTCCGGCGACGCTGTGGTGTTGCTGTTGCACGGTTTGGGCGCCACCGGAGATGTCTGGCAAGGCGTGCACGAGCAACTCGCGGACGGCCCGTGCCGCTGGATCACCCCCGATCTGCCTGGTCACGGCGGGTCTGCTGCCCTGCCGCGCTACACCTTCGGGCACATGGCCGCCGCGTTGGCCGAACTGCTCGACGGCGAGGAGCACGTGGTCGTCCTCGGTCATTCGCTGGGCGGCGTGCTGGGTTTGACGCTGGCCAGCGGCTGGTTCGGCGGTTCGGTCGACCGCGCGTGCGGCCTGGGCATCAAGGTCGCGTGGTCGGCGGCGGAACTCTCGGGCGCCAAGTCGTACGCCGAGCGCCCGAACAAGCTGTATGTGGGCCGGACCGAGGCCGCGGAACGCTACCTGAAGGTGTCGGGACTCGGCGGCCTGGTCGACGTCGACGACCCGCGCGTGGACTTCGGACTGGTCGGCACGCCGGACGGATGGCGGTTGGCGTGCGACCCGAAGACGTTCGCGGTCGGCCGTCCCGACGTGCCTGGCTTGCTGGCAGCCAGCCAGGCCGAGGCCGTGCTCGCGTGCGGTGAACAGGACCAGATGTGCAGCCCTGAGCAGGTCAGGGAAGTCGACGCGAACGCCGTCATCCTGCCTGGCCTCGGCCACAACGCGCACGTCGAGGACCCGGGCGCGATGGTCAAGCTGATCTCGGACCTGTTGAGCTGACTCGTCACAACGGCGCCACCGTGCAGGTTGGGGACAACTCGATGGTTGTGGACAACTGGGCTTAACGGATCTTCGCCGCGGCCCGGTTGTCGGTGGTGCCGCGTACGCTGGATTCCGGGGCCGGAGGCCGCACCCGAACCGCAGGCCACACCCGAACCCGCAGGCCACACTCACCCACACTGCCCCGAAGTGGCCACCATCGTCGGTCCCGGTCGGCCGCTGCCGGCCATCCTTTCCCTCGGCGCCTCACGTTGCCGACTCACCGGCCGAACAGCCCCGGATCAGCCCACGCAAGAACCTGGCCCGCCACCCGGACACCACTACTCCCAGCCCAAGGGGGAGCCTTCGCGTCAAAACCCGACATCGAAGGCTCCCCTGTCAGGCCAAAGTACCGATGGGGTCCGACAGGAATCGGTCAGCCGAAGGCTCGGGTGCGCCAAGCGGGGATTTCGGCCGCGGTCAGGGCGTCGGCGAAGATCGCCGCCCGGTCGACCGCGCCGGTCAACCGTTGGCCGCCGTTCTGGTCGACGGCGAACCGCAACTGGCGCGTGGCGCACCCGTTGATGCCGTCTTCCGGAACTGTGGCTCCACCAATCCGATTGCCGTCGACGTACACGTCGATCTGGCCGCTGTCGGTCATGGTGATCACCAGGTCGACGTACCGTCCGGTCGGCACGGCCGCGTTGGTGGTCACGTTCTGGTTGGAACCGATGAACCGGATGTTGTTCGACGGTGTCAGGTCGATCAGGACGCCGTCAGTGCCCGGATCGCCGCTCGGCTGGAAGTCGAACAACCGCCGGTACGACCCGGAACCGTCGATTTTCACCTCGGCGGCGAACGTCGCCTCGCGCAGGAAGCCGAGTGACGTGTCCGCCGTGCGCAGGAACGACCCGTTGAGCACCAAACCGGATCCGGTCGGCGCGGACGCGTCGTAAGTCGCGGTGCCGTCAATGGTCGCGTCCCGATTGAACGACGACTTGTCGTCAACGGCGTTCCCGGACACCGGATCCCACGCGACGATCGGTGCGTTCGCGGACGGGATCGCACATGGCGGCAGCGGATCGATCCGGACCAGCGTGACGCCGGACGCATGCACACCTCGTCCGTTCAGCACGGCGCGCAAACCTTGGTACTTCGCCGCGCTCGCGGACGGCGTGACAGTGAACGTGTACGTCCTCGTCTGTCCACGTCGGACCGACGGAACCCGCTGGCTCGTCGGTGCCGCGGTCCACCCTTCCGGCAGAGCCATGGTCAGCTCCGACGCCGGGACCGGCCCGCCATGTCCGGTGACCGACACCTTCGCGTCGAACGGTGTCCCCGCCACGACGCGTTCCGGCGCGTCCACCGCCACCGACACGTCTGCGACGGCCATGTAGGTGTTGCCCGCAGCGGCGTCGAACTGGATCTCTTCGCCAGCGCGCTGGTGCGGAACGTCGCGCCCGCTTTGGTTGTCGACGAGGCGATACCGGCTGGCGAACATCTCGCTGGCCACCTTCACCTGGCCCGCGTGCCCGGGCTTGAGCGTGATACGTGTTGGCACGCCGCCAACCCAGTCGGTGTCGACTGTGACGTCCCCACGCGCCCGTAGCCCGCGTACGGAACCGCTGTCCCAGAAAGCCGGTGCGGCGGGCAGCACGTCGATGACGCCGCGGTGGCTCTGCAGCAGCATCTCCGCGACGCCTGCGGTCGCGCCGAAGTTGCCGTCGATCTGGAACGGCGGATGGGTGTCCCACAGGTTGTCCAGTGTGCTGCTCTTCAGCAACTCCTCCAGCATCAGATGCGAGTGGTCGCCGTCCAGCAGCCGTGCCCAGAAGTTGATCTTCCAGGCCTTGCTCCAGCCGGTGCCACCGTCCCCGCGCGCGGTCAGCGACTTCTCCGCCGCCGCGACCAGGTCCGGGTTCCGCTGAGGCGTGATCTGCCTGCCGGGGTGCAGCGCGAACAGGTGCGACACGTGCCGGTGCGTGTTGCCCGGGTCGTCCCAGTCCTGCTTCCACTCCTGCAACTGTCCCCAGCTGCCGACACGCAGACCCGGGTCCAGCCGGTTCAGGACGTCGCTGGCTTGCTGGGAGAAAGTCAGGTCACCCAGTTTGCCCGCCGCTTCGGCGGTGTTGGTGAACAGATCCCACACGATCTGCTGCGACATCGCCGCGCCCGCCGAGAACGGTCCATGCTCCGGCGAATAGCTCGGGGTCACGACCAGCTTGCCGTCCCGCGGGTCCGCGACCAGTTCGTCGATCCAGAATTCGGCGAGCGACTTCATCATCGGGTACGCGCGTTCGCGCAGGAACGTCTCGTCGCGCGTGAACAGGTAGTGCTCGTAGTAGTGCTGCGCGAGCCATGCTCCCGCTTCCGGGAACCAGAACGCCGTCGCCCAGTCGTGCACGCCGGTGAAGCCGAACGGGTTGGTCTCGTTGTGCACGACCCAGCCGTCGTTGCCGAACATCTCCTGCGCCGTTCTCCGCCCTGCCGGGACCATCGAGTCGACGTAGTCGAAGAACGGTTCGGTCGTCTCGGACAGGTTCGTGGTCTCCGCGGGCCAGTAGTTCATCTGCAGGTTGATGTTGACGTGGTAGTCCGCGCTCCAGGGCGGCGACGTCGAGTTGTTCCAGACACCTTGCAAGTTCGCCGGCAACGAACCGCCGCGCGAGGACGCGATCAACAGATACCGGCCGTACTGGAAGTGCAGCACTTCGAGCGCTTTGCGCGCTTCGGACGCCAACGCCGTTCCGCGGTACGCGCGCAGCAAGTCGTCGGTTGGCATGTCGGGCAGGTTCTGTCCAACGTCGAGCGACACGCGGTCGAAAAGCGCACGGTGGTCGCGAACGTGCGCGTCCCGCAACGCGGTGAACGGTTTCGCGACAGCCGCGTTCACACGTTCGGTGACGACGTCGTGCGGGTCTGCCGACCGGTAGGTCGGGTGGACGTTCGAGTAGTTCGTGCCCGCCGCCAGAACGAGCGTGACGGCGTCGGCGCCGTTGACAGTCACCGAACCGTCAGCGTTGTCCGTTCGCGTGCCGCCTTCGTTGCGCACCTGAAGCTGCGACTCGAAGCGCATGCCGTTGTCGTTCAGATTGCCCGCGAACGTGATCCGTCCGTCCCGGGCGGCAAACGACCGCGACCGGTTGTCCGGCGCGGTGTACGAGACCGTGAACGAAACGCGGCCCGGCTGACTGGCGCTGATGCGTCCCACCAGCACGTCGTCGGGGGCGGAGGCGAAGTACTCGCGGGTGAACGTCGCCCCGCCGGACGCGTAGGTGACTCCCGCGACGGCGGCGGCGATGTCGAGGCTGCGCCAGTAACCGGTGACGTCCGGCGGCGCCTGCGGCTGCGAGATCCGCACGTCGCCGAACGTCTGGTAGGCGCCGAAGCCGATCTTGCCCTGGCCGAGCACACTGGCCACCCACTCGGGCGCCGCCTGCCCCTCGGCGGCGATCCGGTCCTGCACTTGTTCGATGGCGCCGGGGCGTGGCGAACGCCAGTTGCCGAAGTCGTAGCCGGGCGAACCGGGGCCGCCGGTCCACAAGGTCTTCTCGTTGAACTGCAGCTGTTCGTTCTGGACGCCGCCGAAAACGCTCGCCCCCAGTGCGCCGTTGCCGATCGGCAGCGACTGTGATTCCCAGTCGGTCGCGGGTTCGTCGTACCAGAGCTTCAACCCGGTGTCGCGCGGCGCCTGCTGCTCGCCGTAAGCGCCGGCGGCCGTGGTGAGTGTCGCCATGGATAACGCCATGACCACCGCTGCGACCGCGGCCGTTCCTCGTTGAACGCGCATGCTCGTCATTCCTCGCTGTCATGACAGGACGACTAACGAGGCTAGAGATCCGATGTCTTGACCGTCAAGGCGTGACGAGCAGACACAAACAGACAGAAACGCCCAAGATGCTCGGATGTCTGTCCCGCTGTGCGTAAAACGCGAGCTAACCGGGCGGGGAGGCGTTTCCTCCAGGCCACAGTGACATGGATGCGCTTCCGTGTCGGCGTGAGCTACTTCGCCGCGGCCTTCAGGCGGCGCAGTTCGCGCATCGCGACCACCGAACGCTCACCGTCGATCGCGGGAATCGCCATGATCGTGACGTACTCGTCGTCCGGCAGTTCGATCCGCGCCCACGACGCGCCGTCCGGGAAGCTGACGTGCTCGACCTGTTTCCACTCGTAGCGCCGCGTGCCGATCAGGTTGCGGATCTCGATGCCGGATTCGTCGGCGCGGACGCGGGAACGGGCGAACATCAGCACGCCGATGGCCAGCATGACGCCGATGCCGACCATCGCGACCTGGTCCGACGTCTGGAAGTAGGCCCCGGTCCACTCGCTGCGCAGCAAGAAGGCGACCACGGTGAACACCACGACGAAGACCACCGCGATGGCGGTGGCCACGTACCGGACCTTGCGCGGCCGGAACTGGAAAGTCGTCCCGCTCCCGGCGGTCGTCTCGGCAGTCGTCCCTGTCTTCTCGCTCACTCGAATCCTCGTTCTGTCCATGGCTGACGGAGACCGCGCAGGACCATCGCCGAGTCCAGGGCGGCCGCACACGCCTCGAAGCCCTTGTCCTCCGCCGAGTCCGGGAACCCGGCGCGGTCAAGCGCTTGCTGCTCGTCGTTCACGGTCAGCACACCGTTGCCGACCGGGGTCCCCTCGTCGAGGGCGACCCTGGTCAGACCGGCGGTTACCGAATCGCACACGTACTCGAAGTGCGGTGTCCCGCCGCGGATGACGACGCCGAGAGCCACGACGGCCTCATGGTGCTTGGCCAGTTCCTGGCAGACGACGGGCAGCTCCATGGCGCCGGACACCCGGACGACCGTCGGTTCGTCGATCTTCGCCTGCTTCGCCGCGTCCAGCGCGCGCTCCAGCAGGTTGTCCGTGATCTTGCCGTGCCATCTGGTGGCCGCGATGGCCAGCCTGATGCCCGAGCATTCCGGCACCGACGCCTCAGGTCGTCCTTCGCCGCTCACTGCCGCGTTTCTCCTTCGAACTGTTCAAGGTTGCCCAGCTCGTGGCCCATCCGGTCGCGCTTGGTGCGCAGATAGCGCAGGTTCTCCGGGTTCGGCCACACCGACAGCGGCACACGATCGACCACTGTCAGCCCATAGCCTTCCAGACCCACCCGCTTGGCCGGATTGTTGGTCAGCAAACGCATCGTCTTGACGCCGAGGTCCGACAGGATCTGCGCGCCGGTGCCGTAGTCGCGGGCGTCGGCGGGCACACCGAGCGCGAGGTTGGCGTCGACCGTGTCGGCGCCGTTGTCCTGCAACTGGTACGCCTGCAGCTTGTGCATCAGGCCGATGCCGCGGCCCTCGTGGCCTCGCATGTACAGCACAATGCCACGGCCTTCGGACGCGACCGCTTCCAGCGCGGCGTCGAGCTGCGGACCGCAGTCGCAGCGCAGCGAGCCGAAGACGTCACCGGTCAGGCATTCCGAGTGGACGCGGACCAGCACCTCGGTGCCGTCGCCGATCTCGCCGTACACCAACGCGATGTGCTCGATCCCGTCGAGCAGGCTGTCGTAACCGACCGCGCGGAAGGTGCCGTGCGCGGTGGGGATGCGCGCCTCGGCGACTCGGACGACCTGCTTCTCGTTGCGCCTGCGGTAGGCGATCAGCGCGGCGATCGAGATGATCGTCAGGTCGTGCTCGGACGCGAACACCTCGAGCTCGTCACGGCGGGCCATGTCGCCTTCGTCCTTTTGGGACACGATCTCGCACAGCACGCCCGCCGGTCGCAGGCCGGCCAGCACGGCGAGGTCGATGGCGGCCTCCGTGTGGCCCGGACGGCGGAGCACGCCGCCTTCCTTGGCACGCAACGGAACCACGTGACCGGGACGGCTGAACTCGGCGGGCTTGGAGTCCGGGTCGGCCAGCAGCCGGATGGTGTGCGCCCGGTCCGCGGCTGAAATGCCCGTGCTCACCCCGTCGCGGGCGTCCACGGTGACCGTGTACGCCGTGCCCCGGCGGTCCTGGTTGGTGTGGAACATCGGCGGCAGGTCGAGCCGGTCGCAGTCGTCCTCGGTCAGCGGGACGCAGATGTAGCCGGAGGTGTACCGGACCATGAACGCCACCAGCTCGGGCGTGGCCTTCTCGGCCGCGAAGATCAGGTCGCCCTCGTTCTCCCGGTCCTCGTCGTCCACGACGATCACCGGACGCCCTTCGGCGATGTCCCTGATCGCGCGTTCGATGTCGTTCAAGCCGGCCACGGCGCCTCCTTCGGAACCACTAACGCTCATTGTGGCCCTGCCCCGACCCGGTTGCGGTCGCGATGTGAGGCACGGCAAGTCGCTCGACGTACTTGGCCAGCACGTCCACCTCCAGGTTCACCACGTCCCCCGGCTGCCGGAGCCCCAGCGTGGTCAGCGACAACGTGGTCGGGATCAGCGCGACGGAGAACCGGTCGCCCTCGACCGACGCCACCGTCAGCGACACCCCGTCGATCGCGATCGAGCCCTTCTCCACGACGTACTTGGCCAAGTCAGCGGGCAGTTCGAACGTGGTGCGCCCGTCCCCGGCACGGGAGACGAACACGCCGGTGCCGTCCACGTGCCCCTGAACGATGTGGCCGCCGAGCCGGTCACCGAGCGCCATCGCGCGCTCGAGGTTGACCTGGTCGCCCGCGTGCGCCTTGGCGAGGCTGGAGCGCAGCAGCGTCTCGTGCACCACGTCGACGGTGAACGCGCCGCCGGACACGTCGACCACGGTCAGGCACACGCCGTTGACCGCGATGGAGTCGCCGTGTTTGGCGTCGGACGTCACCAGCGGGCCCGCGACGGTCAGCCGCGCCGCGTCCGGCAACGGCTCGACGGCCACGATCTCGCCGCGCTCCTCGACGATCCCGGTGAACATGCTCAGGCTCCTCCCCTGGTCCGCGCCGCGCGGTCACGCAGCGCCGAGATGGCTTTCCCGGGATCGTCCGCGTTGTAGACGGCCGAACCGGCCACGAAGCAGTCGACTCCGGCGTCAGCTGCCAACTCGATCGTCTCGCTGTTGATTCCCCCGTCGATCTCGACCAGCAGGTTCAGGTGCCCGGTGTCGACCAGCCCGCGCGCCTGCCGGACCTTGTCGAGCACCTCCGGCATGAACGACTGGCCGCCGAACCCCGGCTCGACCGACATCACCAGCAGGGTGTCGTAGTGCTTGAGCACGTCGATCCACGGCTCCAGCGGAGTGCCCGGTTTGATCGACAACCCGGCTTTGGCGCCTGCCGCCCTGAGGTCCTTGGCGAGCTTGACCGGGTCGCCCGCGGCCTCGGCGTGCACGGTGACGTTGTACGCGCCTGCCTCGGCGTACCCGATCGCCCAGCGGTCCGGGTCGTCGATCATCAGGTGACAGTCCATCGGGATGTCGGTCACCTTCAGCAACGCCTCGACCACCGGCAGTCCCAGGGTCAGGTTCGGGACGAAGTGCGCGTCCATCACGTCGACGTGCACCCAGTCCGCCCCCACGATCCGAGCCAGCTCGTCGGCCAGGCGGGCGAAGTCGGCGGACAGGATGCTGGGGGCGATCATGGGGCTTTCGGACACATCAGGAGTCTATGGTCGATCGGTTCCGGCGACCGGAAGGGCATCCAGCACGTGCGTCCACGCGCGGTCAGGTGAGACCGGCGTCACCAGGGCACCCGCGCTCCGCAGCGTCGCCAGGTGACCGGGCCATGCCGGATGGCCTGCCTGCGCGTCGGACAGCTGCGGGCACACCGAGACATGCACGGAGGGATCTCCGAGCGCTTCGCAGAGCACGGTGAGCGCCTGGTTGTCGGCGATGCCCAGCGCCAATTTGGCCGTGGAGCCCGCGCTGGCCGGCGCGAACAGGAAAGTGCGCGGGTCCGGATGCGGACGCGGTTCGCCCGGCAACCGCGATCGGCTGCGTACCGGCAGGTCGGTCAGCTGTGTGAGCCGCTCGAACTCGCCGGACGCCGTCAGCCATCGCTCCGCGGTCGGCGTGAGCGTGATCGCCAGCCGCCAGCCGCGCTCGACGGCCGGCCGGGCGATTTCGTCACACAACCGCCGGTCGACGCCGTAACACGCGGCGACGACCAAACCAAGGACAGCTATGACTCGTCCTTCTGCTCTCGTTGCCGAGCCGCCTTGCGCTGCTGCTCCGCACGTTCCCGGCACTTGCGCAGAAACTCCTCGTCGTCGTCAGGGTTCACCGCCACGTGCCGGCCCGGCCGGTCGTACTCGGGGAACCGGCTGGGTGGCGCCTGCCGGTAACCACCGCCAGCGCCGCCGAAGCCGGCGCGCTCAGGGCGCCCGGCGACCAGCCACAGGATGGAGCCGATCAACGGCAGCAGCAACACGATGAACAACCAGCCCATCTTGGGCACGTTGCGGGTGGTCCCGTCGACGGTGGTGATCACGTCGACCAAACAGAAGATCCAGAGGCCCATCACGATGATGCTGAACAGGCCACCAGCGAATAACGGCATGGGTGTCTCTCCGCCCCAGAAGACAGGTCCGTGTGAAGGGCGGCCAGTGTCCCAGGCCTGCCCGGCCGGGCGGTTCCCCGGGTCCGGATACCGCCCGAAATCACCGGACAACGCCGCCGTCAGGCGATTGAATGCCGTGCATGACGACACGACGCACCGCCATCGCCGGCATGGTCACCGCCCTGATGCTCGGTCTGACCGCCGCCGGAACCGCCGCGCCGGCCACCGTCGAGCAGACACCTGGGGAGCCCTACAAACGCACCGAGTTGTACTTCGGCGGCAGCAGGCCGGACGGTTCGCCGATCACCCCGGCCGACTTCGAGGTGTTCCTGGACAAGGAGGTCACGCCCGCGTTCCCGGACGGGCTGACCTGGCTCGAGGCGCACGGTCAGTGGATGGGCGGCAAAGAGGACTCGTACGTACTGATCCTGCTGTATCCGTACGACAAGCGGGAAGCCAACCGCGAGATCGAGGAGATCCGCACCGACTACAAGACCCAGTTCCAGCAGCAGTCCGTGCTGCGCGCCGACAGCGTCGAGCGGGTCTCGTTCTGACGCACTGACCTGCCCGCGCTGATTGCTGCGAGGCTTCTCGGAGCAATCAGCGCGATCGCGTCACGCCTAAATCTTCCGGATCATCGCGCAGTACATCGCGTCCGTGCCGTGCAGATGGGGCCAGAGCTGCACGTCGGGGCCGCCGCCGAGATCGGGCACGCCGGGGAAGAACTCGCGCGCGTCCAATTGCTCCGCCTTGGTCCGGCGCACCACGTCGCCCACGACACCGACGGTCTCGGACAAGTGCGGTGAGCACACGACGTACGCGACCACCCCGCCGACCCGGACCAGGTCCATCGCGGAAAGCAGCAGTTCGCGCTGGAGCTTGGTCAGATCGCCGACGTCCGACTGCTGGCGCCGCCAGCGCGCCTCCGGCCTGCGCCGCAACGCACCGAGGCCGGTGCACGGAGCGTCCACGAGCACTCGGTCGAAACTGCCCGGTTCGAAACCGGTGTCCCGGCCGTCGGTCACGTGCACGGTGACCGGCTGCCCCTCGGTGGCGTTCTCGATGAGCCGCGCCCGGTGCGGGGCCTTCTCGACCGCGTCGACGGTCGCGCCACTCAACCCGGCCAACGCACCGAGCAGCGCGGCCTTACCGCCCGGGCCCGCGCACAGGTCCAGCCACCGTTCGTCGGATCCGGTCAACGCCGGCCGTGTCAAAGCGACCGCGCACAACTGGCTGCCTTCGTCCTGCACCCCGGCGAAGCGTTCCCGGACGGGCTCCATGTCGGACGGATCACCCGCCCCCGCCTCCAGCCGAACGCCGTACGGCGAATAAGGCGCCACGTCGCCGCCGGTGATCGCGGCAAGCTCTTCCGCGGTGATCTCGCCCGGCCGGGCGACCAGGTGCACGGCCGGCCGGTCGTCGTCGGCTTCCAACGCGGCCTTCAGGCTCTCGCCCTTGTCGCCGAGCGAGTCCGCGAACGCGCGCGCGATCCAGCGCGGGTGGGCGGTCGCCGTCGCCAAGTACCCGATCGGGTCTTCCTCACGGGCGGGCGCCAGCTTGGCCACCCAGTCGTCCTCGGTGTGCTCGCCGACCTTGCGCAGCACCGCGTTGGCGAACCCGGCCAGCCGGGACCCGACGTCGAACCGCGCCAGATCCACAGTGGACGACACAGCGGCGTGCGCGGGAATCCTGGTCCGCAACAGCTGGTAGGCACCCAGCCGCAGGACGTCGAGCAACTGCTTGTCCACTTGGGACAGCGGCCGGTCCGAGCACGCCGCGATCACCTGGTCCAGCCAGCCCATCGCCCGGCATGTCCCGTACGCCAGTTCCGTGGCCAACGCCGCGTCACGACCGGTGATCCGCCGTTCCCGGAGCAGTCCAGGCAACACGAGGTTGGCGTACGCGTCACGGTCGCGCACTGCGCGCAACGTGTCCAACGCCGCGCGACGAGCCTGGTCGTCCATCGGTGGCCGAGGAGCGGACGGCTCGCGGCGCCGTGGTGGGTGCGCCCGCCGTGGCCGGGACGGTCGGTGCGTCAAGACAATCGTTCTCCTTGCTCGACCCGGGCGCCGCGCGCCCAGTCGGTCGCAGCCATCTTCTTCTTGCCCGGCGCCTGGACATCGCCCAGCCGCACGGGTTGCGTCGCGGTGCCGACGAGCACACGTTTGCGTTCCACTTTGACCTCACCGGGCGGCAGCGCCTCGGCGGCAGCGACCGTCACCGGCCCCAGTTTGAGCCGCTCACCCCGGAACTGCGCCCACGCGCCCGGATCCGGCGTGACCGCGCGGACCAGCCGGTCCACCGCGATCGCCGGCTGGGTGAGGTCGACGTGCGCGTCCTCCACAGTGATCTTGGAGGCGTAGCTGACGCCGTCGGCCTCCTGCTGCTCCACCGCGCGGATCGTGCCGTCCTCAATACCGTCCAACGTGGACACCATCAGGTCGGCGCCCGCGACCGCCAGCCGGTCCAGCAGCACTCCGGCGGTGTCGTGCGGGCGGATCGGCTCGGTCAGCACACCGAAGACCGGCCCGGCGTCCAACTCTTTGACGATCCGGAACGTGCTGGCGCCGGTGATCTCGTCACCGGCCCTGATCGCAGCCTGGACCGGCGCCGCACCCCGCCATGCGGGCAACAACGAAAAGTGCAGATTCACCCAGCCGTGTACCGGGATGTCGAGCGCCACCTGAGGCAGCAAGGCCCCGTAGGCGACAACCGGGCAGCAATCCGGAGCGATCTCGGTCAACCGCTCCAGAAATTCCGGCTCTTTGACACGCTGCGGCATGAGCACCTCGATGCCGTGCTCGTCGGCCAACGCGCCGACAGGCGACCGCACGACGTGACGACCGCGGCCCGCGGGCGCGTCCGGCCTGGTCACCACCGCGACGACCTCGTGGCGTGGTGAGTCGATCAGCGCCTGCAGAGTGGGGACCGCGGGCTCCGGCGTCCCGGCGAAGACCAGCCGCATGGTTCTAGAAGCCTCCGAACAGCGCGTGCGGATCCTGCTTGATCGCCGGCATCGCGCCGGTGAACCACGACGCCTGGCGGATCTCCCGCATTGCCTGCTTGCGGGTCTCCTGGTCGAGCCGGTCGAGGAACAGCACGCCGTCGAGGTGGTCGGTCTCGTGCTGGATGCAGCGCGCCAGCAGGTCGGTGCCTTCGATCTCGATCGGTTCGCCGTACATGTTCCACCCGGTCGCGACGATGTTGCGCATCCGCCGCGTCTCCCAGGTGAAACCCGGGATGGACAGACAACCCTCGTCGCCGTCCTGACACTCGTCGTCGATCGCGTTCCACGTCGGGTTGACCATGTGCCCGGCGAACCCGTCACAGTGATACGTGAACACCCGCAGGCCCACACCCAGCTGAGGGGCAGCGAGCCCGGCACCGCCCTGTGACTCCATGGTGTCCCACAGGTCCTGGACGAGCGTGCGGAGCTCCTTGTCGAACTCGACGACCTCGTCCGCGCGCGTGCGCAGCACCGGATCGCCGAAAAGCCTGATCGGTTGGATGGTCACGACGGTCGATTCTACGGACCGTCAGAGAACGGTTTCACAGGCGACCAGCGCGGCAACGCGGCGTTCAACGACCTACCGACCGGTTGGGTGGTGCATGGCGCCCCGCCTCTCGACGTGATGTCGCGGATCTTGCCCAGGCAGCGCGACCGCTTGCCGACGTGCATGAAGATCGCCGACGCGGTCCAGCTTGATGTTTCGTCTGTGACGTTCTCGGCCATGACGCCGCCCATCGACACAGTGCCGATAGCCGCCTCCTCCGCACCGGCCACGTTGAGGTTCCCGAACTGGATGTCGCGGAAGGCGCCGCACGTTTCCGGACCATCAACGTTCAAATACGTTCGACGATCGTGGCGTTCGCCAGCCCTCCGGCTTCGCACATGGTCTGCAGGCCGTACCGGCCGCCGTTCTGTTCCAGAACCGACAGCAACGTCGTCATCAACCGCGCGCCACTCGCACCCAACGGGTGACCGATGGCGGTCGCTCCGCCGTTGACGTTCACCTTCGCCAGGTCAGCGCCTGTTTCCGCTTGCCATGCGAGCACAACGCTGGCGAACGCCTCGTTGACCTCGAACGCGTCGATGTCCGAGAGCGTGAGGCCCGCACGGTCGAGCACCTTGGCGGTCGCCGGGATGATGCCGGTGAGCATCAGCAGGGGATCGTCGCCGACGACCGCGAAACTGTGCAGTCTGGCGCGCGGCTTGAGGCCCAGTCGCTGGGCGGTCTCGCTGCTGGTGATCAGGACCGCGGCGGCGCCGTCGTTGACCGGCGACGAGTTGCCCGCGGTCACGTGCCAACCGATCTCCGGAAAGCGCCTGGCCCAGTAGTCGTCGTAGAACGCCGGTTTCAGTCCGGCCAGAACATCCACAGTGGTCGACGGACGGACCGACTCGTCCATCCGCACCTCGTCGGCGCCGACCTTCAACGGCACGACATCACGGTCGAACCGGCCGTCAGCCCACGCCGCGGCAGCGCGTTGATGACTCGTGGCGGCGAACGAATCCAACTGGGCCCGGCTCAATCCCCAGCGAGCGGCGATCAGCTCGGCACTGATGCCTTGCGGCACGAGTCCGTCCGGGTAGCGGGCGGCGACCTGCGAACCGAAGAAATCGCGGCCGTCACGCTGGCTGCCGATCGGCACGTGACTCATCGACTCGATCCCTGAGGCGATCACGACGTCGTACGCACCGGCGATCACGCCCTGCGCGGCGAAGTGAATGGCCTGCTGACTGCTGCCGCACTGCCGGTCGACCGTGACGGCCGGCACTGAGTCCGGCAGTCCGGCGGCGAGCGCCGCCCACCGGGCGGTGTTGCCGCTTTGCTCGCCGATCTGGCCGACGGCGCCGGAGAGCACGTCGTCAACCAGCGCTGGGTCGATCCCGGTTCGGTCGATGAGCGCCCGGATAGCATGCGCATGCAGGTCGACGGGGTGCACGCTCGCCAACGCCCCCGAGGCCTTGCCTTTACCGATCGGCGTGCGGACCGCGTCGACGATCACAGCGTCCCTCATGGCCAACCTCCTTGTTGACTTGCTTGAAGCAAGCCTACTTCGAGTACACTTGCTTCGAGCAAGTCAATGTGAGGAGCGTCCCCGTGCTGCGTCAGGACTGGTCGAAACACCCTTGCCCGATCGCCCGATCACTCGATGTCGTCGGCGATCCCTGGGTCTTGCTGGTGCTCCGGGAGGCGCTTTTCGGCGCGACGAGGTTCGAGCAGTTCCGCGAACGTCTCCAGGTCGCCGACAACGTGCTGACCCGGCGCCTCGGTCAGATGGTCGACGCCGGACTGCTGCGGCGCTCCCCGTACCGCGGCAAACAGCGGACGCACGAGGAGTACGTGATCACAGACGCCGCCGCGGATCTCCTCCCCGTGCTCGACGCGTTGGCCCGCTGGGGCGAGCAGCACACGCAAGCGCCCGAACGCCACGTCGAGATGTTCTTCGTCCACCGGTCAGCCGGCCACAGGAGCACCGAGATGACGGTGTGCACCACGTGCGGCGAACGGCTGACTTTCGAGGACCGGGCCTACCAACGGCAGTGGGCCGGCACGGCAGAGAGGCGATCATGACGACCCGTACCCGGACGTATCACTGGCAGGAGCCCGCGTCCCCGCCGGACCTGCCGGGTCTGGAGATCATGCGCGGCCTGCTGGCCGGGGAGATCCCGCCGCCACCGATGATCCAGACCCTCGGTCTCGACCTGATCGAGGTCGAGACCGGCCGTGTCGTCTTCGCCGTCAAACCGGCCGAGTACATGTACAACGGCTCGGGCATCGTCCACGGCGGATTCACCGCGTCCATGATGGACAGCGCGGCAGGATGTGCGTTGCACACCACATTGCCCGCGGGCGTCGGGTACACCTCGCTCGACCTCTCGGTCAAATTCCTCAGAGCGATCACCGAGCAATCCGGTGCCATCCGATGCGTGGGCACGCTGGCGCACGTCGGTCGCCGGACGGCGCTGGCGGAAGCGCGCATGACGGACGCCACCGACCGCCTGCTCGCCTCCGCCACCAGCAGCTTGATGATCTTCAGGTGACGGGTGCGGGATCCGCGCAGCGCGGATCCCGCACGCTGTAATCAGCCGATGCCCTGGTGCACGGCGGTCATCAGCTCACCGTCCGGGGTGTCACCGTCCATGGACCAGATCATCGCGCCGCCCAGCCCGTTGCTGGTGATCCACGCGGTCTTCCTGGCGATCTCCACCGGGTCGTCGTACGTCCAGAACGTGCTGCCGTTGAACAGCCACGAATGACCGGCCGCAGCGTCTCGGTGCACTTGGTAGCCACTGCCCAGCAATGGCTTGATCAGTTTGTAGTCGTTGATGCCCGCCTCATAACGGCCGGGCGCGGGTCCGGTCGCCGGTTGGTGCAGCCCGTTGTTGGCGTTGGTCACCCCGGTCCAGCCGCGGCTGTAGAACGGCACGCCCAACACGAGCCGGTTCGCGGGTGCTCCCTGGCTGGTCCACGCGTTCGCGGCGATCTCGATGCTGTACGGCTTCGGGCCGGGGTCGCCGGCAGGCAGCCGCAGCGCGGACTGGTTGTTGGTCACCGTCTCCCAACCGCCGTGCAAGTCATAACCTTGCAACGTGGCGAAGTCGAGCGAGGCGAAAATCTGGCTCACCTCGAAGCCCGCGGTCACCTTGTCCGGGTCAGCGGGCAGGAACGCGGTCAGCTCGTAGTGCTTTCCGGTCGTGCTGCCGTACGCGTCGAGCTGCCGCCGCCACTCCTGGACCAGAAGCGTGAAGTTCTGCTTGTCCTCAGGACGCACGACGTTGCCGACGTTGCCTTCACTGCCCGGCCACTCCCAGTCCAGGTCGATGCCGTCGAAGACACCGGCCGCCGAACCGGGACCGCCCTGCGGTTCGCCGCCGATCTGCGGCAGGTTGCCCTTGATCCACATGTCCAGGCACGACGAGACGTGCGCCTGGCGCGAGGCCGCGGTCAGCGCCGCGTTGGAGAAGTACTTCGACCAGGTCCAGCCGCCGAGCGACAGGTTGACCTTCAGGTGCGGGTACTTGGCCTTCAACTGCCTGATCTGGTTGAGGTTGCCCGCCAGCGGCTGGTTGTAGGTGTCAGCCTGGCCGTTGACGGTCAGGTCCGCGGTGAAGCGCCGCTGGTAGTCCGCCCACGCGTCGCCCTGGCCGAGCTGGTTGGCCTGGAAGCACCGCCCGGCGGAGTCGATGTTGCCGAACGCGTAGTTGATGTGCGTGAGCTTCGCGGCCGAACCCGAGGTGTCGAGGTTCTTGATGTAGTACGCGCGGTCGTAGACGCTCCACTGCGTGAAGTAGCCGATCTTGCGCTTGCCACCAGGACCGGGGTCTCCGGACTCCTTCGTGGTCGTCGACACCGGCGCGCTCAACGCGGAGACGTTTCCGGCCTTGTCGCGCGCCCGCACCCGGAACGTGTACGTCGTCGACGGCTGCAAGCCTCCGGCGGTGAACGACGTCGACGTCGCGGTGCCGATGGGGGTCGTCGAGTCGCCCTGGAAGACGTCGTAACCGCTCACGCCGATGTTGTCGGTCGACGCGGTCCAGCTCAGCGGAACAGTGCTGCTGGTTGGCGCGCCCGCGGTCAAACCAGAAGGCACGCTCGGCGCTTCGGTGTCCGGCGTGCCGGAGGACCCGTCACACGGACTGCCGTTGACGGTGCAGTTGACCGGCGAGCCGGGGCCGGAACCGTTGAACCCGAAAGCTGTCGTGGCACCCGCTGCCACATTTCCGTTGTAGGAGCGGTTCACGAACGTGTAACTGTCGCCGACGCGGGTCATGCCGGCTTCCCAGGCCGATCCGATGCTGGTGCCCGCGGGCAGGTCGAACTTGACGGTCCAGCCGTTGAGCGGGGTGCTGTCGCCGGCCTTGACGACGACCTGGCCGGTGAAGCCGGTGCCCCAGTCGGACACCTTGCTGAACGTCGCGGTCGGGGTGGCGGCGGCTTGCGCCGTTCCGGGCAGAACGGTGCCGGACAAGCCGGTCAAGGCGAGTGTTGTCGCGGCCAGCAGAACGCCGAACCGCTGTCGCCGAGCTGACGGTCTCGATGACATGGGGCCTCTTCCTCGCAGGGGGGCAGGGTTGTGGCAGGAAGACCACACGGAACAGTTATTGGTCCAGACCAGTGATCAACTCAAGGTCTAGACCAAGCTTCGTCACCTGACCGCAACCAGTCCACGCGGGAAACGTCGTTTCACGCGAGAAAGCGCCCTGACACGCGTGTCAGGGCGCTTTCCCCGATTCCTGTCCGGAAGCCGCTACCAGCGAGCCGGAATCACCACAGCGGCCGAACCACCGCCACGCCGCACAGTTTCCGCCGCCGCGATCCAGCGGCCGTCAGGCAAACGCTCCACACCGGTCGCCGCACCGATCTCGGCGGCGGCCTGGACGTTGAAGCCCTGCCCGCGCTTCATCAGCGGGTCCGCCTCGGGCTGCGCCAGGAACTCCTTCTCCACCTGGGCCAGTGCCGCGTTGCGCTGCGAAGCCCGTGGTTCCGCGATCGCGTTCTTGAGCGTCATACCCCGATCCACTCGCCCGGTGATCACCTGGGTGACCGTGGTGATGATCGAAGCGCCGCCGGGCGAACCGGTCGCGAGAAACGGCTTGCCGTCGCGCAGCACGATGGTCGGCGCCATCGACGAACGCGGACGCTTGCCGGCCGCGGGCAGGTTCGGGTCGGGCACGCCGGGGACCAACGGCGCGAAGTTGAAGTCGGTCAGCTCGTTGTTGAGCAAGAACCCACGTCCCGGCACGACAATCCCGTTGCCGCCCTCAGACTCGATCGTCAGCGTGTACGACACGACGTTGCCCCACGCGTCAGCGGTCGTCAGGTGCGTGGTGTGCTGGCTGCCGATCTCCGCGGGCGCACCCTGACCAGCGGTCGCACACGGCTGCGGGTTGCGGGGATCGCCAGGCGCGACGGGGCTCGTGAGGGCCTGGTTCGGGTTGATCAGGCAGGCACGGGAGTCGGCGAAGCGCTGCGAGAGCAGTTCGTTCGTCGGCACGTCACTGAACGCGGGGTCGCCGACCCATCGGTTACGGTCCGCGAACGCCAACCGCGTCGACTCGAGGAAGTAGTGCAGGTAGTCCACCTTCGACAGCTTGCTGACGTCCTTGGTCTCCAGGATGTTCAGCGCCTCGCCGACGGTCGTGCCGCCAGATGACGGCGGCGCCATGCTGTAGATGTCCAGCCCGCGGTAGGTCGTCTTGCTGGGCGCACGCAGCGGAGCGTCATAACGGGCGAGGTCCGCCTCGGTCATCTTGCCGGGCCGGACGTTCAAAGTGGACGCCGGGTCCTTCGGCGGCTGCTGCACGGTCTTGACGATGTCCTTGCCGATCGGACCGCGGTACAACGACTTCAGGTTGGTGTCGGCCAGTTCCCGGTAGGTGTTGGCCATGTCCGGGTTGCGGAACTTCGTGCCCACCGCGGGCGGCTGTCCGCCCGGCAAGTACAGGTCACGGGTCGACGGGAACGCGGAGAATCTAGCCGCGTTGTTGGTGATCTGGTTGCGGAAGGTTTCGTCAACGACAAAACCGCGGCGGGCCAGTTGTTCCGCGGGCTTCATCACGTCCTTGAGCGACTTGCGTCCCCACAACTGCAACGCCCGCTGCCACGTACGCGGCGTACCGGGCACACCGACACTTAGCCCACTCGTGACGCCCTCGGCGAACGGGATCGGCGCCCCGTTCTCCTGGAACATCGTTTCGGAACCGGCCATTGGTGTGGTCTCGCGACCGTCGATCGTGTGGATCTTGCCGGTGCGGGCCTCGTAGAACACGAAGAATCCGCCACCGCCGATGCCGTTCGAGAACGGATCCGTGACGCCGAGCGCCGCCGCCGTGGCAACCGCGGCGTCGACGGCGTTGCCACCTCGGCGCAGCACGGAGATGCCGATCGCCGTGGCGTCAGCGTCGATACTGGCCACCGCCCCGCCGTAACCGGTCGCCTCAGGAACCTTGGACCGGCTGGGGCTCGCACCCACCTCCGCTCCGCCGACGAGCACGGTTGTTGCGGTGAGCAACGCGACTAGGGCGGCTGACCTGCGCACGACGTGACCTCCCACAGACGACTGAGGTGGCCCACTCTGCCTCGCCCGCGTGACGATCTCAACCCAGCTTGGTCTTCACCTGCTTGACGCGCGTGTAGTCCTCCAGCCGATCGCGGACAGATCCTTGCCGAACCCGCCGTGCGGCATCTCCGAGACAAGCGGGCCGTGGGTGCCCACCCAGACGCACCCGAATTCGAGCTCGGGCGGCACAGCTGACGTCGGTTGTCCACACCGAGGACGCCGGTCCTTGCGGAACGTCGTTCGCGCTGGTCAAACCCTCGGCTTCGATACCGAACCGCAGAACGGTGACGACCGGGGGGTGAACACCTGTTCCTGGACGATCTCGTCGTCCTGCCGCACTCCGGAAACGACGGTCGGTTCCAGGAAGAAGCCGCGGTCGCCGAACCTTTTCTCCACAGTGGACAACCGCGTGCCCGGGAAGGGGTCGAGCAGGTCGAGGGTGTTCATCTGTGCTCCAGCTGGGTCGGGGCGAACATCTTCAGCAATGCGGGCAGGACAACGACCCGCGGTCCGTCCGCGGACAGAGCATCGGCCAGGTCGGCCCGGAGTCGTTGCGGTGCCGTCTGGACGGCCGGGACGCCGAAGGATTCGGCCGGCGCGACAAAATCGAGCCTCGTCAACTCCCTGTCGCGAATGTCGAGCATTTCGGAGACCGTGTAGACCTCCTCAGCCGCTGGATGCGTCGGGCGTAGGCGGCGGACAACAGCAGGATGCCCAGGCCGATAGCGAGAACAAGCCACGCGCCGGAGATGCCGACCTGGTAACCGAGGCCCACGCCGCCGACCGTCGACGCGCCACCCAGCACGGTCGCGGACATCGTGCCCGAGTACATCGGGCCACCCAGCCGTCGCGCAGCCACCAGATATTCGCTCTTAGTGGTGGCCCCTGCGCATGCCCCACCACCCCATCGCGACCATGCCAAGCAGGTAGGCCACAATCACTGCGTTGTCGAGGGCCATGTCGATCTCCGACGCGTGGCGTTTCGTTCCGGTCACCGTAGAGAGCCGCGGCTGGTCTCGTTCAGAGGTTGTTCTGCACAATCTGGCCAGTCACCGTTGGACGAACCGGCCGGGGGAGGCGTGCCATGGTGCTCAGGACCATCCCGCTGCGGGCGTTGGTCAGCCGCGCTGAGTTAGGCCTGGAGGTCCGGGCCGGCAAATCCCGGCTGGACCGGCCGGTCTGCTGGGCGCACGTCAGCGAACTGCGCGATCCGGTGCCGTACTTACTGGGTCAGGAGCTGCTGCTGACCGCGGGCGTGAACTTCCCGCGCACCCCAGCGGAAATCGACGCGTACGTGGAAAGCCTGGTCAACGCAGGTGTGACGGCGTTGGGGTTCGGGATGAGCCCGGTGTACGACGCGGTGCCGAAGGAATTGGTCAAGGCGTGCCGCGACCGTGATCTGCCTTTACTCGCCGTTCCGGAACGCACGCCGTTCCTGGCCGTCAGCCAAGCTGTCGGCAATGCGCTTGCCGAGGCGCAGAACGTCGAACTCCGGGTCATCGCCGACGGCCAGCGCAATCTGACGCGCGCCGCGACCCGTCCCCGGCCGATCGAGACGACCGTCCGCGCGTTGGCCACCTCGCTCACCGGCTGGGCGATGTTGCTCGATTCGGAAGGCACGGTCGTGACCCGGTCCGGACTGGCGCCCGAACCATCCGATGATCTGCTGTCTTTGGCTTCCCGGTTGCGTGGCGGATCGGGTCCGCGAAGCGCGAGCACGCACCTTGGTGGCGATCACGTCGTTCTGTACCCCGTCGACTTGTCCTGCGTGCTCGTTGTCGGACGCAATCGTGCGTTCAGCGTCGGTGACCGGGCGGTCGTGGCGATGGCTCTGGCGATGATCGGCCTGCTCCGTCGCGAGACCGATACGTCACGCGGTCACGCGTCCCGGTTGTCGGCCCGGCTGCTTCTGGCCGCCGGCTCGGCCGCCGAGTCGACCGGTGATCTGCTCGCCGCGTTGCTGGACAACCGCGCAGGTCAGGACTACCGGGTGTTAGCGGGTGTCGATGTGCGCCACGGGCAAAGGACCGACCTGGACAGCGACTTCGCCCAGCTCGTCCAGTTGCTCGGTACTCCCCTGGTCGATCTCGCGGGCGGCAGCTTTCGTGCGATCGTCGCCGCGCGCTCCGCACCGTCACCGACCGCGTTGGACACGCTGCACAAGCGCGGTTGGCTCGTCGGCATGAGTGGTGTCGTCGGCGTCGCCGACTTACGAACCGCGGAACGTGAGGCCGTCGCACTCCGACGCCGTGCCGCAGCCTCCGGCCATCCGGTCAGTGCCGACAACGAGTCAGAGAGCGTTTCGTCGTTGATCGACCCGGCGCAGGCGCGTGCATTCGCTCGGCGCACTTTGGCACCGCTCACCGAAATACGCTCGCCCGGCCCGGGGCAATTGGTGGAGACGCTCCGGGTGTGGCTGGCCAATCACGGCAACTGGGACCGCAGCGCCACCGCGCTGGACGTACATCGCAACAGCGTCCGGCACCGCATCGGCCAGATCGAGCGGGCACTGCACGTGGACCTGTCGCAGGCGCAGCACCGGATGGATCTCTGGTACGCGGTGAACTGGCTGCCACAGGATTGGCCCGGTGGCCAGTAGGGCCGAAAGTCATCATTCCGGCGATGGCTTCTGGCTCTGCCGTCCGGCCGTCGCGGCGGATCAGAATCGACTGTGATGGCTACGAACTTGGTCAACTACCTCGACGCCCTGGTTCCGGCGGCGGTCAACGGCGACCCTGAAGCAATTGGCAGGGTGCTGACGACGATCCGGCCCATGGTTGTGCGCTATTGCCGCGCCCGCGTCGGCCGAGGGGAACGGTCGTATACCTCTGCCGACGACATCGCGCAGGAGGCTTGCCTCGCGGTTCTCACCGCACTGCCCCGTTACGAATATCAGGGACGTCCATTCCTGGCGTTCGTGTACGGCATCACTGCCCACAAGGTCGCCGACGCGCATCGAGCTGTGGCCCGCAACCGGGAGCAACCGGTCGCGGACATCCCGGACGTCCCCGAAAACGAGGGCAGCCCGGTTCAGCACGTGTTGCAGGGCGAGGCGGCGAAGCGGATCAACGAACTGCTGAGCTTCCTGCCGAACCGGCAACGCGACATCCTGGTGTTGCGGATCGTCGTCGGTCTGTCCGCTGAGGAGACCGCCGCGGCGGTCGGCTCGACGCCTGGCGCCGTTCGCGTCGCGCAACACCGGGCGTTGGCCCGGCTGCGGCGCAGGGTGAACATCGCCGAACTCGTCTAGCTAACCGTTGGCGACCAAGCGGGCTTTCTCGCCGTCGACGTCGACCACGTCGCCGTGCCGCAACTGCCTGCCCCTGCGGACCTCGACCTCGTCGTTGACCAGCACGTCCTGCGCCTCGATCAGGTCCTTGGCGTGGCCGCCGTCCTCGGCCAGCCCCGCCAGTTTGAGGAACTGGCCAAGCCTGATCGAGTCGTCCCGGATCGACACCTCACGAATGCTCATCACCTGAGAGCCTACCGTCCGGTCGGGAGGGCAGCGGAGCTGCATGATCGTCCGCCTACCGACCGGTAAACGGCCACGGGTCAGCCGGACTTCGTCTGGGCGTGCAGGAACTCGACAACACCGCCCAACGATCCGGTTCTGGCGAAGGCCGCGCGTTGCCGGGCCGCGCCACATCCGTCCAGCACCAAACGGGCCAAAGACTCGTCAACGAGTTCGTAGTCGCCGGACACTTCGAGAGCCGGACGGATCCAACGAACCAATGAGCCTGCCAGGTCCGCGGCCGGAGCCAGTTCCCCGGTCACGAGATCCACGCCCAGCCCTTCCAAGCCGTCACGAGCCGCGCGCCACAACGCCGGGCGCAGAACGTGCTGCGGCACGTCAGGCGCACACGCACCCGACGCCAACGCGGTGGCCGCGATGCCGCGAACCAACGCAGCCATCAGCACCGCGTCGTCCGCTGTCGGCGCGACGTCGCCGACTCGGACCTCGACGGTTGGCTGATGGGCGGAAAGCCGCACGTCCCAATACAGCATTCCCAGGTCCATCGCCGCGCCGCTGGCGACGACCCGTTCTCGCGCCGAGTAGTAGTCGGCCGCCGATTCGAACCACGGTGGTGCGCCGGCCGAAGGCCATCGGCTCCACATCAAGTACCGCCAACTCGCATATCCGGTGTCGGTGTCGTTGCAGTACGGCGAATTAGCACCGACCGCCAGGAGCGTTGGCAGCCAGTAGCGGATGTGGTTGCAGACCACCACCCGGGCCTCGTCATCAGGCAGACCGATATGCACGTGGCAACCACACACGGGCAGATCCGCGATGAGCGCACGGAATTCCCGGGTCATCCGGTGATACCTCGGCAACGGCGTCAGCGCGTTGGGCGACTCACGTCCCAGCACCGGCGCCCCGGTGGCGATCAGCCACGTTCCGTGCCGTTCAGCCTCCTCGGCCAGCAGGTGCCGAGCTCCGATCAGCTGTGCGCGCAGCTCAGGCATCGTCATGCAGATGCCGCTGGCCGATTCCACCTGGCTCAGCGTGATTTCGGGCTGCAGATCATGCCCCTGACCGTCGGCGTCCGAAAGGATGTCCGGGGCACGGTCGGCCAGCCGGCCCGACTCGACGTCGACCAGCAGGAACTCTTCCTCGACGCCTACCGTCAACCGGTCGACCAGCTGATCGACCTGGGTGGCGGCCAACACGTACTCCCGGGTGCCGAGCTGGGCTTCGCTCACGCCTGCCTCCAGTGACGGCCCGTCCTGCTGTCGACAGTAGGAGTTGGCACCGCCACTTCGCATGCGGCGTTGGGCTGAACCGTGCGAGTTTCGGGACGCAACGTTGTTACCCCGCCGCGGTCATCTAATAGATGTGACCACCATAAGCCTGCAGGCCGATCTGCACACGGATGCGCACAACGCCGAGTTGCATGCTGGTTCGCATGGTCGCCCCTGGAACGGGTTCAACTGCGCGTCGGCGCTGATCGACAAAGCGGCCGACGGAGTCGAGACTGTGAGGCCCGAATTCACCGGCGACGGTTTGTTCGTCACGCGCCGATCGAACCTGAAAACCAGAAGGTGTCGATCGGTCCTGGCTGGTGCAGGGCCGGGACACGAATCAGACGAGCTCCAGCGGATCCAGCCGGACCCGCATGGACTCCGGTTCCTTCCGCGCCGTTCGTTCTTTCTGAGCGACCGCCAGCGCGGCGGCGAGCGAACGGCCGTCGGTGCGCGGCGTGCGGATCAACGCACGTTCATTCGTCTCGCTGATCGGCACCGGACCCAGCACTTCCGCCGGCTCCGGCAAGAGAAGGTGCTCCAGGAAGTCGGCGAGCGCGTCCGGCGATCCGTCCACTGACGCCATCCGCACCGCGGGCGGGAAACCCAACTCGGCCCGCGCGGCCAATTCCTGTGCGGCGTGCCATGCCGGGTCCCAGCGCACCAACGCCTGAACGGGAGCGAATGAAGAGTCCGCCACCACGACCACTCGCCCGCCGTCCACACCAGGGCGGACCAAGGCCGCCGCGCCCATCCAGCGCCGCAGCGTTTCTTCGGTCGCCCGCAGGTCCGCGCGACCGAGCAACGCCCAACTGTCCAGCAACAGCGCGGCACCGTAACCGCCTTCGGCGACTGGTTCGGCGCCGGGCGTCGAAACGACGAGCGCGGGTGCGCTGGAAACCGTGGCGAGCACTTCGTCGGCGCCCGACGTCCGGACAGGCACGCCGGGAAACGCACGGCCCATCTCCTCCGCGGTCCGCTTGGACCCGACCACGACCGCTCGCAAACGGCGTGATCCACAGTTGCCGCACCGGAATGCCGCTTCAGCCGCACCGCACCAGCGGCACGCTGCTGGACGCGCCACACCGTCGTCCTGCCCGCCGGGGAGCGCGAGCGGTCCCGCGCACCTGCGGCAACGTGCGGGCGCGCGACATTGCGCGCACGCCAACGCGGGTACGTAACCCCGTCGCGGTACCTGGACCAAGACCGGAGCACCTGCCGCGAGTGCACCGCGCGCGGCTTCGAAGCCGACGGACGGAAGGCGCGCCGCCCGCGCGGCGGGGTCGCGAGCCAGCTGGACGTCGGTCTCGCCGATCGCGGTCACCCTCGGGGCTGACTTCCTGACCTCGTCCCGAGCCGCGATCACTTCGTGCGCCCAGCCGGTGTCCAGGAGCAATTGAGCCTCGGCTGTTCTGGCGAACGCACCGATCACCATCGCGGCACCGGTCTGATGCGCTCGAAGCGTCAGCACCTCGCGAACGTGTGCATAAGGAGAGCGCTGATCGGCGTGCAGGTCGTCACCGTCGTCCCAGATGACGACCAGTCCGGGATCTTTGACGGGTGCGAACGCGGTCGCCCGGGTGCCGAGAACGATCCGCGCGGACCCTCTGAGCACCGAAAGCCATCGTTTGTACCGCGTAGAGGGCCCCAGATCGGCCGACAGCGCCACAACGGCCGACTCCCGTTCCTTGCCGACCAGGGCGAGGCACGCGGCGTGCAAACGAGCGACATCGCGATAGTCGGGAACCACCATGACCACGCCTCGGCCGGTCGCCGCGACCGTCACCGCGAGCTCAGCCAACCGCCGCGGCCAGTCGTCGTTCGGCAACGCCTGCCACACCGCATGGGCGTTTCGACCGGCCTTCACAGCGTCAAGCAACGCCGGGCCCCGCGGATAACGGCCCCAGCCGGTCTCCGCCGGCGGGTCGACGTCGACCGGGTCCGGCGACGGCGCCGCCTCGGCGCGCGCGTGCCGCGGCGGGATGGCCAGCCGCAGCACGTCCATCATGGTGCCGGCGTACCGGTCGGCCACGGTTCTGGCCAGCTGCGCGATCTGCGGCGCCAATACCGGTTCGGGCGACACCACCTTTTCGAGGAACATCGGCTTCGGGTGCTCGGATTCCGCCGCTCGCTCGATCACGTAGGCGTCCACGAGCCTGCCCGAGAACCGCACTCGCACCCGGCATCCGGGGACTACTTGGTCGTCCAGCTGCGCGGGGATCAAGTAGTCGAATGTCTTGTCCAGGTGCGCCAGCGGCACGTCGACGTAGACACGGGCAACCGGAAGGTCGGCAGCCGGCTGCCGTTCGCCTTTGTTCCGATTACCCGCGTTGACCACGCCCTGAGGTTTACCAGAGGCTTTCACCACGACCATCTCCGCCCAGGCCACGCGCGTGCCGACGGCCGCAACCGGATGGCCGAAGACCGCAGCGCCTGTTCCAGGCCCCGGTCGCTGCAGAATCCTGAAAACGACGAACGGCGCGGGCGGAAATCGCCCGCGCCGTTACGTGACGGAAAACGGTCAGAGACCGGCGGCCTGCTTCAGGGCCTCCGCACGGTCCGTGCGCTCCCAAGGAAGGTCCAGCTCCGGACGGCCGAAGTGACCGTACGCCGCGGTCGGCGCGTAGATCGGCCGCAGCAGGTCCAGGTCGCGGATGATCGCGGCCGGACGCAGGTCGAACACGGCCGAGATGGCGGCCTGGATCTTCGTCGGGTCCACCGTCTCGGTGCCGAAGGTCTCCACGAACAGGCCGACCGGGGCGGCCTTGCCGATCGCGTACGCCACCTGGACCTCGACTCGCGAAGCCAATCCCGCCGCCACCGCGTTCTTGGCGACCCACCGCATGGCGTACGCCGCGGAACGGTCCACCTTCGACGGGTCCTTGCCGGAGAACGCGCCACCACCGTGCCGCGCCATACCGCCGTACGTGTCGACGATGATCTTGCGGCCGGTCAGGCCCGCGTCGCCCATCGGACCGCCGATGACGAACCGGCCGGTCGGGTTGACCAGCAGGCGCACGCTGGACGTGTCCAGGCTCAGGCCGGCGATCTCCGGCTCCATGACCTGCTCGCGGATGTCCACACCGAGCAGGCGCTCGAGGTCGATGCCCTCGGCGTGCTGGGAGGACACCACGACGGTGTCGAGCCGGACGGCCTGGTCACCGGCGTACTCGATGGTCACCTGGGTCTTGCCGTCCGGGCGCAGGTACGGCAGGTCACCGTCCTTGCGGACCTTGGTCAGTCGCATGGAGAGCCGATGCGCGAGCGCGATCGGCAACGGCATCAGTTCCGGTGTGTCGGTGCACGCGTAGCCGAACATCAGGCCCTGGTCACCGGCACCCTGGCGGTCGATCTCGTCGTCGGCCGACTCGACACGGGACTCGTAGGCGGTGTCCACACCCTGGGCGATGTCGGGTGACTGCGCCCCGATCGCGATGTTCACGCCGCAGGAGTTGCCGTCGAAGCCCTTGGCCGAGGAGTCGTAGCCGATCTCGAGGATCTTGTCGCGCACGATGGACGGGATGTCCGCATACGCCTCGGTGGTCACCTCGCCGGCCACGTGGACCTGGCCCGTCGTCACCATCGTCTCGACCGCGACGCGGCTCCGTGGGTCTTTGCGCAGCAGGGCGTCCAGGATCGAGTCGCTGATGGCGTCACAGATCTTGTCCGGGTGCCCCTCCGTGACCGACTCCGACGTGAACAGCCGGCTGGCCTTGTTTGTCGCCATTACCCCTCACTTCATCACGGATGAGCTGCATGGATCAGCCTACTGAAGGATTCACCCAGCCGTTCGAGAAGTGCTGGACTTCATGACGAAGTCCCAGATACCGGCCGCCATTTGCGCTTTTGAACCCAGTCCGATAGGCCGTTCGGAGCCGTCCGCGGCCAGCAGCCATCCGGCGTTGTCCTCCACCTCGAACGCCCGGCCCTCGCCCACGGCGTTGACGACGAGCAGGTCACAGCCCTTCCTCGCCAGTTTCGCGCGCCCGTGCGTGAGCACATCGCCCTGGTCGTCGCCGGTCTCGGCGGCGAACCCGACGATGTACGCGTCCAGATTGCCCTCGGCACGGGAGGCGACCAGTTCGGCGAGCACATCCGGGTTGCGGGTCAGCAGGACCGGGTCTGGGTCCCTGTCGGACTTCTTGATCTTGTGCTCGGCCTTGCTGACCGGCCGGAAGTCGGCCACGGCGGCCGCCATGACCACGATGTCCGCCTCGGCCGCGGCCTTGTGCATGGCGTCACGCAGCTCGAGCGCGGTGCCGACATTGACGATGTCCACGCCCGCAGGTTCCGGCAACGCGACGGTGTGCGCGGAGACCAAGGTGACTTGGGCGCCCCGCTGCGCGGCGACTCGCGCGAGCGCGTAGCCCTGCTTGCCGGACGAACGATTGCCCAGGTAACGGACCGGGTCCAGGGGCTCACGTGTCCCGCCGGCGGACACCACGACACGCTTGCCGACCATGTCACGCGGCAACGCGTCGGCACGGGCGAGCAGCAACCGGGCCAGGTCGACGATCTCCGCGGGGTCGGCCAACCGCCCCTTGCCGGTGTCGGTGCCGGTCAGGCGGCCACTGGCGGGTTCGGTGACGACGATGCCGCGTGAGCGCAGCAGCGCGACGTTGTCCTGCGTCGCCGGGTGCTCCCACATCTCGGTGTGCATCGCCGGGATCATCAGCACCGGGCACCTCGCGGTGAGCAGCGTGCCGGTGAGCATGTCGTTGGCATTCCCGTGCGCGGCCTTGGCCAGCAGGTCGGCCGTCGCCGGGACGACCACGACGAGGTCGGCTTCCTTGCCGATGCGGACGTGCGCGACCTCGGGGACGTCCTCGAAAACGCCTGTGTAGACAGGCTGGTGTGACAGCGCCTCGAACGTCGCCTTGCCGACGAAGTTCAACGCCGATTCGGTGGGCAACACCTGTACCCGGTGACCGGACTCGGTCAGCCGGCGAAGGACCTCACAGGCCTTGTAGGCGGCGATGCCCCCGCCGACCCCGAGCACCACCCGGGGCCGGCCAGAAGCCGGGGTGGTCACTCGCCTTCGGTGTGCTCTAGCAGGCCGGAGTGGATCTCGCGAAGCGCGATGGACAGCGGCTTCTCCCGCGGGCCCGGCTCGACGAGCGGGCCGACGTACTCCAGCAGGCCCTCACCGAGCTGCGCGTAGTAGTCGTTGATCTGGCGGGCACGCTTGGCGGCGTAGATCACCAGCGCGTACTTCGAACTGACCTTGTCAAGCAGGTCGTCGATCGGCGGGTTGGTGATGCCTTCCAGGTTGGTGGTCGGCTCGCCCAGTGCGCCCAGCTCGGTGGTCAAGAGGAACTCCAGGGGTTTTCAGACATCGGTACCGGTCATCAAGGTTAGCAACTCGGCCGCGGCCTGCTTCACGTCGGTGTTCACCACCAGCGCGTCGAACTCGCCCTGCGCGTCCAGTTCCTTCTCGGCCACGGCCAGACGGTGCTTGACCACCTCGGGATCCTCGGTGCCACGGCCGGTCAACCGGCCGACCAGGGTCTCCCAGGACGGTGGCACGAGCATCACCAGCTGTGCCTCGGGCATCGCGGCACGAACCTGCCGCGCGCCCTGAAGTTCGATCTCCAGGATCGCGTGCCGTCCCGCGGCCAGCGCGTCGAGCACCGGTTGCCGGGGCGTGCCGTAACAGTTGCCCGCGTATTCGGCCCATTCCAGGAACTCGCCGCGCGCCGCCATCTCGTCGAACCGCGCACGGTCGACGAAGTGGTAGTGGGCGCCGTCGACCTCGCCGGGCCGCTGTCCGCGGGTGGTCATCGAGACGCTGAAGAAGATGCTCGGGTCCAGCCTGCGCAGCTGTGCCACCACAGTGGACTTGCCGACGCCGGACGGACCCGACACAACAGTGAGCCGGGGCCGGGCGCGCACACCCGTCCCCGGCTCGCCGGCACTCAAGTGACTGCCAGTCACTCGCCGCTGAACTCGGCGAGCAGCGCCTTGCGCTGCCGGTCGCCGAGACCCCTGAGGCGGCGGCTTGGGGCGATCTGCAACCGCTCAATGATCTGGGTGGCGCGCACCTTGCCGACGCCGGGGAGGGCCTCCAGCAGTGCGGTCACCTTCATCTTGCCCAAGACCTCGTCGCTGTCGGACTGGGCGAGCACGTCCTTGAGGGTCGTGCCGCCTCGCTTCAGTCGCTCTTTGAGCTCAGCCCGGGCCCGACGAGCGGCAGCCGCCTTCTCCAGCGCTGCGGCCCGCTGCTCCTCGGTCAGCTGGGGAAGGGCCACGATTTCCTCCGTGGGGTGGGTGTTTCCGGATCGGGTGCTGGCGACCGTACCGACACGCCCGGGTCAAGGACAACGTGGGTCGCCGATCCTGCGCAGATCACGCGTGGTACATCAATGGTGACCCGTGGCCGACACGATCGCGTCACGGGTCCGGAGGGCCTCGCTACGCAGCGCGAACACCTCCGGGCCCGCCTTGAGGACGTCCCGTGACGAGGCCGGAAGCACGTTATGCAGGGATTTTCCGAAGAGTGTCCGGATATCGGACAGCGTGCCCCCTTGTGCCCCGAAGCCGGGCACCAGCAACGGTCCGTTGAGGGCGTCCAGGTCCACGCCAAGAGCCCCGATGGTGGCCCCGACGACAAGACCGATTCCACCGATCGGCCGAACACCGGCGTTGCGTTCGGCCGCAGCGTCGACGACCGTTTGCGCGATGCTGCGTGGGCCGTTGAGCGCACGCTGGATCTCGGGCGCCTCAGGGTTCGAGGTCAGAGCGAGGACGAAAACGCCCCGTCCGGACTTCTCCGCCGCCTGCAACGCAGGTTCGAGAGAGCCGAATCCGAGATACGGTGACAGTGTTATGGCATCCGCGGCCAACGGCGAACCGTCGGTCAGGTACGCCGCCGCGTAGGCCGCCATGGTGGAGCCGATGTCGCCGCGTTTGACGTCCAGCAGGACGATCGCTCCGGCCTCTTGGGACTCCGCGATGACCCGCTCGAGCACCACGATGCCCTTCGAGCCATACCGTTCGAAGAAGGCCGACTGTGGTTTGAGGACCGCGACCTCGTCCGCCAACGCCTCGACGCAGGTCATCGCGAACCGTTCGAGCCCGTTCGCGTCGTCCGCCAGACCCCATTGCGTCAGCAGACCGGGATGTGGGTCGATGCCGACGCACAACGGGCCACGCTGCGAAACGACCGTGGTCAGCCGCGCACCGAACGGAGCACGCGTCGGTGCGCTCGCGGAATTGCTCTGAGAATTGCTCCCCGATTGCGTCACGTGGTGCTCCCGGTTTGCGCCTTCAACGCCGCTTGCAAGGCTTGCAACGGCCGGACGCTGATCTCGCCCCGGATCAGGGCCTCGATGCCCTGGACAGCCGCCGCGGCGCCCTGGATCGTGGTCACGCAAGGGATGTCGCGCGCGACGGCGGCGGTGCGGATCTCGTAACCGTCCACTCGCGGTCCACTGTTGCCGTACGGCGTGTTGATCACCATGACGACCTCGCCGTCCAGGATCACGCTCACCGCGTTGCGCACCGAGCCGGTGGGCGCCTCGAAGTGCTTGGGCACCTCGGAGCAAGGAATCCCGTTGCGTCGGAGCACTTCGGCCGTGCCCTGCGTGGCGACGATCTCGAACCCGAGGTCGGCGAGCCGCTTCACCGGGAAGATCATCGCGCGCTTGTCGCGGTTGGCCACCGACACGAAGATCCGGCCGGACGTCGGCAGCGAACCGTAGGACGCGGTCTGCGACTTGGCGAAGGCCTTGCCGAACGAGGTGTCGATGCCCATCACCTCACCGGTGGACTTCATCTCCGGGCCGAGCAGCGAATCCACGCCCTGTCCCTCCGGCGTGCGGAACCGGTGGAACGGCAGCACGGCCTCCTTGACCGCGACCGCGGCGTCGGACGGCAACTCGCCGCCGTCGCCGGACGGCGGCAGCATGCCCTCGTCGCGCAGTTCCTTGATGGTCGCACCGAGCATGATCCGAGCAGCGGCCTTCGCCAGCGGCACCGCCGTCGCCTTGGACACGAACGGGACCGTCCGTGACGCGCGCGGGTTGGCCTCCAGCACGTACAGCTGGTCGTCTTTCAGCGCGTACTGCACGTTGAGCAGGCCCCGCACGCCGACGCCCTTGGCGATCGCCTCGGTCGAACGGCGGACGTTCTCCAGGTCCGTCCGGCCCAGCGTGATCGGCGGCAGAGCGCAGGACGAATCTCCCGAATGGATCCCTGCTTCCTCGATGTGCTCCATCACGCCGCCGATGAAGATCTCGTCGCCGTCGCACAGCGCGTCGACGTCGATCTCGATGGCGTCGTCGAGGAACCGGTCGACCAGCACCGGGTGCTCCGGCGAGACTTCCGTGGCCCGCGCGATGTAGTCGGCCAGCGTGGAGTCGTCGTACACGATCTCCATGCCGCGTCCGCCGAGCACATAGGACGGCCGGACCAGCACCGGGTAGCCGATCTCGTCGGCGATCTCCTTCGCACCTTCATAAGAGGTCGCGGTGCCGTAGCGCGGCGCGGGCAGCCCGGCCGCGGTCAGCACGTCACCGAACGCGCCGCGGTCCTCGGCCAGGTTGATCGCGGCGGGTGGTGTGCCGACGATCGGAACGCCCGCGTCCGCGAGGCGCTGCGCCAAGCCGAGCGGTGTCTGACCGCCGAGCTGCACGATCACGCCCGCGACGGTGCCGGACTCCTGCTCGGAGTGCACGACCTCGAGAACGTCCTCAAAGGTCAGTGGCTCGAAGTACAGCCGGTCGGACGTGTCGTAGTCGGTGGACACGGTTTCCGGGTTGCAGTTGACCATGACGGTCTCGTACTCGTCGGCGCGCAACGCCATCGCGGCGTGCACGCACGAGTAGTCGAACTCGATGCCCTGGCCGATGCGGTTGGGTCCTGAGCCGAGGATCAGCACCTTCGGCTTCTCGCGCTGCGGCGCGACTTCGGTCTCGGCCGCGGGGTCGGACTCGTAGGCCGAGTAGTGGTACGGGGTTTTCGCGGCGAACTCCGCCGCGCACGTGTCGACGGTCTTGAACACCGGACGGATGCCGAGACGGTGCCGCAACGCCCGCACACCGTCCTCCCCCGCCAGTTCCGGCCGCAGCGCGGCGACCTGGCGGTCCGACAGGCCGGCGCGTTTCGCCCTGCGCAACAACGGTTCGTCGAGCACCGCGGCGTCGAGGATCTCCGACCGCAGCTCGACCAACGACAGGATCTGGTCGACGAACCACGGGTCGATGCCGGACGCGTCGTGCACCTGCTCCACCGTCGCGCCGAGCCGCAGAGCGCGCTCGACCGTGTACAGCCTGCCGTCGTGCCCGGTCTTCAGCTGCTCCAGAGTGGACTCGAGCGTCGCGCCGTCCGGGTCCGGCGTCGTCCAGAAACCGGCGGCCTTGGTCTCCATGGACCGCAACGCCTTGCCGAGGGCCTCGGTGAAGTTGCGACCGAGCGACATGGCCTCGCCCACCGACTTCATCGTCGTGGTCAGCGTCTTGTCCGCGCCGGGGAACTTCTCGAACGCGAACCGCGGCACCTTGACCACGACGTAGTCCAGGGTCGGCTCGAAGCTGGCCGGGGTCTCGCCGGTGATGTCGTTGGTGATCTCGTCGAGCGTGTAGCCGATCGCCAGCTTGGCGGCGATCTTGGCGATCGGGAACCCGGTGGCCTTCGACGCCAGCGCCGAGGAGCGAGACACGCGCGGGTTCATCTCGATGACGACCATGCGGCCGTTGTCCGGGTGGATGGCGAACTGGATGTTGCAGCCACCGGTGTCCACGCCGACCGCGCGCAGCACGTCGATGCCGACGTCGCGCATGTGCTGGTACTCGCGGTCGGTCAGCGTCATCGCCGGGGCGACGGTCACCGAGTCACCGGTGTGCACGCCCATCGGGTCGATGTTCTCGATGGAGCAGACAACCACCACGTTGTCGTGCCGGTCGCGCATCAGCTCGAGTTCGTACTCCTTCCAGCCGAGCACGCTCTCCTCGATCAGCACCTCGGTCACCGGCGACTCCGCCAGGCCGAACGACGCCATGCGCTCCAGCTCGTCGGGCGTGTGCGCCATGCCCGACCCCAGGCCGCCCATCGTGAACGACGGCCGGATGACCACCGGCAGGCCGAGTTCGGCGACCGTCTCGCGGACCTCGTCCATCGAGTGGCACACGCGGCTGCGCGGGGTCTCACCACCGATCTGCGCGACGATGTCCTTGAACTTCTGCCGGTCCTCACCGCGCTGGATCGCGTCGATGTCCGCGCCGATCAGCTCGACGTCGTACTTCTCCAGCACACCGCGCTCGTGCAGCGCGACCGCGGTGTTCAACGCGGTCTGCCCGCCGAGCGTGGCCAGGATCGCGTCCGGGCGTTCCTTGGCGATCACCTGCTCGACGAACTCGGGGGTGATCGGCTCGATGTAGGTGGCGTCGGCGAACTCCGGATCGGTCATGATCGTCGCCGGGTTGGAGTTCACCAGGCTGACCCGCAGGCCTTCCTCCCGCAGCACGCGGCAGGCCTGGGTGCCCGAGTAGTCGAACTCGCACGCCTGCCCGATCACGATCGGCCCGGAGCCGATCACGAGCACGTGCTGGATGTCTGTCCGTTTCGGCATCTGTCAGGCCTCATCCATCAACGTCACGAACTGGTCGAACAGGGGCGCGGCGTCGTGCGGGCCGGCGGCCGCCTCGGGGTGGTACTGGACACTGAACGCCGGGACGTCCACACAACGCAGACCTTCGACGGTGCCGTCGTTCGGGCAGTAGTGGCTCACCTCGGCAGCGCCGTACGGCGTGTCCAGTTTCTGACCGACCTCGCCTTCCAACGCGAAGCCGTGGTTCTGGGACGTGATCGCCACCCGGCCGGTGGCCGCCTCGATCACCGGCACGTTGATGCCTCGGTGGCCGTAGGTCATCTTGTACGTGCCCATGCCCAGGGCGCGGCCCAGGATCTGGTTGCCGAAGCAGATGCCGAACAACGGGATCCGGCGTTCGAGGACCTGCTGCGTCAGCGCGATCGCGTGCGCCTGGGTCTCCGGGTCGCCGGGGCCGTTGGCCAGGAAGACGCCGTCGGGCTCGACCGCGAGCAGGTCGTCCAGAGTGGACCCGACCGGCATCACGTGGGTCTCGATGCCGCGCTGGGCCATCATCCGCGGCGTGTTGAACTTGATGCCCAGGTCCAGCGCGGCGACCTTGAACCGCCGTTCGCCGTTGGCCGGGACGACGTAGGTCTCGTCGGTGCTGACCGCGCCGGAGAGGTCCGCGCCCTTCATCTTCGGGCTGTCCCGCACGGCCTGGACCATGGTGTCCACATCGGTCACCGCGTCGCCCGCGAAGATCCCAGCGCGCATCGCGCCCTGTTCGCGGATGTGCCGGGTGATGGTGCGGGTGTCCACGCCCGCGATGCCGACGATGCCTTGGTCGGTCAGCTCGTCGTTCAACGAACGGCGCGAGCGCCAGTTGGACGGGATTCGTGCCGGATCACGCACCACATAACCCGCCACGTGGATCTTCCTGGACTCGTCGTCCTCGTCGTTCCAGCCGGTGTTGCCGATCTGCGGGGCCGTCGCCACCACGATCTGTCCGTGGTACGACGGGTCGGTCAACGTTTCCTGGTAGCCGGTCATCGCCGTGCAGAAGACGACCTCGCCCAGGGTCGACCCCACCGCGCCGAACGCTTCACCCCGGAAGACCCGGCCGTCCTCAAGCACCAATGCAGCTGGTGTCACTTCGCCGCTCCTCCTTTGGCCAGGCCGGTCAACGCCTCGACCCAGTCCGCGTACACGTCTTTGTCATCTCCCCGGAAGCCTGTGTCGAGCTCGTGCTCGCCCAGCCGCCAGCGCACGACGAGCAGGCCGTCGCGCTTCATCACCTTCCCGGCGATCGCACGGTCGGTGCGTGCGCTCACCACCGACTCCGCCGGGATCCACACCCGGTCCGCGCCTTCCCTGTCGAACAGCACGCCGTCGTCGGTGAGGTGCACCGTCGCGGCGGCACGGAACCCGATGTCCCCGACCGCGACCCGGTCCTGCCAGCTCTTCGCGGTCGTGGTGCTGATGTACACGCCGGTCGCGGGTTCGAGCAGGTCCTTCTTGAGGGTCTGCGGCGGCTGCGGGAACTGCGGCAGGTCCGGGCGCTGCCTACGGGCGCGGTTGCGGTAGCCCCACCACATCGCCAGCACACAGAGCAGGAAGAAGGCCACGACCGCGAGCGTGAGCAAGATCCTCATCTGACGGCCCGCCCATCCCGCGCGGTCACTTTGCCTCGGAGCAATGTCGCCTTGATGACGCCGGGAAGCTCCATGCCTTCGTACGGGGTGTTGCCCGCGAGGCTGGCCAGCCGCGCGCCGTTCACCGTCCACGTCGCCTTCGGGTCGACCAGGACGAGGTTCGCCGGTTCGCCGACCGCGATCGGCCTGCCGTGGTCGGGCAGCCCGGCGATCTCCGCGGGCCGCTCGCTCATCACCCGCGCCACCCCGCGCCAGTCCAGCAGCCCGGGCTTAACCATCGTCTCGATCACCACCGAAAGCGCGGTCTGCAGGCCCAGCATGCCCGGCCGGGCCGCGGACCACTCGCAGTCCTTGTCCTGGGGCGCGTGCGGCGCGTGGTCGGTGGCGACGCAATCGATGACGCCTTCGGCGAGCGCTTCGCGGAGCGATTTGGTGTCCGACGAGGTCCGCAGCGGCGGGTTGACCTTGTTGACCGGGTCGTAGGTGTTCAGCCGGTCGTCGTCCAGCAACAAGTGGTGCGGGGTGACCTCGGCCGAGACCTGCGTGCCGCGGGCCTTCGCCCAGCGCAGCACGTCGGCGGTGCCCGCCGTCGACACGTGGCACACGTGCAGCCTCGCGCCGACGTGACCGGCGAGCAGGCAGTCGCGCGCGACGATCGACTCCTCAGCGGCCGCGGGCCAACCGGCGAGTCCGAGTCGCGCGGCTGTCTCACCTTCGTGCGCCTGCGCGCCGACCGTCAGACGCGGCTCTTCGGCGTGCTGCGCGATGAGCACGTCCAAACCGCGGCTGTACTCGAGCGCACGCCGCATGATCAGTGGGTCGGCGACGCACATGCCGTCGTCGGAGAAGATCCGAACGCTCGCATTGCTCCGAGCCATTGCACCGAGCTCGGCGAGGCGCTCGCCTTTCAGCCCGACGGTCACCGCACCGATCGGGTGGACGTCCACTAACCCGACCTCGCGGCCACGGCGCCAGACATGCTCGACGACGACCGGGTTGTCGGCGACGGGGTCCGTGTTGGCCATCGCGAAGACCGCCGTGTAACCGCCGAGCGCGGCCGCCGCTGATCCCGTCTCGACCGTCTCGGTGTCCTCGCGACCGGGTTCGCGCAGGTGCGTGTGCAGGTCGACGAAGCCCGGCAGGACGACGAGGCCCTGGGCGTCGATGACATCCTGGCCGGTCTTCTTCTTGAGCTCGCCGATCTCGGCTACCTGGCCGTCTTCGACGAGAATGTCGACGGGGTCACCTTCGCCGTAGAGCACGGCGCCTTTGATCAGCGTCACGCGACTTCCTCTTCTCCGGCGAGCAGGTGGTACAGCACGGCCATGCGGACGTGAACTCCGTTTCGCACTTGGTCGGTGATCGCGGCCCGTGGCGAGTCCGCAACGGTGGACGCGATCTCCATGCCGCGCAGCATCGGTCCGGGATGCAGCACGACGGCGTGGTCGGGGAGCAGGCGCAGGCGCGCCTCCGAAAGACCGTATGCGATGGAGTACTCGCGTGCAGAGGGGAAAAAGCCGCCGTGCATCCGTTCGGCCTGCACCCGAAGCATCATCACGGCGTCCACAGCGGACAGTTCGGCGTCGAGCTCGTGCGACACCGTTACAGGCCAACTGTTTACGCCCGCGGGCAGCAGAGTGGGCGGCGCGACGAGGACGACCTCGGCGCCGAGCGTTGTGAGCAAATGCACGTTCGACCTGGCGACCCTGCTGTGCAACACGTCACCCACGATCGCGATCCGACGGCCGTCCAGACCGCCGAGCCGCTCCCGCAACGTGGCCGCGTCGAGCAACGCCTGCGTCGGGTGCTCGTGCATGCCGTCGCCGGCATTCACCACCGACGTGTGCGTGCCGGACAGCCAACTGGCCAGTCGGTGCGCCGCGCCGGACGCCGGATGACGCACGATCACGCAGTCCGCTCCCGCTGCAGCCAACGTGAGCGCGGTGTCGCGCAGGGACTCGCCCTTGCTGACCGACGATCCGCTCGAGGACACGTTGATGACGTCGGCGCTCATCCACTTGCCCGCGATCTCGAACGACACACGCGTACGAGTCGAGTTCTCGTAGAACATCGTGATGACCGTGCGACCGCGCAGTGTCGGCAGTTTGCGGACCTCCCGGCCCAGAAGCGTCTGCTTCAGCGCTTCGGCGGTGTCCAGGACAGCGGTGGCTGTGTCGCGGCTCAGGCCGTCACAGCTCAACAGGTGTTTCATCCGACAAGCTCCACGGCGTCGCGGCCGTCCAGTTCCTCGAGCAGCACTTCGATGCCTTCCGACCGGGCGGTAGGCACGTTCTTGCCGACATAGTCGGCTCGGATCGGCAGTTCCCGGTGGCCGCGGTCGACCAGGACCGCCAACTGCACCGAGCGGGGCCTGCCATGGTCACGCAGCGCATCCAAGGCAGCACGGACCGTTCGGCCGGAATAGAGCACGTCGTCGACCAGGACGACGAGTTTGTCCTCGATACCGCCCTCGGGCAGGCTCGTCGGCTCGAGCGGGCGGTTGGGATGGCGGCGCAGGTCGTCACGGTAAAGCGTGACGTCGAGCACGCCGGTCGGGACCTGGACTCCGCTGAAATCCGCGATCCGGGCGGCCAGACGCTTGGCCAGCGGTGCGCCCCTCGTCGGAATGCCGATCAGCACGACTGGAGCAGCGTCAGGTGCACCGAGAGTCGTCTTCTCGATGACCTGATGGGCCATTCGGGCGACAGTGCGCGCGACGTCCCCGGCCGAAAGCAGCTCGCGCCGCCCGCCGGGATCCGCCGCGCCACGGGTGCGTGGCACTGGCGTGGACCTCCTTCCCCGCCTCACCGGACGGGTCGTTAAAGGATGTCGAGGACCCTCACTACCAGGGTCATCAGGCACGTTACCAGGGCACACCGGTACACCGTCCGGGTGGTCTTCACGTCGATCTCGATACTGCAACTGAGCGAGGTGCTTGACCTATTGGCCACGGCAAGTAACCATTACTCTGCGTATCGATCTAAGCAGAGACCCGTCGGCTCGCCTTCCCGGCCGCCGGGGCGAATGAAATGGAGAACCGCCACATGGGCGATTACGCCAAGGCGCTAGGGGCCAAGCTCCGTGGCATCCGCCAGCAGCAAGGCCTGTCGTTGCACGGCGTCGAGCAGAAGTCCGGCGGACGCTGGAAGGCAGTCGTCGTCGGCTCCTACGAACGTGGCGACCGTGCAGTGACCGTGCAGAAGCTGGCCGAGCTGGCCGACTTCTACGGAGTACCGGTGGTCGAGCTTCTGCCTGAGGGAAGGGTCCCCTCCGGTGCCGAGCCCGCCACGAAGATCGTCATCAACCTGGAGCGGCTGCAACAGCTTCCGGCCGAAAAGGTCGGTCCGCTGGCGCGCTACGCGGCCACCATCCAGAGTCAGCGAGGGGACTACAACGGCAAGGTGCTGTCCATCCGGACCGAGGACCTGCGGTCACTCGCCATCATCTACGACATGACCCCGGGCGAGCTCACCGAGCAGCTGATCGACTGGGGCGTGCTTCCGCCGGAGGCCAGGCCGTCGAAAGAGGACTGACATGAAGCCGGCTGCGCGCTGGGGGACCCGTCGCGATGGGTGGCGCGCAGCCGGTCGGCGCTGAGCGAAACGGCGTAGGTGCCACGCGGCCGCCCCTGCACGGCCAGGCGTGCACCGCCACGTCCGGAAATCGCCTGCACTCGCCCAGCTCTCGCCGTGCACCACCGCGGCCCACGGCGCCGATCCACACGGCGACAAAATCCGTCACAGGGGGAACCCCTAGTTTCCAGTCAACACCAGGGGTCCGACATTTCCCGCCCGCCCATGGGCCTACCTGCGGAAACACGTCCGAGGCTGTCGTCGCGCCTCAGAGCGTCGCGCGCAACCGATCCGCGATCGTGGCGATCCGGCCGAGCAGGCCGTTGACGAACCGCGGCGAGTCGTCGGTCGACAGCATCTTCGCGAGCTGGACCGCCTCGTCGATGGCCACCGGGTCGGGCACGTCCGACGCCCACAGCAGTTCGTAGAGACCAAGCCGCAGCACAGCGAGGTCGACCGCGGGCATCCGGTCGAGCGTCCACCCTTCGGAATGCTCGGCGAGCAGCTCGTCGATCCGCGTCAGGTGCGTCTGCACGCCCTCGACCAGCGTGACGGTGTAGTCGTTCACAGGCGGCACGTCAGGGGAACCGACCCGGTCGGCGAGCAGGCTGACCGGGTCGACGTTCCTGAGCTGCGCTTCGAACAGCAGGTCGACCGCGCGTTTGCGAGCTTTGCTACGGGCGCCCATCTCAGCTGGAGACGCGGCCGAGGTAACGACCGTCCCGGGTGTCGACCTTGACCTTCTCGCCGGTGGTGACGAACAGCGGCACCTGGATCTCCGCGCCGGTCTCCAGGGTCGCGGGCTTGGTGCCGCCGGTGGAGCGGTCGCCCTGCAGGCCCGGGTCGGTGTGCTGGATGACCAGCTCGAGGGAGGTCGGCAGCTCGACGTAGAGCGGCACACCCTCGTGCGTGGCCACGGTGACCTCTGTGTTCTCCAGGAGGTAGTTCGCGCCGTCGGCGACGACGTCCCTGCTCACGTGGATCTGGTCGTACGTCTCGCCGTCCATGAACACGAAGTCCGAGCCGTCGGCGTAGAGGTACGTCATCGCACGGCGGTCGACAGTCGCGGTCTCCACCTTGGTGCCCGCGTTGAACGTCTTGTCGACGACCTTGCCGGACAGCACGTGCTTGAGCGTGGTCCGGACGAACGCCGGGCCCTTGCCGGGCTTGACGTGCTGGAACGACACAACCGTCCACAACTGGCCCTCGAGGTTGAGAACCATTCCGTTCTTCAGGTCGTTGGTGGTGGTGGCCACGGGTTCGACTCTCCTGTTTTCAAGTTCCAGGGCGTGCGGGCGTTCACACGACCATGAGCTGCTTGGTGGTCAAAGTGAGGAGTTCGGGACCGGCCTCCCGCACGACAAGCGTGTCCTCGATTCGGACACCGCCCCTGCCGGCCAGATACACGCCGGGCTCCACGGTGACCGCCATGCCGGCCGAAAGTGTACCGTCACCGGTCTTCGACAGGCTCGGGGCCTCGTGAATCTGCAGGCCAACGCCGTGTCCCAGGCCGTGCAGGAACTCCTCGCCCCGGCCGGCCCGCTCGATGACGTCACGGGACGCGGCGTCGATGTCCTTGACGTCCGCACCGACCTTCAACGCCGCGCGGCCGGCCGCCTGGGACGCCGCGACCAGTTCGTAGATCTCCTTCTGCCAGTCGGCGGGCTCGCCGAGAACGACCGTGCGGGTCATGTCCGAGTGGTATCCGTCGACGAGCGCACCGAAGTCCATCTTCACGAAGTCGCCGTGCTGCAGGATGGCGTCCGTCGGCCGGTGGTGCGGGATGGCGGAGTTCGCGCCGGTCGCGACGATGGTCTCGAAGGCGGGTTTGGCGGCGCCGTTCTCGCACATCCTGTCCTCGAGCTCACGCGCCACTTCGCGCTCGGAGCGGCCTGGCCGCAGTCCACCGTGCGCCATCAGATCGGCCAGCGCGCGGTCGGCGGCGGCGCATGCCATCCGCAGCGCCTCGATCTCCGTGTCGTCCTTGACGATCCGCAGCTTCTCGATCATGCCCGGCGCGCGGATCAGTTCGATGCCCGCGGCCGCGTCGGCGAGACCGTCCAACGCCTCGACGGTGACGTGGTGGCTCTCGTAGCCGGTCCGGCGGTGCTTGGTCTTCTGTGTCGCGAGCTTCTTCACCAGCGCGACGGCGCTGGCTCGGTCGATGATCCGATCGAGGTCCGGCACTTCTTGGCCGACCTGAGTGAGATAACGGCCGTCGGTGCAAAAGATGGTGTGCTTCTCGTCGCCGGGGCTGTCCGCGGCGTGCACCGCGAGCGCGGCGTTGGAGCCGGTGAACCCGGTGAGGTAGCGGATGTTCAACAGGTCGACCACGAGCAGGGCGTCCAGCCCCCGCTCCCGGAGCTGGGTACGCAGGGCTTCGCGGCGGCGGGCGTAGAGGTCAGACATGGGTCGAGCTTAACGTTGGCGCCGGTTGCCGGATCACCGTTCCGCGGCACGCTCGTTATAGGGTTTCGTGGTGCGGTTTTGGCTGATCCGAGGCGGAGTGCTCGCGTTCGTGCTGGCCGGTGCTGATGTCGGGCTGGCCGCGATCGCGGTGCACGTCAGCTCGCTCGGAGTGCTCCGCTCGACCGTGCTCGGCGTCGTCGCCGGGCTTGCCGCGTTGTGGGGTGCGCTCGACGGTTGGCGGCAACTGGATGACCGCGCCCGAATCTGGGTGCTGTCGTCGATCGTGGCCGGGTTCGCCAGTGGTCTGTTGCGGGTGATCGGCAAGTCTGTGTTCGTGGACGAGACCGGGCTGAGTTCGCTGGGCAGCGCGCTGACCGGCGACGCGGCTTTCGGCGCGCTGGTGATTCTCGTGCCCGCCGGGCTGGGGTTGCTCGTCGGCGGACGGATCGCTCAGCGCGCCACGGCCAAGGCTGGTCCGACGGAGTAACTGTCCCACTTCGCCGGCGGGATGTTCTCGACCTGAGACGAGTTGGCCGCCACCGCGACCGGGCTCACCGGGTACAAGCGGCTTCCGCCCAGCAGGAACGCGGTTCCCCGGCCTTCGGCCTGCACCGCAGCGGCGCCTGGCGTCACGTGCGCAGCCACCGGTACGCCGTCCAACGCGGCCGCCCGTTGACCGATCACGACCGCGCCCATCGTTTCGGCCACCGACCGGCGGTCCACCCGAACCACCTCGGTACCGAGCACCAGATCGAGCGTCCTTTGCGGCGACGGCATTGCGAATCCTTGCAGCGTCGCGAACGCCGACTGACGAGTGGCGCAGCCGTTGACGGAGTGCAGATCGAGCCCGAACCGCTTCAGGTCGGTCGGCTCGGCCTTGTCCCGGGTCGCGCGGATGAGGTCGATCGGTACCCGGCCGCACGGATCGGTCAGGGAGATCGGCGCGTGGCCGTCGGACCGCCGGGCAAGTCCCGGGCCTTCCTCCCATGGGCCCGGAACCAAGACCGGTTCGTACGGATGGATCGTGAAGTCCCGGTTCCAGAAGGTGATCGTGGTGCCGCCCGCGGTTTCGTGCCCGATCGCGAACGCGTCGAGCGCGTCAACCCACATCCAGTCGGCGCTGAACGCGTCCACAACCGATCTCTCACGGCCGTGGCCCGGTTTGAAACCGTTCGCACCCAGCATCTCCACGCCGGTGGTGAACGTCGGATCCTGCGACCGCAGAACGAACTGCCCGGCGCCGTTGTCATGCGCGCCAGCCCCGTTCGTGTCGGTGAACATCAGGTAGAACCAGCCGTCGAGATACAACGCCGACGGTTGTCCAGCTCCGTAGGTGTTGCTGCGACCGACCTCGTATGACGAGCCGACGATCGGCTCGCCTCCCTTCGCCCGCGTCCAAGTAACGCCGTCAGGGCTCGTCGCCAGCCCGATCGCATTGCCTGAGCTGTGATCGTTCGGCGCCCCTGTGTAGTACAGGTAGTACGTCCCGCCGACTCTGATCACCGACGGGTCGCACGTATGCCGCCCGTCAAAACCTTGCCCCGCCCCACCGAACACCGCTCGTGCCCCGGAGAACGGACCCGCTGGCGTGCTCGCTTCGGCATACAGGATGTCATCACCAGGTGGTGGATTGCTGACCAACTGGCTGCACCACCACATGCGCACCCGGCCGCTGTCAACTATCACCGACGGCGCGTAGTTGTACTGAGCGTTCTCCCCCGCGGCCGCTACAACTCCGCCATCTAACCGCTGGTTGTCCTGGGATAACGCTCTCGGTTGCGGCGGAGGTGCGGCAGCAGGTGCTGGCGCGGGTACCGGCTTGGCAGACGCCGAAGCACCACCGATGACGGCGCCCCCCGCAGCGCCTTCGGCCTGTGGCGGAGCCTCCGAGCACGACGACGACAAGGCCGCTGCCCCTAGCAACACCAACACCAAACGACGCACACACAAGCCTTCCGTCACCCAGTCGGGCGACATTCTACGGTCCTGCCACCGAGCATCGGCGAACGCGACCTAACCGTGTGGCTATCGAAGCGGCATGTGCGCGGTGCAGACCACTCCCCCGCTCACCAGAGCCGTCCGCGATCAGTCCGGCTCAGCGCACAGTCCGCGGCAACGCCGCATACACCCGGTGCGGACCGCCGTAGTGCGTTCCAGTGCCGACATCAATGAAGCCGAGGCGATCAGCGAGCCGATGACTGGCGTGATTCTCCTTGTGGACCAAAGCCCAGATCGCGGGCAGGCGGAGCGTGTGCAGGCCATGATCCCTGATCGCGATCGCGGCTTCGGTCGCGAGACCACGCCCCTGGTGGTCTCGGCCGAGATACCAGCCGATCTCGGCAACTCCGCCGGTCAGTTCGCCTGAAGGGCGCAGGTGACCGATCCCGACCAGGATGTCGTCCTCGATGAACGCCCAGTGCCCCATGCCACTTGGCCCGTCGTAAGCCAACCGGCGGTCGATCATCCCGTCGATCGAGCCCGGCTGTCGCGCGTCGGCGTTCAAGAAGTGGGTCAACGCCGGATCACTGAAGATCTCCCGCACATCGAGCCGGTCGTCCTCACGCAACGGCCGAATCACCAGCCGTTCGGTCCGCAGCGTGGGCTGCCGGTCATGGCTGTCGGGTTCGGTCTGTGGCAGCAGCACGTGGATGCGAGTCGCCCCGGCCGGTTGGTAGTAGTCGGCGACGTCAAGGAAGCCAAGCCCCTTGGCGAGGCGAACACTCGGCTCATTGTGCGCGTGGATCACAGCCCAGATCGCAGGAAGCCCTAGAGTGCGAATGCCGTAGTCGAGCAGGGTGCGCAGCGCCTCAGTGGCGTACCCCTGTCCGACATGTGTCCGGGCGACGAACCAACCGACTTCGACCACTTTGCCGGCCAGCCGGTCCGACGGGGTGAACCGGCCGACACCGATCACCGAACCGTTCAGGTCCAGCAACCATGTACCCATGCCGTTGGGCGATCCCCAACCAAGCCACCGCTCGAAACTTGTCGCCGCGTTGACCGGGTCGGACATGTCGCGCGTCAGGTACTTGCTACTGACCGGGTCGGCGAAGATATTGATCACCGCTTCCCGGTCGTCGGCCCGCATCGGCCGCAACGTCAACCGGTTCGTCTCGAACGTCGGCTGACTCATTGCTCTGCCAACCACCTGATCGCCAAGGGGTAGCCCTTCACGCCGAGGCCAACGATGACCCCGCTCGCGACGGCCGAGATGTAGCTGTGGTGACGGAACTCCTCGCGCTTGTGCACATTCGAGATGTGCACCTCAACCAGCGGAGCCGTCAGCATCGCGCAGGCGTCTGCGATCGCAATGGAGTAGTGCGTCCAGGCGCCCGCGTTGAGAACAACCGGGGTCTTCTGATCGGCGGCCTCATGCAGCCAGCCGATCATCTCGCCCTCGTGGTTGGTCTGCCTGACCTCGACGTCGACCCCGATTTCCTTGCCAGTCTGCTCGCACAGGGCGACAAGGTCGTCGTGCGTGGTGTGGCCGTAGACCTCTGGTTCTCGCGTACCGAGCCTGCCCAGGTTCGGGCCGTTGAGCACCAGAATCTTCACAGCAACACCCCTCCGTCCGCCGATTTGGCCGCCACCGCCGAGTACGCGCCCGCGAGCAACGCCGGGTCAGGACCTTCCAACCTGCCGGGCTTGGCGAGACCGTCAAGAACGACGAAGCGGAGTACCCCGGAACGGGTCTTTTTGTCGTTACGCATCGCGTCGATCAGCTGCGGCAAGGCATCCGCGTCGTAGTGGGTCGGCAGACCAATCGACTCAAGCACGTCGCGATGCCGATCCGCGGTGGCGTCATCCAGCCGACCGGCCAGGCGGGCCAGTTCAGCGGCGAACACCATGCCCACGCTGATGGCCGCACCATGACGCCAGCGGTATCGCTCGCGTCGCTCGATCGCATGCCCCAGCGTGTGGCCGTAGTTGAGGATCTCCCGCAGCCCGGATTCCCGCAGGTCGTGTCCGACGACGTCCGCCTTGATCTGAATCTTGCGGGCGACCAGTTCGGCGATGACGTCGCCCTCCGGGTCGACAGCGGCCTTCGGGTCGGCCTCAACAAGTTCGAGGATCCGCGGGTCCGCTATGAAACCGCCCTTGATCACCTCGGCCATGCCCGCGACAAGTTCGTTGGCGGGCAACGTGGCAAGCGTGGCGAGATCGACGAGCACCGAACTGGGCTCGTGGAAGCAGCCAACCAGGTTCTTACCCGCGTCTGTGTTGATGCCCGTCTTGCCCCCGATCGACGCGTCGACCATGCCCAACAGCGTCGTCGGCACGTTGATCAGGCGGACACCACGCAGCCAGGTCGCCGCGACAAACCCGGCCAAGTCAGTGACGGCCCCACCTCCGAGGCCGACGACGACTCCTTGCCGATCGAGACCGATACGGCCGAGTACCTCCCAGCAATACCCGGCGACGGGCAGCGCTTTGCCGTCCTCAGCATCGGGAATCTCAATACGGTGGGCATCAACGCCCGCGGCAGTGATCTCCTCACGAGCGCTCTCCGCGGTGGCGGTCAACGTCGGCGGGTGGATAATCGCGACTTTGGAAGCACTTTGCAGCTTCTCGACCAGGTCTCCAAGCAGACCGCGGCCGACAACAACCTCATACGGCTGTTCGGTGCGAACAGCGATCTTGACCGGCTCCATCCCCGTCACCTCACCGGCATGGCCGCGAGGACATCCTCGAGGATGTCCTCCGGAGCGCGACCGTTCGTCGGCACAATGGCGTCCGCCACCTCGGTGTAGATCGGGCGACGATCGGTCAGCATCTGCCGCAGGTGCGCACGGGGGTTCGGCAACAGCCACGGGTGCAACGCGACCAGGCCTTCCCTCTTGAGCAGGTGCTCGAGGTCGACGTCCAGGAAGACCACGTGATACGGATTCAGCAGCTCAGGGACTCCAGGCGCCGTTGGCGTACCGCCACCGAGTGCGAGCACTCCATCGTGCTTCGGCAGCACGCGCACCAACAATTCGTACTCAAGCTCCTGAAAACGCTCGCGGCCGAAGTCGACGACGAGTTCGCCGGCTTCCTTGCCGTGCTCAGCAGTCATGTCATCGTCGAAGTCGCGGAAGCCGACACCGAGTCGCTCCGCCGCCATCTTGCCGATCGTGCTCTTGCCCGAGCCGGGCGGGCCGACCAGGACCAGCACCGGACCATTGGTGCTCACCAGCGCTCCTCCAGTGCCTTCAGGTACGCCTCGGCGTTCGCCCGCGTCTCGCGCATCGAGTCGCCGCCGAACTTCTCCAACGCCGCGTCAGCCAGGACCAGTGCGACAACCGATTCGAGCACCACACCGGCGCGCGGCACCGCGCACACGTCCGATCGCTGGTGGATCGCCACAGCGGGCTCACCAGTGACCACATCGACTGTGGACAGTGCTTTCGGGACAGTTGAGATCGGCTTCATGGCAACGCGAGCTCGCAGGGGTTCACCGTTGGTGACACCGCCTTCCAGGCCACCAGCCCGGTTGGATCGCCGAGTCACGCCCTTCGGGCGACTTCCCCGTTCGATCTCGTCATGCGCCTTGCTGCCCCATCGGCGAGCTGTGGTGAAGCCGTCACCGATCTCCACGCCCTTCATGGCCTGGACACCCATGAGCGCGCCAGCCAACCGTGCGTCCAGCCTCCGGTCCCAGTGGACGTAGCTGCCGAGGCCCGGCGGCAAGCCGTACACGATCACCTCGATGACACCACCGACGGTGTCGCCGGCCTGCTTGACCGCGTCAACCTCGGCGACCATCGCGTCAGTCGCTTCCTGGCCGAATGCGCGGACAGGGCTCTCGTCGATGGCGGCAAGGTCACTGGGCAACGGCTCAGGACCTTCTGGCGCCTCGGCCGCGCCGATGGACACGACGTGGCTGATGATCTCGACGCCCAGCAACTGGCGCAGAAAGCCCTTGGCGACCGTTCCCAGTGCCGTCCGTGCCGCGGTCTCTCGCGCGCTGGCCCGTTCAAGGACCGGGCGAGCCTCGTCGAAGCCGTATTTCTGCATGCCCGGCAGGTCGGCATGGCCGGGCCGTGGCCGGGTCAGTGGCTCGTTCCGGGCCAGCCCATCAAGCTCAGCGGCATCGACCGGGTCGGCCGCCATGACCTTTTCCCATTTCGGCCACTCGGAGTTCTCGATCTTGACCGCGATCGGTCCCCCCTGGGTCCGGCCGTGCCGGACGCCACCCAGGAACTCGACGGTGTCGGTCTCGAACCCCATGCGAGGGCTACGCCCGAAGCCGAGCCGCCGCCTTGCCAGTTGGGCGGTCAGCTCCTCGGTGGTGACCTCGACTCCGGCCACCATTCCTTCGAGCACGGCGACAAGGGCCGGGCCGTGTGACTCCCCAGCGGTTATCCAGCGCAGCACAGACCGATCCTTTCACGTCGCAGGAGCTCAGCCCTACCCTGGGGGCGGTTGCCCGGCGGCGAGCCACCGCTCGAATTCCTCTGGGCTGCGCACCCCGTGTTCGAGGACAGCGGTGTAAATAGGCAACCCACCCGGATAGTCCGGTGATCGGCGCTGAGCGTCCTTGATCGCCAAAATGGACTCGCGCTGACGAGGAGTGACGGAGTCCCGCAACTCCTCATGCCAGGAAGCGACGTTCTGATGGGCGTCGTGCAACCACAGCGAGAGGTCGATGCACCATTCTCCCGCTGGTCGATCAACGCCGATCTCGACGTGGTAGCGCTCATCCCGGACATGTTCAGTAGGACACCGCAGGCCTCTCTCATCCTGATATTCGAAACGCACCACTCCAGGTAACTCGATCACTCGCTGGATGAGCCTCATGACGTCAACCGGCATGAATCGCGCGCTGACGAGAACCATCACGTCCAGCTCTCGCCATGTCATGAGACCGGACACAAAGCTTCCCGCGAGCAGGACTGGACCGGTCTCAGACAGCAGGCCGATGAGATCCAGCTCGCGCAGCAACTCAGCACCCTCTGCATGTAACTTCGCCTGCCGCTGTACCAACCCGTGAACCCACTCACGCAGTTCACCACTCCACCGTCGCGGTGCCACGCGGTTTCCCTGCTGGGTCGTCATGACGTGGCCAAGTCCTTCTCAGCCAGGAACGCTCGCATAGTTAGGCCTAACGGCACGGCACGCAGTCACGCAGGAGGGTCGAGGTAGCGCTCAGGCACAGCAGCGAACCGTCGGCCATCTTCGCTGACGAACGTGAACACGCCTGGCGCCGATTCGGTGACAGTCCAGCTGCTGCCTTGTCGCCCGACGCTGTGATGCGCACACGTGGTCCTGACAGGCGTCGCGCCGACACCAGATTCAGCGTCGTCTGTACGGCGCACCGCGGCGTCACCCCAACTAGCCACAACGTCCGCCCTGCATCCGGGCACTTCGCAACGAACTGGCGAATCAACGGACACCGCGTACCGGTGGCGGCTGATGTCAAGCACCTGACCGGCCGACACTGGAGGACCGCACTCTGGGCTGAGCCGGGCCTCAGCGGCAACCTCGCCATTCTGTCCAGCCGCTACCGCTGTGGGGATGGCCGGTTCCCCGGAGGTCTCGTTGAGTCCTGCGTGAGCGGTCAGCGAGACCGAGCCGTCGATTGCGGTGCCGATCGGGTCCGTACCCCTGTGACCGAGCATCAAGTCGGTCAAGACTGCGACGCGACGCTGGCCATCAGTCCGACCATCTCCCGGAGTCCTGGCTATCTCAGCGAGGTGATCGATCCGTTTCCGGGCAGCTATGGCATCCTCCTCCGCCAGGTCAGCGGTAAGCCTGCTCATCCCCTCAACAGTTGGCTCGATGGAGACGTCCGGATTCCGCAAAGCTTCCAGACGGCGCCGTTCCGCTGCCTCTGCCTCAGCTTCGATCACGCGCTGCCGGACCGCGTCCCGGAACCTGCGGTAGTTCACGCGCCCACCAGCGGCCAGGACGTCCTGCTCAACCCGGATGGCGTCCTCGTCGGACAATCCACCCGTCAGATCCACCATCGCAACGGCTCTGCGCAAGTCGATGTCTCCGTCAGCCAACGCGGACAGTGTTCCAGGCAACCGAGTGACCAGCTTTCGAGACTTCCTCACCTTCGTGTCAACGACGCGTGGCGAGATCGCCAGTTCCACAGCAACCTGTTTCCTGGCGTCGTCGGCGAGTTCCATCCCAGCCTTGTCGGGTGGACGCAGCTCTGCGTACCTGGCTAGCGCTTTGGTGATCTGCGCGTCGCACAACGACTTCAACCTGATGGCGGCGATGATCATCGTCATGCACTGCGATGCGGTCATCTCTTCGATGGGACCAGCCGGCTGCGGCTCAACGGCACCATGGTCTACCAACGTTTCCGCGGTCATAGTCAATCCAATCGGGGTTTCGAAGAAGTGATGGTATGGGTGGGACGGGTGAACTCAGGTCCACAAGTGCCCAACGTCAACAGGTAAGCCTGTTCCGGCTGGCAAGTACGCCAGTAACCACGTAGCGGCAAGCAAACCTGGACCGTGTGGAACGCGGTCTCCATAGCGGCCAAGGGAAACAGCCCGCAAAGCGAGCGTGAAAAAGGCGGCCAGAGCCAGGCCGATCGACAAGGCGAACCAGCCAACCGCGCCGAGGATCGCCCCTAGGCTGCCGGAGAGTTTGACGTCCCCACCGCCAAGCGCATCTGGCGCCAAGCGGTGGGCAGTCGCGTGTAGACACAAGAACAGCACGGCGCCCACGAGCGCGCGCTCCAGACTGCCCGCGAATGCCAGTAGCACACCGAATACGGGGTAAGCCGAGATCGTCAAGGCGTCGGGAAGCCGACCGTGTAGCAGGTCTGTCGTTGTGAGCAGAACCGCGAACCAAGCGAGCGTCAAGATCACTGGCAACCACGTGATCGGTACATTGGCCAGCCCTGCCATCGTCCACAGGACGGCACAAGCGGCCTCACACCAGCCTGGCCTCACCGTCGCACCGCGCCGTAGTCGACGCAGCAGCCACCGACCGAGCGCTCCTGACAGGAGACCGCCGGCTGCGAGGGAGGCGATGAAGACCACGCCACCAGACTGCCCATAGAGGACCGTCGAACGCCACAGTTTGGCGCATCGAAACCGTACGAACGGACCGTTCGTACGGTTTCAGTCGGGCTTCACCCAGGTGAGCGAGTATCGCGAGAGGATGTGACGGCGGTATCGAACCCCTGGTAGCAGCGTTGAGGCCAGACGTCGCATACTGGAGTACGTCTCCGGGGGAGGCCAGCATGTCGGTGAAGGATGCTCCCAATAGCCTTTCGTACGACGATGCATGCGCGCCGCCACAGCTCCAGCTAGTTCATACGGCACATCACGCATCGTCGGCCTGGCCAGGCCGACGATCACCATCGTCCCGCCGGGCCTCAGCAACGAGTCGAACCGAGCGAGCGCCGCGGCCGCGTCCACATGGTGCAGAGCTGCTACTGAGGCGATGAAGTCGAAGGACATCTGGAAGTCGTAGGTGAGCGCATCAGCTACGACGTACGAAATACCGTCGTCGTGCTTCTTGGCCAAGTCGATGCTCGCCTGGTCGAGGTCCACACCGACGACGTTCGGCACCTTTTCCCGGAGCGCTCGAGCGAGCATGCCTTCACCGCACCCCACATCCAATGCGTTTCGTGCGTCCGGCGGCACTGCGGAAAGCACCATCGAGTGGTAGTGGATGTTGTGGTTCCAGCGTTGCGCCATGATCAAGGATGCCAGACGAACAACGTCTGTCCAGCCTTGACATCGCCGTCCGGCCTGACGTCCGCCAGCTCGCTGCTCTGTGCGTCCAGCGCGATGACCGGGCAGACCGACGAGTACCCAATGGCTTCCACAGAGCCTGGATCCCATCCGATGATCCGCTGCCCCGCGCGTACCGTTTCGCCTTTCACCACGTGCAGTGTGAAACTTTCACCCTTCATCTTCACCGTGTCGATTCCCAAGTGGACCAATACAGCTTGCCCACTCTCTGCCGCCACAACGAACGCGTGTGGGTGCAGGGTCACGACGGTCCCGTCGATAGGAGAAAGAACGTCAGCGGCCACAGCAGCCGGTTGCACGGCCAGTCCTGGCCCGACCATTGCCTGAGCGAACACGGGGTCCGGCACGGCCGAGAGCGCGACGACAGAACCGGTGACCGGGCTGGAAATCCTTAGTGTCACAGAAGATCCTCGATGTCGCTGGCGATCGTGTCGGCTTCCGGGCCTACGACGATCTGCACGGCGCCACCCATCCGTACGACGCCATGCACGCCCAAGGCCCGCAACGCCGGTTCGTCCACCAAGGATTCATCTTCCAGTTCGCAGCGGAGCCGCGTGATGCACGGCTCGAGTTCGATCACATTGTCGGCTCCGCCAATGGCGGCCAGGATCTTCGCCGCCCGCTCGTCTGCCATCTGTTGTCCCTCTCCGTTGTGTAGCCTGCGGACTTTGTACGCGTCACATACCGACCGCGTCACGCATCGACACAAAGTCGTAACGGTCGTTGACACGTAACGCCTGGCAGGCGCATAGTCCCGCACTTACCTGGTCTAGACCAGGGCGGTTGAACGCGTCAGGACACCCGGCCCCGATACGGGAGAATTCCAGTGAGCGCACCACAGGTCCAACAGTCCGGCCGTGGCTTGGCCGGTTTACAACGCTTCGCGCGAAGCCTCATGTTGCCCATCGCGGCCTTGCCGGCCGCGGCCCTGCTGTCCCGTCTCGGCTACATCGACGGCAGCGGGAAAGGCCAAGGCGAACTGATCGCCGCCATCCCGGGAGCGTTCTTCGACGACGCCGCGAGGGTCATCGGCGCTGGCGGCGGCGCGCTGTTCGACTTCCTTCCGCTGCTGTTCGCGATCGGTATCGCGATCGGATTCGCACGGAAGGCGGACGGCTCGGCGGCGCTCGCGGCGGCAGTCGGCTACCTGGTGTTCCACGAGGTGCTCGTGGCGACGATCAACGATCCCAGCCTCACCGAGGGCAAGTCCTTCATGAGCGGGCCGTACGGTGTACTCGGCGGCATCATCAGCGGCCTGATCACGGCCGTCCTGTGGACTCGTTTCCACCGCATCAAACTTCCGCCTTACCTCGCGTTCTTCGGCGGCAGGCGGTTCGTGCCGATCATCGCCGCGGTGGTCATGCTGATCGTCGGCGTCATCCTCGGCCTGGTCTTCCACTGGTTCAACACCGGTCTGACCCACGTCGGCGAAGCGGTCTCGGGATCCACCATCGTCGGGGCGGGGATCTACGGCGCGCTCAACCGGTTCCTGATCCCGTTCGGCCTGCACCACATCATCAACTCGTTCGTGTGGTTCGTGTTCGGCGAGGCCAACGGCGCCACCGGTGACCTCAACCGGTTCTTCGCGGGTGACCCGAACGCGGGCGCCTTCATGTCCGGGTTCTTCCCGATCTTCATGTTCGCCTTGCCCGCCGCGGCACTGGCGATCTACCACACGGCTCGCCCGGAGAACCGCAAGCTGGTCGGCGGCCTGATGCTGGCCGCGGCTCTGGCGTCGTTCCTGACCGGCGTCACCGAGCCCTTGGAGTTCGCGTTCATCTTCGTTGCCTGGCCCCTGCTGATCGTGCACGCCGTGCTCACCGGTGTGTCGCTCGCGGTCACCAACGCGTTGGGGGTGCACGACGGGTTCGGGTTCTCCGCCGGCGCCATCGACTACGTGTTGAACTGGAACTTGGCCACGAAACCGTGGCTGATCATCCCGATCGGCCTGGTGTTCGCGGTCATCTATTACGTCGTGTTCCGTTTCGTCATCACCAAGTGGAACCTGCGCACGCCGGGGCGGGAAGCGGAGCCGTTGGATACCGAAACGACGATGGACACGCCAACCGAGCGCGTGCGGCCTCAGCATGGCCAGCCACCGTCTCCAGGTCGACGTGCCTGAGGTCCGGGTTCGGGTGGCCAGCGCAGTGGGTCTGCACGCCAGGCCCGCGGCGCTGGTCGCCCGGCTGGCAGCCGAACAGCCGGTCGCGGTGACCATCCGCAAAGATGGTGGTGAACCGGTTCCAGCGGTCAGCCTGCTCGGTCTGATGACACTTGGCGTGATGCACGGGGACGAGGTCGTCCTTGCCGCGGAAGGCGAGAACGCGCAGTCCAGTTTGGACAAGATTGCCGGGCTGATCGCGACCGATTTCGACTCGTAGGTCATGAGGGGCCTGGAGATCACCATCTGGCGGCCTGGCGAGCCAGAGCGCGTCGTGCGGAAGAACGGCGGGTCCGGCTTCCGGGGCGCCGGTGCCGCCGGAAGCCCGTGCGTCAGTAGACTGGACAGGGATAGTCAGGGGCGCCCGCGCGTGCCTTGATTTCCTCGATTACCCCGGTTTTGGCGTCGGCGTAGTTCTGGACGTACTTCCAGTCGCGTTTGGCGAGTTCCTGTTTGGTGGTTTGGTACAGCAGGCGGTCGTCGTCGTGCGTTCGTAGCCAGTCGCGAAAGACGGTGTACGTGTCGAGTTCGACGCAACCGGCCGTGTACGTGTGCAGGTTGACGTTCCGGGTGTGGCCGCGTTCGAGGCGCGTGTAGAAGCAGCGGTGCTCGTGGAACTCCGGTTCACGGATCTGCAGGTCGTAGCCTGCCGCGACGAGCGCGGGAACATACGTGTCGTCCTGGGATGAATCAGGCACGGCGAGGGCGATGTCGATGATGGGTTTCGCCGCCAAGCCAGGAACCGAGGTCGAGCCGACGTGCTCGATCCGCAGGGCGACGTCGCCCAGTGCTGCCCGTATTTTGTCCGCTTCCTCGGCGAACCATGCAGGCCACAGAGGGTTGTAGTCGGCGACGACCACCTTCACCGAGTAGGGAGCGGGGGCGTCGCCGACTATCGCGGCCAGATGTTGCTCGTCCTGGGTCGTGTTGTCCTGAGACACAGGAAATCCTCTCGATAGACAAGTATTCCAGGCTATCGAGAGGTGCAACCGAATATTTCAGCGCCCGAGTTTGCGCCGAGTAGTGGTCCGTTGTGCCGCTGCGGCCACAGTCCCTACGGCCGCCACCGCACCGAACAACGCCAGAAAACCGGCAAAGAACACGGCCATGATGACAAGCACCACGGCCAGCATGCCCATGGTCAACGCTGTACCCACGCACACCCTCCGTTCAGTGATACCCACCGCATCGTGAGCATCACCGTCTTGTGTATCACGGGTCAGCCGCGTCAGGCCAGCGGCAACGGCACTGTTCCGCCTGTCGCTTCAAACAGCGCGTTCCGCATGACCTCGCGGGGCGCCGGTCGGCCGGTGAACTGCTCGACCTGGCCGAACGCCTGGTGCAGCAGCATGTCGAGGCCCGTGCCGATCCGGCCGCCACGGGCCTGGACAGCGGCGGCGAGCGGGGTGGGCCACGGATGGTAGATCACGTCGACAACGCATGGCGCGGCGGCCAGTTCGGCCACATGAGCGTCAGCGACACCGGCGGGCACAGTGCTCACCACGACGTCGGACGATGCGACGAGATCCCGGAAATCGGCGTCGGACCAGCGAATCACGTCGAGTTTCACGCCAAGTCGTTCCGCGCAGCGCGAAGCGTCGGTCGCTCGGGCTGGATCCCTGACGACCAACGCGAAAGAGTCGACGTCCACACTGGCCAGAGCGACCATCGTGGCCAACGCCGTTCCGCCTGCGCCGAGCAGAAGAGCGTGCGCACCAGGCTTCTTCTGGTAACCCCCCGCGTACAGGAGGGCACCGACAACGCCATCGACGTCCGTGCAGTCCACGCGCCAGCCACCATCAGGCAACGGCACAAGCGTGTTGCCGGCGCCAACAAGGGACGCGCGCTCGGTGACCTCGGAGGCCACCGCCAAAGCCGCGTGCTTGCCAGGCATGGTCACGGACAAACCCGCCCATTCCGGTCCAAGTTCGGCAACCAGCTCAGGTAACCCGGCGGCGTCGCACGAAATCCGTGAATACGTCCATCCGGTCAGGCCCAAAGCCGCATACGCCGCCGAATGCAGAACAGGCGACAGCGAGTGCTCGACCGGTTTCCCGACGACCGCCGCACGGCGATCAGTAAGCGCCACGAGCCCTTGCTTCCCTGATGTTCTGGTCGTGCTGCGCCTGGGTCTCCGCAAAGCACGACGTCCCGTCCTTCTGGCACTTCACGAAGAACACCCACGGCCCGTCCGCCGGCTTGGTCGCCGCCTGCAGTGCCGCCTTGCTGGTGGCCGCGATCGGCGTCGGTGTGAGGCCGAAGTTGAGGTACGTGTTGTACGGGCCAGGCTGGGCACGCGCCGAAGCCTCGGTGGTGATGGTCGGCTTGTCGGAGACGTAGTTGATCGTCGAGTCGAATCCGAGGCGGATGTTGTCGGCCAGCCGCCGGTAGAGCACCCGGGAAATCTTGTCGAAGTCCTTCTCGATGCCTTCGCGCTCGATCAACGACCCCATGATCAGCACCTGGTACGGCGAGTACCCGGTCTTCTCCGCCAGCTTGGGCATACCCCAGCCGTCGAGGGTGGTCGCCGAGTCCTTGACGACCTTGGTCAACAGGTCCTGGGCGCTCAGGCCCGGCTGGACGTCGTAGACGCCCGGCGTGATCAGGCCTTCCAGCCGCCGCTTCGGTTCGGCCTGCATCGCGAACGGAACCGCCCACGCGGGCGCGCCGAGCTGGGCGAGGTCGGTCGACTCGGCGACCTTGCGCAGTTCTTCGGCTGTCGGGCCGGTCTTCTTGCCGTTGATCGTGGCTGTGCCGGCGTTGGACACCAGGGTGAAGATGCCCGGGGTGACCTTGCCGTCAGGCTGGGTGATGTCGTTGAGTTGTGTGCCCGCACGGATCTGTAACTGGCCGACCCGTGCGTCCTTGGCGATGATCCGGTCGACCGCGGCCTTGCCGGACATCTTGGTCTTCATCAGGTAGAAGCCCGGTTGGATGGCCTTGACCTTCGTCTGGCCGTCGCTCGCCGACGTGAAGGCGCGGGAGCTGGCCACGACGTCCTTCTCCTTGAGCGCCGCGCCGATGTCGGCCGTGCCCTGCCCGGCCTTCACTTCGACTACGACGTCGGTCTCGCCTGATCCGGCGTAGTCGTCGAACCCGCCGATGCCCAGGATCTGGGTGACGCCATACCAGGCGCCGCCGCCGATGATCGCGACCACGACCACGGCGACAACCCAGAACGTCGGACTACGGCGTTTCTTGCGGCGCGGTTTCCGCGGCTCGTCGTCGTAGTCGTCGTAGTCGTCGTGTTGGTCGCGGCTCCGCGAGTTGTCGAACAGTCCGAGTCCGTCGGTCACTCCGCACCCTCCGGTGAACTCTCCCCGACCCGTTCGTTTGTCCTGCGCACAGCGGCCGCGCGCGTGTCCAGCCAAGCCTGCAAAATCTCGACGGCGGCGGCCTGGTCGACCACGGCCCGCTGTTTCTTGCCGCGTACGCCGCGCTGGGACAGCATCCGGGACGCCGTCACCGTGGTCAGCCGCTCGTCTCCGAGCCGGACGGGCACGTTCCCGACCCGCTCGGCTAACGCTGTGGCGTAGGCGACCGCGCCGATCGCCGCCGGGCCGTGCCGGCCTGCCAAGGTCTTGGGCAAACCGACCACCACCTCGACCACATCGTGTTCCGCGACGAGCTCCGCGATCTGGTCCAGATCGGCTCCGGATTTCTCGTCACGTGACAGAGTAACGAGGGGAGTCGCGAGCATCGGCGCTGGATCGCTCAGCGCGACGCCGACCCTCACCGAGCCGACGTCCACGCCAAGCCTCCGACCAGGCCCGGGATCGTGGTCAGCCGGGCGATCCGCGGTCGGGCTGTCATGCGTCACGCGCCGCCCAACTCCTTGCGCAGCAGGGCGATGGCGTCGTCGACGCCAGCGGGCCTGGTGCCGCCGCCCTGGGCCATGTCCGGCTTGCCACCGCCACGCCCTTCGATCGCCGGGGCGAACGAGCCGACCAGTTTGCCGGCGGCCAGTCCCTTGTCGCGGGCGGTACCGGTGGTGGCCACGACGAAGCTGACCTTGTCACCGGCCGGGGCGAACAGGGCGACCACGCCGGCCTGGGCGTTGCCAAGCCGGTTGCGGACGTCCGTGGCGAGGGCACGCAGGGCGCCCGCGTCGACGCCCTCGGGCACGCGCTCCGCGACCAGCAGCACACCGTTGACGTCCTGGGCCTTGCCGGCCAGGTCGCCGGCCGACTGCAGCACCTGGGCGATGCGCAGCTGCTCGATTTCCTTCTCGGCGCTCTTGATCCGGCCGAGGAGTCCTTCGATCCGGCTGGGCAGCTCGGCCGACGGGACCTTCAGCTGGTCGGCGAGCTGGCTGACGAGGAGCTGTTCCTTGCGGACGTAGCGCAGGGCGTCGGAGCCGACCAGGGCTTCGACGCGGTGCACGCCGGACCCGATCGATGCGTCGGTGACCAGCTTGACCAGGCCGAGCTGGCCGATGCGCTCGACGTGCGTGCCACCGCACAGCTCACGCGAGTACTCGCCCATGTCGACCACACGCACGTTGTCGCCGTACTTCTCGCCGAACAAAGCGACAGCGCCCAGCTCAAGGGCCTTGGCCTTGGTGGTGGTGAACGTCTGCACCTCGACGTCGGTCTGCAGGTAGTCGTTCACCTCCTCCTCGACCTCGGTCAGGATGTCGGTGGACACGGAACCCGGCGTGGTGAAGTCGAACCGCATCCGGCCAGGCGAGTTCAGCGAGCCAGCCTGAGCGGCGCGCTGGCCGTAGGCGCCACGGACGGCGGCGTGCACCAGGTGCGTGGCTGAGTGGGCACGGGCGATGGACTTGCGGCGGTCACGGTCGACCGAGCCCGTCACCTCGGAGTCCAGGCCGAGCTCACCCGACAGCACGGTCACCCGGTGCACGAACAGGCCCGGCACGGCCTTCTGCACGTCGTTGACCTGGATCTCGGCGCCCGAGCCGACCAGCAGACCGGTGTCGGCGATCTGACCACCGCTCTCGGCGTAGAACGGGGTGCGGTCGAGGATCAGTTCCGCGTTCTGGCCGGCCGACACCTTGGCCACCGGCTGGCCGTCGACCAGCAGGCCGATCACGCGAGCGGTCGACTGCAGGTCGGTGTAGCCGAGGAACTGGGTCTCGCCGTGCTGCTCGAGGACCTTGCGGTACTCCGACAGGTCACCGTGCCCGGTCTTGCGGGCGGCGGCGTCGGCCTTGGCGCGCTGCCGCTGCTCCTCCATCAGCTCGCGGAACCGGGCCTCGTCGACCTGCAGGCCCTGCTCGGAGGCCATCTCCAGGGTCAGGTCGATCGGGAAGCCGTACGTGTCGTGTAGCTGGAAGGCCTTGTCACCGGCCAACACCTTGTTGCCGGCGTCCTTGGTCTGACCGGCGGCCAGGTCGAAGATCCGCGAACCGGTGGTGAGGGTGGCGCGGAAGGCGTCTTCCTCGGTCTTGACCACGGCCGAGATCCGGTCGAAGTCGCGGACGAGCTCCGGGTACGACGGTCCCATGGCGTCGCGTACGACGGCGGCGAACTCGGGCAGTACTGGCTCGTCGACGCCCAGCAGACGCACCGACCGCACGATGCGGCGCAGAAGGCGACGCAGCACGTAACCACGGCCTTCGTTGCCCGGGGTCACGCCGTCGCCGATCAGCATCACGCCGCTGCGGGCGTGGTCGGCGATGACGCGGAACCGCACGTCGTCGGTGTGGTCGGCGCCGTAGCGGCGGCCGGACATCTCCTCGGCCTTGCTGATCACCGGACGGACCAGGTCGGTCTCGTAGACGTTGTCCACGCCCTGCAGCAGGTAGGCGACGCGCTCGACGCCCATGCCGGTGTCGATGTTCTTCTTCGGCAGGGTGCCGATGGGCTTGTGGCCGTACTTCGGGCTCTGCTCGCCGCGCACGTCCTGCATGAAGACCAGGTTCCAGATCTCCAGGTACCGGTCCTCGTCGACGACCGGGCCGCCTTCTTTGCCGTACTGCGGGCCGCGGTCGTAGTAGATCTCCGAGCAGGGACCGCCGGGGCCGGGCACGCCCATGTCCCAGTAGTTGTCCAGGCCGTCACGGCGCTGGATCCGCTCGTCCGGCAGGCCGGCGATCTTCTTCCAGAGCTGAAGGGCCTCGTCGTCGTCGAGGTAGACCGTGGTCCAGATCCGGTCGGGGTCCAGGCCGAAGCCGCCTTCGGCGACCGGGGAGGTGATCAGGTTCCAGGCGTGCTCGATGGCACCGGCCTTGAAGTAGTCGCCGAACGAGAAGTTGCCGGCCATCTGGAAGAACGTGTTGTGCCGGGTGGTCTTGCCGACCTCGTCGATGTCGCCGGTGCGCACGCACTTCTGCACGCTTGTGGCGGTCGGGTACGGCGGCGGGGCCTCACCGAGGAAGTACGGTTTGAACTGCACCATGCCGGCGTTGACGAACAGCAGGTTCGGGTCGTCGAGGATCAGCGAGGCGCTCGGGACCTCGGTGTGACCGGCGTTCTTGAAGTGGTTCAGGAAGCGGTTGCGAATCTCATGCGTTTGCACGGCTCATCCCTGGAGGGTGTTGACGACGGTGGTGGCGGGCACGGCGGAACGACGGGCTGCGAAGCGACTCAGTCGTCCGCCCGTCGCGCTCGCGCGCCGTGCAAGCGCACGCCCGACCGCTCGGTCACCACGTCCTGCAACTCCCTCTCACGCTCTGCCATCCCCGCGCGCACGTCCGCTCCGAACGCGCCCACGGCGCCCGCCAGCTCACGCACCGCGTCGCTGACGTTCTCGGCCACACCAGCCGGGGTCGCCTGGTAGGCCTTCTCCCTGAGTTTACGTGACAGCGCGACGCCGGCCGCCACGCCGACGCCGAGCCAGAACAGCCTGCTCATTTACGACCCCTACGACGACGCGTGTGCTTGCCCTCGCGCTCATCCTTGCGCTTGCGGCGGGCCTTGATCGCCTTGCTCAGGCCGTACGACACCGCGGCGACCTTGACAAGCGGGCCGCCGAGGGTGGCGGTGAACACCGAGGTCAAGGCGGACACGTTGCCGCTGACCGCCTGCGCGTTCGCGGTGATCCCGTCCACCCGCTCAAGCTGCGTGTTGACGTGGTTGAGCGTGGTGTTGGCGCCGGTGAACAGCGGATCGGTGTTCTCGTGCGCCTTGCGGATCGCGATGGTGGCCTCGTCCAGCGTGCGTCCGAGCTTGATCAACGGGCGCGCCACCAGTATCACCAGCAGCAGGAACACGGCTACTGCCGCAGCCGCGATCCATTCCCCTGCGGACACGAAGCCTCCCGTAAGGCGTTGCTCGAATTGGGTGAAGGAAAGGTTACCGGTGGACCGTCAGTCGTCCGGCAGCGCCTCAAGAGCGACGGCTTTGCGCATCTCGGCACGCGACTGCTTGTACCTGGATGACGGCTCGCCCCAGAGTTCCTTCACCCGCTGCCGCTCGGGCACAGGACGGGTGGTGAGGTACATGGCGAGCCTGGAGCGGGCAGCGTGGTCGTACACACCACGTCCTTGATGTGCTGTGGCGCGAATAAGTTCACCGGTTCGAGCGACAGCCGCGGCTCCTCGTGGGCTCGCCGCACGTCTGCCTTGTTTCGTCTGCGGCTTTGCCGTCGACCATCATTCGCCCCGGATCGCCTTGCGGAGCTTGGGCACGCGTTCGGACAACGCCCGTTCGGCGCCCCGGTTCGTCGGTTCGTAGTAGTCGCGGCCGACCAAGTTGTCCGGCGGGTACTGCTGCGCGAGGACGCCTTCCGGCACATTGTGCGGATACCGATAGCCCTGAGCGTTGCCGAGGCGGGCGGCGCCCGCGTAGTGACCGTCGCGCAAATGTGCGGGCACGGTGCCCGCACCGCCGGAACGCACGTCGGCGAGCGCGGAGTCGATGGCCGTGATCACCGCGTTGGACTTCGGTGCGGTGGCGAGGTGGATCGTCGCCTGCGCGAGCGCGAGGCGGCCCTCCGGCATACCGATGAACTGCACAGCGTGATGCGCGGCGACGCACACCTGCAACGCGGTCGGGTCGGCCATGCCGATGTCCTCACTGGCGTGCACGACCAAACGCCGGGCGATGAACCGCGGGTCCTCCCCCGCTTCGATCATCCGCGCCAGGTAATGCAGCGCCGCGTCGACGTCCGAGCCGCGGATGGACTTGATGAAGGCGCTCGTCACGTCGTAGTGCTGGTCGCCCTGCCGGTCATAACGGACGGCGGCCTTGTCGACAGTCGCCTCGACCGTCGCGAGGTCGATCTCGGACAGACCGGTCGCGGCCGCTGAGTCCGCCGCCGCCTCCAGTGCGGTCAACGCCCGCCGGGCGTCGCCGCCGGCCAGCCGGACCAGGTGGTCCTCCGCGTCCTTGGCCAGTCCGAGCCGGCCGTCCAGGCCGCGCGGATCAGCGACCGTGCGGCGGATCAGCACCCGGACGTCCTCGTCGGTCAACGGGTGCAGCTGCAGCACCAGTGATCGGGACAGCAGCGGCGACACGATCGAAAAGAACGGGTTCTCCGTGGTCGCCGCGACCAACAGGACGATCCGATCTTCGACCGCGCCCAGCAACGCGTCCTGCTGGGTGCGCGAGAAACGGTGCACCTCGTCGATGAACAGCACCGTCGATTCACCCGACCGGGTCAACCGACGCTTGGCCTCGTCGATCACGGCGCGCACTTCTTTGACGCCCGCGGTGAGCGCCGACAACGCGACGAACCGCCGGCCGATCGCCTGCGACACGAGCGTGGCCAGCGTCGTCTTGCCGGTGCCCGGCGGGCCGTAGAGCAACACCGAGGCCGGTGCGGCGCCTTCGACCAGGCGACGCAACGGCGATCCGGCTCCGAGCAGGTGGTCCTGGCCGACGACCTCGTCAAGCGACCGCGGCCGCATACGCACCGCCAGCGGAGCGTTCGCGGCGACTCGCTCCGCGGAACCCGGGTGAGGTTGCGGGGCGGATGGCTCGGAAACGTCGAAAAGGCCCTCGTCCACGGCAAACACGCTACCTAATCAGGGCCCGCCCACCGGTCCCGCGGGCAAGACGTCCGCCAGGTAGGCGTCGAGGTCCGGCCGGTCGGGCGTCATCACGTGGCGCACCCAGGCCGAACGCTCATGGACCAGAGCGGGCAGCTCCCACACGCAGCCGATCAACGGCTCGGTCAGTTCACCGAACGCCACGTTCTCCAACGGCGAGGAAGCGGCCCGGACGTGCAGGATCGCCTGGTAGACCCACGTGTAGACGTTCAGCCACAACGCGTCCGCGCCCTGGTGGAGCACGGCGAACGCGTATCGCGGTGAGGCGGCCTGCTCGTGCGCGAGGGACGGATGCGTCAGGGACGACGGCAGCAGCTTGGGCAGGAAGTCGTCCGCGGCGGTGACCGTCGAGGTGACGATCGGCTCATGGCCGATCGTCACCTGGTATCGCTTGATGGTCCAACCGCCGACCTGGGTGGCGGGCAGCGGCTGGGAGTAGCGCTCGGCGAAGCTCATGGCTCGCACATTAGCGAGCGGGGCCGGCGAAACCCTTGATCATGATCGACAACGCGTACGGCACGAGATCGCGGCCGCGCCGCCACAGCCAGGGGATGCCCTTCACGACCAGCCATACGACGTGTCCGGCCGTCCCGACCTGACGTCCGCCGGAACACGTCAGGCTCACCGGGTTCGGGATCGCGCATCCACGATCGGAAAGCAGCGCGGCGAAGCCCTGCGCCAGCATGCGGTGTCCCAGTTCGGACGGGTGCAGCCGATCGACGCTCCACGCGCTCATCTCGTACGCGCCGGGCAGCAGGTCAAGATCCAGGCATCCGGCGTCGTAGGCCGCTGAAACCGAATCGATCACCGCGTTGAGCGCACCGATGCGACTTCGCAGCGCACGCCGCAACGGCCCGGGCAGCCGGAAAACCTTCGCGTGGTCATGGAACCGCACGGTCAGCACAATCGTGCCCACGGCCTGGAGCGCACTGACCACATGCTCCAGATCGGCCCGGATGCGTTCCGCGTCGAAGTCCGAACGCAAGGTGTCGTTCATGCCGACGATCAGGATGGCCACCTCGGGCGCCATGGCCAGCGCCTGCGGCAGCTGGATCGTGCGCACGCAGCCCATCCGGGCGCCGGTGAACGACACGTTGGCGAACCGCACCGATTCGTTGCCGCTGAGCGCGTCGGCCAGCAACGGGCCGACGCCACGCCATCCACCGCCAGGCAAGGGATCGCCCAGCCCCACCGCAGTCGAATCCCCCAGCACGACGAGGCTGCGTACCTGACGTACTCCCTGGGGCGCATACTCCAGCACGGTCACGGCACAACGATGTCTGCCGTGCGCTCACCAGCGGTGACTTCGGGTTAACCGTCCGAAGACGCCTTTTTGAACTATCGGAACGCCGGGTACATCGGCAGGTCCAGGTCCGGGCCGAACTTCTTGGTCAGCCCGTCGACCACGGCCTGCGCGTGTTCGGCGATGTTGTCCGCGCCGGCCCGTGCGGCCTCGTCGCACAGGTGCCGCCAACGAGCGGCCAACGCGACACTGCGCCGAGGAGACGGCAGGTGGGCGTCGAGCGGACCGTCCTGTTCACCGGGTCGTGGCAGGAACCAGAACGTGGAGGCCCAGACCCAGAACAGCTGCGCGTCCAGCATCCGCGGCAGCACGACCGAGTCGTCGGCCAGATCCGGCCACATCATGCGGACCTCGGCGCGCCACGCGGCGAACATCGCCTCGGTCATCCCGGCGGGCAACGCGAAGGCGCACCAGCACGACGGGAACGGCACCCGCAGGTATGCCGCGTCGAGCATGATGTTGCGGACGCAGCCGCCTTCGAAGTCCAGGAAACGCACGCCGCGGCTGGTGATCAGGTTGTTGTCCGGGCACAGGTCCGACGGGCTGAAGCCGCGGTGCCTGCTGGTCGCCAGCAACCACCGGGTGCGCTCGGCGCGCTCGAACACGTGCGCCGGGGTGTGCACGCCGAGAACGTCCTCGATCAGTTGCGGCAGGCGCTCGATGGCGGCGGGACCGTTGACGGCCAACGGATCACCTTTGACTTTCGCGGAGGACAGCCGTCGCATCAACGCGTCGAAGTCGGCTTCCCGGCCGGCGGTGGTCGCGTGCAAGCGCCCCAATGACCGAGCCCACGACAACAAGGCGCGTTCCGCGGCCCGTGCGTCGTCGCCGAGGAGTTTGTCGGCGAGCGTCGGGGCGCGGCCAAGGTCTTCTATAACGATCACGCCCGCCGCGCCATCGTGCGCATACAGCTCCGGGCACATCCGTTCGTCCGCCGTCAGCGCGGTGAACAGCTGGTAGCTGACGGCCTCGCGGACGAACGCCTCGGACGGCACCGGCTGGTTGTAGCGCTTCACCACGAGTGTGCGCGGAAGCGAGAAGGGGGTGGCGGCCACGCGCACCCGGACGACGGTCGAGAGTTTGCTGCCGCCGAGGTCTTCCGGCTCGGCGAGCTGGATCTTGGCTCCGTAGCGGCGTCGGAGCACGGCTTCCGCGGCGCTCACCGCCTCGGTGATGGCCGGGTTCGGCGGCTGGTCGAGATCGGGCGGGTCGGCGGCGATGTCCACACTCATCTCCTCTGACCCTACTCCCGCGTCATAGCGGCCCCGACAGTAGTCACAATCAACGATAGAGACGCGAACTCAGGCCCAACAGGTCACGATCTCACCCAGTGGACAACGGACGGCCGTTGTCCTGGCTGGTCCACGTCCGTTTGCGCACCAGCAGCACGAACCCCGCGGCCAGGACCACGCCGATCAGGTTGACCACCAGCTGGCCGAACGAGTACAGACATCGTTGCCATTCCCCCAGCACCGCGGCGACCGCCGCGTAGCCGGCCGCGGGGATGGTCGTCACGGAGATGAACACCCCCACCAACGCGGCGGATTTGGACGAGGTCATCGACAGCATTCCCGCCGCTCCTGCCAACAATGCCACGATCAGCGAGAACACGCCCACGTCGTAGACGAAATCGAGGTTGTCCGCCGACCGGACGGCGTTGACGTCCAGCAGTCCCCCGGCCTGCGCGAGCAGTGTGCCGCCAGCCGTGATCAGCATGGCGACCGGGAAACCGACCGCCAACGCGACCGCGGCCCGGCTGACGAGATCCCACCGCCGGCGCACCATGCCGACCGCCATCGCCGCGAGCGGGCCGAATTCCGGTCCGACCACCATGGCGCCGACGAGCGTCACGGTGGAGTCGGTCACCACGGCCACTCCGGCCAGCAGGCACGCGATCGTGATGAATCCGAGGAACGTGCCGTTGAGCCGGGACTCCTCGCCGGTCCGGGTCAGCAGCTCCTGCCACACGACGGCGTCGGCACCCTCACCTGGTGCCGCCGCCATCGCTTCGTCGGCGGCGTCCGAGACTGCCGTATCGATCTGCTCCACGGTGATCGCACCGAGGTGATCGAGGTCGATCGCGCACAATTGCTCGATCACCTCGTCGGCCGCTTCGCGCGCGACATCGGCCTCGACGACGTCGCCTTCCGGCGCCACAGCCACACCCGGCAACACGATCAGGTGCGTCGCGCCCGGCTGGGCCTTGAGCAGGTCGACCACCGCGGTGGTGCGCTCGGGCGGGCACACCACCCGCAGGTGCAACATCGCCTCAGGCCTGCGGCTGCGGCTTGGGCTTGAAGTCGACGCCCGCTTCCTTGCGCTGCTCCGCGGTGATCGGGGCGGGCGCGCCGGTCAGCGGGTCGTACCCGCCGCCGGACTTCGGGAACGCGATAACGTCGCGGATGGAGTCGGAACCGGACAGCAGCATGCAGATCCGGTCCCAGCCGAACGCGACACCGCCGTGCGGCGGCGGGCCGTAGGAGAACGCGTCCAGCAGGAAGCCGAACTTCTCCTGGGCCTCCTCCGGACCGATGCCCATCACGGTGAACGCGCGCTGCTGCACCTCACGGTTGTGGATACGGATCGAGCCGCCACCCAGCTCGTTCCCGTTGCACACCAAGTCGTACGCGTAGGCCTTGGCGTTGCCGGGGTCCTGCTCGAAGCGGTCGATCCATTCCGGGGTCGGCGAGGTGAACGCGTGGTGCAACGCGGTCCACTTGCCCGAGCCGACCGCGACGTCGTCCGAACCCTCGACGGCCTGGAACATCGGGAAGTCCACGACCCAGACGAACGACCAGGCGGACTCGTCGATCAGGCCGCACTTCCTGCCGATCTCCAGCCGCGCGGCGCCCAGCAGCGCGCGGGAGGAGTTCGGTTCGCCCGCGCCGAAGAAGACGCAGTCGCCGGGGTTCGCGCCGACGGCCTTGGCCAGGCCCTCGCGCTCGGCGTCGGAGATGTTCTTGGCGACCGGGCCGGTCAGGGTGCCGTCCTCGGCGACGAGTACGTAGCCCAGGCCCTTGGCGCCACGCGTCCTCGCCCATTCCTGCCAGGCGTCGAGCTGGCGCCGCGGCTGGCTGGCGCCGCCTGGCATGACGACCGCGCCGACGTACGGCGCCTGGAACACGCGGAAGGGCGTGTCCTTGAAGTATTCGGTGAGGTCGGTGAGCTCGACGCCCAGCCGCAGGTCCGGCTTGTCTGAGCCGTACCGGGACATCGCCTCGGCGTAACTGATCCGCGGGATGGGCAGCGAGATCTCGTAACCGCCGAGTTTCCGCCACAGCGCCGAGATGACCTTCTCGGACAGCGCGATCACGTCGTCCTGGTCGACGAAGCTCATCTCGATGTCCAGCTGGGTGAACTCCGGCTGGCGGTCGGCGCGGAAGTCCTCGTCGCGGTAGCAGCGGGCGATCTGGTAGTACCGCTCCATCCCGGCGACCATCAGCAGCTGCTTGAACAGCTGCGGCGACTGCGGCAGCGCGTACCACGAACCCGGCTGCAGGCGGGCGGGCACGACGAAGTCACGTGCGCCTTCCGGCGTCGAACGGGTCAGCGTCGGGGTCTCGATCTCGAGGAAGTTCTCGTCGTGCAGCACTTCGCGCGCGATCCGGTTCGCCTCACTGCGCAGGCGCATCGCGGCGGCGGGGCCGCTGCGGCGCAGGTCGAGGTAGCGGTGCTTGAGACGGGCCTCTTCGCCGACGCTCAGGTGCTCGTCCAGTGGGAACGGCAGCGGCGCGGCCTCGCTGAGCACCTCGAGTTCGGTGGCCAGCACCTCGATCTGCCCGGTCGGGATGTCGGCGTTCTCATTGCCCTCGGGGCGGACCGACACCTCGCCGACGATCTTGACGCAGAACTCGCTGCGCAGTTTGTGCGCGCGCTCGGCCATCTCGCCTTCGCGGAACACGACCTGGGAGACGCCGGACCGGTCACGCAGGTCGATGAAGATGACACCGCCGTGATCGCGCCTGCGGGCCACCCAGCCGCTCAGTGTGACGGTCTGCCCGGCGTGCTCGGACCGGAGAGTCCCGGCCTCATGGGTGCGGATCACGGGTAGTGCACTCCAATTCACGATCAGCTGTCAGCTCAGGGCCGAGGTCAGGCCCAGGTGAAAAGGCTAGCCAACGCGTCGACGTCATTTACGGTCGGCTACCGGCTGACGCGCCAGAAGACCAACTCTTGTCGGTACCACGGGCGGTTACCGCGAAGTAGTGTCGTGTAACGGTTCATGACCCAGGGGAGCCGAACTATGGGAGGCTGGCCGGTTGGGGACGCCGGCGCGGTCGACGAGGTCGACGTGCTGGCTGGTGATGCGTTCCCCGTCGCCCTGCGTGCGGCGATCCGCGCGAGTGGGCTGAGTCTTGACCGGATCCAGTACCGGCTCAGAGCCCGGGGCCTGACCATCAGCGTGACGGCGCTGAGTTACTGGCAGTCGGGCAGGCGCAGGCCGGAACGGCCGGAGTCGATGAGCGCGCTGAAGCATCTCGAGGAAGTGCTCGGAGTGGAGTCGGGGTCTTTGACCGCGTTGCTCGGGCCGCCGCGTCCGCGTGGCCGAGCGCAACGTACGCCGACCGCGATACCCATCGACGCGTTATGGAACAACCGCGAGCAGTTGGCGCCGTTGCTGGCGCGGATGGATCTGGCTTCGGACACGTCCTTGACGCGCATCAGCCAACACGATCGGGTGGAGATCGCGGGCGACCGTGGCGAACGCAACGTGCGCGTCCGCCAGGTGTTACGTGCCGAGCATGACGGCGCCGACCGCTGGATCTCTGTCTACGACGTCGCGAAGCCCGGTAATCCGCTGCCGCGGATCGTGCCGTTGCAGTCGTGCCGGCTCGGCCGCGTCGCCGAGGACCCCGAGGCCGGTCTGATCGTCAGCGAACTGCTCTTCGACCGTCCGCTGGCACGCGGCGACACCGTGATCATGGAGTACGAGGTCGCCATGGCCGGGCCGCCGTACGCGCGCGGCGACGATTCGTTCTGCCGCAAGTTCCGGCTGCCGGTCCGTGACTACGTCGTCGAGATGCGGTTCGACCCGACCGATCTGCCGGCGTACTGCCACCAGGTCAGCACGCCCGCCGACGACCCGGACTCCGCGACGCGGCGGGATCTGGTCGTCGACAGTGCGGGCCGGACGCACGCCGTTGTGCTCGGTTTCGGGCCGGGCACGTTCACGGTTGAGTGGGGCTGGGTCCCCTGATCTCGTTCAGGTAGTTGTAGATCGTGTACCTCGTCACCTGCAGTTCGGCGGCGAGGTAGTCGACGGCGTCCCTGATCAGGAAGAACCCTGCTTCGTCGAGCACTTTGACGACCTGGGACTTGTGCGCCTTCTTCATCAGCCCGACGGGCACGCCGACGTCCGCGACCGCGCGTTCGACCAGGTGCCGTTGCAGTGTGTCGACGTCGCCGGGGAACGTCTCCACGTCCTGTGCGGGCGGCGTGGCCGACATGGACTCGGAGTTGACGCACAGGCATCCGACGGCGACGCCGTCCGGGTCGCGGATGAACACCGTGGACGACGTGATCGGCCGTCCGTCGGGCGCGTGGGTTTCGTAGTTGGTCAGGTCCTGGGTGGTTCCGCGGCGCACCAAACCGAGCAGCAGGTCGGTCATCGGGCCGCCCACCGTCCGGTGGGTCAGGTCGCCGGCGATGGCCACGATCGAGTTGGGCAGTTTGCTCAGGTCGTGCAGGACCACTTCGGTGCCCGGCCCGAGTGCCGCGCCGAGTCCGTTGATCGTCGGGATCAGCGTTTCGAGCACTCCGGCGACCGACCGTTTCGGTTCGGCGCCCGGCCGACCGGTCGGCAGGAGACGCTTCAGCGCGATGGACAGTTGGTCGATGGTGTCCGCGGTCGTGGACACGTGCGGCGACAACCGGACGTGCTCGGGGCGGATGGTCGCGCTGATTCCCTCCGCGTTGAGGACCGCGCCCACGGTCTCGGCCGGGTGGCCGGGGATCGTGAACGCCAGGATGCCGGCCCGGCGAGCGGGTTCGAAGGACGAGACGATCTGGCCGCCCGCTCGGTGCACCACGTCGCCGAGTTCGTCGATCTTGGCCGAGATCTCCGCCTCGATCTGGCTGATCCCGGACTGCTCGACGAGCTCCAGCGCGACGTTCAGCGCGCCCGCCGCGATCGGGCTGAGGTTCGTCAACGACCAAGCCGCCGCGAACGGCGCCGGTTGGTGCACCTCGTTGTCGAACAGCCCCGGGTCCTCGGCGCCGGTCCAGCCGGACAGCACCGGATCGAGCCGTTCGAGTGCGCGGTCGGACAACACCATGAATCCGGTCGACCATCCGGCGCGCAGCCATTTCTGTCCGCCGACCACGAGTACGTCGGCGACCTCCCACGGTTCGTCGACAACGCCGAAACCCTGGATGCCGTCGACGACGAGCAGGCGGTCGCCGGCGATGTCCCGCATCCGCGCCAGGTCCGCGCGATAGCCCGTCCGGAAATCGACCGCGCTGAGCGATATCGCGACCGTCTCCTTGGTCAGGCCTTCCCCGATTTCCGTCACATGACGAACCCAGTGCGGAGTCACGCCCGGTGCCCGTGACCAGGGATAAGTGTTCGCCGGGAACTCGGCCGCGGAGACGACGACCTCGCCGGTCACACCGAAAGCGACCTGGAAAAGGCCGGTGCTGGTGTTGGGGAGCAGCACGACATGGTCGGTGTCCGTCCGGCAGAGCCGGGCGACCGCCGCTCGCGCGCGCAGATCCTGACGCATCAGGTCGTCGACCGTCGTGGGCCCGGCGACCGCCGAGTACTCGGTCAGCCGCGACCGCTCGGCGAGCACGGCGTTGGACGGCGGGCCGAACCGCGCGAAGTCCAGGTATCCGGTGGGCTCGCGGAACTGGTTGGGGATCACCTATAGCACCTTCGCCAGGAACTGCTGTGTGCGCTGATGTTCCGGGTTGTCCAGGACCTGGCTGGGCGGGCCGGTCTCGACGACGGCGCCGTCCACCATGAACACGACATGGTCGGCGACCTGACGGGCGAAACCGATCTCATGGGTCACCACGATCATCGTCATGCCGTCCTTGGCCAGCCCCACCATCACGTCCAGTACCTCGCCGACCAACTCCGGATCCAGCGCCGAGGTCGGCTCGTCGAACAACATCAGCTTCGGTTCCATCGCCAGTGCCCTGGCGATCGCTACGCGCTGCTGCTGCCCGCCGGACAACTGGCCCGGATAGGCGTCGGCCTTGTCCGCCAGCCCGACGCGGTCAAGCAGTGCCATCGCCTTCTTCCGCGCCTCGGCCTGGTCGCGGCGCCTGACCTGGACCGGTCCTTCGACGACGTTCTGCAACGCCGTGCGGTGCGGGAACAGGTTGAACCGCTGGAACACCATGCCGATGCCCCGGCGTTGCTTGGCTACGTCACGTTCGCGCAGCTCGTACAACTTGCCGTTGCGCACGCGGTAACCGATCGGTTCGCCGTCGACCCAGATCTGGCCGCCGTCGAGCGGCTCCAGATGGTTGATGCAGCGCAGGAACGTGCTCTTGCCCGCGCCGGACGGGCCCAGCAGGCAGACCACCTGGCCGGGCTGGACGTCCATCGACACATCGTGCAGCACAGTCGTGTGGCCGAATTTCTTGACCACACCGACCGCACGAACCAGTGGTTGCGTCATGCCCGCCCCAACTTCAGTGACCGGCCGACCTTGTTGCGCAGGCGATGCGCGCGGTCGGCGGCGTCGAACGACCGTTCCAGGTAGTACTGGCCGACGCTGGCGATGCTGACCAGGATCATGTACCAGGCCGCGGCCGCCAGCAGCGTCTCCATGAACTCCAGGTTGCGCGAGGCGATGTTGCTCGCGGCCTTGGTCAGTTCGACGTACGGGATCACCGAGGCGATCGACGTGCCCTTGAGCATGTTGATGAAGTCGTTGCCGGTCGGCGGGATGATCACCCGCATCGCCTGCGGCAGCGTCACGCGGATCAGCGTCTTGCCGGGTGTCATCCCGATCGACTGCGCGGCTTCGATCTGCCCGCGGTCGACGCTGTTCAGTCCGGCGCGGATGATCTCGGCCATGTAGGCGCTCTCGTTGAGCCCGAGGCCGAGCAGCGCGGCGGCGAACGCGTTGATCACCGTGTTGGTCGGCGCGTCGACGACGAACGGGATCGAGATGACCGGGAACACCAGCGCGAGGTTGTACCAGATCAGGATCTGCAGCAGGACGGGCAGACCACGGAAGATCCAGATGTAGCCCCACGCGAACCAGCGGGCGACCGGGTTGGCCGAGCGGCCCATCAGCGCGATGACGATGCCGATGACGATCGCGCCTGCCTGCGCGGCGACCGCGAGGCCGAGGGTGCGCCACAGGCCGTCGATCATCACCTCGAACGCGAAGAAGTCCGGGATGTCCTCCCAGAGGATCTGCGCGTCGGCGAACGCGAACCCGAGCGCGACCAGGATGCCGACGATGACCGCCGCGCCGACCCACCGTCCCCAGTGGGTCAGCCGGACGATCGGCATGGTGGGGTCAGGGGCCGCCATTGACGGTGACCTTCTGGATCGCGCCCTGGGTGACGTTCCACGACTGCAGGATCTTGGTGTACGTGCCGTCGTCCACCAGCGACTGCAGCGCCAGCTGCACGGCTTTGGCCAGTTTCGGGTTCTGCTTGTTCACGCCGATGCCGTACGGGCCGCCGTTGATCGGCGGCAGGTTGACGACCTCGAAGTACTTGCCCTCGCCCGCGGTCTGGGCCACGTACACCGCGGTCGGCAGGTCGTTGAGGATCGCCTGGACGCGGCCGGTGCGCAGCTGGTTCTGGTTCTGCGTGTCACTGTCGGTGGCGGCGACCGTGACCTCGCCCTTGCCCTGCTGGGTGCAGATCGTGCCGCGTTCCTTGGCGTACGTCTCCTGGCTGCTGCCGGAGTTCACGGCGACCGCCTTGCCGCAGAGGTCGTCCGGTGACTTGATGCCCGCCGGGTTGCCCTTCTGGACCATGATCGTGATGCCCGACGTGAAGTAGTCGACGAAGTCGATGGACTTCTGCCGTTCCTTGGTGTCGTTCATCGCGGCCATGGTCAGGTCGATCCGGCCGGCCTGCAGGCTGGTGATCAGCGAGCCGAAGGCCATGTCCTCGTAGACCATCTCCACGCCCAGCCGCTTGCCGATCGCCTTGGCCAGGTCGACCTCGGAACCGATCGGTGTCTTGCCGTCGGCGGCGTAGAAGTTGTTCGGCGGGTTCTGGATGTTCGAGCCGATCCTGATCCGGCCGGCCGAGGCGATCTCCGGCGGCAGCTCCGCCGCCAGTTTGTCGTCCTTGGCCACCGCCGAAACGGGCGAGTCCTGCCCGCTGGGAGCCGGCGCGCCGGCCGGCTCGTCCTTGCCGCCACAAGCTGTGAGCAGCGCTAACGCCGCTGCCAGCACGCTGATCCGTCGAAGCATGCGGAGCAAATTACAACTTTTGGTTGAGGCTGTCCACATTTTGTTGAAGCATGAGTTCCAGCTGCTCGGACGCGACGGGCGGCGATGCCGGCGTGGGCTCTGGCATGCTGCCGCGCGGAAAACTGCTGCCTTGCAGGCCGTACTTGCGCACGAGCGGCCTGACCCGTTCGGCGAGCCAGTCGCGGTACGTCCGGCTGGCGTAACTGCCGCGCGCGTAGATGCTCCGGTAGTCGTCGAGCAGGTCCGGGCGCTCGCGCGTCAACCACTCCGTGAACCACTCCCGGGTCCCCGGCCTCAGGTGCAACGGGATCATCGTCGCGCCGGTCGCGCCCGCCGCGGCGACCTCGGCCAGTACCGCTTCGATCTGCTCACGGGAATCGGTCATCCTGGGGATCACCGGCGCGATCAGCACACCGCACGGCAAGCCGGCGTCGGTCACCCGCTTGATCATGTCGAGCCTGGCCTGCGGGCTGGGCGTGCCGGGTTCGAGCCGGTGCTGCAACTCGCGGTCGATCAACGCGAGCGAGACCGCGATGCCGACCGGGACTTGTTCGCTGACTTTCGCCAGCAACGGGATGTCCCGCACCATGACGGTGCCCTTGGTCAGGATCGAGAACGGCGTACCGGACTCCGCGAGCGCCTCGATGATCCGTGGCATCAACTTGTAGCGACCCTCGGCACGCTGGTACGGGTCGGTGTTCGTTCCCATCGCGACGTGCTCGCGCCGCCATTTCGGTGAGCGCAGTTGTTTGGCGACGACTTCCGGCGCGTTGACCTTCACCACGATCTGGGTGTCGAAGTCACGTCCGGCGTCGAACTCCAGGTACGTGTGCGTGTTGCGGGCGAAGCAGTTGTGACTCACCACGCCGTTGGCGATGAAATCCCCCGTGCCTGTGGTGATGTCGTACATGACGACCGGGTCGCCGAGCGGTTCGATGTTCGCGACGGCAAGCCGCGGTTCGATCACGCCGTCGATGTCGGTGACGAGCCGGACGCCTGCGGTAAGGAACGGTTGTCCGGTGATCCCTTCGATCACCTGCTGCCAGCCCTGCTCGGTCAGCAACCGGTGGTCGGCACTCGCGACGAGCGTTGTGCCGTCTTCGAGCGTGACACGGAACGCGGGTTTGACGGTCGTCCAGTGCGCGAGAACGCGCGTCGGCACACGCAGGCGGTGGTTGCCCAGCCTGCCGGTGCCGTAGATCTCGTCGCCGATCTTGACGTCGGCCAACGGACGGGTGGTGCCGTCGAGCATCAGGATCTCGGTGTCGCCCGCGAGACAGTAGGTGCACGCGTGCGAGCAGCCGCGGTACGGGTTGATCGTCCACTGGAACGGCATCGACGAGCTGTTCGGCACCCGGTTGATCACCGACTTGGCATGCACCTCGTGGAATGTGATGTCGGCGAACTCGGGTGTGCGAACCGTCCGCACCAGCCCCGGTAAGGCCAGTTGCCCGCGATCGGCCCGTTGAGCGTCCCAACGCATGACCGGGATTCGAACATACGTTCGAGTCGGTGTCAAACTTTGTACAGGTTTTGTACGCCGGTACGCGACAGTGATCGTCAGCCGGCGGCGCACAACCCCCCAGGCGCCGCCGGCCGCCAACTCCTGTCGGTTTCCTGTCGCCTCCCGCCCATCGCCCGACGACCTCGAAACGGCCAGGAAAATCGGCGTCATGACGACAGACCAGTGTTCGGTTCGTCAACCAGGGGGACGCTATCTCCCGATCTTCGAGCGCCAGTGGGCCGACGTGCGGATCCAGATCTCCCGGTGGCGTTCCGGCCCTGCCACCGAAGGTCTCAGCCAGCTCGATGATCACACGGTCTTCGTCACCCTGGCGGGCGCCACACATCGAACCGTGGTGACTCTGGACGACGGCCAGCGTTATGTCGGGGCCGACTTCCCGGGCGCCGTCACGTTCCTTCCCGCCGGTGTCCGGCGGCATACGCGCCACGAGACCGGATTGGTCGAGTTCATCGCGTTCCGCCTGCGCCAGGACCTGATCCCCTCGGATTCGACCCAACTGCGGGCGTTCACCAACCAGCCCGACCCGGTGATCCACGACCTGGCCTGGAAGTGCCGTGACGAGACACGGGTGAACGGCGGGCCGAGCACGTTGTTCGTCGACAATCTCGCTACGACGTTGTCTTCGCACCTGGTGACCAAGTACTCGGCTTCGTCACCTCGACCGAAATCCGTCGTCGTCGACCGGCGACGGTTGCTGTACGTCCTCGACTACATCAAGGACCATCTGGCCGAGGACTTGCGACTGGCCAAACTCGCGACGTTGGCCGACATGGACGTCTACCAGTTCGCGCGCGGTTTCAAGCGGGCGACGGGGCAGTCGCCGCACCGCTACGTGATCGGCCAGCGGGTGGAACGGGCCGCCCTGCTGCTGGCCCGCTCCACCCGGCCGATCTCCGAGATCGCGCATGAGGTCGGGTTCGCCAGCCAGGCCCACCTGACCACGACGTTCCGCAAAGTGGTCGGCGAGACCCCGCTGGCATACCGCGAGGATCGTTAGAGCAGCTTGTCCGGAGTGATCGGCAGGTCACGCACGCGGCGGCCGGTCGCGTGGCAGACCGCGTTCGCGATCGCGGCGGTCGCGCCGTTGCTGGCCAGTTCACCGACACCTTTGGCGCCGATGTCGCTGGCGGCCGGGTCGGCTTTGTCGACGAACGCGATGTCGACGTCCGGCACGTCGGCTTCGACCGGCACCAGGTAGCCGGACAGATTCGCGGTCAGGATCCGGCCCAGGTGCTCGTCGACGATCGTGTGCTCGGTCAACGCGGTGCCAAGGCCCCAGATCATGCCGCCGATGGCCTGGCTGCGCGCGGTTTTGGCGTTGAGCACGCGACCGATGTCGAACGCTCCCACGAGCCTGGTCACCCGCACCTCGCCGGTCGCGTCGTCCACTGTGACCTCCGCGAACACCGCGCCGTACGACCTGCTGATCCCAGGTGCGGCCGGCCAAACGGCCTCGCTGTCGACCGGACCATGCCGTCGCAGAACGTCGGCATACGTTTCGCGGCGGCGTGGATCCAGGCGATGGAAGAGTTGTCCGTCGGCCGCGGTCACCTGCGCGGCGGGTATGCCGTACAGGGGCGATCGGTGGTCCGCGACGGCGATCGCGATGACCTTGTCTTTCAGAGCACTTCCGGCGTGGTGCGCCGCGGTGCCCACGCTCGCGGCGGTGCGCGAGCCAATGCTCGGAGCACTCGGTGCGAAGTTGGTGTCACCGAGTTCGAATCGCACCGACTTAGCGGGGACGCCCAGGGCGTCCGCGACCGTCTGAGTGACGATCGTGTACGTACCCGTGCCGATGTCCTGAGTCGCGGATCGCACCAACGCCTTGCCGTCGGCGTCCATGCGGATGGACACCGTCGCGGCGCTGACGTATGTCGGATGGAACGCGGTCGCCATGCCGACGCCGATCCATCCTCCGTCCCGGCGCGTTGAGCGCGGTCGCGGCAGACGGTGGGGCCAGTCGAACAACTTCGCGCCGAGCTCGTAACAGTCTCGGAGGAACTTGCCCGTCCCCCAAGGCTGCGACGGGTTCTCCGGATTATGCGTGGAGTAGTTGCGCAGGCGCAGCTCCAGTGGGTTGACACCGGTCGCGTGACTCAGTTCGTCCATGATCGACTCGAGCGCGTACCCGCCGACGCTCAACGGCGCCCGCATTGGCGTCGGCGTCCCGAGGTTGAGTCGCACGACCCGTCTGGTCAGCTCCGCGTTCGGGCACGCGTACAGCTGTGTCGTGGCGTCCATCTCCTCCCAGGACACCTCGTTGAGCATGGACGTCTGCGACACGGCACTGTGCACGAACGCGGTGATCGTGCCGTCCCGTGTCGCGCCGACAGAGAGCTCTTGAACGGTCTCGGCGCGATGACCGTGCATCGTGTACGACTGCGCTCGGGTCAGCACGAGCTTCACCGGCCTGCCGAGGCTTCGGGCGATCGCGGCGGTGATGAACGTGTGCGGCCACACGTAGCCCTTGGCACCGAAGCCCCCGCCGAGATAAGGCGAGACGACGCGCACCTGCTTCTGGTCGACGCCGAGCATTTCGGCGGTCTTCTGCCGGGTGAACGCCAGCGCTTGGGTGGTCTCGTACAGCGTCAGGTGGTCACCGTCCCACACCGCTGTCGTCGCCGTCGGCTCCATCGGGTTGTGGTGCTGCATCGAGGTCCTGTACCTGCCACTCACCCGCACCGGCGCCGTGGCCAGCGCGCCGTGCGCGTCGCCGCGGCGGTATTCGTACCGGAGATTGAAGGGGCCGCGCTCTGGGATGAAGGCTTTGTCCAGATTGGCCTCGACGGAGATCTCCGGTGTCTCCACCGCGTAGTCGATCTGGATCAGCGTGGCCGCGTACCGCGCCCGTTCCAGGGTGTCGGCGATGACGACCGCCACGATCTGTCCACTGTGATAGATCACGTCGTTCTGCAGCGGAACATGCGTCTGTCCGTAGATCCAAGGGTGCTTCGGCGGTTGGTACGCGAACCTCGGACCGTTGTGATGCGTGATCACGCTGAGCACGCCGGGCGAACGGGCGGCCTGCCCGGTGTCGATCCGGATGATCTTGCCCCGGGCGATCGCGCTCGTCACCAGGACCGCGTGCGTCAGTCCCGGGATGTGCTGGTCCGCCGCGTATTTCGCGGCGCCGGTGACCTTGGCGGGCCCGTCGACCCGATCGAGTGGCTTGCCGATGATCACCGTGCACCGTCCAGCGCCGCCCGAACCGTCCGTTTCAGCAGCTCGATCTTGAATCCGTTGTGCCTACGGGCGCTCGCTCCGCGCACCGCCACCTCCGCGGCCTCGTCCAGCAGACGGTCAGTCAACCGCCGGCCACGCAACACGTCCTCGGCGTCGACGGACCGCCACGGCTTCGGCGCCACGCCACCGAACGCCAACCTCACGTCCTGCACGACCCCATGACGCGTATGCAGCAATACGGCGACTGAGACCAGCGCGAATTCGAACGACGCCCGGTCACGGACCTTCACGTACCGGGAGGTGCCCGCGGCCCGGGGAATCTCCACGCCGGTGATCATCTCGCCGTGCCGCAACACGGTCTCCACCTGCGGAGTGGCGCCGGGAAGCACGTAGAAATCCCTGATCGGCACCGGCGGGCGGCCATCGATGAGCACGCGCGCGTCCAAAGCCGTCAACGCGACGGCGAGGTCAGACGGGTGCACCTTGATGCACGAATCGCTGCCACCGAACACCGCGTGCCACCGGTTCTCACCGTTCACGGCCGGACAGCCGCTGCCCGGCGACCGCGTGTTGCACGGCATCGCGGCATCGCGGAAGTACCAGCACCGGGTGCGCTGCATGAGGTTCCCCCCGATGCTCGCCATGTTGCGCACCTGTCCGGACGCCGACGCCATCAGCGCCTGCGAGACCAACGGAAAACCGTCTCGGACCAGCGGGTGCCGCGCCACGTCGGTCATCCGCGCCAGCGCGCCGATCCGCACCATGTCCGCGTGCTGCGTGATCTCGGCCAACGGCACCGGGTTCACGTCGACCACGAGATCCGGTGCCTGCACACTGTCCTTCATCAGGTTCAGCAACTCGGTCCCGCCGGCGACGAACGCGGCGCCTGGCCGACGCGCCAACCGGACCGCTTCGGTCACGGACGTCGCCCGGGCGTACTGGAAGTCCTTCATCCCGAGACCTCCCGGATCGCCCGCACGATGTTGGGATACGCGCCGCAGCGGCACAGGTTGCCGCTCATCTGTTCGCGGACCTGCGCGTCCGAACCCGGTTCGCCTTCAGCGAGCAGACCGATCGCGGACATGATCTGACCAGGCGTACAGAACCCGCACTGGAACGCGTCGTGCCGGATGAACGCCTCCTGCAACGGGTGCCGGACACCCTCGATCGTGGTGATCTCCGCGCCCTCCCGCATCACGGCGAGGGTCAGGCACGACTTGATCCGCCTGCCGTCGACCAGCACAGTGCACGCGCCGCATTCGCCTCGGTCGCAGCCCTTCTTGGTGCCGGTCAGCCCGATCTGCTCACGCAACGCGTCCAGCAACGTCACTCTCGGCTCGACGTCCAGCACATGTTTCTCGCCGTTGACGGTCAACTCGACGCCGGTCGACGCCGAAGCCGTCGCCGACGCGTTGACCGTCATCCCGGCGGCGACGCCCGCCGCCGCAGTGCCTGCCAGGACTCGCCGTCTGGAAATCCCCTCATCAACCATGCGCGCATACAACCCGCGATCGGGGAAAACGGTCTTCCATGTTCTTGCGCGGCTGAGATGATCTTCAGCATGTCGCTACTGGACACGTTGCTGGTGCCGTTCCGCACGCCGGCGATCACGCTCGGCGCCACCAGCACGAGCTGGGGCGAGGTGGCGGGGTTCGTCACCGGTGCGTTGTGCGTCTGGCTGGTCGCCAGACAGAACGTGTGGAACTGGCCGATCGGCATCCTCAACAACATCGCGTTCCTCGCCCTGTTCATGACCAGTGGCCTGTACGCGGACGGCTGGCTGCAGGTCGTCTACATGGCGCTCGCGATATACGGCTGGTGGTCGTGGCTGCGCGGCGGTCAAGCGCACACGCACCTTCCGGTCAGCCACACGACGAGCAGCCAATGGCGGGCCCTGCTCGGGGCGGGTGTCGCCGGGACGGCGCTGCTGACGTGGATCCTCGAGACGCACACCGACTCGACCGTGCCGTTGCCGGACGCGCTGACGACTGTGCTCTCCCTGCTCGCCACGTGGGGCCAGGCCCGGAAGAAGGTCGAATCCTGGTGGCTGTGGATCACCGCCGACCTGATCTACATTCCGCTGTACGCCTACAAGGAGCTGTGGCTCACGGCGATCCTTTACGTCGGATTCCTGGCGTTGTGCGTCCTGGGACTGCGCACCTGGCGGGCCGACCTGCGAACACGGGAGTCGGTGGCGGCGTGAAGCGGTTCCAGCACGCGTTGGTGCTCGGCAAGTTCTACCCGCCGCACCTCGGCCATCATCTGCTCGTCCGAACCGCCGCGGCCGCGAGCGAACGCACCACGGTCGCCGTTCTCGCGTCCAGCGTCGAATCGATCCCCCTGGCGTCCAGGGTCGCCTGGCTGACCGAGGAACACAGTGGCGATCCCGGTGTTGTCGTGCTCGGTGACATCGACGAACACCCGACCGACTTCGAGGACGACGCCATCTGGGAGGCACACGTCGCCATCGCGCGATCGGTGTTGTCCCGCCGGGCGATCCAGGACGGCAATCCGTCCGCCGCGGCCGTCGACGCCGTGTTCACCTCGGAGGATTACGGCCCCGAGCTGGCCAAGCGCCTCGGTGCCCAGCACGTCGCGGTCGACCCGGGGCGCGGCACGCATCCTGTTTCCGGGACCGCGGTGCGCGCGGATCCACGGGGTCGTTGGCAGGACCTGGCCCCGGCGACCCGGGCGGGCCTCGCGGCGCGGATCGTGGTCGTCGGCGCCGAGTCCACCGGCACGACAACGCTGTCCCGCGCTTTGGCCGACTACTACCAGGTCGCTTGGGTGCCGGAGTACGGCCGTGTGCACACCGAAGAGAAACTCGCGGCCGCGAGAACGTTCGACGCATCGGCCACAATCGACAATCTTGTGTGGACGGTCGGGGATTTTGTGGACGTGGCGGCGTGCCAAGCGCGTGCGGAGGACGAAGCCGCGCATATCGGCCCCGTTCTTGTGTGCGACAACGACCCGTGGGCCGCGACCGTCTGGTGCGAGCGTTACCTCGGTCGCGCCTACCCTCAGGTTGCTGACGCCGTAGGCGACCGGCGTCCCGCGCTGTACCTGCTGACCGACCATGACGGCGTTCCGTTCGAGCAGGACGGTTGGCGCGACGGTGAGCACTTGCGCGAATGGATGACCGAGTTGTTCGTTCGCCGGCTCGACGAACGGGGCGTGCCGTGGGTGCGGCTGACGGGGAGCAAGTCGGAGCGCTTGGCTCAAGCGATCCAGGTTTGCGACGACGTGCTCGTAAGACACTTCCGCTACGCCGATCCACTGGGGTGAAGCACGAGAAGGCAGGATGTGCCCGTGCACGACGACACCGTCCCCATTCCCCGTGTGACCGACGAACCGGAGAAACCCGCTGACCGCGGCCGCCGCCGCGATCGCCGGCACAGTCACGGCCACGGGCATGGGCACGGGCATGGGCATGGGCCGGTCGAGCCGGCGTCACGGAACGTCCGGCGGTTGCTGACCTGGCTGCTGCTGCCGTTCGCGCTCGCTTCCGTCGTCGGCGTCGTCCTGCTCTACCCCACCGGTGAGACCCCGTCACCGGTCAACGGTAAGCAGGTTCCAGTCCGCGGTGAGGTCGTCGCCGCATCGTTCGGGTCGTGTGACGGCGGCGTGCAGGTCGGCACGCCGGATCCGGCTTGTCTGGTGATCACCGTCCGGATGAGCGACGGCCCTGCGCCCGGACGCGAGATCATCAGCCGGTCACCGAACGAGCCGAGCACCCCGCGGTTCGCCGTCGGCGACAAGATCGTGTTGTCGTACTCCGGCGGCGACCCGGTCAAAGGTGAGTCGTACCGCGTCGTGGACTTCCAGCGGGAAATGCCGCTCGCGGTGCTGGCGGGCCTGTTCGCGCTCGCGATCCTCGTCCTCGGCCGCTATCAGGGGATGGCCGCGTTGATCGCGCTCGGCCTGAGCTTCGCCGTGCTGCTGCTGTTCGTGCTTCCGGCCATCCTCGCCGGCGAGAATCCGTTGCTGGTGGCGATCGCGGCCGCCGGATTGATCATGTTCATGGCGCTGTACCTGACACACGGTTTCTCTGCCAGAACATCGACGGCCGTGCTCGGCACGATGATCAGTCTGATCCTCATCGGCCTGCTGGGCGCGTTGTTCTCCGCGGTGACCAAGTTGACCGGGCTCGACGAAGACACCGCGACGTTGCTCGGCTCGCTCGGGCACGGCCTCGATGCGCGCGGGTTGTTGCTGGCGGGGCTCGTCATCGGCGCGCTCGGCGTGCTTGACGACGTCACGGTCACGCAAGCAAGTGCCGTGTGGGAACTTCGGCGGGCGAATCCGTCACTGAGCTGGCGCGAGCTTTACGCCGCCGGGCTGCGCATCGGCCGGGACCACGTGTCGTCCGCCGTCAACACGCTCGCGATGGCGTACGCGGGCGCCGCGCTGCCGGTGCTGCTGTTCTCGTACCTGTCGGGCGCCGGTCTCGGCACGGTCCTCGGATCGCAGTCGATCGCCCAGGAGATCGTGCGCACCTTGGTCGGCAGCATCGGGCTCGTCGCCTGCGTACCCGTGACCACGTTCCTCGCCGCCATGATCGCCAGCCGCGAACCGGCCGCTACTCCAAAGAAGCCACGAACTTCGTCACGGCCTCCGGCCTGAGCCGGACCGCCAGTTTGCCCGACGGCGCGGCCTTGGCCAGCTGGTACAACGGGCGGCCGTCGAGGCCTTCGCCGCGTGCCTCGGCCTTCAACTGCGCCACCAGCAGTTCGGAGATCACCAGCGAACCGGTGTTCGCGCTGGCCGCGAGCGCGTCAGCGAGTTTGCGCAGCGCGAAGATGCCCAGTTCGGCGCCGCCTGTGCCGGAGTACGAAGCGACCGCCATGTTGATGCCGCGGCTGCGTGGCGTCTCAGCGACGAGCATGCTGACCGTGCGCACGCTGCGGACGTCCATCACGACCATCTCGACCCGCTCGGCCTTGGCCAGGTCGACGGCACGACGGCCGAACGTCCGCAGCACGACCTTGGTGCCGTCCAGCCACAGTGTTCTGCGGACCTGCGACCAGCTGAACACCAGCAACGGCACGGCGACGACCCCGGCCGCCACCAGGCCGGCGACCTGTCCGAAGATCAGGCCGATCACGCCGCCGACGGCGGCCGCCAGGATCACGATCGCGATGACCGCCATCCGGAAACGCTTTCGCACGCCGGCCCGGTCCAGCAGGTCCAGCGACAGGTTCTCGTTCGACATTCAGAGCCCCCGCAACGGGCCCGGCACCGTCGAGCCCTCTTCCAGTCCCGCGAGGAACGGATTGATCGTGCGCTCGCGGCCGATCGTCGTGGTCGGGCCGTGCCCCGGCAGGACAACCGTTTCGTCGGGCAACGTCAGGATCTTCGTGCGCAACGACTGCGCCATTTTCCGCACGTCGCCGCCCGGCAGGTCGGTCCGGCCGATCGACCCGGCGAACAAGGTGTCACCGGCGAACAGCAGCCGGCCGCCTTCCTCGGTACCGCACCGGAACGTCACCGACCCCTGGGTGTGGCCCGGCGTGTGGTCGACGGTCATGCTCAGCCCGGCCAGGTCGAGCACGGCCTGGTCAGCCAGTTCGCGTACTTCGTTCGGTTCGCGCATCGCCAGCTTGCCGCCGAAGAACGCCGCCGACTCCGGGCTGATCCCCTTCAGCGGATCGGACAGCAGCTCGCGGTCGTCCGGGTGGATCCACGCCGGGATGTCGTCACCGTCGCAGATCGGGGCGACGGCGAAGCAGTGGTCGAAGTGACCGTGCGTCAACACGACCGCGACCGGCGTGAGGCCGTGTTCCGCGATCGCCTCCGCGACCGGCTCGGCAGCGTCCTGACCTGGGTCGACGATGACGCAGGCCTCGCCTTTGCCCGGCGCGATCAGGTAACAGTTGGCCTGCAGGGCTCCGGTGGGAAAGCCGACGACAAGCACGCGCACGTCCTCTCGGGTGAATACCGCCACCCTACTGTGCGTCCCCTCTACACAGTCCTTACCGGGGGTGCAAATAGACTGCGCCGGCTAGCAGACGTGAGGGCCAGGGAGGGTGCAGGTGCCGACGAATCAGCAACGCCGGGAGGCGGCCAAGCGGAAGCTGGAACGCCAGCTCGCCCGTAGGGCCGAACGCGCGAAAAAGCGCCGGATCATGGCCACCGCCTTAACGGTCGGCGGTGTCGTCTTGGTCGTCGGCCTGATCTACCTCTTGGTCGCGCTGAACAGCGGTGACAGCACCGACACGGCGTCGGACACGTCGACCGAGCCCACGCCTCCCCCGGCCGAGACGACGACCGGTCCGTGCAAGTACTCGAAGGACCCTGCCAAGCCCGCGTCCAAGCCGGTCGACGCACCGCCGGACGCCGACCCGACGCCGAACGCCGGAACGGCGAAGGTCAACGTCAAGACCAACCAGGGTGACATCCCGCTGACCATCGACCGCGCGAAGGCGCCGTGCACCGCGCAGGCGATCGAGCACTTGGTCAAAGCCAAGTTCTACGACGGCACCACCTGCCACCGCCTGGTCAACTCGGCCTCGCTGAAGGTGCTGCAGTGCGGCGACCCGACCGGTCAGGGCAGCGGCGGCCCCGGCTTCGAGATCAAGGACGAACTGGCCAGCCTGCCCAAGCCGGCGGACGGGCAGCAGGCAGTGCCGTACCCGAAGGGCACCCTGGCGATGGCCAACGCCGGGCCGAACACCAGCGGCAGCCAGTTCTTCATGGTCTACGGCGACAGCCAGCTGCCGCCCAACTACACGGTCTTCGGCACCATCGACGCGCCCGGTCTCGCCACGTTGGACAAGATCGCGGCGGGCGGCATCACCCCGGGCCAGAACGGTCCCGAGGATGGCGCCCCGAAGAACGCGGTGAACATCGAGACCGCCACCATTTCCTGATTTCGTCCGAGCACAACGGCTCCGCTCGCCAGTCCCGGGCGGAGCCGTTGTGCTGTCGGACCCCTGGATTACCGTTGTCGGCGTGGCGCCCAGACGGGTGACGGTGCCGACCTGACGGAGCTGTGATGTACCGGGAGTACGAGCCGCCCGAGGCCGAAGCGGTCCGCTGCGTGTGGACCAGCACGAAGGTCGGTGTGCAGCGAGTGATCCCGGACGGCTGCATGGACATCATCTTCAACGGCGAGAACCTGGTCGTCGCGGGCCCGGACACCGAGGCGTTCCTCACCGAGGCGACCGGGACCGGCGTCGGTGTGCGGTTCCAGCCCGGGGTGGCGCCGGGTTTCCTCGGCATCCCGGCGCACGCGATCAAGAACACCCGCGTGCCGCTGGCGGAACTCTGGCCGACGGACCGAGTGCACCGACTACTCGGCGAATTGCACCGAGGCAAGCCGGGGCGATCGTTGCTTCGCGCGGTGCAATCCGCCGAGCCAGACCGGTTCGCCAACCGCGTGCGTCAGTTGGTCGCGAGCGGCGACGTGCGCGGCATGGCGGACGAACTCGGTATCACCGAACGGCACCTGCATCGCAAGTGCCTGGCGAAGTTCGGTTACGGCCCGAAGACGTTGCAGCGGATCGTGCGGTTCTCCGCGGCGATGGAACGCGTCTACGCCGGGAAGCCGTTCGCGGAAGTGGCGTACGAAGCCGGGTACGCCGACCAGGCGCATTTCTCGCGGGACGTGAAAGCCCTGGCCGGCGCGACGCTGACGACGCTGGTTCAGGACGCGGACGTCACCCGGTAGACGTCGTACACGCCCTCGACGCTCCGAACGGCCTTGAGCACGTGCCCGAGGTGCTTCGGGTCGCCCATCTCGAACGAGAACCGGGAAACCGCCACCCGATCACGTGACGTCGTCACCGACGCCGACAGGATGTTCACCCGTTCGTCGGCCAGCACCTTGGTGACGTCGGACAACAGCCGGTGCCGGTCGAGCGCCTCGACCTGGATGGCCACGAGGAACACCGACGAAGCCGAAGGCGCCCATTCGACGTCGACCAACCGCTCAGGCTCGGCAAGCAGCTCGTCGGCGTTGGTGCAGTCGGTCCGGTGCACGCTCACCCCGCCGCCGCGGGTGACGAAACCGAGAATGTCGTCGCCCGGCACGGGGGTGCAGCACCGCGCGAGTTTGACCCACACGTCCGACGCGCCCTTGACGACCACGCCCGCGTCACCGGACGCACGGCGACGAGTGACCGTCGACGGAGTCGCGCGCTCGGCCAGCTCCTCCTCGGCGTGCTCGACGCCGCCGAGCAACGCGACGAGCCGTTGAACGACATGGCGCCCTGACGTGTGTCCCTCACCCACGGCCGCGTACAGCGAAGTGATGTCCGGGTACCGCAGTTCACGGGACAGCGCCGTCATCGCGTCGACCGAGACAAGCCGCTGCATCGGCAGACCGACCCGGCGGACTTCCTTGGCGATCGCGTCCTTGCCTGCCTCGATCGCCTCTTCGCGGCGCTCCTTGGCGAACCACTGCTTGATCTTGGCCCGGGCCCGGGGTGACGCGGCGAACTGCAGCCAGTCGCGGGACGGACCGGCTCCCTCGGCCTTCGAGGTGAAGATCTCGACGACCTCGCCGTTCTCGAGCTTGCGCTCCAGCGCGACGAGCCGGCCGTTCACGCGCGCGCCGATGCACCTGTGCCCGACCTCAGTGTGCACGGCGTACGCGAAGTCGACCGGGGTCGACCCGGCGGGCAACGTGATGACGTCGCCCTTCGGCGTGAACACGAAGATCTCGCGGGTGGAGAACTGGTAGCGCAGCGACTCGAGGAACTCGCCCGGGTCGGCGGCCTCACGCTGCCAGTCGAGCAGCTGACGCATCCACGCCATCTCGTCGACCTCGACGGCCTTGCTGTCGTGGGTGCCGCGGGTCTCCTTGTACCGCCAGTGCGCCGCGATGCCGTACTCGGCCGTGTGGTGCATGTCGTGCGTACGGATCTGCACCTCAAGCGGTTTGCCGTCCGGGCCGATCACGGTGGTGTGCAGCGACTGGTACACGCCGAACCGCGGCTGGGCGATGTAGTCCTTGAACCGGCCGGGCATCGGCTGCCACATGGCGTGCACGACGCCCATCGCGGCGTAGCAGTCACGCACGTCCTCGACCAGGAGCCGCACGCCGACCAGGTCGTGGATGTCGTCGAAGTCGCGCCCGCGCACGATCATCTTCTGGTGGATCGAGTAGTAGCGCTTCTGCCTGCCCTCGACCGTGCACTTGATCTTGGCGTCGGTCAGGTGCTTGTCCAGCTCCTCGATCACCGCGTTGAGGTAGTTCTCGCGGGACGGGGCCCGGTTGGCGACCAGCCGGACGATCTCGTTGAACTTCTTGGGCTGCAGGATCGCGAACGCGAGGTCCTCCAGCTCCCACTTGACGGTGGCCATGCCCAGCCGGTGCGCCAGCGGGGCCAGCACCTCGAGGGTCTCCTTGGCCTTGCGCGCCTGTTTCTCCGGCGGCAGGAACCGCATGGTGCGCATGTTGTGCAGCCGGTCCGCCAGTTTGATCACCAGGACGCGCGGGTCCTTGGCCATCGCGATGATCATCTTGCGGATGGTCTCGGCCTCCGCGGCCGTGCCCAGCTTGACCTTGTCCAGCTTGGTCACGCCGTCGACCAGGTGCGCCACCTCGTCGCCGAAATCGGCTCGGAGCAGTTCGAGCGAGTAGTCGGTGTCCTCGACCGTGTCGTGCAGCAGCGCCGCGACCAGCGTCGTGGTGTCCATGCCCAGCTCGGCGAGGATCGTCGCGACCGCGAGCGGGTGGGTGATGTACGGGTCGCCGGACTTGCGGCGCTGATGCCGATGCTTCTCCTCGGCGACGTCGTACGCCTGCTGGAGCAGCCCGAGGTCCGCTTTGGGGTGCAGTTCGCGGTGCACCGCGGCCAACGGTTCGAGCACCTGCTTGACAGGGGCCGCGCGCTGCGCGGTGATCCTGCGGGCCAGCCGTGTGCGGACACGACGGGTCGCTGAAGGCGGCCTGGGGACGGCCGCCTGTTCCGGGGCCGGTTTCAGGCTCGCCGCGGACTCCACGTCATGACTCACTCACACGCTCCCGCACTCACCAGAGCCGTCCGGGCCACGACTGAGGCCCGTGTACCGAGAATAACGCGTTGGCCCTGGTGACCATGCCTGCTTCGCGCCAGGCGGCGGTCCTCACACGGTGAGTAGCGTGTCGAGTTTGCGTCCGGCCAGTCGGCTGCGACCGTCCAGTGCGCCGATCTCGAGCACCACTGTGATACCGGCCACTTCACCCTTGGCAAGTTCGACCAGTTCACATGCGGCGGCCGCGGTGCCGCCGGTGGCCAGGACATCGTCGATGACGGCCACCCGCTGGCCCGGTTCGATCACGCCCGCCGGGATTTCCAGCTCCGCGGTGCCGTACTCGAGCGAATACGACGCCTTGCCGCCGACCACGGGCAGCTTGCCCGCCTTACGGACGGGGATGACGCCGAGCCCGAGGGAGTACGCGACGGCGGCGCCGAAGAAGAAGCCCCGCGCGTCGATTGCGACGACCGTATCGACGTCGTCCAGCGTGCCGGCCATGGCGTCGACCACCGCCTTGAACGCCGATGGGGTGCCCAGGACGGGCGTGATGTCCTGGAACATCACGCCCGGCTCGGGAAAGTCGGGCACTCGCCGGATCAGGGCGAGTGCCTCCGTCAGATCCATGCAGGCACGTCCATCAGTGCTTGCGCTTCCCGCTGGGCCGCTTGCCCTGCGGCTGGCCCTGCCGACGGCGCTGCTCGGCCGCACTCGGGTTGCGGACGGGCACGCCACCGGCGGCGCTGAGCGCGCGCTCCTTACGCAGCTCCGAAGACAGCGACTCCTCGTCGAACGACTCCGGCTTGTCCGCCACCTCGGCGCCCGCGGCCCGAGCGGCGAGGTTGGCCCGGCGCGCCTGCACGCGCCTGGCCTGCGCCTGGAACTTCGGGTCACGCATGGTCAGGTCCACCAGCAGCGGGGTGGCCAGCGCGATCGAGGAGATCAGGCCGGCGAGCATACCGGTCAGCTGGACCAGCGCGAGGTCCTGCAGCGTGCCGACGCCCAGCAGAATGGCGCCGACGACCAGCAGGCCGATCACCGGCAGCAACGCGATCAACGCGGTGTTGATCGACCGCATCAGGGTCTGGTTGACCGCCAGGTTGGCCGCCTCGCCGTAGGTGCGGCGGGTCAGTCCGAGCAGGCCACGGGTGTTCTCCTTGACCTTGTCGAACACGACCACCGTGTCGTACAGCGAGAAGCCGAGGATGGTCAGCAGGCCGATCGCGGTCGCCGGGGTGACCTCGAAACCGATGATCGAGTACACACCCGCGGTCACGATCACGTCATGGAACAACGAGACCAACGCCGCGAGCGCCATCCGTCGCTCGAAGTACAACGCCAGGAAGATCGTCACCAGCACGAGGAACACACCGAGCGCGATCAGTGCCTGCTGGGTGACCTCACCGCCCCAGGTGCCGCTCACCGCGCTGTCGCTGATGGCGCCGTTCGGCTTGAGCTGATCGGTCATCGCCGTCTTCAGCCGGGAGATCTCGTTCTGGCTCAGCGTCTCGGTGCGGATCTGGATGGAGGCTGTGTCGCCCACACCCACGGCCTGCACGGAGCTCGGCTCCTTGCCGAGGGTGTCCCGGTAGACCTCGGTGACCTGCTCGGTGCTGATCGCCCCGGACGCACCCTGCGCCTGCAACTGGAGCTTGGTGCCGCCGGCGAAGTCGATACCGAAGTTGAAGCCGCGGAAGATCACCGAGGCCAGGCAGACCAGCACCAGTACCGAGAAGAAGATGTACCAGCGCTTGCGGTTGCCGATGACGTCCAGCGCGCCGTTGCCGACGTAGAGCCGCTGGAAGAACGACCCTCGCTTGGCCGGTGCGGCCGTGGCTGTCGTCTGAGTCTTGTCCTCGCCGGCCACCTCAGGCCTCCTTCACTGTGGGACCGGTGCCGCCTGCGGCCGACTTGACGCGTTCGGCGGCGTGACTCTCGCGGTGCGCCGCACCCAGCCCGACGAGCTTGGGGTTGGACAGCTTCTTGGACCGCGACACGATGGCGACCAGCGGGTGCGTCACCAGGAACACCACGATCAGGTCGAGCACCGTCGACATGCCGAGGGTGAACGCGAAGCCCTTCACCTGGCCGACCGCGAGCAGGTACAGCACGGCGGCGGACAGGAACAGCACGGCGTCGGCGCTCAGGATGGTGCGGCGGGCACGGGCCCACGCGCGTGGCACGGCCGACCGGAATGTTCGGCCTTCCCGCATTTCGTCCTTTATTCGTTCGAAGAACACCACGAACGAGTCGGCGGTGAATCCGATCGCGACGATCAGGCCGGCCACGCCCGCGAGGTCGAGGCTGTAGCCGATGACGCGGCCGAACAGCACGATGATCGCGTAGACGATGGCGAACGACAGCACCAGCGACAGGATCGTCAGCAGGCCGAGCAGACGGTAGTAGAACAGGCAGTACACGAACACCAGCAGCAGGCCGATCGCCCCGGCGATGATGCCTGCCTGCAGTGACGCGAGGCCGAGCGTCGCGGAGACGGTTTCCGCGTCGGACGACTGGAACGACAGCGGCAGCGAACCGTACTTCAGCACGTCGGCCAGTGCGGTCGCGGTGCGCTGGTTGAAGTTACCGCTGATCTCGGTGTTGCCGCCGGGGATCGGGCCCCGGATCTCCGGGGCCGAGACGACCTTGGTGTCCAGCACGAACGCGGCCCGCTGGCCGACGTTGGCGGCGGTGAACGTGGCCCAGATGTCCGCACCGGTGCCGTTGAAGCTCAGGTTGACCACGTAGCCCGCGCCCTGCGCGTTCGGGCCCGCGGTGGCGTCGCTGATGTCCTGTCCACGCAGGAACACCTTGCTGAGCACGTACTTCTCGGTGCCCTCCTGGTCGCACGCGACCAGCGGCAGGTTCGGGTCGTCGTTGCCGACCAGGGGGTCCTCGGCCTCGCAGTTCAGCGACGCCAGGGCGGCCTGCTGTGCGGCCTGGTCCGCCTGCGGCGCGTTGCCGCCGTCCTCGGCGGTGGCCAGCGCCGGGTTCTGCCGGACGTCGCGTGCCTGCTTGATCTGGGCCGCGACCTCGGGGCTGACCGCGCCGGTGTCGTCGGCGGGCGGGGCGGGCTGCTGGGACGACGGCGGCGGCGCGCTCGGAGTGGTGGGGTTGGCGCTCCCGGACGGCGGCTGCTGCTGCACGTGTGGCGCGGGACGTCCCTGCGGCTGGCTGCTGGCCGACGGTGCGGCGCTCTGGCCGCCGGACGCGGGCGGAGGCGTGGCGGGCTGGCTGCCGGACGGCGGTGGCTGGGTCCCGCTCGTCGGTGGCGCCTGCGAGGCCGGCGGCTGCTGGGGCGTGTTCGGGACCGCCAGCAGGACCTTGCGGAAACCGAGGGTCGCCGTCTGGCCGAGTTCCTTGGCCTTCTCGCCGCCGTCACCGGGCACCGTGATCACGATGTTGTTGCCGTCCAGAACGACCTCGGCACCGCTGATGCCCTGGCCGTTGACACGGGTCTCGATGATCTGCCGGGCCTGGTTGAGCGACTCCGGGCTCGGCGCGTTGCCGTCGAGCGTTCGCGCGGTCAGCACCACACGGGTGCCGCCCTTGAGGTCGATGCCCAGCTTGGGGACCGGTTTGTGGTCACCAGTGCCGAACACGAGGCCGTAGAGGACCGCGATGATCGCTATGAAGAAGGCGAGATAACGAACGGGGCGGAAGTGCCCAGCCGATGGTGCCACGTCTGTCCGTCTCTCTATGCGTCACTAGTGGGGGAGCGGGCTCGGGTTGGTCATGACGCTGCGCCCGCACCCGATCTCGAATGGGTGAGGGCGCAGCGTACCGCGAAGGCGATGAGGTTGGTGTTTTCCCCAGCGCTCAGTGCAGTGCGGTCAGCTCTTCTTGGTCTGCTCGAGCGGCGGGGCCACCTCGGCGGTGGACTTCGGCGTCTCGGACGTGACGGTCTTCTCGTCGGCCTTGGTCTCCTCGACCTCGGCGACGGCCTCGTCGTCGTCCTCCACCGTCTCCTCGACGACGTCGTCGCTGACCTTCTCCCGGATCGCGGCACGCAGCCAGGTGGTCACCACACCGTCGGCGATCTCCAGGTCAACCGTGGCGTCGTCATCGGTGTTCGCGACGTAGCCGTACAGGCCCGACGTGGTCATCACCTTGTCGCCGACCTCGATCGAGTTCTGCAGTTCCTGCTGCTGCTGCATCGCGCGCTTCTGCTTGCGGCTCATCAGCACCATGGGCACGATGAGCACCGCGATCAGCAGAAACGGAAGCAGTTGCCCGAGGTTCATTTCTCTCCGTTCGGCGGACATCCCGTTGGAGTGGAAATGCCCGATTGTTCTGGTTGCCTGCCGCCGAGTGTGCCACCAGCGCGTTACGCCCAGACATTCAGCCTGTGCGCGCGGTCACTCGTCGAACAGCGTAGGCGCCGCTTGACCTGGTGCGTCGCTCGGGGCTTGCAACCCGAGGTGCGCCCACGCGGTCGCTGTCGCTACTCGGCCACGAGGTGTTCTTGCCAGCATGCCAGCGCGTACCAGGTACGGCTCGCACACTTCCTCCACGGTAGTTGACTCCTCCCCCACGGCGACAGCCAAAGTCGAAATACCGACCGGTCCCCCGCTGAAGGATTTGACCAGGGCGTTCAGCACGGCCCGGTCGAGCCGGTCGAGGCCCAGTTCGTCGACGTCGTAGACCTCGAGCGCGGCCCTGGCCACCTCAACTGTGACCGCACCGTTAGCTCGGACCTCCGCGTAGTCCCGGACGCGGCGCAGCAGGCGGTTGGCGATCCGGGGTGTGCCACGGGAGCGCCGCGCGATCTCCATCGCGCCGTCCGGCCGCAGGTCGACGCCCAGGATCGTGGCCGACCGAGCGAGTACCCGCTCCAGTTCGTGCGGCTCGTAGAACTCCATGTGCGCGGTGAAGCCGAACCGGTCCCGCAGCGGCCCGGTCAGCACACCGGACCGTGTCGTGGCGCCGACCAGCGTGAACGGCGCGATGTCGAGCGGGATGCTGGTCGCGCCCGGTCCCTTGCCGACCACCACGTCGACCCGGAAGTCCTCCATCGCCAGGTAGAGCATCTCCTCGGCGGGACGGGCGATCCGGTGGATCTCGTCGATGAACAGCACGTCGCCCTCGACGAGGTTGGACAGCATCGCGGCGAGGTCGCCCGCGCGCTCCAGCGCCGGGCCGGAGGTGATCCGGATGGCACTGCCCAGCTCGGCGGCGATGATCATGGAAAGGCTGGTCTTGCCCAGGCCTGGCGGGCCGGACAGCAGCACGTGGTCGGGTGGCGCGCCGCGGCGCATCGCGCCTTCGAGCACGAGTTGCAGCTGCTCACGGACACGCGCCTGGCCGACGAACTCGCTCAGCCGCTTCGGTCGCAGCGTCGCCTCGACGTCGCGGTCCTCCGGCTCCGCCAATGGCGAGAGCGCGTCCTCGTCAGTCACCGGGCCATCCTGCATGGCGCTCCCCTATCGCTTGCGACCGAGGACGGCCAGGGACTTGCGCAGCACCGCCGCGGTGTCACCGGCGGAGTTCTCGGCGAGCACGCCGTCGACGGCCTGCTCGGCGGCTTTCAGCGCGAACCCGAGACCGACGAGGGCTTCGACGACGGACCCACGCACCACGTTCGCGGTCGGCGCGACCGGCGACTCGGCGCCGGTCGCGAGGGCGCCGACCTTGTCGCGCAGTTCGATGATCAGCCGCTCGGCGCCCTTCTTGCCGATGCCGGGGACCTGCGTGAGCATCGCGACGTTGCCCTCGGACAGCGCGGTGCGGAGCTTGTCGGGTTCGAGGACCGCGAGCATCGCCAGGCCGAGGCGCGGGCCAATGCCCGACACGGTCAGCAGCATCCAGAACAGGTCACGTGCGTCCGTGTCGGCGAAGCCGAAGAGCGTCAGGGAGTCCTCGCGCACGATGAGGGCGGTGTAGAGCTGGGCTTCCTCGCCCCGGCGCAAGGTCGCCAGCGTGGACGGCGCGGCCTGGACCGCGAAGCCGACGCCGCCGACCTCGATCACGGCGTGGTCCAGTCCGACCGACTGCACCGGTCCGCGTACCGACGAGATCACCGCTTCGCTCCTTTTCGTGCTTCGGCCAGCCGGGCCTTGTGCACCCGGGCCAGTTCCGCCGCGCGCTGTTCGGCCTCGGCGAGCCGGGCGCGCATCGGCGCGCGCCAAATGTGACAGATGGCCAGCGCGAGCGCGTCGGCGGCGTCCGCCGTCGCCGGTTTCTCCTGCAGCTTGAGCAGCCGCATCACCATCGCGGTCACCTGCGCCTTGTCGGCCCGGCCGGAACCGGTGACGGCGGCTTTGACCTCGCTGGGAGTGTGGAACTCGACTTTCAGGCCGCGCCGGGCCGCGGTGACCGCGACGACGCCGCCCGCCTGCGCGGTGCCCATCGCCGTCTGCACGTTGTACTGGCTGAACACGCGCTCGACCGCGACGACATCCGGTTTGTGCAGGTCCAGCCAGCCCTCGACGGCGTCCGCGACCGCCAGGAGACGGTCGGCCAGCGCCGCGTCGACCGGCGTGCGGACCGTGTCCACGGCGACACACGTGACCTTCCGGCCGGTCCCGCCGTCGACCACGGCGATACCGCACCTGGTCAAGCCCGGGTCGACACCGAGCACACGCACACCATCACCCCTAAGAACGCCTGTTCGAAAGCCTATCCCGGCAGCCCGTGCAGGCTGGGCAGGACACGCCCTGGGCATGATGGGTTCGTGACCCCCGAAGAGATCATCAAGGTGCTGGACCTGCGGCCGCTGCCCGTGGAAGGCGGACTGTACAAGGAGAACCTCAACGGCCATCCGAACGCCTCGGCGATCTACTACATGCTGGTGGCGCCGCAGGTCTCCCGGCTGCACAAGCTGGACCACATCGAGATCTACTCGTACCACGCGGGCGCGGCCGCCCGGTTGTTGCTGCTGCACCCGGACGGCCGGGTCGACCGGCCGGTCCTCGGCATGGATCTGGCCGCGGGCGAACGTCCGCAGGTGATCGTGCCCGCCGGGACGTGGCAGGCGACCGAGACCTTGGGCGAATGGAGCCTGCTCGGCACGGTCATGTCGCCGCCGTACCACGAGGACGGAGTGACTTTCGCCGAAGCAGGCCCTCTCGCCGCCGCCTATCCCGCTGCCGCCGAGGACATATCGCGCTTGGCCTGACGGCGTTCCGCGCGCCGGTCGAGCCAGCTCAGCCACGGCGCGGTCATCATCGTCGTCACGATCGCGACCAGCACCAGGACACTGAACAGCGCCTGCGTCACGATGCCGACCTGAAGGCCGACGTTCAACGCGATCAACTGCATGAGACCGCGGGCGTTCATCAGCACGCCGACCCGCATCGCGACGAAGTTGTCCTCGCCGGTCAGTCGCGCCGCCGCCCAGCACGCGCCGAACTTGCCGATGACCGCGACGGCGACGCTGGCCACCGCGAGCAGCATCAGCGGCACGGTGAACAGCAGGCCGAACGACGTGTTCAGGCCGGAGTAGGCGAAGAACAACGGCAGGAAAACGACTTTGGTCACCGAGCTGATGGCGCTGACGATCTTCTCGGCGAGTTCACCGCGCGGGAAGATGAAGCCGACGCAGAAACCGCCGAAGACGGAGTAGAGCCCGATCAGGTCGGTCCACCACGCGGCGGCGAACAGGACGACCGCGGTCGCCAGCACCAGGTGCTCCGTGGCCATCCCCGGCCGCGCCATGACCCAGGCGAGGGCGGGCCGGGCGATGAACCAGATCACCAGGACGAACAGCAGCGTTCCGCCCGCGGTGACGAGGATCTTGCTGGGATCGCCCGTCGCGAGGCCGATCGTCAGGGCCAGCAGGATCCACGCCACGCCGTCGTCGAGTGCGCCCGCGGCCAACGACAGTGAACCCTGGCGCGTGCGGGTCAGGTTCCGTTCGCTGATGATCCGCGCCAGCATCGGGAACGCCGTGATCGCCAGTGCGACTCCGACGAACAACGCGGACACCCCGACCGGGACGCCTTCTTTGAGCGCGTCCACATGTCCCTGCGTCACCAGGATCAGACCGACGCCGAGGAGCAGAGGAGCGGTGACCCCGGCGAGTGACACCGTTCCCGCCGGGCGACCGAGGCCCCGGACCTTGTGCGACGCGAACTGGTGGCCGACTTCGAACATGAACGCGACCAGTCCGATGTGGCTGACGACGTACAGCATCGGCCGGACTTCGTCGGGGAACAACGCGTCCTGCACGCCGGGCAGCAGCAGTCCCAGTAAGGACGGCCCCAGCAGAACGCCCGCGATCATCTCCCCGACGACCGGCGGCTGGCCGATCCGCCGAGCGGCCATCACCACCACTCGGCACGTCAGCAGGATGATGACCGCGGCTAGGAAGAATCGCGCGGTAGTGGTGGCGATGTCCATCTGGTCCCCTCAATCCACGGCCAGCGAGCCGTCCTGTTGCTCGAAGTAGCGCCCGCACAGCCGCTGCCGGCGGGCGTCCCAGACCATGTAGCTGCCCAGCACGAGCTGGGTGAGGCTGCGCGTCACGTCTTCCCAGCGGTCCCGCAGCCGCATGACCGCCAGACGCCCGCCGACCGGCCGGTGGCCTGCCGACCGGTCGGTCAGCAGACACGGACCGCGGTTGGGAATCGATCGCGTGTGCGCCGCGGACGTGCGCAGTTCGAAGCGCTCGAGCGTTTCGCGCGCGACGACGCGCATCGTGACGGGCATCAGGCCGCGCGCCGGGCACGCGCGGTTCGCCGTGACGCCGTACGGGACGTGGTTGGCGTCTTTGGCCGACGCCGTCTTCCACCGGGACGGGTCGAAGCGCTCCGGGTGGTCGAAGCCTGCCTGGTGGAAGTCGGCGTAGTTGAACAGGAGCACCGAGCCGGCCGGGATGGCGCCGATCTCGCCGGTCGTGATCCGGTGCGCGACGCCGAACAACGGGTACAGGCGCAACGCCTCGTCCATGACGTCGTCCAGGTCGACCGTTCCGTCGCGCAGTCCTTCCTGCACGTCGGCGTGTTGCGCGATCGCCATCAGCAAATGCGTCATGGCTTCGCTGGACTGCACGACCGCGGTGTTGAAGAACGTGCCTTGCAGGTACCAGGCCTGTTCCTGGGTGCTCAGCACATCCGGCAACCGGTGCGGCACTTCGCCTGCCTCGATGCGCTTGACCAAGTAACGCGTCAGTCGTTCGCGCCTCGCCATGTGCCGCAGCCCGCAGCACTTCAACGCGGTCACGACGTCGTCCGCGTTGCCGACGATCAACTCGCGGGCATCCGACGGGCAGCGTTCGCCGAACACCACCTCGTAGTAGAAGTCCGCCCAGATCGGCATCATCACGTCCCTGAGCCGGACTTCGGTCACCGGCCCGCTGAATGCACCGAGGACTCGCTCGGTGCATTCCGCGGCAATCCGCGGTGCGTTGAGGTGCGCTCCGGCCAGAATGCGCCGAGTGGTCCGCGCGACCTCGGTGTAGCGCTCACCGGCTTCGAGGTGTTCCTGGTGCACCTGTGGTCCCGGCGCGAGCCAGTACCAGAACAGGTCCGACAGCACGGCGCCGCGGCTGCGTCCGGTGGCCGCGGGGTTTTCGTACAGCGCTCGGAACCGCGCCACCTCGACCTGGATGCCTTCTTTGCCGTTGACGTGCGCGAAGATCCGCAGCCGCAACCGGACGACCATGGCCGGTAACCAGAACGGCAGGCTGACGAGGAGAGCGAGCAGAGCGCCGAGGACCGCGATCAGCATCGGACCTCCCTGACGAGATCGCTCGTTACCTGACGTACGGAGGCGCACCCGGTCAGCGCGAGCGCCCGGTCGAGCTCTCCGCGCAACAGCTCCAGGACGTCGAGCACGCCTTCTTCGCCGCGCGCCGCCAAACCCCACAGCACGGGCCTGCCGATCCCGACCGCGTGCGCGCCCAACGCGAGCGCTTTGACGACGTCGGTTCCGCGTCTGACGCCGCCGTCCATCAGCACCGGGATATCGACCGCCGCCGCGACGTCGGCGACGGCGTCGATCGCGGCCACGGCCGTGTCCAACTGACGGCCGCCGTGGTTGGACACCAGTAATCCGCTGACTCCGTGTTCGACGGCCGTGACCGCGTCAGCCGGATGCATCAGTCCTTTCAGGACGATCGGGAGTTCCGTCGTCTGTCTGAGACGGTCGATGTGCTCCCACGACAGCTCCGGCACCATCGCGATGCTGCGCACGCCGCTGTCCCCGGCCAGACCACGCATGTTCTCGCAGTACAGGCCGGCCGGCAGGTCGTGGAACTCGTTGTGGTGATCGCGTTGGCGCCAGCCGAGAACCGGCGAGTCGACCGTGACGACCAGCGCCCGGCAGCCCGCGTCCTCGGCCCGCTTGACCAGAGCGTCGGTGACCGCCTGGTCAGGCTGGATGTAGAGCTGGAACCACAGGACCAGATCGGCGCCGCCTGCGGTGGCGATGTCGCCGATCGGCACGGTCGACGCCATGCTGGCGATCAGGACCGTGCCCGCCTTCGCCGCCGCCCGGGCCGTGGCCTGCTCGCCCGCCGGATCGGCCAGCCGGTGGAACGCGGTGGGTGAGAGCAGTACCGGCATGGTGATCCCGGCGCCGAACAAGGTCGTACCGAGATCGCGTCCGGGTTGCCCCCGCAGAACCCGGGGCAACAACCGCAGACGGGCGAACGCTTGCTCGTTCGCCCGCACCGTCACCTCGTCGTCCGCGCCACCCGCGATGAAGTCGTACGCGTACCGCGGCAACCGGTCTCTGGCCAGCGCCTCGAACTCCCTGACCGAGAACGGCATCATGTCGTCGCGGTCAGGACGGTCTGGAGCAGCCGCTCCGCGAGGAACTCGGTCAACGGTTTGCGGTGGTGGTCCTCACTCGTCCAGTCGTTCTCCAGGTTCTCGGCCACGTGGTGCTCGGCCAGCACACTGCCGCGTTGGACGTGCCGCACCACTGGGTGCAGGTACGCCGCGTCGTGCGCACGTTCGGCGTTGTCCTGCGCGACGCGGCGCACGGTGATGTCGAACGGGTCCACTTTGTCGTGGTCCGGGCCGTACTCGAGCGTGACGATGAAGTAGTCGTCAGCGAACTCGCTGTCGTGCGCGTAGTCGACCGGGACCTCCTCGTGGTACCGGGCTTCTCTGCCGTTCACGGCGATCAGGTCGCCCAGCATGCCGAACTGCTGCCAGAGCGCTGAGCTGCGGTTGACGCGCTCGAGGATGGCGTCGGTCAACGCGACCGGGTCCGCCGGATATGCCACACACGGCCATTCCTGGCCATGGTTCTTGTGCTCCAGAATCCGGTGCAGCGCCTTGACGGTGTACCGGAAACCGTGGATGAACCCGCTCGTGGACTTCTTGAAGTCGCGGACCTGCATCACCGTGCCGGCGAAGTACAGGCCGGGCACGTTGGTCGACTGCCATTCGCTGGTCTGCGCGGGGAAACGGTCCTTGATCACCAGTTCCGGACGGCAGTTCTCCGCGAAGATCGACGTGTCGAAGCGGAACCCGGTGCAGGCGATCACGCGGTCGTACGGGATGTCCTTGACCACTTCGTTGGCCCTGGAGAAGCTGACCGACACGACGAACCTGTCGCCGTCCTTGCGGATGTTGAGGATGTTGCCGTCCAGGATCGCGTTCTGAGACTTGAGCTGATACGTGTCCAGGAAGTTGTTGTTGACCGCACGCAGATGCCCGACGAAATGCGACTGCCACGCGAACCGCACCGAGTTCGGTCCGGCGACGTGAATGACGGCCGCGGTCTCGACCAGGTTGTCGGCGGTCTCGAAGGCCGAGTTGCCCTTCCCGATGATCAGCACCCGCTGGTCAGTGAAGTCCTGCGGGTCGACGCTGACCGTGCCGTACGACTCGACGAGGTCGATGCCCGGGATGTCCGGCACGAACGGCTGCGACGGACCGGTCGCGACGATCACCGTGGGCGCTTCGTAGACCTCGCCCTTGTCGTCGACGACTCGGAAGTTCTCGCCTTTGCCGACTTCCACGACACGCGCGTTGTACCGGACGGACAGGTCGAGCTTCGTGGCGAAGTCGTCGAGGTACCGGACCATGTCGTCGGCGTCCGGAAAGTACCGGGGTGTGTATTTCGTGAAAAGCAGATCGTGGTCGTCCGACAGCAACGAGTTCCAGTCCATCCGCAGGTTGAACTCGGCGTCGTCGATGCCGGTGCGCGGCTTGTTGATCGAGATCAGCTGACGGTGCCGGGGAAACGTGGCGAAGAACGAACCGGCCGACGGACCGGCCTCGACTACCAGGTAGTCGCGGCCCGCCCGGTCGAGGAAGTAGGCCAGCTGAAGCCCGGCCGGTCCCGCCCCGATCACCAGATAATCCGTGGCAGTGGGCATGACATCCCCTCCGTGGACACCTTGAGGTGGTGTGACAAGGGATGACTACGCACGTGGCCACGATGCAGTTCGCTGGTCGGACAGCGTAACTTTTCCCAGTATTGGTCTCAGTGCCGCGCCATTGTGCGCAGCGGGACGAACCTGGTAATGGCGGGCCTACGGACCGTTGACGCCGGGTATCCAGCTTTCCGGCCGGCCGCTTTCGGTCAGCACGTGCTGCCAGTCCGAGAAGCCGGCGGGGGCGTCCGGCGACCACGGCCAGTGGCCGTCCGCGGTGGGCGTGATGATCTGCAGCGCCGGGAAGTCGCCCTTGCGGTACAGCACGAACGCGCTGCCGAAGTACTCCAGGTAGTGCCCTTTGTTGACGCGCTCGACCGTCACCGGGATGCCTTCGAAGAAGTCCTCGTACAGGTGTCCCGGCAGAAACCGCTCACCGTTCCTGGCACGGTCGAGGTACGCGTTGATCAGCACCGGCCCCATGCCCTCCGGCAGGCCCAGCACCACGGCCTCGGCGACGCCGAACCGGCGCCACGCGCCGACTGAGAACGTGTAGCCCGCGCCGCCCTGGTCGCCGGGGACGTCGATGACCGCACAACCGTTGACTTCGGTCTCCTGAAGCAGCCAGTCGCGGAATCTCTGTTCGTCAGGGTTCAGCGGCTCGGACACGTCCGCCATTGTGCCTGGTCATCCGATCGAGCGATAACTCGCCTTGGCCCTGCCGAACGCGTACAGCAGGTACCCCAGCGCCAGCAAGGCGACGGCGAAGCCGGCGATCACACCGGGGAAGCTCGGTGCGCCCGGGTTGAGGAAGCGCCCGTACAGCCGGAGATCGGCGGCCACGTAGTAGAGCAGGTAGAGCAGCGGGTAACCGAGCCAGCTGATCGGGTACCACCATTTCATCGCCCGCTGGTTGCGGCCGACCACCAGGAAGTCGGCCAGCACGGCCAACGGCGTGATCATGTGCTCTAACAGCGAGTACGCGCTGCTCAGGCTGCCGCTCAGCAACGTCATGAACGTGACGCACACCAGCAGCGACAACACGGTCATCGCGCCACGCAACCACGGCGATCGCGGTTCGGCGCGGCCGGTGATCAGCGGATACGCGGCGAGTCCGGTGTAGACGACACCGGCGAGCAGGCTGGCCTGCTGGCTCAACGCCGTCAGTGGATCAGGCAACTGGCCGACGGCCAGGAAGAAGCCGAGGAACCCGCAGAACGCCACGAGCAGACGCCATGCGAAAACCCCGGGCACGGCCCGGGGTTTCGGCAGGACAGCGTCGTCGGCGGTCAGTTCGGCCTCACGCGTCCACGGCCGCCAGAATGTCGTCACTCACGTGGAATCGGGCACAGTGCGTAGACGTCCCGCCAGCCACCTCACGCATCCACAGCCGCCAAAATGTCGTCACTCACATGGAATCGGGCACAGTGCGTAGACGTCCCGCCAGCCACCTCACGCATCCACAGCCGCCAAAATGTCGTCACTCACATGGAATCGGGCACAGTGCGTAGACGTCCCGCCAGCCACCTCACGCATCCACAGCCGCCAAAATGTCGTCACTCACGTCGAAGTTGGCGTAGACGTTCTGCACGTCGTCGCAGTCTTCGAGCGCGTCGATCAGCTTGAAGACCTTCTTGGCGCCGTCCACGTCCAGCGGCACGGACACCGACGGCAGGAAGCTGGACTCGGCCGACTCGTAGTCGTAGCCCGCGTCCTGCACCGCCTTGCGCACGGCCACCAGGTCGGTCGCCTCGGAGACGATCTCGAAGCTGTCGCCGAGGTTGTTGACCTCTTCGGCGCCCGCGTCGATGACCGCCATGAGCACGTCGTCCTCGGCGAGGCCGTTCGACGGGATCAGTACGACGCCCTTGCGGTTGAACAGGTACGCCACCGAACCCGGGTCGGCCATGGAGCCGCCGTTGCGGGTCATCGCGGTACGGACCTCGCCCGCCGCACGGTTGCGGTTGTCGGTCAGGCACTCGACCAGCAACGCCACGCCGTTCGGGCCGTAGCCCTCGTACATGATCGTCTGCCATTCGGCGCCACCGGCTTCCTCACCGGCGCCGCGCTTGCGCGCACGCTCGATGTTGTCCAGCGGGACCGAGTTCTTGCGCGCCTTCTGCATGGCGTCGTACAGCGTGGGGTTGCCGTCCGGATCGCCCCCGCCCGTCCGCGCGGCGACCTCGATGTTCTTGATCAGCTTCGCGAACAGCTTGCCACGCTTGGCGTCGAGGGCGGCCTTCTTGTGCTTGGTCGTCGCCCACTTGGAGTGGCCGCTCATCTCTCCTCCGTCGTCTACGCGCCAGTCAGGACGCCCGAACTATCTCCGTGAACAGCCGGTGCACCCGCCCGTCGCCGGTGAGCTCCGGGTGGAAGGCGGTCGCCAGCACGGACCGTTGCCGAACCGCGACGATCCTACCGGCGGCTCCCGCCGGGATTGATCCAGCCGTTTCGGCGCCCGGCTCCGGTTCGGGAACGCGAGCGAGCACCTCCACCTCCGGAGACACCGACTCCACCCACGGCGCACGGATGAAGACGGCGTGCACCGGCCCGCCTTCGACGCCCGTGAAGTCCAGGTCCTCCTCGAAGGAGTCCACCTGCCTGCCGAACGCGTTGCGTCGCACGATCATGTCGATACCGTCGAGTTGGTGCTGGTCAGGGCGCCCGTCCAGGACCTTGCCGGCGAGCATGATCATGCCGGCGCACGAGCCGTAGGCGGGCAGCCCGCCGGCGATCCTCGCCTTCAGCGGCTCGAGCAGTTCGAACGTCTCCAGCAGCCGGGACATCGTGGTCGACTCCCCGCCGGGCAGCACGATCCCGTGCAGCCCGTCGAGTTCCTCGACCCGCCGCACCGGCCGGACCCGTACATCACACTCTTTCAGGGCAGCTGCGTGCTCCCGCACGTCGCCTTGCAACGCGAGCACACCGACAACTGGCTGAGCCGTCAACCTGGGTTCCCCTCCCGAAACGCCTCCTACCAGCTTAGAAGATGCCCTGGGCGTGTGCCGTCGGCGCCTCGCCGGCCGTGCGCGAGCGCTTCGGCAAGCGCTCCACATTGCTCCGAGGGCACACGTTGACCTGCCCGCGTCACCTCGCCAGGCTGTCCTGGTCGACCGGGATCGTGGCCGAGGCCCGGCGACGGGAGATCATTCGCCAGCCGACGGCCAGCACGATCACGATCGCGGGCAGCGAGTAGAACGCGATCCGTTCGGCATCGCCCGCGAAGGCCATCAGGATGATGACGAGCGCGAGGAAACCGAGCGTCGCCCAGCCGGTGTACGGCGCGCCCGGCATCCGGTAGTCCGGGCGTTCCAGTTCACCCCGGAGCGCCGCCTGACGCAGCCGGATCTGGCAGAGGATCAGCGTCGCCCAGGTCGCGACCACGCCGAGGGAGGCGATGGCGATCGCGATGTCGAACGCCTCCTTCGGCACCAGGTAGTTCAGCACCACGCCGAACAGGTACGCGACCGACGTGAACAGGATGCCGCCGTGGGGAACGTGCCGCGAGCTCATCCTGCCGACGAACTTCGGCGCTTCGCCCTTCTCGGCCAGGGCCCGGAGGATACGGCCGGTCGAGTACAGGCCGGAGTTGCACGACGACAACGCGGCGGTCAGCACGACGGCGTTCATGACGTCGCCGACGCCGGGGATGCCCAGGCGGGAGAACACCGTGACGAACGGGCTTTCGCCGCCGTTGTAGAACGGCCAGGGCAGCAGCATGGCCAGCAGCAGCACCGAACCGACGTAGAAGATCGCGATCCGCCAGACCACGCTGTTGATGGCCTTCGGCAGCACCTTGTGCGGGTCCTTGGTCTCCCCCGCCGCGATGCCGACCAGCTCGATCGCCGAGTACGCGAAGATCACCGCCTGCAGCGTCATCAACGCGACGCCGACACCGGCGGGGAAGAACCCGCCGTGCCCGGTCAGGTTGCCGGGGCCGGCCGGGGTGCCGCCGATGTCGGCCGCGGTCACCACCAAGCCGAGGCCGACCACCAGGAACACGACGATGGCCAGCACCTTGATCACCGAGAACCAGAACTCGAGTTCACCGAACAGGCGCACAGACAGCAGGTTCACCGCGAGCAGCACGGCGAGCGCGAGCATCGCGGTGACCCACTGCGGCACGTCGGGCAGCCAGCGGTGCACGTAGATGGCCACCGCGGTGATCTCCGCGATGCCGGTCATCGCCCAGTTCACCCAGTACATCCAGCCGGACGCGAAGCCGGCCCACGGTCCGATGAACTTGCGGGCGTAGGTCACGAAGCTGCCCGAACTGGGCTCGTGCATGACGAGCTCGCCAAGCGCTCGCATCACGAAGTACGCCGCGATGCCGCACAGCGCGTACGACAACACCAGTGACGGACCGGCCTGGTTGAGTCTGCCGCCTGCGCCCAGGAACAGCCCAACGCCGATCGCGCCACCGATGGCGATCATCTGTACCTGGCGTTTGCCCAGCGCCTTGCGGTAACCGTCTACATCGACCGAGTCCATAGCTGCCGAACCGTAGACAGTGGACGCCAGAACGATCGAGACCTCTTAAGGAAGACTTAGCGTGAGGTCTGCGTCACAATCGGTCATCTGACGCTGTCGTTGTGCCGCGCCACCACGTGAAATGCCTCCTTCGGTTCCCAGCGGTAGCGCGAGTACGGATCGTCGTAGCGGTCCCGGATCACCTTGACCAGACTGAACGCGCTGATGTCGAGGTCGCGTTCGCGGACGGGCGCGTGCGGCGCTTCCGGGTTGATGAACGTGTAGACGTGCGCACGTATCCCTTCGGCGGCGAAGATCCGCAACATGCGAGCGATGTGTTCGGCCTGGACGTGCTCATCGCGAGTGAATCCCGGCTTGATCACCGGCGGGTCCTGCGTGTAGTCGACGATGTCGTAGCCGCCGGCGCCGCGCTCGGGCGCGCCCGGGTACGTGCAGCAGCCGAACTCCATGATCGTGATCGGCTTGTTCCACGTGCGGAACTTGGCCAGGTCGGCGCGGTATTCGGCGTCGGTCGCGAAGTACGGGTAGTAGTCCAGTCCGATCACGTCGAACAGTGACCAGTCGACCGGTTCGAAGAACGCGCCGCCGTACGTGACCGTGCCCCGGAACTGGGCGCGCGCCGTGTCGGCCGCCTTGCCGAGGAACTCGTTGAGGCGCTGATAGACGTTCGGCCACTCCTCGGGCGGGATGGAGCCGATGGTCGCGATGCGTTCCTCGAAGTTCGCGCCCGGGATGATCCCCGGCGTGAACAGCAGGTGTTCACAGCCCGCGGCGAAGACGACGTCGCCGCCGTGCTTGCGCAGTTTCTCGGCCTGCCGGGCCGATTCGGCGAGGTGGTCGAGCACTTCGTGCTGCGGGTGGTCATACAGCCGCGGCTGCAGATAAACGGTCATTCCGCGTTCGATCGCGGCGCGCGCCGTCGCGGTTTGCCGGTCGATGTCCGTGCCGAACACCGTGATCGACCGACAACGCAGCCGACAGCTGATCGCGTCGAGCTCTTGCTCCATCAGTCTGCGGTTCCAGCGCGCACGGCTCAGCGGCATGCCGGGAAAGTGCAGCGTGCCGGTGTCGTATGTGACCCCGGCGTCGCGGCGCTGCCCGGCGCTCGCCTCTCCTGCCAGGCCGAATGCGGTCAGGCCGCCGAGCGCGGCCGCGCGTAGGAAGGTCGCCCGTCTCATCCGAGTACCCCTCGACTGGTTGATTGACTAGGATATTGGTCATGCAACCAGAAAATGAGCGAAGCGGCCAGGGACGGCGCTCGTTCATCGAGGCGGCCCGGCGGGCGCAGATCGTGCAGGCGGCGATCGAGACCATCGCCGAACTCGGGTACACCAAGGCGTCGTTCGCACGAATCGCGCGTCGTGCCGGCGTGAGCGCGGGGTTGATCAGCTATCACTTCGCCAACCGCGAGGAACTGATCAACCAGGTGATGATCACCGTGCACGAGTCGATGGACGCCGACCTGACCGCGCGGATCGAAGGCTCCACGAGCCACACGGAGTCACTGCGACGGCTGATCGAGGGATACGTGCACTACTGCGCGGCGCACCCGAAGGAACTGATCGCGATCAGCCGCATCGCGGCCAACGCCACCGAGGCACGCGAGTGGTCCGAAGGACAGCGCGACTCGACACTCGGCGAGCTGGAAGACATGTTCCGCGGCGGCCAGGAAAGCGGCGAGTACCGGCGGTTCGCGCCGCGGGTGATGGCGCTGACGCTGATGGCGGCGCTGGAGAACGTGTCGCGCGAACTGTTCGAGCGGCCGGACACGGACGCCGCGGCGTTCGCGACCGAACTGGCCGACTTGTTCGACCACGCCACACGCGGAACAACCCTGTGATCGAATCATCCGATCACAGGGTTGTTGAGCCTGAAATCTCTTACCAGCCGCGCTCGGCCAGGCGGTGCGGCTGCGGGATCTCGTCGACGTTGATGCCGACCATCGCCTCGCCGAGGCCGCGCGAGACCTTCGCGATCACGTCGGGGTCGTCGTGGAAGGTGGTGGCCTTCACGATCGCCTCCGCGCGCTGCGCCGGGTTGCCGGACTTGAAGATGCCGGAGCCGACGAACACGCCCTCCGCGCCGAGCTGCATCATCATCGCGGCGTCCGCCGGGGTGGCGATCCCGCCCGCGGTGAACAGCACGACCGGCAGCTTGCCGAGTTCGGCGACCTCTTTCACCAGCTCGTACGGCGCCTGCAGCTCCTTGGCCGCCACGTACAGCTCGTCCTCCGGCAGGTTCTGCAGGCGACGGATCTCCTGGCGGATCTTGCGCATGTGGGTCGTCGCGTTCGACACGTCGCCCGTGCCGGCCTCGCCCTTGGACCGGATCATGGCCGCGCCTTCGGTGATCCGGCGCAGCGCCTCACCGAGGTTCGTCGCGCCGCAGACGAAGGGCACGGTGAACTGCCACTTGTCGATGTGGTTGGCGTAGTCGGCCGGAGTCAGCACCTCGGACTCGTCGATGTAGTCCACCCCGAGCGACTGGAGCACCTGGGCCTCGACGAAGTGCCCGATCCGGGCCTTGGCCATCACCGGGATGGACACCGCGGCGATGATGCCGTCGATCATGTCCGGGTCGCTCATCCGGGACACGCCGCCCTGGGCGCGGATGTCGGCGGGCACGCGCTCGAGCGCCATCACCGCGACGGCACCGGCGTCCTCGGCGATCTTGGCCTGCTCGGCGGTGACCACATCCATGATCACTCCGCCCTTGAGCATCTCCGCCATACCGCGCTTCACACGGGCGGTCCCGGTCTGCGGGACGGATTCTGGGCTGGTGGTCACGGAAGTCGTCCTCTCGACGTAAGGATGGGTTCACCATCAATCGTACGGCGAACGTGGCCCCCTCCCACGGGCCAATCTAACGCAATATCACCAGGCCACTTCGTCAAAGCCGCAGCGTGTGGCCCCTGTCACCCCCACTCGGTCGACTACGACGGCGTTACTACCACTGGATGGCACGCGGCCGCTGGGGTTGTCCCCGACCTGCGAACGGGTGTGAGATCGAGCACATCGTGTCCTGCAGCTGAACACTGTCCGTGCGGGAGGTTGAGGGCTATGGCTGGTAAACACACCGAGAACGGAGACGCCGGAGCCGCGGTCGCTGTGGACGACCCGGCCAAAGTGCGCAACGTGGTCCTGGTCGGGCCGTCCGGTTCCGGAAAGACCACACTGACAGAAGCCCTGCTCACCGCGGCCGGTGTGTTGTCGCGAGCGGGCTCGGTCACCGAAGGCACGACCGTGTGCGACCACGACCCGGCGGCCGTCCGCCAGCAGCGTTCGGTCGGGTTGTCGGTCGCGCCACTGATGCATGACGGCGTGAAGATCAATCTCATCGACACGCCCGGATACGCGGACTTCGTCGGTGAACTGCGGGCCGGGCTGCGCGCCGCGGACGCGGCGTTGTTCGTGGTCTGCGCGGCTGAAGGCGTGGACGCCGCGACCGTCGCCGTCTGGGAGGAGTGTGCCGCCGTCGGCATGCCCCGGGCGGTGATCGTGGCGAGGCTCGACCACCAACGCGCCGACCCGGAGAACGAGATCGCGGCCTGCCGGGACGCGTTCGGCGCCGGTGTCCTGCCGTTGTACCTGCCCGCCAAGAACGGCCTGGTCGGGTTGATCACCCAGCGGTTCTACGACTACTCCGACGGCTATCCGCCGAAGATGGGCGAGCCGGACCCGGCCGACCTGGAACGGATGACCGAAGCGCGCAACGAGCTCATCGAGGGGATCATCGCCGAGAGCGAGGACGAGACCCTGATGGACCGGTACCTCGCCGGTGAGGACCTCGACCAGGACATCCTCATCGCGGACCTGGAGAAGGCGGTCGCGCGCGGCTCGTTCCACCCGGTCATCCCGGTCTGCTCGGCGACCGGCGTCGGGCTCGCCGAAGTACTCGACGGCATCAAGCGCGCCTTCCCGTCCCCGTTGGAGCACCAGCTTCCGGAGGTCACCGACCCGAACGGCAAGGCGCCCGAGAAGCTGCGCGCGGACCCGGACGGTCCGCTCGCGGCGGAAGTCGTCCGCACCGCGGTCGACTCGTATGTCGGACGCGTGTCGTTGGTGCGCGTGTTCTCCGGGACGCTACGACCGGAACGTGCCGTGCACGTGTCCGGTCACGGCATGGCCGAGCGCGGGCACGAAGACCATGACGTCGACGAACGCGTGGCGCACATCTACTCGCCTTTGGGCGCGACTCTGCGGGAAGTGCCGTACTGCGTCGCGGGCGACTTGTGCGCGTTGACCAAGGTCGGTTCGGCGGAGACCGGCGACACGGTCTCCGCGCCTGAGCACCCGTTGTTGATGGCGCCATGGCAGATGCCCGAGCCGTTGCTGCCGGTCGCGGTCGTGGCCAAGACGCGCAGCGACGAGGACACCATGGCGCGTAACCTCGCGCGGCTCGTCGCCGGTGACCCGACACTTCGGTTGGAACGCAACGCGGAGACGCACCAGCTTGTGTTGTGGTGCATGGGCGAGGCGCACGCGGACGTGGTGCTGGCACGACTGCGCTCAGGCGGCGCGGACGTGGACACCGAACCGGTGAAGGTCGCGCTGCGCGAGACGTTCGCCGCGCCGGCGAAGGCCAAGGGCAGGCACGTCAAGCAGTCCGGTGGGCATGGCCAGTACGCGGTGTGCGACATCATCGTCGAGCCGTTGCCGCGCGGCGGCGGGTTCGAGTTCGTCGACAAGATCGTCGGCGGGGCGATCCCGAACCAGTTCATCCCGAGCGTGGAGAAGGGCGTCCGGGCGCAGCTCGAGCGCGGCCTGCTGTCCGGCTACCCCGTGGTGGACATCAGGGTCACGCTGGTGGACGGCAAGGCGCACAGCGTGGACTCCTCGGACGCGGCGTTCCAGACCGCCGGGTCGATCGCGCTGAAGGAGGCGGCCGCGGCCGGTCAGATCACGTTGCTCGAACCGGTCGACACGGTGACCGTGCGGCTGCCGGACGAGCACCTGGGCACGGTGCTCGGCGACCTGTCCAGCCGCCGCGGCCGGGTTCTGGGCACCGAGGCGGACACGTCACCGGGGTACTCGGTGATCCGCGCGGAGGTCCCGGCGACACAGCTGATCCGGTACGCGATCGACCTGCGGTCGCTCAGCTCCGGGTCGGCGACGTTCACCCGGGAGTTCAGCCGGTTCGACCCGCTGCCGCAGAACCTCGTGGCCGGCATGACCGGCTAACGCACCGACCTGGTCTGTCCGTCCCAGCCGGACTCCAGGAGGCCCGGCAGCAGATCGGCGAGCTGGACGGGATAGACGGTGTCGGTGGTGGAGCGCAGGTCGGCTGCGCTCCACCAGCGATGCTCGTCGATCGTGTCCAGCTCGATCCGGTCGAACCCCGACGTGTCCACTGTGGTCGTCGGCGTCCTGGCGACGAAGAACCACTCTTCGGCGTCGTAACTGCGGCCGTCGAAACTGAACACCACCCGGCGCCGCCAGACCGGACCGGTCAGTTGGTCGTCGTCGAGTTTGATGCCGGTTTCCTCGTGGAGCTCCCGCAGCGCCGCGGCACGGATGTCCTCGTCCGGTTCGACGCCGCCGCCGACGGTGAACCAGAACGTGTCGTTCGCGTCGCCGGGGTTGCTGCCGTGGAACAACAGCACGCGGCCTTCACCGTCGAGCAACAGCACGCGCGCTGACGGCCGTGGCACGGGAGCCGCTTCGCCGTTCAGTTCCGGTTCGGCGATCTCGAAGTACTCCGGCTGCGGCGCGGTTCCGGCCAGTTTCAGCCAGCGGACCGTTCGGCGACGACGTTGTGCCAACGTGTCGCGGACCGCGTCGTTGTGCACCCTCCGAGCGATCACCACGCGTTGCTCCGCGTCGACGAGTTCGGCGACCAGCGCGAGCGGAAGCCGGACGCGTTCGACGGCGGCGAGTTCCCGGCTCAGTTCGTTCTCGGCTGCTTCACGGTCCTGCCGCGGTGCCCTTTCGGCGTGGTCGGCGACCTCCCGCAGCGACGCCGGCGCCGCTCCGGCCGCGGCGACCGCGCGCGCGACGACTGCGCGGCGCGCGAGTGCGGCTTCCAACGCGGCCCATGCGGCGTCTGTCCGGATGTGCAGGCGGTCCAGCCGGTTGGCGGTCGCCAGCAACCAGGCCACCAGGATCACCACCAGCGGGACGACGATGAACAGAACGGTGGTCACGGCGCCTCACCGACGTGCCGTGGGTCGGCGGCGATCGCGGCCTCGTAGACCCGCAGGACCTGGCCGGCGATCACCGACCAGTCGAACGCGGCGACGCGCCGCGCGCCCTCGGCGGCCAACGTGGAGCGCTTCGCGGGATCTCGGAGCAATTCGCGGAGCGCTCGGGCCAATTCGGTCGGATTGCCCACCGGCGTCACCACCCCCGCTGCCGCGTCGTCGAGTACCCGCCGGAACGCGTCGAGATCGCTCGCCACCACCGGAGTGCCCGCGGCCATCGCCTCAAGCAGGATGATCCCGAAGCTCTCGCCGCCCGTGTTGGGCGCGCAGTAGACGTCGACGCTGCTCAACGCGCGTGCCTTGGTCTCGTCGTCGACCTGGCCCAGCAGGTCGATCCGGTCGGCCAGTTCCGGACCAGCCGCGCGCTTCAGGTCGTCGGGATCGCCCCGGCCGACCACCAGCAACCGCAGGTCGGGCATGTGCGGGACGAGCTGGCGCATGGCCGCCAGAAGCACCGGCATGCCTTTGCGCGGTTCGGTGAACCGGCCGACGAACCCGATCGTCGGCCCCTGGCGGGGATAGCCGTCGAGCGGCTCGGCGTCGGCGAAGAACGCCACGTCGACGCCGTTCGGGATTTGCACCGCGTCGCCGCCGAGGTGCTCCACCTGCACTCGCCGGGCGAGCGCGGACACCGCGATGCGCGCGGTGATCTTCTCGAGGAACGGCTGCAACACGACCTGGAACGCGTTCAGCGCCCGGGATTTTGTCGTCGACGTGTGGTAGGTGGCCACGATCGGGCCCTCGGCGACGATGAGCGCCAGCAGGGACAAGCTCGGTGCGATCGGCTCGTGCAGGTGGAGCACATCGAAGTCATGCTCCCGGATCCATCGGCGCACTCGCGCGTACGACACCGGACCGAACGACAGCCGCGCCACCGAACCGTTGTACGGGATGCCGACCGCCCGGCCGGCCGGCTGGACGAAGTCGGGCAGCGGCGTGTCCTCGTCGGCGGGTGCGAGCACGGCCACCTCGTGGCCCATCTTGCGGAACGCCTTGGCCATGTCGACGACGTGGGCCTGGACTCCCCCGGGGACCTCGAAGGAGTACGGGCACACGACACCGATCTTCATTCGCCGAGCGCTTCCCCGCGGGCGTGCGGCAGGTCGGAGATCCAGAGCTTCTGCAGCATGTGCCAGTCGGCGGGGTGTTCGGCGATGTCCTTGGCGAAACTGTCGGCCATCGCCTGGGTCGCGGCCGGGATGTCCGCGCGGGACTCGACCAGCCGCGGCGAATGCAGTCGCAGGCCCCACCCATCGTCGGTGAAGATGTTGTCGCCGATGGCGAGTGTCGCGCCGGTGCTCGCGGCCAGCCGGGCCGGGCCGGCGGGCATCCGGGTCTCCTCGCCGAAGAACGTCACCGGGATGCCCGACCTGGTCAGGTCACGGTCGGCCACCAGGCAGACGATGCCGTTGTTCCTCAGCCGCTCGATCATTCCCCGGAACGAGCCGCTGCCGGTCAGGGGCTGCACGTCGAAACCGAGCGACCGGCGATACGCCAGGAACCGTTCCCAGACCGATTCAGGCTTGAGCCGTTCGGCGACGGTGGTGAATTCGCCGTAGGTCTGTGCCAGCCAGATGCCGGAAGCGTCGAAGTTGCCGGTGTGCGGCACCACGAGCACCGCGCCTTTGCCGCGGTCCAACGCGGCGTCGATCACGTCACGGCCGATGACGACGGTGTTGATCTGCCGCGCGATCGCCCGGTGATCCATGGTCGGCAGCCGGAAGACCTCTTTCCAGTACCGCGCGTACGAGCGCATGCCTTGCCGGACGAGTTCGTCCAGTTCCTTGGGCGTCGCGCCCGGCACGACACGGGTCAAGTTACGCCGCAACTGCTGCGCGCCCGAGCCGTCGCGCAGTGCGGCGAGATCGGCGCCTGCCTGGAACGCGGCGCGCGCCACGAACTCCGGCAGGGCCTTGACCAGGCCCCACCCGGTTCCGTAGGCGGCATCGATCAGCCGTTCCTTCACGCCGTCTCCTCCTGCGCCGCGTGGTAGACCGCGACCAGCCGCTGGATCACCGTGACCACCGACAGGACTGCGAGCAGCCATAACGCGACGTGCAGGGCGTAGGGAACACCGAACCCGTACAGCCCGGTACCGACCAGTGTGATGATCAGGCGTTCCGCGCGCTCGACGATTCCCACATCGGCGTGCAGGCCGGACGCCTCGGCCCTGGCTTTGACGTACGAGATGACCTGGCCGCTGACCAGGCAGATCAACGCGGCGGCACCCAGCATGCGGTTCTGCGCGACAGCCAGGCAGTACCAGGCGACGGCCGCGCCGAGCGCACCGTCGGCGATCCGGTCGCAACTGGAGTCCAGCACGCCGCCGAACTTGGTGCCCTTGCCCTTGGCACGGGCCATCGCACCGTCGAGCAGGTCCAGCATGGCGAATCCCCACACGACGAACGTGCCGGCGACCAGTTCGCCCCGAGGAAAGAACCACATCGCACCGAGCACCGCACCGACGGTGCCGATGACAGTCATCGCGTTGGGCGTGAGGCCGAACCGGACAAGCCATGCGCCGATCGGATCGGTCACGCGCGAGACCGAAGCACGGGCGAAGATGTTCAGCATGAGGTTTCGGCGGGCACCCTGATCGACTCGGTTAGCGGCAAGCGCAGCCTAACCGCTGGCCTGGCCGGTCAGAACTCGGCCCGCAGCTCCACCTTGGCCTTCGCGCACTGGGGGGCGAGTCCCGCGGAGATCGCGGCGGAGATCTGCTCGAGTTGCTCGAGTTGCTCGGGCGTCAGCACGTCGAACAGGTGCTCGCGCACAGCTGTGACATGCCCGGGTGCCGCCTTCTCGAGGATCTTGAAACCTTCCTCGGTGAGCTCGGCGAACTGCCCGCGCTTGTCGCTTTCGCAGGCGCGCCGGCGCACCCAGCCCGCTTCCTCCAACCGGGACACCGCGTGCGAAAGCCGGCTCCGAGACGAACGACACATCGCGGCGAGCTCGCTCATCCGCAGCGACCGGTCCGGCATCTCGGAGAGCACCGCGAGGATCTCGAAGTACGCGAGCGGCATGCCGGAGTCGCGCTGCATCTGCCGGTCGAGGTGCTCCATGAAGGCGCCGGTCGCTCCGAGAAAGCCGCGCCAGATCGTCTGCTCGCGGGGGTCGAGCCACCGGACCTCTGTCATGACCCCATCCTACCCCATGGTTGAACTCTAAACTATATTGCGCTAGGATCTGGTTGAAGGTTCAACCAGCCCACGAAAAGGATAGACATGAGCACCCCGACCATCAACATCCCTGGTTACCAGACCGGCACCTGGGCGATCGACCCGATTCACTCGGACGTCTCGTTCATCGTCCGCCACTTGGGTGTCTCAAAGGTCCGTGGCCAGTTCAACACCTTCTCCGGTGAGATCGTCACCGCCGAGGACCCGCTGCAGTCGACCGTGACCGCGACGATCGACGCCGGTTCGTTCCACACCCGGCAGGAGCAGCGCGACAACCACGTGAAGGCCGAGGACTTCCTGCACGTGGCGGACCACCCGGAGATCAAGTTCGTGTCCACGGGCATCCGCCAGGACGGTGCGGACTTCCTGCTCGACGGCGAACTGACCATCCGCGGCGTGACCAAGCCGGTCACCCTGGAGCTGGAGATCAACGGCTTCGGCCAGGGCCCGGACGGCACCCCGGTGGTGGGCATCTCGGCCAGCACCGAGATCAACCGCAAGGACTTCGGCGTGCACGGCGGTGCCGCGAGCCCGATGGTCGGCGAAAAGATCAAGATCGCCCTCGAGATCGAGGCCGGCCGCACGGCGGAGTGACTTCTCGAAGCGCTTCTCGTTGCGTGCCAACGCAAGCATGTTGCCCCCGGCGCCTCTGGCCCGGGGGCACTGCCATGTCGTGGGTCCTTTCCAGGCGACAGGATGGACAGTCCGAGTTGGACTGAGCGCGTAATCTTCGGCCTGGTCGCCGCTGAGTCAGCGCTGACCGACCTCGCGGCGGCACCCATCAGCGGCGAGCCTTGCTCGGAGCCGTCGTGACGATTGCGCAGCCGAACGCACCAGCTGCTCAACAAGAACCGGACCGTGCACCGGAAACCCGGATTCACCAGCGCCCGAACCAAAACCGCCGCAACGCAACCCCCGCCCGTCCCGGGGGGCACCCCGCTTGCCAGTCTACTTGGGGTGCAAGATCGACAGGGGTTCGGTCGTGCGCGATGGGGATAACTCGGCGGCTGTGGACAACTGGGCTCAGTCGATCTTCGTGCGGGGTGGATTGTCGTGGGTGCCCGATAGGCTGGATTCCGGGGGCCGGAGGCCGTCCCGGGGTCGACGCTGCTCCGGGTTCGAGGCTCATCGGGTTCGGTCCGAACTTCGACGTGACCAAGCTGAACGCGATCGCCAAAGGCACCGGCGGCCAGGCGAGCGCAAGTTCGAGGCTGTCCGCGTTCGAGCCTGTCCCGGTTTCCGGGCGGTCCCGGGTTCGGGCCTGTCCGGGGTTCAAAGCCACCGGGGTTCAAGGTTGCCCTGGTTCATGGCTGCCGCGACAAGGCCATCTGCGGCACGACCTTCGCTGTGTGGCCAGCTCCGAGTCACGGAGCGCACCTGAACAGCCCACTCAGGGCAGCAGCGAGCGGACGAACCTGGGATCAGACCGTCTTCCAGGCGTCCGCGAGCAGCTGCCGGGTTTCGGCGAGCAGTTGCGGCAGCACCTTCGTGTGGCCGATCACCGGCATGAAGTTCGCGTCCCCGCCCCACCTCGGCACCAGGTGCTGGTGCAGGTGCGCGGCGATCCCCGCGCCCGCGATCACGCCCTGGTTCATGCCGATGTTGAAGCCGTGCGGCGAGGACACCGCACGGCCGACGCGCATCGCGCGTTGTGTGAACTCGGCGAGTTCCAGGGTTTCCTGGACCGTCAGGTCGGTGTAGTCCGCGACATGCCGGTAAGGCACCACCATCAGGTGGCCAGGGTTGTACGGGTACAGGTTCAGCAGGGCGAACACCAGCTCGCCGCGGGCGATGATCAGGCCGGAGACGTCGTCGAGGTCGACCACGCGGCAGAAGGGGCAGCCGTCGGCCTGGTCGTGGTCCGGCTTGTTCTCCCCTTTGATGTACGCCATCCGGTGTGGCGTCCACAGGCGTTGCAGGGCGTCTGGTTCGCCGACGCCCTGCTGCTCGACCAGTTCCGGGTCAGTCACAGCGTCGCCTGGACGGTTTCGGCCGTCGGCGAGCTGTTCTCACGGCGCTCAATCCATGCCGTGATCGTGTCCACCGCGCGGTCGACCGGGACGCCGTTGATCTGCGTGCCGTCGCGGAACCGGAACGACACCGCGCCCGCTTCCACGTCCTTGCCACCTGCCAGCAGCATGAACGGCACCTTCTGCATGGTGTGGTTGCGGATCTTCTTCTGCATCCGGTCGTCGGAGAAGTCCAGCTCCACCCGCACGCCACGCGCCTTCAACGCCTTCGAGACCTGCTTCAGGTGCTCGGCGTGCTCGTCGGCGATCGGAATGCCGACCACCTGCACCGGCGACAGCCACGCCGGGAACGCGCCCGCGTAGTGCTCGGTGAGCACGCCGAAGAAGCGCTCGATCGAACCGAACAGCGCACGGTGGATCATCACGGGCCGTTGCCGCGATCCGTCGGCCGCCGTGTACTCCAGTTCGAACCGCTCCGGCAGGTTGAAGTCCAGCTGGATGGTGGACATCTGCCAGGTACGGCCCAGTGCGTCCTTGGCCTGCACCGAGATCTTCGGGCCGTAGAACGCCGCGCCGCCCGGGTCGGGCACCAGCTCCAGGCCGGACTCCTCGGCGACCGAACGCAGGGTTTCCGTCGCCTGCTCCCAGATCTCGTCGGAGCCGACGTACTTCTCCTCGTTCTTGGTCGACAGCTCGAGGTAGAAGTCGTCCAGGCCGTAGTCGCGCAACAGGTTCAGCACGAAGGTCAGCAGCGACTTCAGTTCGTCGCGGACCTGCTCGGGAGTGCAGAAGATGTGCGCGTCGTCCTGCGTCATGCCGCGCACCCGGGTCAGGCCGTGGACCACACCGGACTTCTCGTAGCGGTAGACCGAGCCGAACTCGAACATCCGCAACGGCAGTTCCCGGTACGACCGCCCGCGCGACCGGAAGATCAGGTCGTGGAACGGGCAGTTCATCGGCTTGAGGTAGTAGTCCTGCCCCGGTTTGCGGACCGTGCCGTCCTCGTTGAGCTCGGCGTCGAGGTGCATCGCCGGGTACATGCCGTCGCGGTACCAGTCCAGGTGCCCGGAGACCTCGAACAGCGTGCCCTTGGTGATGTGCGGCGAGTAGACGAACTCGTAGTCCTCTTCCTCGTGCCGCCGCCGCGAGTAGTCCTCCATCGCCTTGCGGACGATGCCGCCTTTGGGGTGGAACACCGCCAGGCCGGAGCCGATCTCGTCGGGGAAGCTGAACAGGTCGAGCTCGTTGCCGAGCTTGCGGTGGTCGCGCTTCTCGGCCTCCGCGAGCATCTCCAGGTAGTGGTCCTGCGCTTCCTGCGACTCCCACGCGGTGCCGTAGATCCGCTGCAGCTGCGGGTTCTTCTCGCTGCCGCGCCAGTACGCGGCGGCCGAACGGGTCAGCTTGAACGCCGGGATGTACTTGGTGGTCGGCACGTGTGGGCCACGGCACAGGTCGCCCCACACCCGGTCGCCGCTGCGCGGGTCGAGGTTGTCGTAGATAGTCAGCTCCCCGCCGCCGACCTCCATCACCTCGGACGTGTCCACATCAGACTTGATGTCCACCAGTTCGAGCTTGTACGGCTCGGCCTTCAGCTCGTCCTTGGCCGCGTCGACCGACTCGACCACCCGGCGGGAGAACCGCTGGGCGCCCTTGATGATCTGCTTCATGCGCTTCTCCAGCGCCTGCAGGTCCTCCGGGGTGAACGGCTTCTCCACGTCGAAGTCGTAGTAGAAACCGTCCTTGATGAACGGGCCGATGCCGAGCTTGGCGTCCGGGAACATCTGCTGGACGGCCTGGGCGAGCACGTGCGCGGTCGAGTGCCGGATGACCGAACGGCCGTCCTCGGTGTTCGCCGCGACCGCCTCGACCTCGACGTCCGTGTCCGGCGCCCACGACAGGTCGCGCAGCTTGCCTTCCGGATCACGGACGACCACGATGGCGTCCGGGCCTTTGGTCGGCAGCTCTGCCTCCCGCACGGCGGTGCTCGCCGTAGTCCCTGCCGGTACCACCACGCGCTGGGGGGGTACGGCCTGGACGGCGGGAGACTGGGACACGGTGGTGCTCCTTCACGACGTTCCGGTGTGGATTCGAATGGTATCGAGTGCCCGACCAGCCGCTTCCGCCCTGGGTCGGTCGGTTGTTACCGATTCGACAGCCTTCGCACAGCTAACGCACAGTAACCCGGGTGAACCTGGAGGCGTCATCGATTTTCCGCACGTGACGGGGAGCGACCAGTGTCCGACCAACCCACCGATCCACGACCGCAGGCCCAGCCGGGCAACCAGGACGCGCAGCCCGCAGCTCCCGCCCAGGCCACCACTCCGCTGAACCAGCCGCACCCGGGGCAACCCGCGCCCGAGCAGGCCGAGCAGGCCGTGAACACCGAGCAGCCGAAGACCGAGGAAACCGCCGCACACGGCGCGGCGGCGCCACCGCCTCCCCCACCGCCCGTGCCGCCTGTGCCGCCTGTGCCACCGCGCACGCCCGGACGATTCGGGCGGTTCGCCCGGCACCGCGCCACGCAGCTCGTCGCCGCGGGTCTGGCAGGCCTGGTGATCGGCGGCGGCGCGGTCGCGTTGATCGACCGTGACGGCCCACGCGGCCGTGACTACTACGGCTATCACCAGTTCGATCGAGGCCCGCGCGGCAACGGCCCCGGCTGGGACCAGCGCCCTGACCGGGACTTCCGCGACGGCCCACGAGCCCCGCGCCAGGCGCCGCAGGCGCCGTCCACACCGGGCACCCCGCCGACCACCGGCTGATCAACCGGCGAGCATCGCCCGCATCTGGCCGATCTCCTTCTGCTGGGCGACGATCACGTCCTGTGCCATCTCCTCGACGAAGACGTCCGACCCGGTCTGCAGCAGGTCGCCTGCCATCTCCAGGGCGCCTTCGTGGTGGGCGATCATCCGCTCGAGGAACATCTTGTCGAACGCCGGACCGCTCGCCGCCCGCAACGCGGCGAGCTGTTCGGGAGTCGCCATGCCCCGCATCGCGCCGTGCATCTCGTGCTGCGGCGCCTTGTTGCGCGCCAGCCACGTCTCCATGGCCTTGATGTCCGGGCCCTGGGTGTCGGTGATCCGGCCGGCCAGCGCCTTCACGTCGTCACGCGCCGCCCGCGACGGGGCGAGCCCCGCCATCTCCAGCGCCTGCCGGTGGTGCTCGATCATCATCCGCACGTACTTGACGTCCGCGTCGTTGTAGCCCTGCTTCGGGGCGGCCTGCGCGGCCTCGCCCGGCGGCAGGGTCGTCGCCGGTTCACCGGGCGCCCCCGGGACGATCACCCCGGGTTCCGAAGACTCCGGCTGATCGGTGTCACCCGTGCAACCGGACAATACGAGCGCACCCGTCAGCACCACGGCGAGCGCGCCGGCTCTCATCCACACCACGCCCAGACGCTACCTGACGGCACACACGGCGAAATTCCTACTTTTGGATACTTTGCCTCGCTAACAAAGTGTGTTCATACTGGCGGCTCAACAGCTTTGGTGGAAGGAGCGTGCCGTGAAGCCGAGTGGCAGACCGCTCGCGTTAGTGGTGGCAGCGGTGGCAGCGCTGCCCGTTTTGATCGGCACTCCGGCCTCGGCGGCAGGAGCCGAGGACATCCCTGGGGTGGACCAGATCAGGTCCAGCTGGAACATCAGGCAGATCGCGAACGTGCCCAAGAAGGCACCCTTCGACAACGTCGACGCGCTCGGCACCGACATCGCCTTCACGGACGGCAAGGCGATCGTCGGCAACTACGACGGCTTCACCATCTACGACATCCGCAACCCGCGGAAGCCGACGATCCTCAGCCAGGTCTCGTGCCCCGGTGCGCAGAACGACGTTTCGGTCTCCGGAAACCTGCTCTTCCTGTCCACGGACTCGTCCCGCAGCGACGCGTCCTGCACCAGCACCTCGCTGCCGGCGTCGGAGAAGAGTGCCTGGGAAGGCATGAAGATCTTCGACATCAGCAACGCGAGGTCTCCGAAGTACGTCGCGGCGGTCGAGACGAACTGTGGTTCGCACACCCACACGCTCGTCCCGGACAAGCGGGGCAAGGACGTCTACCTGTACGTCTCGTCGTACGGCCCGCGCGCGGAGTTCCCGGACTGCGCCCCGCCGCACGACATGATCTCGATCATCAAGGTGCCGGTGCGCAACCCGGCGGCCGCGGCCGTGGTCAACAAGCCGGTGCTGTTCGCCGACGGCGGCAACCCCGGTGTCCCCGGCTCGTTCCCGAACGTCTACACCAGCGCGACCACCGGTTGCCACGACATCACCGTCTACCCGTCGAAGGACCTGGCGGCCGGCGCGTGCATGGGTGACGGCGTGCTGTTCGACATCTCCGACCGTGAGCGGCCGAAGGTGATCAACCGGGTCCAGGACAACGCGCACTTCGCGTTCTGGCACTCGGCCACGTTCAACAACGACGGCACCAAGGTCGTGTTCACCGACGAGCTCGGTGGCGGCGGCCGGGCGGCCTGCACCGAGGCGATCGGCGCGCAGCGCGGCGCGGACGGCATCTACGACATCACCGGTCGTGGGGACAACCGCAAGCTGGAGTTCCGCAGCTACTTCAAGATCCCGCGGATCAACGGCGAGACCGAGAACTGCGTGGCGCACAACGGCTCGCTGATCCCGGTGGCCGGCCGCGACATCATGGTGCAGGCCTGGTACCAGGGCGGCATCTCGGTGTGGGACTTCACCAACTCCGCCAAGCCCAAGGAGATCGGCTACTGGGAGCGCGGACCGTTCTCGGAGACCGAGGCGATCACCGCCGGTTCGTGGTCGGCGTACTACTACAACGGCTACATCTACTCCTCGGACATCCAGAAGGGCCTGGACGTCCTGGACATCGTCGACCCGCGGTTGCTGTCCGCGAAGTTCGTCCGGACCGACGAGCTGAACGTGCAGACCCAGAAGGGTTACCGCGGATAACGCTCACTGACGCACACCCGGCCGGGCCGTCCCCTAGGGGCGGCCCGGCCGTTTTTTCCAGGGCGGTGCCGGATGCCCCGCACCGGGCGAATCCGTAACGTCTGTGCGCGTGAACCTCATCGAGACCGAGTCACTGGAGAAACGGTACGGCGGCACGGTCACCGCGCTCGCCGACCTCACGGTGACCATCGAGCCGGGCATCGTGGGCCTGGTCGGCGCCAACGGCGCGGGAAAGAGCACGCTGATCAAACTGTCGCTGGGGTTGCTCGAACCGACCGGCGGCAAGATCCGCGTACTGGGGTTGGACCCGCTGAACGACGGTGACGCGGTCCGGGCACGTGTCGGCTACATGCCGGAACACGACTGCCTGCCGCCTGATGTCTCCGCGGCCGAGTTCGTCACGCACATGGCCCGCGTCAGCGGACTGCCGCCCGCCGCGGCGCGCGAGCGGGCGTCGGAGACGTTGCGGCACGTGGGCCTGTACGAGGAGCGCTACCGGCAGATCGGCGGCTACTCGACCGGCATGAAGCAGCGGGTCAAGCTCGCCCAGGCGCTCGTGCACGACCCGGAGCTGCTGTTGCTGGACGAGCCGACCAACGGGCTCGACCCCGAAGGCCGCCGGGCGATGCTCACCCTGGTGCACCGGATCGGCAACGAGTTCGGCATCTCCGTGGTGGTCTGCTCGCACCTGCTCGGCGAGATCGAGCGGATCTGCACGTCGCTGGTGGCCATCGAGAACGGCCGGCTGTTGCGCTCGGCGTCGCTGTCGTCGATGACGCAGCACAGCGACATCCTGATGATCGAGGTCGACGACGGCGAGGACGCGCTGACCCAGCGGCTGACCGGCGACGGGCTCGCGGTCCGGCGCAAGGAGCGCATCCTCATGGTCACCCTGAACGGGGACGACACCTTCGACACGATCCGGGACGCGGTCGCCGACCTTGACCTGTCGTTGCACCGGCTCGAACAGCACCGCCACCAGGTCGCCGACCTGTTCCGGGAGGAGGTCAGCCATGCCTGAGGCCAGCGGCGTCATTCATGACATCGGCTACCAGCGCTACAACGGACCGAGGCTCAGCCGCCGGTACTCCACGTGGTCCATCTACGTGCACAGCCTGCGCAGCGCGTTCGGCCTCGGCCGCACCGCGAAGGCGAAGGTGCTGCCCGCGGGGATGTTCGCGCTGGCGTGCCTGGCGTCGCTGATCATCGTGATCGTCAGCAGCCAGCTGCCCGAACCGATTCTCACGTACGTCGGGCTCGTGTCGACGTTCACCTACGCGATCACCGCGTTCGCCGCGATCGTCGCGCCCGAACTGGCGTCCCGCGATCTGCGCAACAGCCTGCTGCCGCTGTACTTCTCACGTCCGCCGCACCGCACGAACTACGCGCTGGCCAAGTTCGGCGCGTTGGCCACGGCCGTGTTCGTGATGTTCGCCGGCCCGCTGTTGATCATGTTCATCGGGCTGGCGTTCAGCTCCGGCGGCATCGGCGACGTGGTCGTCGAACTGGTCGACCTCGCTCCCGGCATCACCGCGGCGCTGATCCACGCGATCGTGATCGCGGCCATCGCGCTGCCGCTGGCGTCGCTGACCGGCAGGCGCGTCTTCGCCACCGGCATGATCATCGCCGTCTTCCTGCTCAGCGCCCCGATCTCCGGCGCGCTGCAGTCGTTCAGCTCCGGCGACGCGGCGTACCTCGCCGGCCTGCTCAACCCGGTGAACCTGCTCAACGGCGTCGACGAATGGCTGTTCGGCACGACCGAGGACCTCACGTTGATCGGCCGGTACGGCTCGATCTACGGCGTCGCGGCGCTGCTGATCGCCGTACTCGGCATCACGCTGCTGATGTGGCGCTACAAGAAGGTGAAAGCATGACCGCCATCGCTACCGGACCGGAAACGGCCACCAAGATGTCCACAGTGGAGCTGACCGGGGTTTCCCACTGGTACGGCAACGTCGTCGCGGTCAACGACGTCACGTTGACGATCGGCCCAGGCGTGACCGGCCTGCTCGGGCCGAACGGCGCGGGCAAGACCACCGTGCTGCACATGATGGCGGGTTTCCTGCCGCCGTCGCAGGGCACCGTGACCGTCGGCGGACGGCCGTCCTGGCGCAATCCGGACGTCTACAAGGAACTCGGGCTGGTCACCGAACGCGAGAGCGTGCCGGGGCACCTGACCGCGCAGGAGTTCGTGTACGCCAGCGCGAAGCTGCACGGTCTGCGCGACCCGCTGGAGGCGACCGCGCGGGCGATCGGGACCGTGGAGATGGACGACGCCAAGGACCGCCGGATCTCCACGTACTCCAAGGGCATGCGGCAGCGGACGCGTGTCGCCGCCGCCCTCGTGCACGATCCGTCGGTGCTGCTGCTGGACGAGCCGTTCAACGGAATGGACCCGCGGCAGCGCCTGCACATGATGGACCTGCTGCACACCATGGCCGGTCAGGGCCGCACGATCCTGTTCAGCTCGCACATCCTCGAAGAGGTCGAGCAGCTTTCGGGCACCGTGCAGGTGATCGTGGCGGGCAGGCTGGCCGCGTCCGGCGACTACCGGCACATCCGGCGGCTGATGACCAACCGGCCGCACGTGTTCACCATCCAGTCGTCCGACGACCGCGGGCTGGCGGCCGCGCTGATGGAGCTGGCCTCGGTGTCCGGAGTGGAGCTCGAACCGTCCGGTCTGCAGGTCCGCGCGAACGACTACGGCACGTTCACCCGCTCGTTGACCAAAGTCGCGCGGGACAAGGGCATCCGCCTGACCGCGGTGCTGCCGTCCGACGAATCCCTGGAAAACGTCTTCTCCTACCTGGTGGCGTCATGAACCTCACGATCGCGGGCCTGACCGCGCGGGCCCTGCTGGGCAGGCGGCGGATCCTGTTGCTGATCCCGATGCCCGCGGTGCTGATCGGGCTCACCCTCGTCGGCGTGAGCACCGGCGAACCGGCGCAGCAGTGGGCGCCCACCATCCTCGGCCAGCTCGGCCTCGGCGTGATCCTGCCGCTGACCGCGTTGATCGTCGGCAGCAGCGTGCTCGGCCTGGAGATCGAGGACGGCACGATCACCCACATCCTGGCCAAACCGTTGCCGCGCCGGGAAATCGTCGTGGCGAAGCTGGTGGTCGCGTGGGCCGTCACGACGGTGACCACGGCCGTCCCGATCGGGATCGCGGGCATGATCGCCGGCTCCACCGGACTGGGCGCCGGCCTGGCCCTGGGAGCGGCCGTGGGCGCGCTCGCGTACACCGCCTTCTTCCTCGCGTTGAGCCTGATGTCCCGGCGGCCGGTCGCGGTCGGCCTCGTCTACATCATGCTGTGGGAGAACCTGTTGGTGCAGTTCGTGTCCGGGGCGCGGGCGCTGAGCATCCAGCAGTACTCGCTCACGCTCGCCGACAGGCTGTCCGGCGACACGGTCCTGCTGGAGTCCACTTTGTCCACGGTGACCGCGGCGATCCTGGCTGCCGCGTTCGTCGCGATCGGCACGGTCATCGCCACACAACGGCTCCGTTCGTTCGCGCTGACCGGCGAGACGAGCTGACCACCCGGGGGTTGTCCCCCACCAGGTGACCGGGTGGCCGCGAACCACCCGGTCTCCTACTTTTCGGACATGGCAACGAATCTTCTCGACGCACTGGGCAAGAACGGCTGGCGTCGCGTGGTTTTCCTGTACGTCGGGCCAGGCAAGCGCCGCCAGTGGGCACCGCGGCTCGGCCGTCCGGGACGCAGGACGGCGGCGCCGGTGACGGTGGCCGCCGGTTCGCTCTCGTTCTTGCTGTCGCTGGTGGTTTGGTACCTGATCGGCCGGATCGCGACCTACGGCGTCTTCTGGCGAGAAGGCGACGAAGCCGGCGCGTGGGGCGGTCCGACTCTCGCCGGCGCCTGGATCACGCACGCGCTCATCGCCGCGGCGCTGGTCGCGGTGGTGATGTGGCTGTTGGTCCCGATCACCACTCTGATCATCCGCGGTCTGCCGCGCACTCCGACGTCCGCATTTGACCCGGCGGAATGCGTCGACTCCAACGCCGCCTGAACGCTCCCCTGCCCAGGTCTTGAGTCGGCCTTTATTTCGTCACTGAGTGATCAAACTGTGTATGTAGTCCTGCCTGTTGTGAAAGGCTGTTTACGCGGAGGACACAGCATGCCGTGACGGGCCGGGACTGATACTCGGTGGATGACCTCCTTCACCTACTCGGCGGGCCCGGCCAGGGTGGTGTTCGGCTCCGGCACGATCTCCGTGCTGCCCGACGAAGTGGCCGATCTCGGCGCGTCCCGCGCGCTGGTCATCGGTTCCGGCAGGGCGGCTCCCGCCCGAGCCGCGCTCGGTGCGCTGGCCGTCGCGCACTTCGGCGACGCGGCGATGCACACACCGGTCGAAGTGACCGAGCAGGCGTTGGCGGTCGTGCACGACGCCAACGTCGACTGTCTTGTCGCGGTCGGCGGCGGCTCGGCGATCGGGCTGGGTAAAGCGTTGGCGCTGCGCACCGACCTGCCCCAGATCGTGGTGCCGACGACCTACGCCGGATCCGAGGCGACGCCCGTCCTCGGGCAGACCGCCGACGGGCGGAAGACCACGATCCGGACACCGGCCGTGCTGCCCGAGACGATCGTCTACGACGTCGACCTGACCGTCGGCATGCCGGTCCCGCTGTCGGTGACCAGCGGGATCAACGCGATGGCGCACGCGGTCGAGGCGCTGTACTCCCCGGACGCGAACCCCATGACCGACCAGCTGGCGCTCGACGCGATCCGGCGGTTGGCCCGTTCACTGCCCAGGATCGCCGCCGCCCCGGCGGACCGGGACGCCAGGGACGACGCGTTGCAGGCCGCCTGGTTGGCGGGCACCTGCCTCGGTGCGGTCAGCATGGGACTGCACCACAAGCTCGCGCATGTGCTCGGCGGCAGTTTCGGTCTGCCGCACAGCGAGACGCACACCGTGCTGTTGCCGCACGTGATGGCGTACATGGCACCGGCGGCGATGGACCGGATCGCCGAAACGTTGCGCGTCGGCGACGCACCGACCGCCGTCTACGACCTCATCGCCGAACTCGGTGGCCCGACGTCGCTCAAGGCGCTCGGCATGACCGAGGCCGACCTGGCGACAATCGACGAGCACCAGGACGTGCTCCGCGCGGCGTGGGAGGGCACGCGCCCCGAGCGCATCTCGTGATCGCCAAGCCGGGCGGGACAACACCGTGCGATACGATCAGATATCAGATATGAAGCTGGATCCGGGGAGGATTCGCAGTGGCCTCGGTACCAGTGCCGCGGTTGACTCCGCCAGCACGCACGATGCTGCGTGACACGGTTTACGAGTCCATCAGGCAGATGCTGATGGACCACGTCCTGGAGCCGGGGGCGAGGCTGTCCATCGACGGGTTGGCAAGGGAACTGCGGGTTTCGCCGACGCCGGTGCGCGAGGCGATGACCAAACTGGAGTCCGACGGACTGGTGGCCAAGCGGCCGCACGCGGGCTACGTCGTCGCCCCGCTGATGGACCAGGTCAGCCTGGACAACCTCGTCGAGATCCGCCTGCTGCTCGAACCCGCCGCCGCCAGGCGGGCGGCGGGCAACGCGACCGAAGCCCAGATCACCGAGATGCGCGCGCTCGTCGAAACCATGACGGCCTACCCGGCCGGGGAGAACTACGAGCACTATCGCGATTTCGCGGTCCAGGACGCGCGGTTGCACCGGCTGATCGCCGAAGCGTCCGGGAATCCCCTCATCGCCGACGCGCTCACCCGCCTGCACGCTCACACGCACAGCTACCGCCGTTACTTCACGGTCGGCATCGCCGCGGAGACGACCCGGGAACACGACCAGATCGTCAGCTCCATCGCGGCGCACAACGCAGACGCCGCCGAAGCGGCGATGATCCGTCACATCACCGCGTCGCGGGACCGCCAGCGCGAGGCGTACTGACGATCGCGGCCAATTGGCCTGTGTCGGGTATGTTGCGCAGACGTGGGTGTGGCGCTGCGGGCAAGACGGCATGAGTGGGCGGATCTGCCGCCTGAGCTGATCGCGGCCGTCGCCGACCGGACCGGACCGATCGTGCGGGTGGACAGCACGTCAGCGGGGTACAGCAGTCAACTGGCCGCGACCCTGGACACCGCGAGCGGCCGGGTGTTCGTCAAGGGCATGCGGACCGACCACGCCGACCGGTGGACGCAGGACGTCGAAGCGGCCATCGGCCCGTACCTCGCTCCCCTGGCACCCCGAGTGCTCTGGCGGGTGGTCGCCGATGGCTGGGACCTGATCGGGTTCGAGCACATCGCCGGACGGGGTGCCGACTACGGGCCGGCTTCGGCGGATCTGCCGTTGGCCGTCGAAGGGATCACGGCGATCGGGCGGCTGGCGCGTCCCGGCATCAGGCTGCGAACGGCCAGGGCGCGGTGGGGTCGTTACCTCGACGATCCGTCCGACGCGGCGGCGTTCGCCGGTGACACGGTGGTGCACTCGGACATGAATCCCAGCAACATGCTGCTCACCGGGGCGAACACCGTGCGCATGGTGGACTGGCCGTGGGTCACCCGCGGCGCCGCGTGGATCGACGCGGCGTGCTGGGTGGTGTGGCTTGTCTACAGTGGGCATCCGCCGCACGCCGCGGAGCAGTGGGCGGCGAGGGTACCGGGCTGGGCCGGAGCGGATCCGGACGCGATCGACCTGTTCGCCGTCGCCCAGACCCGGTACTGGCAGGCCACTGTGGACGCGCACACGAACCGGATGACGATGGCCCTGCGCACTGCGGCGTCCCGGTGGGCACTGCACCGAGGGATGTGGCCGTGAAAGAGCGCGCCTGACCCCCAGGACAGGCGCGCCCTGGCGGTCAGGCCTTGCGCATCGCGCGGGTGCCGACGAGCAGCCCGACGACGGCCATCGCGATCGCGGCGACCAGACCGGCCAGCACCGTGCCGGACGCGATGGTGCCGTTGAACAGCTGGCGTTCGGCGTCGACCACGTAGGTCAGCGGGTTGAACTTCGCCATGGTCTGCAGCCACGCCGGGCCGTTGTCGATCGGCAGCATCATCCCGGCCAGCAGCAGCAACGGGAACAACAGCGTCTGCTGCACGCCCCAGAACATCCACTCCTGGTCCTTGGACGCCAGCGCCAGGGTGTACGACAGCGCACCGAGGCCGACGCAGAAGATCGCCAGGATCACCAGGCCGATCGCCGCGCCCGCCACGTTCAGGGTGAAGCCGAACGGGATGGTCACGATCACCAGCAACACCGTCTGGGCGATCATCGGGACGATCTCCTTCACCGCGCGCCCGATGATCAGCGCGGGCCTGCGCAGCGGGGAGACCAGCATCCGTTCGTGCGAGCCGGTCTGCATCTCGTACAGGAGGTTCGAGCCGGTCGACGACGTGCCGAACAGGCACGACATCACCACGATGCCCGGAACGAACCACTGCAACGAGGTGTCGCCGGGTAGCAGCGGCGCGAACAGGGCGAGGAAGAACAACGGCTGGACCATCGTGAAGATCACCGAGAACGGGTCGCGCAGCACCGGCCGCAGCTCCCGGGTGAACACGGTCAGGGTGTCGGTGACGAGGTTGGTCCGCGGCGCGGTGTGCGGGGCGGCGGTGTGCAGGGTGGTGGTCATGCCTTCTTCTCCTTCAGGGAAACGTCTTCACGCAGGCTGCGGCCGGTCAGGGTGAGGAACACGTCGTCGAGCGTGGGCCGGATGACCTCGACGCCGGCCACGTCGATCAAGGCGTCGTCCAGGCCGCGGAGCAGTTTCGGTGCGATCCGCGCGCCACCGTCCACTTCGATCACCACCTGCGCTCCGGATTGCTTCACGGTGGCGCCCTCGGCGATGCCGAGCGCATGGTGATCGGTCACCTGGCGGGCGTGTTGCGGGGTGTCGAAGGTCAGGATGATCCGGTCGCCGGCGTGCTCGGCCTTCAGCCGCGCGGGCGAGCCGTCGGCGATCATGCGGCCGTGGTCGATGACGATCACGCGCTCGGCCAGCGAGTCGGCCTCGTCCAGGTAATGCGTCGTCAGCACGATCGTCGTGCCGTGCTCGGCGCGCAGCCGCTGGATGTGCTCCTGCAGGTTGGCCCGGTTCTGCGGGTCAAGACCGGTGGACGGCTCGTCGAGGAACAGCAACGCGGGCGCGTGGATCAGGCCCATCGCGATGTCGAGCCTGCGCCGTTGACCACCGGACAGTTTGGACACCACGCGGTCCGCGACCGCGGTCAGGTCCAGCGACTCGATCAGTTCCGCCGCACGCGTACGCGCCGCCGAGGCGCTCATCCCATACGCGCGACCTTGGCTGATCAGTTCGTCGCGGCCGCGCTGGCTGTGGCCCGCGCCGTTGCCCTGTCCGATGTAGCCGATGCGGCTACGTACTTCGCGCTGCTCGGTGGCGACGTCGAATCCGGCCACCCGGGCCGTGCCCGACGTGGGGGCCAGCAAGGTGGTGAGCATCCGCAGAGTGGTCGACTTGCCCGCGCCGTTCGGCCCGAGCAGCGCCACCATCTCCCCGGCCTCGACGCGCAGGTCGAGTTCCCTGACGGCTTCGACCGTCTCGTTGCGCACGGTGAAGTGCCTGGTCAGTCCGTTTGTCTCGATCATCGCTCCGGTCATGGCGACAACGCTAGAATTCATTCAGGTCAGTTCCTGACCGCAACGGATGGGAATCTGAAGCCATGGCGAACACGAGTGCACGGATGCTGCGGCTGTTGTCGCTGTTGCAGACCCATCGGTTCTGGCCGGGCGGCGAACTGGCCGATCGGCTCGAGGTCAGCCCGCGAACGCTCAGACGCGACGTCGACCGGCTGCGCGAACTGGGCTATCCCGTCGACGCGAGCCGTGGCGTCGCGGGCGGTTACCAACTGCAGTCGGGTGCGGCGATGCCGCCGTTGCTGCTTGACGACGAAGAAGCGGTCGCCATCGCCGTAGGGCTGCGCACCGCCGCGGGCGGCGCGGTCGACGGCATCGAAGAGACGTCGATGCGCGCGTTGACCAAAGTCATCCAGGTGATGCCCCCGCGGCTGCGGCGACGCGTCGAAGCGTTGCGCAGCTACACGGTGCCTGCCTTCTGGGGTGCCGGGAACACCAGCTCGACAGTCGACGCGACGTCGTTGACGGTGATCGCGTCGTCGTGCCGTGACGACGAACGACTTCGCTTCGGCTACAAGTCCTATGACGGCGAAGAGTCGAAACGGCACGTCGAGCCGCACCGGCTGGTGTCACTGGGACGCCGCTGGTACCTCGTCGCGTGGGACGTCGAACGACATGACTGGCGGACGTTCCGTGCCGACCGGATGGTCGACCCGAAACCGACCGGTGCCCGGTTCCGGCAGCGCGAGTTGCCCGGCGGGGACGCGGGCGCGTTCGTCCGCGACCGGTTGACCGCCCGGCCGACCCAGTACGAGGCGATCATCGAGTTCCAGGCCCCGGCGACGACGGTCAAGGACCAGGTGGCGCACTGGGGCACGGTCGAGCCGGTCACCGGCGAGACGTGCCGCCTGATCATGAAGGTCGATTCGTTCGAGTGGCCGGCGATGGTCGCCGGTGTCATCGGCGCCGAGTTCACCGTCGTGCAGCCGCCGGAGCTGAAGGACTACATCCGCGCGATGGGCGAGAAGCTGCTGAGGTCCACCCGGGACTAGAAGCGTTACCGGTCTCGCTGTCAGTTATCCCACATCGGCGTTTTTTTGTTTTTCCCGAAGAGCAGTGGGTAGCGTGTCGGCGCCCGGCATCGAGGCCGGCATGTCACTGTCACAGACCGGGCGGTCGTACCGCTGGGGCCACACCGCCCGGGCCTTGGAAAGGGAAGTGTTTTGCGGCGCACCATGCCGCCGATGTTCCGCGCGCTCGCGCACCACAACTATCGGCTTTGGGCCGGCGCCGACCTCGTGTCGGTCACCGGCTCGTGGATGCAGGTCCTCGGCCTGAACTGGGTGGTGCTGGCGCAGACCGGCTCCGCCACCGCGGTCGGCCTCTCGGTGATGACGAGCGCGCTGCCCGCGGTCGTGCTCGCACCGTGGGCGGGGGCGTTGGCGGATCGGATCGATCCACGCCGGGTGATCGTCGCCGGGCACGTCGGCCACGCCGCGCTCGCGGTGGTCCTCGCGCTGGTCGTGGCGACCGACGCGCCGGTGGCGGTGCTCTATCCGCTGACCGTGCTGTCCGGGCTGATCAGCGTGTTCGAGGGACCGGCGCTCGGCCGGTTCGGCGCGATGGTGGTCCCGCGTGAGCACCTCGGCAACGCGGTCTCGCTCGGCTCGTTGATCAACTCGACGGGCCGGGTCCTGGGGATGAGCCTGGCCGGGGTGCTCGCGGCCACAGTGGGCTCACCGGCGCTGTTCCTCGTCAACGCGGCCAGCTTCAGCGCGGTGCTGCTGGCCATCGCCCTGATGCGACCGGTCGAGTTGCATCCGCTGGCCGTGAGCGCGCCTGACCGTGCGGGAATCCGTGCCGGGCTGGGGTACCTCAGCCGGCGTCGCACATTGCTCACGCTGCTGGCACTCGGTTTCGTGCTGTCCGGCCTGGGCCGTAACTACCAGGTGACGATGGCCGCGATGGCCGAAGGCCCGCTCGGCGCGGGCTCGTCCGGCTACGGCGTGCTTTCCGCGGTCTTCGCCGTCGGCACCGTCCTCGGCGGACTGATCGCGGCCCGGATGCGCGAGCTGACGTTGCCGCTGTTGTTCGGCGCCGCGGTGATCAGCTGCTGCCTGCAGGCGCTGAGCGGCTTCAGCACCAGCCTGATCGGCTTCGCGGTGATGATCCTGCCGATCGCCGTCGGTGCGGTGCTGATCGACACGATCACGAGCACGCGCCTGCAACTGGACTCCGACGAGGACATGCGCGGCCGGGTGATGGCGGCGCAGAACATGGTGGCGGCCGCCGCGGGCGCGGTCGGCGCGCCTCTGCTCGGCTGGTTGTGTGAGCAGCTCAGCCCGGGGATGGCGCTGCTGACGGCCGGTTCGGTCACGTTGGCCGCCACGCTCCTCGCGCTGTCGGCGACCAGGCGCCGGAGCCGGGCCGCCGTCGTGGCCGATCACCCCCCGCTGGTGAGCACCGCGGCCTAGCCTGAGGGCATGGATTGGGTGCTGCACGTCGATCTCGACCAGTTCATCGCGGCGGTCGAGATCGCACGTCACCCCGAGTTGAAGGGCAAGCCGGTCGTAGTCGGTGGCACCGGCGACCCGACGCAACGCGCTGTCGTGGCCACGGCCTCCTACGAGGCCCGGGAGTTCGGTGTGCACTCCGGGATGCCGTTGCGGACAGCGGCCAGGAAATGTCCCGACGCGATCTTCCTGCCGACCGACGCGCCCGCGTACGAAGAAGTGTCCGACCGCGTGATGGCCACGTTGCGGGATTTCCCCGTGGTCGTGGAGGTGATCGGGTGGGACGAGGCGTTCGTCGGCGCGCGCACCGAGGACCCCGAAGCTTTGGCGGCGGACCTTCGTGCGGCGGTCGCGGCGAGGACCGGCATGTCGTGCTCGGTGGGCATCGGGGACAACAAGCTGCGCGCCAAGATCGCCACCGGGTTCGCCAAGCCCGCCGGGGTCTACCGGCTGACCAGGGACAACTGGGTGGCCGTGATGGCCGGTCGGCCGGTCGGCGCGTTGTGGGGCATCGGCCCGAAGACCACGAAGAAGCTGGCCGAGCTGGGTCTGGCGACGGTCGAGGACCTGGCCAGGGCCGATCCCGCCGTGCTGGCCGAACGGTTCGGGCCGAACATGGGCCCCTGGTACCGGACGCTCGCGCTGGGCGCGGGTGACCCGAACGTCGAAGCGACGCCGTACGTGGCGAAGTCACGCAGCCGCGAGGTCACGTTCCAGCAGAACATCGACGACCACGCGCAGGTCGCCGCGCAGGTGGCGGGTCTGGCGAAACGCGTGGCCCAGGACGTGGCCGACGAGGGACGTCCGGCGGCGCGGGTCGCGGTGAAAATCCGGTTCGCGCCGTTCCTGACGCACACGCGCAGCATCACGCTGCCCGCACCCAGCAGCGACCCCGCGGAGATCGAACGCGCGGCGCTGGAAGTACTCGGCCTCTTCGACCTGCGTAAACCGATCCGCCTGCTCGGCGTGCGGGCCGAGTTCCCGGTCACCGAGTGAGGGCCTGTCACTGGGTGAGGACTGGGTTCATGAACGTCATGGCGGTCTCGCCGGCGCCGAGCGGCCGCAGGCTCTCGGGCAGCACGATGAAGCTGAACAACGTGCCGACGTAGATCACCCGCAACAGGTGGACCTGTGTCTCGCTGGTTTCGACGCCGTCGGTGCGGCTGGCCTCGTGCACCAGGTGCACGCCGGACGTGAACGCGTGCACCAGGGTCGCGTGCAGCTCGGGCCGCCTTGTGCCTTCCAGCCAGAGTTCCATCATCGCCCGGTACCGGTCCTTGTGGACGGTCACCGACTCGTCCAGCACCTGGGCGAGGATCTCCATCAGCGCGGCGCGGCCCAGCTCGCCTTCCCGCTTCTCGCGCAGTTCGGCGATCCAGTCGAAGTGCAACTGGACGATGCGCTTGACGGCCGCGTCCAGCAACGCGTCGCGTGAACGGAAGTAGTTCGACGTCGTGCCCTTGGGGACTGCGGCCTCGTCGTCCACTGACCGATGCGACAACCTGTGACTGCCTTCGCGTGCGACGATCGCGATGGCGGCGTCCGCGAGCGCGTCGCGGCGTTGCTGGTTGACCGGTGGCACAGCGGTACCTCCCTGGACGGGGCGCGGGAGGCGAGTCTAGTTCTCCGCTTCGCCCTCGGTGTTCGCCCGTCGTTCGCGCTTGCCCCGAGCCAGCTCGGTGCCCAACGCGTCGAGGCGCTGCGTCCAGAACCGGCGGTAGCGGTCCAGCCAGACGTCGATCTGCTTGAGCGGTTCGGGGTCCACCGAGTACAGCCGCCGGGTGCCGTCCGGCCGGACGGTGGCGAAGCCGTTGTCGCGCAACACCCGCAGGTGCTGGGACACGCCCGGCTGGGAGATGCCGAACTCCTCCTGGACGACGGCACTGATCTCACCGGCGGCTCGTTCCCCGTCGGCGAGCAGCTCGAGGATCCGGCGCCGCACCGGATCTCCGAGCACATCGAACGCATGCATGACACCATTCAAACAGTCCGTACTTATATAAGTCAAAGGCTATCTGCGTCGCCCGACCGATCGGTAGGCGATTGACCCGACGACTGACCGGTAGGTAGGCAATCCCAAGGGCACGCGAATCGGTCCTGGCAAGGTCGGCGAGACGACGATTTTCCCGCTTCGAGCTGGATCTTTGCCGACATCAAGCGGTCAAGCCACCGCAGATCGCTTGTGATCGGTTACGATCGAACCTGTCCAGTTGCGGACAAAGAGTTACGACGTCTGACCGTTGACGCCCCACCGGCCCCGCTGACATCATCCGACCAGGATCGTATCTGATATATGATTGGGGTTGTCCGATGTCGCACACCCGCCGCACCATCCTCAAAGCCGGCAGCGCGCTCGGCGCCGGAGCCGCGATCGGCGGGCTGCGGACGTTCACCGCTCAGGCCGAAGAGATCGACCGGCCCGCGTCGGCCCCACTGGTGTCCGATGAGGACGCCACCACGTTCTGGCACCTCGCCCCCGCGGTGGAGAGCCGGATCATCGAGCAGGGCCTGCCGGTCGGCAACGGACGGTTAGGCGCGCTCATTGGCGGCAACCCGGCGAGCGACTCCCTCTATGTCACCGACATCTCGCTGTGGGCGGGCGACAAGAACGACGTGCTCGACAACGAAGGCCAGTTCCCGTACGAACGCGTCCACTTCGGCACCTTCAACGTGCTGGCCCAGGCCGCCGTGTCGATTCCGGACCACACCCCGAACGCGATTACGAAGTACCGCCGCACGCTCGACGTCAGCAACGGCCTGGTGACTACAACGTACGAGTACAAAGGCACCAGGTACCGGCGTGAGGTCTACTCCAGCCACCCGGACGACGTGATCGTGATGCGGCTGACCCGCAGCGGCCGCGGCACCCACACCGGAACGATCTCGATCACCGGCACCCACGGCGAATCCACAGTCGACGGCGCGTTCAGCGGGCAGTTGGCCAACGGGCTGAAGTACGGCGCGGTCGTCCAGGCGACGGGCAAAGGCGGCCGGATCAGCCTGAACGGCAACCAGGTCGCGTTCACCGACTGCACCGAAGTCGTCATCGTGTTCAGCGGCGGCACCAACTACGTGCCCGACTACAAGGCCGGCTACATGAACGCGAGCGCCGATCCGTTGGCGATCGCGCGCGACAAGGCGGCCAAGGCGCTCAAGGTGTCCGGCGAAGCGCTGCTTGCCACGCATGTCCGTGACTACCAGTCGTTGTACAACCGGATGACGGTCGACTTCGGACGCTCGACACGAAACCAGCGGTCGATGGACACCTGGTCGCGCCTGGTCGTCCGCGGCACGCCCGGCGCGGCGGCCGACCCCGAGCTCGAGGCGAGCTACCTGCAGTTCGGCCGGTACCTGATGATCACCGGGTCGCGCGGCAACCTGCCGCTGAACCTGCAGGGCCTGTGGCTGCACAACAACACGCCGGACTGGATGGCCGACTACCACACCGACGTCAACGTGCAGATGAACTACTGGATGGCCGACCGGGCGGGCCTGTCGGAGTGCTTCGAGCCGTTCGCCGACTACTGCGTCGCCCAGTTGCCAGGCTGGACCCAGACCACCCAGGAGTTGTTCCTCGACCCGCGCAACAGGTTCCGCAACTCCTCCGGCAAGGTCGGCGGCTGGGCGGTGGCGTACTCGACGAACATCTACGGCGGCTCCGGCTGGTGGTGGCACTCCGGCGGTAACGCGTGGATCTGCAACTCGCTGTGGGAGCACTACGAATACACCCAGGACCGCGTGTACCTGGCGAAGATCTACCCGCTGCTCAAGGGCGCCTGCGAGTTCTGGGAGCACCGGCTGGTCATGGACCCGGTGCGGCAGAAGCTGGTCGCCGACAAGGACTGGTCGCCCGAGCACGGCCCGCAGGACGCGATGGGCATCACCTACGCGCAGGAACTGTGCTGGGACCTGTTCGAGCATTTCCGTGCCGCGAGCGCGATCCTGAACAAGGACCGGCCGTACGCGCAGACCATCGCCGGGTTACAGGAGCAGCTGTACATGCCCGAGGTCAGCCCGAAGTCCGGCTGGTTGCAGGAGTGGATGAGCCCGGACAACCTCGGCGAGACCACGCACCGGCACCTGTCCGGCCTGATCGGGTTCTTCCCCGGCGACCGGATCAAGAACGACACCAGCCCGCCTGAGCTGGTGGAGGGCGTGCGCCGGCAGCTGATCGCCCGCGGTATGGACAGCTTCGGCTGGGCGTGCGCGTGGCGTGCCCTGTGCTGGGCGCGGCTGAAGGACGCCGACCGCGCGTACCAGTTGTTCCTGAACGTGCTGCGGCCGTCGGTCAGCAACTCGAACGGCACCGCGCCGAACCTGTTCGACATGTACAGCCAGGGCAGCTACACGATCTTCCAGATCGACGCCAACTTCGGCGCGCCGTCGGCGATGATCGAGATGCTGGTCTACTCCCGGCCGGGCTTGATCGAGCTGCTGCCCGCGCTGCCCGCGGCCTGGGCGAGGACCGGCAGGATCACCGGCGTCGGCGCGCGCGGCGGCTTCACCGTGGACGTGTCGTGGCGCGACGGCAAGGTCACGAGCGCGACCGTCCACAGCACCACCGGAACCGAGACCGTGGTGCGGTCCGGCTCGTGGCGCGCGAACATCCGGCTCAGCCCCGGCCAGAGCGTCACCGTCCGCCCGTAAGGGCCGCTCAGACCCCCAGCTCGCCGGCCAACCTCCGCAAGTAGCCGGCGAGCTGGGCCTTGTCGTGTTCCTCCCAGTTCTCGGTCAGCTCGTCGAACACGCGGCGCTGCCAGTCGCGCGCGCCCGCGAGCAGCTGCTCACCGGAATCGGTGAGCCGGACGACTGTCCGCCTTTTGTCCTTTTCGGACTCGGTGCGCACCAGGTACCCCGCTTCGGCGGCGTCGCGGACCATCCGGCTCGCGCCGGAGTGGTCGAGCCCGAGCTGGTGGGCGATCGCGTTCACCGTCGCCTCACCGCCCTGCCCGGCCGTCTGGACCGCTTCGACCGCCTGGATGTGCTGCACGTGCCGCATCTCGCCGGTCAGCTCCGCGGACGCACGCGCACTCCACCGTCTGGACCAGAACCGGACGAGCCGGAACAACGCCGGCCCGCCATCGGTGTCACTCACCATGCCCCAGCCTACATCGCGTGCGAATCGCACGTACAATAGGTGCGATTCACACGAATTGGAGGTCCCGTGAGCATCGTGCTGAACCACATGATCATTCCGGCCGACGACAAGGTGGCGGCCGCGGAGTTCCTCGCCCGGCTGCTCGGGCTGCCGGTCGGCGAACCGGCGGGCCCGTTCGTTCCCTTGCGGGTCAACGACGATCTGACGCTCGACTTCGACGACCGGCGCGGGTCGCGGCCGGGCCACTACGCGTTCCTGGTGGACGACAAAACGTTCGACGCGCTGCTCGCGTTCCTGGAGCGGTCACCCGGGATCCAGTACGGCTCCGGGCCGATGGGCGGCTGGGACCGCTCGAGCAACCACCTCGGCGGTGGGCGGGGCGTGTACGTGCTGGACCCCAATGGGCACGGCTACGAGTTCTTCACCGCGGTCCCCGAATGACGGCCGCGGTCCTCGCGTGACGGCGGACTTCGTTCAGGTAGCCGGATTCCAGACGTAGGCCGTGGTCGTCGTGACCGGGATGAAGCCGAGGCGTTCCAGGATCGGGCGGCTGTCGTCGGAGGCGTCCACCCAGAGGTACCGGATGCCCAGTTCGACGGCCAGCCGCGCGCGCCGGGCGACAAGCGCTCGGTAGATTCCCCGGCCACGCCACCGCACCGCCGTCGTGCCACCGAACAGACCTGCGAACTCCCTGTCCTGTTTGGGGGCCAGCCACCCGGCCGAGACCACCTGGCCGTCGGCCTCGGCGACGAATACGGCGAGGTGCTTCTTGCGCGCGACGAGCATGTCGGCGACCCAGCTGAACCCCGGACCCCACACACCGCAGGTCATCTCGGCGATCCGGTGCATGTCGGCGTCGTCGTCGGTCCGGCGGACGCGGATGCCGCCGGCCAGTACCGGCTCGGCGGCCAGGCCGGCGGCCGTCCCGATCATCACGGTTTCCTTCTCGTCCGGCTGGAAACCGGCGGCCAGCAGCCTGGACGGCATGTCCCCCGGCAGGTCGTGGGCGCGGGTCTGCCATTCGACGCTCTGCCCGCGCGCGGCGAAGAAGTCCCGTTGCCGGGCGATCAACGCGTCCACGTCCACTCCGGACAGATCACGGGGCGGGCCGGCGTACCCCTGGCGTCTGCCGACGATCCGCGTGACCGGGTCGTCGGTTTCCGCGTGCACGCCGTCCTCGAGGTCGGTCCGCTCGGACGCCCGCACGTGCCGGTCGTACTTCTCGAGCAGCGGAGTGGGCAGGTCGGCGCGCAGCCGGGGCAGCACCCGGCCGGGGATCGACCCGGACGGCGTCTCACCCACCTTCACCGCGCCCATCGCGAGGTAGAACCCCTCGGCTGCCGGTTCGGCGTCGATGGTCAGGACGGTGAATCCGGCGGCGCGCGCCGACTCCATGGCGTGCCGCCACAACCGCTTGCCGAGACCTTTGCCGATCTCGGACGGCTCGAGCCACATGTGCGCCAGTTCGCCTTCCGGCGCACGGCCTTCCACGCTGTAGAAGCCGAGCAGCCGATCGCCTTCGGCCGCGACGACGATCCCGCGCTCCACGACGTCCCGCAGCCGGAACGACAGTTCGGCCCGGCAGGCGTCCAGGAAATCCCGGTCGTACCCCCAGTGGGCCTTCGACCGCAAAGCCAGTTCCCCCAGCGCGGCGGCCTCGCCGGGCCGGGCCGCGCGCAGCACGATCTTGGACACGAGAGCAATAGTCCCATCGGGCACCACTGAATTACGGCAGGTCAGCCCGGACCCGCACCGTGTTAACCTGCGTGTGCAATCGTTTTCCGCCCAGACCGGGGTGCTGCCGCCATGACGAACTCCCCCACTCTCAAAGAGGTCGCGCAACGCGCTGGAGTGCACGTCACCACGGCATCGAGAGCACTCAACCCGGCCACTAGCTCCCTGGTGAACCCCGCGACGATGCGCCGGGTCCAGGCCGCCGCCCGCGAACTGCGCTACCAGCCCAACGCGATGGCCCGCGGGTTGAAGACGGCCAAGTCGATGTCGGTCGGCGTGCTCCTGCCTGACCTGACCAACCCGCTGTTCCCGCCCATCGTGCGCGGTATCGAGGATGTGCTGGCGGCGTCCGGTTACACGACGCTGATCGCCAACACCGACAACGACCTCGAACGGCAACGGACCTTGTTCGACACGTTGCGTGCACGGCAGGTCGACGGCGTGATCATCGCGACCGCCCGGCGTGACGACAACCTGTTCACCGAGGCGCATCAGCAGGGTGTGCGGATGGTGATGGTCAACCGGCGCGTGGACCAGTCGGACATCCCGTCGGTCACCGGCGACGACCACGACGGCATCGCGATGGCCGTGCGGCATCTGATCGAGCTCGGTCACACGCGCATCGCGCATGTCGCCGGCCCGCAGCACACGTCCACCGGCCGTACGCGTCAGCGCGCGTACCGTCAGGCGCTGGACGACGCGGGCATCGAACTCGATCCCGGGTTGCTGGTCACCGCCAACGAGTTCACCGAAGTCGAGGGGGCCAAGGCGACCAGGGCCATGTTCGAGGCAGGCAAACGCCCGACCGCGGTCGTCGCCGCGAACGACATGATCGCGCTCGGCTGCCTGGACGTGTTCAACGAACGCCGGATGCGCTGCCCGGACGACATCAGCCTGGTCGGCTTCAACGACATGCCGTTCGTCGATCGCCTGACGCCACCGTTGAGCACCGTGCACGTGCCGCACTACCAGATCGGCGCGGAGGCGGCGCGCATGCTGCTCGACCGGCTCGCCAACCCGGACCTGCCGGCGAAGTCGATCACGCTGCCCGCCACGCTGGTGCTGCGCGAGTCCACCGCGGCACCGGCCGTCTAGGCCGTGTTTCAAATGCCCGATCGCGATAGCCGGGCCGGATGCGGCCCCTGACGCCACCGCGGGACCGCCCAAAGACAACCAGTATTCGCGGCGATCCCGCGGCGACGCCAGGAACCGCCCCACCGAGCCGATTCCGGCCTCCGGCCGGGGCAGACTCTCATCGACCGGGACATTCGAAACACGACCTAACCGTTCGGCTCCAAGGCACCCAGGTACAGCGACGCGATCTCGGGGTGGTCGGTGATCTCCTCGGCCGTGCCGTGCAACCGGACGCGGCCGCCTTCCATGACCACACCGTGCGTGGACAGCGAAAGCCCGAGCCGCACGTTCTGCTCGACCAACAGGACTGTCTTGCCGCGCTCGCGCATGCCGTTGATGAGCGCCGCGACCGCGGAGATGCTCCTGGGGTCCAGGCCTAGTGACGGCTCGTCCAGCAGGATCACCGACGGGTCGAGCATCAGCGACCGGCCGATCTCGACCATCCGGCGTTGCCCACCGGACAGGTTGCCGGCGGGTGCGCCCGGTCGTTCCGCGATCAACGGGACCAGATCGGCCACGGCCGAATACCGCTCTTCCAGCAGCTTCCGTTGCCGCCGGATCAGATAACCGCCCATCAGCACGTTCTCGCGCACGCTCATCCGTGGGAACAACGCGCCCGTCTGCGGCACCTGAGCGATACCTTTGGACAGTACTTGTGGTGCCGTCAACCGGTCGATCCGTTCGCCGGCCAGCGACACGGTGCCCTGGCGGGGCTTGAGCAGACCGCTGACCACTCGCAACACCGTCGACTTCCCGGCGCCGTTCGGGCCGAGCACGCAGGTGACCGACTCCGGGACCACGCTCAGATCGAGGCCCTGCAACACATCGCCGCCGCCGTAACCGGCGTGGACGTCCTTCAGGGTCAACATCAGGCGGTCACCTCGCCGAGGTACGCGTCCAGCACGGCCGGGTCATGACGGATCACGCCAGGCGGCCCCGACGCGATCACCTCGCCCCTGGCCAGCACGAAGACCGGATCGCACAAGTCAAGCACCATCGGGATGTTGTGCTCCACCACGAGGAAGGTGACGCCCTGCCGGTTGGCCGCCCTGATGATGCCGGCCATCCGGTCGACCAGGCCGGGATTGACGCCGCCCGCGGGCTCGTCGAGCAGGACCATCCGTGGCTCCAGCATCAGCACCTGCGCCAGTTCGACCAGTTTCTGCTGGCCGTAGGACAACGCACCGGCCCGCTCGTTCTCGAACCGTCCGAGACCGACGAACGACAGCAGGTCACGCGCGCGATCGGCCTCGTGCCCGGCGACGGCGCCGGACGCCAGCACCCGCGGCGAGAACGACTCCAACGGCGCGACCACGTTCTCCAGCACTGTCATGCTCTTGAACAGCCTGGTGACCTGGAACGTCCGGCCAAGGCCGTGATGTGCCCGCAGCCACGGCGAAAGCCCGTCGATGCGGTGCCCGTCGAACCAGATCTCGCCGGTGTGCGTGCCGCCGGTGCCGGTGATCAGGTTGAACAGCGTGGTCTTGCCGGAGCCGTTCGGGCCGATCAGCGCGGTGATCGAGCCCGCGGGGACCGCCAGGTCGACGCCGTTGACCGCTTTCAGGCCGCCGAACGCTTTGTGCACGTCGCGAAGTTCCAGCAACGGACCGGGTTGCGGCTTGATCGGCTCGCGGGTGCCGACTTCGGCCGGCCGGTGGTCCATCGCGCCCGCGTGATCGGTGTACTCGACCTCACGGCGCTTGGCCAACCGGCGTTGCAAGGTCGGCAGCAGACCGTCGGGCAGGAACAGCACGATGATCACGAGCGCCAGACCGAACAGCAGCAACCGGCTTTGCGAACCGCCGCCGTACACGGTCGCGGCCTCGCTGGCGAACGAGACGATGAACGCGCCGACGACCGGCCCCCAGAGCGTTCCCCGGCCGCCGACGAGCGCGGCGAGCACGATCGTGACGCTGGTCAGGATGTTGAAAGCGCCCAGCGGGTTGAGGAACGTCAGGAAGTACGCGTACACAGCGCCCGCTACGCCGATGAAGAACGCGCTGGCCGCGTACGCCAGGTTCTTGTACAGCGTCGTCGGGATGCCGATGGCCGCGGCTTTTCCTTCGTCCTCACGGATCGCCACCAGGCCGGTGCCGAACTTGGTGCGCCGGATCCAGGCGCTGAAGCCGAACGTCACCACCATCAGGCCGAGGAACATGAAGTAGAACGGGATGTTGCCGACGTCCCGGCCCCACGCCGGCAGTTCGAGCGTGATGCCGTCGGAGCCGTTGGTCAGCTCCGGCAGGTTGATGGTGAGCACCTGGAACAGCAGCAGCATGGCGATTGTGATGATCACGAACGCGGGGCCTTTGGCTCGCAGCACGACACTGCCGACAAGTAGCGCTACAACGACTGCGACCACACCGGCCAGCGGCGCCAGCGCCAGCGGATGGACGTTCCACCTCGTGGAGAGGATTCCCGCGGTGTACGCGCCGATCCCCAGGAACACGCTGTGTCCCAGCGACACGTAGCCCGCGAAGCCGGAGATGATGTTCCAACTGATAGCTTGTATCGCTACAAGGAACGCCAACAACAGCACGGTGTGCTCGTACGTGGCCGTTGGCGCGACAAACGGGAACGCGATCAACGCGACCAAAACAACGGCAGCGACGGTTTGGGCTACCCGCGGGTTCATGTCGCGACGTCCTCTCGCAGCCGCGTGCCGAACAACCCGTGCGGACGGACGAGCAGCACGAGCAGGATCACCGCGTAGAACACCAATGTCGCCCAGCGAGGCGAACCGTACGTCGCGGTGATCGTCTCCGCGAGGCCGAGGATGATCGCGCCGACCCACGCGCCGCGCAGCGAGCCCATTCCGCCGAGCACGATGATGCCGAGCAGCCGCGCGATCCATTCGTAGTGCGACGCCGGGAAGAACGGGTAGAGCACCGACAGGATCGAACCGCCCGTGCCCGCGGTCGCCGTGCCTATCGCGAACGACAACGCGGCCACCGAGGACGCGCTGATGCCCACCAGCGCCGCACCGGACGGGTTCTGCGCGGTGGCACGGATCGCACGGCCGGTCCACGTCCGGTTGAGCACCAGGTACAGCAACCCCAGCACGAGCAGCGCCGCTAGGCAGCCGTACACCTGCGCCTTGGGCAGGACGATCGAGCCGATGTGGAACGACTGGGCGAAGTAGGACGGCGTGGCCGACCGGAAGTAGTTGCCCGCCGTGAGGTTCAGCAGGCCTTCGATGGTCAGCGCGATGCCGAAGGTCAGCAGCATCGACATCGCCGGGGTCGTGCCACGGACCCGGACCACGACCAGCCGGTACAGCAGCCAGCCGAGGCCGAACATGAGCGGCGTCGTCGCCAGGGCGAGCAGGATCGGGTCGAGACCGGTGAGCTGCCAGGCCTTCCACGTCAGCATCGCGATGAGCACGAGGAACGCGCCCTGGGCGACGTTGACGATGTTCATGATGCCGAAGACCAGGGTCAGCCCGGCCGCCATCAACGCGTAGACGCCCCCGATCAGCAAGCCCAATGCGATCGTTTGCAGCGCCTGGGTCATGGCCACGCCGGCTTCGGGAACACGACCTTCTCGGTGGTCGCAGCCTCCTTGGGGGCCACCACCTCGACCTTGCCCGCCTGCCACTGGGCCAGCATGAAGTTGCCCTGCGGCTCACCGTTCGCAGCCCACCGCAGCCGGCCGAGGATGGTCTGCACCTCGTTGCCGCGCAGCCAGTCGGCGAGCGCCACCTGGTCGATCCTGCCGACCTTGGTCACCGCCTCCTGCAGCACCTGGCCCGCCGCGAAGGCGTCGGCCGCGTCCTCGGTCGGCGGCGCGTTGAAGCGCTTGCGGTACTCCTGGGCGAACTCGTCGTTCAACGGCGTCTTGGCGTTCTCGCTCCAGCTCGTGCTGTAGAAGACGCCTTCGGTCGCGGCCTTGCCGACTCCGTCGCTGTACTGGTTGCCGTTGCCGGGCGCGTTGGTCTGGAACAGGACCTTCGGCGAGAACCCGACCTGCTGCAACGCCCGCACGGCACCGATCCCGTCTTCGAACTGCGCGCCCTGTGCCACGAGATCGGGTGCGCCCGCGGCGATCGCGCCGGCGATCGGCTGGAAGTTCGTCGTGTTGGCCGGATAGATCGTCGTGTACGTGGTCCGCAGCCCGGCTTCTTCCAGCTGCTTCTGCAGCGAGTCGATGGCCGGGCGGGTGAACGGGTCGTCCTGGGTGATGAACGCGGCCGTTTTGGGGCGCTGCGCCTCCGGCAGCGACTTGACCCACGCCGTGATGCCGTCGGCGTGGTGCGGCGCGGTCGCGGGCTGCGTGAAGAACAGCATCTTGAAGCCGCGCGTGAACATGTTGGGCGCGCCGCCCGCGGGCTCGACGTAGAGCATCTGGTTGCGCTCGGCCACGGCGGACGCGGCGTAGTTGAGCAGCGACGAGAAACTGCCGAGCAGCAGGTCCACCCGGTCCTGCGTAATCAGCTTGGTGTAGTCGGCGATGATCGTGTCCTGGTTGCTCGCGTCGTCGGTGACACGCAGGTCGATCTGCCTGCCGAGCAGGCCGCCGGTGCCGTTGACCTTGTCGCGCCAGATCTCGTAGCCACGCTTGGCCTCGCCGCCGGGCTGGGAGAACTGGCCGGTCAGCGGTAACGACGTGCCGATCACGATCGGGCCGCTGCCGCCGCCCTGGTTCGAACCGGTGCACCCGGCGACCAGCATGGCCACCGCGGCGACCAGAGCGGTCAGCCGCACCCTGGCGGGTTTGTCTCGCATCGCGGATCTCCTCGCCGTCGTCGTCGAACGCCAAGCGAACCACAGCAAACGATTGCAGCGCAGGTATCGTGCGCCGGTGCGTCGCGCTCTGTCAACACACGGGACTGTCCCGCGACCGCCGATCGGCACCATCCGCCAACCGCCAAGGCAGCAGGCCCGGCCAGGGACCGGTGACCGGCGAACGCCGAGTTCAGCGCTCCGCGAGGTACCGCGCGGCCAAACGTTTTCCGGCCCGGTCGAGCCAGGCCTCCGTGATCAGCTCGTCCAGTTCGGGCACGCCGATCTCGGCCAACCGGACGAGCACCGCCGGGTAACCGGCGAAGTGCGGCGTGGTGAAGTAGACGGCCGGATCATCGGCCACACAGGCCTCTTGCACGCCGACGTCGGCCACCCGGACCGCCAGGACCGGTCCAGTTGGCGCGTCGTCGCCCAGCGCGGCGAGATCAGCCTTGCGCAGCGGCCGTTCCCAGGCGAACAGCTTGTCCTTCACCCGCCACTCCAGCGTGCCTTCGCCCTTGATCGACTCGACGACCGACGGCAGCCCCATGGCGATGCGGCGGACGTCGTCCCACTCGGCCATCGCTCATCCTCACCGAAGGTGCTCGTCGAAGAAGGTCTCGATCCGCCGCCAGGCGTCCGCCGCGGCGGCGGGCTGCGGGCCCATGCCGGTGACCCGCATGATCACCCGCATCGGCCGGGGCCCGACCTCGGCGTCGTTGAGGAACGAGTGCCCAGCCGCCGGATACTGCTTGACGTCGTGCGGAATCCCCGCCTTCACCAGAGCGCGTTCCAGCTTGGCGGGCGCGCTGCGCAACGGCAGGTCCCTGCCGCCATAGCTGGCCACGATCGGGCACGCACCGGCCAGCACCGTGTCCAGATCACGCGGCAGGAACCCGTAGTTCACCGAGGACGCGGCAAAGCCGGCACCGGCGGTCATCAGGGCGAAACCGCCGCCCATGCAGAAACCGATCACGCCGACCTTGCCGGTGCACTCGCCGGAGGCGATCAGCCACTGGCGTGCGGACTCGATGTCGGCGAACGGACGGCCCTCGCCTTTTGACAGCGCGCGCATCGTCGGCACCAGGCACCTGCGCACGCCACCCGCGCTGAACAGGTCGACGGCCAACGCCAGGAACCCGGCCTCGGCGAGCCGGTCGGCCTGCCTGCGGACGACGTCGTTGAGCCCGAGGGCCTCGTGGATGACCACGACGCCGGGCCACGGCCCGGCACCGGACGGCTTGGCCAGGTACCCGCCGAGCGGCCGGGAGCCGCCGTTCTTCCTCGCCGGCTCGCTCAGGTCGACGTCCACATCGCACTCCTCTCGGATAACGATCCGACGGTAGTGGCCGGACAGAGATCACGCACTCCAGCGACACGCCGGTACTCTGCGCGGACCTGGGGAGGCCACTGATGACTCTTGGTGTCGTGAACACTGCAACCGAGCCGTTGCCGAGACTCGCCTGGCGTCCGGTCGGGCTGGTCGCGGCGATTCAGATCGTCGTGCTGACCGCGTTGTCCGGGCGATACGGATTCCACCGTGACGAGCTGTATTTCGTCGCGGCGGGCAAGCATCTCGATTGGGGGTATGCCGACCAGCCGCCGATCACGCCCGCGTTGGCCTGGCTGAGCACGACGCTCTTCGGCGAAACACCGTTCGGGCTGCGTGTCGTCGCGACTCTCGCGGCCGCCGCGACGGCCATCACGATCGCTTACGTGGCAAGGGAACTGGGCGGCGACAGGACCGTCCAATGGGTCTCGGCGGCGGTGGCCGCGCTCGGCCCGTTCTCCCTCGCGGTGTCCCACATGCTGTCCACCTCGACCACCGACATGCTGATCTGGGCGTTGCTCGGCCTGTTCGTGTTGCGGTTGCTGCGGACCGGCGACGGCCGGTGGTGGCCGGCCATCGGCGCGGTCATCGGTGCCGGCATGGCCAACAAGTGGCTGATCCTGCTGCTGGTCTTCGGTCTCGCGGCCGGTGTCCTGGTGTTCGGGCCGCGCGGCGTGCTGCGGACGTGGTGGCTGGCGGCCGGTGCGGCGGTGACGCTCGTGCTCGTCGCGCCGATCATGGTGTGGCAGGTGGCGAACGACTTCCCGATGCTCACCGTCGCGTCCGGGATCAGCGAGGACGACGGCGCCGAGAACCGGATTTCGTTCGTTCCCTTGCAGTTGGTGTATTTGACGCCAGTCGGTGCGGTGGTGTGGATCGCCGGTCTCGTCCGGCTGTGGCGTGATCCTGGGCTGAGGTGGGCACGGGCGCTCGCGGTGAGCTATCCGGTCGTGTGCGTGGTGTTGCTGGCCGTCGGCGGAAAGCCCTATTACTCGGTGCCGTTGCTGTTGCTGCTGGTGCCGGCTGGTGTCCGGCCGGTGCTGACGTGGCTCACCACTGGACTGCGCCGGGCGGCGCTCGGTGTTCTGGCCGCGGTGGGCGTGGTGATGGCGGTGGTCACCGGGTTGCCCGTGCTTCCACCGCCTTTGCTGAACGGGCCGGTGCTGGCGATCAACAGGGAACCCGGCGAGCAGGTCGGCTGGCCGGAGCTGACCGCGAACGTCGCGCAGGTGTGGCGGCAGATCCCGGACGGTGCGCGGGCCGGATCGGTGATCCTCACCAGCAACTACGGTCAGGCCGGGGCGATCGAGCACTACGGGCCGCGGCACGAACTGCCCAAACCGTACTCCGGGCATATGTCCTATTGGGACTGGGGTCCGCCGTCGGACAGCATGACGGGTGCCGTGCTCGTCGTTGGCGGACAACCGGCACAATCGCCTCATCTGGCGGGATGCCGTGTCGTCGCGGAGAACGACAACGGCGCCGGCGTGGACAATGAGGAGCAAGGCACCCGGATCACGTTGTGCGACCGGACAACTGCGCCGTGGTCGCAGATCTGGCCAAGCCTGCGGCGGTTCTACTAGGTCGGTACGGGAACCCGTTGCTTCGCATGGGACGTCGCCAGCACCGATCCGCCAAGGATCAGGACGAACGCGACGACCGTGACCGTGGTCAGCTGTTCGTCCAGCAGCAGCACGCCCGCGACCACCGCGACGAGCGGGTTCACGTACGTGATCACCAAGGCCTTCGACGGACCGACCTCACGGATCAGCCGGAAGAACAACAGGAACGCGATCGCCGTGCACACCACGGCGAGCCCGCCGAGCGCGAAAAGCACGTCCTGCGACGGCATCCGCCGCGGCCAGGTCACGATCGCGGCGGGCAGGTAGATGATCGCCGCGACACCCAACGAGACCGTGGCCAGCACAAGCCCCGGAACCTCCTGGAGTTTCCGGGCGGCGATCACGGGCGCGATGGCGTACCCCACCACCACCAGCATGACCTCGACGATCGCCCACGCGTCACCGCCGCTGAGGTTCGGTCCCGCGAGCAGCGCGACGCCGCCGAATCCGACGGCCAGGCCGATCCATTGTTTCGCGGCGAGGCGTTCACCACGCAGGCTCACCAGCAACGCGCCGATCGTCGGCACAGCCGCGACGAGCAGGCCGGTCATCGAGCTGGACAGCACGCGCTCGGCGTCCGACAGCAGATACCACGGCACGATGATCTCGGTCGCGGCGAACGCCAGAATCGGTTTCCAGTGCCCGCGCAGCACATCCCAGTCGATCCGGCGCAACGCGAGCGGCAGGAGCACCGCGGCGCCGATGGCCGTGCGGGCGAACACGATCATGGGTACGGACACGCCGCCGACCGCCACCTTGATCATCAGGTACGGCAGCCCCCAGATCACGCCCATCAGGCCGAAGAGAATCCACCCGTTACGTGTCACCGGCCAAGCCTCGCCGCCCGGAGGCGGTGATGTCTTGAACGCTGTTGCGGAAAGCCCCAGGTGTGACGCCGAAGACCCGCCGGAACCACCTGGTCAGGTGCGCCTGGTCGGCGAAGCCCGTCAACGCGGCCGCCTGCGCCGGCCGATGGCCCGCCTCCAGCAACGTGCGGGCCCTTGTCACGCGGTACTGCGAGAGCCACGCGTAGGGCGGCATGCCGACGGCGTCACGGAACGCCCGTAACACCTGGAACCGCGACAACCCGAGCTCCGCGGCGATCTCCTGCAACCCAGGCGGGTCAAGCATCCGATCGGCCAGCCGGTCCTTGGTGGCCAGCGCGACCCGGTCCCCCGCGCGGACCGGCCGGAAGTCCTTGGTGCCCACCGCGTGCCGCCGCACGAGCTTGGTCAGCACCCAGGACAGGCGGGACTCGGCCTCGAGCGGATCGCGCCAGCGTGTGATCAGCTCGTGCGCGTGCTGGATTTGCGTGGCCAGTTGCGGATCACGGATGATCGGCGCCGGGAAGTGCGGCACACCGGACTCGGCCAGGCTCGTCCACTGTGGATAGAGAACCCGGTAGGCGAACCCTTCGGGCACCGCGGCGGCGCCGGTATGCGTCTCCCCCGGTTCGATCACCACGATGTCACCAGGCCCCGCGTAGTACGGCGTCGCGCCGACGCGGATCACCTCCACGCCCTCCGTGCAGGCCCCGATGGAGAACTCCTCATGCGCGTGCGGGGCGAACACGTGCTCGACGAAGCGCGCCGTCATGAGGTTGAGCGGCGCCTCCTGCCCCGCGTCGACCCGCGTCCACGTGGCCTGTTCCATGGCCGCGAATGTAGCCGCCGGGCCCTGACGTGTCACCCGGACAGCCCAACGCCATTCTCCTTGCTTTTGCTTCGAAATTGTGGTTATGGTTTTTGGCGGTGTTCAAACCTCGGGGGAGGTGTTTGGCGTGCCGGACGGTGGATCGTCACCGATCGAAATAATGATCGACAAAGCACTGCGCGCAGCCGCCAGCCTGTTCGGTTTCAACCAGGGTACGGGCAAATGGATGTTCACAGATGTACGCCAACTGGAGGCAGTCATCAGTGAATGGATCAACGCACGCGACGCGATTGACGAACGCAACAAGCGGATCAACCGGACACGTCATCTCGTCAAAGCACCGGCCCCTGATGTCATGAGCGAGCTGCAGGCGCAGGCTTTCCACGAATCGCTGGTCGCCCTGGAGACCCAGTCGAGGGCGATGTACCACTACGCCGAAGCCTATGTGCGGCGACTCGAGAAGGCACGAATCGCTTATCTGTTCTCCGACGAACGCGCGAAGACAGGGTTCAATGGCCCGCATGGTTGATCGACGACAACGTTCCCTGCCAGGAGCCTGCTGCGTTCTCACGGCAGGGTTGCTCGCATTCACCGGGTGCGCCGAGAAAACCCAGGGCACGGCCACCGCGGCCACGCAGCCGTCGACCAGCACTGTGGAACGTCATGGCGCACCGTCAGTGCGGCAGCCGTTGGACGTCACCAGGTTCCTGCCACAGCCCTGCACCATCCTTGCCGCCGCTCAGCTGCGGAAACTCGATCTGCCCGGCCCTGGCGTCCCTGACACCGACAGCAGGAACGCGAAAGCAGTGGGCCCCAGCTGTACGTGGCGCAACAGCGGTGCGGCGAGCAGCCTGGGCGTCACCTTCGTCACCGCCAATACCAACGGTCTCGCCGACCGGTACCGCGCTCATGCGGCCGGTCTCATCCCGGGTTACTGGCTGGAAACGACCGTCGACGGTTATCCAGCCGTCTACAACGACGACCTCGACGACCGCGCGAGAGGTCTCTGCATGATGGATCTCGGCGTGTCGGACCATCTCACCATGCTTGTCGATGTCCAGGACCGGAGCGGGGAGAAATCGTGCGACCGGGTCGCCGTGATCGCCTCGATGGTCATCAGCACGCTGCGAGGACAAAAGTGACATGTTTCTGACAGGCGAACAGATTTATGACAACTTCACCAGGGCGGCCGGGCCTGGCGATCTGATCGCGGCCGCCGAGGAAGTGCGACACATCGCCAATGAGTGCGAGGCCCTGGGAATTGAGCTCCTCCGGCTGACCGAGAAAATGGAACAGGCGTGGCAGGGTGATTCGGCCGATGCCGCACGGCACGGTGCCCGTCCGCTCGCCGACGCGCACGCGGAAGCGTCACCGCTGATTTACCAGGCACAGGACCTTTCGGTCCGGCAGGCCGCCTCTTTTCACGACGCCAGAAACGCTGTCAAGCCTGTTCCGCCGATGCCCGAGCGGCCCGATCCGTGGGCGTTGATCTTCTCATGGGACGCGGGCAACACCTATGCCGCGCGCATCGCGGAGTACCGGGCGGCCGTCCAGCACAACGTCGACGTCATGACCGGCTACAGCAACGCGAGTGCCTTCAACACCGCGGGCCAGCCGACGTCTTTCGGCAGCATCCGTTTCATCGACGCGGACGTCGCGGTCGCCTCGCCACAAGGCCGGCCGGTGCCTGGTCCAGGTCCGCGACGGCTACCGGGTGGGGTGGTGCAAGGCCCGGAACGGCCAGTGCTACCGTCGGGCGGTCCGGAAGACGCGCTGACTGTTCCGCCCGACCCGGCGCAGCAGCAGCGATCCCAGCACGACGTCGTCAAGACAGCGGCGACGAACCTGCCCACTCCGGCCGCGAATCCGGTCGTGGGTCCGCAGGCACACGCACCATCCGGCACTGATCTGCCGTCCGCCCAAGGGGCACAGGCGGACGCGGTCCAGGCCGCGAGTCGATCGAGCACGAGTGCCTCAAACGCCAGTCGTGGCAGCCGCGTTCTGCCCCGGCTGGATGGCCGCGGTGACAGTGCCGCCAGTGGCGACAGCGTCGGCAGTGGCGGCACCGCCGCCCGGCCAGGTGGTGGCCGCCCGCTGGGCGGTGCCCTGCGTGGCGGCGCCGGTTCACTCCCCGACACGGCCGGCGCCCCACGCGGCGGGCCGCACTTTCCCTTCCTGTCACCGGGAAAGCCACGAAGTGCGGAGGACGAGGAACACCGGCGGCCGGAGTACCTGCGGGAGCGTGATCCGGAGTCCACGTTCGGCACGGACGAGCCCACCACGCCCCCGGTGATCGGGTAGCGACCATGCTGCCTGGCCCGGCGCGGCTGTCGCTTGACGCGTTGGCGCGCCTCGTGCGCGCCGAGCAGATCGGCGAACTGCCGGATGTCCTTGCGCCACCGGCGGTATGGCAGCCCAGCGCGGACGAGGACGCCGCCGAAGACCGTGCCAAGGCGGAGATCGCACGACTGGGGTGGCGAGACCGGCGCGGCCGGCTGGAACCCGAGGTGGCGGCTTCGCTTGCCGTGCTGTGCCGGGCCACAGCCGAATTCTCCGGCTGGATCGGTGGTGGCACAGGGGTTCTGGCCGCGGCGAGTGGACGTGTGGCGGTCCTCGCGGTCGCGACGGGCCAGCAGGTGACGCTCAAACGCGCACCGCGTAAGCGATTACCCGAGGCACTGGTCGCGCAACTCCCCGACGTTCCACCGGGTCAGGGCACCGCGGTGTCCGTGCCGCTTGAGGAGATGCGGCAGGCGGCCAAGTGGCGCGGCCAAGAGGAAGGCGTGGTCACCGCACGCCCCCTCCCACGCGGTGACCTACGTCAGGCCTTGCACGTCTCCGAACTGCCGGTGCTCGACAGCGGCGAACTATGGGTCGCCGTGCGCGACGGCCTCGGCCGCAGGCGCCGGATTCCTTACCCGCTGTGCTACGCCGACACGGAGTCTGGCCGGTATTTCACCGTCGCCACGGTGTCCGACAACGGTGACGTCTGGGTGCTTGTCGCGCCGGCCGCTCCCGCCGCCCTGGTCGCGAAGCTGCGTGAGCTGCACCAGTCGCTCTGACTGGCGTTACCTGTATCCCCCGCCGTGCCGATCGCGGTGCCAGCCCCTGTCGCCGTACCGGTGGTAGCGCATCCAACGATTGTGGTCCCAATAGGACGGTGTGGCCGGTGCCATCCTCGGAGGCGTCGTCTTCGCGGGCGGTGGCGGTGGCGACGGCGGCGTCTTCTTCGGCTTCGGGGCCGGTTTGGGTGGCGAGGGCACCGTCGACGTCGCCGACGTCACCGCCACCGGAGGCACGACCGGGATGAACACTGTCTCCGGTTGGCCCCGGTCGTGTCGCGGGAGGTGACCGTTCAGCTCTTCCGCCTGCGGGACAGTGATCTTCGTACGCCGCGGTTCCGAGTCGGGCGGTGTGTTCATCGTGGTCGCCACGATCACCGCCAGCACTCCGGACGTGCCCACGGCAGCCCAGCTGAGCCTGCGCCTCACCGAATCTCCTCCCGCACACTCCTGCGTGACCATGCGTAACGTGACCACAATGGATGGTCAAGAGGACATGTAGGCAAGGCATCGGGTTTTGTCGCCGGAGAACGCCGGACCGCCTCCGGCGCGATAGTGTGGGGACGGCACCACCAGGCTGACGGGAGCCCCGATGCGGACACGAATCCTGGCAACGCCCAGCCCACGCGGGACGCGGCGGTCGCGGCCGACGAGGTCGGTGACGACCAGGGACGTCGTGGCCCACCCATGATCGAGATCGCCGGTGTGCGCAAGAGCTTCGGCGCTCTCGCCGCCCTCGACGGGATCACGCTTTCCGTCGCCGACAACGAGTTCGTCACGCTGATCGGCCGGTCGGGCTGTGGGAAGTCGACGTTGCTGCGGATCGTCGCCGGCTTGCTGGCACCGACGGACGGCGCGGTGCGGATCGACGGCCGGACGGTGCGCAAACCCCGCCGGGATGTGTCCTTCATGTTCCAGCAGCCGGCTTTGCTGCCGTGGCGGTCGGTGCTCTCCAATGTGATGCTTCCGGTGGAGATCTTCGGGCTCGACAAGCGCGGCTACACCGGCCGGGCGCACGACCTGCTGGCCACGGTCGGCCTGGAGGGATTCGAGAAACGGCTGCCGCACGAACTGTCCGGCGGCATGCGCCAGCGGGTGTCGCTGTGCCGGTCGCTGATCCAGAACCCGAGGGTACTGCTGATGGACGAACCGTTCTCGGCGCTGGACGCGCTCACCCGGACCGAGCTTTCCCAGCTGCTGCAACAGATCCAACAGCAGTACGCGGCCACGATCGTGTTCGTGACGCACTCGATCGACGAAGCCGTCCTGCTGTCCGACCGGGTCGCGGTCATGACACCGAGACCAGGGCGGATCCACCGGATCGTGGACGTCGGCATCCCCCGGCCGCGGTCGCTGGGCCGCCACGCCCATGCCGCCGACGTGGCCCGGCTCAGCAACGAACTGCACGACCTGCTGGCGCCGGCATGAAGGTCGTGCTGCCGGTGATCGGCCTGGCCCTGGTGATCGGCCTGTGGTGGCTGGCCACGATCGTGTTCGGGATCGAGCGGTTCCTGGTGCCCAGCCCCAAGGACGTCGTCGACGCCTACCTGGCCCAGCAGGGGTTCCTGATCGAGCAGGCGGGCGTGACGCTGCTGGAGACCGTGCAGGGATTCCTGCTCGCGGTGGTCGCCGGGGTGCCGATCGCGCTGCTGATCGTGTCGTCGAAGATCCTCGAACGGATGATCTACCCGCTGCTGCTGGCGGTGAACGCGGTGCCGAAGATCGCGATCGCGCCGATCCTGGTGGTGTGGCTGGGTTTCGGCATGCTGCCGAAGGTCGTCATGGTGTTGCTGGTGTGCTTCTTCCCGATCGTGATCTCGACGGCCTCCGGGATGCGGTCGACCCCTGCCGAACTGGTCGAACTGCTGCGCTCGCTGGACTGCACCCGCTGGCAGGAGTTCTTCAAGCTGCGGCTGCGGTACGCGATGCCGCAGGTGTTCGTCGGCATGAAGGTGGCGATCTCGCTCGCGGTGATCGGCGCGGTGATCGCCGAGTTCGTCGGCGCCAACGCAGGTCTCGGCTACGTCATCGTCGTGTCCGGAGGCACCGCGGACACCGCATTGGCCTTCGCGGCAATGGCGTTGCTCGCGGTGCTGAGCATCGTGCTGTTCTACGGGCTGGTCATGCTGGAACGGTTCCTGCTGCCCTGGGCGGAAGGAACCAGGAACTGACCGTGTGCGGCGGCCAGCCCGGCCACTCGCTGTTCCCAGGACCGGTCACTCGAGGACGGCTGTGGCCCCCACTTCCACCAGCAGATCCGGTTCGCCCAGTGCCGAGACGCCGAGCAGGGTGATGGGCTTGACCAGGTCGGCACGCAGTTTCTCGGCGGCTCGCGCGACCCCCTCGCCCAGCAGCGGCATCTTGTCGGGTGTCCAGTCCACGACGTAGACGGTCAGCTTCGCCACGTCGGCGAACGACCCGCCGATCTCGGTCAGTGCGGTGCCGATGTTCAGGTACGCCTGTTCGACCTGCGCGGCGAGATCTCCCGCGCCCACCGGCCGTCCTTCGGCGTCCCTGGCGACCTGTCCCGCGAGGAACACCAGCTTCGAGCCGGTGGCGATGGACAACTGGCGGTACACGTCCGGCTTCGGCAACCCGTCCGGGTTCACAAGGTCGATGGCCATGCGCCAAACCATATCATCGCTATGTATTGTGGAGCCGTGGTGAGGACGAAGGACCCCGCGGTCCGGTCGATGCTGATCGACCGTGCGGCCCGGATGCTGCGGGAACGCCAACCGATCACCCTGCGGTCCCTGGTGGCCGGCACCCAGGTGTCCACGATGGCCGTCTACACGTACTTCGGCGGGATGGACGGCCTGTGGAAAGCCGTGCGCCAGGAGGGATTCACCCGCCTGGGGGCCACACTCAGGACAGTCGGGACGACAGTCGACCCGGTACGGGACCTGGCCGCTCTCGGCGCCGCGTACCTGTCCAACGCCCTCGCGTGCCCGGATCTCTACCGGGTCATGTTCGACGCGAACTTCGACCTGGAGGACGCGGCAGCGGCCGACGAAACGCTGCACTACCTGGTGCGCACCGTCGAACGAGCCAAGCGGCGCGGCAGGTTCCGCGCGGACGTCGACCCCCTGGAACTGGCGGCACAGAGCTGGACGGTCGGCCACGGCCTGGCGTCCCTGGTGGTAGCCGGGCCGTTGCCGCGGGAATCCCTGTCCCGCGGCGTGCCCCTGCTGACCGCGCTGTTCACCAGCGCGGGTGACGAGCAGGACAGGTGCCGCCAGTCCGTCGAACGCGGCTGGCGGCTCGCTCAGTAAGGCCGCTGTCCCGCCGCCATCGCCGCCAGCCTCTCCCGCAACTGGGCCTGGAGATGCCGGAACATCCCGGCCCCCAGGGAGATCCTGGCCAGTCCCAGCTCCGCCAGCCCGGCGAAGTCCGGGCCGTCCGGCAGGTAGAGCGCGTTCACCGCCGCCGGTGCGACGGCGTCGACGAACGCCTTCAGCACGTCCATGTCGCGCACGAGGATCGGGTAGACGCAGTCCGCCCCCGCCGCGAGGTAGGCACGGGCCCGTTCGATTCCCTCGTCCACCACGGCCTGCTGGTCCGCCGCGGTGATGAACACGTCCACCCTGGCGTTGATCACCAGGTCCGGGCCGGCGGCCCGGAGTGCCGCGATCCGGCCGGCCTGCCTGGCGACGTCGACCAGACCGCCGCCCGCGTCGTGGTCGCTGTCCTCGAAGTTGCAGCCGGCCGCGCCGGCTTCGGCGAGCCGCGCGGCCAGTTCCGCCTCGGGAAGGCCGTAGCCGCCCTCGACGTCCACGGTCACCGGCACGGACACCGCCCGGGTGATCCGGGCGAAGGCCGCGAACGCCTCCCCGACCGGCGTGCCGTGCTGGTCGGGGTAGCCGAGGGATTCCGCGATCGCGGCCGAACCCGTGGCCACCACCGGAAAACCGGCTTGTTCGACGAGTTTCGCCGACGCCGCGTCCCAGACGTTCGGCAGGATCAACGGCTTGCCGGGGACGTGCAGTGCGCGTAACGCCGCGGCGGTCATGCGGCCTCCTCCGGGAGTTTCGGCCTGCCGGGCACGTTGACCCGGTTGAACGCGTTGATGACAACCGTCATCCACACGATCGCGTGATACTGCGCCTCGTTGAAGACCTTCATCGCCCGTTCGTACACCTCGTCCGGCACGTCCTGGGTGTCCGTCAGGCGGGTGAGCACCTCGGTCAGCTCCAGCGCGACGCGCTCCTCCTCGGTGAACAGGTCGGTCTCGCGCCAGGCGTCGAGCAGGAACAGCCTGCGCGGGTTCTCGCCGTACTTGAGGGTGTCGCGGGTGTGCATGTCCAGGCAGAAGGCGCAGCCGTTGAGCTGCGAGGCGCGGATCTTGATCAGTTCGAGGAGCACCTGCTCCACGCCGGCCTCGCGGCCCGCCTGCTCCACCACCTGGCCCATCGCGACCAGGGACTTGAACGCCTTCGGGATGCCCATGAGGTTCTGGATTCGCTGTGTCATGACGGCAACGCTATCCGGAACTTGTCCACGTTCGAGGTCCAGTTTCAGGCAGGGATCATGGTCCAGTTGTGTTGCCCGCCCCCGGGCCGTCTGCGACGATGCTGGCCTTTCCAGTGAGAGGGAGTGGTATCGATGGCGTCCAGGCTCAACCCGTACATCAGCTTCAACGGCGACGCACGCCAGGCGATGGAGTTCTACGCGAGCGTTCTCGGAGGCGAACTCGACCTGAGGACGTTCGGCGAGTTCGGCATGGCGGACACGCCGCAGGCCGACCAGATCATGCACGGGCAGCTGGAGACGCCCAGCGGCTACACGCTGATGGCGTCCGACACCCCGCCCGGCATGGAGTACAACCCCGGCACCAACGTCACCATCAGCCTCAGCGGTGACGACCCGGAGCTGCGGGAGTACTTCGCGAAGCTGGCCGAAGGCGGCACGGTGACCGTTCCGCTGGAGAAGCAGATGTGGGGCGACGAGTTCGGTTCGCTCGTGGACAGGTTCGGCATCAACTGGATGGTCAACATCGGTTGAGCGGCGGCAACGGCAACGACAGGCCAGGCAGGCCTCGTGAGTGTTTATCGGTGTTCTAACCCTGATAAACACTCACGAGCAGGGTGGGTGCCGGCCCGCTGTTCAGTCGTCTCCGGGGTAGTCCGGGTGTGCCGCGTACACCGAGGCCACCAGTTTCAGCACGTCCGGGTCCTTCATCACGCTGGCCTCGGCGCGCAGGAACGCGACCTTGTCCGGGAACGGCACTGGGACGCGTTCCTCCGGGACCTCGACCGGATCGGCGGCGACCAGCAGGCCCTCACCGTCGGACGTGTACATGATCCGGATGCGGCCGTGTCTTTCCGCCTCGTCCAGGTGGGGCAGTTCACCGGCGTCGAACCGCCGCTCATCGTCGGCGAGACGGGCGAGCACGAACTGGCTGAGTCGTTCCATACCCCTGGATAGCCGTTGCGCGCCGGGCTCAAGCCTCACCGCGACCCCATGCCAGACTGACGGTATGCGAACGCTGCTGAACATCATCTGGCTGGTGCTGAGCGGGTTCTGGATGGCCGTCGGATACGTGGTCGCCGGAGTCGTGTGCTGCGTGCTGATCATCACGATCCCGTTCGGACTGGCGGCCTTCCGGATCGCGAACTACGCGTTGTGGCCGTTCGGGCGCCAGATCGAGCAGCGCAGGGAGGCCGGGGCGATGTCCGCCATCGGCAACGTCATCTGGATCATCTTCGCCGGCTGGTGGCTCGCGCTCGGCCACGTCGTCACCGGGTTCCTGCTGTGCGTCACGATCATCGGCATCCCGCTGGGCGTCGCCAACTTCAAGATGATCCCGATTTCCCTGGTCCCCCTGGGTTCGCGGATCGTCGAGACCGGGTGACCGGCAGCACGACGGTGCCCTTGTCCAGGTCCACTCCCGAGGGCGGGGCGCCTTGGGCGTCCTCCTCCCGCATCATCGACACCGTGTCGCGGTGTTCCAGCTCGTTGCGCTTCGTACCGTAGAACATCGCGGTGAACTCGTTGATGTACGTCTCGGCCAGCGGTGTCCCGCTCTGTTTGCGACGCTTCTGCCTGATCAGTTCCCAGGAGCCGACCAGCACGAGCAACAGCACTGCGGCCGGGCCGCTCAGCGCCAACGCGGTTTCCACACGCGCTCAACGCCCCGGCCGCGGCTGCGGTTCCGGCACGCCGTAGCCGCTTCATAAACGACAGTGCGGACTCCTCGTCACCGACACGTCCGGTGACTACCCGATCGGGTACTCGTCCGACAGGCCGAACGCCTCTACGGTGAGTGGTCGATTTTGTCACGACCGCGAGGAGCGGATGTCCGTGAGTTCCCCCGGCACGCTGAGCCAGATGCCGGTCGCACCTGGACGCTGGCCCGTGCTCGGGCACACGCCTTCCCTGCTGCGGCACCGGTTCGGATTCACATCTTCGCTGGCCGGCCACGGTGACGTCGTCAAGGTGTACTTAGGCCCGCTGCCCGCGTACATGGTCACCAGCCCCCGGCTGATCCACCAGATCCTTGTCACCGACGGAAAGAAGTTCGACAAGGGCATCATGTTCGACCGGTTCCGGCCGTTCTTCGGCAACGGGATCGCGATGTCCAACGGCCCGTTCCACGACCGGCAGCGCAGGCTCATGCTGCCGGCCTTCCACGTCAGCCGGATCGCGGACTACGCGACGGTGATGTCCGAGGTGGCCCAGGCGATCGCGGAGTCGTGGCAGGCCAACCAGGTCGTCGAGGTCGACCAGGCCATGCTGCGGTTGTCCGTCACGGTCGCCGGACGGACCCTGTTCACCACCGAACTGGGCGCCGCCGCCATCGCCGAGGCGCAGCGCTCGATGCCCGTCGTGATCAGGCAGGGCATGGTTCGCGCGTTGTCGCCCGGCTTCGTCACCCACCTGCCGATCCCGGGCAACCGCCGGTTCGACCAGGCGATCCAGCGGTTGCGCGCGATCGTGCTCGCCGTCGTCGCCGAAGGCCGCGAACAGCCCGGGGACCGCGGTGACATCCTCTCGATGTTGCTGGCCGCACGGGATGAGGACACCGGCGAGCCGATGACCGACCAGCAGGTCCACGACGAGGTCGTGACGCTGCTGACCGGCGGCATCGAGACCACCGCGCTGGCGTTGACCTGGTTCTTCCACGAGATAGGCCGTCATCCGGGAATCGAGGAACGCTGGCACGCGGAGGTCGATCGGCTGCGCGGCCGTCCACTCACGTACCAGGACGTGGCGAAACTCCCGTACACCAACCGGATCTGCAAGGAAGTGCTTCGCCGCTACCCGATCTGGCTGCTGATGCGGCGCACCAACACGGATGTCGATCTCGGCGGAACGCTCGTCCCACCGGCGACCGAGGTCGCGTTCAGCCCGCACGCGCTGCACCACGACGAGCGGTTCTACCCCGATCCGTACCGCTTCGACCCGGATCGCTGGGACACCGCCAAGAACCCGCCGCCGCCGAAGGGCGCGTACGTGCCCTTCAGTGACGGATCGCGCAAGTGCATCGGCAACCACTTCGCCTTCGCCGAGATGGCCATCGCCACGGCGACCATCGGCTCGCGGTGGCGGATGGTCCCGGTGCCGGACAGGCCGGTGCGGATCAAGGTCACCGGCGCCGCCTACCCCAGTCAACTGCCCATGACGGCCGTCCCCCGGGCCGTCTGACGGCTCAGTCCCGTTTCGCAGTCGTGCTGACCGGTCCCAGCCAGTGACAGCAGGGTTCGGCGTGTTCGTGTCACTATCATCGCCGGCGGTCACGTCGAGCAGACGAGGGAGTCGCGATGCATCCGCTTGGGCCGCCGCCGGAGGAACAGCACTGGGTGGACAAGGCGGCCGGGCTGGCGGTGGAGTTCGCCAAAACCGCGGCCGCGTACGACGAAAGCACCGAGGTGCCGCGCGCCAACCTCGAAGCGCTGCACACCAGTGGCCTGGACCAGGCCCTGCTGCCGAGGGAGTTCGGCGGCGAGGACCTCAGTTACCGCGCCTACGGCGAGATCGTGCGGCTCCTGGCCGCCGCGTGCCCGTCCACAGCGTGCATCTGGGTCATGCACGTCGGCGCCGCGACCGGCCTGGTGCAGCTGTCCGCGCCAGAGGCTGCCCGGTTCTACGCGGACGAGTACATCGCCGGACGCCGGTTCGCCAACGCGCTGTCCGAGCCGAGCGGCGGCAACCTTTTCCTGTTGCCCCAGCAGCACGCGCGGCCGGTCGACGGCGGTTTCCGGCTGACCGGCGCGAAGCGGTTCACCTCCGGCTGCGAGATCGCCGACCACTTCCTGGTCAACGTGCTGATCGACGACACACCGACGTTCTTCGGCGTCGCCGCGGACGAGACGATCGAGTACGTGCCGATCGGCGACACGATGGGCCTGCGCGCCAACGGAAGCCGCCTGGTCGACTTCCGCGGCACCGTGCTGCGCCCGGACCGTCGATGCCCGCCGTCGACAGCGCACCGTCCGAACAGGATCGGCAGCGGGATCGCGTTCCTGTCGCTCGGAGTCGCCGACGCCGCGATCGCGGCGCTGATCGACCACGCACGCACCCGCACCGTCCCCACCACCGGCGAACCGCTGGCGACGATGCAGTGGCTGCGGTTCGACCTGGCCGACGTGCACAGCCGCCTGGAAGCGGCGGCGATGTACGCCAAGCACATGACGTGGCTCGCCGACCAGAACGACCTGGAGTTCAACCCGGCGACGCTGCGCGCCAAACTGCTGGCCAACCAGGTCGCCGTGGACGCCGCCCAGTTGGCGCTCAAGGCCGGTGGCGGGTCGGGCTACCTGAGTACGTCCCCGATCCAACGGATCCTGCGGGATGCCTACGCGGGCTGGGTCATGGCGTATTCGGTGGAGGTGTGCCGCGACCGGCTCAGCGCGGAACTGTTCCAGCAGGCCGACGCATCACCTGACGCATCGTGACGGCCAAACGCGCAGCGTAAGCCTGGTGGAACGGGCTCCGATCGGCTCGGTTGGGGAATAACCCGACAGGGGGAAACCCGGGGTTGTGGTCACGAAACAAGATCCCTAGAGTGACCGGACGTACCCCCGGAGTAACCCGTCCGGGCTAGTCAACTTCCACTATCAGGAGAGGCAATGTTGCGACGCTCCACGGTGACCGGGAGCCCTCGGCTGGTGGTACTGGCCATCGTGACCACCGTGCTCGCGACGCTGTCCGGCTGCGGCCTGCTCGGCGGCTCGTCCGGCGACGAGGGCGGCCCCACGGACAAGGTTGAGAAGTCCACGATCAGACTGGGCCTGCTGCCCGTCGTCGACGTGGCGTCCGTGCACCTGGCGATCAACGAGGGCTACTTCAAACAGGAGGGTCTCGACGTCAAACTGGTCAACATCCAGGGCGCCGGCGCGGCCATCCCCAACCTGGTCAGCGACAAGTCCGACTTCGACATCGTCTTCGGCAACTACGTGTCGTTCTTCAACTCCGAGGCCAAGGGCATCGCCAAGGACGTCGAGGGCCTGAAGTTCGTCGCGGACGGCTACGTGGCCAAGCCGAACACCTGGATGGTGCTGGCCGGACCGAACTCGACGGCGAAGAAGATCACCGACCTGCCGGGCAAGAAGGTCGCGGTGACGACCAAGCAGAGCCTGGCCGAGGTCAGCATCCGGTCGGTGATGAAGGTCAACAGCGTCGACGCCAACCAGGTGACGTTCGTCGAGATGCCGTACACCGACATGGGCGCCGCGCTGGCGGCGAACCGCGTCGACGCGGCACTGCTGGCCGAGCCGTTCATCACCCAGGCCGCGAAGGAGTTCGGCGCGGTGCAGCTGTTCGACGCCGCCGCCGGGCCGACCGCCGAACTGCCGATCGCCGGATACGGCACGACAGGCAAGTTCGCCAGGGAGAACCCGAAGACGATCGCGGCCTTCCAGCGTGGCTTCGCCAAGGGCCAGGAGACCGCGGGCTCCGACCGGTCCAAGGTGGAGAAGTTGCTGCCCGGTTACGCCAAGATCGACCCGCAGACCGCGTCACTGGTGAACCTGGGCGGCTTCCCGACCCGGCTGGAAGCGAGCCGGTTGCAGCGCATCCCGGACCTGATGCTGGAGTTCGGCATGCTGCAGCAGCGGATCGACGCCGGCAGCATGATCCTGCAGAACACTCCAGCCGGGTGAGATCCTCGCCAGGCTGAAGGCGGCGGCGCGGACCTGACGGGTCCGCGCCGCCGCCATTTCCGGGGTCAGCCGGTGGGGCGATGCGCCGGATTGATGCGCGCTGTAGTTGCCGGGGCGGCGCGCGTTGTGCCTGCTTCGGCGCGCTTTGCGTTGGCGCGGCGCGAAGAAACCCGCAGAGACACGCGACATTTCGGCCAGTGGTATGTTTACCGCATGGTTGTCGCTGGTTCGGTGGTGTGGCGCGGCCCGTCCGAGTAGACGGTCCGTTCGTTCCCATCGAATCGAGCCGTCTTCGGACGGCCCGCGTGATCCCCTGACCGCCGAAGACGGCTCCCACTGGCTTGGGAGTCCAGGTGGAGTACCTCATCGAGGTCGGCGACGAGCTCGCCGCGAAGGATGCCATCAAACTCGCCCGCGGCAACCGGATTCTGTTGTGGCGCGGCGACTTCCGCAACGCACTTCAGCTACTCGCCGCGATGAAACGCAGGCTGCGCCGCGTTCCGCGTGGCACCAGTCCGGCCGACACGTTCCGCAGGTATCGCCAGGCCACCACGGAAAGAAGCAGGATCCTCAGCCGGGTCCAAGTGGAGCTCGGCCCTGGCTACACACTCACGCTTCCGCACGCCCCGGACATCACCCGCGCCTGCCGACTGGCTTTCGGAGACGCTTCCGACAACCGTATGCCTCTCACCGAAATCCTCGGCGCGCTGGGAGCCGACCGGTGGCGGACGAGAGGCGTGCACGTGCCCGCACTGCAAGCCAGGATCCATCCGCACTACGGCGTTTTCGCCCCCACCCGCCAGGAGTACGTCGACCTGGTCGCTGAAGCGCCCTGGCCCCGGCCGAGAACAGCGCTCGACATCGGAACCGGCACCGGAGTACTGGCGGCCGTTCTGGCCAAGCGCGGCGCCGGGCACGTCGAAGCCGTGGACATCGAACCGAGAGCCGTCGAGTGCGCGCGCGAAAACCTCGCCAGGCTCGGGCTTTCCGCCAGGACGACGGTGTCCCGGCACGATCTTCTCCCGGCAGGCAAGGCGGATCTCGTCGTGTGCAATCCGCCCTGGCTGCCCGGCCCGGCCGCCACACCACTGGACGCCGCGATCTACGACCCGGGTTCCCGGATGCTGCGGGGGTTTCTGCGAAACCTCCCGCGGCACCTGTCCGGGCATGGCGAGGCCTGGCTGGTCCTGTCCGACCTCGCCGTGCGTCTCGGGCTGCGAGCCGGCACCGAGGCGCTGATCGCCGCCGCCGGTCTGCGTGTCCTGGACCGGCTCGACATCAGGCCACGGCACAAGGTGAGCCGTGACGACCCGCTCGCCGAGTACCGGGCCGCGGCGATCACGTCCCTGTGGCGGATCAGGGTTTGAGGACGACCTTCTCGCAGTCGTCCTGCTTGTGCTTGAAGATCTCGTAGCCGCGCGGTGCCTCGTCGAGCGGGAACGTGTGGGTGATGATCCTGGTCGGGTCGATCTCGCCGCGTTCGATGCGTTGCAGCAACGGCTTCAGGTAGCGGTGCACGTGGCACTGGCCGGTGCGCAGCGTGAGCGACCGGTTCATCCACGCGCCCGCCGGGAACTTGTCGATCAGGCCGCCGTAGACCCCGACCACCGACACGATTCCGCCGCTGCGGCAGGACAGGATGGCCTGCCGCAGCGCGTGCGGCCGGTCCGTCTCCATCCGCAGCGTCTGCTTGGCCTTGTCGTAGAGGCGCACGTGCGGGCTGCCGTGGTCCGCCTCCAGCCCGACGGCGTCGACGCACTTGTCCGGGCCACGGCCCGCGGTCAGCTCAAGCAGCCGGGAACGCACATCGACCTCGTCGAAGTTGATGACCGTGTAACCGGCTTGTTCGGCCATCCGCAGGCGGTACGGCTCCTTGTCGATGGCGATCACGTGCGCGGCGCCGAGCACGCGCGCGCTGTCCATCGCGAGCTGCCCGATCGGCCCCGCGCCCCACACCGCGACCACGTCCGTCGGCTGGATGTCGCACATCTCCGCGCCCATGTAGGCGGTCGGCAGGACGTCGGTCAGGAACAGCACCTGCTCGTCGGTCAGATCCGACTCGATCCGCAACGGGCCGACGTCGGCGAACGGCACCCGGACGTACTGCGCCTGTCCACCGGCGAACCCGCCGGTCAGGTGCGAATAGCCGAAGATGCCCGCCGTCGGGTGACCGAACAGCTTCTCCGCCATGCCCGCGTTGGGATTGCTGTTCTCACAACACGAGTACAGCTCCGCCGCGCACGCGTTGCACGCACCGCAGGCGATCGGGAACGGCACGATCACCCGATCGCCCACGCTCAGCCTGGCCGGGTCGACACCCGGGCCGACCTCGACCACCTCGCCCATGAACTCGTGGCCCATCACGTCGCCGTCCTGCATGGTCGGCACGTAGCCGTTCAGCAGGTGCAGGTCCGATCCGCAGATCGCGGTCGAGGTGACCCGCACGATCGCGTCCCGGCTGTTGAGCATGACCGGGTCGGGGACGTCACGGACTTCGACCGTGTTGCGGCCCGCCCACGTGACCGCCCTCATACCAGCGCTCCTTTCGGCTCGATCTGGTCGAGTTCCTCGCGGGTCAGCGGCTGCGCCGGCCGCTGCGGGAACTCGTGCCGCGCCCGCTTGCCCCACGGCGCGCCGTCGGAGCGGACGACCTCGCCGGTCTCCATCACCTGCTTGAACCGCCTGAGGTCGTCGTCGAGCTGCTGGTGCGGCTCCTCGCCGAAGTACCTCGCGAGCAGCTTGCCGAGCCCGCCCGCGGGCAGCTCGTACGTCATCCGGACGCGCACCTCGGTGCTCACGCCGTCCGGTGCGGGCGTGAACCGCACTTCACCCCGGTTCGGGACGTCCGCGCCGGGCAACGAGCGCCAGGCGATGCGGTCGCCCGGGACCTCGTCGACGATCTCCGCGTCCCATTCGACCGTCCGGTCGAACGGCGCGGTGGCCACCCAGTGGCTCGTCCGGTCGGAGGTGACGCGCACTTCGTCGAGGTGCGCCATGAAGTTCGGGAGATTGTCCAGCCGTCGCCAGAACGCGTACACGTCCGGCGGCGGCTTGCGGACCGTTGTCGCCGCTGTCAGTTCCATAGTTCCGCCTTGAGTCGTCCGAAGTGCGGTGCGCACGTCCGCGACAGTGATGCCGACGACGGCGCCCGTCACTGCCAGCAGCCGCATCCGCCGCTGCCCATGACGGTGCGCGAGTGCCACGCCGAGGCTGAACAGGTCCATCGCGTCGCCGGCTACCCGTGTCCACGCCCATGGCCCGGTCCGTTTGCCTGCCAGCAGCCCTGCCGCGTGCACCAGTTCGCGTGCGCCCACCAACGGCACCATCACCTTGGATGTTCGCGAGTCGCCGACGCCGCTGAGCCTGCGCACCGCTTTCGGTGCCACCAGTTGCGCCACGCCGAGGCCGAGACTCACCCAGCCCAGAGCTCTGGCTCTGGGTCGTTCCGCCGTTCCAGAGGTCATGACCACCTTCCCAAAGACCGCCCGAACATGCGGGCTACCACGTCAGCGCGCCAATACACGCACCAGTCGGGCGACGTTTGACGCGGCGCGGGCCGGGAACGGGAAAATGATGATCAACAGGGCGGTGCCGGGCCGGGAGGGTGACCGGTGACCGCCGACGACCTGGCTCGGCGGTGGATCACCCCCGCAGCGGTCCGGTGACATCGGCGAGGAGGAGATCCGCCGGGGACCGTCGTCGCCATGCGTAGCGGTGCCGCCGACATCCCGACAACCGACATCGTCGACGACCACACCCCGCCGCACGACCCGACTGATCAACCAGCTGCTCGACGCGGCGGGCACGCTCAGCTTCCAGTCGTACGTCAAAGGCCGTCCGTCCACTGAGGAACGGCGGCCTGGGTGACCGGCGCCACAGCCGTCCACAAAGGAACACGCACTAGCAGAATCGCCGCGAGAATGCGAATCCCTTCCGAAGCGTGGAACGATTTGGCTCCCGACGTCGTGATTGGCGAAAGTGACTGCCGGATGCACCGACCAGGGGAAGGCAGTCATGGCAGAGCAGAACACGGTCCCAGGGCTTCCGGAGCGGCCCAAGCGCAACCGGGGCTGGCTGATCGGGATCGCGATCGTCGTGGTCGTCGCGATCGCCGCGGTGGTTGTGCTGTTCGCCACACGGGATTCCGGCACCGCGGCGGACGGCCGCACCACGGTCCGGATCGGCACCACCGAGGCGGGCGCCGAGTACTGGAGCACCTTCCGGGATCTGGCCGGGCAGCAGGGCATCGACCTGCAGGTGGTCAGCTTCAGTGACTACACGCAGGCCAACCCGGCGTTGTCGCAGGGCCGCGTCGACCTGAACCTGTTCCAGCACTTGCTGTTCCTGACCAACTACAACGTGGCGAACAACGACACGCTGACGCCGATCGCGTCGACGTACATCGTTCCGCTGTCGCTGTACTCGCGTAAGCACACGGATGTGGCCGGTATTCCGGCCGGCGGCACGATCGCGATCCCGAACGATCCGACGAACCAGGCGCGGGCGCTGCTCGTGCTGCGGAAGGCGAACCTGATCGTGCTCAAGGGCGGCGGGAACGTGCTGTCCACGCCCGCCGAGATCGACCGGGAGCGTTCCAAGGTCAGCGTCACACCGGTGGACGCCGCGCAGACCGTCGCGTCACTGCCCTCTGTGGACGGTGCGGTGGTGAACAACAACTTCGCGCTCAACGGTGGTCTGGACCCGTCGACGGCGTTGTTCGCCGACGACCCGGCCGACCCGGCCGCCGAGCCGTACATCAACGCGATCGTCGCCCGTGCCGCCGACAAGGACAACGCGGTCTACGCCAAGGTCGCGCGGATCTACAAGGACCCGCGCGTGGCCGACAAGGTCAGGGCCGAGTCGAAGAACACCGCGGTCCTGGTCGACCGGCCCGCCGGTGACCTGACCGCGATCACCGCCCGGCTGTCCGAGACGATCCGCGCCGGCCGCTCGTGAGCCCGATCATCGAGTTCCGCGGCGCCGGCAAGACCTTCGGCGACGTGACCGCGCTCGCCGGCGTCGATCTGAGCATCGACGCCGGCGAGATCTACGCGGTCATCGGCCACTCCGGCGCCGGCAAGAGCACACTGGTCCGGCTGATCAACGCCCTGGAACGCGCCACGTCCGGCGAGGTGCTGGTGGACGGCGTGGACATCACCAAGCTGCCCGAGCGGCGGCTGCGGGAGGTACGGCTGGGCATCGGCATGGTGTTCCAGCAGTTCAACCTGATGCGCTCGCGCACGGTGTTCGGCAACGTGGCGTATCCGCTGAAGATCGCGGGCTGGGCGAAGGCCGACCGGGAACGCCGGGTCGCGGAACTGCTGCGGTTCGTCGGGATCGCCGAGAAGGCGTGGCAGTACCCGGACCAGCTGTCGGGCGGGCAGAAGCAGCGGGTCGGCATCGCGCGTGCGCTGGCGACCAACCCGAAGATCCTGCTGGCCGACGAGTCGACCAGCGCGCTGGACCCGGAGACCACCGGTGAGGTCCTGCGCCTGCTCAAACGGGTGAACAGCGAGTTCGGCGTGACGATCGTGGTGATCACGCACGAGATGGAGGTCGTGCGGGAGATCGCCGACCGCGTCGCCGTGCTCAAGGACGGCAAGGTGATCGAGCACGGCACCGTGCGTGAGGTCTTCGCGTCGCCGCAGGAGCCGACCACCAGGAAGTTCGTCGAGACGGTGCTGCGGGCACGGCCCGGCTCGGCCGATCTGGCCCGGATCCGGCAACGCCACCCCGGACGCCTGGTCATCGCCAGGATCAGCGACGACCGGCGGATCGGCACCGTGCTGTCGGAGGCGACCAGCCGCTACGACGTGCGCTTCGAAGTGGTGCACGGCGGCGTGAAGGAGCTCGGCAGCACATCCTTCGGCAGCCTCACGCTGGAGCTGACCGGTGCCGACGCGGCCGTCGACAAGCTGATCGCCGACCTGCGGACCACCACGGACGTGGAGGAACTGGCCTGATGGGCACCAACTGGGACACCCTGCGGCCGATCCTGCTCGACGCGATCGGCCAGACCCTGTGGATGGTCACCGCGACCATGGTCGCCGGTGGTTTCCTCGGCCTGCTGCTGGGCATCGCGCTCTACAGCACCCGGCCGGGCGGAATCCTGGCCAACCGGCCGGTGCACACGGTGCTCAACGTGGTGGTGAACATCGTCCGGCCGATCCCGTTCATCATCTTCATCACCGCGATCGGCCCGGTGACGATCGCGGTGGTCGGCACCCAGCTGGGCACCGGCGCGGCCACGTTCGCGCTGATCGCCGCGGCCACGTTCGGCATCTCCCGGATCGTCGAGCAGAACCTGGTCACCATCGACCCCGGCGTGATCGAGGCGGCCCGCGCGATGGGCGCGAGCCCGTGGCGGATCATCACGACCCTGCTGGTGCCGGAGGCACTGGGCCCGCTGATCCTCGGCTACACGTTCGTGTTCGTGGCCGTGGTCGACATGTCCGCGGTCGCGGGCGCGATCGGTGGCGGCGGCCTCGGCGACTTCGCCATCGTCTACGGCTACCAACGCTTCGACTGGGCTGTCACGGCGGTCGCCGTGGTGATCATCATCGTGCTGGTCCAGGTCGCCCAGTTCGCGGGCAACCGGCTGGCCCGGCGGGTGCTGCGCCGGTGACCCCGGGCGGATAAGGTCGGTGTCCTGACCACAGGGTGTCGCATGACCTGGTACGTCCGGCTGGTCAGCCGGGTTGGTCGCGGACAGCCGTTCCGCGCCCGAGCCGGCATGGCCGCCCGGAAAGGAACACCGGTGATCCGACGCGTACTGGCCGCCGTTGCCGCCCTGGCGCTGGCGGCGGGATGCGGCACTGACCAAGCCGCCGCCCCGGCCGGCAAGGAGCTGATCCTCGCCACCACCACGAGCACCCAGGACTCCGGCCTGCTCGACGACCTGCTGCCCGAGTTCACCCGGGACACCGGCTGGCGGGTCAAGTCCCTCGCCGTCGGCAGTGGTCAGGCGATCGAGCTGGGCAGGCGGGGCGAGGCCGACGTCCTGCTGGTGCACTCGCCCGAAGCCGAGGTCAGGTTCGTGGCCGAAGGCAGTGCCGGGCCGCGGCGGCTGGTCATGCACAACGACTTCGTCCTGGCCGGGCCGGCCGGCGACCCGGCGGGCACCAGGAACCAGCCCGCCGTCGAGGCGATGCGGAAGATCGCCTCGACCGGCGCGGGTTTCGTGTCCCGTGGCGACGAGTCCGGGACGCACGCCCGGGAGAAGCAGCTCTGGCACCAAGCCGGGGTCACGCCGTCCGGGGGCTGGTACCGCTCGACCGGGCAGGGCATGGGCGCGACCTTGCGGGTCGCCAGTGAGACGTCGGCGTACACGCTGACCGACCGGGCCACGTACCTCACCCAGAAACCGCCGCTCGAGGTGCTCAACGAGGGCGACAAGGCCCTGCTGAACATCTACCACGTGATCGAGATGACCAGGAAGGCCGGCGACCGGGTGCAGCCGGAGGGCGCGAAGGCGTTCGCCGACTGGATCGTCGGCGCCAAGGCACAGGGCATGATCGGCGCGTTCGGTGAGGGCAAGCTGTTCGTGCCGGACGCGGGCAAGGACGAAGCGGCCCTGGGCAGCTGATGGACGTACTCGGCGACGGCCTGGTCGAGGCAGTGCGGCTGCTGCTGACCGGTGACCAGGACACCTGGGCGATCACCGGGCTGACGTTGCGTGTCTCGCTCACGGCCACCGTCATCGCGTTGCTCATCGGTGTCCCGCTGGGCGCCGTGCTGGCTCTCGGCCGGTTTCGCGGGCGAAGAGTGCTGCTCGCGATCGCCAACACCGGTATGGGCCTGCCGCCGGTCGTCGTCGGGTTGTTCGTCACAGTATTGCTATGGCGTAGCGGTCCGTTGGGCGCGCTCGGTCTGCTGTACACGCCCACGGCGATGGTCATCGCGCAAGCCGGGATCGCCACGCCGATCGTGGTCGCGCTGACGGCGGCGGCCCTGCACCAGGTCGACCCGGACTTCCTGCTGCAGATGCGCGGCCTCGGCGCCACGCGCGTCCGTGCCCTCGGTGCGTTGCTGACGGAGGCGAAACTGCCGTTGCTGGCCGTCGGAATGGCCGGTTTCGGCGCCGTGGTGAGCGAAGTCGGGGCCGCGCAGATGGTCGGCGGCAACCTCGCGGGCGAGACACGGGTGCTCACCACGGCGGCTGTCCTGGCCACAAGCCGTGGGCAGTTCGCCTTGGCCATCGCCTTCGGCCTGGTCCTGCTGGCCATCGCGTTCGCGGTCAACCTGGCGGTCACGTTCGCCCAGCACCGGCAGACGGCCACCCGGTGAGCATCGGCTGCCGTGACCTCCGGGTGACCGCGGGCGGGCGAACGCTCGTCTCGGTGGCCGCCCTCGACATCGACGACGGCGAAACCGTTGCCATCCTCGGCCCCAACGGCGCTGGTAAGTCCACTTTGTTGCGTGCGCTCGTCCACCTGACGCAGTCCTCTGGCACGGTGCTGCTCGACGGTCAGCCCGCCACGACAACCGCCCTACGGCACGCCGTCGCCGCCGTCCTGCAGCGGCCCGTGCTGCAACGTGCGACCGTGCTCGACAACGCCGCCGCCGGGCTCAGACTGCGTGGTGTGCGGCGAGCCGAAGCGCGTCGCCGTGCAGAGCCGTGGCTGGACGCTTTGGGCGTGGCGCACCTCGCCCCTCGCCACGCGCGGACGTTGTCCGGCGGCGAGGCGCAACGTGTCGCGATCGCGCGTGCCCTGGCCGTCGCACCGCGTGTGTTGGTGCTCGACGAACCGTTCTCCGGTCTCGACGCGACGACCCGTACGGATCTGCTTGCCGACCTCCGCGCCGCGCTCGACCGGCTCAGCGCGTCTGTCCTGCTGGTCACGCACGACCGCGCGGAGGCGCATGCGCTCGCGCAACGCACCGCTCTACTGGTCGACGGCGAGATCCGTCAGATCGGCAAGACGAGCTCGGTGCTCGACGAGCCCGCCGATCCGGAGTGCGCGACGCTGCTCGGGTTCACGACGCACCTCCCGCCCGCACTCACCGGCCGGGATGTGCTGCTGGTCGCCCGTCCCGAACGCTGCACGCCACTCGGCGACACCACGCCCGATCCACCGGATTCCCTGGTGTTCGAGGGCGTTCTCCGTCGCGTCGTCCCGCTCGGCGGCGCTGTCCGGCTCGACGTCGACACCGGGCACGGCTTGGCCGCCTCGGTGACCACGGCGGACATCACGGCCGCCCCCGGCAGCCCGATCAGGCTGGCGGTCAACGTCGACGACCTCCGCGCGTGTGGCCGCTAGCGTGGGCGGCCACGGCCATCGTGTACGGGACGACTAAGGTCGGCGTGACGTTTGTGCTGCTCGTGGCGTGGTAGCCGATGAGCATGCTTGAGCACCCGATTCCTCCTGGGCCGGACCCGGGCGGGCCGCCGCAGCCGCCGCCGGGACCCGGGCCGATCCCGCCGAACCCCGAGCCCAGCCCGATCCCGCCGCTGCCACCCGACCCCAGCCCGGCACCGCCCGAACCGCCGTTGCCGACGACCTGACCGGGCCGGTCAGCCGGGCTCACGCGTGCCGCAGGGCGAACACCGTCCACCGGACGACCCTTTCCTTGATCAGCGCACCGAGCCGTCCCGTGACGATCGTGTCCTTCGGCGAGTCGTCCGCGTTCACGAACTGGAACAGGCCGTTGTCCCGGCCAAGGCTCACGCACTGCGCGTAGTACCGGAACGACAACGGCCTGGGTTCCCGGCCGCGCAGCTCCAGCGCGATGTTCTTCCCGGCTCGTGAGCCCACGGGAAGGGCGGCGGCACAAGCCATCCGCAGCGGCCCGGCGGTCTCGGTCCGTGCGCCCGCCGCGTCACCGACCGCGTAGATGTCCGGATAGGACACCGACCGCAGCGTGGCGTCCACCGCGACGCGGCCGTCACTGTCCAACGCGATCCCGGCCTCGGCCGCGAGCTCGGTGTTCGGTGTCATCGAGGCAGCCCACAGGACCACGTCGCTGTCGATCTCCTCGGGCGTGACGGTCTGGCCCTCCCGCACAGCGATCCCCAGCTCGGCGAAGACGGACCGGACGTGCGCCCGGCCCTTGGCCGACAGGGACGGCCCGAGCTCGCCCGCCGTCACCATCCGCACCCGCCAGTCCCGCGCGGCCGACGCCAGCTCACTGGCCATCTCGATGCCGGTCAGGCTGCCGCCGACCACGGTCAGTGTCCCCGGGCCGTCATCCAGCCGTTTGCGCAGGTAGCTCGCGTTCTCCGAGGTGAAGACCCGGCCGCAGCCGCGGTAGCCCTTGGTACGGCTGCCGAGCGCGTAGACAAGTCGATCGTACGAATACGTTCCGCCGTCGTCAGTACGAACCTCACGACGGACCGGGTCGATCGTCGTGGCCCGCGCCGCCACGTGCGTCACGGGCTTGTTCCGGATGAACGTGGACAACGGGTGCGTGATGTCGGGACGCCCGGCCGCCAGCTCGTGCTCGCGCACCCGCTCGGTGAAGCGGGAACTGGGCGCGATCAACGTGACTTCTGCCTGGTCAGCGGCACGAAGCGCGGCCATCAGGCCGCCGTACCCGGCGCCGAGGACAACAACACTGTGCTTGGTCATGCCATGAAGACGCAACCGCACCGTGTTGTGTGACATCCGGCCACACCCGTCGTGCTCACTTCTTTCGCTTGCGGCGCTTGCGCGCCAGCGCCTCGCTGAGCACCTCGGATTCCGGGCCGCTCACCGACCGGGCGAACTGGGTCAGCGCCGCGGCCCGGTCGTCGGTCAGCGACAACGCTTCCAGCATCAGCTGGGCGACATAGCTTTCCCGGCTCTCGGCCGGCCGGTAGTGCCACGCCCTGCCTTCCAGGTGCCGGTGGACGAACCCCTTCTTGGCCAGCCTGTCCAGCACCGTCATCACCGTGGTGTACGCCAGATCGCGCTCTGCCAGCGCACGGGCGACGTCCCGGACCGCCATCGGTTCGGTGCGCTGCCAGAGGATTTCCATCACGGCACGTTCGAGTTCGCCCAGTGTGTTCATCAGTTCACCCTGACTACGTGCTGGTGAACAGCCAGTCATTGAGCCACGGCACGGCCCGACACCCTGATCCACCAGAGACCCAGAATCGGCAGCACCACCGGCACGAATCCGTAGCCACGGCCGTAGCACGACCACACCGTGGCGTCCGGGAACAGCTGTGGCGCGAACAGACTGACCGTGCCGACGACGAGAACCCCGACCAGCTCGACCACGCACGAGATCACGACGATCCGGCGGGACGTCCTGCTTCCCTTGACCAGACACACCAACGCGACGATGTAGATCACCGCGGCCACGGCGGAGAGCACGTACGCGAGCGGCGCGCGGTCGAATCTCGTGGCGATCTGGACCGCCGACCGGGCCGTCGCGGCGATCACGAAGACCGCGTACACGGCGATCAACAGCCGGCCGGGCCCGGACCTGGTCGTCTCCCGCAGGTCAGCCATGTCCGTCCCAGATCTGCCGCAACCGGAGGATGAGCACCGGGACGGTGAGGCAGCCGATCACCAGAACCGCTGGGCCCCAACGGGTGCGCTCGGCGGCGGCCCAGAAACCGGCCAGCGGCACGATGAGCACCGGCCCGGCCAGATACCCGGCGAACGTCCACTGGTCGACGACGCGGTCGGTGGTGAACAGGTTGACCAGACCGGTGACCAGCTGCACGAGCAGCCCCAGTTCCAACAACAACACCGCGCCCGCCAACGCGAGCCCGTACGGCCGGTTCAGCGCGAACCGCCGATTGATCACTACCAGCACCAGTCCCCACACCGCCACCCCGATCGCGGCGAAGGTCAGCACTGTGGCGAGAACGTCGACCATCCAGCCAATCCCTCTGCTCGGCACCTGACCGGCCTCAGCGTACTACTACGGTTTGTAGGATTACGCGCGGTCGTAGGAAGCGGCCCGCCGTGCGCGAAATGCCGAGTGAGCAGCGCCACCCGGGGACCTGTCACGACTGGGACGGCTGTCCCGTCTACCTGGTGAACCGAGGAGATGAGGACGTCATGCGCAAGATCCTGGTGGTCGGCGGTGGCTACGCCGGTTTCTACACGGCTTGGAAACTCGAGAAGAAGCTGCGCCGCGACGAGGCGGAACTGATCCTGGTCGACCCGCGGCCGTACATGACCTACCAGCCGTTCCTGCCGGAGGTCACGGCCGGTTCGGTCGAGGCACGGCACGCCGCGGTGTCGCTGCGCAGACACCTGCGCCGCACCAAGGTCGTCGCGGGCAGGGTGACCGTGATCGACCACGCGCGCCGCGCGGTCACCGTCCGCCCGGCCGACGGGCCCGAGTTCGAGATCGGCTACGACGTCATCGCGGTCACCGCCGGTGCGGTCACCCGGAAGTTCCCGGTGCCGGGCATCGTCGAGAACGCGATCGGCATGAAACACATCGAGGAAGCGGTGGCCATCCGCGACCGCCTGCTCACCTCGTTCGACCGCGCGGCCGTGCTGCCGCCCGGACCGGCCCGGCGGCGCCTGCTCACGGTCACCTTCGTCGGTGGCGGTTTCTCGGGCGTCGAAGGCTTCGGCGAGGTCATGTCGCTGGCACACGCCTTGGTCAGGCGCTATCCCGAACTGGACCCGTCGGAGCCGAAGTTCCACCTCGTCGAGGCGACCGGACGGATCCTGCCCGAGGTCACCGGCCGCCCCGGCCGGTGGGTCGTGCGCTCGTTGGAGAAACGCGGCGCGACCGTCCACCTGAACACCACGGTGAAGTCCGCTGTGGACGGTCACGTCGTGCTGTCGACCGGCGAGGAGTACGACTCGGGCCTGATCGTCTGGACCACCGGGAACGCGGCGAACCCGGTGGTGCACAAGCACACCGACCTGCCGATCGACCAGGCCGGACGGATCGTGGTCCGGCCGGACCTGAGAATCGGCACGGACAGCGAGCCGATCCCGGACGCGTGGGCCGCCGGTGACGACGCCGCTGTGCCTGACCTGGCGTCGGACGTGCCGGGGGCGCTCACCGTTCCCAACGCGCAGCACGCGTACCGCCAAGGCAAGCTGCTGGCCAAGAACATCGCGGCGAGCCTGCGCGGCCGCCCGGCCAAGAACTACGTGCACCACAGCCTCGGCGCGGTGGCGACGCTGGGCCTTGGCCGCGGCATCTTCCAGTACCGGCGACTGGTGATCAAGGGCTTCCCGGCGTGGTTGATGCACCGGGGCTACCACGTGCTCGCCGTCCCCAGCTGGGAACGCAAGATCCGGGTGCTGGCCGTGTGGATCACCGCGGTGTTCCACGGCCGCGACATCGTGTCGCTGGCGTCGGTGGAGCACCCCCGGGACGCCTTCGTCACCGGGGAGTGATCATGACCGCCAGACGGTGCCGCGCCGCTCGTATTCCATGATCGTCTCGATCCGGGTGGCCAGTTGCGCGCCGAGGAACCGTTCGACCATCCAGAGTGCGCCGTCCAGACCGGACGTGATGCCGCCACAGGTGATCAGGTCGCCGTCGTCCACCACGCGCGCGTTGATCACCGTGGCGCCCTGCGCGGCGAGTTCCGCCTTGGCGTTCGCGTGCGTGGTGGCCGGTCTGCCACGGGTGAATCCCGCCGCCGACAACGCCATCACACCGGTGCACACGCCGACCTTGATCGCCTTGACGTCCGCGAGGCGCCGCATGAACCCCTTGTCCGAGAGCAACTTGTGCAGGCCGGAGCCCGGCTTGGTGAAGCCGCCTCCCGGCACCACGAGCACGTCCGCGTCCTGCGGTGACCACCCGTGCGGCACTTCCACCCGCATGCCTTTCGAGGTGGTGATGGTCGTCGGCTTGTCCGGCGAGACAAGAGTCGTCCGGACAGCGTTACTCAGGTAGGCCGCCATGGACATCACGTCGAACGGGGCGACGAAGTCCAGCGACTCGACCCCTTCGTAGGCCAGGAACTGCACGCGCAACGGCGCCTTCGCCGAGGCGGCGGGCGCGCTCGTTGCCATGGCCCCGGCCGAAACAGCGGAAACAGCGGATGCGCGCAGGAAAGTACGGCGTTCCAACGGTTACCTCCCGGTGAGAGTCCTCAGCCGAGTAGTCGTGCGGGACCCACCGATGAGTTCCCGGCGGATTTCGCGGGTACTCCCCTGCCATGCCACGGTTGACCTTGACAGCAACGGTCCTGGACGCACCGGACGCCGGGGAACTGGCGAACTTCTACCGCGCGCTGCTCGGCTGGCAGGTCCGCGAACTGGAGCCGGACTGGGTGACGATCGGGCCGCCGGACGGCGGCCCCGGGCTGTCGTTCCAGACAGAACCGCTGTACGAGCGGCCGACCTGGCCCGCCGCCCAGGGTTTGCAGCAGATGCAGTCGCACCTGGACATCGAGGTCGACGACCTCGAAGCCGCCTGCGCGCACGCCCTGGCCGCCGGTGCGGTCATGGCGGACTTCCAGCCGCAGCAGAACGTGCGCGTGTTCTACGACCCGGTCGGGCATCCCTTCTGCCTGTACGTTCCCGACTGAGAAGTGCCGGGCGGCCGGCTAGCGCTTGCTCTGGTCGTTGCTCAGCCACTTCTCGGGCCGCATGCGGACCAGGACCGACCGCGGGCTCAGCGACTGCCTGACGTACGCCGCGGCTTCCTCGGCGGGCAGGTACCGGCCGGCGATCCTGAGCGCCTGCTCCTCGGTGGGCGGCGTGTCCTTGCTGATGACCGGGCCCTCGGCGGTGACGTACTTGTACGGCAGGGTCTCGGTGTGCACGGCGAAGCTGAACGTGCCGGCCGCCGTGAGCACCTTGTCCTTCACCGAGCCGCCGTCGATCCAGATGAGCAGGTCACCGCCTGGTTCGTAGTCGTACCAGACCGGTACGGCCAGCGGCGCGCGTCCGTCCCGGCCGACCGCGAGCACCCCGATGCGCGGCTCGGCCAGGAAGGCCATCCGCTCCTCTGCCGTCATCACGAAGGACATGTCCAGGCCAACGCGGAACCGGTCCTGATCGTTCCCCGCGGCGGATCGGACTGGCCGCCGAGGCGCACTCCGGCACCCCGTGTCCACCTTTCCGGCACCCCGAAACACACTTTCCGGCACCCTGAAACGCACTTTCCGGCACCCGGCCCGCCGGACGGCTACCGCTCGCCGCGAGATCCCGACGAGCCCAGGTGAACGCGCTCGCCCTGCGGTCCGAAGAGGATCAGCAGTTCGACCGGCCGGTCGTCCGCCGAGACGAGGAGGTGCGGGACGCGCGTGTCGAACTCCGCCACCTCCCCCGCCTTGAACACGTGATCGTGGTCCGCGAGCACCAGGCGCAACCGGCCGTCCAGGACGTAGATCCACTCGTAGCCCTCGTGCGTCTTCAACTCCGGCGTGACGTCCGTCCGGCTCGGCGGGATGACGAGCTTGAACGCCTGCATGCCACCGGGCCGCCGGCTCAGCGGCACGTACGTCATCCCGTGCCGCCGGACCGGCCGCAGGTGCACTCGCGGGTCGCCGATGGGCGGCGCGCCGACCAACTCGTCGAGCGGCACGCCGTAGGCCCGCGCCAGCGGGAGGAGCAGTTCGAGGTTCGGGCGCCTGCTGCCGCTCTCCAGCCGGGACAGCGTGCTTTCCGAGATGCCCGTGGTCCGCGCCAGGTCCGCGAGCGTCACCCCGCGCTGTTTGCGCAGCCCACGCAGTTTCGGGCCGACGGAGTCCAGTACGTCGCGTAGGTCGTCCATTCCCCCAACTTGCCGGATCGGCATGAAAGTTTGCAAGTGTGGCAAGTGGTGGGTCATCGTCGGCTCATGACGACAGCACAGGAGTTCTGGGAGAACCGGTACCACGGCGACCAGCGGATCTGGAAGGGCACTCCCAACGCCCTTCTCGTCGAAACCGTCTCGGCGATCCGTCCCGGGCGCGCGCTGGACCTCGGCTGTGGCGAAGGAGGTGACGCGGTGTGGCTGGCCGCGCAGGGATGGGAGGTGACAGCCGTCGACATCGCGGCGTCGGCGTTGCGCCGCACCGCCGACCTGGCCGAGTCGGCGGGCGTGAAGATCACCACGGAACAACACGACCTGGCCGAGAGCTTTCCCGGCGGGACGTTCGACCTGATCAACGCGCAGTACCTGCAGACACCGTTCGACCTGGACCGGACGGCGCTGTTTCGCACCGCTGCCAACGCTTTGGCACCGGACGGGGTGCTGCTGATCGTCGACCACGGGTCGTTGCACCCATGGTCCACAGCGGACCCCGACACGTATTTCCCGTCAGCACAGGAGATCTATGCCGGGCTCGAACTCGACCCGTCGCGGTGGCGAGCCGACCGCCTGGACGCTCCACAGCGCGAAGCCAAGAGCCCGGACGGACAGATCGCCACCGTGACGGACACGGTCATCCTGGTGGTGCGATCAAGGGCTTGAACAGGTCAACGCCCCACCGGGATCGTTGTTGCCACTGGAGTTCGCGGACACGCCGAACGTGGCCTGCCCGTTCGCGGCCACGGTTCTGTTCCAGTCGGTGTTCTTGACTGTGACAGGTGATCCCGTGCCGACCCGGACACCATTCCAGACGCTCGTGACCGTCTGGCCGTCCGCGGTCGGCCAGGACACCGTCCAGCCGGACATCTCGGTCGTGCCGGTGTTGCGGACGGCCACCTCGGCCTGGAACCCGCCCGACCAGGCGTTGGTGACCCGGTAGGTGGCGGAACAGGCACCCGGGTTGCCGCCACCCGGTGGCGTGCCGGGCTCGCCGATGCCGGTGACCTCGCCGTTCCCGCCGTCGAAGGTCACGTCCGAGCAGCCGTAGAAGGTCTCCTTGCTGTCCGAGCGCTTCCACACCGAGTAGATGATGTGCTTGCCGCTCTTCCCCGAGGGGAAGCGGCCGCGCCAGCTGTACTGGGCGTCGACGCTGCCGACCTGGCCGGACAGCGGCGGGTGGTCGACCGAGAGGAAGGGCTGCTCCTCGAGGTCGTTCCAGGTCAGCCGCCGCGTCGGGCTCCAGCTGTCCTTCGTGACGTACATGTAGAACCAGCCCGGGTGCGCGGCCCATGCGTTGTAGGACCACGAGAAGTCCGCGCCCGCGGTGATGTGGGTCTGCGGCCAGTTGTCGTGAGGCAGGTTCCAGCCGTCGAACGTCTGGTTGCCACCACTGCACAGCTGACCGTCGGGGATGAAGCCGCGGGTGCGGCCGTCACCGTCGGACCTGAGCACGCTGAACCAGTTGTACAGCGGGTTCGTCCCGCTGACGCCCGCCGCGGCGGCGCAGGCGGGATTGACGGGGACGATGTTGCCGTTCTGGGTCAGCCCGTCCTTCCAGCAGAAGAACGTCCGGCTACCGGGTTTCATCATCGCGCCATGAGCCAGCGCGGGGGTGCCGCCAAGCACTACGACCACTGTGGACAGTGCCATCGCCATGGCGGCGAGCAGGGCGAGTCGCTTCATTGCGCTCCTTCCGGTGAACTGCTCTGGGAGCGTTCCCAGAATCCGGCTACCCCAAGTCCTTGTCAAGAGACGGAGGGTGAGGCTACGGTCGATTGGGAGCGCTCCCAGAATCTGGCTCTGCACGCAAGGAGGCGATGCATGAGGCTCCAAGCAGCACTGGGTGTCACAACCCTGCTAGCAGCGACAACCGCCGCTGCTCTGACCGCCCCGGCTGCCAGCGCGGCGCCCGGGTGTAAAGTCGACTACACCATCACCAACCAGTGGAACACTGGTTTCGGCGCGACCGTGGCGATCACCAACCTCGGCGACTCGATCTCCGGCGGTTGGACTCTCGAATGGGAGTTCCCCGGCGACCAACAGGTCGGGCAAGGCTGGAACGGGCAGTTCAGCCAGCAAGCGAACCGCGTGACAGTGAGCAACCCCCCTTGGGGTGCGTCGCTGGCGACGGGCGCGACCGTGTCACCCGGCTTCAACGGGACCTTCACGGGGACCAACGACAAGCCGGCCACGTTCAAGCTCAACGGGGTCACGTGCAACGGCACCACGACACCGCCGACCGACCCGCCGCCCGGCAACGGTGCCAGGGTGGACAATCCATATGTCGGCGCCAAGGTGTACGTGAACCCGGACTGGTCGGCGAGGGCAGCCGCCGAACCCGGCGGCAGCGCGATCGCCAACCAGCCGACCGGTGTCTGGATGGACCGCATCGCGGCCATCAACGGCACCACCGGCGCACGTGGCCTGCGGGCACACCTGGACGAGGCCGTCCAGCAAGCCGGCGGCAGCCCGCTCGTGTTCCAGGTCGTGATCTACAACCTGCCCGGCCGTGACTGCTCGGCGCTGGCGTCCAACGGCGAGCTCAAGGCCGACGAGTTGCCCAGGTACAAGACCGAGTACATCGACCCGATCGCGGCGATCCTGGGCGACAGCAAGTACGCCGACCTGCGGATCGTGACGATCATCGAGATCGACTCGCTGCCCAACCTGATCACCAACGTCACGCCGCGGCCGACCGCCGTCCCCCAGTGCGACACCATGAAGGCCAACGGCAACTACGTCAACGGTGTCGGGTACGCGCTCGCCAAGCTGGGTGCGATTCCGAATGTGTACAACTACGTCGACGCAGGCCACCACGGCTGGCTCGGCTGGGACGACAACTTCAGCGCGTCGGCCCAGATCATGGCCCAGGCGGCTCGTGCGTCGGGTAGCACGGTGAACAACGTGCACGGCTTCATCGCCAACACGGCGAACTACAGTGCGCTGCGGGAGCCGTACTTCACGATCAACGACAACGTCAACGGCCAGTCGGTCCGGCAGTCGAAGTGGGTGGACTGGAACCGCTACACCGACGAACTGTCGTACGCCAAGGCATTCCGCGAGGAGACCGTGCGGGCCGGGTTCCCGTCGAACGTGGGCATGCTGATCGACACCTCCCGCAACGGCTGGGGCGGTTCGGCGCGGCCGACCGGCCCTGGACCGACGACCAGTGTGGACGCGTACGTCAACGGTGGCAGGGTGGACCGCCGTATCCATCTCGGCAACTGGTGCAACCAGGCCGGTGCCGGGCTGGGTGAACGACCGAAGGCCGCGCCGGAAGCAGGGATCGACGCATACGTCTGGATCAAGCCGCCAGGTGAGTCAGACGGTTCCAGCAAGGAGATCGCGAACGAGGAAGGCAAGGGCTTCGACCGGATGTGCGACCCGACGTACACCGGCAACCCGCGGAACAACAACAACATGTCCGGCGCGAAGGCTGACGCACCGCTGTCCGGGCATTGGTTCTCGGCCCAGTTCCAGGAACTGCTCCGCAACGCCTATCCCCCGCTCTAACCAACCAACGCCGTCGTAGTCAACCGGGAGAAGATCATGGCTGGCCGAGTCCTCGTCGCGGTGTCGGTGGTGCTGGCATTGACGGCATGTTCAGCGCCACCACCGGCACCGTCCGGCAACGGACTCGGCCAGCCAGTCGCATCCATCACGGAACTGGCCGATCTGGTGAAGCAGCGCGCGGGCGCGTGCAACGACGTGAAGCCCGAGACCCACGAGTACTTCACGAGTTTCGTGGGCGCACAGCAGGCGGAGTTGTACAAGCCCTTCCTCGACGAGTGGGCCACCTGCTTCGTCTCACCGGACTTCCCGAAAGTCGGCCTGGTGTTGTTCCGTGACTTCAAGGAGTTCCAGGCTTCGTGGCGGGACGCGATGACGGCCGGGCGTGTCAGCGACGCGCCCGCCTTCGGCTTCGGCAACGGATTCGCGGTCACACAAGGATATCTGGCCACGGCCAAGCTGGGCCTGTTCTTCCTGCGGTGTCACTACGACGACCCGAAGGTCCACCAGGTACCGGCCGATGTGGACGGATGTGTCTTCGCGAACCCCGAGCACCGTCACCATTAGCCCAGCTCCCCCCTCGTGAGTGTTTATCCGGGTTAGAACACGGATAAACACTCACGAGGGTTTCAGGCGGACTGGCGGGTGGTCAGGGAGACCGGGAGCACCAGGCGCTGCACCGCGGGCTCCTCGCCGGCCAGCAACTGCAGCAGCATCCGGATCATCTCGCCGACCTGCTCGGCGGGATCCTGGTGCACGGTCGTCAACGGAGGCTCGAGCGTCGGAGCCAGGCGCGGGTTGTCGTCGAAGCCCACCACGGCGACGTCGTCGGGAACTCGCCGTCCGGCGGACTTGAGCGCTCGCAGGGCTCCGGCCGCCATCGGGTCACAGGCCGCGAACACCGCGTCCAGATCCGGCACGCGCTCCAGCAGGCGGCGCATAGCCATCTCCCCGCCGTGCAACGTGAAGTCCGCGACCTCGGCCATCCCGGTGGGATCGATCCGGGCCGACTTCAGCGTCGCCTCCCACCCGGCCAGCCGGTCCCGGGCCGAACGCTGGTCCTGCGGCCCGCCCACGGTCACGATTCGCCTGCGGCCCTGGGAAAGCAGGTACTCGACCGCTTGGCAGGCACCGGACTTGTTGTCGTAGTCCACGGTGTACAGACCCTTGCCGTTGGTGATCGACGAGCCCGCGAACACCACTGGCACCCGGAGCAGACGCAACGCCGTCGCCAGCGGGTCGCCGATGTGCGGCGCGAACACCAGCACGCCGTCGACGTGGCCACCGTCAAGGAATTTCATGGTGCGGGGGATGTCGTCGCGGTTGTCCACGAACATCACCAGCATCTGGCTGCCCAGCTTCGCCAGTGCCCGGAACGCCGCCCGCATCACGATCAGGTAGTACGGATCGTCGAGGACCATGGATTCGGGCTCGGACAACACCAGCGCGACCGCGCCTGTCCGTTTTGTCACCAGTGAGCGGGCTGCCTGGTTCGGTGAGTAGCCGAGGTCGCGAGCGGCCGCCAGCACCGCCTCCCGTGCACGAGGGCTGACGTAGATCTCCTCGTTCAACGCTCTCGACGCCGTCGAACGGGAAACACCCGCGTAGGCCGCGACGTCCTCCAACGTCGGCCGCCCGCCCTGGTCCGGTACTGCCACCACCCCGCGCCCTCCTGTCTGCCTGGCATCAGCCTATGGCCAACGCGCCGCGATCCGCCATGGGAGCGCTCTCGGATGTCCCGGCCTTGACATGTGACGTAACAAAGGACACACTCGCCACACGTCTGGGAGCGCTCCCAGAATGCCGTCCAATGAGGGGCACGAAGTGCGAAGAATTCTCACCAGCGCCGCCGCCATCGGCCTGTTAGCCGGCATGACCGCGTGCGGCGGTTCGAGCGAAACGCCGTCCGGCGAAGGTCAGGCGCCGAGCGGCCCGATCGAGCTGACGATCGCCACGTTCACCGAGTTCGGCTACGAGGACCTGATCAAGGAGTACGAGGCCGGCCACCCGAACATCAAGATCACCCACCGGAAGACCGGTCAGGGCGGGCCTCACCACCAGGACATGCTCACCAAGCTGACGGCCGGATCCGGCCTCGCCGACGTGCATGCCCTGGAAGAGGGCCACATCTCGACGTTCATCGACAAGGCCGACAAGTTCAACGATCTCAACGAGATCGGGCCGAAGGACCTCCAGTCCCGCTGGCTGCCGTGGAAGTACGACGGCGGCAAGGCCAAGGACGGCAAGCTGATCGGGTACGGCACCGACATCGGCCCGCTGGCCATGTGCGTGCGCACCGACCTGCTCCAGGCGGCCAACATGCCGACCGATCCGGCGTCGCTCAAGACGATGCTGGCGACGTGGGACTCGTACTTCGCCGCGGGCGACCAGTTCACCAGGGCGACCGGCAAGGCGTGGTTCGACTCGTCCTCGCAGATCTTCAACGCGATGGTCAACCAGCTCGACACCGGCTACATCAACCGGGACGACAGCCTGGCCATCGAGTCCAACACGAAGATCAAGCAGGCTTGGGACAAGGTGACCGGCGCCGCCAAGCGTGGCCAGACCGCCAAGCTGACCGCGTTCTCCAACGAGTGGAACAGCGGCTTCAAGCAGGGGGCGTTCGCCACCAAGACGTGCCCGTCCTGGATGCTCGGCGTGGTCAAGAAGCAGGCGGGCCCGGAGAACGCGGGCAAGTGGGCAGTGGTGGAGGCATTCCCGGAGGGCGGGGGCAACTGGGGCGGTTCGTACCTGACGGTGCCCAAGCAGAGCAAGCACCCGAAGGAGGCCGCCGAGCTCGCGGCCTGGCTGACCGCGCCGGAGCAGCAGCTCAAGGCGTTCAAGACGACCGGCAACTTCCCCAGCCAGGTCAAGGCCATGGAGTCGCCCGAACTGCTGGCGTACACCGACGAGTACTTCGGCACGACCAAGGTCGGCGAGCTGTTCGCCAACCAGGCCAGGAAGGTCACCAAGGCGCAGTACAAGGGCCCGCGTGACGGACAGATCCAGGAGAACGTGACCAGCCCGGCGCTTGCCGCCGTCGAGCAGGGCGCGTCGCCGGAAGACGGCTGGAAGCAGGCGGTCGACGGCGCGAAGAAGCTGGTCAGGTAGCGATGTCACAGACGACGGCGCGGTCAGCACCGTCCAAATCAGACATCGCGGTCGTCCCGCCGCGGCGCCCTTCGCCGTGGCGGGACCGGCTCTCGCGATTGGACGTCAAAGCATCACCGTACCTGTACATCGCGCCGTTCTTCCTCGTGTTCGGCGTCGTCGGGCTGTTCCCGTTGTTGTACACAGGTTACGTCTCGTTGTTCGACTGGGAGCTCGGTGACGACAACCCGGTGTTCATCGGGTTCGACAACTACGTCGAGTTGTTCGGCGACGACCAGTTCTACAAGACGCTCACCAACACGGTGAGCATCTTCTTGTTGTCCAGCGGACCGCAGATCGTGATCGCTGTCCTGCTGGCGGCGCTGCTGAACGCGCGGCTGCGAATGCCGACGGCCTGGCGAGTGGGTGTGCTGCTGCCGTACGCGGCCTCGCTCGTCGCGATCGGCATCATCTTCGCCAACCTGTTCGGGCCCAACTACGGACTGGTCAACTCGGTGTTCGAGCTGCTGGGCCTGGACCGGGTCGACTGGCAGGCCAACCGGTTCGCCAGCCACATCGCCATCGCGATCATGGTCAACTGGCGGTGGACCGGGTACAACGCGTTGATCATCCTGGCCGCCATGAAGGCCATTCCCCGCGAGATCTACGAGGCCGCCTGGGTGGACGGCGCCTCGCCGATGCGCCGGTTCTTCTCGATCACCCTGCCGCTGCTGCGGCCGACGCTGATCTTCGTCGTGGTCACGTCGACCATCGGTGGTCTGCAGATCTTCACCGAGCCCAAGCTGTTCGACGCCATGCCCGGCTCGAACAACGGCGGTTCGACCAACCAGTTCCAGACGGTGACGCTGTACATGTACCAGACAGCCTTCGAAGGCCAGCACTTCGGCTACGCCTCGGCGACCGCATGGGTGCTGTTCCTGGTGATCCTGGTGATCGCCTCGCTCAACTTCCTGCTCACCAGGCGGCTGGTGCGATGAGGCGGGCCGGATTCTGGATCTACGGACTGCTCGGCGCCTTCGTGCTGGGCTCGGCTTTCCCGTTCTACTGGTCGTACCTGGTCGCCAGCCGGGACAGCGGCATGCTCACCGAGCGCATCCCGCCGCTGATCCCCGGTGGCAACTTCTGGGCCAACGCGCAACGCGTGTTCGACTCGGTGGAGTTCTGGAAAGCGTTGGTCAACAGCGTGATCGTGGCGGGGGCGGTCACCTTCTCCACCGTGCTGTTCTCCACGCTGGCCGGGTTCGCGTTCGCCAAACTGCGGTTCCGCGGCCGTGATCCGCTGTTCCTGTTCATCGTGGCCACGCTGGCCGTGCCGACGCAGCTGGGCATCATCCCGCTGTACATGTCGATGGCCGACTTCGGCTGGGTGGGCGGGCTCTGGGCGGTGATGGTGCCCAACCTGGTCACCGCGCTCGGCGTGTTCTGGATGCGTCAGTACACACTGGACGCTGTGCCGTTCGAACTCGTCGAGGCGGCGCGGATGGACGGCTGCAGCATGATCCGGGTCTACTGGCACGTCTGCCTGCCCGCGGTCCGGCCGGCCGCCGCGTTCCTCGCCATGTTCACGTTCATGACGTCGTGGAACGACTTCATGTGGCCGCTGATCGTGCTGGACGCGGGCAACCCGACCGTCCAGGTGGCCCTGGAGAAGCTGCAGAGCGGCTACTACATCGACTACTCCTTGGTGCTCGCCGGGACGACGCTGGCGACCATCCCGATCCTGATCGTTTTTGTCGCGCTCGGCAGGCAGATCGTCGCCGGGATCATGCAGGGTGCCGTGAAGGGATGAGGCCGTGACGTTTCCTGAGGGATTCGTGTGGGGTGCCGCGACCGCGGCATATCAGATCGAGGGATCCAGTACAGCCGACGGCCGTGTGCCGTCGATCTGGGACACGTTCTGCCGTGTGCCCGGGGCTGTGTACAACGGTGACACCGGCGATGTGGCCGCCGACCACTACCAGTTGATGGAGCAGGACGTCCGGCTGATGTCCGAACTGGGCCTGCAGGCGTACCGGTTCTCCATCGCCTGGCCGCGGCTCGGTGACCTCAGCTTCTACGACCGGCTGGTGGACACGTTGCTGGCCAACGGCATCGCGCCGTGGGCCACGCTGTACCACTGGGATCTGCCGCAGTCGCTGGAGGAAACCGGTGGCTGGGCCAACCGGGACACCGCGTACCTCTTCGGGGAGTACGCGGAGGCCGTGGTGCGCAGGATCGGTGACCGGGTGTCGAACTGGATCACCTTGAACGAGCCGTGGTGCGCGGCTTTCCTGGGCTACGCGGCCGGTATCCACGCGCCGGGGCGTACCGAGCCGAACGCGGCCGTGGCGGCGGCGCACCACCTGTTGCTGGGACACGGAATCGCGATGCACGCGATCCGTTCGTTCGCGCCGCACGCACAGGCAGGCATCACGCTGAACCTGTTCCCCGTGCACGCGGCGGACCCGGACGACGACGCCGTCAGGCGGATCGACGGCCTGCAGAACCGGATGTTCCTCGATCCGGTCGTGCACGGCTCGTACCCCGAGGACGTGCTGACCGACCTGGCGCCGTACGGCCTGCCGGAGACGATCAAGCCGGGCGATCTGGCCGTGATCAACCAGCCGACCGACATGCTGGGCATCAACTACTACCGCGACTACTTCGTCGAGTCCGGTACCGACCCGGTGTTCCCGTCGCCATGGGTGGGTTCCGAGCACGTGCTGTTCCCCGACCGCGGGCTGCCGAAGACCGACAGCGGCTGGGACATCACGCCGTCCGGTCTCACCGACCTGTTGCTGCGGCTGGACCGGGACTACCCGGGGCTGCCGCTGTACATCACGGAGAACGGCGCGGCGTTCGACGGCATCGACGACACCAGCCGGGTGGAGTTCCTCGACTCCCACCTGCGGGCGTCGCTGTCGGCGATCCAGCAGGGAGCCGACCTGCGTGGGTACTTCCTCTGGTCGCTCGTGGACAACTTCGAGTGGGCCGAGGGGTACGCGAAGCGGTTCGGCATGGTGCACGTCGACTTCGAGACCCAGGTGCGGACCGCCAAGACCAGTGCGCACTGGTACGCCCAGGTGATCGCGGCCAACGCGCTTCCTTGACAAGGGGAGGAAAGCGGGGCGGGTCTGCGCCAGCCCGCCCCGCTTTGACCAGCTCACCCCTCGTGAGTGTTTATCCGTGTTCTAACCCTGATAAACACTCACGAGGGGTGAGCTGGGTTTATGCGGGGCTGAAGGGCTGATGCCGATGACAAGCCGTTGGCACAAAGGAACTGGGCGGGCCGGTTGGCCCGCCCAGTCGCGTGTCCGGGGCTTAGCCGAACAGTTCCACGTGCAGTGAGAACGCCGTGGCGATCTCGGCCTGCGCCCAGAACCTGTGATACGTGAACGTCGGCGCGGCCCCACCGGCGAGGTAGTCCGCCACCTTGTTCCACTGCGGGTCCGAACGGTAGAACGAACGGATCGACAAGAACGTGCTGCTCTGGTTGATCGCGTCGCCGTTCGGCATCTTGCCGGTCCAGCCCGGCGGGACGTAGACGCCCTCACCGGTCGACGAGTTGTACGTGTCGTCGAACCGGCCGTAGTCCGTACGGGTCTCCTGCGTCGCGATTCCGACCGAGTCGGTGTGCTGAAGCATCGCGTTCAGCAGACCCTCACCGGTCGTCTTCGCGGCCGTGTCGCCGGACTTCGCCGCGTAGTTCAGCAGGACCTTGGCGTAGGAGGCGGCCACGCCGACGTCCTGGCTGTGGTTGAGCACCCGGACGTGCAGCCCGTTGTTGGCACCGGGGCTGCTCGGGTTCCACGTGTCGGGCGCGCCCGTCCACTCCATGTCGGACGGGATCCGCCAGTTCGCGCCGATCGTGGTGTTGGCGATGGCCCACGGCACCCACTTGTCCAGGATCTTCTTGGCCCTGGCGTCACCGGTGATCTGGTAGAGCGACGCGAGCCGCTCGAGGCCCCAGACCTGGAACCCGAACCAGCGGTTGCTGGGCGGGTCACGCCACACCGGGTGCGCGTCGTAGAACATGCCGTAGAAGGTCGGCGTGCCCGCGGGCGGGCTGCCGTACTGACCTTCCCAGGTGTTCGTGACGCCGCCGGCGATGCCGCCTTCGCTGGACTGCAGCCACTGCAACAGTTCCAGCTGCCGCTCCAGGCTCTTGGCCCAGTCCGCGGCACCCGTGGCCGATGCGGGCTTCAGGGCCGGGTCGTTCGCCATCGCGTACGCCGCCAACGGGTTCTGGTAACCCTGGTGGCTGGCGCCGTCACCGATCCGCCATGCCCAGCCGGCGGACGTGTCCGTCGCGCCACCCCACGCGTAGTACCACGACATCAGGTAGTGCGCGCTGTCCTTGCCGGTGCCACCGGGGCAGCTCGACGGGCTGGTGCAGTTGCCGATCCGCTTGAAGTACTTGTCGAACATGGCGTACCGCAGGTAGTCGCCCATCTTCGACGCCTTCTTCACGACCGCGCTGACGTCCGCGCCCTTGCCCTGCGCGGTTGCCCACTTGTCCGCCAGGAAGGCCACCTGGACGGCCCGCGCGTCCGCGTCAGGCGCGTTGGTGTACTTCCACTGCTTGGCGTACGAGGCGTCCTTGGTGAACAGGTCAAGGTATCCGTTCGGACCGCCGTGCACGAAGGTGTCACAGGACGGCTGCGGGATCGTCTCCCAGACCGACTCGGACGAACCCCGCTGATAGGTGTTCATGTACGCGGGCGCGGTGGTTCCGTCGCCGCACCGGCCGAACTTGTACGTGTTGTCGACGTCCAGCATCCAGTGCATGCCGTAGATGTCGTCAGTGCCGTACGCGGCCTTGAGCTCGCCCGCGATGGGGTCCTGACCGACCGGGGTGTTGCTGTCCAGCACGGCCGGGTACCGGTCCATTCTCGGGTGTTCCGGTGCGTACGTGGCGGGTTTGGCCGGGTTGTACTTGTTGTTGGTCGGCTGGTCGGCGTTCGACGGGATGATGAACTTCTCCATCGAGGCCCACGCCGCGTTGAACGGCGCCCAGTCGCCCTGGAGCTGGCCGTAGGCGGCTTCCAGCCAGAGGTAGTAGCTGAACGCCTCGGACGTGGTCTGGTGCCCGTGGTCCGGCGCCTCGACCAGCAGGGTCTCGATCGAGTGGTACGGCACCAGCAGATCACCGAACTTGCGGAAGTATCCGCTGTTCGGGTCCTTGATCTTGTTGTACTGGGTGAGGAACGCGGTCTTGAACTCCGGCGTCGACGCGTCGAGCTCGTTCACCGTGAAGGACGCCGCGGTGTACCCCGTCGCGCTGGCGGTGAAGGTGGCCGATGTGAGCTCGCCGCCGTTCGCCGCCGACGTGATCGTGACGGGCTTGGCCGTGTTCCAGTCGGTGGTCGAGAAGGACAGTTGCGCCGGGGACACGGTTAGGTCCGCGCTTCCGGTCTTCGCGATGGCCACGGTGACCGGGCCGGTCGGCTGGGTGGCCAGCTTCAGGTCCACTGTGGCCGATCCGCCCTGGCGGACGTTGACAGTGCCGGGCGTGGCGAGAATCGTCGGCGCACTGAGGACTCGGACGGCCACCGGGCTGGAGATGGTGGCCAGGCCCTTGTCGTCGTACGCCCTCGCCGTGACCGAGTACTGCCCGGCCGCGGCACCGGTCCAGCTGGCCTCGTACGGGCTTGTCGTGTCGGTGCCGACCAGGGTCGTGCCCGCGTAGAACTCGACCTTGCTGATCGATCCGTCGGTGTCGCTTGCCGTGGCGGCCAACGGAATCGCGGTTTGCAGGGCATAGCTGGAGTTGTCCACCGGACTGGTCAGCTGTACCGAGGGCGCCGCGTTCGGGCCGACGCACGCGGTCCCGTTCACCGCGAAGTCGGTCGGCTTGCCGTTCGCGGTGCCCTTGCTCCCGTTGAAGCCGAACTGAACCTGGCTTCCACCGGCGATGGCCCGGTTGTAGCTCACGTTGCGGACCGACACGGCGGGCCCGGTCAGGCTGGCAGTCGCGTTCCACACCTGGGTGATGCGCTGGTTGTCGGGAAACGTCCAGGTCAGATCCCACCCGTCGATCGGGTCGGAGCCGACGTTCTTGATGGTCACGGCGGCGCCGAAACCCGTGTTCCACTCATTGGTGACGCTGTATTCGACACTGCAGGACACGGCCGCCGCGGCGGGCTGAGCTGCGACGATCATTGTCGTCGAGATCAGCCCTGCCGCTACTAAAGCGGGCAGGGCGCGTCTGCGTCTCATGGATCCTCCTCTGGCCGTCGTTGGCGTCTGGGAGCGCTCCCAGACGACTGTAACGGTCCCGAAACAGTCTGTGAAGCCCAGTTGGTTGCTACGTTCGGCCGGTGTGGTGGAAGAAGCGTGAACCCGTCAAGCCGACAACCGATCAATTGATCAGCGCTCTGGGCAGCCCTGACGAGTCAGTGCGCTTCAGGGCAGCCCGCGAGCTGCGTGACCCGGCGGCGGTGAGACCGTTGTGCACAGCGCTGGACCGAGAGGAACGGTCCGTGGGATTCCCTGGCCCCACTGTGCCTCTGCTGGTCGAAGCACTGGCGCAGATCGGCGGCCAGCAGGCGGAGCGCCACCTGACTTCCCTGCTGCTGAGAGAAAGGTACTGGCGGCGTGAACAGGGAGACCTCGACTGGTCCCCCGCGACAGACTGGGTCATGCCCGCGCTGGTGGAACTGGGCGGAGCGGAACTGTTGCTGCGCGCGCTGCTCAACGCGTTGACGGATTCGTGGCCCGACATCAGAAAGCACGCCGCCGACGAGTTCGCGAACATCGCCTTCCGCGCCACCGACGACGAGGGCTGGACCGGCTTCGACAACGAGCCGATCACCGAACTCCACCGGGCCGCGATGGTGGACGCGCTGTGCCTGAGCCTCAACGACACGGATTCCCGAGTCCGGTATTCCGCCGCACTGGCGCTGGGCGACCTTGGCGACGTCCGCGCGATAGAACCACTCCGTCAACGCAGTGACGACCCCGAGATCTGGCGGCCGGTCCAAGAAGCACTGAGCAAGCTGACACAACGGTGATCGCCAGTCGACGGCCGGTGCTTACTCAAGAAAACGATCGCTGTTGCCGACAACTGACGTGGGCGAACAGCCCGGATGTGCGGTGGACCAGGACCGGCGGCTCAGGAGTACGGCGTGGCGCAACGAAGGGAAGGTCTCGCCGCTCGTCGCGCGGTGCTCGGCTACAGTCAGGAAGCACTCGCGACGGAAGTGGGCGTCGACTTCACCACGGTCGGGCGCTGGGAGCGCGGAACTCTGACGCCGGCACCGTCGCGGCGCCCCGCGCTTGCCAAGGTCCTCCGGGTCTCGCTGGACGAGCTGGACACACTCCTGACCCCGGCGAACACGCCGGCGCATGCGGGCAAAGCCTTCTCCACCAGGCGTGAAGTGATGATCGATGCTGCCAAGGCAACAGGCGCGGCAATGACGACCCGCATGTTCAATGACGAACACGCCATCGCATCGTCCAGGTTGGCGGCACCCAACGCCTTGGTCGTCCGGGTCCATCAGGACTACCAAGCCGCTCGGTACAGCGAAGTCGCCCGAGCCCTGCCGTGGGCTGTCGGCTCAGTCGACTCGCTGATCGAGGAATGCTCTGGCACCAGGCAACGTGAGGCGTATCGGCTGCGGTACAGCCTCGCGATCGCGCAGGCCAAGCTGGCGAACAAGATCGGCGACACCGAAGCCGCCGTACAGGCCGCTGTGACCGCAAGGTCTGCCGCGGAATCGGCGGGAGCGGAGTTCGGCCACGCGGCGGCGGCTTATCAGGAATCGTGCTCCTTGCTCAACGCGGGTGAACTCCACGAAGCCGACGAACTCTCGATGTCAGCGGCGGATCGCATAGATCCGCGAGAGCCGCAAGGTCTGAGCTGGCGTGGGGCACTCGTCCTGCTCAGCGCGATCATCGCGGCCCGGCGCGGCGATTCTGCCGAATCCGGACGTCGGCTCGACCATGCCGAGGAGTTGGCCCGCCGGCTCGGCGCCGACGCGAACATCGGCTGGACCGCGTTCGGCCCGACCAACGTCCTGATCCACAGGCTGTCCGCGGCTGTGGCCTTGGACGACCCGCACACGGCCCGGACATTCGTCGATCGCATCGATGTCACAGCGATGCCCGCGGGACTGCATGGGAGGCAGGCTCGATATCACCTCGACAGCGCATGGGCCCATGCGTGTCGCGGCGAAGACCTTCAGGCCGTGATTCATCTGCTCGAGACCGAGCGGGTCGCCCATGAACTGGTGCGTACCAACCCGAATGCTCGTGCTTTGATCGGGGAGATGCTCGGGCGTGAGCGTCGCGGCGCCGTCCCTGGGCTGCGTGCACTCGCACTCCGCACCGGGGTGATCGTGTGAGTGATCCGGCTCCTTGGCTTTACGTCGTGTCTTCCGCCGCGCCGCCGGTTCTTCGCATCTCGGAGTTCATCACTCAGCTGCAAGCCAAGGGCTGGCAGTGCTGTCTGATCGCGACACCCACCGCGGCGTCCTGGATCGACCTCGACGAAGTGTCAACGACCACTGGGTGCCTGACACGCGTTCACCCCGGCAGACCGCACCAGCCAGACTCGCTTCCTCGCGCCGAAGCGGTTGTGGCGGCGCCGATGACCTTCAACTCCATCAACAAATGGGCCGCAGGTGTCAGTGACACGCTTGCTCTCGGTGTGCTCAACGAGATGCTGGGTGTCGAAATACCCATCATCGTTGCCCCGTGTGTCAAGGCGTCACTGCGGAGTCATCCGGCGTATCAGGAAAGTGTTGCGAGGCTGGCAAAAGCCGGTGTGTCGATGATCGATCCGGAAACTGTCACCGATCGCGATGCCAACGGGCTCGCGGTCTTCGACTGGCCGCGGATCGTGGATCTGCTGGGCGACCACCGGTGACCGGTGATTCACACAATCGGGTAGATCACCGCCGTAGACCCATCCGTGCTGGTCAGGTCCCATCACGCCGCATCCACGCCGCTTCGTCGCCCTGGTAACGCCACTGTTCGGTCTGGTTGGTTGACAGGCGTTCCGATTCACCAACCTGCCAGGAGATGAACCTTGTCCACTGTCGACGAAGCAGACTTCGCCAAGGATGTGGCCGAGATGGTCGCGGATCACGCGCCACGGCTGTTCGCCATCGTGCTCGAGTACGGAACCCAGGTCGACGCACGCATAGCTGCGTGGGGCATGGAGCTCGACGAAGGCGCCTACATGACAACAGTCGACGGCAGGAGGCAGTACGCCCTCGCTGACGCGGAAGGAGCCCTGCGATACATCCGCGGCAACCCGGACACGACACCACGTCTCGTCTGGGTCGAGGCACCGACACATGGGTGAGCCTGTCCCTGGCAGGGGGTGTTGCGCCAGAGACAGGCTCGCTCAGTGGGTCAGCCGGTCAGTGGGCGTCGAGTTGCACCGCGACGTCCGTGACGGGCAGACCGGGCAACGGGAAGTCGCCGACCTTGGTCGCGGCCCCGGTCAGGATCTCGAAGGTGTAGAACGACCCGAGGCTGCTGCCGGACATCCGGCCTGCGAGGAACCCGGTGTTGGTCAACGTCTTGCCACCGTTCAGATCGCTGTAGATGTCGGCGCCCAGGTCCGCCTCGAAGGGGACGCCGAACTTCCCGACCGGTGTCAGCACCCCGTCGTTCGGGGGCAGCTGGATGACCAGTTGGTCGTTCGTCGTGTCGCCGTCGAACAGCAGCGTTCCGGTGTCGGCGTTCAGATCGTTGTTCGTGTACGCGGCAGCCGTCACCCCGTGCAGTGTCAGTGCCTTGTCCTGGGTCGTGACTCCGCCGACGACGTCGTGGCGGAGGTTCTGCCCGGTGTCGCTGACGATCCGCAGGCGGTCGGCGACCGGGTTGAAGTCGACGCCGAACTTGTTGCCCTGCAGGGCGTACTGCAGCTGCGACACCTTCGTGAGGGTCGGCAGCGTGGGATCACTGGCGCCGGTCGGGATCTTGACCGTGTAGACGCCACCGCCGCCACCGACCACGTACAACTTCCCGTCCTGCACCCGCATGTCGATGCCGACGGCGAACTTGTCGTTGCCGGTGAAACCGGCGATCTGCCTGACCCAGTCGAGTTGCCCTGGTGTGTTGGTCTTGAACGCGGCCATGACCGTGCCGTCAGACAGAATCCCGAACGCAGGCAGGCTCGGCACCGGCGCCGCGATACTGCTCGCGGGCAGACCGACCGCGATCGCTCCGGCGGCCGTCACCGCGACGGCCGCGGCGGCCACCCGCTTCTTGAAACCCATTGAGTTGCTCCCCTCATGGTGGATCCGAGGGGTGAAAAGCTATGCGTCCGTACTGGACATAAGCTGAACTCGTGAGTGTTTGTCAGTGTTCTAACACGGATAAACACTCACGAGGGCTGACTCAGAAGGTGAACTCGCAGTTGTACGTCACTTCCGCGTGGCAGCGGTCGATTCCCTCGCCGCCGTCGACGATGTCGTGGCCCGGGCCACCGACGAGCGTGTCGTTGTCGCCCTCGCCGTGCAGGACGTCGTTGCCGGCGCCGCCGACGATGTTGTCGTTGCCGGGACCGCCGAGCACGCCGTAACGCCCGGGCGAGTACTCGACGGGGTTGCTGTGCCCGAAACTGTCGGCGCCCGGTCCCAGGCACGCGACCGCACGACCCGGGCTGGCCTCGGAGAAGATCCAGTCGTCGCCTTCCCGGGCGTCCACCACGTCCGCCAGGCCCGTCCAGTAGATGTCGTTGCCTTCCGATCCGGTGAACCGCACCGAGAACGGCACGCCGGTCACCGGGTCCAGGCAGGTGCTGCTGCCCGGTGTCTCCGCTGACGCGGCCGGTGTCACGAGCGCCGTCAGGGCGGCGGCGGTGATCATGACGAACGAGAGTCTCACTGCGGTTCTCCTCCTCCGAATGGCGGAAACACAATCCGGCCGAACACCGCCGGTATTTCCGTTCCCCTTGCCACGGTCACGGTGTCCTCATACCGTCGCCACCACAGATTGGTCATCGCGACTGGATGAGATCTGAACGGCGACTGGACGCGGTGGAGGTGGGGGTGCGTGCGGGTCCAGGTGCTGGGGCCGGTCCGGGCGTGGCACGACAACGGTGACCCGGTCGACCTCGGTCCGGTGGGTCAGCGTGCGGTGCTGGGACTGCTCGCGCTCAACGGCGGGCAGGGTTTGTCGCGCGCCGACCTGATCGACGCCGCATGGGGCCAGCGCCCGCCCGCGAGCGCCGTGAACATCCTGCAGACCAGGGTGAAACACCTGCGGCGGCTGCTGGAACCCGGCCGTCCGCCACGGGCGGGAAGCAGTGTTCTGCCACGCGTCGGCGACGGTTACGCCTTACGGCTCAGCACCGACCTGACCCGCTTCCGCAAGCTGGCAGCGGCTTCCGATCCGCTGCTGCTCAAGGAAGCACTGGACCTGTGGCACGGCGCGCCGCTCGCGGACATCCCGACGCTGGCCAACCACCCGGCGGTGCTCGCGGTCGCGAAGGAGCGGCAGACCACGATCGCCCGGTACGGCGAGATGATGATCTCGCAGGGCGCCGCGGCCGAGGCACTGCCCGTCCTGGAGGAGGCCGCGGCGGAACACCCGCTGGACGAGGCCGTGCAGGCCCGGCTGATCCGGGCGTACCAGGCCGCCGGGCGGCGCGCGCAGGCGTTCGAGGCGTTCCACTCGATCCGCAGGCGGCTCGCGGACGAACTGGGGGTCGCCCCAGGGCCCGAACTGACCGAGGCGCATCAGGGCGTGCTGCTCGACCAGCCCGAATACACCCGGGCCACGGTGGTCCGGCCGGTCGGAAACCAGCTGCCCGCCGACGTGCCCGGCTTCACCGGCCGCGGCCCCGAGCTGTCTCAAATGGACAGCGAGCTCGCCGCGCCGGGCATGCCGATCTGCGTGGTCTCCGGGACGGCGGGGGTCGGCAAGACCGCGTTGGCCATCCACTGCGCCCACCGCGTCCGCAAGCGCTTCCCGGACGGCCAGTTGTACATCGACCTTCAGGGTTACGCTCCCGGCCGTCCCGTCACCCCGTTGGACGCGCTCGGCCGGTTCCTCAACGCGCTGGGTGTTCCGGGTGCGGAGGTCTCCCTGGACCTGGCCGACCGTGCTTCGCGGCTGCGCACCGAGCTCGCCGGACGCCGTGTGCTCCTTGTGCTGGACAACGCCAACTCCGTCGAGCAGATCCGGCCGTTGTTGCCTGGCACGGAGTCCTGCGCGGTCATCGTGACCAGCCGAGACAGCCTGGCCGGCCTGGTCGCGTTGCACGGCGCCCATCGGCTGGACCTGGACCTGTTGCCCGCGGCTGAGGCCCAGCAACTGCTGCGCTCGCTGATCGGCGAGGACTCCGAGTCGATCGCCGTCCTCGCCGAGCAGTGCGCCAGGTTGCCGCTGGCGCTGCGGGTGGCGGCCGAGCTGGCCATCAGCCGGTCGAGTCCGTTGCGGGAACTGGTGGAAGAACTGGCGGACCAGCAGCGCAGGCTGGAGATCCTGGACGCGGGCGGCGATGACCGGGCGGCCGTCCGGGTGGTGTTCTCGCGGTCGTACGAACACCTGCCGGCGGACTCCGCGCGTGCGTTCCGGCTGATCGGCATTCATCCCGGGACGCGCGTCGATCCGTACGTTCTCGCGGCACTCGCCGGAAGCGCACTGGACGACGCCCGCCGGACGCTGGACCAGTTGGCCCGAGCCCATCTGACGCAATCCGACGGGTCAACTCACGACCTGCTCAAGGCGTACGCGATGCAACTGGCGGAACAGCACGACTCCGGAACCGACCGCGACGCCGCCCTAGTCCGGGTCTTCGACTACTACCTGACCACGACCAAGGCCGCGATGCACGTCCTGCACGCGATGAACCAGGACGATCCCGGCCCCTATGGCCGGCCGATGCCGGACGCCGAAACGGCACGGGAATGGCTGGACGCCGAGTTGCCCACGCTGATCGCGCTGACCGCGTACGGCTGGCCCTCGTACACCGCCAAGCTGGCCACGACTCTGCACCGGTACCTCGAAGGCGGCCGGTACGCGGAAGCGCTTGTCATCCACGGCCACGCGCTCGAAGCCGCGGCCGACCCGGCCGATCGCGCGCACGCGTTGACCAACCTCGGAACGGTCCTGTGGCGGGCGGGCCGCTACTCCTCCTCCGCCGACCATCTCAACCAAGCGCTTGTGCTGTACCGCGAGCGGGACGACCTGAACGGCGAAGCGCGGGCACTGGCGAACCTGGGGATCGTCGACGAGCGGCTCAGCCGGTACGACCAGGCCGAGGATCATCAACGCCGGGCGCTGGCCATCTACCAGCGGATCGGTGACCGGCTCGGGGAGGTGCAGACGCACGTGAGCCTGGGAATCATCGACGAGCGGCGCGGCAAGTTCTCGTCCGCCGCCGAGCACCTGGGCGACGCGTTGGAGCTGTGCCGCAAAATCGGCTACACGTCCGGCGAGGCGTACGCCCTGCTCAACCTCGGTTACGTCGACAAGAGGCTGGATCACCACACCGCGGCGGGCGAGCACTTCGAGAAGGCCATGGACCTGTTCCAGCAAATGGGCGAACGGCGTGGAGAGGCGTACGCGTTGACCAACTTGGGTGAACTCGACGTGCGACGCGGCGAGCCACAGCCCGCCATCAGCAGGCATCTGGCGGCGATCGCGTTGTTCCACGAAGTCGGCGAGCAGCGAGGTCTCGCCGTGGCGCTCAACGGGCTGGGCGAAGCGTTGTCCGCAACCGGCCGTGCCACAGACGCCCGTGCCCGGCACAACGCGGCGCTCGCGCTGGCCGTCGAGACCGGCGACGAGGACGACGAAGCACGCGCCCACAACGGCCTGGCCCGTACGTTCCAGCTGGCCGGTGACGTGGACCAGGCGCGTCAGCACTGGGAGAAGGCGCTCGAGCTGTACACCAAGATGGACGACCCGCAGGCCGAGAGCGTCCGAGCGGAACTGGCCAAGCTGTGATCAGGATCCAGGTACTCGGGCCGTTGCGCGTCTGGCGGGACGGCGCTTTGCTGGACCTCGGATCAGCCGGGGTGCGTGCGCTGCTCGGCCTGCTCGCGCTCAACGGCGGGCAGCCCACTTCGCGCGCGGACATCGTCGAAGCGTTGTGGCACGACCAGCCGCCGCCCAGTGCGTCCAATGTGATCCAGACATACATCCGGAGCCTGCGGCGAATCCTGGAACCCGGCCGGCGCGCGTACGGCCACAGTTCCTACCTGCCTCGCATTGGCGACGGATACGCGTTGCGCGCGCCGGACATCGATCTCATCCGGTTCAAGCAACTGCTGGCCGCGCGGCAGGACGCCGACAAACTCGGTGCGGCTCTGCGGTTGTGGCGCGGTTCTCCGCTCGCCGACGTGCCCGCTCTGGCCGGGCACAAGAAGGTACTGGCGTTGACCGAGCAACGCCGGGCCGCGCTCGCCCGTTACGGCGACTTGAAGATCACGGCGGGAGCGGCGCACGAGGTCGTCACGCTGCTCGAGGACGCGGCCGCCGACCAGCCGCTCGACGAGGCCGCGCTGGCCCGGCTGATCCGCGCGTACCAGGCTGTGGGACGCCGGAGCGAGGCGTTCGGCACGTACCACGCGGCCTGCCGGAGGCTCGCCGACGAGCTCGGCGTCGACCCCGGCCCGGAACTCGCGAACGCTTACGCCGCACTGGTGAAGCCCTCGGCCGGCCAGCCCGCGCCGGCACAGCTGCCTGCCGATGTCGGCGGATTCACCGGCCGGACGGCGGAGCTGCGCGGGCTGGAGAACGCCCTGACCAGTCACGGGCCGTCCGGTCTGGTGTGTGTCGTGTCCGGCAGCGCGGGGGTCGGCAAGACGGCGTTGACGGTCCGATTCGGACACCAGGTCCGTGACCGTTTTCCCGGCGGTCAGCTGTACATCGACCTGCGCGGCTTCGACTCCGAGCAGCCGTTGTCCGCCGGTGACGCGCTCGTCCGGCTGCTCGGCGCGCTCGGCATCGCCGGGAACGTGCCCGACAAAGCGCGAAGGCTGTCCGACGAGATCACCGGCAAACGCTTGCTCCTGGTGCTGGACAACGTGAACTCGGTCGACCAGATCGCACCGCTGCTGCCGTGCCCGCCTTCTTGCGCGATCCTGGTGACCAGCCGCGACACGCTGCCCGAGTTGCCCGCGCAGCACCGCGTCGAACTCCAGGTGCTGTCCCGGCAGGACGCCGTCAGCCTGATGAACACGATGATCGGCGCCCGGGCGCAGTCGGAACCCGAGGCGGCGCAAGCGCTTGCCGAGCAATGCGCCCGCCTGCCGTTGGCGTTGCGGGTGGCCGCGGAACTGGTCGTCGCGCGCGCGGCCACTCCCCTGTCCACTTTGGTCGCCGAGTTGGCCGACCGCGGCCGGAGGCTGATGTTGCTCGACGGCGGGGGCGACCACCGGGCCGCGGTCCGCGAGGTGTTCTCGTGGTCGTACCGGCACCTCCGCCCGGACGTCGCACGCGCGTTCCGCCTGCTGGGGCTGCATCCCGGTCCCGACGTCGACACCACCGCCGCGGCGGCGCTGTTCGACACCGAGATCGCCGACGCTTCGCTCCTGCTCGAAGTTCTCAGCCGAGCGCACCTGGTGCACAGCACGGCACCTGGCCGGTGGGGCATGCACGATCTGTTGCACGCGTTCGCCGCCGACCTCGCGAAGGACGACGAAGCCCGCGGGCGTCTCTTCGACCATTACGTCGACACGGCAATCGTTATGGCCGGTTCCATCGACAGCGCGGCGAACCGGTCATGGCTGGACGCCGAACTGCCGAACCTGACGGCCGTCTGTCCACAGTTGCCACCGGTGCGGATCGTGCGGCTCGCCACGGCCCTCTACCGGTACCTCGACGGAGGCAGGTACGCCGAAGCGTTCACCATCCACACGCATGCCGAACGGGCGGCCGTGCAGGTGAATGATTTGTCGGCGCAAGCGCATGCCGTGACCAATCTCGGTTCGGTCCACTGGCAGTCAGGGCGTTACGACGAGGCCGCTTCGCACTATCAGCGGGCCCTCGATCTTTCGCTGCGGGCTTCCGATCAGGCCGGCGCCGCCAGGGCCCTGACCAGGCTGGGAAGCGTGGAGGAGCAGACCGGCCAGTACGAACAGGCCGCTGTCCACCACGCGCAAGCGTTGGCGTATGCCCGCGCGGCCGGTCACGTCATCGGTGTGGCCCGGGCGCTGACGAACCTCGGCATCGTCAACGAACGGCTCGGCGACCTCTCGGCCGCGGCCGAGTTGCACGAACGAGCGCTTGAACTTTTCCTGCGGGCGGCCGACTGGGTCGGCGAAGCGGTGGCACGGACCCGGCTCGGCATGATCGCGATGCGCTCGGGCGCTTACGACCGGGCCATGGCGGAACACGAACGCGCCCTCGCCATCGCCCGCGATTCGGGGCATCTCCGTGGCGAGGCGCACTCGTTGATCAACATCGGCGACGTGCGCCGCAACCAGGGCATGTACACCGAAGCCGCGACGAACTACTCGCACGCGCTGGCCCTCTGCGAAAGAACAGGCCACGAGTACGGCAAGGCGACCGCGCTCAACGGACTCGGCGACGCCCTCGGCTGCACAGGGATGACTGCCGAGGCGCGTCACCACTACACCGACGCCTTGGCGGTCGCCGTCAAGATCGGCGACCTCGACGAACAGGCCCGCGCCCACACCGGCCTCGCCCAAGGAAAACCTCGTGAGTGTTTATCAGGGTTAGAACACGGATAAACACTCACGAGGGGTTACTGGGTGCGCATGGCTTCTTCGAACTCCTTGCGGACCTGGTCGCCGCCGGTGGACCGCCACTGCTTGACCACGTCGTCCCAGGTGGACACCGGTTTGCGGCCGCTGAGGATGTCGTTCTGGGCGTCGTTGATGATCGTGCCCAGCTGGCCCTGCTTGCGGGACCACGTGTCGGAGAACAGGCTCAGCGTCGGGTCGGCCACGGCGGTCGGGATGATGGACGCCTGGTATTCGTACGACTGACGAGTCGCATTGGGGTTTCCCGGGATGAAGATCACGTCCGGGGAGTCCACAATGTACCGGACGCCCAGCACCGTCTGGGTGACGCCGGCCTGGGTCTGCTGGGGACCGCCGTCCTTCATCACGTAGTGCACGCCGGCGACACCGTACTTGCGGAACAGGTACTCCTCGGTGCCGAACGGTGCCGCCAGCCAGTTGCACAGCCGCAGCAGTTCCCGCACCCGGCCGGGTTCCGACTTCTTCATCACCGTGAAGTTGTTGGTCGCCTGGGCCTGCCAGGTCGCCGCGAATCCCCCGCCGTCGTACTTCGGCGGGCGCATGCCGGAGATGGCGAAGCCGGGACCGGCGATGTTCTCGGCGTAGAACTGGGGCCACGCGGTGTACCGGTCGGTGATGAGCACGGTCGTGCCCGCGTTGAACCACTTCTTCACCGGCGCGTTGTTGGTGAAGCTGTCCGGATGCACGGCGCCCTGCTGCACCAGCTGGGCGGCGTCCGAGAGGGCCTGCTTGAACTCCTCGTACTCGTACCGGGACTTCAGCGAGCCGCCTTCGTCCTTCCAGCGGAACGGCAGGCCGAGCATCTGCGAGATGAAGTCCGTCGGCGCCTGGGACAGCGCCCACCGGCCGGGGCCGCTGACCGTCTTGCAGAGGTCACGGAACTCCGCGAAGCTCCCCGGGTTCGGGTTGACGCCGAACTCCGCCAGCAGGTCGTCGCGCCGGAACATCAGGCTGCCACCGACACCACGGGCCACCGGCAGGCCGTAGATCCCGCCGTTGTACCGGCAGTCCTTCCACGCCGACGTCGGCAGGTTCGCCAGGAACGGGTACTCCTTGACCGCGTCACCCGACAGGAACGGCGTCAGGTCCTGGCACTTGCTGGCCATCCACGCGGGCAGGTTGGCGACACCGGCGGGCAGTCCGTTGGGAGTGTAGAGCGCGGGCACGATCAGGTCGGGCAGGTCGTCACCGGCCACGAGGGTGGCGAACTTCGTGGCCATGTCGGCGTTCGGCACGATCGTCAGCCGCAAGTCGGTGCCCAGCCGCCGGTTGAGCTCCTGCCAGTACGGGTTCTGGTCGACCGCGGGCGGAACGGGCGAGCTCGTCAGCACGAACGCGGACACCGAGCCGCCGTTCATCGGTGGTGCGTTGACCGCCTTCACCGGCGGGTCGGGGTACTTCAGGAACGCGTCGAGCAGGCCCTGGGCGTTGCCCTTGAGGTCCGGCTGGACGCCGGGATACGGCGTGTACGTCGGCAGGTTGATGCCGCTGACGGTCTGGGTGGGATTGCTCGTCGTCCCGCTGCTGCACCCGGCGACGGCCGTCGCCAGCGCACCGGTCAGGAATAAGCGGCGGTTCACGGACATCGTTGTCTCCTTCTGCTTGGCAAGACCAGTCAGCCCTTCACGGCACCGACCAGCACCCCCTTGGTGAAATGGCGTTGCACGAACGGGTACACGAGCAGGATCGGGATGATCGACAACACCAGGATGGCCATCTGCACGGCCTCCCGCGGCGGCAGTTCGGTCCCGCCGAGCTGGTCGACGCCGAGTTCGGCCTGGTTCACCACATACGTCCGCAGCACCAGTTGCAGCGGCCACTTCGCGGTGTCGTTGATGTACAGCAAGGCGTTGAAGAACGAGTTCCAGTACGCTACCGCGTAGAACAACGCGATCACGGCCAGGACCGCCTTGCTCATTGGCAGGACGATCCGCCACAGCACGGTGAAGTCGCCCGCGCCGTCGATCCGCGCGCTGTCCATGACTTCCTGCGGCAGTTCCATGAAGAACGCCCGCAGCACGATCACGTTGAAGGCGTTGACCACCACCGGCAGGATCAGCGACCAGTAGGTGTCCAGCAGCCCGAGGTACTTCACGATCAGGTAGCTCGGGATGATGCCGGGCGTGAACAGCAGCGGCAGCAACACGATCGCCAGCATCGGCCGGTGCAGCAGTGTCCCGCGCCTGCTCAGGCCGTACGCCAGCAACGTCGTCGCCACCAGGCTCAACGCTGTGCCCACCAGCGTGATGAGCAGGCTGACCACGGTCGCCCGGGTGACCACGCCACCGGACAGGATCGCCTCGTAGGCGTCGAACCGGATCTCGCTGGGGAACATGACGAAGCCGCCCGCGCGCGTGACGTCCTCGCGGCTGGACAGGCTCGTCGCGATGATCCCGAAGAACGGCACGATCACGGCCGCGCAGCAGATGGCGAGCACCAGCGCCTTGAGTGACTTGATCATCGCTGGTAGATCCCCTGTTCGCCGAACTTGTGGGCCAGCTTGTTCGCGCCGAGCACCAGCAGCACGCCGACGATGCCCTTGACCAGCCCGACCGCCGCGCTGATCCCCCAGCTGCCCGCCAGGATGCCGTTGTTGTAGACGTACGTGTCCAGCACCTCGCTGACGTCCGACCCGACCGCCGCCTGCTGGAGGATGATCTGCTCGAACCCGACGGTCAGCGCGTCACCGAGCCGCAGGATCAGCAGCAGTACGATGATCCCGCGCAGCCCGGGCAGGGTCACGTGCCACAACTGGCGGGCCCGGTTGGCGCCGTCGATCGCCGACGCCTCGTACAGCGTGCTGTCTATTCTGGACAGTGCGGCCAGGAACAGGATCGTGGCCCAGCCCGCGTCCTTCCACAGCACCTGGCTGGTGATCAACGCCTTGAACACGTCCGGGTTGCCGATGATGTCCACCGGCCCCATCCCGGCCGACTGCAGGGTGTTGTTCAGCAGCCCGGAATCCCCCAGCATCTGCTGGAACACCGCGACCACGATCACCCACGACAGGAAGTGCGGCAGGTACAGCACGCTCTGCACGACCTGCTTCACCCGTTCGGACACCAGGCTGTCGAGCAGCAAGGCCAGCGCGATCGGGATCGGGAACACCACGACCACCTGCAACAGCGTGATCACCAGGGTGTTGCCCAGTGCCCTGAGGAACATCGCGTCGCCGTTGAACAGCACGTTGAAGTTGTCGAAGCCGACCCACGGGCTGTCGGTGATCCCCAGGTACGGCTGGTAGTCCTTGAACGCGATCACGTTGCCCAGCAGGGGAACGTAGTGGAACACGAGCAGCGCGAGGACTCCTGGCAGGGCGACCAGCAGGAAGACCTTGTCCCGTCGCAGCCGTGCCCTCATAGGCGGTATACGTCCAGCATCCCGCACATCCCGTACGCGCGCTGGGCGGGTGCCTCCGCGACCCGGACCTCGCTGTCCATCAGGTAGTCGACGTTTCCGGCGCGCAGCGCGTTCAGCTGCCGCTGCGTCTGCCGGACGGATTCGAGCGGACCGGCTTCCCACCGCGCCTCCCAGGAGTCCAGCCGGTCCGCCACGAGTTCGGCGGCCTGCTGGTAGAACTTCGCCAACGCCCCGGGATCGCGGGCCAGGTCGAGAAATCCGCGGACCGCCAGATCCCGGCGTTCCCGTGGTTTGCGGCCCCGGTGGTAGTCCACGGGATCAGCGAGCACCTGCGGCGGGTACGTCAGCACGGCGTCACCCGCCTCCGGCAATCCGCTGTTCTGCATCACGACGATCACCCGCAACGAACTGACGTTGACGGCGCGGTGGATCGTGCCCGGCCCGAACCACACCACTGTCCCGGGGATCAGCGGGTGTTCGGAAAGGCCCTGCCCGGTCAGGGTCTGCAGGCTGCCGGAGCCGGACACCGTGATGTACGCCTCCGTGCACGTCAGGTGGACGTGCGGGGATCCGCCGCAGCGGCCGTCCTCGGCCTCCCACGGATAGACCGACAGCCCGGAGATCCCGGTCGCGCCCGGGAAGATCACCGGCTCCACGTCCACGCCTGGTCCTCCAGCCGGTCGCGCTCCCACGCGCCGTTGCCGATCAGCAGCCGGTACCTCAGCCTCAGCGTCTCGTCCGGCGGGAGCACCAGTTCCTCGTAGAACGCGAAGGACGGGTTGACCACCGCGTACGGCTCGGTGCGCACGAACCAGTGGGTGCCGGGATTGGCCGGATCGCCGATGAACAGCAAGGTGGACATCCGATCGACCTCGTCGTGCGCTCCCACGAAGGCCAGCCAGTCCGCCTTGCCGCCCATCAGCTCAGGCCCGGACCGCCCTCCCGACGCCAGGACCGTGCCGCCCGTGAACGAACGTGGTCCACGCCAGAAGAACCCGCAGTACCCGGCCATCTCCCGGCCGTACACGGTCGGGCTCCCGAACCGCAGCTCCGCACCACGCACGTTGCGCAGTTCGAAAGTCAGGTCGAGCCACCAGTGATCGGCTCCGATGCCGTACTCGATCACCCGCCGCTCGGAGATCCACTTCTCGCCCGCCGCGGTGATCCAGTCGATCTCCTCGACGCCCGGCCCGCCGAACGTCCGGTGCGCCAGCGAGCCGACGTTGGGCAGCACCTGGTAGCCCTCGCCGGTCACCCAGGACACCCCGCCCCAGAAGTTCTGGCCGGACAGGTGCGACGCGGTCATCGCCAAACCCTTGTGCCACCGGTGGTCGTGCGGCCGGTTGCCGGTGACGACGTCCCCGTCGAGTGTCCGCAGTGGATGGAAGCTGGGGCACGGGCACTCGAACGCGGGCGTGTCGGGGCGATAGGTGTACCGGAACAACTCGACGTCGCGCGCGGTGAGCGTCAACGTCCGCCCATCGTCCACTATGGCCACGGCTGTGAACCTCCATCCATCCGGTGGTAGTACGGGTCGTCCGGGCCGATCTCGCCGCGCCGCACGGGCAGCCCGGTGAACGCGGACCGGTACATCGCCGCGATCAGCTCGAGGGTCTCGCGTCCCTGCCGCCCCGACAGCGGTGGCCGCTCGCCCTTGGCCATGGCGTCGAGCACGTACGGCAACTGGGCGGTGTGCGAGCTCGACACGTTGTCCGGGATGTCCGTCCACGACGCGACGCGTTCGGAGTCGCGGACGTGCACGGCTGGGGTGTACTGCCAGTCAGCGTTCTTGTAGCCGTAGAGGTGCGTCAGTTCCACAGTCGCGTCAGTGAGGTCGACGCGGATGTAGCTTTCCTCGCGCGGCGACAGCACGCTGTTGACGATCGACGCCATGGCGCCGTTGGTGAAGCGCACCATGGCCATCGAGACGTCCTCGGTGTCCATCGAGCGCGCCAGCCGGCCGGCCATCGCGCGTACTTCGTCCCATTCGCCGAGCATCGCCAGCAACAGGTCCATCTGATGGATGCCGTGGCCCATCGTCGGGCCGCCGCCTTCGGTCTCCCAGCGGCCACGCCAGGGCACGTCGAAGTAGGCCTGGTCGCGGTACCACGTCGTATGGCACGCGGCCACCAACGGACGGCCGAGCGCGCCGGACGAGATCAGGTCGACGGCGTTGCGGCCGCCCGAACCGAAGCGGTGCTGGAACACCACGCTGGCGTACGGCCCGCCTTCCCGTTCGGCCGCTTCGATCCGCTCGAACTCCGCCAGCGACAGGCACGGCGGTTTCTCCACCAGGACCCACGCCCCCGCCTCGAGGCACCGCACCGTGATGTCGGCGTGGGTCGCCGGTGGCGTGCAGACCAGCACCAGATCCGGTTTGCCGACCGCCAGCATCGCCGCGACGGACGTGTACCCGGCCGGGATCTCGTACTGCCGCTGGAAGTCCGCGAGCCGTTCCGGATCGCTGTCCACCGCGGCGACGATCTCGACCCGGTCGGCCGCCGCCCGTAACGCCGGGATGTGACCGGACTCCGCGATCACCCCACAGCCCACGATCGTGGCCCGGAATCTTCTGTGCTGTGTCATTCAGCGTTCCTTCACGGGTTGATGGCCCGGTATGCGGGTTTCGGCCGCATGTTCTCGTCGAACAGACACGCCGCGCCCTCGCCGGGGAACCAGCCCGGGACCCAGGAATGGCGGTCGGTGAAGCCCCAGGTGGTGAACTCCACGCACCGCCGGGTCGCGTGGCAGCCGTCCCACAGCTCCTTGAAGTACTGCGCCTGCGTGGCCAGTTTGGCGTCGTCAGGGGGCAGCGGCATCCGGACGTCGGCCTCGGTCAAGGCCACGTCGACGCCCAGCGCGCCGAACCGCTTGAGGTTCTCGCGGTAGCCGGTCGGGAATCCGTACTCAATGGACAGATGAGCCTGGATGCCCATGCCGTGGATCGGCACGCCCTGCTTGCGCAACGAGCGGACCAGCTCGTACGTGGCGTCGGACTTGGGGTTGACGCCTTCGACGTTGTAGTCGTTGATGTAGAGCTTGGCGGACGGGTCGGCCTGATGGGCCCACCGGAAGGCGTCGGCGATGTAGCCGTCACCCAGCTTCTGCTGGAAGACGGTGTCCCGGCGGGTGCCGTCCTCGTTGAACGCCTCGTTGACCACGTCCCACGCGCGGATCTTGCCGCGATACCGGCTAACCACCGTGGTGATGTGCTGGCGCAGCACGGCTCTCAGCTCGTCCGCGGGCAGTTCTGCGACCCAGGTGGGCAGCTGGCTGTGCCAGACCAGCGTGTGTCCACGCATCGACTTGCGGTGCTTCTTGGCGTAGCGGACGAGCTCGTCGGCACCGGACCAGTCGTACTGGCCACGGGTGGCCTCCAGCGTCTCCCATTTCAACTCGTTCTCGGGCGTCACACTGTCGAACTCACGCGTCAGCACCGCACGGTAGTCCCGCTCGGCGAGGTGAGCCGGCGTGACGGCACTGCCGACGTACCGGTGCGTGATGTGCTGCAACGGCGGCGCCCAGTGAGCCGCACTGGCCGCGGGCGCCTGCCAGACACCCAGCCCGGCCAGTACGGCGCCTGCTAACGCGGTTCTTCGCAACATCCTTGTTGCTCCTTGGGTTGCTCGCAGGGGCTACTTCCCACCGACTCCCATCAGCCCACTGGTCAGGGCACGGCGGGCGAACAGGTACGCGATGAAGATCGGCAGCCCGGACAGCACGACCGCGGCGAGCAAGCCGGGCACGTTGATGCCGAACTGCGTCTGGTACTCCCACAACGACAGCGTCAGCACCCGCTGGTCCGCCGACTGCGTGAGCACGAGCGGGAACAGGAACCCGTTCCACGCCTGCAAAGCCGAGTAGATGCCGATCGTCGCGATGGCCGAGGTGGACATCGGGACGACCAGGTTGAGCAGGACCCGCCAGCTGCCGGCGCCGTCGAGCGCCATCGACTCGTAGACCTCCTCGGACACGTCCCGCATGGCACTGGCCAGGATCAGCACGGAAACGGGCAACGAGAAGGCCGCGGTGGGCAACACGACCGCCAGCAACGAGTCGTACAGGTGCAGCCGGGTGATCACCAGGTAGATCGGCACCACGGTGACCTGCATGGGGATCGCCAGGCCCAGCAGGAACATCCGGAAGCCGCTCGACACGATCCGGCTGGGCGAACGCACGATCGCGTACGCCGCCGGGATCGCGGTGATCATCACCAGCAGCACGGTCCCGGCCGTGACCATGACCGTGTTGCCCAACGCCGTGCCGAACCCCTTGTCGAAGACCGAGAGGTAGTTGTCGCCGGTGATCCCGTCCGGGAACGCCAGCGGGCCGTTGTCCAGGTAGTCGTCCTGGGTGCGCAGCGTCGCCCCGAACAACGCGAGCAACGGGACCGCGACGATCACCAGCCAGAGCAGGGCGATCACAGGCCCTCCCGGGTGCTGCGCATCTTGGCGAACCCGGAGATCCGCACCAGGATGATCGAGATCGCGGTGGCGATCACCACCAGTGCGAACGCGATCGCACTGGCGTAACCCATGTCGTAGGACCGGAAACCTGTGGCGTACATCCGGAAGGGCAGGATGTACGTGGAGGTCCCCGGTCCGCCGGCGGTCAGCACCAGCACCGTCTCGAAGTACGTCAGCGCGCCGACGATCATCAGCACCGACGACGTCACGATCGTATGCCTGAGCTGCGGCAACGTGATGTGCACGAACTGCTGGAACCGGCTCGCGCCGTCCATCACCGCGGCCTGGTAGAGCACCTCCGGGATCTGCCGCGTCCCGGCCTGGTAGATCAGCGTGTGGAACGGGATGAACTGCCACGACGCCACGAACGCCACCGAGATCATCGCGCCCTGCGGCGTGCCGATGAAGTTGCCGTCACCGCCGAGATAGGACGGCAGACCCCAGTTCGGGTCGAGCAACGCGTGCCACAGGATCGCGATCGCGGTGCTCGACAACAGCAACGGCAGGAAGAAGATCGCCGACAACACGGCCCTGCTGCGCTGCTTGCCCGCCGCCCACACTCCCAGCAGCAGGCTGACCGGCGTCTGGAATCCCCAGCACAGCACGGTCAGGACCGCGCTGAGCCACAGGGAGTCCAGGATCGCCGGGTCGGTGAAGAACCGCTGCCAGTTCGCCAGCCCCGCGAACTGGGGAGAGCCCAGCAGGTTCCACTGGGTGAACGACAGGTACGCGACCAGGACCATCGGCGCGATGCCGAACAGTCCGAACAGGACGAGTCCCGGCACGATCCACCCAGCCCCCGGCCTGCTGAGCATGGCGACCGGGCGGCGGCCCGGCGGCGTCACGGCTGCCGCCGGACCGGCCCGGTCAAGGACTGTCGTCACTTCACGTTCTCCACGTTGGCCACGAACTGCTCAGGGGTGATCTTGCGGTTGAACAGGTCCTGGATCGTGGTGAGCATCGTCTGCGCACCCGCGGAGGACAGCGACTGGTCCCAGGACAACGTGAACGCGGGCGCCTTGCGGACCAGATCGAGCTGGAACCGGGCGAAGTCCGGGTTCGGCGTGCTCGCCAGCTTCGGCTCGACCGAGCCGAGCACCGGCACGTCGCCGGCGTCCAGCAGGCCCTGCACGTAGCTGTCGCTCATCATCGTCTTGAGGAACTTGATCGCGGTGTCCTGGTGCTTGGACTTCGCGGTGACCGAGAAGAAGTTGGTCGGGTTGCCGACCACGTTCGCCGGGTCACCCGTGCCGCCGTCGACCGCGGGGAACGGCGCGAAGCCCAGGCCGTTCTTGGCGAAGTCCGGCTGCAACTCGGTGTGGTTGGTGAACTCCCACGACCCCATCAGGTGCATCGCCGCACGGCCCTTGGCGAACAACGTCTCCGCCGCGTGCGAGTTGTAGTCCACCGAGGCGTAGTTCGTGCCGAACGCACCCCGGTCGACCAGGTCCCTGATCGCCTGAGCCGCCTTCAGCACGGCCGGATCACGCCACGCGCCCGGTTCACCGTTGTAGATCCGTTTGAACACGTCCGGCCCGCCGAAGCGGTCCACGAGGTACTCGACCCACATCAGCTCGGTCCACGCCGTCGCGCCGCCCAGCGCGAACGGGGTCACCCCCTGTGCCTTGAACCTGTCCACCAGGGACAACAGCTCGGTCCAGGTCTTGGGTGGTTGTGCGTCGCCGAAGACCTGCTTGTTGTAGAACAGGATCACCGGCTGCATGCCGCGCAGCGGCACACCGTAGTACTTGTTGTCTATCTTGCCGACGTCAAGTACCGCGGGCAGGAAGGCGGACTTGAACGCGGGGTCCGCGTCGAACGCGGGCGTCAGGTCGGCCAGTTCACCCGCTTTCACGTACGGCGAGATGGAACCGCTGCCCCAGTTGAAGAACACGTCCGGTGCGTTCGGTGAGCCGATCGACACCCGCAGCTTGTCCGGATAGCTGTCCGGGTTGAACTTGTCGATCACCACTTTGACCGGCGACGTCTTGTTGAACTCGTCAGCGGCCTTCTGCTGGGTCGCGTTGAGCTTGTCCTCCAGAACCCAGACATGAAGCGTGCCGCCGCCGGCTCCTTCGCCGCCGCCGGCCTGCGGACCCGAGGTACCGCAAGCCGTGGCTAACAGCAGCACTGCTATCAACCCGAATCTGATCACGGACTTCCTCCGATAGTTTCGAAAGAATGGCGATCTGTTTCGGAGACTGTAGGTGTGACCGGCCACACCGTCAAGGGCTCCCCATCCGCTCTTCCTGGCGTACACTGCGCCTCATGCCTGCCAAAGCAAGCAAGGTCACGATCGCCGACATCGCGGCGGAAGCCGGGGTCTCGGTTCCGACAGTTTCGAAAGTGATGAACGGCCGATCGGACGTCGCGCCGGACACCCGCCAGCGGGTGGAGGAGATCATCCGCAGGCACGGCTACCAGCGCCGGACCGACGAGCGGTACCGCAAGTCGAACCTGCTGGAGCTGATGTTCCACGAGCTGGAGAGCGCGTGGGCGCTGGAGATCATCCGCGGTGTCGAACGGGTCGCGGGCGAGAACGGCATGGCCGTCGTGCTGTCGGAGTCGCAGGGCAGGCTGCGGCCGGGACAGAGCTGGCTGGAGAACGTGCTGGCCCGCCGTCCGGTCGGGGTGATCGCGGTGTTCTCCGACCTGAGCGCGGACCAGCTGGCGAAACTGCGGGCCCGCGACATCCCGGTCGTGGTGGTCGATCCGGTCGGTGAGCCGACCGCCGAGACCCACTCGGTCGGCGCGACGAACTGGCAGGGCGGGCTGACCGCGACCCGGCACCTGATCGAGCTGGGACACCGCCGGATCGCGATGATCGGCGGCCCCCAGCACGTCCTGTGCAGCCGGGCCAGAGTGGACGGTTACCGCGCGGCGCTGGAGACCGCCGGCCTGACCGTCGACCCGGAACTCGTGCGGCACGGCGACTTCCACGTCGAAGCCGGGTACAAGCAGTTGCTTCCGTTGCTGTCGCTGGAGGACCGGCCGACCGCCGTGTTCGCGGGCAGTGACTTGCAGGCCGTCGGCGTGTACGAGGCCGCACGCGCGGCCGGCCTGCGTATCCCTGAAGACCTCAGTGTGGTCGGTTTCGACGACCTGCCGGTGGCCAGATGGGTCGGGCCACCGCTGACCACGGTCCGCCAGCCGTTGCAGGAGATGGCCGCGGCCGGCGCCCGGATGGCGATCACCCTGGCGGGCAGCGGGGACGTGGAACACCACCGGGTCGAACTGGCGACCAGTCTCGTCGTGCGGTCCAGCACCGCCGCATACTCCGGAGGTAGGTAGGCGTGGAACCATGGCGGGACACAGCTTTGCCGGTCGAGGCCCGGGTGGCCGACCTGATCTCGCGGATGACGCTCGAGGAGAAGATCGCGCAGCTCGCCGGGGTCTGGGTGAGCGCCGCGGCCTCGGGTGACGGCGTCGCTCCGCACCAGGACGAGCTCGCCGAGGACACCCCGCCGTGGCCGGAGGTGATCAAGTACGGGCTCGGCCAGCTGACCAGGACCTTCGGCACCGCACCGGTCACGCCGGAGGCCGGGGCGAAGGCGTTGGAGCACACCCAGCGCGAGATCATGGCCACCAACCGGTTCGGGATTCCGGCGATGGCGCACGAGGAATGCCTCGCCGGGTTCACCACGTGGGGCGCGACGGCGTACCCGGTGCCGCTGGCGTGGGGTGCGACGTTCGATCCCGCGCTGATCTGCGAAATGGGCGCACGGATCGGCCACGACATGCGCGCACACGGCATCCACCAAGGGCTCGCGCCGGTGCTCGACGTGACCCGCGACCCGCGCTGGGGCCGGACCGAGGAGACCATCGGCGAGGACCCGTACCTGGTCGGCATGATCGGCGCGCAGTACGTGCGCGGCATGGAACAGGCCGGGATCGTGGCCACCCTCAAGCACTTCGCCGGATACTCGGCGTCCCGCGCGGGCCGCAACCACGCGCCGGTCAGCATGGGGCCGCGCGAACTGGCCGACGTGATCCTGCCCCCGTTCGAAATGGCGTTGCGGGAAGGCGCCCGGTCGGTCATGCAGTCGTACACCGAGATCGACGGGGTGCCGACGGCCGCCGACACCCGGATGCTGACCGGGTTGCTGCGCGATGTCCTCGGCTTCAAGGGCGTGGTGGTCTCCGACTACTTCGGAGTGTCCTTCCTGGAGACCACGCACGGCGTGGCCGGCGACCCTGGCCACGCCGCGACCCAGGCGTTGACCGCGGGCGTGGACGTCGAACTGCCGACCGTCCGGTGTTATGGCGCACCACTCGCCGACGCGGTCCGCCTTGGCGCGATCGATGAGTCCTATGTGGACCGTGCGGTGACCAGGGTGCTCAGCCAGAAGTGTGAACTCGGCCTGCTGGACCCGTCCTACTCGCCCACGGCCAGCCCCGTTCCGCTCGACTCGGCGGCCAACCGGGCCGTGGCCCGCAAGCTCGCCGAGGAATCGGTGGTCCTGCTGGAGAACTCCTCGGTCCTGCCGCTGCGTCCCGGCCGGATCGCCGTGGTCGGTTCGCTGGCCGACGACCCGCTCGTGATGCTGGGCTGCTACTCGTTCCCCGCCCACGTCGGGGTGTCCCACCCGGACGCGGGCATGGGCATCGAGATCAAGACGATCGTGCAAGCACTGCGGGAACGACAGCCCGACCTCACGTTCGTCCCCACCGAGGCAGGCGTCCAGGCCGCCGTCGACGCCGCCAGGGAAGCGGACGTCTGCATCGCGGTCGTCGGCGACAAGGCCGGACTGTTCGGCCGCGGGACTTCCGGTGAGGGGTGCGACGCACCTGATCTGCGGCTTCCGAACGGGCAGACCGAACTGCTCGACGCACTGCTCGCCACGTCGACTCCGACCGTGGTGCTCGTGTGCAGCGGCAGGCCGTACACCACGCCACCAGCCGCCGCGACCGTGCAGACCTTCTTCCCCGGTGAGGAAGGCGCCGACGCCATCGCGGATGTGCTGATGGGACAGGTCAATCCGTCCGGACGGCTGCCGGTTTCCGTGCCCGCGCACCCGGGTGCGCAGCCGAGCAGCTACCTGAGCGCCCCGCTGGGGTATCGCAGCGAAGTCAGCGCGCTGGATCCGACGCCACGGTTTTCCTTCGGCCATGGCTTGTCGTACACGACTTTCGACTATCGGGACCTGCGGGTGAGCTCCCCGGAGATCCCGGTGGACGGCAGCGTGGACATCACGGTCACGGTGACCAACACCGGTTCGCGCGAAGGCGTCGAGGTCGTGCAGCTGTATCTGCGTGACCCGGTGGCCCAGGTGACGCGCCCGCAACGGCAACTGGCCGGTTTCGTCCGGGTCCCCCTCGAACCCGGGCGTAGCGCCGACGTGACGTTCACCCTGCACGCCGACGTCACGTCGTTCACCGGCCGGGACGGTCACCGGGTCGTCGAACCGGGGCTCGTCGAGCTCCATGTCGGACGGTCCAGTTCGGACACCCCGCTCACCGGCTCGGTGACCCTCACCGGCGCCGTCCGGCGCGTCGGCCCGGACCGGATCATGACCACCCCGGCCGGGTACTCGGCAGCCGAGCACTGACCGGCGGCCCGACGAGCACCAGGTCCACCCGGCCTCGCCGGGTCGTCGCCAGGCCTGCGCCGGTCGTTCACCACGAGCGACCGGCGTCACCCGTTCGGCCCGATTGACTCGTGTGCCACGCTGGGAACACGGGAACCGTGGCGGCGAAAGGATTCGGCGTGCGAGTCGGGTGGATCTTGGTGGCATGCGTGAGTGCGGTCGTGGCCGGCTGTGGTCAGGGCACCGGCCCTGTGACGACCGGCACGGTCACGTCGACAGGTGTTCTCACGTCGAGCGGGTCCGGAGTGGCGACCGCGCCGCGCGCCTCGAAAGCGCCGCGGCAGTGGACGATGCCCAACCTCGTCGGCGGCACCCTGCAACAGGCACAGGACCGGATCCAGAAACTGACCGGCAACCCGGTGTTCATCACCCGGTCACACGATGCCTCCGGCAAGAAGCGCAACCAGATCGCCGACTCGAACTGGAAGGTCTGCACCCAGAACATCCCCGCGGGCACCATGTTCGAGCACGACACCGTGATCGACTTCGGCACGGTGAAGCTCGAGGAGTCCTGCTAGGCCCCCTCGTGAGTGTTTATCGGTGTTCTAACCCTGATAAACACTCACGAGGGGGTTTGCCTTCGGTGTCACCATTTCCACCAGGTCTCGTCCTCGTGGTTCTCCGGAGGCTTCGGTTCGGGCCGCGCGATCGCGTTCAGCGCCTCGATGGTGCGCGCCGTGGTGTCGTCCCACTCGTGCACCAGAGTGCGCTTTTCCTCGTCCGGCAGGGCGTTCCAGCGTTCGGCCGCGGCGCGCACGGAGCCCAGTGCGTCCTCGGGGACGATGGACTGACGCAGGATGGCGTGCAGGTTCGCCCGTCCGGCGAGCACTTCCCTGGCGAACTCGCCGGCGAATCCCTTGTCCTGGGCCAGCAACCGCAACTGGGCTTCGCGGGCACCGCGACCGGCCTCGGTCGACCACGGGCTGGTCATGGCACCGCCGGGTGGGAGTACTCGAGCGGTGGCCACGCCATGCTGTGCACTGCCTCGTTGCCTTCCCGGAACGCCGCCACGCCCTTGAGGGTGTGCACCGCGGCTTCGATCAGGTCCAGTGCGTCCGCGACCTTGGTGGCTCCGGCGACCACACCCGCGAGCAGTTCGTGCGGCATGGTGCCGCGCAGCATGCCGATCGCCGTGCCGATCAGGTCGCTCGCGCCCGATGCCTTGAGCAGGACGTCAACCAGGGCGTCCAGCAGGAAGTCGACGGCGATGTCCAACGCCTGCATCCCGTGGTACGCCGAACGGGCGAAGTTCTGCACCGCCACGCCCGCCTGGTCGCAGAACCCGGAGAAAAGGCTGGCGTTGCGGGCGTAGTCCCACAGCCAGTCCCGCGCGGTGCCCGCCGCGTTGCCGCCCCAGCGCGGGCCGAGATCGCTCCAGCCACGCATCACGTTCGCGCTGATCCGGCCGTACGCCACCGAGATGTCCCGCAGCGCCATGCCCTGGCGCATCAGCTCGACCCAGTCGCCGCTGATGTACTCGGTGATCCGGCCGATCCAGTCGACGCCGGTCGCGAACTTCAGCAGGTCCCGTACGTGCTGCGCGACCGAGATCTTGCCGGTGATCTCGTTGAGCGCGCCGACGATCTCCAGCACGGGCCAGCCGTCGCCCACCTTGAGGCTGCCCTCGGTGGGCGTCGCCGTGCCCGCGTAGTCGGAGCCGGGTTTGCGAGGGTCTTCCGAGGCGTTGTAGACGTCGATGAACGACCGCCACGGCGGGTTGTACTGCATGGGGAACGTGCGCGGCGGCTGGATCGGCTCCGGGAAGGTCCTGTCCATGGCCGCGGCCGTGGCCTCTTCGGTGTCCCGGTAGTACTTCGCGGCCTTGGCCAGCGTCTCCGAGCACGTCCCGGACAGCGTGAATCCGCGTTCGAGGTTGAACTGGGCCAGCGCCTGGTACTTGTCCAACGCGTCGAAGACGGTGTTGAGCAGCATGCCTTCGTCGACGTTGTCGGCACCGGTGAGCGCGTGCGCGGAGAACAGCTGCGCCGCCTCACAGGCGCGCCCCATCATCATCGCCATCGCGTCGACGGCATCGGGGTCGACCCTGAAACTCACCCGCCGAGTGGATCACGGGCTCCTTGCAGTTTTCTCCCACGCCACGGTTCGTGCCCGGCACGTCACGCCCGGCTGCCTGCTCGAGGACTCCTCGAACCCCGGTCTAGGCTTCGCCCGTGGACTACGAGATCCTCCTGCTCAGTGCCGCCGTGCTCATCGGGGCCGTGGTCCTGGGGTCGAGCGGCATGGACCGCAAACTCACCCGGCTCGACCGCAGGCTGGCCCGGCTGGAACGCAAAGTCGACGCGATCACCACGAACCTCGGCGTCGACGTCGCCGACCCCGAACTCGACGAGGTCAGAGCCCTGCTGGCGGAGGGAAAGAAAATCCAGGCGATCCGGGCCTACCGGGAGAGCACGGGCGCGGACCTGAAGGAAGCCGCCCAAGCCGTCGAGCGCCTCGCCGACTAGGTCGTGTTTCGAATGTCCCGGTCGATGAGAGTCTGCCCCGGCCGGAGGCCGGAATCGGCTCGGTGGGGCGGTTCCTGGCGTCGCCGCGGGATCGCCGCGAATACTGGTTGTCTTTGGGCGGTCCCGCGGTGGCGTCAGGGGCCGCATCCGGCCCGGCT
>NZ_JAAATY010000004.1 GCF_013280595.1 Kibdelosporangium persicum
CTAGTGTCCTGAGTCATTAATTCGCGCGCAGTGTGTAGGGTGTGGCATGCCTAACCCGAAGCTGCCTGAGTTGGTGTTGTCGGGCGTTGAGACACGGACGTTGCAGGGGTGGACGCGGCGCCGCAAGACGGCGCAGGCGTTGGCGTTGCGGTCTCGGATCGTGTTGCGGTGCGCGGAGGGCGGGTCGAACAGCGAGGTCGCCGCGGAGCTGGGGATCCAGCGTGGGACAGTGGCGAAGTGGCGTTCGCGGTTCGTCGCCGATCGGCTGGACGGGTTGCTTGACGAGCCTCGCCCTGGGCGTCCTCGCACGATCACCGACGAACAGGTCGAGGAGGTGATCGCCAAGACGCTGGAGTCGACGCCGGACAACGCCACGCACTGGTCGACACGGTCGATGGCCGCTGAGTCCGGGATGACTCAGACCGCGGTGTCGCGGATCTGGCGCGCCTTCGGGCTCCAGCCACACAAACAGGAATCCTGGAAGCTGTCCAAGGACCCTCTGTTTGTCGACAAGGTCAAGGATGTGGTCGGGCTCTACCTCGCGCCGCCCGAGCGTGCGGTGGTGTTGTGCGTGGACGAGAAGTCTCAGATCCAGGCGCTGGACCGCACCGCACCAACCTTGCCGCTGCTGCCCGGCACACCGCAGCGCGCCACGCACGACTACGTCCGGCACGGCACCTCCAGCCTGTATGCCGCGCTGGACATCACCACCGGCAAGGTCATCGGCCGCTTGCACGCGCGGCACCGCGCGATCGAGTTCAAGAAGTTCTTGGCCGCCATCGACAAGGAAGTGCCCGCGGATCTGGCGGTGCACCTGGTGATGGACAACGCCTCGACCCACAAAACACCGGCCGTCCGACGTTGGCTGCTTGCCCATCCCCGGTTCGTCGTGCACTTCACTCCGACTTCCAGTTCCTGGCTCAATCTCGTCGAACGGTGGTTCTCCGAACTGACCACCAAGAAACTCCAACGCGGAGCCCACACCAGCACCCGCGCGCTCAACCGCGACATCCGCGCCTGGATCGAGACCTGGAACGACAATCCCCGGCCCTACGTCTGGACTAAGACCGCCGACCACATCCTTGACTCCATCGCCCACTACTGCAGGCGAATTAATGCCTCAGGACACTAGTCCGCGTCCAGCACCGCGCGCACCAGGCCGGGGAACCGGGTCTCCAGTTCGTCGAGACGCAGGGTGTTCATCCGCTGCCTGCCGTCGTCGTACTGGCGGAGGATGCCGGCCTTGCGCAGGGTCCGGAAGTGATGGCTGAGGGTCGACGCCGCGATCGACAGGCCGAACGTGCCGCACGGCCGGTCGCCCTCGGCGATCAGCAGCCGCACGATCCGGCGCCGCGTGGGGTCGGCCAGTGCCTTCAGCACGTCGTCGACCTCGACGGAGTTGATCTCTGGGTGGGACACCGGCGCCCAACGCCCCATGGGCATTCCTGACGAACCTCTCAGCTTCTCTTCGACGCTTTACGAAGACTGTACCCGCGCTCCGGTCTATTCGACACACATCGAAGAGAACGGAGCTTCGTCATGAGAACCCCCTTCGTCTTCATGGCTGTGGCGGCGGCATGCGTGCTCTCCGCCGCTCCCGCGGCCGCGTCCGACTACTACCCGCATCCCGCGCCGCTCGGCCCCGAACGTCCTTACGAGGCAACCGTGCCCGGCCCGGACAACTTCGAGTCAGGCACGGCGTACGTCGAACGGCTGGGCACCGGCATATCGGTCACGTTCGACGGCCACCGTTCCACCGCGACGGGCGAGAAGCCGGCGGCGCCCCGCGAGTTCGTGTTCCTGTTCGACAACTCGATCCGCTTCGACCTGACCGCGTTCCCGACCTGCTCACGCGAGCAGTTCGCGGCCTCGGCCTGCCCGCCGGGCTCGAAGGTGGGCGCCGGGCATGCCCGGTTCTACCCGACCGGCACCGCCGACGTGGCGGTCTACAACACCAAGTTCGCCAACGGCATGCGTGGCGTGCTGATCACGATCCCGGCCACCGGCGCGGTCTTCGAGAACACCCTCGAACCGGTTGTCGGCCGTTACCAGCGCGACTACACCTGGGGCCTGCACGAGATCATCCAGCCGGACAACACCCCACCGGCGCAACGCGGCTCCACCACGAGCTTCCTGGTCACGTTCGGCGCCACCTGGCAGGGCGAGGACTTCGTGAAATCCCATGCCAGGCCGGGCAAGGAGCTGCACCTGGGCGTATGGAGCCACTACGTGACGGGTCAGCGGACCCTCAAAGAAGGCACGACTGTCATGCCGTGACCCGCACAAAAAACTCCTCCCGGCACCCCCGAGCGTGGCTCGCGGTGCCGGGAGGAGTTCCCGTCAGGACGTTCCGCTAGTCGGGCTGCAACCAGGAGACCTGGGTGAGCTGCTGGCCCTGCTTGCGGGTGATCAGCACACCACGGCCGGGCGGGAGCTGCTTGGACTTGTACGTACCGAGCAGCACACCCTCGTCCTTGCTCGCGCTCATCACCATGCCGGGGCTGGAGAGTTCCTTCAGCTTGCCGATGATCGGGTCGAAGGACGCCCGCGACGCGCCACCGGAACGGCGGGCGACGATCATGTGCATACCGACGTCCTTGGCCTGCGGCAGGAACTCCTGCAACGGCTGTAGCGGGTTGCCGGCCTGGGTGGCCACCAGGTCGTAGTCGTCGACGATGACGAACAGTTCCGGACCCGTCCACCAGGAACGGCTCTTCAACTGCTCCTGCGTGGTGTCGGGACCCGGCAGCCGCTTCTTCAGCGAGCCGACGACGTCCTTCATCATCTCGTTGAGCTGGTTGGCCGAGACCGCGTAACCCAGCAGGTGCCCGGTGTTGATGAAGCCCAGCATGGTGCGGCGGTAGTCGACCAGCAGGATGACCACCTGGTCCTCGGAGTACCGCTCCATGATCCCGCGCACGATGGTGCGCAGCAGGTTCGTCTTGCCGGACTCGCCGTCGGCGAACGCCAGGAAGTGCGGCTCGGCGTCGAAGTCGAGGTAGACGGGCGCCAGCTCGTCCTCGTTCACGCCGATCGGGATCAACCTGGTGTTGCGGTGCTTGTCCTGCTTGAGCAGGTCGTCGTACGCCATCATGTCCGGCAGCAGGCGCACCGGCGGCGCCACCGGCCCGCGCCAGCACTGGCGGATCTTGTTCGCCGCGTCCTGCACACCGGCACCCACGTCCTCGGCGTTCGACGAACCGTCGATCCGCGGCAGGCCGACGAGGAAGTGCAGCTTGTCGCGCGACAGACCACGACCGGGACGACCGGCTGGCACGTTCACCGCGACCCGGCGGTCGATGTCCGACTCGGTCGGGTCACCGAGCCGCAGCTCGAACCGGGTGCCCATCAGGTCCTTGACCGCCGGGCGGATCTCCGCCCACCGGTTGGCCGCCACGATCACGTGCACGCCGTAGGACAGACCCTGCGCGACCAGGTTGACCACCTGGGCCTCGAGCGCCTCGAACTCCTGCCGGAAGTTCAGCCAGCCGTCGACGATCAGGAACACGTCACCGAACGGGTCGTCGGTCACCTGGCCCTGCCGCTTGCGGTTGCGGAACTCGACCATCGAGTCGATGCCCAGGTCACGGAACTGCTGCTCCCGCTCGGCGATCAGCGAGGTGATCTCGGCGACCATCCGGCGGGCCAGGTCCGGGTCCAGCCTGGACGCCACACCACCGACGTGCGGCAGGCCACGCAGCGAGGCGAGCGTTCCACCACCGAGGTCGAGGCAGTAGAACTGCGCTTCCTGCGGGGTGTGCGTCAGCGCCATCGACATCACGAGGGTCCGCAGCAGCATCGACTTGCCGGACTGCGGACCGCCGACGATCGCGGCGTGCCCGGCGGCACCGGAGAAGTCCGCCCACAGCAGATCACGACGCTGCTCGAACGGCTTGTCGATGATGCCCAGCGGCACCTGGAGCCGGCCGTTGGCGAAGTGCCCCGGCACGGTCATGCCGCGGTCCTCCGTGGGCTGCAACGGCGACAGCAGCGTGTCCAGCGAGTTGGGTGTCTCCAGCGGCGGCAGCCACACCTCGTGCGCGGGCGGGCCCTGGTTGATCAGCCGCGAGACGATCACGTCCAGCTCGCTGGCCTCGGTGCCGCCTTCCGGCTTCTGCTCCTTGGGCTGCTCGACCGGCCTGATCGGCTCCTTGGGGATCTCGATGTAGTCCGGGACGAACAGCCGCGGCCGCTTGTCACTGGTCACCGGTGCGGACGGGCCGGCCTGCTGCATGCCCGCCGGCCGGTACGGACCGGACACATAGGACGCCTTGAACCGCACCATGGTCGAGGTGTCGAACTTCAGGTACCCCGAACCCGGGATGGACGGCAGTTCGAACGCGTCCGGGACGCCGATGGCCGCACGGGATTCCGCGGCGGAGAACGTCTTCAGGCCGATCCGGTACGACAGGTGCGAGTCCAGGCCGCGCAGCTTGCCTTCCTCCAGCCGCTGCGACGCCAGCAACATGTGCATTTGCAGCGACCGGCCCAGCCGGCCGATCGCGACGAACAGGTCGATGAAGTCCGGCTTGGCCGACAGCAGCTCGGAGAACTCGTCGACCACGATGAACAGCGCGGGCAACGGGTCGAGGTCGGCGCCGTTCTCGCGCGCTTTCTCGTACTCCCAGACGTTCTTGAAGTTGCCGCCGTTCTTCAGCGCCTCCTGGCGCCGGTTCATCTCACCGGCCAGCGCGTCCTTCATCCGGTCGACCAGCGTCAGGTCGCCCTGAAGGTTGGTGATGGTCGCGGCGACGTGCGGCGCGTCGTCCAGACCGAGGAACGTCGCACCACCCTTGAAGTCCACCAGGACGAAGTTGAGGATCGTCGACGAGTGCGTGGCCAGCATGCCCAGCACCAGGGTCCTGAGGAACTCCGACTTACCGGAACCGGTGGCGCCGATGCACAGGCCGTGCGGGCCCATGCCCTCCATCGCCGCCTCTTTGATGTCCAGCTCGACCGCCTGGCCGAACTCGCCGACCCCGAACGGGACCCGGTAACGGTCGCGGACCGGGCGGGGCCGCCACGCCTGCTGCACGTCGAACGTCATCGGGTCGCCCGGGATGCCGAGCAGTTCCAGCAGCGTCGGATTGGACAGCAGCGGCTCCTCCTCGCCGGTGTCCGCGGCGCCCGTGCCGAGCCGGTACGGGGAAAGCTTGCGCGCCAACGCTTCCGCCTCGGCGATGCTCAGCGTGTCCGGCGCGCCGAACCACTCGACGCCGCTCGCGCTGCGCGCACCGAGCCGCTTGGGCTCGACGACCAGGCGCAGACCACGCCGCGCGGTCAGGTTGCCCAGCGAGTCCGACAGGTCGAGCAGGGTGACGCCGATCAGGCCCTCCTCGAGGAGGATCTGCTCCTCACGGGTGACGTCGCCGTCGTCGATCACGATCACGATGTGCGGCTGGTCCGGCTGCGGCGGCGCGTTGCGGGTGAACCGCTGCCGGTCGCGCAGCTGCTCGTCGAGCCACTGCTCGACCTGGGCGAGCGAACCGGCCATCAGCCGCATCTGGCCGATGCCGTCGACCATCGTGGGGTGCTGGGCGTGCGGCAGCCACTTCGCCCACTCCCACTCCGCCTTGGCGCGCCCGGCGGTCACGACCGCGACCAGCACGTCGTCCGGCGTGTGGAACGTCACCAGCTGGGCGAGCATCGCCCTGGCCAGGCCGCGGGTCAGCTCCTTGTCCCCGGTCATGCTGACCGCGGCGAAGTTGCGGATCGCCAGCGAGATCGGCAGATCCGGGACGATCGAGTGGCCGCGCACGAACCGGCGCAGGGCCAGCGTGGCGATCGGCTCCAGCTCGTCGACCGGACCGGTCTGCGGCGGGACGAGCCTGGTGGCCAACCGGGTGGACGCGCGCCCGACCCGCAGGTGGCAGAAGTCGGCGTCGGCCTGACGGCGCTCCCACATCCGCCGGGAGGTCGCGATCGACCACAGCGCCTGCGGGTCCGGGTGGATCCACTCGCGCTCGGACCGCTGGTCACGGGCGGCCTCACGGGCCCGGTCGCGCATCTGGCCGAGGTAACGCAGGTAGTCCTTGCGGTCCTCGTTCATCTCGGCCTTCTTCTGCCCGCCGCCACGGCCACCGCCGCCCGCGAACATGCCGACCATCGAGAACATCATCATGACCGGGAACAGCAGCGTCATCGGGTTGCGCGCCTGCGGGCCGCCGAGGGTGAACATCACGACGACCATGCCGAGCATGGCCACGATCATGACCACCGGCATCATCTTCATCAGGATGCTGCCGGGGATGACGCGTGGTACCTCGGGCGGTGGCTCGAGGTGCACCTCGCCACCCGGGGGGCGGGGTGCGGCAAGGCGTGGCAAACGCTTGAACTGCAGCGTGCTCACGGTGTGGGCCCCTCTTCGACGCTTGGGAAGACGTGTTTGTGCGGAACCGCCAGCGGAGGTGATCCCGGTGCGGCCATACTAGGGGCGCCCACCGACAGGGATACGGCATTCGGTGAAGAAGTATCCCGCCAAGTGGGCGACCGCATAGGGTCAAGCAAGGTTGAAGATGGTCTCGAAGGGGGCAGGCGTGGCTACCGGTACGACGGTGTTCAGCAGGGTGACAGTCGTCGCGCCGAGAACGCGCATCGACGTCGCGCTACCGGCTGACGTGTCAGTGGCCGACCTGCTGCCGATGCTGCTGGACATGGCGAAGGAGACGTCGCAGGACGGCGGCGCCCGGCACGGCGGCTGGTGCCTGGCCAAACTGGGCGACAGCCCGCTCGACCCGAGCCGCACGCTCGGCTCGCTCGGCATCGTCGACGGCGACATGCTGCAGTTGCGCAAGCGCAACGAGAACCCGCCGCCCCCGCTGTACGACGACGTGGTCGACGCGATCGCGGAGTCCAGCCCGGACAGCTTCCGGCCGTGGACCAAGCAGACGGCCAACCGCATCGGGTACATCGCCGGTGCGCTGGCGTTGGTCATCGCGGCCGTCACGGTGTTCCTCGCCGGTCCCGTCGGCGGCGGCTCCCAGCTCGCCGCGGCGATCGCGGCCGGTGCGACCGCGGTGGTCGCCGTGGCCGCGGGTGCCGTGGTCGCGCGGGCGTACCAGGCGACGACCGCGGGCGTGCTGATCGCCGCGGCCGGTGGACTGCCGATGGCCTTCGTGAGCGGCATCTACATCGTCCCCGACGGCCTGGGCGCGGCGAACTACCTGCTCGGCTCGGCGCTGATGGGCATCGTGGCGTCGGCGTCGATCCTGCTGATCGGTGCGGGCGTGACCACGTTCGTGGCGGCGGGCACGGCGTCGGTGTTCGGCATCCTGGCGTTCACCGTGGGGACGTTGATCGACCACCCGGCGCCCGGCATCGCGGCCGGAACGGCGGCCGCCGCGCTCGCGGGCATCTCGATGCTGCCGAGGCTGACGATCCAGCTGGCGAAACTGCCGCTGCCGAACGTGCCGGGCAGCGCGGAGGACCTCAAAGAGGACACGGCCATGCCGGACTACCGCGCGATCGAGCGCCGGGCCGGACTGGCACACGAGTACATGACCGGCATGATCGTCGGCAGCGGGACCGTCGCCGCGATCTCGGCGATGATCAGCGCGACAGCCCCCGGTGTCTGGGGCGTCATCACCGCGGTCGTGGTCACGCTCGTGCTGTTACTGCGCGGCCGGACGTACGCCAACGGCAGCCAGGCGGTCGCCCTGCTGGCGACCGGGATGCTGTCCGGGGCGGGCGTGCTGATCGGCTGGCTGATCGTGGCCGGCTCGTTCGACCGGCTGCTGTGGGTGTTCGGCTCGCTGATGCTGATCGCGGCGGCCGCGCTCGTGCTCGGTGTGATCTTCCCCGAGCAGCGGTTCTCGCCGCCGCTGCGGCGGGCTGTCGAAGTGTTCGAGGCGATCTGCATCGCGGCCGTGCTGCCGCTCGCGCTCGCCGTGATGGACCTGTACTCGACGTTGCGGCACTTGGACTTCAGGATCTGATGGCTACCCGGACGCGAACCAGGATCGCGGCGCTCACCGCCGCCGCGGGGCTGTTGCTGGCCCAGCCGGCCTTCGCGCAGCAGCAGAAACAGCCGCCACCGGCCTCCGGCCCCGTACCACCGAAGGTGGACGTGAACCGGCCGGTGATCACCGACACCGCGGCGCCGCCTGCCACCCCCGACTACGCGCTGAAGGGCGGGTGCATCGGCTCGCTGAGCAACGGCCAGTTCGCCCTGCCGAACAAGCCGTGGGGCCAGCAGCAGTTGCGGATCGAGGAAGCGCACGCGTTCGCCACCGGCAAGGGCCAGATGGTCGCGGTGATCGACACGGGTGTGCGTGAGCACAGGTACTTCGAAGGCCGCGTGGTCAAAGGGCCTGACTACGTCAACAAGAACCAGAACTCGTTGGAGGACTGCGACGGGCACGGCACCGAAGTAGCCGGGATCATCGCGGCGAACAGCCCGGACCTGGGCAGGATCGGGTTCACCGGGGTGGCGCCGGACGCGAAGATCCTGGCGATCCGGCAGTCGAGCGAGCTCTACAAGGGCACGCCCGCGCCGACCCCGCAGGACCCCCGGCCGCAAGAGCAGTCGGCGGGTGACCTCAGGACGCTGGCGCAGGCGGTCCGGCACGCGGCGGACAACGACGAAGTCACCGTGATCAACATGTCGGTGGACAACTGCCGTGAGGCGAAGTTCGCGATCTCCGAGCCGGAGAAGGACCTGCAGCGGGCGCTGCGGTACGCGGTGGACAACGACAAGGTCGTGGTGGCCTCCGCGGGCAACGTGGGGAAGAACTGCACGGACGCGAAGAACGGCCCGGACCCCAACCAGCCGACGCACATCGTGACTCCGCCGTGGTTCGCCGACGACGTGATCTCGGTGGCGGCGGTGAACCGCAACGGCAACCTGGCACCGTTCAGCGTGCAGGGCCCGTGGGTCAGTGTGGCGGCGCCGGGCACGGAGATCATCTCGCTGGACCCGGGTGGCGAGCTGGCGAACCTGACCATCCAGGGCGACCAGCGGGTGCAGATCCAGGGCACGAGCTTCGCGGCGCCGTACGTCGCCGGGCTCGCGGCGCTGATCCGCGAACGCTTCCCGAACCTGACCGCCCGTCAGGTGATGAACCGGATCAAGATGACCGCACAGCACCCGGCGGCGCCCGGCGGCCGGGACAACCTGGTCGGCTACGGCATGATCAACCCGATCGCCGCGCTGACCGCGATGGTTCCGCCGGAGTTCGGCATCCCGGCCGACAAGGCGGAGACCATGCCCGCGAGCATGCCGCCGATCCGGCCGAAGAACTGGACCCCGATAACTGTGGCGCTGATCGGCGCGGGCGGTGGCGTGGTCCTGTTGTTGCTGACGCTGTTCGTCATGCACGCCGTCCGCCGCAACAAGGACGATCCCGCCGAATCCTGAGACGATGACCGCTGCACTCAGCATGCTGAATGCTGAGTGCAGCGTTGTCTGTTGTCCGGGAGGGTGAGCGTGGGTCCGGAGTGGGATGGCCGCTGTATTCCGCATGCTGAGTGTTGAGTGCAGCGTTGTCCGTTGTAGCAAGGGCGAGTTTGAGTCCGGAGTGGATGGCGGCTGCACTCAGCATGCTGAATGCTGAGTGCAGCGTTGTCTGTTGTCCGGAGGGTGAGCGTGGGTCCGGAGTGGATGGCGGCTGCACTCAGCATGCTGAGTGTTGAGTGCAGCGTTGTCCGTTGTAGCAAGGGCGAACTTGAGTCCTGAGAGGATGGCCGCTGCACTTCGCATGCTGAGTGTTGAATGCTGAATGCAGGGCCGCCGGGAGGCTCAGTTCCCGCAGGACCGGGGAGTTGACCGACGCGCATGTGTCGACCTCGGTGGCTGGCGGGTCGGGCTGCTCGCTCGACGTCTCGGTGTACGTCTCGTGCCAGGACATGTGCTTCACCAGCACTTTGCGGAACGCCGCCTGAACTTCGTGTTCTGTATTCCCGAACTCCGTGTTCTGTATTCAGAGTGCAGGCATGGGAGACCGCCCAGCGGCTGTCCTGCGCTGCCCTGAACATTGAATTCAGAGTGCGGAATTCAGGATGGCCGACGTTCGCACCACCAGCGGCAAGGCGGGCGGAGCGGCAGACCAAGGCGGCTGAGCAAGGCACGCAGAAGGGCTGACCAAGGCGGGCAGAGGGGCTGACCAAGGCGGGCAGAGCGGCTGAGGCAGAGGGGCTGAGCGAGGCGGCTGAGCAAGGTGGCAGAGAAAGCCTTGCGTCTCAATCTCTTGCGGGGATCGGCCTCCGACGGGGCCTCGCTGTGCCATCTGCTGGCGTGGCGGTGACCGTCGTTTTTATGCGTGCTGGTCGTTTCGACTGGGCGGAGTGCCGTCCAGTTGCGACACGACTGCGACGCGGCGGAGACGGCGGGCTGACCTGAGGGCAGCACCGTCGGTGCCATGACGAATGTTCAACCGGCGGTTCGCCCGGTCGCCGCGCGCAGGGCCCAGCTACCCGCGCTGGACGGGTTGCGCGGGATCGCGATCCTGGGGGTGCTGCTGTTCCACACCGGTCACCTGCCCGGTGGGTTCCTCGGGGTGGACCTGTTCTTCGCGCTGTCCGGTTATCTCATCACCGATCTGCTGCTGCGCGAGGTCGAAGCCACCGGCACGGTGTCGCTGGTCGCTTTCTGGGGCCGGCGGATTCGTCGGTTGCTGCCCGCGCTGGCGGCCATGCTCGCCGCGGTCACCGTGTTGGTGTGGCTGGTGGCATCGCGGGATGTCGTACGGACCACGCTCACGGATGGCCCGTGGGTGCAGTTGAACCTGCTCAACTGGCACCTGCTGGCGGAGTCGGCCGGTTACTGGGACCGGTTCGGGTCGGCGCGGGTGTTCGAGCACCTGTGGAGCATCGCGGTCGAGGAGCAGTTCTACCTGGTGTGGCCGGTCCTGGTGCTGATCATCGCCCGGTGTGGGTGGCGGGCGGACCGCTGGGTCGTGGTGGCCGCGGTCGTGGCTTCGGCCGGATCTCTGGCGTTGATGATCACGCTGGTCAGCTCGGCGGATCCGAGCCGGGTCTACACCGGCACCGACACCAGGGCATTCTCATTGTTGCTGGGTGCGATGGTCGCCACGCGGCAGGCGCGTGTCCTTCTGGCCCGGGTCACCGGTCGAGTGGCGGGTGCGGTGCTGGCGTCGTTGGCCGTCGGGATCGGTGTGCTGTGGTGGTTCGCCGACGGGGTGAATTCGCTGTGGCTGTTCACCGGCGGGCTCTTCGCGCACTCGCTGGCCGCTGCGCTGCTGATCGGGTTGTGTGTGCGGGCGCCGGACACGGCTGTCGCCAATGTGCTTGCCTGGCAACCACTGCGGTGGCTGGGGCTGATCTCCTACAGCCTTTATCTGTGGCACTGGCCCGTTTCCGTGCTGCTTTCCGAGCTGTGGACCGGACTCGGTGCGTGGGCTCAGACCTTCGTGGTGTGCGCCGTGTCGATCGGCCTGGCCACGCTGTCGAAGTATCTGGTCGAGGACCCGATCCGGTTTCGCGCGCAGTGGGCCACGGGACGGAGCGGCGTGTTCGCGTTCGCCGCGGTCATGGCGGGCATGGCCGTGTTGTGGCTGGCACTGCCCGCCCCGGCACCGCCGACGATCGACATCACCGGACTCAACTGATCACCCCCACGAACGATTCCGGATCTGCCCCCGATCACGTGATCAGGGGGCAGGTCCGTTCCTTCTCCGATTCGGGAGTCGACAGGGTGAACCTGACTCGCACTTTCATGGCCCGCGATCCACCACTCTGCACGTGGACGGCGAGCGCCGTGCACACGAGCTGGTCGATGCCAAGGCTGGTCACGTCGCGCACGGTGAACGGCACGAACAGCTGGATCGCACCGGGTTCGGTGGTCACCCCGACGCGGGTGACCGTGCCCGGCTTGATCTCCGTGCGCAGGCCCGAGTCACTGGGCCCGGTCAGCAGCAGTGCCACCGCCTCGGAAATCGTGCCCAGGTGCTCGGTCTCTCGCAGCTGCGGTCGGAGCTGATGCCGCGCGTCGACGAAGTACAGCGTCACTCCAGGCGCGACGCCGGTCGGGGCCTCACCCCCGGCGGCCGGTCCGGCGGGCTCGATTCCGCAACCCGCGAGTAGGAGCCCTGCCACCACCAGCCAGATCCGTTTCACCGGTCCTCCAGATCCCGTGGCAACGTCAGCACGAACCGCGCGCCGCCGCCGTGCAGGCGGGCGCTTTCCAGCGAGATCGCCAGTCCGGGCCCGCTGCCTGGGGGATCGCCTTCGATGAGCTGTATCACCACCACATGATCAGTATGGACAGAGCCTGGCCGCGTCGCCGGGCTCGTGGTTTCTGCGACACAACCGCGACAGAGCGGCGCAGCGGCCGGGACACACCGACGGCACGGTCGAGACCATGACCACGACACGACGTCTCGTCCTCGGCCTGACCGGGCTGCTCCTGACGACCGCGGCCTGTTCGGGCCCGTCCACCACCACCACCGCGGCCGCCGTGGGCACAGCGGCTGCGGAACAGTCCAAGGTGCTCCTCCTGGGCGACTCCATCGCGGTGGGTCAGGCGCTGCCATTGGCCGCCGCGTTCGCAGCCGGTGGTGTCGACTTCCAGTCCATCGCCGCCGAAGGCGGGGGGAACGTCGTCGGACCGGCCTCCGACGAGCGCTGGAAGGAACTGCCCGGGCACATCTCCGCCGCCAAACCCTCCGTGGTCGTCTACCAGATCACCACCTACGACTGGGGCAGCGAGCCGGAGCAGCAGGCCGCCTACGAGAAGCTGCTGAACACGGTGACCGGCGCCGGCGCGAAACTGGTCTTCGTCACGATGCCACCGATCAGGCCGGGCGACTTCTACCAGCCACACATGGCCGAGCTGGCGCGCACCCCGGACGTTGCCCGCACGGTCGCGGCGCGGTCGTCAGGCCAGGCCGTCGTGCTCGACGCCGGCGAGGTGTGGGGCACCACCTACCAGCAGACCAAGGACGGCAAAGCCGACCGCAGCGCCGACGGCATCCACACCTGCCCGCAGGGCGCCGCTCGTTTCACCGGTTGGCTTCTCACCCAACTGGCGAAGGTGCTTCCGGGCTTCACACCCCCGGCTGCGGAAACCTGGGCCAACACCGGCTGGTCGGCCGACAAGCACTTCAAGGGCTGCTGACCGGACACCGCACCGGCCGCGCGGGTGGACCACTCGCGCGGCCGTCGTACCTCGGCGGAGGTGGATCTCGATCATCCACTCACCTGAGTGCCGTTGCAGTACTAGTCGGACCGGTAAGCCGCGATGGCAAGAGCCGCGCCCACAACGGCCACCGTGAGGTTGGCGTACAGCTCGTACCCGGCAAGAAAGTCGATGTTGGGAATCACCCAGCGGTTCACGGAGTTCAGCACGAACCCGAAGAACGGCTGGTAGAACAAGTGATCAATGGTCCCGCTGATCCCGACAAGCAGCAGCAGGATGCCCAGCGCCGACACGACCTTCCGCATGGTGCCCAACGCTACGAACCCGACCCGCCCCAGGGATCGGCCGGAGGAACCGCGCGGTCCGACCAAAGTATCAACTTTCCGGCCGGGCCCGGCCACCCGCGTACAGTCCGGGAAATATGAAGCGCCGCCGCGGTGTCCGTGACTGGATCGTGGACACGTTGCTGTTCGTGTTCGCGGCGTTGATCGGGCTGCTCGCGGCGAACGAGCGGCTGAACGGCAACGCCCCGATGCCGGATCCGCGGTGGCTCTTCGACGTCGACCAGATGTTCGGTCTGCTGGCGTGCGGCTCGATCTGGGTCCGCAAACGCTGGCCGGTCCAGCTCTGCCTGATCCTGCTGGCCGTTTCGACGTTCTCCGAGCTGACCGCGGGCGCGATGATCGTGTCCCTGTTCACCGTCGCGGTGCATCGGCCGCCGAAGGTCTCGGTGCCGGTGTTCGCGCTGAGCATCGTGTCGGGGATGATCTTCGTGCTGGTCCGCCCGGAGGCGGGTGAGCCGTTGGCGACGATGGTCTGGGGCACCTTGCTCCAGGGCAGCGCGGTCGGGTGGGGTCTGTTCATCCACCACCGCCGTCAGCTGATCATCTCCTTGAAGGACCGGGCGGATCGGGCCGAGACCGAGGCGCGGCTACGGGCGCACCAGGTCCGGGAGGAGATCGCCAGGGAGATGCACGACGTCCTCGGCCATCGCCTTTCGCTGCTGAGCGTGCACGCGGGCGCGCTCGAGTACAACCCGGCCGCGCCGGCCGACGACATCGCCAGAGCCGCCAAGGTGATCAGGGAAAGCGCGCATCAGGCGTTGCAGGATCTCCGTGAGGTCATCGGGGTTCTGCGGGCTCCTGTCGGTGAACTGCCGCAGCCGACGTTGGCCGACATCTCGACCCTCGTCACGGAGTCACGCCGGGCGGGCATGAACGTCCGGCTGTGCCAGCAGCTCACCGGGACGGTCCCGGACCTGCTCGGCCGCACGAGTTACCGGATTGTCCAAGAAGGACTGACGAACGCCCGCAAACACGCGCCGGGCGCGGAGGTCCAGGTGACGCTCACCGGGCAACCGCGGGAGGGCATGACCGTCGAGGTCGTCAACACCCTCGACGAGCCGGTCGTCGAAGGCGCGGACGGCCAGGGCCTGAAAGGACTGGGCGAACGGGTGGCGCTGGCCGAAGGACGGCTGGAGCACGGGCCGACCACCGCGGGGTGGCGGCTCAAGGCATGGCTACCGTGGCCCGCGTGACTACTTCCGTCCTGATCGTCGACGACGATCCGTTGGTCCGTGCGGGCCTCGTCATGATGCTCGGCGGCGCGCCGGACATCACCGTTGTCGGCGAGGCGAAGGACGGGACCGAAGTGATGCCGTTGGTCGACCGGCACGCTCCGGACGTCGTGCTGATGGACATCCGGATGCCCGCGATGGACGGCCTGTCGGCGACCGAGGTGCTACGGGCCCGTGCCGACGCGCCCGAAGTGATCATCCTGACCACGTTCGACGCGGACGCCCACGTGCTGCGTGCGTTACGGGCGGGCGCGGCGGGATTTCTGCTCAAGGACACGCCGCCTGGTGAGATCGTCGACGCCGTTCGCCGGGTGGCGCAAGGCAGTCCGGTGCTGTCGCCCGCGGTGACCCGGCGGCTGATCGACCGTGTCGCCGAGACCGACTACGACAGGCGCCGGCTGGACGCGCGTGACCGTCTCGCCTTGTTGTCCGAGCGGGAACGGGAGGTCGCCGTCGCGGTCGGGCACGGCAAGTCCAACGCGGAGATCGCCGCGTCGCTGTACCTGAGCGTTCCCACGGTGAAAACGCACGTGTCCAGCGTGCTGACCAAACTGGACCTGAACAACCGGGTCCAGATCGCCTTGCTGGTGCACGACGCGGGGCTACTCGACGGTCAGTGACCGGACGATGTCGAGCATCTCGGCGCGGTAGACCGCCGCCGGGTCGTTCGACACGGAACCGAGGTGCCCGAATACCTCCAGCGTGACCAGGCCGTGCATCCGGCCCCACACCCGCAAGGCGAGTGCCATGGCGGCCGGCGAGAGGTCCGGGATGTCCGGCTGGAGCCTGTCCCGGTAGCTCGCCGGGAAGTCGCTCCACGTGAACCCGGTGTCAGTGGGCCGGCAAGCGTTTGCGACCAGCTGGTTGAGCCCGCCGCAGATCCGGCGTGCGGCCTGGTCGATCGGGTTCTCGTCGGCGGGCGGCTGGTAGCCGGGCACGGGATCGCCGTAGATCAGCCGGAAGCCCTGGGGGTTGGCCAGCGCCCACTCCCGCAGCGCGTGGCCCCACGCCAGCAGCTTCTCCTCCGGTGACGTCGCGGCGTCGCGTGCGGCTTCCAACGTGTCGGCGAGCGAGTTCCCGACGTCGCGGATCAGCGCGGTGACCAGGTCGTCGCGGGTCGGGAAGTAGCTGTAGATGGCACGCGCGGTCATGCCCATCTCCCTGGCGATGCCGCGCAGCGAGATCGCCCCCGGGCCGTCGGCCGCCATCTGGCGCAGGGCGATCTCGGTGATCTCCCGGGTCGTCTGTGCGCGAAGCCGTTCCCGCCTGGTCGGCATGACTTGATCCACAGTTGACACGCTACACCGTGGCGCGGAATCATCGGAGTATAGAAAGTACACACCGTGTCATCTTTATCCGGAGGAGAGCAATGCCCGCGTATCTGTTGGTGGAGGCCGAGGTCAGGGACATGTCGGCGGTGCCCGCGTACAACGAGATCGCTCAGCGCTCGATCGCCCAGTACGACGGTCGCTACCTCGTCAAAGGCGGGTCAGCCGAGTTGGAGGACGGTACGTCGTTGCCCGAAGGCAAAGTCGTCGGCGTCATCGAGTTCCCGTCCATGGCGCGGCTCAAGGAATGGCACACCTCGCCGGAGTACGCCGAGGCCATGAAGATCCGCGACCGGGCGGTCGATGTCCGATTGCTCTTTGTCGACGGAAACGTCTGACCGGTCACCCCCTACGATTCGATTGGCTTCGAGTTCTCGGGGGTGACTGGGTAGATGACGCTGCGCGTCGCCGTGGACTTCGGGACGTCCAGCACGTGTGTCGCCGTGTCGGTGAACGGCCGCGAACCACAGGTCGTCGCGATGGACGGGCGCCCGGTGCTGTCCTCGGCGGTGTACGCGTCGCCGGACGGCACGTTGTTCGTCGGCCTGGAAGCCGAGCGTCAGGCCGCGGTCGACCCGTCGCGTTACGAGCCCAATCCCAAGCGCCGCATCGACGAGCCGGAACTGCTCCTGGGCAACAGCGTGGTCCCGGTCAGGGAAGCCATCCGGGCCGTGCTCACGCGCGCGGTGCAGGAAGCACGCCGGTTCGCGGGCGGCGCGCCCGTGGACCAGTTGGTCCTGACGCATCCGGCTGACTGGGGCGGCATCCGCACCCGGGTCCTGCGTCAGGCGGCGAACGGGCTGTCCGAACGTATTTCCCTTGTGCCCGAACCAGTCGCGGCCGCGGTCTTCCACGCCGAGAACCTGTCGGGCCAGGGGGACACGATCGCGGTGCTCGACATCGGCGGCGGCACCGTCGACGTGAGCGTGGTCAGCCGGGCGGGCGCGCCGGGCCACGGTTTCCGTGTGCTGGCCACAAAAGGCGATCCGTCGTTCGGCGGCGCGGACGTCGATCAGGCGCTGCTGCAACACGTCGGCCGCCTGGTGTCCAACACGGACCCGGACGCGTGGCGGTCGCTGATCGAAGGCCGCGAGCTCGCCGACCGCAGGCGCAGGCGCGTGGTGTCGCAGGATGTCCAGGGCGCCAAGGAAACCCTGTCGCGGCACACCTACACCGACGTGCCCATGCCGGTTCCGTTCGCCGACGCGCATGTGACCCGCTCCGACCTCGAGCAGCTGATCGCGGCACCGCTCGGACGGGCGGTCGAGCTGACGGCCGCCGCGATCCGCGAGTCCGGTGTGCGGGCCAACCAGGTCTTCCTCGTCGGTGGTTCCAGCCGTATCCCGATGGTGGCCCGGATGGTGCACGAACGGATCGGGATCGTGCCGACCACGCTCGACCAGCCGGAGACCGTCGTCGCCCGTGGGGCGCTGAAAGCGGTTCCCGGCGAGCCGGTTCCGACCGTCCGGGTCACGCCGGTGCAGCCGCCACCACGTCCGCTGCCTCCGCCACCGCCACCACAGCAGTTCGTGCCTCCTCCACCACCTCCTGCCCCTCCCAAGCGCGGTAAGACGCCGTGGGTCATCACGGGCGGCGCCGCTGTGGTGGTGGCCGTGGTGGTCGTCGTCCTCGTGCTGACGTCAGGCGGAACTCCACCGGCGCCTCCGCCGCCGTCCGGCCGCACGATCGCCCAGTTCGACTACGAGTTCACGATGCCGCCTGACTGGAAGCAGGTCGCGTCGGACACCACGTACCGCGAGGTCCGGGTGAAGCCCGAGGGTGCGGAACAGGGGCTGGACACGATCATCGTCCAGGAGCTGGCGCTGGCCTTCGACCCGGCGGCGGACCGGGAACGCGCGGTCGGCGGGCTGCGCCAGCAGTACGAGAAGTCGAACCTCAGGCTGTCCGGCCTGAACGAAAACGGCCGGTTCGCCGACCGGGACGTGGTCTCCTACCGCCAGGAGGTCGACAACGCGACCGTCGAGTGGTTCGTGCTGTTCGACAAGCGAGCCCAGGTCAGCGTGGGGTGCGAGTACACCCGGAGCGGCCGTGACCGGGTGATGGCGGCCTGCGACCAGGTGGTCCGCACGATGAAGGTGAAGTAGATGACGCAGAGCTTCGACGACGCGGTGGCCAAGTTCTCCGGTGAGGTCGAGGACGCGGTGAGCCGGGCCCGCCGGGCCGCGGCCGAGGCCCGCGACCTCACCGCCCGGTTCCGCGAGGAGACCCGCGAAGGGGCGGCCGAGAGCGGGGACGAGGAGCCGGAGGCGGCCCAGGTTCCCCCGTCGACGGATGAGGACGACGATTTTTCACAAGAGCAAATCATGACCCGCGACCAGCGGTCCAATCGGCATAACCGCAGGTGAGAATGAGGTTTGCGGCATTCGCATTCGCACCGTCATAGCCCGGTTCCCGGTGCGTGCGTTTACAAGAGCAACGACCTGGAGAAGTTCTGCGGACAAGGGGGAACCAAAGCTGGCAAGGTCTGCGTCGGAAGGGTTGTACGGACAAAGAACGTGCAACCAGAACTTCGACGAAGGGGGCAACTCCCAATGTCAGGCTACGTAATCACGCCGGAGATGCTGCAGAAGGCATCGCAGGACACCGCCAACGTCCGGGAGAACTCGCAGGCCCACATCGCGCAGCTGCGGAACAACCTCGCGCAGCTCGAGGGTGCCTGGAAGGGCGAGGCCTCGGTGGCGTTCCACTCGCTGGTCCAGCGCTTCAACACCGCCGCCGAGAAGGTCCTGCAGGACCTGCAGACCATCAGCGAGAGCCTGATGACCGCGGCCAAGAACTACGGCCTGCAGGAAGAGCAGGCGTCGCAGGCCTTCAAGTCCCAAGAGGGCAACTTCGCGTTCTGACAGCCCCGCAGACTTCATTTCCGCAGTAGCACAGAACTTTTGTTTGGGAGGAATTTCAAATGCCTAACGGTGAGATCAAGGTAGAATTCGCGGCCGTCGAGGCCGCAGGCGCCCAGATCAAGGGAACCGCCAGCAAGATGGACCAGGAGCTCGACACGCTGCGCAGCCAGCTGGCCCCGCTCGAGGCGGCCTACACCGGTGCCGCCAAGGAGGCCTGGCACCAGGTCCAGACGAGCTGGAACAACGCGCAGAACGAGCTGAACCAGGTCCTCGCGCAGATCGGTGCCGCGACCACCCAGGCCGCCTCCGACTACCAGAGCACCGAGTCCGGCGTCGCGAAGCTGTGGGGCTGAGCGCGACCCGCTGAAAACCAAAAGGACCCCGGGCCACCGGGGTCCTTTTCTTGTGCCCTCATCGCGCGTTGGCCATCTTGGTCCAAAATTCGTCCCTGGCCGTCTTGTCGGGCAACGCGGTCACCTCGGCGGGCGCGGGCAACGGCGGGAAGTCGCTCGCCTCGGCCGGGCCGCGCGCCTCATAGCCCACCTCGACCTGGACTTTGCCGCCCCGGCCGGCCACCTCACCGCGGACTTCGGCCTTCCGCAGCGTGCCGTCGGCGTTGACGACGATCTTGACCGGGATCAGCCTGCCCATCATGTCCGGCTCGATCAGCGCGACGACGTCCGCGGGGATGGTGATCACCGAGTTGTCCACGAAGGACTTCAGGGTGATCTCGGTCCGCACCTCGGTCGCACCGTCGTTGAGCCGCACCGCGGCCCTGCCCAGCCCCGGCGGCGCGGCCTCGGTCGTCGTGTCCAGCGCGTCCATGATCTTGCACAACGTCTGGATGCCGGTGATCGCGCACGGGAACCCGCTGTAGGGCACGGCCGGCATGGACGCCCACTGGGTCGGCACGATCTGGGGGACGTACTTCGGGCCCAGCCTGACGTACTCGAGTGGATCACCGGCCGGTTGGTAGACGTCGTAGTCGAACCCCGGCGGCGTCTTCGACTTCCTCCGGGAGACCAGCGCGGGCGGGTCGCCCTTCCTGGCGATCTCGACGTCCGAGCCGCTCTTGCGCTCGTTGACCGCCGCATAGAAGAACAAACTGCCGCGAAAGTCCTTCGCGTCCTTGACGTACTGCCGCATCACGCCGAGGGCCGTTTCGTACGCCTTGTTCCCGGCCTTGCGCTCGTCGTCGGGAGACGCCACCGGCGTTCCCTCGACGGCCTGGCCGCAACCCGTGGCGAGCAGGCTGACGGCCAGTGCCACGATGGTCAGGCGCATCACAGTCCCCCTTATGCTCACGCTGGTCGGGAGGCTAGCGCAGGCCCGGCGGACCGGCTTCCCGGTCGTTTAGAGGGGGGCGTTTTGACCCTCCGGGATCGCACCAGGTATCTTCTATCGTTGTTGTGCGGCGCGGCGTGTGACTACTCGCGCCCTAGGTGGGTCCGACCTGCCGTGGGTTCGGCCCGCACAGGTACCCAGACGCAAGTTTTGACGATGAGGTAGACCCGTGCCCACGTACAGCCCGAAGCCCGGCGAGGTGGCCCGCGCCTGGCACGTGATCGATGCCGAGGACGTGGTGCTCGGCCGCCTTGCCACGCAGGTCGCAACCCTTCTGCGCGGTAAGCACAAGCCCACGTATGCCCCGCATGTGGACACTGGTGACTTCGTCGTCATCGTGAACGCCGAGAAGGTGGTCCTCACCGGCAGCAAGCGGGATCAGGCCTTCGCCTACCGGCACAGCGGTTACCCCGGCGGACTGAGCAAGAAGTCCTTCGGTGAACTGCTGGACACCCGCCCCGACCGGCTCGTCGAGAAGGTCGTCAAGGGCATGCTGCCGAAGAACAAGCTCGGCCGTGCCCAGGGCAAGAAGCTCAAGGTCTACGCCGGCCCTGAGCACCCGCACACGGCGCAGCAGCCGACGCCCTTCGAGATCACCAAGGTTGCCCAGTGAGTGAAGAGAACCTGACCACCGAGAACGTCGAGGCCCCCGAGGCCGTCGACGCCCCCGAGGCCCCCGAGTACGCAGCCGACCAGCCTGAGTACACCGAGGAGGCCCCCGCGGCCGCCCCGGTCGTGCGCGTGCCCGCCCCCGGCGAGGTCGCTCAGACCGTCGGCCGCCGCAAGGAGGCCGTGGTCCGCGTTCGGCTGACCCCGGGCAGCGGCCAGTTCCGGCTGAACGGCAAGAGCCTCGAGGAGTACTTCCCGAACAAGGTGCACCAGCAGCTCATCCGTGAGCCACTGGTGACCGTGGACAAGCCCGAGCTGTTCGACGTGCGCGCCAACCTCCGGGGCGGCGGCATCACCGGCCAGGCCGGTGCGCTGCGCCTGGCGATCGCCCGTGCGCTGATCGAGCTCGACGCCGAGGACCGTCCGGCGCTGAAGAAGGCCGGCTTCCTGACCCGTGACCCGCGGGTGAAGGAGCGCAAGAAGTACGGTCTGAAGAAGGCCCGCAAGGCGCCTCAGTACAGCAAGCGCTGACACTACTCAGCCCGCACAACGGGAGCAGCAGGTTGTCTCTGCTGCTCCCGTTCTGCTCTTCAGGGAGGTTTCATTGAGCCGGTTGTTCGGCACGGACGGCGTGCGTGGGCTGGCGAACGTCGACCTGACACCGGAACTGGCGCTGGCGGTGTCCGCGTCGGCGGCCCGCGTGCTGGCTGAGCACGACCGTTCGCACCGCCCGGTCGCGGTGGTCGGGCGGGACCCCCGGGCCAGCGGTGAGATGTTGCAGGCGGCGGTGGCCGCCGGCCTGGCGTCCGCGGGCGCGGACGTGCTGCAGGTGGACGTGGTGCCGACGCCGGGCGTGGCGTACCTGGTCGACAACCTCGGTGCCGACCTCGGCGTGATGATCTCCGCCTCGCACAACCCCATGCCGGACAACGGCATCAAGCTCTTCGCGGCCGGCGGGCACAAACTGCCGGACGACGTCGAGGACGAGATCGAAGCCGGGATCGACGCGAAGCCGCAGCGGCCGACCGGCGCGGGCGTCGGCCGGATCTACACCGTGCCGGACGCGCTGGACCGCTACATCGAGCACCTGCTGAAGGCGACCCCGCAGCGCCTCGACGGCCTGAAGATCGTCGTCGACTGCGCGAACGGCGCCGCCTGGGCCGCCGCCCCCCGCGCGTACCGCGAGGCAGGCGCCGAGGTGATCGCGATCCACGCGTTGCCGGACGGCGAGAACATCAACGACAACTGTGGTTCGACCCACATCGACGCGCTGTGCGAGGCCGTCGTCGCCGAGGGCGCGGCACTGGGCGTCGCGCACGACGGCGACGCCGACCGTTGCCTGATGGTGGACGCCCAGGGCAACCTGGTGGACGGCGACCAGATCATGGCCGTGCTCGCCCTGGCGATGAAGGACCGCGGCGAGCTCGTGGACAACACGCTGGTCGCGACCGTGATGAGCAACCTGGGGCTGCACCTGGCGATGCGCGATGCCGGTGTGAAGATCCGCACAACGGCCGTCGGCGACCGCTACGTGCTGGAGGAGCTGCGTAACGGCGGCTACTCCCTGGGCGGCGAGCAGTCCGGTCACGTTCTGCTGCCGAGCCACGCGACCACCGGCGACGGCCTGCTGACCGCGATGGGCGTCATGGCGCGTGTCGCTGCGACTGGCAAGTCACTCGCCGAGCTGGCCGGTGTGATGCGGCGCCTGCCGCAGGTGCTCGTGAACGTGAAGGTGGCGGACAAGGCGGCGGTGGCCAACGCCTCGTCGGTCAGCGACGCCGTGGCGCAGGTCGAGGCCGAACTGGGCGACAGCGGCCGCGTGCTGCTGCGTCCGTCGGGCACCGAGCAGCTCATCCGGGTGATGGTCGAAGCGACCAGCGAAGCGGCGGCGGAAGCCGCGGCGAACCGTCTGGCCGGAGTGGTCTCGGCAGTCTCCTGAACCCACACTGATGACGGGGGCGGACTGGCTACGCTGAGTGCGTGACTCACGGTCCGTCTCCGAACCAGCACTGTCAGCATCCGGAACCTCGGCCACTTTCCGGGCCGCCGAAGCCGTCCCCGCCAGGCAATCCGATGCCGTCGGGATACCGGTCCTCCACCGCGGCAGCCACTGAGGTGGAGGTGATCAGATGACGTACGGTCCGCCGCCCAACCAGGGCTGGCAGCAACCGCCGCCGCCACCACCCGGCTGGGGCCCGCCGATCAGGGGTCCCCGGAAACCGCCACTGCCAGGCCTTGTCGTCACGTTAGGCATCCTGGCGATCGTCTTCGGCTTGTTGTCCGGTGGTGTGCAAGGGCCCGCGGACATCACCGCATTCGTGATCAAGGTGCTGGTGGGCCTGATGGCCCTGGTCGGCGGAATCATGGTGCTGAACCGGGCACGGGCCGGTGCGGTCCTGCTGACGATTTCCGGTGGGCTGAACACTCTCGTCTTCGCGCTGTCGTTCTTCACCTCGCTCGGACGGGCACCTCGCTTCACCAGACTCTTCTCGCTCTTCAACGACGGTCTTCCGCTGCTGCATGCCCTCCTGGGCATCGCCGTGCTCGTGCTGTCCTTGTTGCCGCAGGTGACCAAGGCCTTGAGCCAGCCCGGCCCGCCGCGTCCACCGGGACCGCCGCCAGGTCCGCCTCCCGGCTACGGGCCGCAGCAGCCTCCCGGATTCGGTCCACATCCCGGCCATGGACCGCCATTCCAGCAGCCACCACCGCCTTCTCGGCGGTAATCGGGCCGTTCACCCTCCGCGACCAAGGTGGCCTGGGTACATTCCTTACCGGACGAACACGATGGCACCGATCGCGCTCCCCGCGCGTCGAAGTCGAGAACGTAGCCGAAGTGGAGTAAGGGGGAGCCATGCCGGACGGCAAAGCCGACGTCAAGATGAATCCCGAGGAACTGAAGGCCCTGGTTCCCCAGATGCAGGACATCAGCCTCGGCCTCAGCCGGCTGGTCACGCACATCAAGGACGCGAAGGCTCAGCCCAACCACTTCGGCCGGACGAACAACGCCGCCGCCGCGGGCAACTTCGTGCGGCAGAGCGTCGACACGCTGGCGGGGTCGGTCACCCAGGCCCAGCAGTACGCCGCCTCGCTGGTCACCGCGCTGCAGCAGTCGGTCGGGATGACGACGGAGACCGAGCAGCAGAACAAGCAGTCCTTCCACAACCAGGCGGTGTGAGCACATGGCACTTCGTGGTGTTCAGGACTCCGCCGACGACCTGCTGAAGCCGCCTGAGGTCGATCAGACCACCGCGCGCAAGATGATCGACGACGCGATCGCGCGGTGGAACAAGGAGCTGTCGAGCGGCAGCGGCAACGGGGAGCTCTACAAGCGCTGGCAGCACCACCCGGTCTCGGGCAACCGGTTCATGAAGGAGCCCTGCTGGGGCGACCACAAAGACCAGCCCGAAGGCGAGCTGCTGGAGAAGCTCAAGGCGATCGAGTTCGGGCCCATCCTGGAGACCGCCCGGCGGCTGACCGACTCGGCCACCTTCACCGGCGACGTCCAGGAGGCGCTGAAGAACGTCTCCGCCCGGGTGGCCGACAACTGGCAGGACAACAACGGCCAGACCGCGGTCGACAAGATCAACGCACTGGCCACCGCCTCGACGAAGTTCCAGGACACGGCCAACCGGTTCGCCACGAACCTGGCCGGGTTCGCCAACGAGTCCCGCAAGTGCATCCAGCGCCTGGTCGACTTCGCCGGCCGGGAGAGCGATCAGTACTTCAACTACCTGGGCGATGACAACCACGTCGACATCGACCACTTCGCCGAGGCCATTGACGAGATCGACGAGTCCCTGCAGAAGGGCCACACCGATGGTCCGATCTGGCAGCAGGTCCCGTACAACCTGGAGATCGCGCGGAGCAACACGCCCGGTCTGATCATCTGGCAGAACTTCGAAACCTGGTACTCCGACGTCGAAAAGGGACGCCTGGACACGTTCTGCGAGAACTACACCAACGCCGTCGGGACGTTCCGCAAGCTGATCCGGGAATGCCACGACACGATCGACCGGCACCTGCAGAACCTGATGGACTCCTCGGCAGGGCTGGGTTTCACCCCGTTCGCCAACCTCGACGAGCTCGCCAAGGGCGGTGGCGACCAGCCGAAGGACCCGCCGCCCAAGGAGGAACCACCGAAGGAGAAGGAGCCGCCACCGGCCGAGAAGAAGAACGGTGGCGGCGGTCCCGTCGACTCGGGCGGCCCGCCTCCTGGCTCGGGTGGTCCGCCTCCGGGCAGCACCCCGCCGCCGCCCCCGCCACCTCCGCCGCCCTCGACGGACGACCCGAAGGCGGTCGACCCGAACGCCCCCGGCACCACCGATCCGAGTGACGTGCCCGGCGCGCCGGTCGACGGCGGACCGGGCACGAACACCGGCGGTGAGACGGTCACCATCGAAGACGGTGGCAAGAAGATCTCGGTGACCAGCCCGGACAGCGAGGGCCACGTCAAGGTGACCGTCGACGACGGCACCGGCCAGCCGAAGACCTACGACATGGACTTCAGCCAGCCGACGGGCCAGCAGCCGGGCATCGGCACACCGGGCGCGGGAACCCCGGGTGCTCCGGGCACGTCAACGCCGGGCCAGCAGGAGCCGGTGCAGTTCGGCCCGGACGGCCAGCCGGTGCAGACGATGCCCGCGCCTGCCGGAGGCGACCCGGCTGCCGAGACGCTGACGCCCGGTCCGGACGGCAAGATCGTCCTGGAGGACGGCAACGTCACCATCACCGCCGAGCACCCGCCGGGCCAGCCCGACGTGGTCCTGCTGACGGTCGACGACGGCACCGGCGACCCGACGACGTACACGCTGGACTACAGCGACCCGGCCAACCCGCAGGTCGACCAGCCCGAGCCGGCCGCCGCGCGGCAGGACGTCCAGGCCGAGCGTCAGGTCGCGCAGGCGCAGGGCTTCGCCGGCCCGTTGGGCGCCGACGCGCGTCCGGACTTCGCTGGCGCGGTCGCGAGTGCGACCCCAGGCGTTGCCGAGGCGCCCTTCGGCGGGACGCCGAACGGAATGCCGCCGGAGGCTCTCGCCGGTTCGGACCAGCCGGTGCAGACGACCAGCACCCAGGCGGTGGGCGGCGACTTCGGCGGTGGTTCCGGCGACGGCGGTTTCTCGGACTCGTCCTGGTCCACCCAGGGCGACCTGCTGTCCGGTGGGGACGACGACTACAACCAGGTCGCGCCCGCCGCGGGTGAGGCCGGGCTGGCCGCGATCCCGGAGGGCGGCCAGCAGGCCAATCCGAACCAGGCTGGTGGCGCCGGCATGGGCGGTATGCCGATGATGGGTGGCATGGGTGGCGGCGGTGCCGGTGGTGGCGATTCCGAGCGCAGCGGCGGACAGTGGTCGGTGACGGGTGACCTGTTCGCCGACGACGATCTCAGCGAGCCCGCCCGGATCGCCGGTGTTCTCGACGAAGACGTCAGATAAGGGAGTCCGTGCGTGTTCGAGATCGACTACTCCGATCCTGAGGTACGCCGCATCCTCGCCCAGTACGAGGACGTGACGGCCCAGTTCGAGTCGACGGCCGACGAGATCACCGTGGCGTACCACGAGCAGGCCGCGAAGATCGAGGAAGAGCACCAGGCCCGGATCGAGGAGAACCGCGAGTTCTACGAGCGGCTCGAGCAGGAGAAGCAGCAGCAGGACCAACAGCCTCCGTCGCCGTGGACCGCGCCGCAGCGGGAGACCGTGATGTCCTTCGGCGAGTTCGAGGACGAGCAACCCAAGCCGGACGCCTGGTCGACGCCGACGCCGCCGATGGGATTCCCGCCCGCGCCGCCGATCCCCGAACCGGTGCCGGAGGCGGAGGCGATCCGGTCGCCCGCGCCGGAGCCGGTGATGTCGTTCGGCGGTTTCGACGACGACGATCCCGCGCCTCCCGTCCGGCAGCCGCCGCAGACCGGCGGCGGTGGCAGGCGGCGCGCACGGGACGAGGACGACGAGGACATGTCTGGGCAGAGCTGGCTGCGCTGAAGGGCGTAGAGGGGGCGACTCATGACTGGGCGCAAGGACAGGCTTGAGGTCAACACCGAGCTTGTCGCCGCGATCAGCAAGGAGATGGCCGAGTTCGGCGCCGCGTTGAGCACGGCGCGGGAGTACGCGCACGCGGACAACGGGTTGACCGCGGACAAGTTCGGCACGATCGCGGCGCGCACAGGCGTTGGTCAGACGTACACGCGATTACGGGAGACCCTGCGCGGCGTGCTGGACAAGGCGGCCCCGACGGTGGATGCCTTGGCCGAGGCGCTCGCCAAGGCGAAGGAGCGGACCGCCGAGGCGGACGCCGAGGTGGCCGCGCGGATAGCGAGGGCCGGCGATGGCCTCCGATGACATCGTCGCCTCGCTGAAACCGGTCTCCGGCAAGGACATCGACTCGACCACCGAACTGCTCGACACGTTCATGTGGTTCCGGGACAACCTGTCCACCCGCACCGGCCGGTTCGGTGAGCTCTACCAACGCTGGAACGGCCATCCCGCCAGCAGGATGGGCGCCCGCGGGTGGTCGGCCCGGCCGTGGAATCCGGACGACGACCGGATGATCGACGACCTCGGTGGCATCGACTTCGGGCCGATGCTCGGCGACGTCGAGCGGTTCGGCAACCTGCGTGCGGCGTCGGACGAGATGCACGGCACCGTGAAGTCGATCCGCGACCGGTTGACCGACGCGTGGTCCGGGCCCGCGGCGGACGTCGCGGTGGAGAAACTCGACCAGCTCGGCAAGGCCTCCTTGACGTTCCGGGACACGCTCAACCAGTTCGCGGCCGCACTGGACGCGGCCAGGACGACGACCAAGGACGCCGTCACCGAGCTGAGAACCGCCGTGCGGGGCCAGATCAAGCGGTTCGACCTGTCCGAGGGCGTCGACGTGCGCCGTCAGCAGGTGGATCGGCTCGACATCGCCATGGCCGGTGGGCCACCGTTCGGTCGTCCGTACACAGTGGAGGAACTGACCCGTCCGTCCACTGTGGATCTCAATCGGGGCGGGGTCGGCCAGTGGTGGAGCAACGAGACGATCAACGCGCTGGATGCCATGTGCGACAGCTACTTCAACGCGGTCACCTCGCTGCGCAAGCTCGTCGGGGAGACCACGACGGCGATCGCCAACTCGTGGACGGCCCTCGACGAAGCCCTGAAACGCATTCAGGCGACCGCCGACCTCGATCCGTACGGCAGGATCACGCCCTCGGCGGCGGCCGCCGCACCGCGGATCGGCATCCACGCGCAGTCCGCTGACCGGGTCGGTGTCACGGTCGACGGCAAGCGGTACGAGATGGACTTCGGCCGCCCCGAACCCACCGCGCCCCCGGCGCCTGCCCCGCCGCCACCGGCGGCGGCGGCGGTCAACCCGGCCATGGGCGGCGGACCGTCGCCGAGTGGCGGAGGCTTCCCGGGTGGCGGCGCTGGTGGCGCGGGCGGAGGCGGTGGCGGAGGCGGGCCGTCGAACGTCGGCGCCGCGACGGAATCGCCGTTGCCGCCGGGCGCGATGGCAGGCGTGCAGACGCCGACGGCCACGGACACCCCCGAGGGAAGGCCGGCTGGTCCGGTCGGGGCCGCGCCCGCCGGGCCTCCCGGTGGCGCCGCTCCGATGGGCGCCATGCCGATGGGCGCGATGGGAGCCATGGGCGGCGGTGGTCAGCAGGGCAGCGGTGACCAGGACCGGCAGAGCAAGTGGCGTACCCAGGGCGACCTGTTCGACGACGCCGTGGACCCGGCTGTGCCCATGGTGATCGGCGACGACGACCCGTACGGCCCCTTCAGCCCGAAGGGACAACAATGATCGACGAGTCCGACCCCGCGGTCATGGCCACGCGAGCCCAGTTCGCCGAGATCTCCGCACGGCACCGTGCCGGTGTCGCGCAGTCCCTCGCCGAGTACCAGCAGGTCGAGGCGGCCAACAAGGCGTACCGGGACGAGGTCGCGCGCCGTGAGGCCGAACAGGCCGCTGCTCAGCGGACACCCGAGCCGCAGCAGAAGAACCCGTGGCTCAGCCGCCGGGCCGCGCCACGGTCCGAGGACAGCGACGGCGACGAGACCGGCTACTACTCAAACACCTGGATGCAGAACCGGTGACTGCTGGATCACGGCGCCCTTGACGTCGTTGTCCAGCAGTTCGTCGAACTTGTCCGTGCCGGTCAGGTGCTTGAGGAAAAACGCGGTCAGCAGCGCGCGGGAGATCCGTTGGGTCCGGCGTTCGCCCTTGCCCGGCAACAGGAACTGGCTCCAGTGCCGACCTTCGGTGAACCCGAGGTGCCCGGCTTTGGGCAGCTCACGGACCTGCACCGGCCCGGCCCACGCGCGGGCGATCTTGTCGGCGTTGGCCACCGCGGGCGCGACCAGGTCGAGCCCGGCGGTCACGTGCAGTCCGGGCATCCGGCAGTGCCGGGCGGCCTCCACGGCGGACGGCCGGGCTTCGGCTGCGGCCAGCGTCGCCACGGCACGGACCCGGGGGTCCTCGGCGGCGGCCAGCACGGCAGCGCCTCCGCCGAAACAGTGCCCGGCGAGACCCAGCCGATCGGGTGAAATACTGACCTGTCCGTCGCCGAGCCGTACGCTCACGCACGTCTGCAACGCGGTCCGCAGATCGGCCGCGAACAGCCGGTGCGACCCGAGCGGCCCCTGGTGGGTGCTCGGCGCGGCCACGACGATGCCGTACGTGGCCAGGTGACGCATCAGACCGTGGTAGCGCAGCGGCGGCTGTAGCCAGCCATGGCCGAACGCGATCGCCGGCAGATCCCGCCCTGACCTGGGCGTGAAGAGCACGCCTGGCTGCCCGGCCAGGCCGAGGTCACCCCGCAGTACCGCGTGCGGGCCGGGAAGTGCCAGCTCGTAGGCCAGCTGCTTGGCGCGTGCCATGGGGCGACGTTATCCGATCCGCTCCGGTCGCACCCGCTCGCCCATGAGGCATACCCTCGACGGCCGTGTGCGGAATCGTGGGATACGTAGGACACCGGTCGGCGTTGACTGTCGTCCTCGATGGACTCAGGCGCCTGGAGTACCGCGGCTACGACTCGGCCGGGGTCGCGGTGATCACCGGGAACGGCCTGGCCGTCGAGCGGAAGGCCGGCCGGCTGGCCAACCTGGAGGCCGAACTCGCCGGACGGGACGGGTTCGTGGGCACCGCCGGGATGGGGCACACGCGCTGGGCGACGCACGGCGCCCCCATCGACCGCAACTCCCACCCGCACCGCGATGTGACCGGCAAGGTCGCGGTGGTGCACAACGGCATCATCGAGAACTTCCACGCGCTGCGGCTGGAGCTCGAAGCCGAGGGCGTCGAGTTCACGAGCGACACCGACACCGAGACCGCCGCGCACCTGATCGCGCGCTCGTACGCCGGTGACCTGCCCGCCGCGGTGCGGGAGGTGTGCCGTCGCCTGGAAGGCGCGTTCACGCTGGTCGTGACACACGCGGACCAGCCGGACATGGTCGTCGCGGCCCGCCGTTCGTCGCCGCTGGTCGTCGGCATCGGCGAAGGGGAGATGTTCCTCGCCTCCGACGTGTCCGCGTTCATCGAGCACACCCGGGAAGCCGTGGAGCTCGGCCAGGACCAGGTCGTGGCGATCACGCGGGACGGCTACGACGTGACCGGCTTCGCCGGCGAACCGGCGCCGGCCAAGCACTTCAGGGTCAACTGGGACCTGTCGGCCGCGGAGAAGGGCGGCCACGACTACTTCATGCTCAAGGAGATCGAGGAGCAGCCGGAGGCGCTCGCGAACACGTTGCGCGGGCACTTCGTGGACGGCCGGATCGTGCTGGACGAGCAGCGGATGGCCGACCAGGACCTGCGGGAGGTCGACAAGGTCTTCGTGGTCGCGTGCGGCACGGCGTACCACTCCGGCCTGGTGGCCAAGTACGCGATCGAGCACTGGACCCGGCTGCCCGTGGAGGTCGAGCTGGCCAGCGAGTTCCGTTACCGCGACCCGGTGCTCGACCGGGACACGCTGGTCGTCGCGATCTCCCAGTCGGGTGAAACCGCGGACACGCTCGAAGCCGTCCGGCACGCGCGTGGGCAGAAAGCCCGCGTCCTGGCGATCTGCAACACCAACGGCGCGCAGATCCCGCGTGAGTCCGACGCCGTGCTGTACACGCACGCCGGCCCGGAGGTCGGTGTCGCCGCGACCAAGACGTTCCTTGCCCAGATCGCCGCGAACTACATGGTGGGCCTGGCTTTGGCGCAGGCACGCGGGACGAAGTACAACGACGAGGTGGCGCGCGAGTTCCGTGAACTCGAGCGGATGCCCTCGGCCGTCAGCCAGGTCCTGCGGACGGTCGGCAGGGTGCGGGCGCTGGGCCGTCAGCTCGCGGATTCCAAGGCAGTGCTGTTCCTGGGGCGGCACGTGGGCTACCCGGTCGCCCTCGAAGGCGCGCTGAAACTCAAGGAACTGGCGTACATGCACGCCGAGGGCTTCGCCGCGGGCGAGCTCAAGCACGGCCCGATCGCGCTGATCGAACCGGACCTGCCGGTCGTGGTGGTCATGCCGTCACCGAAGGGCCGGGCCGTCCTGCACGCCAAGCTCGTGTCCAACATCAGCGAGATCCAGGCACGCGGCGCACGCACGATCGTCATCGCGGAAGAGGGCGACGAGACCGTCCTGCCGTTCGCGGACGAGCTGATCGAGGTTCCTCAGGTGCCGACCTTGTTGCAGCCTTTAGTGTCCACCGTGCCGTTGCAGGTGCTCGCCGCGGAGATCGCCTGCGCACGCGGCTATGACGTCGACAAGCCCCGCAATCTGGCCAAGTCGGTCACGGTTGAGTAGAACGCTCCGCCGTCAGCTTCTCCGCAGTCGCATGTGCCGCACGCTCGTCGTGGTCGTGCGGATCGCTCACCGACAGTCCCGGTGAGACCTCCGTACCCGCGACGGGCCCTGCGGACTGCTGCAGTGTGTGCGTCAGTTCGTGGGCGAGCGTGTGATAGCCCTCGCTCGAACTCGGGTTGTACACGCCACTGTTGAAGAAGACGTCCTGGCCGGTCGTGAACGCCCGCGCGCCGAGCTCGTTGGAGAGGTTGGCCGCGGCGGAATCCGTGTGCAGCCGCACGTCACCCAAGGACTGCCCGAGACCGCTTTCCATCTGGGTCCGCAGCTGCGCGGGCAGCGGGCTGCCGCCACCGAGCTGACCACGAATCCGGTCGGCGACGTCATCACCCGGCAGGCCTTGCGACTCGCCTTCGACGAGCCTCGCGACCATCTGGTTGCCGCCGGCCAGAATCGCACTGGTGGCGTCGTCCCGCGCCGGCTCCGGCGTGGCGTGCGCCCGCGGCCGTTCGCTCACCGGCTCCTCGGCGCGGATACGGTCAGGCTCCATGGCCTCAGGCTAGGCTCCGGGGCGACCATTTCATACGGATCGCTATCACAAGCACCCTCCGGTCCGGCCGTTGCTGGTACACGGTGACGATGAACGTGCCCGCTTTGGCGCCCCTTCGGGCGAGGTAGTCCTCGGCACAGGCACGCGTGTACGTGATCAGCCAGGCCTGCTTGCTCTCGGGCGGCTGGCTGAAACACCACCCTTGGTCCTCCACCGTCTCGGTGAACTCATGAACGCGGTGTCCTTTCGACAGCTCGCGGCGGTACTCGATCTCATGCGTGTAGTTCCAGGCGCTCACATCCACCGGATGATCCGGCTTGGATTTCGGCGACGTGATTCGTGATCACCTGGTGCCGGAACGCGTATTTCATGGTGCCGGAACGCGTATTTCATGGTGCCGGAGTGGTGGACACGCGGTGCCGGAACGGTGGACACGACGGGAGGTCGTACGGTTGTTGATATGCGCGGAGTGTGGACGACGGATCGGGTGAAGGCCGCCGAGCGGAAGCTGTTCCAGACCGTGCCCGAGGCGACCTTGATGCGGCGGGCCGCGTTCGGGGTCGCGGTCTGTGCCGCCGAGCTGAAGCCCAAAAGGGTGCTGCTGCTGGTGGGGGCGGGCAACAACGGCGGCGACGCGCTGTGGGCCGGTGCGTTCCTGCGGCGCAGGGGCATCGCGGTCGACGCGATCCTGCTGAAACCCGAGCGGGCGCACGAGGAAGGGCTCAGGGCCTTCCGGGCGGCGGGCGGCCGGATCGTGACCGGGCCGGGGCCCGCGGACGTCGTGATCGACGGGATTGTCGGCATCTCCGGCAAAGGCGCGCTGCGGCCGGCCGCCGCGGAACTCGTCGCCCAGGTGACGGCCCCGATCATCGCCGTCGACCTGCCGAGCGGCGTGGACCCGGACACCGGGGCCGAGGACGGGCCCTGCGTGGACGCGGCCATCACGGTCACCTTCGGCGGGCGCAAGCCGGTGCACGCGCTCAGCCCGAGGTGCGGTGAGGTCCGCGTGCTCGACATCGGGCTGGCCGAGGCGCTGGGCGAGCCCGACTTCGGCATCATCGAACGCCGTGACGTCGCCGAGGCCTGGCCGATCCCCGGCCCGAAGGACGACAAGTACACCCAGGGCGTCACGGGCATCGCGGCCGGATCGGCGACCTATCCCGGCGCCGCGGTCCTGTCCGCGAGCGGTGCCGTGCTGGCGACGTCCGGGATGGTCCGGTACGCCGGGACAGCCGCAGAGGTCGTGAGCCAGCGGTGGCCGGAAGTCGTTGCCACCGGGGCGATCGAAGACGCCGGCCGGGTGCAGGCCTGGGTCGTCGGGCCGGGCATCGGCACGGGCACGGCGGGCCGCGAGCTGATGAGTCACGTCCTCGGTGTCGGCGTCCCGGTCTGTGTGGACGCGGACGGGATCACGCTGCTGGCCCAGCATCCGGACCTCTGGGACCGCCGGGACCCGGACACCGCGGTCGTGCTGACGCCGCACGACCGCGAGTTCGCCCGGCTCGCGCCGCTGGGCGAAGACCGTGTCGAGTCAGCGAAATCCCTCGCGCGGCGGGTCAACGCCGTCGTGTTGCTCAAGGGCTACAACACGATCGTCGCGGCGCCGGACGGCCGCGTGCTCGTCAACCAGGCGCCGTCGTCCTGGCTGGCCACTGCCGGTTCGGGGGACGTGCTGTCCGGCATCCTCGGTGCGCTTCTCGCCGCGGGCATCGACCCGTGGCTCGCGGCGGGCTGCGCCGCGTACGCCCACGCGCACGCGGGCACGTTGGCTGCCTCTGGTGCGCCCGCACCCGCCTCAGCGATCGCCGGCGCCCTGCCCGGCACCATCCGACGCATAACCGGCCAGCGGTGACGCCAGGCGCACAGGCTGGCTCAGCATGACTACAGTCCTGTGCTCATCCCCGGAACGCTCCTCGGTAGGCCGCCGGACTGGTACCGACGACGCGTTTGAACCTCTCACGGAAGGCGGTCGGCGAGCCGAACCCGACCCGGGAACCGATCAGTTCGACCGGGTCGGACGTCGACTCCAGCAGGTACTGAGCGCGGCGGACGCGCGCGAGGTGCAGCCACTGCAGTGGTGACGTGCCGACCTGCTCCCGGAACCGGCGGTTGAGCGTGCGCGTGCTCATCCCGGCGTGCCCGGCAATGTCCTCAAGGGACAAATCACGGTCCACATTGTCCTCAAGCCACCGCAACACCGGTTCCAGCTCCGATCCCTGCGGCGTCGGCGGTTGCCTGTGCACGATGAACTGCGCCTGCCCGCCTTCCCGTTCCAACGGCATCACGCACACGCGCGCGGCATCGGCCGCGACCGCCGAGCCGTGGTCCCGTCGGATCAGGTGCAGGCACAGGTCCAGTCCCGCCGCCGCGCCCGCCGAGGTCAGGAACTGGCCATTGTCCACATAGAGCACGTCGGGATCCACGGTCACAGCGGGGAATCGTCGCGCCAAGACGGGCGCGGCGGCCCAGTGTGTCGTCGCCCGCAGGCCGTCCAACAGGCCGGTGGCGGCCAGGATGAACGCGCCCGAGCAGATCGACGCGATCCGGGTCCCCGAGGCCGCGGCGGACCGCAGCGCCTCGATCACGTCGGCCGGTACCTCGGCCCCGGCGTCGGAACAGCCCGGCACCATGATCGTGTCCGCGCTCGCCAGCGCGTCCAGCCCCCAGGGCGGCCGCAGTTTGAAGGCCCCGGCGTCGATCATCGACGTGCCGCACACCCGGACCTCGTAGCCCGGTGTGCGGGTGAAGACCTCGATCGGGGTCGCCAGGTCGAACGGGATGACCTTGTCGAGCGCCAGGATCGCCAGCACGTGCATGCCGCCATTATGGCGAGAATCCGTTGATACCTGTCCTTCTCGCCAGTGTTCGCGGGCACGCCGAGTGGTTACCGTCACGCTCATGATCGCTCAGTTCGTGCTGTTCAACGGCTTCGACGCGGTGAACCCGGCGGGATTGCCACTCCAGGAGAACCTGGTCATCGTGCCAGGAGGGGTGACGGCGTGACCAAGTTCCTGCTCTCGGTCCACGTCATCGCCGCGATCATCGCGGTCGGCCCGGTGGCCGTCGCGGCCAGCATGTTCCCCGCCGTGGCCCGCAAAGGTGACGTTGTCGTACTCACCACGTTGCATCGAATCTGCCGGGTGTACGCGGTTGTCGGTATCGCGGTTCCGGTGTTCGGGTTCGCCACGGCGGGTGTGATGGGGGTGATGGGTGACGCCTGGTTGATCGTCTCCATCGTGCTGACGGCGATCGCCGCGGGCGTGCTCGCGTTGCTGGTTCTGCCGGTGCAGGCCGAGGTTCTCGCCGCTCCGGCCAGGAACGCCCGGCTGGCGATGTACACCGGGATCTTCAACCTGTTGTGGGCCACCGTGACCGTGCTGATGATCGTCCGCCCCGGGTCGACAACGGGCGCTTGAAGTTCTGGTGAGTGGGTCTGACAGCCCGGCCTGTCCAGGGGGATCCGCCTGCTGGCGGGTCCCCCTGGACGCCGTCAGCGACGACCGCTGAGCGCGCGGCTGCCGGCGTACTCGGCCTGCGAACCCAGCTCCTGCTCGATGCGGATCAGCTGGTTGTACTTGGCGGTGCGGTCCGAGCGGGACAGCGAGCCGGTCTTGATCTGTCCGCAGTTGGTGGCCACCGCGAGGTCGGCGATGGTGGTGTCCTCGGTCTCGCCGGAACGGTGCGACATCACCACGGAGTAGCCCGCCCGCAACGCCGTGTTGGCGGTCAGCAGCATCTCGCTGAGCGTGCCGATCTGGTTGACCTTGACCAGGATCGAGTTGGCGATGCCGAGGTCGATGCCCTTGCGCAGCAGTTCGACGTTGGTGCAGAACACGTCGTCGCCGACCAGCTGGCAGCGGTCGCCGACGGCATCGGTGACCAGCTTCCAGCCGTCGAAGTCGTCCTGCGCCATCGCGTCCTCGATCGACACGATCGGGAACTTCGCCACCAGCTCGGTGAGGTAGCCGACGTGCTCCTCGATCGAGCGCTTGCGGCCCTCGCCCTTGTAGTCGTACACGCCGTCGGCGTAGAACTCGGAAGCTGCGGGATCCAGCAGCAGCGCGACGTCCTCGCCGGGGGTGTAGCCGGACTTCTCGATCGCGCCGACCACGAACTCCAGCGCCTCGTCGGCGGAGTTCAGGTTCGGCGCGAACCCGCCCTCGTCACCGACGTTGGTGTTGTGGCCGGCCTCGTGCAGGCTCTTGCGCAGCGTGTGGAACACCTCGGAGCCCACCCGCACGGCCTCCTCGAAGTTCTCCGCCCCCACGGGCGCGATCATGAACTCCTGGAAGTCGATGGCGTTGTCGGCGTGCGCGCCGCCGTTGATGATGTTCATCATCGGCATCGGCAGCACGTGGGCGTACGCACCGCCGACGTAGCGGTACAGCGGCTGGCGGTGCGCCGCCGCGGCCGCCTTGGCCACCGCGAGCGAGACGCCGAGGGTGGCGTTGGCGCCCAGCCTGGCCTTGTTCGGGCTGCCGTCCAGATCGATCATCGTCTGGTCGACGACGGACTGCTCCTCGGCGTCCACGCCCCGGATCGCGTCGGCGATCTCGCCGTTCACCGCGCTCACAGCCTTGCGTACGCCCTTGCCGTGGTACCTGGTCTTGTCGCCGTCACGCAGTTCGACCGCCTCGTTGGTGCCGGTCGACGCGCCCGAGGGCACCGCGGCGCGGCCGAGCGAGCCGTCCGCCAGCTCCACGTCCACCTCGACGGTCGGGTTGCCGCGGCTGTCCAGGATCTGCCGTCCGACAACGCGCACGATCGCGGTCATGTCACTCCTCAAGCTGGGTGTATCGGTCAAGAACCATCCTGCCCCCAGCGTCGATGTCGCCTCGAACCGGCTGACTCAACACCGGTCCCCTGATCCACAAGGCAGGCTTTGGTACCTGCAGGGGAGGCGATCAACCACGGACAGTGCCAAGGTGGGTGGGTGAAATGGCGAGGATTGGTACTTTGCACGATTGGTCTCCTGGGGTTGATGGCCAGCCCGGCGAATGCCGCACCAGCCACCACGGTCCTCACCGATCGCGGGCCCGTTCGAGGCGCCGTGACCGGCGACGTCCGTTCGTTCCAAGGGATTCCGTTCGCCGCGCCGCCGACCGGCGACTTGCGGTGGCGGCCGCCGCAGCCCGCGGCGAGGTGGCGGGAACCGTTGGACGCCACCAAACCGAGGGGCATCTGCGCCCAGTTGCCGTCCTTCGGGCCCGGTGAGCTGCAGAACGAGGACTGCCTCTACCTCAACGTCACCACACCCAAACGGACGCACCGGCCGTTGCCGGTGATGGTGTGGTTCCACGGCGGCGCCTTCACCAGCGGCGCCGCGTCCATGTACGACCCGGTCAAGCTTGTGACACAAGGTGACGTGATCGTCGTGACGGTCGCGTACCGGCTTGGCCCGCTGGGGTTCCTGGCCACGCCTGACCTGACCGCGGAGGCCGGCAACCAGTCCGGCAACTACGGTCTGCAGGACCAACTGGCCGGACTGCGCTGGGTGCGACGCAATGCGGCCGCGTTCGGCGGGAATCCCGGCAATGTCACGATCTTCGGTGAGTCGGCGGGCGCCGCGAGCGTGTGTGACATGATCGTTTCGCCGTTGGCGCGAGGCCTGTTCCACAAGGCGATCGGGCAGAGCTTCAGCTGTGACGCCAACACATCGACGCCTGAGGCGGCCTACGCCGCGGGTGCCGAGCTGTCCGGGAAAGTCGGGTGCACGGACCTGGCGTGCCTGCGGGCCACGCCGGTCAAGGAGTTGCTGGAGGCGTGGCCGGGCGGGTTCCCGGTCGTCGGCGGCCGTGAACTGCCCTTGCAGCCACCGGACGCCATCCGGCAGGACAAGTACAACCACGTGCCCCTGGTGTGGGGCAGCAACCTGGACGAGATGCGGCTGTTCGTCGGCCTCCAGTACGACGGCGCGGGCAATCCGGTGACCGCACAACAGTACGAACAGATCACCCGGGAGACCTTCGGGCCCGCTGCCGACGAGGTACTGGCCAGGTACCCGGTCGGCGACTACGCCAGCCCGAGCGTCGCGTTGGCGACCTGGCAGACCGACGCCCCGGGGCCGCTGTCCACGTGCAGCCACCTCAACAGCTACAAGTTGTTCACGGTTAAGCCTTTCCCGGTTCCGGTGTACGCGTACCAGTTCACCGACCGGACCGCGCCGCCCATCGTCGACTGGCCGGGATTCGACGAAGGCGCGGCGCACGCCTTCGAGCTCAACTACATCTGGAACCCGCTCTTCGGCCCGCCGTTGTCCGAACGCCAGGAAGCGTTGTCGAAGGCCATGGTCGGCTACTGGACTTCGTTCGCGCACACCGGGAATCCCAACGACCGTGGCCTGCCGGAGTGGAAAAGCTACAAGTCCGATGACGACGTCCAGGATCTCGGGCTCGGCACCCTCCGCCCGACAAACCCGGCGGTGGGCAGCAATTGCGCTTTCTGGGCGGGATTGCGGCGTTAATACGGGGTAAGGACTAGCGTGGCGCCTGCCAAAGCCAGGTAGGCGCCCGGATAACCGATGTTGTGGTACACGCGCTTACCGACGTGCACGACGACAGCGCCGGTGAAGAACAGCACCAGGCCGATCGCGGCCGCGACGCCGAGCACGTGGATTCCCAGCAATCCGGCGGAAAGCCCGGCCGCTCCGGCGAGTTTCAGCAGCCCGAGCGGGAGAATCCACGATCGCGGCAGGCCGAGTTCGGCCGAGTTGGCCAGCACGAACCTGGCACCGGCGAAGTCCGCGACCGCGGCGTACAGGTTCACCGCGATCGTGACGACCGTGACGATGACGTAAGCGACCGACATGGATCAGCCGAACATCCGGTAGGCGCCAAGGATTTCGTACGCCTGCGGGGAAGGAACCGGGCCTGCGGCCGCTTTCGCCACTACGGCCTGTAGCCGGCGGGCCGCTTCGATGCCCGGCAACGGGTTCTCGGCGCCGTCGGCCAGTTCCAGCAGCGCGGTGAACTCCGCGCTGCCGGAGCGGCGCAGGTAGGCGTAGCGAATGCCTTGCGGCTGTTCGGCTTCCACGGCTTCGAAAGCGGCGTGCACGGCGTCCGTCACCGCGGAAACCTCGTTGGGTGCGACGTGGTACTGGATCAGGAGAAGTGCCATGAGCCCACGGTCGTCCGGTTTTCGGCTTGCGTCCAATACCTGCGTCTATAACCTGGCGGCATGGATGTGGACACCCGGCTGCTGCGCTACTTCGCGGTGGTGGCCGAGGAGGGCAACCTCACCAGGGCGGCGCAGCGGCTGTTCGTCTCGCAGCCCGCGTTGACCAAGCAGGTCAAGCAGTTGGAGAACCTCCTCGGCGTGCGGCTGTTCACCCGCTCGCGCGCCGGAATGGCGCTCACCGAGCCGGGCCGCACGCTGGCGGAGCGCGTTCCGGCCCTGCTCACCGACTGGGACCGGGTGCTGCGGGACACCAAAGGCGCGGCGAGCCGGGCCGCGCGAGTACTCAGGGTCGGTTTCCTGGCCAGCGCGGCCAACGAGGCCACGCCGGAGATCATCGCCGCGTTCGCGCGGCGCAGGCCCGGCTGGCGGGTGGAGATGCGGCAGGCCACGTGGTCGAACCCGAGCGCGGGCCTGTCCGACAGTGACGTCGACGCGGCGCTTCTGCGGCTTCCGTTCCCCGGCCAGGAGAACTGGCACGTGGAGGTGCTGCTGACCGAGCCCCGTTGGGTCGCGTTGCCGTCCGCGCATCCGCTGGCCGCGCGTGACCGCATCGAGTTCCGGGAACTGTGGGACGAGCCGTTCGTCGCCGCCGCGCCGGAAACCGGGTGGTGGCGCGACTACTGGCTGGCCACGGACGAACGGGAGGGCACGCGGCCGCGGATCGGCGCGGTCACCGACACCCCGGACGACTGGCTGAGCGCGATAGCCAACGGCTACGGCATCGCGTTGGCGCCGGAGTCGGCGGCACGGTTCTACGCCCGTCCAGGCGTCACGTACCGGCCGGTCGACGGCGTGACGCCGACGCAGGTCGGCGTGGCATGGGCGGACGACACGAACCCGGTGGTCCGAGACTTCGTCAAGTGCTGTCTGGGCTGCGGCGCCTCAGGCGCGCTTCACGCCGAGGGTCATCAGGCGTGACACGTATTGCGCCAGTTCAGCCGGTGTCCACGGTTGCTTGTCGACGATGAGCATCCGGCCGCAGCTCTCGCAGATCGAGGCGAGCAGCTCGGCCAGCACCGGGGCTTTGCGCTCGGTGTCCTCGACGTCGGTGGTGGCCAGGTACATCACCACCAGGTCGCGTAACCTGCCGAGGACCGTCTCCCGTGCGGCACGCACCCGTTTGGCCACAGGCGAATCCGAGGTGCGGGACGACTCGAACACCACCCGCCACGAGTCCGGCGTCTCGGTCGCCGCGATCAGGAACGCCTCAAGGCCCTGTCCGATCAGTGTTTCGAGGTTCTCGAAGTCCGGCGTCTTCGGCAAAGCCGCGATCACGGCGTCGAAGAGCCGTTGCTCCTCCCTGCCGAGCAAGGCCAGTAATAACTCGTCGCGGTTCTTGAAGCATTCGTACACCACGGGTTTCGTCACGCCGGCCGCGTCCGCGACCGCTTGCATCGATGTCCCGCGATAACCGTGTGCCAGGTAGACCTGCAGCGCCGAGTCAAGAATGAGGGGCCTTCGTTTTTCCGGGCCCAAATGCGCCGCCCGCCGGCGAACCGCCCTGTCTTGCGCCACTGATCGAACTTACAGTATCCCCCGCGTGAGTGATGGCATTACCACGCCGGTTTGTCTACGCGGACAACGTCGCGGTGCATCTGGCCAGCAAAGAGCGCAGGGTTTTCAGCTCGTCGGCGGTGAACGCGGCGGCGAGTCCGCGCTCGACCTCGATCGCTCGTGCGTCGGCCTTGTCGAACGCGGCCTGGCCGGCTTCGGTCAGCCGTGTTTCCAACATGTTGCGGTGCCACGGATGCGGCGTGCGCACGATCAGGCCCGCCGATTCCAGGTTCTGCAGGATCGTGGTCATCGTCTGCGGTGTCACCAGGCACAACCTCGCCAGTGCGGCGGCTGAGATGCCCGGGTTGTCGTTGAGGAACAGCAGCGCCGAGTACTGCGGGACGGTGAGCCCGCTCGGTTTCACGGCGGCTTGCTTGGCGGTCGTCAGCGCGTCGACGGCCGCCTTCAGGTCCGCTCCGAGGCGCTCTTCGATCGGCATCCGCACGTTCACATGCTACGTCTGATAAGTTCCTTGACCATCATCAGAACTCTTACTACCGTTCGTATCCTACTCAAGATGGGGGTTCGAATGAAACGGCTTCTCCTGCTGGTCCTGGTCGGTTTGCTGGCGATCAGCGGAACCGCGACGGCGCTGCCGCGCGTGATCAACGGCTATGGCGAGACGCTGCACCCCGAAGGCGTGGCGTGGGACCCGACCAGGCAGGCGTTCCTGGTCAGCTCGATCGTGCGCGGCACGATTTCCGTTGTGGGCAGCGACGGTCAGGCCCGCACGCTCGTCAGCGACCCGGCGTTGGCGCAGCCGCTGGGCGTGCACGTCGACGCGGTGCGCAACCGCGTGCTGACCGCGTACAGCCAAGGTCTCGGCATCTTCGAGCTGTCGACCGGCCGGACGCTGCACCTGGTCAAGTTCGGCAAGGCCGCCAACGACCTGGCGATCGACTGGTTCGGCAACGCCTACGTCACCGATCCACAGGGCGAGACGCTGTACAAGGTGGACGTGACCGGCACCGCGACTCCGTTCGCCACGGACAAGCGCTTGGCCGGTGTCGCGTTCGGGATGAACGGTGTCGCCTGGCACCCGGCCGGATTCCTGCTCGTCGTGCACTACGAGACCGGCAAGCTCTACAAGGTCACCCGCAACCGGGTCACCGAAGTGGCCCTCGACAAGCCGCTCGTCGGCGGCGACGGCATCGCGTTCCAGCGGGACGGCTCGTTGGTCGTCGTGACGAACAAGCTGGGCACGCCCGGTGAGGACGCGGTGACCGTGCTGCGGCCCAAGGGCCTGTGGTCCGGCGCTGAGGTGACCAAGCGCACAGCGTGGCCGATCCCCGCTCCGACTACCGCCGCAGTCACGCCGTACGGCACATACGTGGTCAACGGCAGGCTGGACTGGCTCCTGCACGAGCAGAAGCTCTCGAACGAGTTCTTCCTCAGCCGTATCTAGGACAAAGCTCGAAACAAAGATGTGCGAGCATGGGCGACGTTATGTCCGGTCACTCCGCGCTCCGTGCTGAGGCAGTCGTCGACCTCGACGCGCTGCGGCACAACGTCGCCCTGCTCGCCGAACGGGCCAAGGTGCCTGTGATGGCCGTCGTGAAGGCCGACGGGTACGGCCACGGCGCCGTCCAGATAGCCAAGGCAGCTCTGGAGGCAGGCGCCACCTGGCTTGGCTCGTGCTCCGCGGCCGAGGCCGTCGACCTGCGTAAGGCGGGTATCGAGGCGCCCATCCTGGCCTGGCTCTACGCGGCCGGCGAGGACCTGTCGGACGCCGTCGCGGCGGGTGTCGACCTCGGCGTGTCCAGCCTGGACGAGCTGCGGATGGCCGAAGGCGCCCCGATCCACCTCAAGATCGACACCGGGCTGAACCGCAACGGCTGTTCCGCCGAGCAGTGGCCAGAGCTGGTCCGGGCCGCGCGTGACCACGACGTCCGGGCGATCTGGTCGCACCTCGCGTCGGCCGACGAGCCCGGCAACCCGTCCGTCGACCGGCAGGCCGAACGGTTCGAGTGGGCGTACGAAGTCGCGCGGGCCGAGGGACTCGAGCCGATGCGGCACCTGGCGAACTCGGCGGCCACGCTGACCAGACCGGATCTGGCGTACGACATGGTCCGTGTCGGAATCGCCATGTACGGGCTCAATCCCGTGCCGCGGCACGAGGACCTGCGGCCGGTGATGACCTTCCGGTCCAGTGTGGCCGGTGTGAAACGCATCCACGCCGGGGAAGGCGTGTCCTACGGGCACACGTGGATCGCCGAGCGGGACACCACGCTGGCGCTCGTGCCGGTCGGCTATGCGGACGGCGTGCCGCGCGGGCTTTCCGGGCGGCTGGAGGTCTTCGTCGCCGGACAGCGGCAGCCTGTGGCCGGCCGGGTCTGCATGGACCAGATCGTCGTGGACTGCGGTGACGACAAGGTGTCCCCGGGTGACGAGGTGATCCTGTTCGGACCGGGTGACCGGGGCGAGCCGACGGCCCGGGAGTGGGCCGACAAGCTGGGCACCATCGACTACGAGATCGTCACCAACATGTACCGGCCGCGGGTCCGCCGCCGCTACCTGGGAGCGCGATGAACGGCCGGGTCGCGGGTCTGATCGGCGGTGCGATCGGCGTCGTGGCGACGGGCGCCGCCATCGGGACTGCTGTCGTTCGGTCGAAACGCCGCGATATAGCGGACATGTACGCCGACGAGCCGTTGGGGCTGCTGCCGCCGAGCCGGACGAGCACGGTCGCGGCGGACGACGGCGTGCCTTTGTCGGTCGAGGAAGTGGACCCTGACGACGGCGGCACCCCGGAGATCACCGTCGTTCTGGTGCACGGCTTCGCGGTGAACCGCAAGTCGTGGCACTTCCAGCGCCGGATGTTCGCCGAGCAGACCGATCCGCGCGTCCGGCAGGTGCTCTACGACCAGCGCAGCCACGGCAAGTCGGCCAGGGCGAGCGAAGCGACCAGCACGATCGACCAACTGGGCCGGGATCTGGCCGCGGTGCTGCGCGCGATGGTGCCGAAGGGCCCGATCGTCCTCGTCGGGCACTCGATGGGCGCGATGACGGTCATCGCGTTGGCCGAGCAGGAACCCGACCTGTTCGCCGACCGCATCCGTGGCGTGGCGCTGATCGGCACGTCCGCGGGCGAGATCGGCGCGAGTGGCCTGCCCCGGCCGTTGCTGTCCCGCTACAACCCGTTGACCAGGGGCGTCGGCACACTGGCCGACTGGCAGCCCGGCCTCGTCGAACTGGTCCGGGCGGCTGGCGGCCAGCTGACCCGGCGCGCGGTCCGGTTGATCGCGTTCGGCAGCCGCGGTGTCAGTCCCCGCCTGGTGGACTTCATGATGGAGATGCTCGACGTGACCCCGGTGCGGGTGCTCGCCGACTTCATCGACACGCTCGGCAGCCACAACCGGTACAAGGCCCTGGCCGGTCTGCAGCACTGTTACGTGCTCGTGCTGAGCGGCGACCGGGACCGGATGACGCCGTTCTCGCACGCGGAGCGGATCGCCGAGGAGTTGCCGGACGCGAAGCTGGTCCGGTTACGCGGGGCCGGGCACATGGTGATCCTGGAACAACCCGATCAGGTCAACGCGCACCTGATCGATCTGGTTCGGCAGTGCGCCAGCGGTCGTGGCGCGGGACGTAGATGGTGGCGGCGCAGGGCATGATCTCCCTTCCAACTCCGGACGACACAGTCGAGTTCGGACAGCGGCTCGGCAGGCTACTGGGCGCGGGCGACCTGGTGTTGCTCGCCGGCCCGCTCGGTGCCGGGAAAACCGTGCTGGTCCGCGGAATCGCGGCAGGTCTCGGCGTCAAGGGCCGGGTCAGCTCGCCGACGTTCGTGATCGAGCGGGTGCACAAGCCAGGGCACGAAGGCGGCGTTCCGCTCGTGCACGTGGACGCGTACCGGCTGATCGGGCACGTCGAGGAGGTCGACGACCTCGACCTGGACTCGGACCTCACCGAGGCGGCGGTCGTGATCGAGTGGGGCGAGGGCCTCGCCGAGCAACTGGCCGACGACTACCTGGTGGTACGCCTGGAAAGGCGCCCGGACGACACCCGGATCGCCCACCTGGAACCACACGGCGCCTGGACCCGGCGCCTGAACCTGCTCGTGAGTGGTTATCCGGGTTAGAACACGGAAAAACACTCACGAGGTGACCAGGGTGGCGCCGCGCTTGACGGTGCGGATCACCGGGACTGTCTCGATGTGGTTGATCGCCTTGAGCGAGGCGACTTTGGTGGTCAGGTACCGGTAGAAAGCCGGGACGTCACGGCACACGACCGCGGCGACCAGGTTGGTGGTCCCGGTCGTCGCGCCGGCGAAGGCGACTTCCGGGTGCCCGGCCAGCGCTTCGCCGATGTCCGCGATCTCCGCGGGCGGCACGGACATCCACATCATCGCTTCACACGTGAAGCCGAGCATGCGTGTGTCCATGTCCACGTCGAAGAACAAGGCGCCGATGTCCCGCAGGTGCTCCAGCCGTCTGCGCACGGTCGACTCCGACCAGCCGGTGGCCTCGGCCAGTTCGGTGAATCCGGCCCGGCCGTCCTGCTCCAGCAGGGCGAGCATGCGGTGGTCGGCCTCCGCCAAGGTGACCACTTCGTCGGTCGGGTGGATCCGCGGCCGTAGCCGGGCGGCCTGCTCCTCGGGCAGGCTGTCGACCAGCCCGAGGTGCCCGGCGGGCCCACCGAAGAACACGTGCAGCAGGCTGTGCGCGGTCACGTCGTTCACCCTCGGTGTGCGGGGAAGCTGCCGCAGGAGAAAGGTGTCCGTGTCCTCCGCGTTGCGCGACTGCGCGACGCACCCGATCTCGGTACCGCCGGAGTACAGCCGCACCCAGTAGGTGTCCGCCCGCCGGGCCAGCGCGGACGCGACGGGCACAGCCGTGGCCGGTGCGCACTTGATCCGGACGAACCACCGGACGTGCCCGACGCGCGGTGGGCTCGTCTGGCCGACCACGCGGACCGCGAAAGAGGCCCGCAGCCTGCGGTAACGCCGGGCGACGGTCTGATCGGACAAGCCGAGAGCGGCGGCGATCCGGCTGAACGGCGCCCGTCCGTCGATGTTCAGCGCGTGGATCAACGCCCGGTCGATCGAGTCGATTTCCACCAGACAACCGTAGCGAAAGTCGAAAACCGCCGCCTGGCTTCCGGTTGTGGCGATCCCGGCCGCCAAGTGGTGATCCTCGGGACTGTATCCACAGGTGTCCTAAGGAGAACGACATGGGGAAGTGGTCGCCGCTGGTAGCGGTGTGCCTCGGCGGGTTCATCCTGCTGGTCGACGTCACGATCGTGACGATCGCGTTGCCGGACATGGCACGCACGCTGGACGCGTCGCTCAACGGCCTGCAATGGGTCATCGACGCGTACGCCCTCGCCTTGGCCGCGCTCGTGCTCGCCAGCGGTTCGCTGGCCGACCAGATCGGCCGGAAACGGACGTATCTGGGCAGTCTGGTGGTTTTCGGTCTCGCGTCCCTCGCTTGTGGACTCGCGCCGACCACCGGGATTCTCGTGGTCTCGCGGGCCGTGCAGGGCATCGGCGGTGCCGCGATGCTGGCCACCACGTTGGCGATCGTCAACGTCACGTACCACGGCCGGGACCGCGGCATCGCGCTCGGCGTCTGGGGCGCGGTCGCCGGTGCGGCCTCGGCGACCGGCCCGGTGGTCGGCGGCCTGCTCACCGAGTTCCTCGGCTGGCGGTGGATCTTCCTGATCAACATCCCGGTCGCGGTCGTGGCGATCTGGCTGACGGCCAAGGTCGTCAGCGAGTCCCGTAACCCGCACGCCAGGGGCGTCGACGTGCCCGGCGTCGTGACGTTCACGGCGGGCACGGCCGCGATCACATTCGGTCTGATGGAGGCGGGTCAGCATGCCTGGGCGTCGGCCAGGGTGCTCGGCTGGATCGGTGCGGGCGTGGTGATCCTGATCGGTTTCGCCGTGCTGCAGGCGCGTAGTTCCAACGCGATGCTGGACCTCGGACTGTTCCGTCAGTGGTCGTTCCCGGTGGTCCTGCTCGCGGCCATGGCGTTCTCGTTCGCCGCGTTCGCCTACATGCCGTTCCTGTCGGTCTGGTTGCAGCAGCGGCTGGGCATGCAGGCACTGGCCGCAGGATTGGTCCTGCTGCCCATGAGTCTGGCCGCGTTCGTGGTCGCGGGCACGGTCGGCAGGCATCTGCACTCGGTCCCGTTCCGGTACACGCTCGGTGTCGGGCTCGGTCTGATCGGCTTGGGCGCCTTACTGTTGACGACCGGTGACAGTTGGGCGGTGACGTTGCCGGGAATGCTGGTCACGGGCCTCGGCGTCGGTGTGACGGGACAGGCGTTGCCCGGCGCGATCATGGCGACCGTCCCGCACCACCGGGCCGGGATGGCCTCCGGTGCGCTGAACACCTTCCGTCAGCTCGGATTCGCTTTGGGCGTAGCGGTTCTCGGCACGGTCGTCAGCCACGCGCCGACGTTCGACCAAGGCCTCGATTCGTCCTATGTGGTCGCTGGGATCGTCGGCCTGGTGGTCGCCGTGCTCGCGGTCGCGCTGGTCCGGTCACGCAATGCCGTCCACGATCCCGAGGTCGAGCAGGTCCTGCGGGCGGAGGCGTAACCGATCGGCCAGCTCCGGCGCCGCACCCGGCTCGCGTTTGAGGATCGCGGCGGCCAGTTCCGGTGCGATCACGGAGAAGTACGCGTCCGGTGTGATCCACGTCCGTCCGGCTCCGGCGAGTGCCAGCGCGCCGCCGGAGCCGCCTTCGCCGATCACCAGGGTGGTCACCGGGATGTGGGCCGCGGCCACCGCGGTGAACACACCGGAGATCGCCGCGGCCAGTCCCGCCGACTCCGACGCGGGATCGTTGGCGGCACCCGGGGTATCGACCAGTGTCAGCACCGGAATGCCGAGGCGGTCGGCCATCGTGATCAGGCGGCTGGCCGTGCGGTACCCGGCCGCACGGGTGGCGGTTCCGGTCTGGGCGGCGAACGCGATCGAACGACCGCCTCGCCACCCGATTCCGCACAGCATTCCCGGGTCCACGCCGCCCGCCCGGTCGCCGCTGAGCAACTCGTAGGTGTCGAAATAGGACTCCAGGTAAGCCTGGGCACGCGGGCGTCCGGTGGCACGCGCCCGGGTGACCGCCTCCCAGCCGGTGGCCGGAACCTCGGTGTTGCCCAGGGCTTTCGGGACCTCGGCGGGCTCGGGCGTACCGCCGGTCAGCAACTCCAGCCACGCGGCCACAGCAGTGGGCAGTGACTCGGACGTCACCACGGCGTCGATGAGACCGGCCTGGTATTGGCCCTCCGCTGTGAAAGCCGGATGATCCGCGTCCTCGACAGATCGCACGCGGCGACCACCGAAGGCGACTTGCGCACCGGCGACACCGAGGATGACGTCCGCGCTCGCGCCGAGCGAAGCCCACACGCCGCCGGTCGTGGGATTGCGCAGCACGGCGATGTGCGGAACGCCGCTTTCGGAGTTGAGGTGGCATTCCCGGGCCACGCGCCGCAGTTGCAGCAGCGAGAACATGCCCTCCTGCATCCGGCTGCCGCCCGTCGCGAGCAGGGAGACCACGGGCAGCCCGTGCGCGCGGGCCGTGGCCAACGCGTGCACCAGGCGGTCACCCGTGGCGGTGCCGACCGAGCCGCCGAGGAACCGGAAGTCGAACTCGATCAGCATCACGTCGGTGTCGCCGATCAGAACCTGTCCGTAGGTCACCGACTCCTCGGCGCCGGTCGCCTGTCTGGCGCGGGCGACCGATTCGGGGTAGCCCGGCCAGTCCAGCGGGTCATTGGCCGAGGGCACGCTTTGTCACCTTGCCCATGTCGTTGCGTGGCAAGGCGTCCAGGAACCGGACGACGCGCGGGCGCTTGTGCGGCGTGAGCAACGTGGCCACGTGGTCGATCAGATCCTGCTCAGCGGGCTTGTCACCCGCGGGCACAATCCAGGCCACGATCCGCTCACCGAGGTCCTCGTCCGGTTCGCCGGTCACCGCGGCCTCGGCCACCGCCGGATGCTCCAGCAGGACGTTCTCGATCTCCCCGGCGCCGATCTTGTAGCCCCCGCTCTTGATCAGGTCGGTGGCCCGGCGGCCGACGATCCTGACGTAGCCGTCCGGGTCCACAGTGGCCACATCACCAGTGCGGAACCAGCCGTCCCGCAACGCTTGCGCGGTCGCGTCCGGACGGTTGAGGTATTCCAGGAACAGGTTCGGCCCGCGCACCTCGATCTCGCCGATCTCCCCGTCCGGCAACGGGTTTCCCTGCTCGTCGACGATCCGCAGGTCGACGCCGTCCACCGGCGGGCCGACCGTGCCCGGCCTGCGTTCCCCGTCCGCTCGGACACTGCAGTTCATCAGCGTTTCGGTCATCCCGTAACGCTCGACGATCCGCTGCCCGGTGGCCTTGAAGACGCGTTCGTGATCGCTGGCCGGCAGGGCCGCCGAGCCCGACACCAGCAGCCTCGCCCGACCGATTGCCTGGGCCAGTTGAGGATTCGCTTCGGCGTCGGTCGCGAGCCGGTGGTACATCGTGGGAACGCCGAACATCATCGTGGCGTCACCGGCGAGTTCCCGGGCGACGGCCTCGGTGGAGAACCTGCCGATGTGCCGCACTGATCCGCCACGCCGCAACGGGCCGACAATGCCCAGGATCAGGCCGTGCACGTGAAAGAGCGGCAGCCCGTGCACCAGGATGTCGTCCCGCGTCCACTGCCAGGCCGTCGCCAGCGAGTCCAAATTGGACTTTATGGCCCGGTGGGGCAGCACAACGCCTTTGGGCGGGCCGGTCGTGCCGGACGTGTAGACGATGAACGCGGGATGTTCGTCCGGGACGTCGAAGCCGGGCAGCGGTGCGGACGCGGTGATGTCGATGTCCGCCTCACGCAGAATCACGTCCGGTGAACTGTCGGCGAGGATGTGGTCGAGTTCGCGGGAACCGATCTTCGGGTTGATCGGGATCACCGGGATTCCGGTGACCAGAGCGCCGACCACGGCCACCGCGGTCTGGACCGTCGGTGCCGCCCACACGGCGACCCGCGCCTTGCCCTTGATCTGCGCGGCGACGGCGCCCGCTGCCCCGGCCAGTTGCCGGTAGGTCAGGTCCACCTTGCCTGCTGGACCGTCGAAGCGCAGTGCGGGGCGGTCGGAAGCCCGGGTCAGCTCACCAAACATGCAAGCCACTATGCCGGGACGGCGTGTGATCAGCCCAGTGTGGTGAGAGACACCTCCCACAACCGCTCGGCCGTCTCCAGGTTGAGCGCGTACGGCGCGATGCCGTTGAACTCACCTTGCTGGTGCGGCTTGGCCTCGGCGCAGTCCTCGAAGTACTTGCCGCCGACACCGTCCAGCCGCGGCGAAGTGGCGACGTAGACGGACGTGGCCGCGCCCTGGGCAGGTGTCTTGCGGAAGGCTGAAGCGCCGACCTCGGTGCGGATCCGATCAATGTCCTCCTGCCTCATGTGCCGCTGCAGATTGGTCACGATGGAGCCCGGGTGCAGCGCGTTGGTGAAGATCCCGGCGTCTGCCCAACGCCGCGTGGCCTCGACGGCGAACAGGATGTTGGCCGTCTTGGACTGCCCGTAACCCAGGTACGGCGTGTACACGCGGTGCTCGAAGTGGATGTCGTCGAAGACGATCGGGGAGAAGAGGTGCCCGGTGGAGGAGACGGACACGATGCGGGCGCCGTCCGCGGCGGCGAGCGCCGGGTACAACCCGGTGGCCAGCGCGAAGTGGCCGAGGTGGTTCGTGGCGAACTGCAGCTCCCAGCCTTCCGGCGTCCGGGTGAGCGGCGGCGCCATCACCCCGGCGTTGTTGATCAGCAGGTGCAGCGGGCCTGCCCAGTTCCGCGTGAAGGCTTTGACCGACTGCTGGTCGGTGAGATCCAGCGGGGCGACGTGGGCCTTGATCTCGTCGGCGATCTGCTGCGCTGCCTTGACGTCGCGTGCCGCGATGATGACTTCCGCGCCCGCCTTGGCGAGCGCGCGGGCGGTCTCGATGCCGATCCCGGAGGCGCCGCCGGTCACGACGGCACGCCTGCCGGTGAGGTCGATTCCGGCGATGACCTCGTCGGCGGTGCTGGCCTGGCCGAATGTCATGGTCCGTCCCTACGGATAGAATTGAAACGGAGGAACCTCCGCTACCTCGCCAGGCTATACGGAGGCTCCTCCGGTTTGCAACCCGTGAAGGAGGAGCCGTGCGCGCGGACGCGCAACGCAACCGAGACCGCCTGATCGACGCCGCCGTGCGGGCGTTCGCCCAGGGCGGTCCGGAGGTGACCCTCGAGTCGATCGCCAAGGACGCGGGAGTGGGGATCGGCACGCTCTACCGGCACTTCCCCACCCGCGAGGCCCTGGTCGACGCCGCGTACCGCACCGAGCTGGCCAGGCTGACCGACTCGGCTCCGGCGTTGCTCTCCACCATGGAACCCGATGTCGCGCTACGGACGTGGATGGATCACTTCGTGGCGTACATGATCACCAAGCAGGGCATGGGAGACACGCTGAAGGCGTTGATCGCCTCCGGTGGCAGCCCGTTCGCGAACAGCCGCGAACTGCTGCTCGGTGCTCTGGGGCAGTTGGTGGACGCGAGCGTGCAGGCGGACAAGATCCGCTCGGACATCGAGGTCTGGGACGTGCTCGTGAGCATCAGTGGCATCGCGCTCGCCGGCTTTCACGAGGATCACGAGCAGCGTGGACGGCTGCTTGACCTGCTGATGGACGGCCTGCGCTACCGCCCTTGACCAGCTCCGTCGTCCACCACGACGGCAGGTTTGACCTCGCTGAGCTGATCACGAACCAACCGCGCGTGCCGTCGATCAGCCGGGAGGCCCCGGTAGCGTCTGTCGCGTGACCGCTGAGCAGAACAAAGCTGAACTCACGCGCTGGACCATCCACGACGAGCGGGTGGTTGATGACACGCGACGACTCCGGTTGAGTATCGCCTCGGTCGAACTGCCGGATGGCACTCAGTTTGAGCAATATGTTCTGCGAATTCCTCAAGCTGCGATGGTGGTCGTCATTGACGATCAAGACAGGGTGCTCATGATGTGGCGGCACAGGTTTATCATTGACAGTTGGGTGTGGGAACTGCCAGGGGGATATGTCGACCCCGGGGAGGATCCGGCGGCGACAGCTGCTCGTGAGGTCGAAGAGGAGACCGGTTGGCGTCCCCGCAATGTGCGTGAGCTTGTGTCGTTCCAGCCGATGGTCGGCTCGGCGGACGCGGAGAATCTGCTGTTCGTCGCCAACGGCGCGGACTACATCGGAGAACCTGAAGACGTCAACGAAGCGGAACGTATCGCGTGGATTCCACTGGCATCTGTTCCTGAGCGGATAGCCAGGGGAGAGATTGTGGGTGCCGCTTCGCTGGTTGGCCTGCTTCAGGTGATCGCGTCCCGGGGAACTGGTTAGGAAGTGCGTGGCACTGGGATGCCCGCCCTTGTCATGTGCTGATACAAGCGAATCACCGCCGCGCTCGTTCGGCAGGGCTCCAGCCGTTTGCCAACGTCAGCAAGGTAGGCCACCGTACGTACGGATCGCACTGTTCCCGTCATCCTGATTGCCAGCGACGCCGTGACGCAGGCCTCTTCGACCCGGCGTTGGTCGGCGAGAGTCGACGCCAGAAGTGCGGTGTTGAAAAGTCGTCCGCGTTCATAGCCGTCGCTCATTTCCAGAGAACGGCGAGCAAACTGCTCGGCTTGCTGCGAATGTCCGAGCTCTCGGAACGTGTGCGCGAACTTGGCCGCGAGGTATGCCTCATCAAAGTAGCCGAGCCACTGCGGCAACTCGTCATGCTGGTGCGCCGCGAAGTGCTTCTCGGCATCGTGCAGAGCCGTCATGCTTCCTTTCTTGTCGCCTTGGAGTGCCAGGGCGTGGGCTTCCATCACCGCAGTCTCTGCTTCCAACCGGGCAAGGCCGGCCCTTTTCGCGGTCTGGCGAGCAGCGAGCGCGAGATCCGCGGCAGCGTCCGCTGAACCAAAGAACGCAGCGTGATGACTCATCGCGGCGAACATCTCCGCCGCCAGCGCATCGTTTCCGGCTTCATTGCACAATCGGAGGGCGCGGCGGAGATGCTGCCGCCCTTCCCCGGCTTGCCCTGTATCGTAAGCCATCCAACCGGCAAGCTGGTGCAGTTCGGCCGTCGCGCAGTACAGGTCTTGTTTGACCGCCGTTTTACTTCTCCCGTTTCGAAGCAAGGGCTCTACGGTCGATTCCAGATAAGACCGGGCAGCCGCCTTGACATGCCCATGTCCGCCGCCGTGTCTGTTGTCGAGGCGACGGAATGTTTGTGTCATTTCTCGAATCATGTCCACTTCGGGGCTGCCGACGGTGTTTGATGGAGCGGTCGGGTGTTTCTTTGTATTGGTCGTCAGTAGCGATTCGCCCACTATTGTCGTGCTTGCGCTGGCGGCGACCTTGAGGAAATTTCTGCGCTGCACATCGTCTCCTTCTACGTTCGTAGGTGATGGAGACAGGCTGGGGTTTGCCGAGGGCGTGAGGTGTGCGCCGCAGGACCCGGTCGACAGTTTGAACCACAGGTAACGCTGAGGAATTCGCAACACCCGCGCCCAGCGATCAAGTTTGACGAGATCGTTCGCGGGGGACCTGCCGCTCTCCAACCTGCTGATCTGAGTTTGTGTCAGGCCCAGCCACGCGGCGACTTGGGCTTGCGTGAGGCCAGCAGGATAAGCCTTCCTGTACGCGCGCAGCACTTGCCCGAATTGACGTGCATCCAACGCTTCTCGCAGCACGGGGGAATCCCAGAAGTCGCCCTGAACCGCAGGAAATCCTATTTTAGGTGTCTGACGCGTACAAGGGCTACACATTCCCGACCTGTTGTCCGCGGCGAGCCGCGCCGCGCACGTGCAGCATGTCCGGTGCCGGAGCGTACCCATCATATCCCGCCCTTGGTCGATCACTGGCGAAACAAGTGTACTGGCCCATGCGGTGCGCGTGACCTGTGAACATACTTGACGGGTATACGACGCCATCCGTATGCGCGTGTGTCGTTTTTCGTTGAACCTGATCTGGGGAACAATTCGTTATGTCGGAGACGGGATGAGATGAGATCGAACGCAGCTGTGACCGTGCGGATCGGGTCTCTCGCCTGGAAGTTCGCTGTTACGTGCAATTGGATGTGAACCGTCATGATACTGATTTCCGCTGAACAGCACCGAACCGGCGTTGTCGCTGGGCACGGGTCGCGCAGGTGATGACATGTCACAGCCCACGCTCATATGGTGGGGGACCAATCCTGACGGCGGACTCTATTACGCCGATCGTGTGCATGTGGTGTGGAGCAGTCAACCGAGCACCGCCTTGTGCGAGCTCCCTGTCGCGTTGGTCTGGGAACACCGTCCGGCGCGGCCGCTCCGCTTGTGCCCGGAGTGCTGTCTTAGGGCGATGGGTGGTCTGTTTCCGGCGATTGCGGGCCAGGTTGCCCTGAACGACTCCACGGCGACTCGGCGGAGTTCACCCAGTTCCAGTGATTCACCAGGTTTCTCATTCTCACACCAGGAGAACAACGTTGTCCCACACCACCGCACAGTCCACTGTCGACGGAAACCCGACTGAGTCGGCCACTACGCGGCATGCTGCCGATGGATCCGACTTCGCCACGGATGTGGCGGATATGATCGCGGATCATGCGCCTCGGGTGTTCGCGGTCGTCCTCGAATACGGTGACCAGATTGATGCCAAGATTGTTGCCTGGGGACTCGCACTCGATGACGGCGCGTACATGGCCACAGTCGACGGCAGGAACCAGTACGCCATGGCAGTGCCTGAAAGTGCCCTGAAGTATGTCACCGCGCGCCCGGACACCACTCCACATCTCGTGTGGGTTGACGCTGGCGCAGCAGGGTGACGGCCGTCGCAGCACGCCCCGAACGGCACTACCGAGCGGCGAGCTTGAGGTGTGGTTCGAGCTCACGCAACAAGGCGGGCTTCGGGCGGGCGCCGACTATCGAGTGCACCAGTTCGCCTCCGCGATAGAGGTTCAACGTCGGCGCGCCCATGATGCGCTGGTCGCGGGCCGTGGCGACTTCCGCGTCCACGTCCACCTTCACGATCTCCAGCACGTCGGCGAGTTCCGTTTCCAGCTGGGCCAGCACCGGCGCGACCATTCGGCACGGCGGGCACCACGTCGCCCAGAAGTAGACGAGCACCGGTCGCTGCGCCGAGGCCAGGTGGGAGGTGAAGGTCGAGTCGGTCAGCGCGAGCACGGGCGGGTCCTTTCCGAGGCGGTGTCCAGCTGGGCGGCGAGGCGGTCGCGGATCTCGCAGAGCCGGGTGATCCCGGCGTCCAGCTCGGCCAGTTTGCGGCGGTAGACCTCGACCGAGGCCGGGCAGGCGTCCCCGGAGGCGTGTCCGGCCCGCAGGCACTCCACGAACGGCCGGGTCTCCTCCAGGGCGAAGCCGATCGCCAGCAACGACCTGATCTCCTGGACGAGCCGCACGTCGCTCTCGTCGTACTCGCGGTGCCCGTTGGCCGCGCGCCGCGCGGAAAGCAGGCCCTGGGCTTCGTAGTACCGCAGTGACCGTGTGCTCGTTCCCACCAGCCGGGCCAGCTCGCCGATCCGCATCATGACCACAACGTTAGGCCTTGACATCGACGTCAAGTCCAGGCTGCGTACTCTTGGTCGGTGCTCGTTCTCGCCCTTGACACCGCGACGCCCGCGGTCACCGCTGGTGTCGTCGACTTCGACCACGAAGGTCTGGCCCGTACGCTGGCCACCCGGGTCACGATCGACGCCCGCGCGCACGGCGAGCTGCTGACTCCGCACACGAAGGAGGCGCTCGCCGAGGCCGGACTGGACTTCGCCGACCTGGACGCCGTCGTGTGCGGCTCCGGGCCGGGCCCGTTCACCGGGCTGCGCGCCGGAATGGTCACCGCCGCCGCGCTCGGCCAAGCGCTTGGTAAGCCCGTCTACCCGGTCTCGACGCTCGACGCCCTCGCCGCGGACTATGCGGAGGTGCACCGCCTTCTCGTGGTCACGGACGCCCGCCGCAAAGAGGTGTACTGGGCGCGCTACGAGAACGGCCACCGCGTCGAGGGGCCGGACGTGTGCAAGCCCGCCGGGCTGGAGGACGTCGAGGTCGATCTCGTCGTCGGCGCCGAGCTGCTGCAGCGTGCCGTCGAGCCGGCGTCACCGAGTCCCAACGGCCTGGTCATGGCGGCCTCGCCCCTGTTCGGGCGGACGCCGCCGCCGTTGACCCCGCTGTACCTGCGCAGGCCGGACGCGGTCGAACCAGGCGCGCGTAAGCGGGTGAGCCGGGCGTGACCGTCCGGCTCGCACCCCTGCGCGGCGAGGATCTTCCCCGCTGCGCCGAACTGGAGAAGATCCTGTTCCCGGGTGAGGACCCGTGGAGCGTGCAGGCGTTCCAGTTCGAGCTGGAGAACGGCAACTACTACGTCGGCGCGCACGCCGAACCGGTCGGGCTGGTCGGTTACGCGGGGATCGCCGAGCTCGGCTCGCCCGGCAACTTCGAGTGCGAGATCCACACGATCGGGGTGGACCCGGCGTTCCAGGGCAAGGGCGTCGGCAAGGCGCTGCTGCGGGACCTGCTGGACCGTGCGGACAAGCTGCACGCCCCGGTGTTCCTGGAAGTGCGGACCGACAACGTGCCCGCGATCAAACTCTACGAGACACACGGCTTCGAACAGATCGGTCTGCGCAGGCGGTACTACCAGCCGTCGGGCGCGGACGCGTACACCATGGCCAGGCCGGGGAGACCCCAATGAGTGAGAAGATAATTCTCGGCATCGAGAGCTCGTGCGACGAGACCGGCGTCGGTATCGTCCGGCTGTCCGAGGATGGCGGCATCACGCTGCTCGCCGACCAGGTCGCGTCCAGTGTGGACCAGCACGCCCGGTTCGGCGGTGTGGTGCCGGAGGTCGCCAGCCGCGCCCACCTCGAGGCGATGACCCCGACGATGGAACGGGCGCTGGACGAAGCGGGCCTGTCGCTGTCCAATGTGGACGCCATCGCGGTGACGTGCGGGCCTGGTCTCGCCGGTGCGCTGCTCGTCGGCGTGTCCGCCGCGAAGGCGTACGCCGCCGCGCTGGACGTGCCGTTGTACGGCGTCAACCACTTGGCTGGGCACGTGGCCGCGGACACCTTGCAGCACGGGCCGTTGCCGGCGGAATGCCTGGCTTTGCTGGTGTCCGGCGGGCACACGCAGCTGCTGAAGGTCGAGGACCTGGCCGGGAAGATCACCGAGATCGGCTCCACGATCGACGACGCCGCGGGCGAGGCCTACGACAAGGTCGCCCGGATCATCGGCCTGCCGTACCCCGGCGGCCCGCCGATCGACAAGGCCGCCAAGCAGGGCGACCCGGACGCGATCAAGTTCCCGCGTGGCCTGACCGGTCCGCGGGACCCGAAGTTCGACTTCTCCTTCTCCGGCTTGAAGACCGCGGTGGCCCGCTGGGTCGAGGCCCAGGAGGCGGACGGCAGGCCGATCCCGGTCGACGACGTCTGTGCGTCCTTCCAGGAGTCCGTGGCGGACGTGCTGACGGCCAAGGCGGTCCGGGCGGCCAAGGAACTCGGCATCGGCACGCTGGTGATCTCCGGTGGTGTCGCGGCGAACTCGCGGCTGTCCGGGCTGGCCCGGGAGCGGTGCGAGGAAGCCGGGATCGAGCTTCGCGTGCCGCGGCCCCGGCTGTGCACCGACAACGGCGCCATGATCGCCGCGTTGGGCGCGCATGTCGTCGCTGCCGGTGTCCGGCCTTCTTCGCTTGAGCTGCCGACAGATCCAGGCCTGCCGGTCGACACCGTGTATGTCTAGCGCCAGAACGACGGGAGGACGTCGACGTCGTCGGCGTTGACGAACATGATCCGGTGTCCGAACTGGATTTGCAGGTACTTCGTCTTGCCGCGGACCACGGTGTGGTTCGCGGCGTCGAAGGTGGTCGCCCAGTAGTACTCGGACGGCAGGACCTGGCCGAGCGAGTACCGCTCACCCGCGGAGAACGTGTACTGCAGCGGCGTGACGGCCTGTGCCGGGATGTGCGACGGATACGCCGCTGCCTCGGGATATGCCCGGCCGTACACCTGAACCGTGGCCTTGCCCTTCTTCGGGGTGACCACGAGCCCGGTCGCGCCAAGGGCATTGGGCGCCTTGCGCGGGTTGTGGAACCAGCCCTTCTGGCCCAGGTACCAGATCGCGGTCCAGTCGCCACGGACTTCGGCGACCGCGAACTGCTGCCCGGTCTCCACGCGGCTGCTGTGGTCCGAGATCTCCATGGTGCCCGGTGACCCGTCCGGCCGGAGCCCGGCGTCCTTCAGCAGAGGCGCGTCCGCCCGGGGTTCGGTGTGCAGGATGACCGAAGTGGAGCCACGCGGCGGGCACGGTTCGCCGGGGGTGACGCAGCCGATGAACGCGGGCTTGTTGGTGGCGAAATCCGGCTTGATCGTGACCAGGCCGAGGTTGCCGGTCGGCCGCAGCGGCGCGCCGAGCAGGTCGAAGTAGTGCGCCCAGTCCCAGTAGGGGCCCGGATCCCAGTGCATTCCGCGCACGGTGGCCGGGATCGTGCCCGGGACGTTGTCGTGCCCGATGATGTGCGCGCGGTCCAAGGGAATCCGGTACTTCGCCGCCAGGTAACGCACGAGCTTCGCGGACGAGCGGTACATCGCCTCGGTGTACCAGGTGCCGAGCTTGGCGAAACCCTCGTGCTCCAGGCCGATCGACTTGGCGTTGACGTACCAGTTGCCCGCCTGCCAGGCCACGTCCTTGGCCTTCACGTGCTGGGCGACGTGCCCGTCGGCCGAGCGCAGTGAGTACTGCCAGCTCACGTAGGCCGGGTCCTGCACCATCTTGAGCACGCCGTCCCACTGGCCCTCGGTGTCGTGGATGACGATGTACTTGATCTCCTGCGACTCCGGCCGGTTCGCCTTGTCGTGGTTGCCGTAGTCGTTGTCCGGAAGTTCTTGGTACGGCGCGGGAATCCACTCGCAGGCCAGCGTACGCGGGCATTCCGTGTTGTCCGAAGTGGAGTTTCGGAGACCGAGTTCGCCGAGCAGTTGCTTGTTCGGCTGGACCGTGGTCGCCGGGAGTCTCACGCGCTGGCCGTCGTCGGTGAGACGTTCGGCGCCCGTGTTGATCGTCGCGTACACCTCGTCCGCGAAAGTCGCCGCGGAGCCGGTGTCGCCCGCTCCCGCGTACCGCGCCACGGCGCCGTACCAGTCGGCGGGATTGTCGCTGACGATCCCGATGTCCCTCTGGTACTTGGCGAGCAGTGCCGCGCCGCCACGGATGTTCTGCGCGGTGTCGGTCCGCAGCTTCTCGGTGGACACGCCCGTCAACGCGGCCGCGTCGTGCACGGTCAGCAGTTTCTGGAGTTGCTCGTCCACGGGGCCTGGTTTGGGCAGGCGCGGCGGCCGTGCTTCGTCACCGCGAGGGTCCTCGGTGCCGTCGTCGTGATGGGTGCCGCCCGCGTTGGCGGTCCGTACGTCGGTGAGGTGCATCGGGCCGTAACCGGCGCTGGTGCTCGGGGTCCCGGCGTTGGCGTCCCAGCGGGACTCCAGATAGGACACTCCGAGCAGGACGCTTTCCGGCACGCCGAACTCGGCCGCGGCAGCGCTGAACGCACGCTGGCGGGACAGGTCGGCTGGTTCGGCACTGGCCGCCGTGGTCACGCCGAGCACGAGGCCGGTGACCGTGGCCAGGACGAGGGCAGGGCGCATGGCGTTCTCCCGTAGACGAGGTCACGCATACTCTGCGGGCGTCGCGCCCTGCCCGTCAATAACTTGCGTCCAATCAGCCTGTTTAGTGGCTGAATTACGCCTGGTGGAGGCTGGGGTCGCGGTCGGCGACCACAAAACTGACGGCAGTCGTGGCCTCGGCACCAGGCTGCCGTACGTACGGCAGGATCCGGTAGTCCGCCCGCAGTTCGTCGGCGGTGAACTTGGTCCGGATGTACCCACGCCGGTTCTTGTGGAACTTGACGTGGGGGTTCTCGGCGAGCACCGCGGCGTTCGGGTTGTCGTTGCCGTCACCGCCGCTCGTGATCGACGTGGTGACGAACTCGGTGCCCAGGCCGCGGGAAGTCGGGTCGGTGTAGTCCGACTTGATCTCCGCTGCCCAGTGCCGGTGCACGTCGCCCGTCAGCACAACGCCGTTACGGGTCTTGCCGAGGCCTTCGGCGATCCGGTCACGGTTGGCCTTGTAGCCGTCCCAGGCGTCCATGTTGTAGCCCTGCGGCGCGCCGGGCGTGAGGTCGATCTGCGAGAAGAACACCTGCTGGCCAAGGACGTCCCAGCGGGCCCGGGACCGGCGCAGGTTGTCCAGCAGCCACCGTTCCTGCTCCTCACCGGTGATCGACCGGGTCGGTTCGAGGCGCACGTCGCAGTTCGCCTTGACGCCGTCGCCGCAGGCCTGGTCGTCGCGGTACTGCCGGGTGTCGAGCATGTGGAAGTTGATCAGCCCGCCCCACTGGACGGTCCGGTAGAGCCGCATGTCGATGCCCCGCGGCCGGGCGGTGCGGCGCAGCGGCATGTTCTCGTAGTACGCCTGGAAGGCGTTCTTGCGGCGGTCGAGGAAGTTCGGGTCCGGCTGCTCAGGAACCTCGTCAGCCCAGTTGTTCTCGGTCTCGTGGTCGTCCCACACGACCAGCCAGGGCGCGGTCGCGTGCGCGAGCTGCAGGTCCGGGTCGGTCTTGTACTGCGCGTGCCGCAGACGGTAGTTCTCCAACGTCCGCGTCTCCGGCCCAAGCACCTTGCGGACATCGTTGGCGCCCGCGGCGTACTCGTACTGGTAATCACCGAGATGCAGGATCAGGCCCGGCTCGTCCTCAGCCAGTCGCTTGTAGGCGGTGAAGTGCCCGGCACCGAAGTGGCTGCAGGAGGCGAAACACATCGTCAGGTCGGTGCGCGTGATGCCAGGCGCGGGCGCGGTCCGGGTACGGCCCGCCCGCGAGATGTGGCCCTGGGTACGGAATCGGTAGAAGTACTCCGCACCAGGCCTCAGCCCTTCCACCTCGACGTGGACGCTGTGCGCGAACTCCGGCCGCGCGACCTCCGCGCCGCGCCGGACCGTCCGGCGGAAGTTCTCGTCGGTCGCGATCTCCCACTCGACCAGGTAGGACCGATCCGGCATCCCGCCAAGACCGTTGTCCGCCAACGGGTTCTGCGCCAACCGGGTCCACAGCACGACACTGTGGTGATCAGGGTCGCCGGACGCGACACCAAGGGTGAACGGGTCCGTGAGCTTGTCCGCAGACGCACTCGCCTGCGTCGTGCCTAACGCCGTCAAACCTACGGCCGCCGCTCCGCCGAGCAGGACGGAACGACGTGAAGGTGTGGTGGGGACGGACACAGTACCTCCCATTTCCGGGCTCTACTGGTGTGTCACCCTCACCCGGCGGTTCGACCACCACCTCAAGATCCGGTTATCCCAGGATGAACAGTCCGTACCCACCCACCCCCCTCGTGAGTGTTTGTCAGGGTTAGAACACGGATAAACGCTCACGAGGGGTGAGCGGCCCAGGACAGCGTCATACCTCGTCCGTGGAGATGAGCGTGCAGCCGTTCAGCTTGCGTACTTGGCTTATCGCACACACCCATCGGACGGCTGGGTCGTCGTATGCGACAAGTCGCCGTTCTCCGTTGAACGGGACCGTGACCACTCCATTGCTTCGGTAGATGGGGCCGTGAACCCCGACAACCGGAAACTCCTGTGCCCAAAGCAGCGCTGCGCCCCGCCTGAGCGCCGGGCACAGCCGACTGGCCACCCCAACGCATCGCCTGCACACAGGCGGTTCGGTGACCGCCATGTCCTCGGGCCAGTTCTTCCAGTCCTCGCGGTGGTCCTTGAGCAGCCACAGAACACCGTGTTCCGAGCGCTCGGCCTGATCGCCGCAGACCTGGCAGAGCAGCCTCAGCATCGCGCGGCGTTGCCGCAGCGGATGCACGATCCCGAAGTTCGGTCTGCCCTGCTGTGGACGACAACCCCAGCGTGCAAACAGAAACGGCGCTTCTCGCCGACGTGAGGCTCGTGAGTGTTTATCAGGGTTAGAACACTGATATACGCTCACGAGGGAGGGGGCGAAACGAAACGGCGCTCCTCGCCGGAGCGAGGAGCGCCGTTCGCGTCGAACGAACTCAGTGGCCGAACGAACTCAGTGGCCGTGGCCATGTCCGTGGCCGTGACCGGCCGCGGGTGGCTCTTCTTCCTTCTTCTCCACGACCGAGCTCTCGGTGGTCAGGACCATCCGCGCGATGGACGCGGCGTTGGTGACCGCGGAGCGGGTGACCTTGACCGGGTCGATGATGCCGTCGGCGACGAGGTCGCCGTAGGTCAGCTTGGCCGCGTTGAGGCCCTGGCCCCACTCGCCCTCGCGCACGCGGTGCACCACGACGGCGCCCTCGAGGCCGGCGTTGCTGGCGATCCAGTGCAGCGGGGCGGACAGCGCCTCGCGCACGATGGCGACACCGGTCGCCTCATCGCCGGTGAGGCCGAGGTTGCCCTCGAGCTCCTTGGCCGCGTGCACGATGGCCGAACCGCCGCCGGGCACGATGCCTTCCTCCACCGCCGCCTTCGTGGCCGCGACCGCGTCCTCGATGCGGTGCTTGCGCTCGGTCAGCTCGGTCTCGGTCGCCGCACCGACCCGGATCACCGCGACGCCGCCGGCCAGCTTGGCCAGCCGCTCCTGCAGCTTCTCGCGGTCCCAGTCGGAGTCGGACGCCTCGATCTCCTTGCGCAGCTGCTCGATCCGGCCCTGCACCTCGGACTTGTCGCCACGACCCTCGACGATGGTCGTCTCGTCCTTGGTGATCACGATGCGCCGGGCCTGGCCCAGCACGTCCAGGCCGACCTCGGCGAGCTTCATGCCGATCTCGCTGGAGACCACCTGGCCGCCGGTGACGTACGCCAGGTCGTCCAGGAACGCCTTGCGGCGGTCGCCGAAGAACGGCGCCTTGACCGCGACGGCCTTGATCGTCTTGCGGACGGAGTTGACCACCAGGGTGGACAGCGCCTCGCCCTCGACGTCCTCGGCGATGATCAGCACCGGCTTGCCGTCCTGGACGATCTTCTCCAGGATCGGCAGCAGGTCCGCCAGCGCGGAGATCTTCTCCCGGTACAGCAGGATGTACGCGTCCTCGAGGACGGCTTCCTGTGCCTCCGCGTCGGTGGCGAAGTGCGCCGAGATGAAGCCCTTGTCGAACTGCACGCCCTCGGTGATGACGAGCTCGGTGGCCAGCGTGGAGGACTCCTCCACGGTGATCACGCCGTCCTCGCCGACCTTCTCGATGGCCTCGCCGAGCAGCGCGCCGATCGACGCGTCCCGCGAGGTGACCGTGCCGACCTGGGCGATGTTGTCGCGGCCCTTGATCGGGGTCGCCTTGGCGAGCAGCACCTCGACGACCTTGTCGACCGCGGCCTGCATGCCACGGCCGAGCGCGGTCGGGTTGGCACCCGCCGCGATGTTGCGCATACCGACGCGCACGAGGGCCTGCGCCAGCACGGTGGCCGTGGTGGTGCCGTCACCCGCGACGTCGTTGGTCTTGGTGGCCACGCTCTTGGCGAGCTGCGCACCGAGGTTCTCGAACGAGTCTTCCAGCTCGATCTCGCGCGCCACGGTGACACCGTCGAGCGTCACGGTCGGGCCGCCGAACTTCTTGGCGAGCACGACGTGCCGTCCGCGCGGGCCCAGAGTCACCTTGACCGCGTCGGCCAGCTTGTTGACCCCGCGCTCGAGTGCCCGACGAGCGTCCTCGTCGAAGCTGATCTGCTTGGGCATTTACAACCTCTCTTTATGACAAACACCCCGGGGGCCCCGGTGAAGGGGCCGCCGGGGCGTTTGACGTGGAGTGGTAGCGCGTCAGTTGATGACGGCCAGCACGTCGCGGGCGGAGAGGATCAAGTACTCCTCGCCGTTGTACTTGACCTCGGTGCCGCCGTACTTGGAGTAGATGACGACGTCGCCGACGCTCACGTCCAGCGGGACGCGGTTGCCGTTGTCGTCGATGCGGCCCGGGCCCACTGCCAGGACCTTGCCCTCCTGGGGCTTCTCCTTGGCGGTGTCCGGAATGACGAGACCGGACGCGGTCGTCGCCTCGGCCTCGCTGGCCTGGACGACGATCTTGTCCTCGAGCGGCTTGATGTTCACGCTCACCGGTGTGACCTCCATGGGTCTTCCAAAGCGTTGGCAGGTACCTACAGCGGCTCCTGGCCACCCCGCCGTCGCGGGTGCCGGGGCGGTGTCGGGTGCCGTGCAACTAGCACTCTACCCAGTCGAGTGCCAACGCTTCAACGAGGCCTCGCACATACCGGTGACGGCGGCATCCGGCGAAACGCTGCGAAGCGTGTTAGCGCTGGTTATGCTCCCGCTGCACAGGGTGGGAATTCGAGGCTGGGGGCTGGAAGTGAGCTATCCGCAGGGGCCGCAGTACGGCGGCTATCAGCAGCAACCGGGCGGCTACCCGCAACAGCAGGGCGGCTATCCCCAGCAGCAGGGATATCCGCAGCAGCCCGGACCGCAGCAGCCCGGATACCCGGGGCAGTACCCGCCGCCACGCAAGAACAACAACGGCCTGATCATCGCGCTTGCCGGCGTCGCCGGAGCGGCCGTGATCGCGTTGGTGCTCGTGCTCGCGTTATCCGGAGGGGACGATGACAGCGGCGAGTCGGCCGACGGCACCGGAACCGAGAAGCCGATCGGTGCGCCCGAGGTGAACGTTCCGCCGCCCAACGCGGGCAAGCCCACCGGCGGCAGCAGGCCGTCGAGCGGTGGCGGCGGAGGCGGCGGCGCGTCCAGTCCCGAGGCGTTGGCCGAGACGGCCATCGGTGTGATCGAGTCCCGTTCGACGAGCGCGATCGACGAGCTGGCCTGCAGCAGCTCGGCGGCCAGCGAGCTCAAGCGCGAACTGTCCCGCCTGCCACCGGGCGCCTCCGCCGAGCTACAGGGCGTGACCGGCTCGGGGTCGACGGCGCAGGCCCGGATCAGGCTGACCGTGCAGGGGCAGAACCAGACCATCACGATGGAGATGCGCAAGAGCGGCTCGAACTGGTGTGCCAGCGGCCTGTGATGGCGTACGAAGCGGTCACACCTGCGGCGGCCACGGCCGCCGCAGGTGTGGTCGGTGCATTTCCACCTCGCTGACGTGCCAACGCGCGACTGGCGACATTCCGCGGGTCACAGCTTGAATTCCGTCCGGGGTGTCGGGAACCGGGCGGGCTGCCGCAGCGGCGACTCAGGGGGAATCGTCGTGTCCGGCGAGACATGCCCCTCGTGCCGGAGGGAGCCGACCAGTGTGCCGTCCGGATGGAAGAACCCGACCTGCAGCCGCTGGATTCGCTCGTACTGGTCGTCCGGCACATGCATCATGATCGCGTTCACGTCTCTCATGACGACTTCCCGCAGCGCGTCGGCGGTCGCCAGCCCCCCGGGGATCTGGATCCACAGCTCGTGCCGGTCCGGTCCCAGCGTCGTGAGGTTGTCGGCCGCCGCCTTCATCGCGTCGGCCACGCGGTGGACCATCTCGAGCGGGCGGCCGTCGACGTTGACGATCTCCCGGCCGACAACCGGATGGGCGGGGTTGTTCTCACTCGGGAGGCCGATCACGCCGGTGCCCGCGTGCTCGCCGACAACCGGCAGGCCGGTACCCGGTGGTGTGAAGGACAACGCCATCGACGCCAGGCGCGGGCTGATTCCGGCGGCGGTCATCTTGCGCAGCCAGTCGGTATAGCGGGCCTGGTCCGGTTCGGGTACCCGGTGGAAGATCGCGTCCGGGGAGTTGCGGTGACCTGTGGGCGCCCAGCCGTTCCGAGAGAACGTCCAGTCCGTTCGCCCTGGTGTGTGCGGGGGATCAGTGGGCTTGGCCGGCCGGTCGTGCGGAATGATCTCGGCGACGCGCACCGGCTGCACCGACCTGGTGTCCGCGGGCACGGTGGTCGAGGCGGCGCCGTGGCTCTGCCAGAGGCGGGCCAGCTCGTCGAGCTTCGCGGTGGGGCCCGCCAATGATCCGGCCGCCGACGTCACCGTGTCCTGCACTTGGCGTTCGAGCGCCGCGAGCGGTTTGACATAGGCCGTGACGAGCTCGCTCGCTTGCGCGAGCACGGTGGCGGTCATGCCGCCCTGGGCAGCCATGATGTGCTGGGCGAGGGAGATGAGCCGCCGGACGAGGTCGGTAAGCAAGTCGTTCGCGGCGCTCCGGCCCGCCGCGACCGCGGCGGCGGTGCGGTCCACGGTGTCGGCCGCGGTTTTCGCCGTGGCCGCGAACTCGCCCAGTGCGGCGGCGATCCGCGCGGCCCGGGCACGGTAGCCGTCGGCGGCCACGCCGCGCCAGGCGTTGGTCTGGTCGGTGGCCGCCTCCGCCAGTCGACGCCGGACCTGCTCGACGTGCTGGGCCGCACCCGTCCATGCCTGCGTGAAGGCCTGGACCACCTGGGTGTTTCCCGCCATCCGGTCGAGCACACCCTGCAGCGGCCCGACGAGCGTGCTCAGGCTGCCCAGACCGGCTTGGTGCAGGGCGTCGACGGGTTTCATCGGCGCCGACAGGGCTGCCAGGTCAGACATCGCCACCGCCCAGGCGCGCCGCGTTGCCGTGCTCGGTGGTGTCGATCGCGGCGGCCGACGTGGCCACGCCGGTCGCGGTCGCGTTCAGCGCCACGACCCCGGCAGCCAGGGCCCGCTGCGCGGCGTGGACGACCTTGTCGAGTTCGGCGGTGAAGGGCTGGCCCACCTGGCCGAGCGCGTCGGCGGTCAGGCTCGTGCGCACCGCGTCCGCACCGTCGTGCAGGTCGTCAGCTACCTGCCGTAGGACGCGTGCGTGTCCGGTCAGCTCGTCCGTGACGGCAGTGAATCCGCTGGTCATCAGGCACCTGTCCCCCCGACGCTGTATCCGTGCCAGCAAGGCCGGGACGGATACAGCGTCTCCGCCTCTCGTTCCCTCGACTTTGGCACCGTAACGCGATCACGGTCGAGCGGAGACGACAGAAACAGCTACCACTACCGGAGTACCCGCGCTGTCGCCCGGTCGGACCACAGACGCCGCAACGACATTCCGCACGCGAGGAGTTGCCCACGTGCCTTCAGGGGCCGCGCTTTCTCGGAGGAAAGTCTCTGATCAGGTGCCCGCGCCGACAAAACTTCGCTTGCGGGACTTGATGATGGTGTCTCGTTCGGACTCGGAGAGCCCGCCCCAAATTCCGTACGGCTCGTGCACCGCGAGTGCGTGTTTGCGGCACAGTTCCAGGACGGGGCACGCGTGGCAGATCGCCTTCGCCCGTGCCTCCCGCCTGCTGCGTGCCGGCCCCCGCTCGCCGTCGGGGTGGAAGAAGAAGGCGCTGTCCATGCCGCGACAGCTACCTTCCAGCTGCCAGTCCCATACGTCCGCGTTGGGGCCGGGAAGCCTGCGCGTGTCCGCCATCGTGGCCCGCCTCCTCGTTCTCGTGGAGAGGACGTCGGTACTCCATTCGGTCCAACGAAGGCGACAGTAGAACCGCGCCAATACTTGTTCAAGGGTGATCACCTACAGATCACCCAATCCAGTAAACCGTCCACTACGGACAGCGCCCGGTCACCCGGACGGCGTACAGCGTGCGGTTCGGGCGATCACTCCGTCGGCACATTTGCTCACTTATGCGACACGAACCATGGATCCGGCCGTCCACTTTGCTCGGTCCGGCTGTTCCGGTTGCCGGGCCGGGTGGCGGACCCGACCATGAGACGCGTGGCGACGGGGCCGGATTCCTTGCTCGGCAACCCTCCGCGGGAGGAGATGCCCGAGCCGTCATTGCCGGTGGCAGCCGTGGCTCGCCGGCTCGGTGTGGCGCCGTCGACCCTGCGGACCTGGGACCGGCGTTACGGCTTAGGCCCGCGTGGCCATACGACAGGAAGACATCGCCGCTACAGCCCTGAGGACGTCGCGCGGCTCGAACTGATGCAGCGGGCCCTGCTGCGCGGCGCGTCGCCCGCCGAAGCGGCGGAGTACGCGCTCAAGGTGCACGCGGAGCCGGAAAAGCCCGCGCCGCAACCGATTGTGGTTCCGGGTGAGTCCACTTTGGCCAAAGGACTGGGCCGGGCCGCACTCGCCATGGACGGCCTCGGCGTCCAGCGGCTGCTCGTCGAGGCGATCGAGGCGGACGGTGTCGTCGCCTGCTGGGACCGTGTCGTCCGGCCCGTGCTGACCGCGGTCGCGGGTCGGTGGGCGCACTCGGGTGCGTGCGTGGAGGTCGAGCACCTGCTCAACGAGTGCGTGCTCGCGGCGATGATCGCGGCGACCCCGTTGCTCGGCCGCGCTCGTAACCCACGACCGGTACTACTGTCTTGTGCACCGGACGAGCGGCACAGTTTGCCGCTGTATGTACTGCGCGCCGCGCTGGCGCGCCGGGAGGTCGGAACCCAGATGCTCGGTGCCGCGCTGCCGGCCGACGCCCTCGCCTCCGCGGTACGCCGGACGGCACCGGCGGCAGTGGTGCTGTGGGCGCAGTTGCCGCGGCACGGCGATCCGGCCGTGTTCGGGCGGCTGCCGCGGACCCGGCAGAAGATCAGGATGTTCGTGTGCGGCCCCGGCTGGGCGCTCGCCCGGTTGCCCTCCCAGGTTCAGCGACTCGACGTGTTGGCCGACGCGGTCGACCGGATCGAGGCGGTGGTCGCGGGTGCCCGTGAGTGAGCAGTTGCGGCGCGCCGCGTTCGGCGACCGTCCGGACGTCCGCGTGGTGCCCGGGGAGACCCCCAAGGACCGCTGGCTCGCCGCCGTGGTGCTCGGCGGGCAGGGCCGGTACGCCGCGGCCGCCGCGATCCTGACCGATCTGCTCACGCACCCGGAGCCGGTGATCGGCTCGCTCGCGGCGAGCACCCTCGGCTCGCACCGCAGACAAGTAGGTGGGCACGACGTCGCCCGGCGCCTGGACGCGACGGCGCTCGCCCGGCTGACCGACACCGCCGCCGACGGGGATTGTGACGGAATCGATACTCTCGGTGCCCGGTCGGACGCACTGCTCGGGCTGGCGGCCGACGCGCTGGGCACCGGCAGGCTGACCGCCGCCCGCCGGCTCATCGCCACCGCGGACGCCCTCGGCGACGTCGGCTGGCGTGGCCAGGTCCGGCTCGGCTGGGTCAAGGCGGAAGTCGAGCTCGCCGCCGGAAATTCGTCTGAATCGGTACCGTTCGCCGAGGCGGCGCTGCGCCGGGCCCGTGCCGCGGGGGCCGCGAGGCACATCGCGAAGTCTCAGATGGTGCTCGCCGCGGCGCTGACCGCGAGCGGTGGCGTCACGCAGCGCATTCGGGCCAAGCACCTGGCGTCAGGGGTCGTGGACCAGTCAATCGAGTACGGCTTACTGCCTCTGGTGTGGCCTTGCTCACTGTTGCTCGCCGATTTGGACCCCGCGAAGGCGGCCGAGCACCAGCGCCGCGCCGCGGGTGCTCTGCACTGTGTGTTACGACGCGCAGACCCGATCGCGCGTCGCCTGGCCGCGTCCTCCCCTTGGGTGCCGGACACGCTCCTGGCATCGGGGGAACCCACTCAGCGGAGCATCCGGGCGAACTCGTTCACAGAATTACCACCAGATCGTGTCAAGGTCGGCGCGCAAGCGTCCGATAGGGGAGGAGGAACGTCACTCGGCTGCAGGAAGGAGTCCCCGTGACGACGGTCTTGATCTGCGACGACCGGCGCAGCGTGCGGGAGGGTCTCACCCGCGTTATGTCTGCTGTCCCAGGGGTTAGTCGCATCGACTGCGTAGCGCACGGTGACGAGTTGCTCGCCCGCTTCTCCCGCCAGCCGGTGGACGTCGTGCTCGTGGGTACCCAGCGCGCCGTACCGACAGGTGTGGAGGCCACGCGCCGGCTCGTCTCGGCCAACCCGCAGGCCAATGTCATCGTGTTCGGCGCGCCGGACGACGCGGGCAGCATCGCCGCCGCGATCGCCGGTGGAGCCCGTGGTTACCTGCGGTGGGACGCCTCGCGTCCGGAACTGGTCGCCGCGTTGGCGCACACGCTGGCCAGCACCTCGGTGCCGGCGCCGCGGCAGCCCTCGGACCCCGGTGTCCAGCTCACCGATCGCGAGCTGCAGGTGCTGCGCGGGATGAGCCAGGGCAAGAGCAACGGCCAGATCGGCCGCGAGCTCTACCTCTCGGAGGACACGGTGAAGACCCACGCCCGGCGGCTGTTCCGCAAGCTGGGCGTGCGCGACCGCGCGCAAGCCGTGGCGCACGGTTTCCGCCGGGGTCTGGTTTCCTGACCGCCGATCGACGACTATCTACAGCGTGGCGCGGCCCGGGGGTTGATGACCTCGGGCCGTTCCGCATGCCGGAACTGGTCGTTCGGTTCCACCGTGGTCGGATCCGACCACAAAGCCCCATCCGGCGGTTAGTCCGCTTGGGTGCGACCGGTACGGTGAGGAAGTTGTCACCGTGAGGAGGGATACTCCGCGCACGGTGACGGTTACTGTCGGACGCCTACGAGTAACGCCAAGGCTGTTGTCTGCGATGACGAATTTGGGGGACGGGCTGGACGCTTCAGTGAGCGCTGCCGTCGAGGGTGATCCTCAGGCGGTGGAGCGTGTATTGGCGTCCATACGTCCCCTCGTGGTGCGGTACTGCCGCGCACGGGTCGGTAGGCAGGAACGTTCATTCGCTTCGGCGGACGACGTCGCTCAGGAGGTGTGCCTCGCGGTGCTCACAGCTCTGCCGAGCTACCGCGATCAAGGCAGGCCCTTCCTGGCGTTTGTGTACGGCATCGCCGCACACAAAGTCGCGGACGCGCATCGCGCGGCGGCACGTAACCGTTCGGAGCCGGTGGCCGACGTACCTGACGAACCGGAAACCGACGCGGGACCGGAACAACGGGCAATGCAGGGCGAGCTCACCAGGCGCATGAAGCAACTGCTGGACGTCCTGCCTGACAAACAACGCGAGATCGTGGTGCTGCGGGTGGTCGTCGGGCTGTCCGCGGAGGAGACCGCAGAAGCGGTGGGGTCGACTCCCGGGGCCGTACGAGTGGCTCAGCACCGCGCTTTGGCACGGCTACGTAAGACTCTGTCAGCGGAGGAGGTGGTCTGAATGGCCGACCGGCACGAAAGTGACGGCAGAGAGTCACCCGAGTCGCCGCAGACCGGCCGATCGGGTGACCTTCACCCGGTCACCTCGGGCGCTACGTCCACGGAACGTGACGATACCCACGTTTCGCCAGAAAATGAATACTTCTCGGCAATTGACCTTGATGACGTCGAGGACGACCTGGCGCAGGTGCGCGCGGACGACGCGCTGCTCGACGCCCTCGCGGCCAAGACCATCGACGATGCCGAGTCCGTGGACTTCGACGACGAGCAGCTCAACGCGCTGCTGCTCGCGTGGCGCCAGGACGTGGACAGCGTTCCCGTACCCGAGATCGTGGACACCAAGACCGCCGTGGCGACCGTCACCGCGGCACGATCGGCGCGGAGACGCAGGCCACGCATGCTTGTCCCAGTCGCGGCCGCAGCGGCCGTGCTGGCGATGGCGTTCGCAGGTGTGGGGATGGCAGCGCGGGGAGCCGAGCCCGGCGACGCGCTCTGGGGTTTGAGCAAGGTCCTCTACGCCGAACACGCACGCTCGGTGGAAGCCGCCAAGTCCGTGCGCACCGACTTGAACGACGCCCAGCAGGCACTGGAACAAGGCAAGATCAGCGAGGCCAAGGACGCCCTCGAAGCAGCGGGTACCGCGTTGTCCAACGTCTCCACCGAAGACGGCAAGGACGTGTTGCAGGCCGAACACGAGTCGCTGCTCGAGCAGCTGACCCTGGGCCCGTTCCCGCCCCCGGCGACGTCGACGAACCCGCGCTCGGACGTGACCAAGCCCACGGCGAGCTCCTCGTCGAGCAAGCCGACGCCGAGCGGAACCCCGTCGGCCCCGCCCTCGAACCCGCCGAACTCCGGCACGCCGACGTCGACCTCCTCCGTGCCGGAGAACCCGCCGGGTTCGGGCACCAACGGTGGCACCGGAGAGCCCGGCAGCGGCAGCGGCCCGCCCCGCAGTGAATCCCCGGGAACGGGTGAAGGCGGCAGGCCGGGCGACGGCGACATCGTCAACACCGACGGCCTCGAAACCGAAAACCCCAGCTGACTGTTCGTGAGTGGTTCTCGTGAGTGGTTGTCGGGGTTAGAACCCCGATAAACACTCACGAGGACGTAGCCACTCACGAGGGGTTAGCGGGCGCTTTCGGTCGCGGTGACTCCGTCGGCGTAGCCGCGGCAGTATTCCCAGCTCACGTAGGCGCCGGGGTCTGGGTCGTACGCGGGTTCGTGCGGACGCATCCGGCCGTCGGTCAGCAGCTGCTCCAGGCTTGCCCGCAGCAGGGCCCAGTCGTGGTAGTGCGGCTCTTGGCATTCACCGCAGTCCACGACCACGCCCTTCACCCCGCGGTGCTCCAGCAGAGCCTGGTAAACGGCCAGGTCGGACAGGTCGGTCAGCAGTTCGGCCCGCTCGTCCTCTCCCATCGGGTGCTCGACCTCGTCATCGTGGTCGATGATCGCCCGGGCGGGGTCGTCCGGGTCGCCCGCGAAGGGGTCGGGGGGCAGTGAGTCGTGCGGCACGGTCTCGCACGGTACCGGGCGGGCCCCTGGGCCTGTCCAGATACCATGGGGTCAACTCCTCTCGCCTGGGAAAACACGGGCGAGTGCAGACGTCAGGCGTAGGAAGGCCCGGCAACGATGACCAGCGAGCTCACCGCCCATGAGGTGCCGGGCAAGTTCGCCATGCTCGGTCTGACCTTCGACGACGTGCTGCTGTTGCCGGCCGCCTCGGACGTGGTGCCCAGCGAGGTCGACACCCAGAGCAAGCTGTCGCGCAACATCACCTTGCGGGTCCCGCTGGCCTCGGCCGCGATGGACACGGTCACCGACGCGCGGATGGCCATCGCCATGGCCCGTCATGGCGGTATCGGCGTCTTACAGCGCAATCTGCCGATCGACGTGCAGGCGACGCAGGTCGAGACCGTGAAGCGGTCGGAGGCGGGCATGGTGACCGACCCCGTCACGTGCTCTCCGGAGGACACGCTGGCCGAGGTGGACGCGATGTGCGCGCGCTACCGCATCTCCGGCCTGCCGGTCACCGACGCCGAGGGCAAGCTCGTGGGCATCATCACCAACCGCGACATGCGCTTCGAGATGGACCACACCAAGAAGGTCAGCGAGGTGATGACCAAGGGTCCGCTGGTCACCGCCCAGGTCGGCGTCTCCGCCGAGCCCGCGCTGGGTCTGCTGCGCCGTCACAAGGTGGAGAAGCTGCCGATCGTCGACGGCGCGGGCAAGCTGCGCGGACTGATCACGGTGAAGGACTTCGTCAAGACCGAGCAGTACCCGCTGGCCACCAAGGACCCGGACGGCAGGCTGCTGTGCGGCGCCGCGATCGGCGTCGACGAGGCGGCGCACAAGCGGGCGATGGCCCTGGTGGACGCGGGCGTCGACGTGATCATGGTGGACACCGCGCACGGGCATCAGCGCAACGTCGTCGAGATGGTCGCCCGCCTGAAGAAGGAGCTCGGTGACGTCGTCGACATCGTCGGCGGGAACGTCGCGACCCGGGCCGGCGCTCAGGCGCTCGTGGACGCGGGCGCGGACGGCGTCAAGGTCGGTGTCGGTCCTGGCTCGATCTGCACGACGCGCGTGGTCGCGGGCGTCGGCGTCCCGCAGATCAGCGCGATCCACGAGGCTTCGCTGGTGTGCCGCCCGGCCGGCGTGCCGGTGATCGGCGACGGCGGGATCCAGTATTCCGGCGACATCGCCAAGGCGATCGCCTCCGGCGCCAGCACGGTCATGATCGGCGGCCTGCTCGCCGGCACCGCCGAGGCACCGGGCGAGGTGGTCCTGGTCAACGGCCAGCAGTTCAAGACCTACCGGGGCATGGGCTCGTTGGGGGCGATGCAGGCCCGCGGCGAAGGCAAGTCGTACTCCAAGGACCGGTACTTCCAGGACGACGTGCTCGCCGAGGACAAACTCGTGCCCGAGGGCATCGAAGGGCGCATCCCGTACCGCGGTCCGTTGGCGACCGTGGTGCACCAGCTCGTCGGCGGGCTGCGGGCCGCCATGGGCTACACGGGATCGCACAGCATCGCGGAGCTGCAGGACGCGCAGCTCGTCCGGATCACCGCGGCAGGCCTGAAGGAAAGCCACCCGCACGACATCACCATGACCGTCGAAGCGCCGAACTACACCAAGCGCTGACGGGCTAGCAGTAGCTGGAGGAATTCACAGTGCGGGATCTTGTCGAGATCGGCATGGGCCGGACGGCCCGGCGCGCCTACGAGCTTGACGACATCGAGATCGTGCCGTCGCGCCGGACGCGGTCGTCGAAGGACGTGTCCACGGCGTGGCAGCTCGACGCGTACCGCTTCGAGATCCCGTTGGTGACGCACCCGACCGACGCGGTGGTCTCGCCGCGCACCGCGGTCGCGGTCGGCGAGCTCGGCGGCCTCGGCGTGATCAACGCGGAGGGCCTGTGGGCCCGGCACTCCAATGTGGACGATGTGCTGTTCCGGCTGATCGAGGCCGCCGAAGAGGCGAACGAGGCGGCCGACGTGACCAAGGTGTTGCAGGAGCTGCACTCGGCGCCGATCCAGGCGGACCTGATCGCGCAGTCGGTCAAGGAGATCCGCGACTCCGGCGTGACGGTCGCGGCCCGGGTCAGCCCGCAGCGCGCGGCCGAACTGACCCCGGACCTGATCGCGGCGGGCGTGGAGATCCTGGTCGTGCAGGGCACGATCGTGTCGGCCGAGCACGTGGCCCGCGACGGGGAACCGTTGAACCTCAAGAAGTTCATCGAGGATCTGGACGTCCCGGTCGTCGCAGGCGGTGTGCACGACTACCGCACCGCGATGCACCTGATGCGCACTGGCGCCGCGGGCGTCATCGTCGGCTACGGCTACAGCAGCGGCGTCACTTCGACGGACAGCGTGCTCGGCATCGGCGTACCGATGGCGACCGCGATCGTCGACGCAGCGGCCGCACGGCGTGACTACCTCGACGAGACCGGCGGCCGGTACGTCCACGTGCTCGCCGACGGCGGCATGGAGACCAGCGGCGAGATCGCCAAGGCGATCGCCTGCGGCGCCGACGCGGTCATGCTCGGCGCGCCCCTGGCCGCCGCCAGCGAGGCGCCCGGCGGCGGCTTGTACTGGACGGCCGCTGCCGCGCACCCGTCGTTGCCGCGCAGCCGGGTCGTGCCTGCCGCGGAAAGCGAAGTCAGCCTGCGTGAGCTGCTGTTCGGCCCGTCCAGCGACGCCGACGGCACGCTCAACCTCTTCGGCGCGCTGCGCCGGGCGATGGCCAAGACCGGCTACTCGGACCTGAAGGAGTTCCAGAAGGTCGGCCTCACGATCCGGGGCTGACCTCGTCCAGCTGTGCGTTGATCAGCTGCTGGATCCGTTCCCGCCCGGCGGCGCCCAGTGCGCCGCCGAGCGCGTGGGCGAGCTTCTCGAACTGGTCGGCGAAGCGAAGCTCGCCCAGCGCCTTGCCGAGCTCATCGACTGTCCACAGTGAACCATCCCTGGTCACGTGCGCGCCGGGCGACCATCCGTTGGCGACCACGACTGTGCTGCCTCGGACCACGAGCACCTGACCGGTCAGCGGGCAGTCCGCACTCGCCAGGTAACCGGCGACCGGCGCGCTTGCTCCGGGGTGCAAGGGATCGAACGTGCCCGACGGCGGGCTGTCCGACATCCCGGGGACGCCGAGGGTGAGCCGGGTGCGGGCCATCGACGGCGAGATGCAGTTGACCCGCACGCCGTACCGGCCGAGTTCCAGTGCGCTCGAGATCGTCATCGCCGCGACGCCCGCGTTGGCCGCCGCGTAGTTCGTCTGCCCCGGCAACGGGTTCGTCAGGCCGGAACCGGACGACGTGGTCACGATCGCCCGGTCGACGCGGATTCCGGATTCGTACTGGGCACGCCAGTACCGTGCGGCCCACCTGCTGACCGCGAACGTGCCTTTCAGCTTGACCGCGACGACGTCGTCGAACTCGCGCTCGGTCATCCTGGTCATGGCCCGATCGGCCTTGATCGTGGCGTTGTTGACCACGGCGTGCAGGTCTCCGAATGCTTCGACAGCGGTATCGACCATGCGGCGCGCGCCTTCCCAGTCGTTGACGCTGTCGGTGTTCGCCACCGCGCTACCGCCGCGGGCCACGATCTCGTCGACGACCGCGGCCGCGACGCCGGCATCGCGGCCGCTGCCGTCCGGTGCCACGCCGGGATCGTTGACCACGACTTTCGCGCCTTCATCCGCGAAGAAGAGCGCTTCCTCGCGCCCGATACCCCGGCCGGCGCCGGTGATGAGGACGACTCTTCCCGTCAGAGCTCCCATAGTGACCCCAGTTGCTGCATGAGATGAATGAGTGCAGTCAATGTAGCAATTCATTGGATGTCGTATAGTCCTCGGGTGACCGAGGGGCGCCGTGAGCGCAAGAAGCAGCGAACGCGTCAGGCGTTGGTCGAAGCGGCGATCGAGCTGTTCGAGACCAAGGGCTACGAGGAAACGACCGTCGCCCAGATCGCCGAGGCCGCCGACGTGTCGACCAGAACGTTCTTCCTGCACTTCGCGGCCAAGGAGGACGTGCTGCTGGCGAATGCCGCCACCCGGGTCGGCAGCGGCGTGCGGGCCATCGTTCAACGTCAGGCCGATGAGTCCGTGCCAGAGGTTCTGCGCCGCGCGGCCGAGCGGATGATCGCCGATGCCTGGCACACCGATCTGCCCAACGGGTTGGCCGCGCTGCGCGCCCGCCTGATCGTGTCCGTGCCCGCGTTGCAGGCTGGACTCCTGCACCGGTTGCTCACCGGGCAGACCGAGCTGACCGAGGCCCTGTACCAGGCGTTTCCCGAGCAGCTGACGCTGATCGACGCTGCCGCCTTGGTCGGCGCGGTGGTCGGCGCGATCAACGCCGCCGCGCTCACCAGCCTGCGGCAAGGCGACCAACCTGACGAGGTCCGTGCCGCGATGAGCCGTGCTGTGGACGTCGCCATCACGAGTTCATCCGCTCATGGGTATTTTGTCGGGTGAATCCCTGCGGGGACCTCTTATCCGACCTGGGGGTTGGTGTGCGCAAGATCGTGTTCAAGGGCGACGGGTTCGCGTTGGCCGAACTCGCCGCGGGCGACCTGGAGTATCTGGGGGAGCATGGCGACGGTGCCTACGACGTCGACCGCGACGGCCGCGAGATACCCATCGAGTGCCCGATATACCGGCTGGCGGTGACCACCGAGGACGGCACTGAACTGCTCGGCCACGTGATGTGGCACCCGGTGACGTACGGGCCGTCGTACGGCTGCCTGGCGTGGAACTTCGGGCGTGAACTCCTGCCTCGTGCCCGGGGCAAGGGCATCGGAACAGCCGTGCTCAAGGCGTTCGTCCGGCACCTGTTCGACACGACTGACGTCGACCGCATCGAGTGCAGCACGGACGAGACCAACGTGCGTGCGCAGAAATCCCTCGAAAAGGCGGGATTCACCCGGGAAGGCGTGTTGCGCGGCGCCCAGCTGCGCAAGGGCAAGCGGCACGATCTGATCAGCTACAGCATCCTGCGCACCGACCTGAAGAAGAAGTGACGCCGCCGGGCTGATGTTACTGGCGAGAAACTTACTCCTAGTCAGAACGCGGTCGGCGAACTAGCCTCAGGGGATGGTTGACTACGACGTCATCGTCGTCGGCTCGGGTTTCGGCGGAAGTGTCGCCGCGCTCCGGCTGACCGAGAAGGGCTACCGGGTCGCCGTCATCGAGGCGGGCAGGCGGTTCGCCGACGACGAGTTCGCCAAGACTTCGTGGGATCTGCGCAGGTACCTGTGGGCGCCGGCGGTCGGCTGCTTCGGCATTCAGCGCATCCACCTGCTGCGGGACGTGATGGTGCTGGCGGGCGCCGGTGTCGGCGGTGGATCGCTCGTCTACGCGAACACGCTGTACCGGCCGCTCGACCCGTTCTACGAGGACAAGCAGTGGGCGCACATCACTGACTGGCGTGACGAGCTGGCGCCGCACTACGACCAGGCGAGCCGGATGCTCGGTGTCGTCACCAACCCGACCGTTACGGCGTCGGACGAGGTCATGCAGAAGGTGGCCGCGGACATGGGCGTCGCGGAGTCGTACCACCCGACGCCGGTGGGCGTGTACTTCGGCAAGCCAGGGGAGACGGTCGGCGACCCGTACTTCGGCGGCGCCGGGCCCGCGCGGACCGGCTGCACCGAGTGCGGTTCGTGCATGACCGGGTGCCGGGTCGGCGCCAAGAACACCCTGATGAAGAACTACCTGTACCTGGCCGAACAGGCCGGGGCCAAGATCGTTCCGATGACGACGGTCATCGGGCTGACCGAGCGGCCGGACGGGTCGTTCGAGGTGGCGATCCGCAAGACGGGCACACGTTTCCGGCATGCGCTGACCGCGTCGCATGTGGTGCTCGCGGCGGGCACGTGGGGCACGCAGCAGTTGCTGCACCAGATGCGCCGGTCAGGTACGCTGCCCCGGCTCTCGCCGAGACTGGGCGAGCTGACCAGGACGAACTCCGAGGCGATCATCGGCTCCGGGCGGTTCACAGTGGACCCGGCCAGGGACTTCAGCCGCGGTGTCGCGATCACGTCGTCCATCCACCCGGACGCGAACACGCACATCGAGCCGGTGCGCTACGGCAAAGGCAGCAACGCCATGAGTCTGTTGCAGACCATCGCGACCGACGGCGCGTCAGAGGTGCCACGGTGGAAGCAGGCGCTGCGGTTCGTGGTCCGGCATCCGGTGCAGACCGCGCGGCTGCTCAACGGGTATCGGTGGAGCGAACGGACCGTGATCCTGCTCGTCATGCAGTCGCTGGACAACTCGATCACCACCTATTTGGACAAACGCGGCCGGTACACGTCCAAACAGGGCCACGGCGAACCGAACCCGAGTTTCATCCCGGCCGGTCACCTGGCGAACCAGCTGACCGCGAAACACATCGGCGGCGTCGCGGGCGGCACGTGGGGCGAGATCTTCGATATCCCGCTCACCGCGCACTTCATCGGCGGCTGCCCGATCGGCCAGGACGCGGCGAGTGGCGTGATCGACCCCTACCACCGGGTGCACAACTATCCCGGACTGTCCGTTGTGGACGGAGCGGCGATCACCGCGAACCTGGGAGTGAATCCCTCGTTGACCATCACCGCGCAGGCCGAACGCGCATTCTCCCTGTGGCCCAACAAGGGCGAGGCCGATCCCCGGCCGGACCAAGGTTCACCGTATCGTCGTATCGAGGCGGTCGCGCCGAGATCACCCGCCGTACCCGATTCCGCTCCGGGGGCGCTGCGCTGAACGACACTACTCGTTTCGGGTGACATCTCCCGCCTCCACCCGCTGTTATGCATCTGACGACATTGTCGTGCGCGGAGTCGCCGGACGACCGATGATGGAGAAGTCGGGAGGAGTTCGGGGATGATCGATCGGCGTGCCTTCTTGCGGGCCGCGGGACTGGCCGGGGCGGGCACCGTCCTGGCGGGCTGTTCGTCCGCCGACACGACCGCGCCCGGCGCTCCGGGCACGACGACGTCGCCCGTGCCTACGGCCACCACCACGGTGACCGTGCCGCCGGCCCCGCCGAACTGGGAATCCCTGCGCGCGCGAATCTCCGGCACACTGTTCTTGCCGGGTGACAAGGACTTCGACACGGTCAGGCAGGTCTACAACCCGCTTGTGGACGGCCGCAAACCCGCCGCGGTCGCCCGGTGTCAGACCATTGAGGACGTTCAGGCCTGCGTCTCGTTGGCGGCGGAGTCCAAGGTGCCGATCGCCGCCCGCGGCGGCGGCCACAGCTATGCGGGCTATTCGGTCCCGGAATCCGGCCTTCAGGTGGACCTGAGCGAGCTGAAGAAAGTCGCTGTCCGTCCAGATGGGACAGTCCGGATCGGGGCGGGCGCCAAGCTCGTCGACGTCTACACCGAACTGGCCAAAGCCGGGAAATGCCTGCCCGCCGGCTCGTGCCCGACCGTCGGCATCGCCGGGCTGACGCTGGGCGGCGGAATAGGCGTGCTCTCGCGGAAATTCGGGCTTACCTGTGACCGTCTCGACGCGGCGACGGTGATCACAGCGGACAGCCGGGTCGTCGAGGCGTCCTCGGCCAGGGACACGGATCTCTTCTGGGCACTGCGAGGCGGTGGCGGCGGGAACTTCGGGATCGTCACGGAGTTCGTTTTCGCCCCGCTGCCCGCGCCCGCGTTGGCCGTCTTCACCATGCGGTTCCCGGCCGGATCGGCAACGGATGTGCTGGGTGCGTGGCAACAATGGATCGCCGCGGCGCCACCGGAGCTGTGGTCCAACATCATTGTCACCGGCGCGGCCCAGGCACCCGCCTGCGAGGTCAGCGGCTGTCACGTCGGCTCGCTCGGCGAGCTCAACGGCCTGCTCGCGGGCCTGAAGGTCCGCCCGTCCTCGCGCGTGGTGCAGGCGAAGGAATACCTCGACGGAATGCGGTTCTTCGCCGGGAGCAGCCGTCGACAGTCCTTTGTGGCCTCGTCGCGGATGCTGCCGGGCCCGGCCGATCCCGCGAAGATCACCCGCATGATGACCGGCAGGCCCGGACTGGACCTGTTGATCGACAGCCTCGGCGGCGCGATCGCGGACCTCGGGCCGTCGGACACCGCGTTCCCCCACCGGAAAGCCTTCGCCAGCGCCCAGATCTACATGAAGGCGGACGCCGCCGACGCCGCCCGGGCCACCACTCAGGTCAGCGAGGTTCGCGACGCCCTGACCGAGGTCGCCGGCACCACGGGGTACGTGAACTACATCGACCCGACCATGCCGGACTGGGCTGACGCGTACTACGGCGCCAATCTCCCCCGGCTGCGGAAGATCGCCGAAACCGTCGACCCGCACCGGGTTTTCGCCTTCCCGCAGGCGATCCCACGGGCCTAGGCCGTGTTTCAAATGCCCGATCGCGATAGCCGGGCCGGATGCGGCCCCTGACGCCACCGCGGGACCGCCCAAAGACAACCAGTATTCGCGGCGATCCCGCGGCGACGCCAGGAACCGCCCCACCGAGCCGATTCCGGCCTCCGGCCGGGGCAGACTCTCATCGACCGGGACATTCGAAACACGACCTAGCCGACAGGGGTTCAGCTGCCGAGGCAGACGAAAGGACGGCGCAACGGGTCGACGGCCACCGCTTCGGCCAAAGCCACGGCAGGCGAAGAACCAGCGGCCAAAGCGCGGTGGTAGTCGTCCATCGCGGCCGCGGCGGGCAGGTCGCCGACCCGGCTGGCGGCGGCGACAACGGTTCCGACGCCGCCGGCCAGCAACGCACCGGCGAACCCCAAAGCCTCGTCACCAGGCCGGATGCGGTGCAACGCCAGTTCGCACGCGGCGAGCACGACCTGGCGCGGAGGCCGTTCCAACCGGGCGAGTTCGTGCGCGAACAAGGCCCCGTCGACCAGTTCGAGCCTGGAGAACAACGCGTTCTCGGCCTCGTGTTCCCCGTGCGCCGCGATGTGCACGAGCGAGGCGCCGTCCAGGCTTTCCAGCACCCGGAACGAAGTCGCGTCCGGACCGGCGAGCAGTGTCGCCTTCTCGTAGTGCGCCGCCAGCTTGTCGATCTCGCCGATGGCGGCCGACAACCCCGGCCCACGGACCAAAGCCGTGTGTCCCGAATGGACAGGCGAGCGCGAGGCGGCCAGCCAGGCGGTGGCTGAAGGAGCGACCACGACCGGCCGGGAACGCAGCGAATCCAAAGCGCCCCAAGGAACTGCGTACAGCGCTCGCGTCGGCACGATCACCAGGTCCCCGGTTAACGCGGCCAACGGGCGCATCAGCTGCGCGTCCAACGCGGCCGCGTGCTTGCGGGCGGACGTCGAGATCGCGTTGAACAGCGGTTCCGGCAGGTGATCGGGCGCCATCGCGTTCAAGTCGGCCTGCAACCGCATCGCGTTCTCGGTCGCCTGGGCCGCCGAACCCAGTCGCACCAGCTGGACGCGACCCTCGGTCAGCACCACCGCCAGCATGGCGCCGCCTGACACCGCGAAGCTGACCAATGCGCCGGATCCGAGCTGCGTCAACACATCCGCGAAGTCGGCGACCGGTCGAGGCTTGCCCCACCGGGACGCCGCGTGCCAGCCGAGCCGCATGGCGGCTCGTTGCCGTTCGGCGTAACGGGACCGCAGCCGTGTCGTCGGCCGACCGTCCAGTTTGGCCTGCCGCAACGCGTAGCCGAGGTTACGGATCTCCGCGATCAACTCGACCAGCTGGGGGTCGTCGATCCCGGAAACCGGTTCATAGCGGTACATCTGCGCCCGAGTCTGTTCAAGCCAGCCGAACATGCGACGTGCCTCGGCCGTGGAGTCACCGCCGTCGAGCACCAGCCGGACAGCCAGATCACCGAGTTCCTGGCCGTGGATCGCGGTCGCGGACACCAGTTCGAGCCCGCCCATCCGGTCACGTGCCCGGCCGAGGTCGCCCAGGCCCGCCCGAGCCTGGGCGAACGCCTGGCGCCTGTTCCCCTCGGCGGCCGCGAGCTCGGCACGAGTCAGGCGAAGGAGCATGCGCTGCTCGATCGGTGTCAGTGGCCCAGGCCGGCTCAACGCACCGAGCAACGACTTCGCCTCAGCGATGTTTCCTCGCCGGACCTCCAGCCGCGCTGCCAACGTACGGGCGATCGCGGCTTCGTCCATCAGCCGGACGGACGTGAGTTCGTCCGCCAGCTGACTTGCCCGCGCGGGCAGGGACGCGGGGATTCTTTTGCCACGCCACGCTTGTGCGACGTCCACACGCAATCCGATGAGCGCCGCCACCGCGGCCCACGCGTCACTGCCGCGCCGCTTGAAACGGCGTCGTGCGGAGTTGGCGAGCTTACGGCCCAGCGAGAGGTTGTCCTCCATCAGCGCGGCCGTCGCACGCATCAGCTCGGCTTCGGCGAGGTCCTGCTGGACGCGCTCCACCTGCATCTGCGGCAGCACGTCGTCGAGGTGCTTGGCGACCTCGTCGGCCAGGCCCGCGGAGATCAGCGCCTGAGCCTGGTCGATCCGCAGCCGCGGCAGCATGAACGGGGCGAGTTCGAGGTAGTCCCGTTCGGCCAGTTGGTAGTAGCGCAACGCCTCCGGGATGTCGCCCGCGCGCTGGTACAGGTCGCCCAGCAGGTGGTGCACGTAGGCCACCCGCATCGGCAGGTCGTTGTCCTGGCCGATGGTGATCGCCCTGTTGAGATTGATGAAGGCCGGTTCGATCCGGCCGATCTCCAGGTACGCCAGGCCACGGTTGGACAGCGACGCGGCCAGCGCGTTGATCAGCCGTGGCAGGTCGTCCGTGCCCAGTTCAAGGTTGCGTTCGTTGTGGCTGATGGACGAGTCGAGCAGCGGGATGCTCTCCTCGTACCGCCCGCTGCGGAGCAACAGGCCCGCGTGGTTGCCGTCGATCGCGCCGAGCAGTTCCGCGCGGATCGCTTCGTCGGTCACCGCCTCGACCTCAGGGCGGAGCGCGTCGAGCTGGGCGAGTCCCTGCGCGAGGGTGCCGGACTCCGCCTCGGCGAACGCGACTGTGATCAAAATCCGGGCACGGGTGCGAATCCAGTCGATGCTGTCGCTCGGACCCACGCTTTCCAGCAGGGCGAGCGCCCGGCGCAACAGCCGGTTCTCCTGGGTGTAGCGGCCAGCGTGCCCGATCTCCACCGCCCTGCGATGCAGTTCTCGAGCTTGGCTGATCACCTCGGCCGGGGAGGTCGCCCTCGTCCGGTTCGTCCCTTCGGTCGGGCGTGTCGCGGGCACCGGTCTATGAGACCACAAAAGGTCAACAAGCGAGCCCGTCGACCGGGTGGGTCGACGGGCGGGCGCTCATCACCGGGCGTGGGTCACGGCTGGACGGGCTCGGGCTTCGGCTCCGTCTTCTGGTGCGAGACAGGGCCGTCCGGCTGGGTGGTCCCGTCGCCGTCGCCGTCCGCCGGCTCGGTCTGGTGCGACACCGGGCCTGCCGGCCGGAAACCACCGCTGCTGTCGATGGGTTCGGTCTGGTGCGACACAGGGCCCTGCGGCCGCATCTCGCCGTCGTCCTTCGGCCGGACCAAGCCCTGCAGGTCTTCGTTCTCGGTGTTCGCGGTCGTCATGGGTAGTCCCTCCTCGTAACGCGCCTTGGGCACGTGTCCCCTAACCAGAGTCCTCGAACGGTGAACACGACTCTGGGTGTTCAAACGCGGTTCCCCCCACTGGAACCGGTCCGAATCTACCGCACGAATGGGGGTATGGGAATTACGAAGCGAAACGGGATCTTGGTCGAATTACTCCGATTGTGACGTAATTGATCGGGTCAGAGGCTAACGTTTGTCAGGACCGTTATCCGCTCCTCGGTCAGGTCGATCATCGCTGATCGGACGCCCTCCCGGCCGTAGCCCGACCCCTTCACGCCGCCATAGGGCATCTGGTCTGCGCGAAATGACGGAACGTCACCGATGATGACGCCGCCGACTTCCAGTTCGGCGCCCGCGCGTGTCGCGGTCGGCAGATCGCGGGTGAAGACGCCGGCCTGGAGTCCGTAGGCCGAGGAATTCACCCGATCGAGTGCCTCGTCGTTACCGTCCACAATCGACACGGCGAGCACCGGCCCGAAGACCTCCTCGGCCCAGACCTTGCTGTCCTCCGGCACGTCCAGCAGCACGGTCGGCTCCACGAGCGTCCCCTCGCGACGCCCGCCGGTGAGCAGTTTCGCGCCACGGGAGGTCGCTTCCTCGATCCAGGACTCGATCCGGGCCGCGGCCGCGTCGTCGACCACGGGGCCGACCTCGACCTCGGGATCGTGCGGGTCGCCGTTGCGCAGCGCGCGGACCGCGTCGACGAGCTTGCCGATGAACTCGTCGGCGATCGTGCGGTCGACGAGCACCCGCTGGACCGCGATGCACGACTGCCCCGCCTGGTAGTTGCCGAACGTGGCGATGCGGCCGGCCGCGAAGTCGAGGTCCGGCCAGTCCGCGCACACCACGGCCGCCGCGTTGCCGCCCAGTTCGAGCACGAAGTGCTTGCGGGGCGCGGCGTCCATCAGCGACCAGCCGACCGGGCCGGAGCCGGTGAACGACACCACCGGCAGCCGCTCGTCACGCACCAGCGCCGCGGTCGCCTCATTGCCCACCGGCAGCACCGAGAACGCGCCCTCCGGCAGATCCGTCTCCGCGAGCAGTTCGCCGAGCACCAGAGAGGACAGCGGGGTCCGCGGCGCGGGTTTGATCAGGATCGGCGCGCCGACCGCGAGCGACGGAGCGACCTTGTGCGCGACCAGGTTGAGCGGGAAGTTGAACGGCGCGATGCCCAGCACCGGTCCGCGCGGGAACCGGCGGACCAGGGCGACCCGGCCCGCCGCGGCCGGTTCGGTGTCCAGCCGCTGGATCTCACCGCCGAACCGGCGGGCCTCCTCAGCGGCGACCCGGAACGTCGAGACCGCCCTGTGGACCTCGATCTCGGCCCATTTCAACGGCTTGCCGTTCTCCGCGGTGATCAGCTCGGCGAGCTCCTCGGCCTGTGCGGCGAGTCCACGTGAGACGTGTTCGAGCGCGTCGGCCCGGACGTGGGCCGGTGTGCGCCGCAACTCCGTCGCGACGGCAGCGGCGGCCGTGACGGCACGCTCGATCTGCTCGGCGCCCGGGACCGCGACCGTGGCCACCTCGGAACCGTCGAACGGGTGAAGCACCGTCAGTGCTTCCACGCCCTGTTCCGGGCGTCCCGCGATCCAACAGGGCCTAGGTGTGGGCGTGTAGGCATCCATGGCGTCCAACGTAGTCACTCCACTGAGTATGCGTTCAAGCACACTGCGCCATTGCGGGCGTCAGAGCCGTCGTTCCACGCGGCCGACACCACGCAGTGCCTGCTCGCCGCCGTAGTTGGGGCGCGAACGACCAACGCGACCAAGCCCACGGGTGAACCTCTTCACCCGCCAGGCCCGTCGCCAGCGGCGCCTGCGATGCTTGACCTGCGTCATCCGAGAGGAGCTATGCAGTGTCCGACGCCAGCGCCAAGCCAGTGCTCGTTGTCGACTTCGGCGCTCAGTACGCCCAGCTGATCGCGCGCCGCGTGCGCGAGGCGCAGGTGTACTCCGAAGTCGTCCCGCACACCGAGTCCGTCAAGGAGATCATCGCCCGCGACCCGGCCGCGATCATCCTGTCCGGCGGCCCCGCGAGTGTCTTCGCCGAAGGCGCGCCGAACGTCGACCCGGCCCTGTTCGAGGCCGGGGTGCCGGTGTTCGGGATCTGCTACGGCTACCAGGCGATGGCCGGTGCCCTGGGCGGCACGGTCGAAGCGACCGGCATCCGGGAGTTCGGCCGCACCGAGCTGTCGGTGTCCGGCGGTGTCCTGCACGAGGACCTGCCCGGCAGGCACCCGGTCTGGATGAGCCACAACGACAGCGTGACCAAGGCGCCGGAAGGCTTCGCCGTCACCGCGTCCAGCGACGGCGCCGCGGTCGCCGGCTTCGAGAACGTCGACCGCAAGCTGGCCGGCGTGCAGTACCACCCCGAGGTCGGGCACTCGCCGCACGGCCAGGAGGTGTTGCGCCGCTTCCTGCACGAGATCGCGGGCATCCGGCCGGACTGGACCGTCGCGTCCATTGTGGAGGACCAGGTCGCCGCGATCCGGGCGAAGGTCGGCGACGGGCGCGCGATCTGCGGGCTGTCCGGCGGCGTCGACTCCGCTGTGGCCGCGGCACTGGTCCAGCGCGCCATCGGGGACCGGCTGACGTGTGTCTTCGTCGACCACGGCCTGCTCCGTGCCGGTGAGCGCACGCAGGTGGAGCGCGACTTCGTCGCCGCCACCGGCGTCAATCTGGTCACAGTGGACGCTCGGGACCGCTTCCTCACCGCGCTGGCCGGGGTGACCGACCCCGAGGAGAAGCGCAAGATCATCGGCCGGGAGTTCATCCGCGTCTTCGAACAGGCCGCCCGCGACCTGAAGACTGAGGAGGGCGTCGACTTCCTCGTGCAGGGGACGCTCTACCCGGACGTCGTCGAGTCCGGCGGCGGTGCCGGCGCGGCGAACATCAAGAGCCACCACAACGTCGGCGGCCTGCCGGACGACCTTCAGTTCCAGCTCGTCGAGCCGCTGCGCACGCTGTTCAAGGACGAGGTCCGCCGGGTCGGCCTGGAACTCGGCCTGCCGGAGACGATCGTGCACCGCCAGCCCTTCCCCGGGCCCGGCCTGGCGATCCGGATCATCGGCGAGGTCACCGCGCACAACCTGGAGATCCTGCGCGCGGCCGACTCCATCGCCCGCGAGGAACTGACCTCCGCGGGCCTGGACCGGGACATCTGGCAGTGTCCGGTCGTGCTGCTGGCCGACGTGCGAAGCGTTGGTGTGCAAGGAGACGGCCGGACGTACGGGCATCCGGTCGTGCTGCGCCCAGTGTCCTCAGAGGACGCGATGACGGCCGACTGGACGCGTCTTCCCTACGACGTCCTCGAACGCATCTCGACTCGGATCACCAACGAGGTGCCCGAGGTCAACCGCGTCGTCCTGGACGTCACGAGCAAGCCCCCGGGCACCATCGAATGGGAATAACCCCCTCGTGAGTGTTTATCGGCGTTCTAACCCTGATAAACACTCACGAGGGTTTACCTGGGTCAACCACCGGAGTTGGTGCGGATCCAGCTGGCCAGCGCCGAGGTGTCGACGTAGATCGACGGGCCGGTGGCGCAGGTCGAGCTGCCGTTGCCGGCCCGGCTGGTCGCGCCGATCAGCTGCCACACGCCGTTGACGCGCTTGACCTGCGGGCCACCCGAGTCGCCGTAGCAGGCACCCGCGTTGCCACCCGGGTTGTTGGTGCAGATCTCGGTCGCGCCCCGGATACCCAGGCACCGGCTGTCGGCCACGATCGAGGTGTCCAGCTCCTGCAGGCCGATCGGCGCGCCACAGCCACCACGGACGGGGCACGTCTGGCCCCAGCCGATGATCCGGGTCGCGGTGCCCACCGCGCCCGACTCGGCCGCGAGGGCGATCGGCGCCTGCGGCACCGAACTCGCCAGCTGCAGCACGGCGAGGTCGGCCGACGGGTGCGCGATCCGGCGCGACACACGCGCGACGGAACCACCACTGGTGCGGTTGGTGGTGCCGACGCGCACCTGGTACGGCGTCCCGCAGTGGGCCGCGGTCACCACCCAGTTCGGCTTGATCAGCGAGCCGCCACAGGAGTGGCCGCCTGAGCTGGACTGCAGGGAAACCATGAACGAATAGACTTCAGAGGCCGGGCGGCCGTTGACAATCATCGGTTCGACCACGCCTGTTGGCTCTTCCGCCTGAGCCGCCGCGGCTGGGATGACCAGACCGGCGAGCGCGACTCCAGCGGTGAACAGGCCGGCGAGCAGGGACCGTGCCTTCATGGAGTTCTCCTTTTGTGGTCCCGGAAGGTGATCCGGGTCACGGAGAACCGTAGGAAAGGCCGTTACCGCACCGTAACCGTCAGAAGTAGGGAAGAAATCCCAATTGCCTCAAACCAGACGGCGGTCCGAAGCCCAGCGCGACAACTCGTAGCGGTTCGACAGCTGGGTCTTGCGCAGCACGCTCGACACGTGTGTCTCCACCGTCTTGACCGAGATGAACAGCTCGGACGCGATCTCCTTGTACGCGTAACCACGCGCCAGCAACCGAAGCACGTCACGCTCGCGCGGGGTCAGCAGGTCCAGTTCGGGGTCGCTGATCGGTGCCGAGCCCGGCCGGTCGGCGAACGCGTCCAGGACGAACCCGGCCAGCCGCGGCGAGAACACCGCGTCGCCCTCGGCCACCCGGACGACCGCCCGGACCAGTTCCTGGCTGGAGATCGTCTTGGTGACGTACCCGCGGGCCCCGGCCCTGATCACCGTGATCACGTCTTCGGCCTGGTCGGAGACGGACAGCGCGAGGAACACCACGGCCGGGTGTGTCGGGCGGACCTGGCGCAGCACCTCGGCGCCGCCGCCGTCCGGCATGTGCACGTCCAGCAGCACCACGTCGGGCAGTTTCGCCGCGATCCCGGCGACCGCCTCGCCGACGGTGCCCGCCTCGCCGACGACCTCGATCTCGTCGGTGATCGAGTCCAGTTCGGTGCGCACGCCCGCGCGGAACAACGCGTGGTCGTCCACCAGGAAGACCCGCACCTTGCGGGTAGTGTCGGTCGTCTCGCTCACGCCTTGGCCTCTCTCCCGGCATTGCGCGCCGAAGCGGTGCTCCTCGGCATCTCGAGGTGCACTTCGGTGCCTTCGCCGAGGGCGGTGCGAATCCGCACCGAACCCCCGTTGCGGTCCATCCTGCCCTTGATGGAGTCGGCGAGGCCATGCCGGTCGGCCGGAACGGTCGTCTCGTCGAAGCCCTTGCCGCGGTCGCGCACGAAGATGTTCACCCGATCCGGTTCCACCTCGGCGTACACGCTGACCTCGGCCACCCCGGCGTGCTTGGCGGCGTTCACGGTCGCCTCCCTGGTCGCCTGGACCAGCGCGGTCAGCTTCTCGTCCAGTTCGCAGTCGCCCACCACGACCTGCTGGACCTTGATCGCGAACGTGTCCTCGACCTCGCCGCACGCCACCTCCACCGCCTCCGACAACGTGGTCGGCCCGCTGACCTGCTGGGTGGTAGGCCCGTCGCCGCGGCTGTAACCGGACGGCCCGTACAGCCAGGTACGCAGTTGACGTTCCTGACCACGGGCGAGCCGCAGCACCTCACGCGGCGTCTCGGCCTGCTTCTGGATCAGCGCAAGCGTTTGCAACACGGAGTCGTGCAGGTGAGCCGCGATCTCGGCGCGTTCTTCGGTCCTGATCCGCTTGCGGCGCTCCTCGCCCAGGTCGCGGACCAGCCGCAGCCACCACGGCACCGTCACGGCCGCGACGCCGAGCAGCACGGCCAGCACCGACGCGACGACGAACTCAGGCTGGTCGTAGTTGGTGACGGCCTGCAGCAAGAACGCCACGACACCCGAGATGACCAGCGCGATACCGGACAACGTGCGCACGAACGCGCCACGCTCACCCTTACGGCGTTCGTCCGCCTCACGCCAGACGATCGCGGCGCCGATCACCGCCAACGCCAGCGCGGCTCCCGCCCAGCCGTTGAACGTGCCGGTCAGGGTGCCACCGGCCAGCGCGACGCCGACCCCCAACGCGATCAGGCCGATCGCCTGCTGGCGCTCCTTCGGCGAGATCGGCGTGGCCTCCGCGTCCGCGTCCTGCTGCGGCACGAACGCCCACAACAGGCCGTACACGATCACACCGACGCCACCCGCCGCGGCCAGCGCGGCGAACGCCAGCCGTACCCAGAGCACGTCGACACCGAGATGATCGGCGAGGCCACCGGCGATGCCCGCGATCGTCCGCCCGGAGCGCCGCCGGTACATCCGGTTGAACTCCGGGCCCGTCGTCAGGGCACTGGTATCCCGCCTGAGCTGCAAACCCACACGAGAATGGTCACACGTACGCGTGAACAGGTCATCAGGGAAGGACCCGGGGACAAGCTCAGGGGCGGTCCCTGATGTGCCAGATGGCCTGGTCGGCTCATCCTTGTCACTGTGAGTGGAGCGCAGCGACAGCAGAACCATCCGTTGGCCGGGGCGGAGGACACGCTGAAGGACTTCTGGGTCACCCGGCCGAGGCGGCCGCGGCGTGGCCGGAAGATCGCGGGCGTCGCGGCTGGCATCGCCAACCGCTACCAGATCGACCCGATCCTCGTGCGGGTCCTGCTGGTCGTCTCCGCCATCGTCGGCGGCGCCGGTCTGATGGTGTACGTGGCGGGCTGGCTGTTCTTCCCCGAGGAGAACGACGAGGAAGCGCCGCTGCCCGCGCTGATCGGCCGTGGCCGCAGCAGTACCGGGTGGTTCATCACGCTGGTGCTGTGCGCGGTGCTGTTCGGCGTCTCACTCTGGACCTTCAACGGCAACGGCGGTGAGGGGATCGTCGGCCTCGCCCTGCTGCTCGGGGCCATGTTCCTGCTGCACCGCAGCCGGGCGTCACTCGCGCCGTCGACCCCGCCGCCCGCCGCCCCGCAGCCGACGATGCCCCTGGGGATGGACATGAACGCGCCGACGACCGAGCAACCGGTGCCGCCACAGCCCGAGCAGCGGACCAGCCCACCGGCGTGGGATCCGCTCGGTGCGGCACCTTTCGCGTGGGACCTGCCGGACCCGGCGCCTGCCAAGGTCGAGCCGGAGCCGCCCGCTCCGCGGCGTAGGCGATCCGCGATCGGCGGGATCACCCTGGGCGCGGCACTCGCTGTCGGTGGAGCGTGTGCGCTGGCAGCGCCGTACGCCGCCTGGCTGACGCCAGGACACATCATCGGCATCGTGCTCGCCATCGTGGGCCTCGGCATGGTCGGCGGCTCGCTGATGGGCGGTGGCCGTGGCCTGATCGGCCTCGCGGTTCCGTTGGCGCTGGCCGGCTTCGTGTTCACCACGACCGTGCGCAGCGACGGCTGGGTCGACCAACGGCAGGAGTGGGGCAGCGTCGCGTTCCGGCCGACGTCCGTGGCCGCGGTCCAACCTGGGTACAGCGTCGGCGGCGGCACGGTCGACCTCGACCTGACAGCCCTGCCGAACACCGGCACGGTCCACACATCGGTCCACGTGGGCCTGGGCACCGTGTCGGTGCTCGTGCCCGAGAACGCGGACGTCGAGGTCACGTGCGAGGCGTCGCTCGGTTCGGTCGACTGCCTCGGCTACGAGCAGAACGCGACGGACGCGCATGTCAGCACGGTCGACAACGGCACCGACGGCGCCGGCGGCCTCAAGATCTACTTGGACGCCCGGGTGAACTCCGGGGACGTGGAGGTGCGCCGTGGCTGACAACACGGAGAACACAGCCAACGAGAACGCGACCGAGCGCAGGCGGCCGGACCTGCTGACCTTGTTCGCCGGGATCGCGGCGCTGGTGGTGGCGGCCTACGTGCTGACCGACGGCCAGACCTGGCTCCCGTCGTTCGACCCGCGCTGGCTGCTCGCCGGCGGTGCGGTCCTGGTCGGTCTGCTGCTACTCGGCAGTTCGGTCCGCCGCCGCAACCGGTGACGGTGCCGCCGCCACGGCCGGAACCACGAGTTCCGGCCGGGCGGCGGCTTTGGGCTGCCAGCGGGTCATACCCACCCCCAGCAGGACCACGACCATGCCGACCACCACTCGCACCGTGACCGGTTCACCCAGCACGACGGCACCGAGCAGGACCGACACCACCGGCAGCAGGTAACCGACAGCCGTCGCGGCGACCGCGCCTTCGTCGGCGATCAGGCGGTAGTTCAGGGCGAACGCGAGCCCGGTGCCGAAGACGCCGAGGACCACGATGGCGACAACGCCCATCGGGTGCCAAGAAATCGGCTCAAGGCCGTCGATCGGCAGCAACAACGTGCTCAGCCCGGCCGCGGTGACCAACTGAGCGGCTGACAACGCGATCGGCGCCGTGCCCTTGCCGGACAGTTTCAGGCCGATGTACGTGTAGCTGACGGCGTAGCTCGCCGCGGCGCCGAGGATCGCCAGCGCGCCCCAGCTGGTCAGGCCGCTCGTCTGCCACGGCGCGAAGATGAGCAGAGTCCCGGCGAAACCGACGACCATGCCGAGCATGCGCAACGAGAACAGCTTGCGTTCCTGGCCGAGCAGCACACCGATCAGCAGGGCCCACAGCGGCGTGGTGGCGTTCAGCACACCCGCGACGCCGGAGTCCACGGTCTGCTCGCCGAAGCCGAACAGGAAGAACGGCAACGCGTTGCCGAAGAACGCGGCGAACACCAGGTGAGCCCACACTTTGCGGTCCCGGGGCAGTCGCTGTCTGCCGGAGTAGCACAGCACGACGAGGACGGCCGCGCCCAGCAGGATTCGTCCGATCGCGATCTGGCCGGGCGACATGGACTGCAGCGCGAACTTGATCCACAAGAAGCTGGATCCCCACAGCAGAGCCAGAACGCCCATCCTGATCAGAGTGCCCCTGCTGCCCACCGGTGATCTCCCATCGTCGAACCCGCCCCAACGATGCCCCCGCTAACTACGCAGAACAAGTGAATATAAGTGCATGCACCCTTTAGTAAAGCTGTAAGATCGGGCCATGCTCGACGTACGCCGGATGCAGCTGCTCAGAGCGGTCGTGACCAGCGGATCGGTCACCTCCGCGGCCAGCAACCTGGGCTACACGCCCTCCGCGATCAGCCAGCAACTGGCTGTCCTGGAGAAGGAAGCCGGAGTGGCCCTGCTGGAACGCGTCGGCCGCGGCATCCGGGCGACCGCGGCAGGGCGGCTGCTGACCGAGCACGCCGCGATCATCAGCAAGAACCTGTCCGACGCCGAGAGCGCCTTGCGTGACCTCAAGGAAGGCAAGACCGGGCAGCTGTCGATCAGGTACTTCTCGACCGCGGGCGTGGCACTCGTCCCGCCGGCGATGGCCCAGTTGCGCAAGCACCACCCAGGCCTGCAGATCGACCTGAAGCTGATCGACCCGGAAGACCCGTTGCCGGAAGTCGAAGAAGGCCGCGCGGACGTGGCGATCGTGGTGTTCCCCCGGATGAACCCGCCGCGCCGCGGAGTGCAGCTGATCCACCTGATGCACGACCCGCTGCGGGCAGTCCTGCCGCGTGGGCACAGGCTGGCCGGCAAACGCTTCGTGGACCTCACGGACTTGGCGGAAGAGCCTTGGGTGAGCACGGAATTCGTGCCGGGCCCGTGTGCGGACCTGTTCATGAACGCCTGCGCCGCGGCTGGTTTCACACCCAACGTCGCCGTGGAGTCGGAGGATTACACGACCTCACAAGGGTTTGTGGCGGCGGGCCTCGGCGTGGCCCTGATTCCCAAGCTGGGCCTGGACACCACGCACTTCGGCGTCGTCGCCAAGCGCGTCCGCCGGCCCGAGCCGACCAGGGAGATCTACGCCGCGATCCGCGAGACCAGCGCGGACAATCCCGCTGTACAAGCGTTTCTCGCGGCTTTGAGCGACGTGGCCAAGCGGATCGCCACCTAGGAGCCGTTGCGGCACGGCTACTGCACGAGGCGGGTGGGTACTCTGGGACCGCGCCTTTTCGCGGACGGGACGCCCTCGGTCGATGGGTCGCGGGCACGCGGAGAGGTCGACGCCACGAGAGGGTGATCACGTCGTGGTTTCACACCTGACCAGGCCAGAGCCGACACCCAGCGAGATCGGCGAAAAGATGCGCCGGCTCCGCGAACGTCGCGGATGGAGCCTTGAACTCGTGGCCGGTCGGCTCGGCATGACGCGGCAGAATCTCTCGAAGTACGAACGTGGTGAACGACGTGTCCTGGAACGAGGACTGTTGACGAGGATCGCCGAGGCGTACGAGTGCCACGTGCTTGACCTGACGGGAGAACCGTATTCGCCGGTCGACGAGCAGTCCGCGATCGCGCACTCGGCCATCATGCCGATCCAGCTCGCGCTGCTCGACTGCGATTTCGACGACGTACCCGACCAACCCGCCCGGCCGCTCGACGACCTGGCCCGCGGTGTCCGCGACGCCAACCGGCAGCGGGATTTCACACGCTACGAGATCGCCGGTCGAGACCTCGGCGACCTGCTGACTGAGCTGCAAATCGTCGCGGCGACAGGCGACGAGGCTGAGCAGAGACGGGCGCTGACGCTCTTCGTTGAAGCCTGCCTCGTCGCGTATGAGATCTCGAAGAATCTGGGACATCCGACGCTGGGAGTCGAGGCCGCCCGTCGCGGGCTCGGCGCCGCCAAGCGCCTCGGTGACCCGGCGATGCTTGGGTTCGCCCGGTGGTACTACGCCCTCGGCTTGATGCGTGTGGGGGCCCACCGGCGAGCGGCCGCGTCGTTGGCCAGAGGAATCGAGCACATGGAGGCCGTTGCCGACCCGTCGGCCGCCGACACACTCGGCACCGAGATCTACGGATTGCTGCACCTGACGTCAGCGCTGGAGGCGTCACGCACCGGCCGGGCCGACGTGGCGCATGGCCACTTGGCGGAGGCTCAGCGGACCGCGGCCCGAACCGGTGAGCGTAACGGCTTGATGCAACATTTCGGGCCGACCAACTGCGCCGCGTGGTCCCTGACCGTCGGCGTCGAACTCGGCGAAGGAGCGGGCGCTGCCGAACGCGCACGGCGCGAAAACGTCGACCTGAACGTCTTCGATTCGCCGAATCGAGTCGGTGCCTGGCATTACGACTTCGCTCGCGCGCTCGCCCAGGACGGCGGCGGCCGGGACATGGACGCGATTCGGCACCTGGACATCGCGGCCCGGACGGCTCCCCAGCGGTTGAACCACGATCCGATCGCCCGCGAGTTGGTGATGGAGTTGGACGGCCGCGCGCGGATGGCGATGTGGGAGCTGGACAGCTTGCGGAACAGGTTCGGCCTCAACGTCGACTGACCCCATCGTGTGAACATGAGGGTTTGTCAACTGGTAGTTGACAACTAGTTCCTGATCAAACTTGGCGTCCTTCCCGTCAGTCACTGCCTTTCGGGAAGGCGACGCGGTATGTGGCATTCCGGATGGGAAACCATCCACGCAGGCGACACCTTTGGAGCCCGCTCCCCAACGCAGTCAAGCCTTACGTCCAAGAGCGACGTGGCTCCAAGCACCATTTGAACCACTGATCACCTGGAGTTCGACCGTGTCTCACAAGACTCAGATATCCGCCGCCGACCACGGTGACACGTCAAATCGGCGTGTCGACGGTGGAGACTTCGCGACGTCCGTCGCGGAGATGGTCGCCGATCAGGCACCGCCCATGTTCGCTGTTGTCCTCGAGTTCGGCGATGGCGCCGAAGCAGAGATAGTTGCCTGGGGAATGGTGCTTGACGACAGCACGTACATGGTCACGGTGGACGGCAAGAACCAATACGTCTTGGCTGAGCCAGAAAATGCCGTGCGCTACATCCGCGGTCATAGCGACATCACGCCACATCTGGTGTGGGCAGGACCGTCGGCCGCTAGGTCTCACGGGTAAGCCCAGCAAGCACAAGTCACCAGCGGAATTTTCGTGTCTGAGCAGCAAAGCCCACCATGTCCACGCACTCGGCTGGGAGCCAAGCTTCGCCGGATGAGACGACAGGCAGGACTCACCCTTGACCAGGCGGCGTCGAGGCTCGACAAGTCTCGAAGCAGCATGTACAGGATCGAAAACGGCCGTACCAGGGTGGATGTTCACCTGGCGCGGTCGATGATGGACCTCTACGGCATTCGTGACATCACACTGCTCGAAGAGGTGCGCGAAGCCGTCAAGCCGGTCGGTGGTTTACCCGGTACTGAGGGGGCGACACGTGGCCAGTGATCAGGCCGTACCGGCTTTGAAATCGTCGATCATCAGTTTGCCGTTCTGGACGATCACGGTGAACCGGTAAGGCTCGCGGGTTTCGCGGCCGTCCTTGAACTTGAACCGCACTGTGCCGCGGACGTTGCCTTTGTCGTCCTGGTTGGTGTCGGTGATCCGGACGTCGGACATCTGGGCGTAGAAGGTGAAGTAGCCGTCCCGGCCGTTGGACAGCCCCTGGGCCTTCGGGGTGAGCAGGGCCCACCCCGCCTCGGGGTTCTCCGGCAACAGGTCGTAGTAACGGCTGACGAAGTTCGCCGCGTCGTCCAGGGACTCGCCGTCGTCGTCGTCATCGGTCGACGGGGTGGACGTGGGCGAGGACGAAGGTGTGGTGGGCGGCGGTGTGGTCTTCTTCGGCGTCGCCGAGGGCGTCTGGGTGACGGTGGTCGGCGGCGGCGGGGCCAGTGTCGTCGGGTTCTGCTGCGCGTTCGTCGGTTTTGTGGGCGTGAAGATGTTGGCTACCAGGACGCCGATAGCGGCCGCACCGATGATCGCGAGGATCGTCAGCACGATCTTGCGGACGTCCCTGCGGGGTCTTGGCTCCGCGGGCATCGGGTCGCGTCTGGGTTGCGAGCCGTGCGGTGGCGGTTGGTTGCCACGTGGCGGCGTGCCGGGCGGCGGGCCCAGCGGGAAGCCGCCGGGCGGTGTACGACGTGGCTCAGCGAGCGGGTTGGCGTCGATCCGCGTCTGCGGGTGCGGCGGCACGGGTGGGGGCGGCGGCGGTGGCGGCGGAGCGATCCGTGGGGCGACGGCGACGGTCGGGCCGTCGTAGTTGCCGCCGCTGAGCAATCCGGGCGGGACGGGACGACCGGCGGCGATCGCGGCCAGTGCTTCCTTGGCGGCGGCCATGGACGGCCGCTCCTCCGGTTCGGTACGCAGCAGGCGCATCAGCAACGCCGTCAACGGACCCGCCTGACGAGGCGGGGTGATCTTGCCCGCCGCGACCGCGTGCAGCAGTGCGAGCGTGTTCTCGCTCAGACCGAACGGCGAGTGTCCCTCGACGCAGATGTACAGCGTCGAGCCCAGCGAGAACACGTCCGACGCGGGCGTCGGCTCCATGCCCTTGGCGACCTCGGGAGCGAGGTACGCGGGTGTCCCGGCGAGCATGCCGGTGGCGGTCACGGTCACGTCGCCGACCGCACGCGAGATGCCGAAGTCGGTGATCTTCACCGAGCCGTCGTTGCCGAGCAGCACGTTGGCGGGCTTGATGTCGCGGTGCACGATCCCGGCCGCGTGCGCGGCGACCAGGCCGGCCGCCACCTCGGTGCCGATCCTGGCGGCCTCCTGCGGCGGCAGCGTGATCCGCTCGTCCAGTTCGGCCGCGAGGCTGCGGGACGGCAGGTACTCCATCACCAGCCAGGGCTGGCCGTCATCCTCGACCACGTCGTAGACCGTGATCGCGTTCGGGTGCTGCAGCCGGGCCGCGATCCGGCCCTCCCGCATCGAGCGGAGCCGGCCTTCCTCGGCCTGCGCGGCGCTCAGGCCGGGCTGCGTCAGCAACTGTTTGACCGCGACCGTGCGGTGCAACCGCTCGTCGTGCGCCTGCCAAACGACGCCCATGGCGCCGCTGCCGATGCGCTGTCCCAGTCGGTATCGACCCGCCACCAGGCGGTCTTCGTCGGAGGGCAACGCCTAACTCCCGTACGGCTGGTTGTCTGCGACCTAGGACTCTACTTATGTGTCGTTTGGGCGCACTCGGAGGTTGCTTCGTACTACCGGGAATTCGGGATGCTGATCGTTCCCGGGTTCGATGGCCTGGTCGGCGAGTTCGACGGCGGCGACGACGGTTTGGGAGTGGTGGTCGTCGTGGTCGTCGTGGTGGTGGTCGACGACTGCGTCTTCGGTGGCTCCGTCTGCTTCGGTGTCGACCTCGGTGGCTGGCGGGTCGGCTGCTCGCTCGACGTCTCGGTGTACGTCTCGGTGTAGGTGAACGTCGGCACGGAGCTGGTGGTCGTCTGCGAGCTGTTGACCTTGGACGGGTCCGGCCCGCCCTTCTCCTCGTTGCCGCTGGCCGCGATCAGCCAGCCGCCCAGCCCCAGCACCAGCGCGGCCATCACACCGGCCAGCACGAGCGGCCGCTTGGACTGCTTGTGCGGTGGCGGCGGAGCCGCCGCGGGCCGGACACCCGTGCGCGACCGCGCACTCGGTGCCGCGACGGCCCTGGTGCGCGGATCGGTCGACGGACCGGCGAACACGGTCCGCGTCTCCGGCACGTCCGGGTGGTCGCCACGGGCCACCGCGGCCAGCATGTCCCTGGCGTGCGCGGCGGTCGGACGGTCCTCGGCCTCGGTGGCCAGCAGTGCGATCAGCACCGGGGTCAGCGGTCCCGCCAGCTGCGGCGGGTTGATCTTGCCCGCGGCGACGGCGTGCAGCAGGCCGAGCGTGTTCTCGCTCAGGCCGAACGGCGGCTCGCCTTCGACCGCCGCGTACAGCGTCGAGCCGAGGGAGAAGACGTCGGTGGGCGGTGTCGGGTCCTTGCCGTACGCCACCTCAGGCGCCAGATACGCGGGCGTCCCGGCGATCAGCCCGGTCTTGGTGACCGTGACGTCGTCACTGGCCCGCGAGATGCCGAAGTCGGTGATCTTCACCGAGCCGTTGTCGGCGAGCAGGATGTTGCCCGGCTTGATGTCCCGGTGCACGATGCCCGCGGCGTGCGCGGCGGCCAGCGCCGCGGCGATCTGCGCGCCGATCGCGGCGACCTCGAGCGGCGGCATCGCGCCGCGCTCCTTCATGGCCGCGGCCAGGCTCTGACTGGGGACGTACTCCATCACCAGCCAGGGCGCGTCGTCCTCGTCGACCACGTCGAAGACCGTCACCGCGTTCGGGTGGTGCAGCTTGGCGGCGATCCGCCCTTCCCGCTGCACGCGTTCGAGCGCCTCGTTGATCTCCTCCTGTGACAGGCCGGTCTGCAGCAGGACCTGCTTGACGGCGACGACTCTGTTGAGCCGCTCGTCCTTTGCCTGCCAGACCACGCCCATGGCGCCAGTGCCGATGCGATGCACGAGCCGGTAGCGACCGGCTACCAGTCGGCCTTCGTCGCTCACGACACCTCCTTGCCCGCGAACTGCTCGCCGGCGATCTTCTCTGTCAGGCGGACATCCCCCGAGATCCGCCTCCAGGCTATGCGCTCACTCTTCGCGCACGGCCGCGAGACCGTTACCTGGACACGAACAGCACCGGCGTGTCGTCGCGACCGGCTCGCAGATTGAGACCAACGCCACACACCAGCCCAATCCTCGGGCGTGCTCAGCTTAGCCCGATCGGGGGTCGCATTGGTGACGCGAGGTACTGAGCGGCCCGATCGCCTCACTACTTCGGCTGAATCAACTGCGCTGAGCGGAGACGATCTCGGCGCCGGTGATCCGTTTCGGCTGGCTCTCGGTGACCCTGAGCAGCTGTTGTACCCGAGCGGTGCCGCCGTCGGGCAGCACCATCTCGACAACGGCCAGCAACGCTCCGTCACCACGCGGCTGCACGTCGATCACCCGGATGTCGCGTGTCTGCGTCCACGAGTCCAGGAAGTGGGACAGGTCGGTCTGCCGGAGCAGTCCGTCCAGCAGTCCGACGGCCTGCTGTGGCTGGCTGGCGAGCAGCTTGTAGTACTCCCTGACCAGCTCGGCGTCCGTCGGCGCGGTGTTGGTGACCTGCGCGGGCGGGGTCACCGGGGCGGTGAGCTTCTTCGAGTCGTTCGCGCGGCGGCCGGAACCCGTGTTCTCCATCGTCGCGGAGGCGCTGCCCGTGTTGGGCGCGGGCATCTCCGTGGTGATCCGCGGTGCGTTGACGGCGGTGAGGGTGAACATGTGCGGCAGCAGAGCCTGCTCGTTCGTCATCTCGGCGACCGGGCGGCCGACCGCGCCGGTCTCCGCCTGACGCCGGGTGTTGATGATGGACGCGGCGGCGATGGAAGCGCAGAGCACCGCGGTGGCCACGCCGAGCCCGGCGAGCTTGGCCAGGTGCCCGGTGCGGGCCGCTTGGCGGCGGTGGGTCCTCGGAGCGGGCGACGGCTGTGCCAGCGGTCGCGGCTCGGCCGAAGTGACCGGCGGCATCGGTTCCGTGGCGATGCCCGCGGGCATCTCCTCGGTGGCGGCCTCGTCGCGGGACTCCAGATGAACCGGGGTCGGCCGGTTCTTGATCAGCTCCGCAACGGTGATCGACCCGGCTCGGATGTGCCGGCGACCAGACGTCGGACGCTCCACTGTTACTTCCTTGCGTGTCTGTCCTGTACTCGGGGGCGTCGAGTCACGGAAGGCCACATCAGGGTCACCCGTTCGGGGCTGCTCGTGGCGGTGTCTGTAGCTCGACCGGGCCAGCGGTCACCGCTGGCACTGTCGGTATCGGCTCGAACGGGCCCGGACTTAATGGGTAACTTCAGAACGGATTTTCGGATCCCGGCCCGACGTGAACTTCAGCCGTCTGCGCTCGGTGATCGTGGACCCGTCCTTCTTCGTGATCTTCACTTCACTGAGAGTCGTGCCCTGGTTCGGGTCGATGCAGATCCTGTACACCTCGACCGCCTTGATGTCGGCGTAGCGCTGCCGGAACGCCTCCTTGCCCTGCATACGCATCTCTCCGGTGGTCATCTGGTACGCCGCGTCCGGGGCGGCGGTGACCTGCTCGTAGAACGCCTCGGTCCGGTCGCCGATCTGCTCGGGGTCGTTCATCGCCAGCGCTCGCTTCGGCGTGGTCTCCCGGAGCGGCGTGGCAGGCGGTGGCGGGGACGACGGCGGCGAACCGGTCGACTGCGGACCGCTGGTGCGCACCGTGCGGCTCGCGGCCGGTCCGCCGGTCGTGCCCCGATGGGACTGGTTCGGCACGGCCGCGACCGCGGACCGTTCCACGACGCGGTCCGCGGGCTTCGGTGACCGGCTCGGGACGGGGCCCGCGGACACGTCGAGGAACACCGGCGCGCTGGGCACACCAGGCAGGGCGTCGATGGTCTCGGTGTTCTTCGGCCTGCCGACCAGCGCGGACGCCGCGAAGCTCAGGCTGACCACGACGGCCAGTGATGAGCCCACTGCGAACCACGCGGCCTTGCGCCAGGTCTTCGGTGGCGTGACCGAGGCGGGAATGGTGCCGAGGTCGAACTTCCGCAAGCCGGGACCGGTCATCTCAGCCACAGTCGGCGGCGCGAGCACAGGCTCGGGGAGCGCGTGCGCGGGTGGGTTCGCGTGACCGACCTGCGGTGTCCACGTCCCCTGGCTGTGCCGGTGGCGTCCCTTCTCCGGGTGTTGCTCCTCGCTGGTCATACAGCTGTGACCCTTCTCACTGCCGGGTATGGCCCGATGGCTCATGACCACGGCGTGGCGACCACGTGAGCGCGGCGAAGGGCTTTCCACCAACGGGCCGCGCGGGTCGCGCGCGGACCGTTCCGATGGGCCCGTCAGTGCTCACCCGAGCCAGGGTATGCCGGACCTTCCGCGCACAGAAACGCTGGTAGGGCCCCAGATTCGTCTCCACACGACCGGGTGAAAAATCTTGACAGTGTTGGATTGTCCTCGCTTCGCTCGGACGGATTTGGTCGCCTTGAGCCGGCCATTTCCACCCCGCCCCACGCTGCCGACACCGTTCGGTGCCTGGTTTTTCGCTGGGGTTGGGGCGGTGTCGGGCGTGTTGCGGGGCGTAAATGACCGGCGCGACCAAATCGTGGGCGGTTGCTTGGCCTGCGGTGGTTGCTGGGGCGGGTCGTTCGGTCCTGTCTCACGCTGCCGACACCGCTCGGTGGCTGGTTTTTGCTGTGGTTGGGGCGGTGTCGGGCGTGTTGCGGGGCGTAAATGACCGGCGCGACCAAATCGTGGGCGGTTGCTTGGCCTGCGGGGTTGTGGGGGTGGGTCGTTTCGGCTCTGTCTCACGCTGTCGACATCGCTCGGTGGCTGGTTTTTGNAAATCGTGGGCGGTTGCTTGGCCTGCGGGGTTGTGGGGGTGGGTCGTTCGGTCCTGTCTCACGCTGTCGACATCGCTCGGTGGCTGGTTTTTGCTGGGGTTGGGGCGGTGTCGGGCGTGTTGCGGGGCGTAAATGACCGGCGCGACCGGATCGTGGGCGGTTGCTTGGCCTGCGGTGGCTTGTGGTTGCCGGGAGCGGGTCGTTTCACCGCGCGCCGACACCGGCGCGACCGGATCGTGGGCGGGCATCTGGGAACCAGGCATGTCCCGGCCAGGCCCGCGACCGGATTGTGGGTGGTCGCCTGGGGGCGGTCATGCCCGTGCCCGGGCCCATGCGGCGGTGCCGCGGGGCGGGGGACGACGAGGGGGACCGGGTCAGGAGTCTGTTTTGTACTTCTTCTGGGTCGACTCCAGGGACTTCACGGCGACGGCACCGGAGCCGCCGCCGATCAGGATCGCGAGGACGTCGACGAAGCCGCTGCCACCGGTGAGCAACAGCCCGAGCAGTGCTCCGGCCGTCGTCACACCGGCGACCGGCCAGCGGCCGCGGACGTACTGCGCGATCGGCCCGCCGCCCGCACGCTTGGTCGCCGCCGAGTTCAGCAGCGCCAGGTAGCCGACGTGGGCGAGGGCGGCCACGAGGGCCACGATGACGATGATCACGGCGATCAGGTCCAGCATGCCTCCAGTGTGCCCTCATCCGGGGCCGTGGCGGATGGGTGATCGCCCTGATATTCGCCCTAGCGCCCGAGGCGGCCCCGGCCGAGGTTGAGCAGGGCCATCGCGAGCTGACGGCCCTCCGGGCCCAGTTCCCGGTAGCGCGCGAGCACGTCTATCTCGCGGTTGTAGACGATGCGCGGCCCGCCCGCCGCCATCCGCGCCGCGCCGATCGTCTTGGACACTTCGATCCGGCGCTTGACCAGTCGCAGGATCTCGGCGTCCAGCGAGTCGATCTCCTTGCGCAGGGCGTCGATGTCGTCGGCGGCGGTGCCGTTCTCGGTCGTCGGGGTCATCGGCTTTCCTGTCCGTCTAGGAGGCCTGGCCCGGAGCGCGAAACCCCCGGGTCCGAGGACTCCGGGGGCTTCGTGGTGTCTGGTGGCGTCAGAGAACCACGGGAGCCGGAGTCCGGTTCCCGTAGAAAAAGTAAAAGCGCTCTGCCCGCACTCCGTCATCTTGACACAACCGCCGGGCGGACGTCGACCGACGGCCGGTGAACATCCTTCTCCTGCAGCTCGGCGGCCTTGTCGAACCGGCGAAACAGCTTGGTCATGATCAGTCCGCCGATCACCACACCGCCGCCGACCAGCGCCAACGACAGCACGCCCGGGTCGATGAACTGGCCGACGCCGGACAACGCGGCCCCGACCGCGGTCCAGAGCGCCGCCCACACCACCGCGGAGACGCCGGCGAAGAGCGTGAACTTCCGCAGCGGCATCCGCAGTGCACCGGCGAGCACTGGTGCCAGCGTGTGCGCCACGGAGACGAACCGCGCTGTCACCAGCAGCCAGCCGCCTGATTCCCCAACCAGGCGTTCGGCTTGTGCCCACCGCTTCGGGCCCGCCTTGCGGCCGACCCATCCGTGCTTGATCGCGGGCCCCGACCAGCGACCAAGCGCGTATCCACCCAACTGGCCCGCGAGACACCCCGCGGCCGCCACAGCCCCGGCCAATGGCGACCACGCGACGTGCAACACCCCGATGCACGCGCCCACGAGCACTTCCCCCGGCAGCACGACGCCGACCACGACGCTCGTCTCGAGGAACGCCAGCACGAAGATCGTCACCAGCACCGCGACCGGTGACAGTGCCGTGAGGTCCGGCATCAGGTCTTCGAACACGTTCCCCGCCCCCGTCTGTCCGGCTCGACCAACTCCCTGTTCACAGACTGTCGCCCGCGGCAGGCGAATGGATCAGGGATGAGCCCCGGAAAACCCCGGAAACGAACCCCGAACTCCTGGTGAAGCCCCCTGACACAGAGGTACTCCGTCACCCGCTGTCCAGGCCAACCATTTATCGGCTGGTTCTATGCCCGACGAACTTGGCGGACCTGGGACACCCCGGGAGTGAACACACGTGCGAGGGTGCCCGGACTTTGTCGGGGCGGGCGGGTACCTTTGTTCGCGATGAACGCCTTGTTCGAGCTTCCCGGCACCACACCTGTCAACCCGGCCGTCGCCGCCCTGCTTGAGGGGCTCAACGACCGGCAGCGTCAGGCTGTCGAGCACAGCGGTACGCCGCTGCTCGTCGTCGCGGGCGCGGGTTCGGGCAAAACCCGTGTGCTGACAAGGAGAATCGCCTACCTGCTGGCCGCGCGGGACGTACATCCCGGCCAGATCATGGCGATCACGTTCACCAACAAGGCCGCCGCCGAGATGAAGGAGCGCGTCGCCGATCTGGTCGGCGGGCGCGCGAAGGCGATGTGGGTCTCCACGTTCCACTCGATGTGCGTGCGGATCATGCGGCGCGAGGCGAAGACCATCGGCATGTCGTCGAACTTCTCGGTCTACGACTCCGACGACACGCGCAGGCTGATCACGCTGGTGGCCAGGGATCTGGACCTGGACCCGAAGCGGTACTCCGCGCGGTCGCTGGCCGTGCAGATCTCGAACCTGAAGAACGAGCTGATCGACTACGAGACCGCGGCCTCGCGCGCCACCAACGACTTCGAGCGCCGCACGGCCGAGGTCTACGCGGTCTACCAGCAGCGGTTGCAGCAGGCCAACGCGTTCGACTTCGACGACCTGATCATGAAGTCGGTCGAGCTGTTGCAGACGTTCCCCGACGTCGCCGAGTACTACCGGCGCCGGTTCCGGCACGTGCTGGTGGACGAATACCAGGACACCAACCACGCGCAGTACATGCTGGTCCGTGAACTGGTCGGGGTCGGCGCGGGCGACATCCCGCCCGGCGAGCTGTGCGTCGTGGGCGACGCGGACCAGTCGATCTACGCGTTCCGTGGCGCGACGATCCGCAACATCGAGGAGTTCGAACGGGACTACCCGGACGCGACCACGATCAAGCTGGAGCAGAACTACCGCTCGACGCAGACCATCCTGTCCGCGGCGAACGCCGTCATCTCGCGCAACACCGGCCGGATCGACAAGCGGCTGTGGACCGACTCCGGTGAGGGCGAGAAGATCGTCGGCTACGTCGGCGACAACGAGCACGACGAGGCCGCGTTCGTCGCGGGCGAGATCGACAAGCTGGTCGACCACGGCGACGCCCGCAACGGCGACATCGCGGTGTTCTACCGGACCAACAACCAGTCCCGGGTGTTCGAAGAGATCTTCATCCGGCTCGGGCTGCCGTACAAGGTGGTCGGCGGCGTCCGGTTCTACGAGCGCAAGGAAGTCCGTGACGCGTTGGCGTACCTGCGGGTGCTCGCCAATCCCGAGGACACCGTGTCGCTGCGGCGGATCCTCAACGTGCCCAAGCGCGGCATCGGTGACCGGGCCGAGGCCGTGGTCGCGACGCACGCCGAGCAGGAGCGGATCTCGTTCAGCGCGGCCCTGCGCAAGGCCGCGGCGGGCCAGGTCCCGCTGCTCAACCCCCGTTCGGAGAAGTGCATCGCCGGTTTTGTCGAGTTGCTGGACTCGCTGCGTGAGCAGGTCGACGACGGCGTGGCCGAGCTGCTCGAAGCGATCATCGACCGGACCGGCTACCAGGCCGAGCTGGAGGAGAGCGACGACCCGCAGGACGCGACCCGGCTGGACAACCTCCGTGAACTGATCACCGTGGCCCGGGAGTTCGCCGAGGTCCCGCCCGCGATCGACGACGAGGAGACCGCCACGCCGCTGGGCACGCTTGAGGCGTTCCTCGAGCGCGTGTCGCTGGTGGCGGACGCTGACCAGGTGCCGGACGCGGAGTCGGACGGTGTGGTCACGCTGATGACGCTGCACACCGCCAAGGGCCTGGAGTATCCGGTCGTGTTCAGCACCGGCTGGGAGGACGGGATCTTCCCGCACATGCGGGCGTTGTCCGACGAGGTCGAACTGGCCGAGGAGCGGCGCCTGGCGTATGTCGGGATCACGCGTGCTCGTGAGCGGCTCTACCTCTCCCGTGCGGTGGTGCGGTCCGCGTGGGGGCAGCCGTCGACCAACCCGGCGTCCCGGTTCCTCGACGAGATCCCGGCCGAGCTGATCGAGTGGCGCAGGCTGGAGCCGTCGCGGCGCTCGTCCGGGCCGTCCGCGGTGACCACGTGGAGCCGGTCGGGTTCGGACTCGGCGCAGGCCAGGATCGCCAGGCAGGGCATGAAGTCCACGTCGTTCAAGGGCTGGCAGGACACGCCCGCGCTGAAGCTCGAGGCCGGCGACCGCGTCAACCACGACAAGTACGGCCTCGGCACGGTCGTCGCGACCGACGGCGCGGGTCCGCGTGCCACCGCGACGATCGACTTCGGCAGTTCGGGCACGATCCGGCTGATGCTGATCGGCAGTGTTCCGCTCGTGAAGCTCTAGGAAAGTAGGGTTCACTCCACCGTCCACGTGCCGGTGTGCCCCACTCTTAGGGGTTGTGTTCAGGGACGGCTACGGGGTTTTCCCGATGCGTGTCATCGCCTGGTGGGACCAGTATCTGAATTACTGGATTTCTCGCTGTGGGGAGACACGTGAACACCAAGCCTGTACAGGAAGCCGTCAGCAAGTGGTTCAAGCAGACGGCAGGGGGAGAACAACGGCCGGTGCTTTTTGATATCGACGAGACGTATCCGGCACTACGGAGTCTCGACAATTCGTACGCGGACATCCGGAGCGAGCTCGACGGGGTCCTCGCCGACCGCTCGACGCTGCCCGCGTATCACGACCTGGACCCCGACCAGGCCACCATCTCCAACGTGACCCCGAACGAATGGAAGATCTTCTACCTGTGGGCCATGGGGGAACGGGCCGAGCCGAACGCCTCGAAATGCCCGAGGACGACCGCGCTGCTGGCGTCGATCCCGAATGTCTTCCAGGCGTTCTTCTCCATTCTCGAACCCGGCAAGTCGATTCCCGAACACGAGGGTCCGTACTGCGGGTATCTGCGCTACCACCTCGGGTTGAAGGTGCCGGACGACGCGCCGCCGAGCATTCGGGTCAAAGACGAGTGGTACACCTGGCAGGAAAAGCAGAGCATGCTTTTCGACGACAGCTGGAACCACGAAGTGGTCAACGAGAGCACGGGTGAGCGGATCGTCCTGATCGTCGACGTGCTGCGGCCGATGCCGCTGCCGCAGACGATCGTGAACAAGGGCGTGGCGCTGGCCGCCAGGTACGTCTACGGCCGCAAGGTGCTCCAGCGAGCGGCCGAGCCCCGTCGGCAACCGGCCACGGCAACGTCCTGACCAGCGGATTCGACCACAAGTTCGAAAACTGTCAGACCCCTCTGCTTGACTCGCGGCATGACAGAGAACCGCGTCAAGCAGAGGGTGTCCCCATGGATGAGGTCTTGTTCCGCGCGCTGGCTGAGCGGGTGGCGGGCTATCTGGACGGCGTTGACCGGCTGGCGACCGCGCAGCCCTGGGAAGCCGGCCGAGAACTGCGCAGGCTCGCCGGAGCCTGGCGGTCACTGCTCGGCCAGCACACGCCCACAGGCCGCAAACGACGATGCGGTGGCTGTCCCGCGCCGCGCGGCTCACCTGCCATGTGTTCGGTCTGGCGGGTCGCCGGTGCCTGGTTCGCCCGGGCTTGACCCGTCAGACCACCCGCACGCCCTTGGCGGCCATGATCGGCACCGGGTTCAGCTTGCGCCCGCTGGAGTCCCAGATCTCGAAGTGCAGGTGGGTACCGGTGGACTGGCCACGGTTGCCCATCCGCGCGATCTGGTCGCCTGCCTTGACCTTGGCGCCTTCCCGGACCGTGATCGAGTCCATGTGGCCGTAGACGCTGATCGTGCCGTCCGGGTGCTGGATGCGCACCCACAGGCCGAAGCCGCTGGCCGAGCCCGCCTCGATCACGACGCCGTCGGTGAAGGCGCGGATCGGGGAGCCGAACTTGCCCGCGATGTCGATGCCGAAGTGGGTCGTGCCCCACCGCGCACCGTAACCGGAGGTGAAGGTGCCGTCGGCGGGCTTCGCGTACTTGACGCGGGCCTTCTCGGCAGCCTCTTCGGCTTCCTTCTGGAGCTTGGCCGTGCGGTTGGCGATCAGCTGCGCGCTCTGGGTCAGCTTGCGGGCTTCGACACCCGCGTCGCTGACCTGCGCGACGGTGAGAATCTCGGGAGCGGCGGTGCCGATGCTCGAGTCGCCGCCGACGCCGAACGCCGCGGAGGCGTCTCCGGAGTTGGCCAGCGGAGCGATGTCATCGCCGGTTGATGCGCCTGCTTTGAGCGTCTGACCAGCTGCGGCGGCCGCGAATGCGCCAATGGCCACTGCTGCAACGACCACACGGCCACGCAACGCGGGTGGCGGCGCCGGAAGCCGGTGCGCACCACGCTCTGCGCGGTCGTCGTTGGAGGTGCGCTCAAGCGCCTCCAACAGGACTGCAGACTGCTGCGGCCCGCCGGGGGAGCGGTGTCGAGACAAAGCCTGCCCTTCTGCCTCGGGGAGATCCGGGGCGGCACCTCGGCTCGCGGGGACGAGCTCTGGCGTGGACACCGGGCGGGGGATCCCGGGTGAGTGGCTTCGGGGGAACCACTCAGTCCTGCCGTGACCGGACCGTGACAACGGACCGGGGGACAGTAACCAAGGGAGACAGCCGAGGGCAACTTCCCCGACGCGGCTTCTGCCGTTCAGGTCGGGGGCGCAAGTCACTGATCAGTAACTATTACCCAAAGTTAAGGGCACATAACACGACCGAATGTGATCTCTGTTACGCCAACCGGGCGGTCCTTCGCGTTACCCGGTCGCGACCGACCGTTCGCCGCACGCACCGCGCCGCTACTCGATTCGCGGCGGTCGTATGCGTTTGATGCAACCTCCCGGCGACTCCACCCCGTGTCGCCGGTCGTCCCCGCTTGCCCGTTGTCCCGTCCGGCCGGTCCGCCGACCGTTTCCCCAGGTCGTCGGCCCCTTGCTTTGCCTCGTGCCCTATATGACGCCCCGCACGCGCCTCAGGTTGTCTGCGTCAACCCTCGAACCTTGCGGAAGATTCCCACCCCGCCCGGCCACGCCGTGCCCACCATTCCGGCACCGCGGCACCCCGTGTCGGCTTCCGGCATGCGAGTTGACCGCTCCGGCACCTCGTGTCGACCGTTCCGGCACCTCGTGTCGACCGTTCCGGCATGCCGTGTGGGCCACTCCGGCACCGCGCGGCGCAGGGCGGGGCGCCCCGTGTCGGCCTTTCCGGCATGCCGAGTCCGGCCATTGCGGCACCGTGCGGCGGCAACCCCTGCCATGTCGTGCCGCACGCCTGCCCAGGGCTGCCCCGTCCGGCGTGGGAGTCCGCCGTCCCAGCACGAGGTCCTGTGAAGGCGTCGTGCCGCCGCTGAACCGTGGCCCTGGGTCCGCTCGTATGGCCGTCAAGATCACCCGCGGGTGCGGATCGGGGTTCCTGCGTGTGACCTGGGTGTTGTCTTCGGCGCGTGTGGTGGGAGAGGTCGGGTGTGATCGCCTTGCTAGGTTCGGGCTGATGAATTCGCGGATCCGTACGTCGGAAACCCGGCTGGGGACCGGCCCGGCCGCTGATGAAGGTGGAGACCTGGTGCCGGAGCGGCTTGAGGTACCGGCGCTGTTGAAGCTGGCGGTCGTCGTGGCCGCGGCGGGCGCGGCGTTGCTGGCGATCGGTCCCGGCGTCGGGGTGCTGCAGGGCGCGCCCCCGGCGGCGTACGGCAGTGGGCCGCTTCTGATCGCACTCGCGGTGCTGCCGGTCGTGGCGGCTGTCGCTCTGTTGCTCGCCGGTAAGCCGGTGGGCGCGGCGGGTGTTCTCGTCGGCGCGGCGTTCCTGGCTCCCGGGCGTGCGTTGGGTGATCTTCAGCTCGCGGCGGACGCCCTGGTGGCGTCGAGGCCCGAGCTCGTCGTGCCGACCGACCTTGTCCCCTTGGCAGCCGGGACGGGCACGTGGTTGCTGCTCGCCGGGCACGTTCTGACGCTGGTCGCCGGTGCCATGGTGATCGTGCGTGCCGGTGCGCGGCCGGGCACCGCCGTGGCCGCGGAGTTTGAGGACTCCGAGCCGGAGTCGCGCAAGAGGCTGCTCGGCTGGGGCCTGGCGTTCGGCGGGCTCGCCACGGTCGGCCTGCTGATGCCACCGTTCACTTCGGACAACGCGTATCTGCTTGAGCTCGACCTGGCGAACGGGCCGGGGCTCGTCATGATCGGCGGGTTGCTGATCGCGCTCGCCACCTTGCTCGGCTGCGTCTTCGCCGGAACGGCCCGCACGCCGAAGATGGGCCGTGGTGTCCTGGCCGGCGTCGCCCTCACCGTTCTGGCCGTCCTGCTGCCCGCGCAGATCGCCGGGATCACAGTGGACTGGCTGCACACGGACTGGCGGTCGTTCATGGCCACGGCCGGGGCCGCCGGACTTGTCGCCACGGCGGTGTGGCCGAGCGGTCTTGCCTTGAAGCGCAAGGAAAGCAAGCCGATCACCGAGAGCGGCGGCCGGATGCACGTGGCCGCGGGCGTGCTGGCGATCCTCACCGGTGTCGCCGCGATCCTGGGCCAGGCCACCGACTTGTTCGTCGTGGTGATCCCGACGGACGTGCCGATCAACCAGACCGACGAACTGATCATCCTGTCCGGCGTGCGGCCCGGGTCGTTCGCGAACGGGCTGCTGCTGCCCGCCGGAATCCTGGTGCTGGTGCTGGGTGTGCTGCTGCTGATCAAACCCGTCGCACGGATCTTCCGTCCGATGTTGAGCGTCGCGTGGGTCGCGGTCCCGCTCGCCGGATTCCTGGCGTTGGACGCGGTCGTCACGGCCACGTCCACGAGCAGCGCGATCCGCTCGGGCGCGGCGACGTGGTGGACGTTGACCGCCGTCGTGCTCTCCGTCATCGCCGCCATCTGTGCCGGTGCGGCGGGCGCGATCGAACGGGACGACGTCGACCTGACCGAGCGGTCGCCGAACATCATCCTGATGGCGCCGATCGCGGCCGCGATGCTGTTCGCCATCGGCGCGTTCGGACTGCCGGCCATGCGGGCCGAGCAGTACGTCGCGCCAGGCATCTGGTCGAACTTCCGTGTCGCGTCGTGGGGCCTGATCGTCGCGGTCGTCGCGGTGCTCATCGCCTCGGTTGTCGCGGCACGCAGTCGTCCCGCGCGGGCGGCCGCGTTGTTGTTCGGCACGGCGGGCCTCGTCGCGGTGCATGCGCTGGAAGTCCCGATGACCGGCGAACGCGCCGAAGGCGCCGCGGCCGCGGCGGGCACATGGCTGTCGCTGGCGACCATCGCGGCCTTGGTGATCAGTGCCTTCGTGGCCTTGGCGGTACGGCCCGAGCCCGCGAAGCGTCGATGATCAGGCTGCTGCTCGTCGAACTCGAACCGGACGACATCGAGACCCTGACGTTGGCGCGCGCTCTGCGTGACCGCGGCGTCGAAGTCGTCTACGCCAAGGCGGGCACTGCCGAGGAGATCGCACGCGCCGCCGAACAGGAGGACGTGCGCGCGGTCGGACTCGTCGTCCGGAGCGACGAACATCGCCTGATCGGTACAGAACTGGCCGCGCGGACCGTGGTGTTCGCCACTGCCGAGGACGACGAACACGCCATGCGGATGGCCGGAGTCAAGGCGATTTTCCGGCCAGGCAACGCTGACCACGTCGTGAGCTGGGCAAGTTCGCTGACCCGTGATCACGAGCGGTGACCGACCTCACCAGGACCGACGGCCCGGCTCCAGGCGCAGGTCGCTAGGGTCGTTCCGTCCAACGCAGTGCATATGGTGGAGCAGGAGCTCTCAGTGGACCTGTACGAGTACCAGGCGAAGGACCTCTTCGCCGCCCACGGAGTGCCGGTACTGCCGGGCTCCGTGGCTGACAACCCCGAAGACGCCAAGGCGATCGCGGCCGAGCTCGGCCAGCGTGTCGTGGTCAAGGCGCAGGTGAAGACCGGTGGCCGCGGCAAGGCGGGCGGCGTGAAGCTGGCCGACGACCCGCAGGACACCAGGACCAAGGCCGAGGCCATCCTCGGACTGGACATCAAGGGCCACGTGGTCCGCCGCGTGCTGGTGACCCCGGCGTCCGACATCGCCGAGGAGTACTACTTCTCGTTCCTGCTCGACCGTGCCAACCGCAAGTTCCTCGCGATGGCGTCCGTCGAGGGCGGCATGGACATCGAAGAGGTCGCCGCCACCAAGCCGGAGGCGCTGGCGAAGGTCCTGATCGACCCGATCGAGGGCGTGGACCTGGCCAAGGCCAACGAGATCGTGGCCCAGGCGAAGTTCCCCGAGGCGATCGCCGGTCAGGCCGCCGAGGTCGTCGTCAAGCTGTGGGAGACCTTCGTCTCCGAGGACGCCACGCTCGTCGAGGTGAACCCGCTGGTCCGCGACCCGCAGGACCAGATCATCGCGCTGGACGGCAAGGTCACGCTGGACGACAACGCCTCGTTCCGGCACCCGGCGCACGCGGACCTCGTCGACGTCGCCGCCGAGGACCCGCTCGAGGCGGCCGCGAAGGCCAAGGACCTCAACTACGTCAAGCTCGACGGCCAGGTCGGCATCATCGGCAACGGCGCGGGCCTCGTCATGTCCACTTTGGACGTCGTCGCCTACGCGGGCGAGCGGCACGGCGGCGTGAAGCCCGCCAACTTCCTGGACATCGGTGGTGGCGCGTCGGCCGAGGTGATGGCCAACGGGCTGGAGATCATCCTGTCCGACCCGGACGTGCGCAGCGTCTTCGTGAACGTCTTCGGCGGCATCACCGCGTGCGACGCGGTCGCCAACGGCATCGTGCAGGCCTTCAAGCTGCTGGAGTCCCGCGGCGAGGCGGTCACCCGCCCGATCGTGGTCCGGCTGGACGGCAACAACGCCGAGGAGGGCCGCCGCATCCTCACCGAGGCCGCGCTGCCCGGCCTCGAGCAGGTGGACACAATGGACAACGCGGCCGACAAGGCCGCCGCACTTGCTGCCGCGGGGGCGTGAACGAGATGGCCATTTTCCTCAACGAGAACTCCAAGGTCATCGTCCAGGGCATGACCGGCTCCGAGGGCACCAAGCACACCAAGCGGATGCTCAAGTCGGGCACGAACATCGTCGGTGGCGTGAACCCGCGCAAGGCGGGCACCGAGGCCGACATCGACGGCACGCTGGTCCCCGTGTTCGGGTCGGTGGCCGAGGCGATGGAGAAGACCGGCGCGGACGTGTCGGTGATCTTCGTGCCGCCGAAGTTCGCCAAGGACGCCGTGATCGAGGCGATCGACGCCGGGATCGGCCTGGCCGTCGTGATCACCGAGGGCATCCCGGTGCACGACTCGGCCTACTTCTGGGCGCACGCGGTCGCCAAGGGCAACAAGACCCGGATCATCGGCCCGAACTGCCCCGGCGTGATCTCGCCTGGCAAGTCGAACGCGGGCATCATCCCGGCGGACATCACCGGCCCCGGCAAGATCGGCCTGGTGTCGAAGTCCGGCACGCTGACCTACCAGCTCATGTACGAGCTGCGGGACATCGGCTTCTCCTCCGCGGTGGGCATCGGCGGTGACCCGGTCATCGGCACCACGCACATCGACGCGCTCGCGGCGTTCCAGGAGGACCCCGAGACCGAGCTGATCGTGATGATCGGTGAGATCGGCGGCGACGCCGAGGAGCGGGCCGCGGCCTACATCAAGGAGAACGTGACCAAGCCGGTCGTCGGCTACGTCGCGGGCTTCACCGCGCCGGAGGGCAAGACCATGGGCCACGCGGGCGCGATCGTGTCCGGCTCGGCCGGTACCGCCGCGGCGAAGAAGGAAGCCCTTGAGGCGGCCGGCGTGAAGGTCGGCAAGACCCCGAGTGAGACCGCGGCGCTGGCCCGGGCCATCGTCGAAGCGGGCTGAGGCGTACGAACGGTCCGTTCGCGCCGAGAGTTGTCCACAACTCCCCGGTAACCCCGCTGACCAGGCACTATCATCGGTAGACTGGCAGCGGGGTCGCCCCCCGGGTTGGGTGGGGGGCTGTCCTGCAGGTGGGGATTGGATCTTGAGGGCTTCGGTCAGGGCGGTTGGGGGCGTGTGACGCCCGTTGACCAGCAAGTTGGCGGCGCTGGGGTTGTTTTCGCACGGTGGTTTCGGTTGTGCAAGGCGTCGACCAGCATGTCCGCCGCCCGCGCGATGTGGTTGCCGCCAGAGGCTCCCGCTGACCTGCGGTTACGGTTCTCGGTGTGTGGGCGCCCAGTGGTCACGCGGCACACCGGGGGCAAGAGTCGTTCATCCTCAGGGCCGGGCGCTGGTGTAGCGTCCGGCCCTGCCATGTGCAGTAACCGGAACAATTCGGGAACCGAGTGGTGCCGGTCTGCGTCAAAGGTGGAAAAATTCGTCCGAACTATCGCGGCGAGCAGCAGCTGAGGAGAAGCACGCGATGACCTTCCCGAGCGGAGCGCCGGGCGGCTACCCGGGTCAAGGCCCGCACCAGCCCGGCCCACCTGGTTACGGTCCGCCGCCTGGCCACGGCGGCGGTACGAAGCTGAGCCTGCCGCAGATGCTCGCGCTCGGCGCGGGCGGCCTGGGCCTGCTCAACCTTTTCCTCGGCTTCGCGCCGCTGGTCACCGGCGGCAGCTTCTACGAGTCGAGCTTCGGCTGGATCCCCGCCCTGCTGGCGGCGGGCGGTGTGGCCACGCTGCCGGCGATCCTGCCGGGCGACAAGGACAAGCAGAAGGCCGGTGTCCTGCCCGCCGCGCTGAGCCTCGCCGGCATGCTGGGCTTCCTGTTCACCGTGTTCTCCATCTCCGGGAGCATGGCGGCGGGCGGCGTGATGGTGCTGATCTTCAGCATCCTCCAGGCCGGTGTCGCGGTCGCCGCGTTCCTGTTCGAGTCGGGCGTTCTCAAGCCGCCCGCGCCGAACCCGTACGGCTACCCGCAGCAGCCTGGCGCGTACCCGCCGAGCGGGGCGTTCCCGGCGCAGCAGCCGCAGGGTGGTCCGCAGGCGACGACGCAGCAGCCGCAGCCTGGGCAGCAGCCGTTCGGTGGCCCCGGCCAGCAGACGCAGTTCGCGCCGCAGCAGGGGCAGTTCGGCGCGCCGGGCACCCCGCCGGGTGGCTACCCGCAGCAGCCGTCGCAGTGACGTTTCTTCCCGCCGGGCGGGCCGTGATCTTCACGGCCCGCCCGGCGTCTTATGTAGACATTCTGTGACCAGCGTCGATGGTGTTCACTTGATCGGTTGACGGCCGGGCGCGCCGTCCGGCGGCCAGGCGGTGACGGCTGTCAGGGTGCGGGCATGTCCCTGTACCCACCTGATGTAGCGGAGGACGTCCAAGAGCCGGTCCGCGGCCGCGCGCGGGCGCTGATGGTCGCCGGGATCGCGCCTTTGATCGTCGGATACGCGTCCGTCGTGGTGGTGCTGGCGCTGGTGATCTCCGCCGCGAGCAACACGGACGTCTCCACCACAAGCGTGCTGAACGCCGCCATGCCGGGCTGGCTCGCGGTCTATCAGGTGCCGTTGTCCCTGGACGGGACCGATTTCGGCGCGTTGCCGCTGCTGCCGACGCTGTTGATCATGCTGCTGATCGGCCGCGCCGCCACGAAGGCCGCTGATCGCCTGGAGATCGGCTCCGCGTGGGGGACGTTGCTGATCGTGGTGACCATGTCCGTCACGCACGCCATCGCGGGCGTTGTCGTCGCGGAGGCCACGAAAACGGCGACCATGCTCAGTGGATCGCTTGTCCCGGCGGGAATCGCGGCGCTCGCCGCGCTCATCGCGCTGGCCAGGCGCGGGTACTTCGAGGGTCTGGCCGAGCGGTGGGACGAACTGCTGGTGCACGGTCTGCGCGCCGGGCTGATCGGGTTCGCCACGGTGATCGGCGTGGGCACGGCGACGTTCCTTTTCGGACTGTTGATGTCGTTCGGCAGGGCCGCTGCCCTGTTCCCGCCCGGGATCGGCGACAGCATCGGCGTGGCGCTGCTTTCCCTGGCGTACCTGCCGAACGCGGTGGTCGGCGGAATCTCCTTCGTGGCAGGCCCAGGTGTGACGATCGGGCAGCTCACCGCGACACCACTGCACTTCACCGGCGGTCCGCTGCCGGGAGTGCCGGTGCTGGCGGCCTTGCCGGAGATCGGGCAGGTGTGGTGGCCGCTGCTGTTCGTGCTGCCGCTGGGTGTCGGCGCGTTCGTCGGCTGGATTCTGCGTCACTCGAGTGACGACCCTATCGCGCGCCTCCGGGCGGTCGGCGCGGCCACGGTTGTCGTGGCGGGTGGGTGCGCGTTGCTCGGTGTGGGTGCGGGTGGACGGCTCGCGGAGGGCGTGTTCGATCCGCTGAGCGTGCATCCGTGGAGCCTTGGCATGGCGATGTTGTTGTGGGTCGCGCTGCCTGCCGCGACCGTGACCTGGTGGGCCGGGCCTCGTCTGCTGCTCGACGACGCGATCGACGTCGAGGCGGCGGAGGAAGAAGATGAGCGGGAAGAGCCGGCGGCGCCCGAGGAACCAGCCGACGACGATCCCGGCGACAAGCCGGACCTGCCGGACGAGATCGAGAAGTGAGCACTTAGGCTGGCCGTATCCGACCAGGCCAGGAGACCACGCTGAGCGCTCAACCCACTGACCGGCTCTCTCTGCCCACCCCTGCCAAGGTCGTTGTGCTCGTCTCCGGATCGGGCACCCTCCTGCAGGCGTTGCTGGACGAGACCCGCGACGAGTCGTATCCGATCACGGTCGTCGCGGTCGGTGCCGATCGCGCCGGGATCGAAGGGCTGGCCCGCGCCGAACGAGCCGGGGTGCCCACGTTCGTGGAGCGCGTGCGCGACCACGCCGACCGTGCCGCCTGGGACGAGGCGCTCACCAGGACGGTCGCGTCCTACCAGCCCGATCTGGTGGTCTCGGCCGGGTTCATGAAGATCCTCGGCTCGGCGTTCCTGACCCGGTTCGCCGGGCGCGTGATCAACACGCATCCCGCGTTGCTGCCCGCGTTCCCCGGCGCGCACGCGGTCGAAGAGGCCATCGAGTACGGCGTCACAGTGACCGGATGCACGGTGCACCTGGTGGACACCGGTGTGGACACCGGGCCGATCCTCACCCAGGAGGCGGTGCCGGTCGAGCCCGGCGACGACGTCGCCGGACTGCACGAACGGATCAAGACGGTGGAACGGCGGCTGCTGGTCGGCGTGCTCGCGCGAATGGTGCGCGAGGGCTACACCGTGGACGGACGAAAGGTGAGCATCCCGTGACATCAGAGACACGTCCGGTTCGGCGTGCGCTGATCGGCGTCTCGGACAAGGCCGGTGTGCTGGAGCTGGCGACCGGGCTGCACGCGGCCGGTGTGGAGATCGTCTCCACCGGCGGCACCGCGAAGGTGCTGGCCGACGCGGGTGTGCCGGTGACGCCGGTCGAGGAGGTCACCGGTTTTCCCGAGTCGCTCGACGGCCGGGTCAAGACGCTGCACCCGCGGGTGCACGCCGGTCTGCTGGCCGACATGCGCCGCCCTGAGCACGTGCGGCAGCTGGCCGACCTGGACATCAAGGCGTTCGACCTGCTGGTGGTGAACCTGTACCCGTTCGAGCGGACGGTCGCGTCCGGCGCGTCACCCGACGAGTGCGTGGAACAGATCGACATCGGCGGCCCGGCGATGCTGCGTGCGGCGGCGAAGAACCACGCCTCAGTCGCGGTCGTGATCGACCCGGCGCGGTACGGCTGGGTGCTGGAGAAGGTCAACGCGGGCGGGTTCACCCTGGAGGACCGCAGGCAGCTCGCACTGGAGACGTACCGGCACACCGCGTCCTACGACATCGCTGTGGCGTCGTGGATGGGCAGCGTGCTGGCGCCGGACGACGAAGGCAGCAACTTCCCCGGCTGGGTCGGTGCCAGCTGGAAGCGGGCCAACGTGCTGAGGTACGGCGAGAACCCGCACCAGAGCGCGGCTCTGTACGTCTCAAGCCACGGCGGATCCGGCCTGGCGACGGCAGAACAGTTGCACGGCAAGGAAATGTCGTACAACAACTACGTGGACGCCGACGCCGCCTACCGCGCCGCGTACGACCACGCCGAGCCGTGCGTCGCGATCATCAAGCACGCCAACCCCTGCGGCATCGCGGTGTCCACTGTGGATATCGCCGAGGCGCACCGCAAGGCGCACGCCTGCGACCCGGTCAGCGCGTACGGTGGCGTGATCGCGTCGAACCGCGAGGTCACGGTGGAGATGGCCGAGCAGGTCGCGGAGATCTTCACCGAGGTGATCCTCGCGCCTTCGTACGCCGACGGCGCGGTGGACGTGTTGACACGCAAGAAGAACATCCGCGTGCTGATCGCTCCGGAACCGCGGCGCGGCGGCCCGGAGATGCGCCCCGTCTCCGGCGGCCTGCTCCTGCAGGTCAAGGACACGTTCCAGGCCGAGGGCGACGACCCGGCGAAGTGGACGCTCGCGACCGGCGCGCCCGTCGACGAGGAGACGTTGGCGGACTTGGCCTTCGCGTGGCGCGCCTGCCGTGCGGTGAAGTCCAACGCGATCCTGCTGGCGTCCGGTGGCGCGACGGTCGGTGTCGGCATGGGGCAGGTCAACCGGGTCGACTCGTGCCGCCTGGCGGTGACGCGTGCCGGTGATCGGGCCAAGGGTTCGGTCGCCGCTTCCGACGCGTTCTTCCCGTTCCCCGACGGCCCGCAGGTGCTCATCGACGCGGGCGTGAAGGCGATCGTGCAGCCCGGCGGCTCGATCAGGGACCAGGAGACCATCGCCGCGGCCGAGGCCGCCGGTGTGGCCGTCTATCTGACCGGTACCCGCCACTTCGCCCACTGACGTTCTACCGCTGTTCACGGTTGCCCGGCAGGATCTCAGGAATGCGAAGAGTCCTGCTCGTAGTCTTCTTGGCGATGCTCGCCGGGCAACCCGCCTCAGCGGCCGGTTTTCCGCAGGTCAAGGCCCAGGTGGAGACGCCGGGCCTGTTCGACGATGAACAGGGCGGCAACGCCGACGCCGACGATCCCGCGATCTGGGTGAACCGGAGCGATCCCGGCCGCAGCGTTGTCGTCGCCACGGCGAAGGAAGGCGGGCTCTACTCGTACCGGCTGGACGGTACGCGGATCAAGCACGTGCCCGCGCCCGCCCGGCCGGGGCCCGAGCACGCGCCGGGCCGGTTCAACAACGTCGACATCGTCGGTGAGGTGGCCATCGTGTCCGACCGCGGTCGCGACCACATCCGGTTCTACCAGGTCAACGGCCTTGTCGACGTGACCGCGCCGGACGTGGAGTTCGTGTTCGGCACCAGTCAGTCCGAAGTGGACGAGCAGCGGACCGCCTACGGCCTCACCGCTTGGTACGACTGGACGGATCGCGCGACCTACGTGCTGGTCAGCCGCAGGTCGACGACCCGGGTGGCGCTGCTGAAGGTCGAGCCGCGCGGCGGGAAGTTCGGCTACCGCGTCGTCCGGACGCTGGACCTGCCGAGCGAGTTCACGTTGCCGAACGGCACCAAGTGGCAGCCGTGCGACGAACCCGGTGTCCTGCCTCAGGTCGAGGGCATGGTGGTGGACTACCGGACCGGGACGTTGTACGCCGGTCAGGAGACGTCGGCATCTGGCGGATGCCCGCCAAGCTGACCGGCGCACCGGTGTTGATCGACAAGGTCCGTGAGTTCGGCGTGCCCGGCACGTACGACCCGGAGACCGAGGAATGCGAGCCTGGAACGGATCCGGGCTTCGGCGGCAAGCACATCTCGGCTGACGTCGAGGGCCTGACAATCCACTATGGACGTAACCTGCTGCTCGCGTCGAGCCAGGGCGACAACACGTTCGCGGCCTACGACCTGCCCGGCGAGTACAGGACCTCCTTCCAGATCAGGTACGGCGACGACCTGGTGCAGGAGAGCGACGGTGCCGCAGTGGCCGGCACTGCTCTCGGTCACCGGTACCCGCACGGCATGCTCGCCGTGCAGGACGGTGACAACACCGGCGAACCGAGGGACAGCACCAACTTCAAGTTCGTCCGCTGGGAGGATGTGGCTCAGGCGATCCGGTAGGTCTCGTCCGGTACGTCCGTGATGAACATGTGGCCGGGCGAGTGCGTGATCGCGAACGGCGGGCACGAGGTCATCAACGCGGCCTGCGGGGTCACCCCGCAGGCCCAGTAGACCGGCACGTCACCGGGTTCCGGCTGGACCGCGTCGCCGAAGTCCGGTGTGGACAGGTCCTTGATGCCCAGCCCGCCCGGATCGCCGACGTGCACGGGAGCGCCGTGCACGTCCGGCATCCGGGCGCTGATCCGGCCGGCCAGTTCGACCATGTCGGCCGGGATCGGGCGCATGGACACCACCAACGGGCCGCGCATCCGCCCGGCGGGGCGGCAGTCGCGGTCGGTGATGTACATCGAGACGTTCCGGCCCTGCTGGACGTGCCGCAGTGGAATCCCGGCCGCGGTCAGCGCGTGTTCGAACGTGAAGCTGCAGCCGAGCAGGAACGCGACCAGGTCGGAGCGCCACATCCGGGTGGCGTCCCGCAGTTCGCACACCAGCTCGCCGTTCTCCCACACCCGGTAGCTCGGGATGTCGGTACGCAGATCGGCGTCGGGGGCCAGCGGAGTGGCCGGCACCCCGGGGTCCGTGACGTCGAGGACCGGGCACGGCTGCCGATTGCGGTGCGCGAACAGGAGGAAGTCGTACGCCCAGTCGCGCGGGACGGCGATCAGGTTGGCCTGGGTGTACCCGGGCGCCCAGCCGCTGGTCGGCGTGACTGTCCCGTCACGGAAGGCTTTCCGCGCTTGCTCCGGGGTCATGTCAGCTCCCTTCCCCGAGTTTCCGGCAGGCCGAGCAGCGCCAGCACCGCGATGCCGTACGCGACCGCTCCGAACACCATCGCACCACCGACACCCCAGCTCGTGGCCATGAAACCGACCAGAGTCGGGAACAGCGCGCCGACCGCGCGACCGAAGTTGTACGTGAATCCCTGGCCGGTGCCGCGCAACGCCGTCGGGTACAGCTCGGCGAGGAACGAGCCGAACCCGCTGAAGATGGCCGACGCGCAGAAGCCCAGCGGGAAGCCGAGCACCAGCACCAGCGAGTTGGCGCCTTCCGGGATGTTGATGTACGCGATGATCAGCGCGGCGGACAGCACGGCGAAGATCGTGAAGGTCTTCTTGCGCCCCAGCCGGTCGGAGAGATAGCCGCCGGTGACGTACCCGATGAACGCGCCCGTGATGAGGAACGCCAGGTACCCGCCGGTGCCGACGACGGTCAGATCCCGTTCCTTCTTGAGGAATGTGGGCAGCCACGTGGCCAAGGTGTAGTAGCCGCCCTGCACACCGGTCGCGAGCAGCGCGGCGAACAGCGTGGTCCTGGTGTACTCGCCCTTGAAGATCGCCGCGAACGAACCGCGTTGCTCATTGGCCTTGCGCTGTGCTTCAACATGCGGCGCGTCGGTGACGTTGCGGCGCACGTACCAGACCAGGACCGCGGGCAAAGCGCCTGTCCAGAACAGGATTCGCCACGCGATGTCGGGGTCGGCGAGGCTGAAGACCACGGTGTAGACGATCACCGACAGGCCCCAGCCGACCGCCCACGCGCTCTGGATGAACGCGACCGCGCGGCCGCGGTACTCGGGTTTGGCGTACTCGGCGATCAGGATGGCGCCCGCGGCCCACTCGCCGCCGAAGCCCAGACCCTGGAAGGCCCGCAGGACGAGCAAAGTCTCGTAGTTCGGGGCGAATCCGCACGCGACCGTGAAGACCGCGTACGTGATCACCGTCAGGATCAGCGTGCGAACCCGGCCGATCCGGTCGGCGAGGATGCCCGCGATCGCGCCGCCGACCGCGGAGACCACCAGGGTGACCGTGGTGAGCAGCCCCGCTTCCGCGTTGCTCAGGCTGAAGTACGCGGTGATGGCCACCATGCTGAGCGGCAGCACCTGGAAGTCGTAGGAGTCCAGGCCGTATCCGCCGAACGCGCCGACGAAGGCGCGCCGCCCTTTGCTGCCGAGCGACCGGAACCACTCGAACGGCCTGGTTCTGTCCTGGGTCGTCGTGCTCATCCGCACCTCCCGAGGATGACGTGTTCCGTTGACTGTAAGGATCGTTCAACAATCCTTCAAGAGGTAAGCTGAGTGAATGTCGGTCGAAACGTCAGGACTGATCGCCGATCGAGCGCTGCTCGGCCGGACGAGCACCGCCGAACGAGTTGCTGACGTGCTGCGGGCGCGCATCAGCGAAGGCTTCTTCACGCCGGGCACGCGCCTCGCCGAGGACGCGATCGCCGGCGCGCTCGCGGTGTCCCGCAACACCCTGCGTGAGGCCTTCCGGCTGTTGACGCACGAGCGCCTGTTGACCCACGAGCTCAACCGTGGCGTGTTCGTGCGGGTGCTGACCATCGACGACGTGATTGACATCTACCGGGTCCGCAAGCTGGTCGAATGCGCCGCCGTGCGTGATCTGACCGCCCCGCCGTCCGGGATGGACGACCTGCTCGCGGCGGTGTCGGACGGGTCGGCGGCGGCCGCGCAGTCCGACTGGCGCGGCCTCGGTACCGCCAACATCCGGTTCCACCAGGTGATCGCCTCGTTCGCCGGTAGTCCCCGGGTGGACGAGCTGATGCGCGGCATTCTCGCCGAACTGCGGCTGGTGTTCTACGTGATGCAGGACCCGAGGTGGTTCCACGAGCCTTATCTGGTGCGCAACGGCGAGATCGCCGCCCTGCTGCAGGAGGGTGACGGCGCGGGCGCGGCGGACATGCTGGCGGCCTATCTCGACGACGCGGAACGCCAGCTCGTGGGCGCTTATTCGGAGCACAACCCGGGAGAGTGACCCGCCTTGCGGTCGCCGCTGAACCACCGCTAAGCTAGCCTCAGCGCTCGAACACATGTTCGAGACGCGCCGGCTCCCCACGGCGGTCGTTCGGTGTGCGGGAGGTGTTCCGGTGTCAGGGTCAGCGGTGACGAGAGCGGCGTCGCTGAAGTCCGTGGCCATGCCCGACGGGGTGGGAGTGGCCAGCGGCCTGACCCTGACATCGGTCGACCGGGAACGAGTGCTGCCGGTGCCCCAGGTGCTGGCCGGGCTCTTCCCGTGGGGTGGCTTGCGGCGTGGTAGCACGGTGGCGGTACGCGGGTCCGTCACTGTGCTGCTCGCGTTGCTCGCCGAAGCCACGGCCGGCGGGTCGTGGGCTGGGGTGATCGGTATGCCACGACTGGGGGTCGTGGCCGCGGCGGAGCTTGGGGTCGCCGTGTCCCGATTGGCGCTGATCCCCCGTCCCGGGGCCGACCTGCCCGCCGTGGCCGGCGCCTTGCTCGACGGCGTGGATATCGTCGTGGTCTCGGCGGCCGGACGCCTCCAGGAGTCCCACGCCCGTCGCTTGTCGGCACGCGCCCGTCACCGTGGCGCCGTGCTGGTCCCGTTCGGTCCCTGGCCGGGCGCCGACCTCGAACTCAGCCACGTCCGCTCCCGCTGGGCAGGCCTGCAGGACGGCTACGGCCACCTCCACACCCGCGAACTCACCGTCTCCGCCCGCGGCCGCGGCTCCGCCGCCCGCCCGGCCACAACAACGCTTTACGTTGGCCCCCAAGGGATTTCCGACACGCCGACGCCCCTGCCCGCCGACGGCATGTGGCCACCCCAACGTTCGGCCCTCCGCGCGTGCCCAGGATTCCAGCACCACGAAACGCACGTTCCGGCACCATGAAATGCGCATAGCGGCACAGTGAGATGCGCTTTCCGGCACCGCCGCGGTGGGTTGTGGCTGTGTCGATGTGGCCTTCTCCTTGGTCCGATGCCCGGGTCGCCGCACGCCCCTACTCGGCATCCTGATGACTTTCCTTGCGCTCCTTGGGTTTCGTAGTCAGGGGCGTGTTGTCCGCAGCCGCCCGTGCGAGTGATGGACCCGCACTCTGCGCACGGCACACGGCACCGATCGGGGGAAAGCCTCATCGGGCCTCGGCTGGGATACTGCCGAAGTCGGACCGTCACGTGGGGGGAACCATGGGTAACGAGACGACCAGAGCCGGACGCAGAGGGCGGGTGGCCAAGGCTCCCCAGGGTGATGAACCGGCGGCGGCCTTCGCCCGGCAGCTGTGGGAGCTCAAGCAGCACGCGGGTGACCCTTCCTACGACGCCATGCGCCAGGATCACGGTGCGCTGGCCTCGAAGTCGGCGTTGTCGGCGGCGGCACGTGGCGCGCAGCTGCCTTCCTGGGACACGACCTGGGAGTTCGTCCGATCGCTGGCGGTCGGCGTGCTCGGTCAGGACGAGCAGCGGGTTCGCGCGCAGTGGCGACAGCGGTGGGATCAGGCGGCCGCCGCGGTCGTGGCCGAGGCCGCGCCCGTGGAACGCCCTCCGGCGTCACCATGGATCAGGCGGCGCGGCTGGTGGGTGCTGGGTGCGGTCGCCGCGGTCGGCGTGCTGCTGGTCGCCGCGCTGTGGCTGAGGCCGGAACGACCGGCGCCTGCCACGATCGCCGAGCCGTGCGAGGCGACGTGGCTGTGCCTGTACCGGAACATCGGCTTCGACGACATGAATTTCCGGACCCAGCGGCAGAACGCGTGCTGGCGCCTTGCCGACTACCATTTGCAGGACGCGGTCTTTTCGTACGACAACAATCTGCCGGTGACCGGTCATTTCTATGACTCGGCGAAAAACAGCGTCGGCGACATTCGCGCCGGTGACAGCAGTCAGGACAGTTCGGCGCTGCCCGGCGCTTACTGGTTCTGCACCGGCTCCGCCAGGCCGTGACTTGACCAGCCGACGCCCCAGGTCAAAGCTCTGAGCTGCGGATACGTCGTGATTTGGCTATGGCCAAAGCCGTGCCCGGAAGTGCCCTTCCCTCGTTGCCCGAGTGATTTTATGGTTGCCCGGTAACAAATCCCGGGACGAGATCTCCGGTATCAGGGACGAATTTCGGGTGCTTGAAAATCGACGGTCGCTCACCAGAGGAGACTGATTATGGCGTTCACATCGAAGCTGCGCCGATCCGCGGCGGCAGGCGCGGCAGTCGTGCTCGCGACAGCGGGCATGCTGGTCACCGCGGGGTCAGGAGCCGGCGCGACGCCGGAGGGCACCACAGTTCTCGCACCGGCGAAGTGCGCTGACTACGGCTGGGTGACGGTCACCGCCCAGGCGCTGAGCATGTTCTCCGGGCCAGGCTTGCACTACCCCACCGTAGGGCCGACGCTCTACCGCGGGCACCGGCTGTCCTGTTATGCGGTGGAGGCTCACGACCCCAGGTATGACCTTTGCGGGTACTCGAATGTCAACGGCTGGATCCCCATCGACCGTGATGGCAATGGTTGGTCGGACGCCTACGTCCCCAGTGTGTGCGTCGCGGACGAGTAGCCGCCGGCTCTTCGGCACCGTGAATTCGTGACACTGTGGGCCGTCCGCGAGAACGGCCCACAGTCATGATTGCTTTCCTTGCGTCCCTTGGGTTTCGTGGCCAGGATCGGGGTTGTCCACAGCTACCCGTGTGAGTGATTGACGCCCATTCGTCTCGAACCTATGTTCGAATCATGCGAATGCTCGTGGTCTGGTGCCCGGACTGGCCGGTGGTGGCGGCCGCTTCGGGTGCCGGGCTGCTGCTGGCGACGCCCATGGTGGTGGTGGCGGCCAACCGGGTGGTCGCCAGCTCGGCCGTGGCCAGGGCCGAGGGCATCCGGCGGGGCATGCGCCGCCGGGAGGCGCAGGGCCGCTGTCCTGAGCTGGTCGTGTTCGATGACGATCCGGTTCGGGACGCGCGGTTGTTCGAGGCGGTCGCGGCGGCGGTGGAGGAGCTGGCCGTCGGCGTCGAGATCGTCCGGCCGGGGTTGGTGGCCGTGCCCGCGCGGGGGCCGGCCGGCTACTTCGGCGGTGAGGAGGCGGCGGCCGAGCGGCTGATCGATCAGGTCGCCGGCCGGGCCGGGGTGGAGTGTCAGGTCGGTGTGGCCGACGGCCTGTTCGCCGCCACCCTGGCCGCGCACCGGGGGCTGGTGGTCAAGCCGGGACGCAGCGCGGAGTTCCTGGCGCCACTGGCCGTCAACGAGTTGCGGCAACCGGGCGGTCCGGACCGCACAGAGCTGATCGATCTGTTGCGGCGCCTGGGGTTGCGGACTCTCGGTGCGTTCGCCGAGATCACCGAACGCGATGTGGCGACCCGGTTCGACGCGGACGCGGTCCGGGCGCACCGGCTGGCCAGAGGCCTGGACGAACGGCCGCCGTCCAGACGCAGGCCACCGCCGGACCTCTCGATCAGCACCGAACTCGACCCACCGGTCGACCGGGTGGACGCGGCCGCGTTCGTGGCCAGGTCCCTCGCCGACCGGCTGCACACCGGGCTGGCCGCGCACGGCCTTGCCTGCACCCGCTTGGGAATCTACGCGCGCAGTGAGCGGGACGAAGAGCTCGGCCGGGTCTGGCGGTGCGCGGAACCGTTGACCCCCAACGGGATCGCCGACCGGGTGCGCTGGCAGCTGGACGGCTGGTTACGCGGCGGCGGCCCGACCGCCGGCATCCGGACACTGTGGCTCGAACCCGAGGAGGTCGTCGAAGGCAAAGCACTACAACTGGATCTGTGGCGAGGCGAAGGACACGCCGAGGCCGCGGAGAAGGCCGGGCGCGCCATGGTCCGCGTCCAAGGCCTGCTCGGTCCGGAAGCCGTGTGCACCCCGGTGCTCGGCGGTGGGCTGGATCCCCTCGACCGCGTGCGGCTGGTGCCGTGGGGTGAGGAACTCACCCCGGCGGCGGACCCGGACCTGCCGTGGCCAGGGCAACTGCCCGCGCCCTCACCCGCGGTCGTGTTCCCTGACCCGGTACCGGCGACGGTCTTCGGCGAGTCCGGCGAGCCGGTCCACGTCACCGACCGCGACATGTTGACCGACCCGCCCACCACGGTCGGCATCAACGGCGGCTCCCCACGGCCCGTCGCGGCCTGGGCGGGCCCGTGGGTGGCGAACGAGCGGTGGTGGAGTCAGGAACCTCGCTGCCAAGCCCGGCTCCAGGTCCTCCTCGGCGCCGAACCGGCCCAGACCGCCCTGCTGCTCGCGTACCACCAGGGAACGTGGACCGTCCGCGCCCACTACGACTGACCTAGGCCGTCCGCACGCAACCCGGGCTTCCGGATGGAGGTGGACCCGGCGCGCCGGCCATGCCGGTCAGGCAGATGGCCAGGTCCACCACCCTGCTGGACTGGTAACGCCGCAGCGAGGACGTGCCCGCCCTGCTGCCCACGCTGTCGACCTACCTGGGCCACGTCGACCCCAAGAGCACCTACTGGTACCTGTCGGCCGCGCCGGAACGGTGCTGTCGATCCCACCCAAACGGTTCGACCGCAGGATCGTCACCTACCTCACCGAGCCCGAGATCGACGCGTTGCTGCATGCCTCAGATCAGGGCACCTGGACCGGCCGTCGTGACCGAATCATGCTGGCCGTGGTGATCCAAACCGGGCGCCGCGCCTCTGAGTTGGCCGCGCTGACCATAGGCGACGTTCACATGGGCAGCGGGGCCCACGTCAGCTGTCAAGGTAAGGGCCGCATACAGCGCATCACACCGCTGACCAGCAGCACCGTGGCCATGTGCTCGCCTGGCTGACCGAGCGCGCAGCCCTGCCCGCCGACCCGGTGTTTCCGACCCGCCGTGGTCGTCGGCTCAGCCGCGATGCCCTGGAACGGCGCGTCGCCATAACACTCCCGTGCCGCGGCCCAATCGTGTCCCACGCTGGCCGGAAAGAGGATCAGCCCGCACGTGCTGCGGCACTCCACCGCCATGCGACTCCTGCACGCCGGCGTTGACACCATCGTTATTGCCCTCTGGCTCGGCCACGAAAGTGTTGTCACCACACAGATCTGCGTCCACGCCGACCTCGCGCTCAACGAACGCGCACTGGCCCGCACCCCGATCGACGCGACCCCAGGCCGCTACCAGCCCACCGACACGATCATGGCGTTCCTCGGCGACCTGTGACCTGCGCGCGTGAGTGTCACCCCGCGCCCGCCTGCCGTGTGACGAGCGCTCCATGATCGCGATCTGCTCGACAGGGGAGGTACTGGATTCTGGCGGGAAGGGGCGTCACCGGTTCCCGCTTCCGGCCGCAGCGCGCTTGCGTTTCACCACCACCGTCGCGGTGACGATCGCCATGAGCGCGGCGGCCGCGATCATGCTGCCTGTGCCGACGAGGTCCTCGATCCGCCGTGCGGCCTCACCGGCCGCGGCGCCGATTCCGATGTGCACTGCGCACCATCCGGTGGCGCCCACCAGCACCGCGGGGAGGAATGTCCGGTACGGCAGGCCGGCGGCACCCGCGGCGGCGGGCACGAGTGTCCGCAGCACGGGCAGGAAGATCGCGACGAGAACCGCGATCGCGCCGCGTCGGCGAAGGAACTCGGTGGCCCGGTCCCAGCCCTGCGCCCCGTGCCGTCGCACGATCTTCGTCTGCCGCAGCCGCGGCCCGTACCGCTTACCGATCACGTAGCCGACCGAGTCGCCTGCGACGGCGCACACAGTGGTGACCAGCCACATGATCAGGAAGGCTGGCAGGCTGGTCGCGGTGGAGCCGAGGATGAACAGGCCGGTCTCCCCAGGGGCGATGAACCCGAGGCCGAGCGTGCACTCTCCGAACACGAGCACGCCGGCACCGACCACCACCCACACCGGGGGCAGGTTCTGCAGCCAGTCGAGCAGGTCGGTCAGCATCCCGGCCCCCTGATCACGGATCGGGCGGTCACGGGACGAGCCGCACGTCGGGGTGCGCCGGGGAGTCGCTGTCGAACAGGTTCGTCTGCTGCCCGCGCAGGTGCAGTCCGAAGAACGCCGCGAGGTAGTCCCGCTGCGCGGCCAGGCTCCGCCCGGGGTCCACGGTTCCAATCGCCCCCGCCAACTTCTCGGCAGGCAACGATTCCTTCCGGTCGATCTGCGGCAGCAGCACCTGGGCGTCGGTGAAGCTCGCGTGCTCTGCGGCGGGCAGGTAGAGATCCCGCTTCCAGCCGGTGGAGTTAGCCCAGAACGAGGCCCAGTCCGGCGCATACTGGTGGTTGTGGGGCTGGTCGTCGCGGCCGCTGGTCCCGCCGCCCATGAGGAGGAACGGGCGGTCGGCACCGCGTGCCGACGCTTCGCCGGAGCGGGGGTCCATGCTGCCGTCAAGGTTGGCGCCCGCGTCGATCCGGCGGTCGGTCAGCATGGTCTCGGCGGTGGTGAAACCACCCATGGAGTGGCCGAACATGCCAATCCGCGACAAGTCGAGCGCGGCACCGATTCCGGTCGGGAGCGGCCGGCGCGCCGTGTCGGGGTTGCCGCCCGCGGCGATCACGCCGAGCTGGTCGAGCACGAAGCTGGTGTCCTGGGCCCGTTCCCGCATCATCTGTGCCATGTCGACGCCGCTTGCCGGGAGCTCCATCCGGTCGGGAAATTGCACCGGCCCGGCGAAGGTGTGATCGACGGTGACCACGACGAAGCCGCGGCTGGCGAGGTCCTCGACCAGCGTGGTGCCGAACGCCCGTGACTGCCCGCCGCCCGGCGAGTAGAGCACCACCGGCCGGTCACCGGGCCCCGCGGCAGCACGGGCCCTGGCGTGAGTCCGCGTGCCGGCGAAGTCGGCGACGCCGGGGTTCAGGCCGACCGATCCGGAGTTCTGGTCGTAGAACGCCGCCACCCCTGAGGTGAGGTGCCGGGTAGGTCGGTCGGGCGCCGGCCGTGCCGGGTACCACAGCGAGACCATCAGCTCGCGCGGCTGGCCCGGTGGTGATGCCCAGGGGTCGGTGCGGTCGTGGTCCACGAGGTGCAGGTCGGCCGTGCCCACCGAGTAGGGGCCGGTCGGCCGGGGCAGGCTCATCTTGATGGGCAGAGGGGACGGGTGTGCGGTCGGGCTTGCGGCGGCCGTGCTTATCAGGCCGGTCACGGCCAGCATTCCCACGCACAGTGCCGGGACGACGGCTTTGCGCCAGTTCTTCTTTGCCATGCGGGCCAGCATCGCGATCGCGTCGGCGCCGGACATCTGTCGAAGGCTGCCGACCGGACTAGCCGAAAGTCATAGCCGCCTCAGTCGCGCTCGACCAGGCCCGCCTCGTAGGCGATGATCGCGGCCTGCACCCGGTTCGGCACCTGCAGGCGGCGCAGGATCGCGCTGACGAACACCTTCACGGTGCCCTCGACCACGTGCAGCCGACGGCCGATCTCCGCGTTCGGCAGCCCGCTGCCGACCAGCGCCAGCACCTCCCGCTCGCGCGTGGTGAGGCCGTTGACCAGCTCGCGGGCCCGCACCGCGCTGGACATGCGGTCGCCGCCGAGCCGCCGGATGGCCCACTGCGCGATCTTCGGCGACAGGTACGCCGCACCGCCTGCCACGGCCCTGATGCCGGCGAACAGCTCCCGCGGATCACCGCTCTTGAGCAAGAACCCGCTGGCACCACCGTCGAACGCGCGCGCGATGTGCTCGTCCTCCGAGAACGTCGTCAACATGATCACGCCGGTGTCTGGCACGGTGCGGTGGATCTCGGCCGCCGCTGACAATCCGTCCAGCCTGGGCATCATGATGTCGAGCAGCACGACGTCGGGCCGGTGGGCCTGAACCAGCTCCACCGCCCCGTGCCCGTCGCCGGCCTCAGCCACCACGTCGAATTCCGGCTCCGCACCGAGCACGGTCCGGATGCCGGCCCTGGTCAGCGGCTCGTCGTCGGCCAGCACCACACGGATCACCGCGTCCCCTTACTCCGAGCCGGTTGAGATCGCCCTGCGCGGGACGACCTCCTTGACCACCAGCCGGTCGGCGACGAAGCACAGCCGGAAGAACAACTGCTCGTCGCTCTGCTCGCTCGACCAGTAGTGCCGACACTCCGCGTCCTCCGGCGGCGCGGGGAGCATACGTTCCGGATCACCCAGGATCTGGAACTGGGGCACCTGCGCCTCGACCTCCGCGCGGGCCGCGCCGACTGGAATCCGCTCGAACACCGCCGGGTCGAGGCTGTTGTTCGCACCGACCAGGGCGTAGAGCGCCATCGCGAGCACGGCGACCACGATGCCCGCCAACGCCGGCACCCGGATCGCGCTGGTGAGGCGGCGTCGTGCCTTACCGCGAGTGCGGGCACGCGCGCGGTCTGACTCGCTGTCGCCGCTCCCGTTCAGGTCCACGGGCAGATCAGCGGGGGGTGCGTCGTGTGGGAGTGTCACGACCAAGGCGAACTTGCCGTCTCGTGGACCGGCCTCCAACGTGCCGCCGAGCAGCCGGACGCGCTCGGCCAAGCCCACCAGCCCATAGCCACCACCCACGGCATCGCTCGCGGCATCACCCGGCTGCTCGGTCGCCAGTCCGTTCGCGACTGTCACCATCGTGCTGCCTGTCCCGTGTTCGAGCCGGACGGTGACCGCCGCGCCGGGCGCGTGCCTGGCCGCGTTGGTCAGGCCCTCCTGAACCACCCGATGCACCACCCGCTCCACGGCCACCGGCAACCCCACCGGCGGCTCCGACGGTTCCCACACGACGTCCATGCCCGCGCCAGTGGCGCGGGCGACCAGCCCGGCGATGTCGACCCGCTCGTCCGGCGCTGGCTCGCCGTCCGGCCGCAGCATCCCGATGATCTCCCGCAACCGCTCGGTCGCCTCCGCCACACCGGCACGAAGCTCACCAGCCGCGACACGCTGCCGCTCCGGCAGGTCTGCGCTCACCTCGAGCGCGGCCGCGCGCAGCGCGAGGAGCCCCCACTCGTGGCCGAGCGAGTCGTGCATGTCCCGCGCGATCCTGGCCCGCTCCCGCAGCCGCGCCTGGTCGACCTCCAGCCGCTGCTGACGTTCCAGCAGCGCGGCGCGCTCCCACCCGGCGGCGGCGAGTTCGGCCCGCTGCCGCCGGTACCGGCCGACGAGCCACGGCAGCACGACCACGACCAGCAGGATCAGCACCAGCACGAACCAGTCGTAGAGACCGAACAGCAGCCCGAAGCCACCTCGCGCCGAACTGTCCACCAGCACGCTGACCGGCAGCCCGGCCAGCCCTACCGCGGCCAGCGAGGACAACACCGGGCGTGTGTCGTCCAGCCGCCGCCCGGCGCGGAACCCGAAGACGGAGGCCGCGAGGAAGGGCCACCACCACGCCGGGTTCGTGACCGTCGGCGCCAGCACCAGCGCCGGCACCGCCGCAACGGCGACGAGCAGACACAGCGTCCCGACCGGGAACCGGTCGAAGAACACCACCGCCGCACCCAGCACCAAGCCGCCGCCAACCAACTCCAGCCAACGGACGACCCCATCGTCGACGGTCACTACCTCCAGTACGAGAGCAACCCCCAACGCCACCCACAGCACAGCCTCCTGCCAGCGTCCCCTCCAGCTGGACTGCAGCCGGTCAATCATCCGCAGCGTTCCCCCGCGCAACCACGTCCAGCATCGCTCCATGCTAACGCGCTGTGACATGCGCAGCAGGGACGTCATCCGGCTCTGCCAGTCGGCCCGCGGACAAGCGCGACATCCGGATCATGGCACGGTTATGCCGACCAACCAGGTAGGACCAAGACGAACGCACCAGACAAAACGATCAGTTCCCGCCACTGAGCGGCATAACAGGATTGGTCCGCATAAGACACTTCCAGGTGCGCCACGTCGGAGGCATCGATCGCGGCCATGATCCGGGTGACGATCGCGGCGGCCCGCGGCGATGCCGGATCTACCGAGAGATCGGCGTTGTCACGGACCACTGCCGCGGCATCGGGCCGCAACGGCCGACCTGCGTAACGGGCGGACATCTGGTGCAGGGCAGTCCGGAAGTCGTTGGCCCGCAACATCTCTGCCAGCTCCAGCCAGGCCGAGAGCTGGGCTGGTCGCAGCACCGCGTGCTGGTCGCCGCAGCGTCTCGATCTGGTCGGCAAGGGCGGCTGCCTGGGTTGCCGCTGCTTCGGCCGAGGGAGTCTCCTCGTTCAGGACCGTACGGACCGTGCGCAGGCCGAACCCGAGCGACCGGAGGGTCTGGACGAGTTCGAGGCGGGCTTCCGCCTCGGCCGAGTACCGGCGGTGACCGGCCGCGCTGCGGCCGGTCGGCGGAACGATGCCACGGTCGGCGTAGAACCGGATCGCCTTCACCGTCAGCCCTGTTCTGCGGACCAGTTGGCCGATCGTGTAACGCACGTCGTCACCCTGCTGCCTCCCCATGGGGGAGACTCAAGCACACAATTTCACTTAACCAAGTCAGACGCCGTTTCGAGTGGTAAGACGGCCTAATGATCAGCAGCCCGTTCGATGACCTCGACGACTACGTCCGGCTCCCGCGGATCACCGACCTGCGCCTGTCCCCGCACGGCGACCGTCTCGTGTACACCGTCGCCGTACCCGACTCGAAGAAGAACCGGTACGTCACCTCGCTGTGGGAGGTCGCCACCAGCGGGCAGACCCCCGCGAGACGGCTGACCTGGGGTGCTGAGGGCGAGTCGGGTTCGGCCTTCACCCCGGACGGCGACGTGCTGTTCGTGGCGAAGCGTGACGGCGACAAGGCATCCCTGTGGCTGCTGCCCGCGGCCGGTGGCGAGGCGAGACAGATCGCGGCGCCGTCCGGCGGCATCAGCAAGGTCCGGGTGAGCAGGAGCGGCACGATCGTCCTCACGTCCCCGCTGTTTCCCTCGGCCACCGATCCGGATCACGACAAGGAGATCCGCAAGCGCCGGGACGACGCCGGGGTCACGGCCATCCTGCACGAGGAGTACCCGGTGCGGTCGTGGGACCGGCATCTCGGACCGGACCAGCCCCGCCTGCTCGTCGTCGACGGTGATCGGCTGCGTGATCTCACCGGGCATGTCGGCCGGGCGCTGGACGGCGAGAACGCCGGTTGGGACATCTCACCGGACGGTACGACCATTGTCGCGGCGTGGTACGTCGCCGAGCCGTCCGGCACGCAGCGCAGGACTCTGGTGGCGATCGACGTCGCCACGGGTGAGCGCCGGGTCCTGGCCGACGATCCGGACTACGAGTACGCCTCGCCCGTGATCTCCCCGGACGGCACGCGGGTCGCCGTAACCGCCCTGCGCCGCAGCACACCGGACGACCTGGGGGACCACTGGCTCGCGGTCGTCCCGCTCGCCGGCGGCGAAGTCCGCCTGGTCGCCACGGACTGGGACCGGTGGCCTCGTGATCCACAGTGGACCGCGGATGGCGCGGCCGTGGTCGTGGCCGCCGACGACCACGGCCGGGTGCCGTTGTGGCGGGTGGACGTCGAAACCGGCGGCACCACCAGGCTGACGCCGGACGACGGCGCCTACACCGATGCGCTGATCTCGCCGGACGGGCGATGGGTCTACGCCCTTCGTGCCGCGGTCGACAGTCCGCCGGCTCCGGTACGTGTGTCGGTCGCCGACCTGACGATCGAGCCCCTGACCGAGCCGGAGTTCCGGATTCCCGGGCGGCTCGAGGAAGTCACGGCCACAGCCGAGGACGGCGCCCCGCTCCGGGCCTGGATCGCCTTGCCCGAGTCGGACCAGCCGGCTCCGATGCTGCTGTGGATCCACGGCGGGCCGTACATGTCCTGGAACGCGTGGTCGTGGCGCTGGAACCCGTGGCTCGCCGTCGCGAAGGGGTACGCGGTCCTCCTGCCCGATCCCGCGCTGTCGGTGGGCTACGGCAAGGGTTTCGTCCAGCGCGGATGGGGCCAGTGGGGCGGGGCGCCCTACACCGACCTGATGATGATCACCGACGCCGCGCTGGAACGGCCGGACATCGACGCCGGGCGGATCGCCGCGATGGGTGGGTCGTACGGCGGCTACATGGCGAACTGGGTGGCCGGGCACACCGACCGGTTCGCCGCGATCGTCACGCACGCCTCGCTGTGGTCGATGGGGCAGATGATGCGGACCACCGACCTCGCGTTCGACTTCCTGCGTGAGATGACCGCGGCCGCCGCCGAGGCGAACTCACCGGACCGGTTCGCCGACGACATCACCACGCCGATGCTCGTCATCCACGGCGAGAAGGACTACCGCGTGCCGATCGGCGAGGGACTGCGGCTCTGGTGGGATCTGTCGGTACGGGTCAACGGCACCGAGAGCCCGCACAAGTTCCTCTACTTCCCGGACGAGAACCACTGGATCCTCGCGCCGAACCACGCGAAAGTGTGGTACTCGACCGTCTTCGCCTTCCTGGCCCAGCACGTGCTCGGCGAGCCGTGGCAGCGACCGGAACAACTGGGCTGACCAGCTAAGACGTCCAGAACGCCACGAGGGGCGGCCGCGCTGGGCGCGGCCGCCCCTCGACTTGACCAAGGTGACTCGCAGGGACATACTCGAACACATGTTCGAGAACTTTTCCTCGTTGTCCCGCTCGGACCGGGACATGGCCCAGGACCTGCTCGCCGAGCTGATCCCGAGGCAGCGTCCGCCGGTGGACGATCAGCCGCCGAAGTTCCGGGGCCCCGGGCCCGGCGGAGGGTACCCCGGCCCGGCCGACGCGGACTTGAAGTAGGCGTTCGAGTCCGGCTGGAACAGGAAGTACAGCGTCGCGCCGAGCGCGGCCAGCTGCAGGATCAACACGATCAGCAGCAACGCGCCGAACCCGCCGAGCACGGTGAACAACACGCTGAGGCCGAACAGCGCGATCAGGCCGAACACCAGGCCGAGTCCGCTGAGGACCGCCAGCGTGATCCGCGCCCATTCCGCGCCGTTGCGCATCATCACCGCGATGGCGAACAGACCCGCGGCGATCAGGAGGCTGAAGACCACGGAGCCACCGTTGTAGAAAACACCGTAGTAACTGGAGAACGCGATCGCGGTGACGAGGTGGTAGAGCGCGCCGAAGACGGCGCCACCGGCCGCGAGCAGGAACGCCCAGACCACGCTCTTCGGCGTGGGCAGCGTCGGACGGCTGCCGCCGGAACCCCAGTTCGCGCCGATGGTCGTGAACTTCTGGGCGAAGCCGGGGATCTCGGGCGTCCTGGCGCCGCCGCCCGGCTGCTGGTAGCCGCCATAGGGCTGTTGTGGCTGGCCGTAAGGAGGTTGCGGCTGGCCGTACGGCGGCTGGCCTTGTCCTTGGCCCGGCTCGTACGGGCCTTGCGGGTGCTGAGTCACGGCTGGACGGTAACGCGCGGGACCTGCGGAACAAGAGGCGTGAATCCCGAGTGGACCAAAGTCTGCCCGCTCGGGCAGTTGCCGGATAACCGGAAAGGAGGGCGACATGGGGTGGAACAATCCGCCGGTCCGATGGTCGGACCTCGAGCGTGCGTTGTCCGGCAAGCCTTTCCAGACCGGCGACGGCGGCGACAGTCCAGCGTGGACAAACCATCGGCAGCCGTACGCGCCGCCGCCGGACATCGGTCTGCCCGGTGCGTCCGATCATCCCGGCGGTGCCGAACGGGTGCCGTACGCCGAACTGCACTGCCACTCCAACTTCAGTTTCCTCGACGGCGCCAGCCATCCCGAGGAACTGGTCGAGGCGGCCGCGTTGCAGGGCCTCGACGCGATCGCGATCACCGACCACGACGGCATGTACGGCGTGGTCAGGTTCGCCGAGGCGGCGAAGGAACTCGGTGTCCGCACGGTCTTCGGCACCGAACTGAGCCTGGGCCTGCCCGGGCCGCAGAACGGCGTCCCGGATCCGGCCGGTGAGCACCTGTTGCTGCTGGCCCGCAGGGTGGACGGCTACACCCGGCTCTGCCGGGCGATCAGCACGGGTCAGCTCAACGGCGCCGAGAAGGGGCGTCCGGTGTACGACATCGACCAGGTCGTCGAGGAGACCAAGGACCAGTGTGTCGTGCTCACCGGTTGCCGCAAGGGCGCGGTGCGTCGCGCGATGGAGGCCGGCGGCCCGGCCGCCGCGGCTGAGAAGCTGCGGCAACTCGTCGGCATGTTCGGCAAGGACAACGTTTTTGTCGAGCTGACCGACCACGGTTTGCCGCAGGACAGCTTCCGCAACGACGTTCTCGCGGGGATGGCCGCGGAGTTCGGGCTGCCGACGATCGCCACGAACGCGGTGCACTACGCGTATCCCGACCGTGCCCGGCTCGCCGCGGCGATGGCCGCCGTGCGCTCGCGCAGGAGTCTGGACGAGATGGCCGGCTGGCTTCCGCCGGGGACCGCGTACCTGCGGTCCGGGGCGGAGATGAAGGAGCGGTTCGACCGGCGTTATCCCGGTGCCGTGCAACGAGCCGCGGTGCTCGGCGTCGACCTGTCGTTCGACTTGCGGCTGGTGGCACCGAAACTGCCGCCGTTCGACGTGCCGCCGGGGCACACCGAGGACACGTACCTGCGTTATCTGACGTACACGGGCGCGGCACGAAGGTACGGCCGGCCGGATGAGAATCCCCAGGCGTACGCGCAGATCGACCACGAGCTGCGGGTGATCGAGGAGCTCGGGTTCCCCGGCTACTTCCTGGTGGTCTGGGACATCGCACGGTTCTGCCGGGAGAACGACATCCTGTGCCAGGGCCGGGGATCGGCCGCGAACTCGGCGGTCTGCTACGCGCTGGGCATCACCGGTGTCGACGCGGTGGCGCACGGGTTGTTGTTCGAACGGTTCCTCGCGCCCGCGCGCGACGGCCCGCCGGACATCGACCTGGACATCGAGTCCGATCGCCGCGAGGAGGCGATCCAGTACGTCTACAAGAAGCACAACCGGTGGTGTGCGGCACAGGTCGCGAACGTGATCACCTACCGCGCCAAGTCCTCGGTCCGGGACATGGCGCGTGCGCTGGGCTACTCGCCGGGACAACAGGACGCGTGGAGCAAGCAGATCGACCGCTGGGGCCCAGTGAAGTCCACAGTGGACGAGAACGACCACGACATCCCGGATGTCGTGCTGGACCTGGCGGCCCAGATCGAGGGGTTCCCCCGCCACCTGGGCATCCACTCCGGCGGCATGGTGATCTGCGACCGGCCGGTCGGCGAGGTCTGCCCGGTCGAGTGGGCGCGGATGGCCGACCGCTCGATCCTCCAGTGGGACAAGGACGACTGCGCGGCGATCGGGCTGGTCAAGTTCGACCTGCTCGGCCTCGGCATGCTCTCCGCGCTGCACTACGCGATCGACCTGGTGCGCGAGTTCGAGGACAAGGAGGTGGACATCGCCACCCTCGACCTCAAGGACGAACGGATCTACGAGATGTTGTGCCAGGCCGACTCGATCGGCGTCTTCCAGGTGGAGAGCCGGGCGCAGATGGCCACGCTGCCGAGGCTGAAACCACGCGAGTTCTACGACCTCGTGGTCGAGGTGGCGCTGATCCGGCCGGGCCCGATCCAGGGCGGCTCGGTGCACCCGTACATCCGGCGCCGCAACGGAATCGAACCGGAGACCTACGACCACCCCCTGTTGAAGCCCGCGCTGAAGAAGACGCTGGGGGTGCCGTTGTTCCAGGAACAGATGATGCAGCTGGCGGTGGACGTCGGCGGGTTCGACGCGGCCGAGGCGGACGAGCTGCGCCGGGCGATGGGCGCCAAGCGGTCCACCTACCGGATGGAGCGGCTACGGGACCGGTTCTACCAGGGCGCCGCGGCAAAGGGGATCACCGGCGACCTGGCCGAACGGATCTACACGAAAATGCTGGCGTTCGCCAACTTCGGCTTCCCGGAAAGCCACGCGCTGAGCTTCGCGCACCTGGTCTTCGCCAGCTCGTACTTCAAGTACTACCACCCGGCCGCGTTCTGCGCGGCGTTGTTACGCGCCCAGCCCATGGGTTTCTACTCGCCGCAGTCCCTCGTGGCCGACGCCCGGCGGCACGGCGTGCAGGTCCGTGGCCCGGACATCAACGCCAGCCTCGGGCAGGCGACGCTGGAACGGACCGAGGGGAAACCCGCGGTACGCCTGGGAATCGGCACGGTCCGGACCATCGGCCAGAAGCTGGCGGACATGATCGTCGCGGAACGGCAGGCGAACGGGCCGTTCACCGGCATGACCGACCTGACCAGGCGCATCCAGCTGACCACGGCCCAGGTCGAGGCGCTGTCGACGGCCGGGGCCTTCGGCTGCTTCAGGATCAGCCGGCGGGCGGCCCTGTGGTCCGCCGGTGCCGTCGCGGGTGACCGGCCGGACCGGCTGCCCGGGACGACCGCCAGTGCCGAGGCGCCCACCCTGCCGGGCATGGACGCGGTCGAGCTCGCGGTCGCCGACGTGTGGGCGAACGGCTTGTCACCGGACAGTTTCCCGACCCAGTTCGTCCGCGAACACCTCACCGGGCTCGGCGCGCTGCCCGCGGCCGAGCTGTCCAATGTGGAGTCGGGTACCCGGGTGCTGATCGGCGGTGCGGTCACCCACCGCCAGCGCCCGGCGACCGCGGGCGGCGTGACGTTCCTGAACATCGAGGACGAGACCGGCATGGTGAACGTGGTGTGCTCGCCCGGCTTGTGGGCCCGCTACCGCCGGGTGGCGCGAGGCAGTTCGGCCATGCTGGTGCGCGGAATCGTGCAGATCGCCGAGGGCGTGGTGAGCCTGCAGGCCGACCGCCTGCAGAACCTGGACTTGCGCATCCCTTCGAAGTCACGGGATTTCCGCTAGACCGGATCACGGACGGCGGCCGGTCAGCGCGAGGAACCTGTCCCGCCACGACGCGTCCTCGGCGACCGCGACCGGCGTGCGGAAGACCCCGAACGAATGCCACATGTCGGCGGACGGCGCCGTGCCTTCGTACATGCCGCGGGCCAGTTCCTCGGTGATCGGCGAGGGCACGCCGATGTGCCGGGCGAGGTCGTGCGCGGCGAGGCCGCGGGCGATGTTGAGTTGCCAGAAATAGTCCCACGCGGGCACGTCGCCGTAACCGCAGTGGACCATCCAGTCCCGGTCGTCGGCCTTGCGGGCGGCGGCCATGGCGGCGTCGGCGAACCGTTGGATGTTGCCGTGCGGGTCGTCGCCGAGCAGGTCGCCGTCGTAGCGGTCACGGCCGACCTCGTCCATGGTGCGGCCCGCCAGCATGTCCGGAATCCAGGCGTCGTCGTAGACGTGGTGGTTGACCACCTGGCGTACCGGCAGCGGTTTGTTCGCGCCCTCCATGTCGAAGATCGGCGGGAAGATCGTGTCCCAGTGCTCGTCGCGCAGCTGGGCGTAGACGCTGAGCAGGGCCGTTTCGGCCCGCAGGAAGACTTCGGCCTCAGGAATCATGAGGTCAGACTATGAGTCGTTCCGGTCAGTTCCCGGCCGCAATGAAAACCCGGTACATTCGATCTCGTGCGGCGACGCGGTGGTGAGCACGGTGGTGAACACCACCCCTCTGGGGTTACCCCAGGGAGCACGGCATTACCGGAGGATGGCGCCCCACGCGCGACGGCACACGCTGTGTACGTGCGTGCGCGCGGACATCGGGAGAACGAGTCACTCCGCGTCGCCGCATCCGCTCTGGACGGTCCATGGACGCAGGCGGAGATCGCCACCAGGCTGATGCCGCTGTACGTCGACCCGGCCGCCGCCGAAGTCATGGCCGATCGGCTGGTGTCGCACAGTCCGCGCGCGCCGTTCGGCGGCATCGCGGATCTGGCACGGCTGATCGCCGCGTTCCCGCCGATCACGCAGGCACCCGCGCCGCCGCCGAAACCCAAGCGCTCGCTGGACATCGCCGGACTGCTGGACGTCACACCGTCCGAATTGGACTGGCTGGCCGACGCCCGTGGCTGGAACAAGCGTGCGGGCAAGCCGTTGTGGCACTACCGATCGTGGTGGACCGGCACGTCCACCGGCGGTCTGCGGCTGATCGAGGCCCCGAAGCCCCGGCTGGCCGAGGCGCAACGCCGGCTGGTTCGGCACCTCGGCCTGCCGGTGCACGAAGCGGCCCACGGATTCCGGAAAGGACGGTCAGGGCTCACGTACGCCGCGCCGCACTCCGGAAAGCCGGTGGTGGTCAGGATGGACCTGGAAGGGTTCTTCGCCTCGGTCACCGGCGCCCGGGTCCGGGCCTTGCTGCACGAGTACGCGCAGGCGACCACGTTGGCCGGGCTGCTCACGACCAGAGCACCGCTGGCCGTCCTGCGGGATGCCCCGAAGACATCCGGTGATCCGGACGTACGCCGACGGTTGTTGGCACACCTGGCACATCAACACCTACCGCAGGGTGCGCCCTCGTCACCCGCCGTCGCGAACGCCGTGGCGTACCGGCTCGACCTCAGGCTCTCCGGCCTGGCACGGGCACTGGGTGCCCACTACACGCGATACGCCGACGACCTGGCGTTCTCCGGGCCGCAAACGCTTCCGTTGTACCGGCTGCTTCCCGGTGTCGCGAAGATCGCGCGGGAGGAGGGTTTCCGGGTCCGGCCGGACAAGACCTCGGTCACCGGGCAGCACCAACGGCAGAAGCTCGCCGGGCTTGTGGTCAACGCCTCCCCGGCCGCGCCGCGGGCGGCGTACGACGAGCTGAAAGCCTTGTTGCACAACTGCCGCAGGACCGGTCCGCAGGCGCAGAACCGCGCGGGCCACCCCGATTTCCAGGCCCACGTCCGCGGCCGGATCGACTGGGTCGCGGCCGGCCACCCGGCGAGGGGCGCGAAGTTACGCGCGCTGTTCGGCCAGATCGATTGGTAGTCGCCTACGATCCCGGTGTGGCCGAGGGCGCAGCCGAGTTCGAGATCGGCAAGGACGGCTTGACCGTGATCGTGGTGGGCGTCGACGGCAGCCCGCCGTCCTTGCACGCCGCCGCGTGGGCGGGCGGCCTCGCCCGGCGGGAACGGGCCAGACTCGTGCTCGTCTACGTCGAGCCGATCGCCAGCCCCGCGTACTGGACCGCGATGGGCATGGCGGGCGCGACCGAGGCCGCGACCGCGTTCGTCGACGAGATCCGCCACGAGGCCGCGGCCTATCTCGACCACGCCGGGATCGCCTGGGAACTCGTGCACTACCGCGGCGATCCCGCACACGGCCTGGAGAACGTCGCCGAGGAGCGGCGCGCCGACTGCATCGTCGTCGGCCGCTCCCGGCACGGCGGCGGACTGGTCGGCTCGGTGCCCAAAATGCTCGTCAAGGACGCCAAGCGACCGGTCGTCGTCGTTCCCTAGGCCCTCAAACGCGGCACGGCGTTCCGCCGGGGTTTCCGGCCGTCGCCTCCACGTTCGCCTTGGCCTCGCCGATCACCACGTCGGTGAGCAGCGTGTCGAGCACGACGGCCTGCTGCACCACGGTTGTCCCGGTTGTGGTGGTGCTGTTGAGCCGCAGTGAGCCGATCACCAACGGGATCGTCAGCGGCGCGCTGCCGACGGTCACCGAAACGCCGTTGATCTTCAGGCTGGCGATCTGCGACGAACCGCTGAACTGCGGCACCAGGCCGCCCGGCCCGTTCACACACGTGGCGCCGGCCGTCGAACGGATCACGCCGAGTTCGATGGTGACCAGGGCCGACGTGATCCTGGTGGACTCGACCTGCGCGGTCGATGTGGCGTTGTCCCCGGCCGCCGGTGGTGACGCGGTGAGGTTGTCCGGTGTCTGATCGGTCCGCGCGTCGAGCGCGTTCGCCCGCACCGTCAGGATTCCGGCCGACAGTTGCACGGTCGCCAGGTTCTCGTGATCGTCCACACAGGGCACGTCGGCCGGGTTGGCCTGGGTGGAGACCAGCGCGGCGATCTTGAGCACGGTCGCCTGGCAGGAGAAGACACCGGTCCGGTCGGACGTCTGGATCCGCAGGTCGGACAGGATCGGGCTGGTGCCGTCCGGGCCGGCCTTCAGGGTCGCGCGGACCTCGATGTACCGCCCGGTCATGGTGAACTGCGTGCCGTTGGCGACCGCCGCGAACGGCACACCGGCCAGGCCTGCCTCGGTGTCGGACGTGCGCGCTTCGACCGTGATGCTCGTGCCGGGCGGGACACTGCCCTGCGGTTCGGTGTTCCACGTGACCTTGCCCCACGTCTGGCCGTTCACGCCACCGTCCTGCACGACCGACCACGTGCCTTGCGGCGCGGTGATCTTGCCGAGCACGGACCCGGTCATGTCGGAGTAGTTGTACGGCCCGGCACCCGCGCCGAGGTCAACGGTGAGGTCGACCGCGCCGACCGGGAAGCCGCCGCCACCGATCGGCCCGGCGGCCGGGTCGATCCGCATCACGTTGCTGGTGTTGTAGTTGGTGACCCAGACCTTGCCGTTGGTGTCCACCGCGACGCCGGTCGGTCCGTTGCCGCCGGGCAGCGACACGTTGCCCACGTACGTGCCGTCAGTTCGGAGGTGTCCGACTGTCGTCGCGTTGTTCAGGGAGTGCGCGACCCACACGTTGTGGTTGCTGTCGACCGCGACGCCTTGGGCGGTGTTGTTGCCATGCGCGTACGACGCGATGACCGTGCCGCTCGGGTCGAGTTTCGTGACCCGGTTGCCGCCGAAGCTCGTGTGCCAGATCTCGCCGGTGTTCGGGTCCATGCCGAGGCCGTAGTCACCGTGGGTGGTGTCGAGGCATGTTCCGGTGCCGGTGCTGGGGACGTACCGCAGCAGGTTGGCGCCGAACCTCGCCGACCACAGCGTGCCTGCCTGGTCCACCAGGCCGCCATAGCCGCCGCACCCGAGGTTGAACTGCGTGCCCGCCACAGGCTGGCCGGTCGTGCCGTCGAGCTGCTCGTGGTCCCGGTCAGCACCGCCGGTCCACAGGTCGTTGTCGGCGTCCACGGCCACAGTGCGCGTGTTCGTGCCGGTGACACGGGTGTAGTTGATGATGCACTCGTCGGCAGCGGTGGTCACACCGCCGTTGTTGTCCGCGCCGCCCGCGTTGGTCCACGGCCGGATGTCGGTGGCGCCGCGGCTTGTGGCGATCAGGCCGTCATTGTCACGGTCGGCACAGGTGTTGTACGCGAACGGCCCCTGGAGGTAGGCGCCCGCAGGGTTGAGCGAGCCGTCGGAGTTCACGCGCGTACCGCCGAGCGTCACGCCGATCCTGGTGACCGAACCCCGGCCGCCCTCGGACTCGTCCCGGTTGGACAGCCAGGTGTTGCCGAACTTGTCGACGGTCGTCCGCGACGGGTTGCGGCCACGGCCGTCCGGGGCCGACCGCCATTCGCCGACAATCTCACCGGTATTGACGTCGATTCGCAACATCGTCCCGCGAACGGACGCCGCCACGTTGACGAACGGGAAGAACGCCGTTTCCTTGTTCAGCTGTAGCTGATTGTTGTTCGGCGCGTCGTGATTCACATCCTGAAGTACACCCTGGTCGAAATCGGCGTCCGTGGTGTAGAGAACATTCTTGCCGGCGACCGGCGCGGCGAACGCGGTGCCCGGCAGCAGTGCCGTCACGATCGCCGCCGGTAGTAACGCCGAGGTCACCAGCGCTGTGATCCGGGTAAATCTTCGCTGGGAAAGAGATCCGCGAATACGCATCTTCTGGTTCCTTCCATGGCCTGACAGATCGGTGTCATAACGTCCACCGACCTGACAGCACCCACATTTCGGTGCAGTGCCGTGGGTGTCGTGGCCAGAAAAGTCCCCGTTACCCGGCTGTGGATCCGGTTTTCTCCGTACCGCCGAACGGGCGACACGATAAAGGCGGCCGATGTGCTCGGCCGCCTTTGTCGGAGGTTGTCGAAATGCGAATCAGGTGAGCGGTGGCGGCTCCCGGCCCGGGATCTCGACCAGGTAGCCGTCCTCGATCAGGTCCTCGACGGCGTGCGGCAGCAGGAACGCGGTCCCGCCGCCCGGCTGCTCGAACCACGGGATCGCCACACCGGTCAGCGCCTCGAACGACTGCTGCACCCGGTACACGTGGTACTCCCGGTTCACCCATTCCGGTACGAGTGACCGCAGCGGGAACGGCGTCCCGACCGCGTAGGTCAGGTTGCCGTCGCCCTCGCCGAACCGGTCGATCTCGGTGCCGGGGTGCAGTTCGACCATCCGCTTGCCACGGAACAACGTCAGCGGTGGCTCGCCGTACAGCGGCTGGATCGGCCAGTCCTGCGGGCGGGTTTCCGTCATCGCGTTGTTGCCACCGCCACCGCGGTTGGGCGCGGGCATCATCGCCGTGGCGTTGGCGGAGTCCGGCGCACTGGGCGCCGAGGTCGGCACGGACACGGGCTCACGCTCGTCCGTGTCCTCCAACGCCGACAGCGGAGGCAACGACAGGACCGTCTTGGCCAGGTCGTCGTCCTCGGCGACCGGCGGTGCCGGTGGTGGGGGCGGCGGCGGCGGAGGAGGAGGCGGCGGCGCGGCAGCAGGCGGTGGTGGCGGAACGGGCGCGGGCTCGGCCAGCGCGGGACGGGGACCGTCCAGCAGCACCTTGCCCAGCAGGAACGCCGTGGCGTCCGCGACGTCGTCGAAGTCCGACGGCGACACGTACTGGTCCCGCTCGAACCAGCCGACCCGCCAGTGCTCGTCCACCCGCTCCAACGTCCACGTCCGCTCGACCGGCGGGCCGATCCGGTACACCGACTCCGGCACCCCCAGGTCAGCGAACTTGGCCCGGAGCTGGTTCAGCGCCGGTCCGGGCGACGTCGGCGCGGGCACGGCCGGCACCGCGGGCATGGTCGGCGGCTGCGGAACCGCCGACGCGACCGGTACCGGTGGTGCCGGCGGCGGCGGAGGAGGTGGCGGCGCCATCGGGCGGGCGGCAGGAGGTGGCGGCGGGGCGCCGCGGTTGACGAACGCGGCCGCGTCGGCCACGGTCGCCTCGTCCACCTCCGGCACCTCGAAGCCATGCCTGCGGATGTGCGTGACCAGGTCCGCTTCCGGGCTGACGCCGTACGTCCGCAGGTAGTAGTTCACCGAAGCGGGCCAGATCCACGTGCCGTCGGTGTGGAACGCGATCGGCACCGAGTTGCGGCCCTCGGGGTCCAGCCGGTCCACGTCGTAGCCGCGACCGGGCATCGCCAGCGGCGCGTCGTCCAGGTAGGCCAGGATCGCCTCGGTGTCCAGCTCGTCGAGCGGCGCCCGGTTGACGATCGGGCGGCCCTGCGGGCCCATCCCGTCGAACGTCCTGGCGATCCGGAACCGCTGCCGCTCGAAGCCGCCGGGCTCGAAACCACCGGGCGGGGTCGGCGGGGGTGACATCGGGGGCGCCATCGGCGGGGGTGGTGGCGGAGGCGGCTGCGTGGCCAGCCGGTGGCTCAGCCACTCCGGGATGTTTTCCTCCTCACGGGGGAACATCTGCAACTCGTCCGGGTACGCCGGAGGCGGCGGCGGGTTGTCCCACTCCGGCTCCTCGCGGTCGTACTCCAGGTTGTAACTCGACGGCCGGTCCAGCTGGTAGCGCGCGTTGAACCAGGTCCCGCGGCCTTCGCGGTACATGCCCGCGCGCAGCCGCGCGAACAGGCCGGCCATGTCCGGCGACACCTGCCAGGCCCTCGGGTCCTCGTTCTCGCAGGTCAGCTCGGCCGTCATCTCGTGATAACGGCCGACCGCCCGGTAGTGCACGACGACTTGCTGCCACTCGGGCGGGGCAGCCCGCAGCAGCGCCAAGCCGATCTGCTTGACCAGGGTGTCCTGCTCGGTCGGATCCAGCTGGGTCGGTTGCGTCACGTGCCCATCCTCCCTTGTGCGACCCGGTTCGGCACATGCGTCGTTCGCCATATGCCAACCCGGCCCGTGACCGCCTTGAGCGTAATCGTTCGTAGATTGTCGGTGCTGCCTGAGACAGTGGCCGGGTGCTCCAGCCCTACCGCGAACTCGCCGCCGTCCCACGCGTCCCGGCCCTGCTGATCTGGGCTTCTCTCGGCCGGCTGCACATGACCGGGACCCCGCTGGCGATGTCGTTCCTGATCGCGGGGTGGACCGGGTCATACACCCTGGCGGGTGTGATCGGCGCCGCTCTGCTGATTGGGATCGGCGTCTCCGGACCGGTGCGTGGCCGGGCGGCCGACCGCAGGGGAGCCGCGGGCCTGGTGATGGTGACCGGGGTCGGCTACGGCCTCGGCATGATCGTGCTGGCCTTCGTCCCGACGTGGTTACCCGGCTCGTGGTGGCCGGTGATGGCGGTCGGCGCGTTCGCGGTCGGCCTGTTCAACCCGCCGGTCATCCCGGTCAGCCGGGCGATCTGGCCGCGGATGCTGTCCGGATCGGCGCTGAACTCGGCGTACACCGTGGACGCGACGCTGACCGAGCTGATGTACGCGGTCGGCCCGCTGCTGGCGGCTGCGCTGGTCGCGGCGGTCAACCCGGAGATGTCCCTGGTCATCTCGGGTGCGCTGGCCATGCTCGGCGCGGCCGGGTTCGCCCGGATGCTGTCGGTCGCCGGGCAGTCCGGGCCGGTGGCCACCAGCGACCAGGCCAAGCCGAGACGAGCGGGACTGTTCACCGTGCCGGGCGTGTCCGCGTCGTTGCTGCTGTCGTTCTTCCTGGTCGCGGCGCTGCTGATGGTCGACATGACGATCGTGGCGTGGGCACGCAACGTCGGCGAGCCGATCCTGGCCGGTGTGCTCGGCGCGGTCTGGGCGGTCGGGTCCGGTATCGGCGGCCTGGTCGCGGGCGGCTTGCGGGGTGCTCCCCGGCTGACCCGGCGGGTGGTGCTTAACCTGCTGGGTGTGGCTGCCTTGGTGCCCGTCCTGCCGCCGGTGTTCGATCCGGCCTCGCCGTGGTTGATCGGCTTGGTGCTGCTGTTCGGCGGTGCCGCGATCGCGCCCGCCGTCGCGGCGGCGAACGCGAGGCTCGGTGAGCTCGCGCCGGCCGAACGCAGAACGGAGGCGTACGGCTGGTTGTCCTCGGCGTCCACCGCGGGCTTCGCGATCGCGTTGCCGACGTCCGGCTTCCTGCTGGACCACGGCGGCCCGTCGGTCGCCGCCGCGGGCGCGGTCGTGATGGTCACGCTGGGCGTCCTGCTGGCGGCGCGGATACCGGCCGCGAAACCCGAGCCGGAGCCGGTTCTGTCGTGAACCGATGGCCCTACGGCCTGCTGGCGGTGTTCGTCGGGGTTCTGCTCGCCTCACAGGGACGCGTGAACGGTCAGCTGGGCGCGGAGCTGCGGGACGGGGTGCTCGCCGCCATCATCTCCACCGGCTTCGGTTTTGTCGTGCTTGTCACCGCGGTGGTGTGCACGCCCGCGGGGCGGCGCGGGGCCGGCCGGCTGGCGGCGTCCCTGCGCGAACGCCGGTTGCGGTGGTGGGAGTGCCTCGGCGGGTGCGTCGGCGCGTACATGATCTTCACCCAGGGCGTCACGATCACCGCGCTGGGCGTGGCGGTGTTCACCGTCGCCACGGTCAGCGGACAGCTGGTGAGCAGCCTGTTCGTCGACCGCGCGGGCATCGGCCCGGCCGGTCCGCAGCCGATCACCGCCTGGCGGCTGCTCGGCGCGGGCATGGCCGTCGGCGCTGTCGTGCTCGCCGTGCAGGGGCAGTTCGCCCGGCCGGAGAACGTGTGGCTGTTCCTGCTGCCCGCTGTCGCCGGGTTCGGGCTGGCGTGGCAGAGCGCGGTGAACGGGCAAGTCCGTGACGCCTCCGGCAACGCCGTCGTCGCCGCGATGGTCAACTTCGGCGCCTCCATGGTGTTGCTCGTCGTCGCGACCGTCGTGGACCTGCTGCTGCGTGGCTGGCCCGTGGCTTTCCCGGACGAGTGGTGGCTGTACACCGGTGGTGCGTTCGGGATCTTCGTGATCGGGATTTCGGCCGTGGCCGTCCGCGCCGTCGGAGTGCTGCTGCGGAGCCTGTGCGTGGTCGCCGGGCAGCTGCTCGGCGCGATCGTGCTGGACGTGTTCGTGCCCGCGCGGGGCGCCGAGCTGAGGCTGACCGAGGTCCTCGGCACCGTGATCACCCTGTTCGCGGTCGCCGTGGCCGCCGTTCCGACCCGGCGGAAATCGGCTCTGCGAAGATGAGGGCGTGAGCGCGACGATCCTGGATGGCAAGGCGACCCGAGACGCGATCTACGAGGACCTGAAGGTGCGCGTGGCCGCACTGCGGGCGAAGGGCATCGCGCCCGGCCTCGGCACGGTGCTGATCGGTGACGACCCGGGCTCGGCGATGTACGTGCGCGGCAAGCACTCCGACTGCGCCAAGGTCGGCATCACGTCGATCCGCAAGGACCTGCCCGCGGACATCTCCCAGGAAGATGCCGAGGCGGTGCTGGACGAGCTGAACGCCGACCCGGCGTGCACCGGTTACATCGTCCAGCTGCCGGTACCCAGGCACCTGGACACCGGCAGGCTGCTGGAGCGCGTCGACCCGGCCAAGGACGCCGACGGCCTGCACCCGGTGAACCTCGGCAGGCTCGTGCTGATGGAGCCCGCGCCGCTGCCGTGCACCCCGCGCGGGATCGTCGAGCTGCTCAACCGCTACCAGGTCCCGATCGCGGGCCAGAACATCACGGTCGTCGGCCGTGGCGTGACGGTCGGTCGCCCGCTCGGCCTGCTGCTCACCCGCCGCTCCGAGAACGCGACGGTCACCTTGTGCCACACCGGAACCAAGGATCTGGCCGGCGAAATCCGCCGCGGCGACATCGTGGTGGCGGGCGCGGGCGTGCCGCACCTGATCACGCCCGAGATGGTCAAGCCCGGCGCGGCCGTGCTGGATGTCGGCGTGAGCCGCACCGAGTCCGGAATGGCCGGTGACGTGCATCCCGACGTCCGCTCGGTCGCGGGTTTCCTGTCGCCGAACCCGGGCGGGATCGGCCCGATGACCAGGGCGATGCTGCTGACGAATGTGGTCGAGGCCGCCGAGGCGCAGGCGTGACCGTCGTGTCGTCCAAGTCCAAGCTCCGTGACCAGTGGCCGTTCGGCGTGGTGCTGCTGATCGTGGTGATCGGCATCGTGCTGATCGGCATGTACTACTGGCGGCGCGGCACGTCCCTGATCGGCGGCGCCCTGCTGGTGGCCGCGGCGCTTCGGCTGCTGTTGCCGGACAGCCGGGCCGGTCTGCTGGCCGTGCGGAAAAGGCGCGTGGACATCCTGCTCTACGGCGGTTTCGGCCTGATGATCCTGTACATTTCCGCGTCGATCATCGGTGGTCCCCTCAACTGAGGGCGTAGGACGCCACCACTGGCACATCGGGAGGGCAAGCCGATCGGCTGAGGGGCCGGTCGGTCAGGTGGCTGACCAAACCGGGCTCTTCGACCGAAGTTCCGGCGGCGGGGCGTCCATAACGTCGTCACCATGACCGCGACGCAGTTCACCGCCATCCACTTCGGACTCATCGGTTTCGCCGTGGTCTGGCCCATTGTCCTGCTGGTGCTGCGTGGCAGGGTTCGTCCACTGGTCAGCGGCGCGGTGACGCTCTACGCGATGCCGGCTCTCGCGGTCGTCTTCCTCCCGCTGCCCACCGCGACCACGCCCCGCCTGCAACAGACCATCCAGCTGCTGCCGTTCCAGTGGGTCCTGGACGCCGTCGGCGGCGACATCATGGCGGTCAAGCAGGTCTTCCTGAACGTCCTGTTGTTCGTTCCGCTGGGAATCCTCGCCCGGGTGATGTGGCAGCGGACCGCGCGGCAGGCCGTCACGCTCGGGTTCGTGGCGTCGCTCACGATCGAGGTCACTCAGTTGAGCGGCAACTTCGGCACCGCGCCGTTCGTGTACCGGATCTTCGACGTGGACGACCTGATGACGAACACCTTCGGGTCGTTGATCGGGTGGATGTTCGTCAACGCGATCATGCGGATCCGGGTGCCGGAGCGGATGAGTGCTCTGTCACTGCCCGAGCGGGCCATCTGAGAGGCCTGTCACCGCCGACTGACTCTCCGCTGCCGGGTTGATAACCTGCCGGGGCTGGTCCCGGCGCCGAGACCGTGCCTCTCGTAGCTGGTCGCGCCCGAGACCCCCATACACGCTTGAGTGGATCGGAAGGCAATGACCCGCACCCCCGTCAACGTCACCGTAACCGGCGCGGCCGGCCAGATCGGCTACTCGCTGCTGTTCCGCATCGCGTCCGGCCAGCTGCTGGGCCAGGACACCCCGGTGCGGCTGAAGCTGCTGGAGATCACCCCGGCGCTCAAGGCCGCCGAGGGCACCGCGATGGAGCTGGACGACTGCGCGTTCCCGCTGCTGTCCGGCATCGACATCACCGACGACCCGAACGTGGCGTTCGACGGCGTCAACGTCGCCCTGCTGGTCGGCGCGCGGCCGCGGACCAAGGGCATGGAGCGCGGTGACCTGCTTGAGGCCAACGGCGGCATCTTCAAGCCGCAGGGCGAGGCCATCAACGCGCACGCCGCGGACGACGTGCGCGTGCTCGTGGTCGGCAACCCGGCCAACACCAACGCCCTGATCGCCCAGCAGCACGCGCCGGACGTGCCGGCCGACCGCTTCACCGCGATGACGCGGCTCGACCAGAACCGCGCGTACACGCAGCTGGCCAAGAAGCTGGGCGTGACCGTCAACGACATCAAGAAGCTGGTCATCTGGGGCAACCACTCGGCCACCCAGTACCCGGACCTCTTCCACGCCGAGGTCAACGGCAAGAACGCCGCCGAGGCCGTGAACGACCAGGCCTGGATCGAGAACGAGTTCATCCCGACGGTCGCCAAGCGGGGCGCCGCGATCATCGAGGCGCGGGGCGCGTCGTCGGCCGCGTCGGCCGCGAACGCGGCGATCGACCACGTCCACGACTGGGTGAACGGCACCCCCGAGGGCCAGTGGATCTCCGCCGGTGTCGTCTCCGACGGCTCCTACGGCACCCCGGAGGGCCTGATCACGTCGTTCCCGGTGGTCGCGAAGGACGGCAGGTTCGAGATCGTCCAGGGCCTGGAGATCGACGACTTCTCCCGTGCCAGGATCGACGCCTCCAACGCCGAGCTCGCCGAAGAGCGGGACGCCGTCCGGTCCCTCGGCCTGATCTGAACCCCCAGCTCCCCCCTCGTGAGTGGTTATCAGGGCTAGAACCCTGATAACCACTCACGAGGGTTTACCAGGCTACTTGCAGTTCGTGGACGCCGAAGATCGCCATCTGCTCGCGCAGCCGGACGTCCTGCGGTGCCGTCGCCAGGCGCAGCGTCGGGAACTCCCGCAGCAGGGTGCCGAAGCCGATCCGCATCTCGATGCGGGCGAGCTGCTGGCCCAGGCACTGGTGGATACCGTGCCCGAACGCCACGTGTCCGGCCGGATTCCCGTTGAGCGACAACCGGTCCGGGTTGACGAACCGCATCGGGTCACGGTTGGCCGCCGGTAGGTGGATCGACACCGGCTCGCCTGCCTTGATGACCTGGCCGCCCAGTTCGACGTCCTCGAGCGTGGCCCTGGTCGTTCCGAAGTGGATGATCGTGAGATAGCGCAGGAGCTCCTCGACCGCGTTGTCCACCAGGCTCGGGTCGTCGCGCAGCAACGCGAGCTGGTCGGGGTTGGTCAGCAGCGTGAAAGTGCCGAGCCCCAACATGTTCGCGGTCGTCTCGTGGCCGGCGACGAGCAGCAGGAAACCCATGTTGGCGATTTCCTCGTCGGTCAGCCCCTCCTCGGCGATCAGACCGCTGAGCATGTCGTCACTGGGCTGCCGCCGCTTGGTCCTGACCAGGTTGAGCAGGTAGTCCTCGATGCGCTCGAGCGCGGCCCTGATCTCCTCCTGCGTCCTGGTCAGGTCGAGCACGATGTGGGTGTCGCGCTGGAAGCCCTCCCGCTCGTCGTACGGCACCCCGAGGATCTCGCAGATCACCAGCGACGGGATCGGCAACGCGAACGCCTGCACGAGGTCGACCGGCGGGCCGTGCCTGCGCATGCCCTCGATGTGCTCGTCGGTGATCTCCTGGATCCGCGGGATCAGCTGGTTCATCCGGCGCACGGTGAACTGGCCGGTCAGCAGCCGCCGGTAACGGGTGTGGTCCGGCGGGTCCTGGGCGAGGAACATCCCCGGCTTCGCCGGGTCGGTCCGCAGATCCGCGCGGACGGGCGACTTCCGGAGCTCGTTGCGGACGCTGAACCGGTTGTCCGCGAGCACCGCTCTGGCCAGCTCGTGACTGGTGACCAACCAGCCGACCGTGCCGTCGGCGAAGGTCAGCCTGCTCAACGGACCCCGCGTTCGCAGTTCCGCCGGTGGATCAAGGGGGGTGTCCCGGTCGACGGGCAACCGGGGGACCTCGGGCAGAGTCTCCGTCATGGTTTCTCCTTGTGGGCTTGTCCCTGTCGACGTTTCCGCGTGAACCTGACCTGTCCCTGTCACTTTCCTGACGAAGAGCTGACGGTGGGCAGCGTGACCGTGAAGGTGCTGCCTTCACCCGGCCGGGTGGTCACGCTGACTTCACCGCCGTGCTCCTGCACGATCCGTTGCACGATGGACAGGCCCAACCCGGCGCCGTTGTCCGAAGTCCGTTTCTCCGCACGGTAGAACCGCTCGAAGACCCGAGCCGCGATCTCGGGCGACATGCCTGGCCCCTGGTCGGCGACGGACAGCCGGTCGCCGTGCACGCTGACCGTGATCGGCGTGTGTTCAGGGGTGTGTTGCAACGCGTTGCCCACCAGGTTGAGCAGGACGCGCCGCAGCATGGTCTCGTCGCCCTCGACGATCACCTCAGCGGGCGCGTCCAGGCTGATCGGCCGGTTCGGTGCGATGACGGAGGTGTCCGCCACGATCTCGGCGGCGATCCCGCGCAGGTCCACGTGTTCCCGGCGCAGTGCCGCGTTCAGGTCGAGACGGCTCAGTTGGAGCAGTTGGTCCACCACCGAGTTCATCCGGTCGGCCTCCTGCTCGATCCGGCTGAGCGCCTTGGCTGCCAGTTCAGGTTGGCCCGACACGCGTTGCAGCTCCGCCCAGCCGCGGATCGTGGTCAGCGGCGTGCGCAGTTCGTGGGACGCCGCCGCGACGAAGCCGAGCAGCCGCGTTTCCATGTCCCGCTGTTCCCGCAGCGACCGGTTGAGCACGTGCACGCCGAACACGGTCACCGCGACCACCGCCGCACCGGTCGCGATCAGCTCGAACACCAGCAGCTGGGTGACCGCTTCCTCACCTGGCCCGAGGCTGCCGCCGACGATCACGTGTTGGAACGACACCGGTTGGGTGGTGCCCGGCAGCAGGATCGCGGCGTTCGGGCCGAGGTCGAAGTTCTGCACCCGCCATCGAGTGTCCGAAGAGGACAAAGTGATCGGCTGCGCGGCCCAGCCCGTGGGCACCGGGTCGGGAATCGGCGGCGCGGTGATGTCCTCGCCGGACAGCAGATACGGCTTCGTCGTGGTGATCACGCGCCCGTCGTGGGCGATGATCGTCACGACGAATCCTTCGGGCACTTGCTGTTCCAGCGTCAGACCGTCCACATTGATCGTCCGGTTGCCGAGGATCGGCAGTGACCGCTGCACTTCGGTCAACGTGCGTTCCACCCGGTTGAGCGCGTAGAGGTCGACCACGAACAGCGCGGCGATGTCGATGATGGCCATCGCCAGCAGTGTCAACGAGATCAGGCCGAGCAGCAGCCTGCCCTTGACCGCGCGGATCCCCCTGCGCCGCATCAGTTCTCGGCTATCCGGTAGCCGAAGCCGCGGACCGTGTGGATCAACGGGCGACGGCCGGCGTCGACCTTGTGCCGCAGCCGCGACACCAGCTTCTCCACCACACCCTCACCGAAGTCGTGCTGCCACACGTGCTGCAGGATCTGCTCCTTGGTCATCACCTGGCCGGCGTTGACCATCAGGTAGCGCAGCAGCTTGTACTCCGTCGGCGTCAGATCCAGCGCCTCGCCCGCGCGCACGGCCTGGAACTTCGCCTCGTCGAGGACCAGGTCGGCGCTGCGCAGCACGTGCTCCTCGGGGACGCGACCGGACCTGCGCAGCAGCGCGTGCACCCGGGCCAGTAGTTCGAGTACGTGAAAGGGCTTGGTGACGTAGTCGTCGCCACCGATCCGTAGCCCGGTCACGGTGTCCTCGATCGAGCCGCGCGCGGTCAGGAACAGCACAGGCGGGGCGTTGCCGCGCTCGGCCAGCTTGCGGCAGACAGTGAACCCGTCCATGTCCGGCAGCATCACGTCCAGGATCACCATGTCCGGGCGCTCGGACTCGACGGCCGTCAACGCCGCGTGCCCGGAGCCGACGGCCGACACGCGGTAGCCCGCCAGGTTGAGGGTGGTGGACAAAAGTTCGGTGATTCCGGGCTCGTCGTCGACCACCAGCAGGTGCTGACCGTCCCCCGTGTGTTGCACAACGCCTCCTTATGGTTACGCAACGTTCAGGCGACCATTGGCGTTCCCGCTTGTACCGTTCTTCTCATGTCGATGATCACGTGGCCGGTCCCTGTTCCCAGCCTGCCGGAAGGTGTGTACGCCCCGCTTGCCGACGCCGCTCGGGCCGCCGCGGCGGCGTACGGCGCGGCGCGGCAGCGTTACCCGCGCCAGCAGCTCGCCGAAGAGGTCGCGACCGGCGCGGACGGTACGCCGACCATGCTGGTCGACGCGTTGGTGGAGGCCGCGATCGTCGACGTCATCGACCAGGCACAAGTCAACCTGTTGAGTGAGGAGGCCGGGTTCATCGACCACGGCTCGGCGGTGACCCTGGTGATCGACCCGATGGACGGCTCCGCCAACGCCGCGATGGGTGTGCCGCTGTCGTGTTTCGCGGGCGCGGTCTTCCGCGACGGCGTCGCCACCGAGGCGTTGACGGTCTGGCTGGACACCGGCCGGGCGTGGTGGGCCGTGGCGGGCGAGCCGACGCCGTACCGGACCTCCGGCCGTACCACAATGGACGGTTCCTCGATCGCCATGTTGCGGCCCAAGGACAACAGCCGGGAAGCCTGGCTCAGAGTCGCGTCCCGGGTCGACCGGGTCCGGGTGCTGTCCACGACGTGCCTGGAGACCGCGTTGGTGGCCGAGGGGTCGATGGACGCGTTCGTCGACCCGGGCTCGGACACCCACCGGATCATGGACCTCGCCGCGGCCATGGTCACGTTGCCCGCCGCGGGCGGCGTGGTGATGGACGTGCGCGGCCGTCCGCTCGAATTCGACCTGGACCTGTCCCGCCGCTGGTCAGGCATCGCGGCGGCGACCCAGCGGATGGCCGACGAGCTGGCGGAGGCCGTCGGCTGATGCCTGCTCGCCACAGGGGACGTTCGCGTCGGGGACGAGTGCCCAGGTGATTCCTTTCCGGCGTGACCGGTGGACTCGTGCCGGCGTTTTCGGGCACGCTCGCGCTCGGACCGGTGGCCGCCGTGATCGCGTTGGCGGCCCTCGCGGTGTTCCGTGACCGCTCAGCCCTCGCTCATGTGCTCCACAACGCAGTCCGGACCTGGGAAGACCAGTCCTTCGTGACCGTCGGCGAACCGCACGAGATAGGGCGGCGCGCCGTTGTCGCCGCGAACTTCGATGATCTCGCCATGCCTGTCGGCAAGGCCCACGTTCTTGCCGTGGACGAGAAGCCGGTCACCCACCGTTGCCTGCATGGTTCTCACCTCCGGTAGTCCAGGGTAAAACCGGACACAAGGGGTGGCACGTTCTGGCGGCTCCGGCCGCCCGGCGCCGGGCCGGAAAACGGTATGCTGGCAGGCGCGAACACAATTCCAGAGCGCTGCACGACAAGTGCCACTTGTGACTTCCCGATGGGGGACGAGGCCGAGCGGGCTGGTGAGGGATCCGCCCGCTCGGCCTCGCCAAACGTCTCGGAGAAGGGAGTCACGAGATGGGAACCGAGATCGTGCAGCTCAGCGGGATTGTGGGAGCAACGGCGACGGCGGTGGTCGTACTGCGGTACCTGATCCAGTTGATCGTGGTCGTCTGGTCGTTGCGGGCGGACGAAGCTGGTCGCAGACATGCGATCCGCTTGCTCGAACTGCTTCGCAACGGGCGGCGTCAGCGTCGTAGGCCGCCATAAGGGGCGCCGGCTCACGAGCCGGCGCCCCTTAACTGACTTGGCGGTCACTTCGCGGCGGCTTTGGCGGCTTTCTTGAACGCTCGGACCTCCTGCAGTGAGGTCTCGTCGGTGACGTCGGCGATCGAGCGGCGCGAACCTTCCTCGCCGTACGCGCCCGCGGCCTCCCGCCAGCCCTCCGCCTTGAGGTTGAACTGCTTGCCGAGCAGAGCGAGGAAGATCTTGGCCTTCTGCTCGCCGTACCCCGGCAACGCCTTGAGCCGCTTGAGGATCTCCGGGCCGTCGGGCTTGCCCTTCTTCCAGATCCGGTCCGCCTTGCCGTCGTACGTCTCGACGATGTACTGGCACAACGCCTGCACGCGCTTGGCCATCGACCCGCCGTAGCGGTGGATCGCCGGTGGCGTGGTGGCGAGCGTCGCGAACTCCTCGGGGTCGTACTCCGCGATCTCGTGCACGTCCAGCTTGCCGAGCCGGTCCACGAGTTTCTGCGGGCCCTTGAACGCCACCTCCATGGCGATCTGCTGGTCGAGCAGCATGCCGATCAACAACGCGAGCGGCTCCTTGGCCAGCAGCGCGTCGGCTTCCGGGTCCCCAGCGAGGTGCAGCTTGCGCGTCATGGCCACATCTTGGCACGCAGCCGACGCCGTGTCTCAGCTGAGCAGGACCAGGCGGCTGGTGGGTCAGCTGGAGGCGTAGACCAGGAACACGGCCTTCGACGACACCTCAAGCTTGTGCGCGACCGCGTCCGTGTAGCCGGCGTTCAGTGCGATCGCCGCTGCTTCCTCGGCTGACGCGGGCAGGGGGATGTCGGCGGCGACCAACGAGGCGAAACCGGGGGACGGGGCGAACGTGCCGGCGAGCGGGATGCTGAACGCCAGCCTGCCGGACGGCCGCAACACCCGCAGCCAGTCCTTCAACGCTTCCACGCCCAGGAAATGCAGCGAAGACGAACACACCACCAAGTCCGTGCCCAACGCCGGCACGGGGGCGGGCACCGCGGGCCCGACGTGCCAGGTGATCTTGCCGGACGGGTCCTGGACCACGGCTTTCGCCTTCGCCCGCTCGATCATGCGAGCGGAGAGGTCGATCGCCACGACCTCGCGGGCGCCGAGGTGTTGCAGGGCCGCGAACGCCGCCGCGCCCGTTCCCGTCGCGACGTCGAGGACGAGGCCGGGCTGCGGTGCGTCGGCCACGCCGGTCACCAGTTTCTCGGCGACCACCTGGTGGTACAGGTTGTCGTCGTATCCGGCCGCGATCTCGTCGAACACGTTCACCTGCGGATTCTACCGAGGCAGGAACGTGAAACCCCACAACGAAGGGATCGCCCCGGTTTGTTGCAACGCCGCCAGTGACAACCAGATCGACGCCACCGTGATCAACGGGCCGATGACCGCCATCTCCACCTTGCCGCCGGTCTGCATCCGCAGGATCTTCGGCGGCGCCACCGGGTACCAGGTCTTGCCGCCCAGCGGGATCGGCCACAGCATCGGGCAGCCCTGCTCGGTGATCGCGTCGCCGATGAAGTGCGCGATGCAGCCGATGCCCACGGCCACACCGCATGCGGCGGCGTTGGCCGACGTCTGCTCAGTCCACAACAGACATAACGCCGTCACGCCCGCCGACGTCAGCGTGATGATCAGAGCGTCCTTGCGGGGATGCCACTTGTGCAGGATGCCGCGCACGGCCAAGCCGGCGAACACGAACATCAGCACCGGCAGCGCCCATTTCTGGCTGGTCTGCACGACCGCCGTCGTGATGATCGCGGCGATCACCGCGAACACGAGCGTGTGCGTCAGCCCCCGGTGCCCGCCGTCGCGGTTGGAGTCGCGTTTGGTCCGGGTCAGCCGGTAGACGCCGTGGCTCAACGCGTTGACACCGCTGGAGAAGCCCTGGCTGATCGCCCCGAACGTCCTGGAGACCGTGGACGACGGGTGGTCCAGGTCGGGTAACAGCGCCGCACCGGTCGCCAGTACCGCCCCCACCACCCACGCGCGCGGGCTCAGTTGCCCGATCGCGTGGTCGGTCGCCAACGCGCTGGTCGCCGACCATGCCAACAAGCCACTCATCGCATGCGTAGGCCCGGTTGCCATCTGTTGGAAGCCCCCTCATGATCACCTTTCCGCAGGATAGCGGTTTTTCCGGCGCGACCTGCGGATCCCGTGTGGACGGTGGCGCGGCGATGATCACGGATCGCTAACGGGCCGGTCACTAGTCGGTGCGGAGTAGTTGCTTGCACCGATTGGGTGACCATGATCGCTTCGCCCCCCTATGGTCCCCAAGGAGACATACACATGAGACGCGACGTTCGTCGTGTGCTGACCGCACTCGCCCTTTCCCTCGGCGTGTCGCTCGGTAGCGCCGCAATCGCGACAGCGACCCCCGACGGCCCGCCCCAGTCCGGCGACTCGCGGGCGACTGCCGTCGCGGGCAACGTCACGACCTGCCGCGCGGCGGGGATTCCCGGCGAGACCATCGAGGTGACCTCGAACATCACCGGGAACACGGACATCGACATCACCGCGATCCCGAGTGGCTACCAGGTCACGGGCGTGGTGGTGAAGGGCGGCCCGGCGTACAACAAGTACCCGAACCTCGGTGAGCTGCCGTGGAACGACCTGCACGCACCGCTGGTCTCCAGCGGCAAGCCGGCGGAGATCAGCCACTGGTTCGTCTGCGGCAAGCCGAGGACGACCACGACCAAGACCACGACGAACACGACCACCAAGACCACGGCGACGAGCGCCGGCACGAGCACGGGCGCCGGTTCGAGCAGCTCCACTCCGGCCGGGACCTCGTCGAGCGCTCCCGTCGTCGTCGGCGCGTCCGATGACACGTCCGGCACGTCCGGCCTGGCGCGGACCGGTTTCAGCGGCGGCCCGTACGTCCTGATCGGCGGCCTGCTGCTGATCGGCGGGATCGCGGCACTGGTGCTCGCGCGGATGCGCCGCCGGGCCTGAACCGACCCGTAATCCGAGGTCCTCTCCCGGACGGTCATACGATCGGGCCTAGTGACCGCCGCGACACGGCCAGGACAAGCTACCAGTATGCTTGTACTGTTAACGCGGCTGACCAAGACTCGAAGACGAGATCATCCCGGGAGAGGAACCCAGGCAGATGGCCAAGATCAAGGTCCAGGGGACGGTCGTCGAACTCGACGGCGACGAGATGACCCGCATCATCTGGCAGTTCATCAAGGACAAGCTGATCCACCCGTACCTGGACATCAACCTGGACTACTACGACCTGGGCATCGAACACCGGGACGCGACCGACGACCAGGTCACCGTGGACGCGGCCAACGCGATCGCCCGGCACGGCGTGGGCGTCAAGTGCGCCACCATCACCCCGGACGAGGCGCGGGTCGAGGAGTTCGGCCTCAAGAAGATGTGGCGCAGCCCGAACGGGACCATCCGCAACATCCTCGGCGGCGTGATCTTCCGTGAGCCGATCGTCATCTCCAACATCCCGCGGCTGGTGCCCGGCTGGACCAAGCCGATCATCATCGGCCGTCACGCCCACGGCGACCAGTACAAGGCCACCGACTTCAAGGTCCCCGGCCCGGGCACGCTGACGATCACGTACACGCCGGAGGACGGCTCCGAGCCGATGCAGTTCGACGTCGCGAACTTCCCGGAGGGCGGCGGCGTCGCGGTCGGCATGTACAACTACCGCAAGTCGATCGAGGACTTCGCGCGCGCCTCGCTGCGCTACGGCCTCGAGCGCCAGTACCCGGTCTACATGTCGACCAAGAACACGATCCTCAAGGCCTACGACGGCATGTTCAAGGACGTGTTCCAGGAGATCTACGAGAACGAGTTCAAGGCGGACTTCGACGCCAAGGGCCTGACCTACGAGCACCGGCTGATCGACGACATGGTCGCGGCCGCGCTGAAGTGGGAGGGCGGCTACGTCTGGGCCTGCAAGAACTACGACGGTGACGTGCAGTCCGACACCGTGGCGCAGGGCTTCGGCTCGCTGGGCCTGATGACCTCGGTGCTGATGACTCCGGACGGCAAGGTCGAGGCCGAGGCCGCGCACGGCACGGTCACCCGGCACTACCGCCAGCACCAGGCGGGCAAGCCGACGTCGACCAACCCGATCGCGTCGATCTTCGCCTGGACCCGTGGCCTGGAGGCCCGTGGCAAGCAGGACAACACGCCCGAGGTGATCGGGTTCGCCAACACCCTGGAGCAGGTCATCATCGAGACCGTCGAGAGCGGCAAGATGACCAAGGACCTGGCCCTGCTCGTCGGCCCGGACCAGCAGTGGCAGACCACCGAGGAGTTCCTCGCCACCCTGGACGAGAACCTGCAGAAGAAGATGGCCTAAGGTCAGACCAGAAAGACACCCCCATGGCTCTGCCCATGGGGGTGTCCTCGGGGCATAATCACGGACAGTGGTCGGTCGCTGACTCGGGTGGTCTTCCGGCGCAGCGGTTCTGCCTGGCTGTGAGCTGCGTTATACGTGTCTCATGGTGACGAAACTGTGGGCCAGGGCGAGAGAGGTGATCGTGTTGGCACCGAAGCGGACACTGATCGTGGTCGCGGTGCTGGTCGGGATCGTCATCCTGTACGTCCTTGGCAACGAGAAACAGCAGCAGAACAGCGGTACCAACAACGCCAACGCGCCCGCGTCGACGGCGTGCCGGGTCGCGGTGACGGCCGACGTGCTCAACGTGCGGGCCGCCCCGGACGTGAAGTCCCAGATCGTCGGCAAGTTCAAGCTCAACGCCGAGGCCGACGCGGAGAAAGTCGTACAGAACGGCTTCCGCAAGCTGTCCGAAGGCCGCTGGGTGTCCACCGACTTCATCAAGCCACTGCAGGGCCGCGACTGCTGACTCGCGCGGGCCACACCGAAGGTGTCGGCTCCGGTGACCGAGTCCGCCGAGCGGAGCGAGGCAGTCAGACACAGTGATCGTTTCCTCGACAAACGTCAACGGGCTGCGGGCCGCCGCCCGCAAGGGTTTCTCCGAGTGGCTGGCCGCCACTGAGGCGGACGTGGTGTGCCTGCAGGAAGTCCGCGCCACCATGGACCAGTTGCCGCCCGAGGTCCGTGCCCCGCACGGCTGGTTCGCCACACATGCGCCCGCGGCTGTGAAAGGCCGTGCGGGTGTGGCCGTGTACAGCCGTCTTGAGCCCGAGTCGGTCCGGATCGGCTTCGGCGCCGCGGAGTTCGAGGACAGCGGCCGTTACGTCGAGGTCACGCTGCCCGGCATCGTCGTCGGCAGCGTGTACGTGCCCAGCGGCGACGTCGGAACCGAGCGGCAGTTGGAGAAGGAACGCTTCATGGACGCGTTCCTGCCGTACCTGGCCGAACTGCGCGACAAGGCCTCCGCCGCGGGCGACGAGGTGCTGGTCGCGGGCGACTGGAACATCGCGCACCAGCAGGCGGACCTGAAGAACTGGAAGGGCAACCAGAAGTCGTCCGGCTTCCTGCCCGAGGAACGCGCCTGGCTCAGCCGGATCTTCGACGAGGTCGGCTATGTCGATGTGGTCCGTGCGCTGCATCCCGAAGGCCCCGGCCCGTACACGTGGTGGAGCTACCGCGGCAAGGCGTTCGACAACGACTCAGGCTGGCGCATCGACCTGCAGATCACCACTCCGGGCTTGGCCGCCCGCGCCACGAGCGCGGTGGTCGAGCGGGCCGCGACTTACGACGAGCGCTGGTCGGACCACGCGCCGGTGACGGTCACCTTCACGGACTGATCGTTTGTAGTACGCTGCCCGGGGCTCTGGGCAGGACACGGCAACGGCGACCATGAAGTGGAGGCCCGCTCTTGACTGCCAAGGCGGACAGTCGGTCCACGCAGAAGCACAAGGCGGCACTGGAGTCCTTACGCTCCCAGGCCGACAAGATCCGCTACGCGTGCGAACAGGTTCCTGAGCCGACCACTTCCGCGGTCCGCGAATGGCTGGCCGGCTACCGGGTTCGGCCCGATCGGTCGCACTTATCCGGTGTGGTCAGGGAATGGCGGCGGCAGAACGGCATCGGGTCCACCGGCGAGCTGGTGAAGATGACTCCGGAACTGATGGCCGAGCTGGACGCCATCGCCACCGACCGAGCCGACCGAGCCGACCGATCTGTCAGAGCCGACAGCGTTGCCACTGTCGAGGAGAACGAAGCATCACCACCGCAGAAGCGGTTCAGCACTTGGGTTTTTGTCCTCGGTGCGCTGGTCGGCCTGGTCGTGTCGATCGACACCAGCTGGCGGTTCTTCGGCGACAAACTCGGTGTCACCAACATTCCCGAGCGGATCGCCATGTTCGCGGGCATGGAGATCGTCCTGATCGCCTGCGGTATCTCGATGTTCGAGGGTGTCCGCCGCCGTGGCGGAACTCCCGGCCCCGCGCGTTGGCTGGCTTGGGCGCTGTGTGGCGCATCCGCCTATGCGGCCCTGGTTCTGTCCGGCCCGTTCCTCGGCGCCGCCCGCGTGATCTTCGGCCCTGTCCTTTCGGTTGTCGCGCTGCACTTCGCGCTCGGCGTGGAGCTACGGGCCCGCGGCTACCAGCGGAGCGGCACGTTGGCCCGGATCGGCCGCGAACTGCGTGAACGGTTCCTGTCCCGCTTCGGTCTCGCCGACGACGAGCGGGACGCTTTGACGCGTACCCGCGACCGCGCCGCACGCCGTGTCGCCCGGCTGGCGATGGCGCCGAAGTGGACGCCGTTCCGGCAGTCCCGGCTCGACCGCAACCTGCGCAAGTCCAACGCCGCCCACGATCCCGAAGCCCGTGCGCGGATGCTCGCCGAGCTGGCCGCGATCCGGCACGCGAAGGACCTCAGGAACCTGGTCCAGGAATCGCCCTGGGCCTAGGCTAGCCCAGCGAGGCGAAGATCCCGAACACGCCGATGAGCCACGCCCACACGAGCATCCCGAGCGTGGGCTTGCCGCCGGTGTCGTCGCGGATCACCCGAAGTGCCGTGACAGCTTTGCCGATCGTCGCCTGAGTGGCCCACTGCAGGAAGATCCGGTCGAGGATCGACATCGTGACGAACCCGGCCGCGCAGATGATCAGGAACTGGGTGGTGGTGATCCCCGGCTCGCGCGTGTCCAGCGCGTAGGCCACGGCGAACGGCACACCCACGTGCACGACAAGATCGATTACGAACGACAGCACCTGCCGCACGCCGGTCGGCGACGGGTAGCGGGGATCCGAGCGGGCGCCGTGCCTGCCGGGCGACCATGCGCCAACCGGCGTGGGTTGGCGCAGGTCACGGCGTCGCACGGAGACTACGTCGGCGGTCGAACTCATGGGGCCGATGATGCCTGAGCGGTTCGCGTCCTGTCCGCCAATCGCGGAAACGCACGCGCTTCGCCGAGCACGCGCGCGGCCCCGGATGGCAGGAAGGGCGACAGCTCGTGGGCGATCGTCCGGCATGCCCCGCCCAGCCTGGTCAACACCTCTTCCCGTTCACCACCGGACAGCTCCCACGGCCGAGTGGTCTCGATGAGACGGTTCGTCTCGTCGACGGCCGCGACGATCGCGCCGGTCGCCGCCCGGAAGTCGAAGTCACGCAGTGCCTCGTCCACTGTGGACGCAAGCTCGATGCCCGGTCCGTCCGGGATCGAGCCGCCCGCCAGGCCGCGGACGCGGTTGAACAGGTTGCCCACGCCGTTGGCCAGTTCGCTGTCCGCACGGTCGACCAGCCGCTCCTCGGTGAAGTCGGTGTCGCCCAGTTTGGCCGGTTCCCGCAACAACCACCAGCGCAGCGCGTCGACGCCGTACTTGCCGACGATGTCCAAAGGGGACACCCGGAGGCCTGAGCTCTTCGAGATCTTGGCGCCGTGCGACGTCAGGTACTCGTGCACGAAGATGGTCTTCGGCAACGGCAATCCGGCCGACAGCAGCAAAGCGGGCCAGTAGACCGCGTGGAACCGGATGATTCCCTTGCCGATCACGTGCACCTGCTCGCCGTCGCGCCACCACTGGCCGAACGAGTCCGCCAGTGTCGTGACGTAGTTGGCCAGCGCGTCCCACCACACGTAGATCACCTGAGACGGGTCGTCCGGCACCGGGATGCCCCAGCCGTTCGACCGGGCGGCGGGCCGGGACACGCTGATGTCCGACAGCCCTGACCGCACGAACGACAGCACCTCGTTGCGCCGCGCCTCCGGCTCGATCCGGATGTCGTTCTCCAGCGCGTGCAGGACCTGGTCGGCGTACTTCGACAACCGGAAGAACCAGTTCTCCTCCGTGACGACCTCGGCCTTGGTGCCGTGCTCGGGGCAGTACGGCTCGGTCACGAACGCCTCGCAGCCCGCGCAGTAATACCCGGTGTAGGACTTGCGGTAGAAGTCGCCGCGCTCGGCCGAGGCACGCCACAGCTTCTCGACGCCCGCGAGGTGCCGGGGGTCGGAGCTGGTGCTGACGAAGTCGTCGTACGACAGGTCCAGCGGCTCTCGTAAGGCCGCGAACCGTGCCGCGTTGCCCCGGACGAACTCGCTCACCTCGACACCGGCCGCCTTCGCGGCTGTGACGTTCTTGAAGGCGTTGTCGTCCGTGCCGGTCTGGAACCTGACCTGCTCGCCGCGTAGTCGGCGATGCCTCGCGAGCACATCCGCCTGGACCAACTCCAGTGCGTACCCGATGTGGGGCTCGGCGTTGACGTACGCGATGGATGTGGCTACGTAGAAGCTCACTGCTGTCCCTCCTGACGACTGGACCGGCCGCCGGCGGGGACGTGGCGCGTACCCGGTGACGACCGGGTACCTGGCGCGAATCAGTGCACGCTGACGGACCCCGGAAGGGGCCACATCATGAGCGCCACACTCTTACGCATGTCGCCATTGTACTGGTTCGCCTAGGCTAGTTCGGTGGCTATCGAATTGATGATGACCCCGCCGGAGCCGCGTCCCAGTGACGCGGCGATGCGGCGGGCGTTGCGCAGGGCGAGCGACGGCTCCACGTTGGACCTCACCGAGGCCACGGTGTTGCTGCACGCCAGGGGCGAACAGCTCGACGAGCTGATGGCCGCCGCGTCCCGGGTCCGGGACGCGCACCTGCGAGCCGAAGGTCGCGAGGGCATCGTCACCTACAGCGGCAGCGTCTTCATCCCACTGACCCGACTTTGTCGTGATCGTTGTCACTACTGCACGTTCGCGACCGTCCCGCACCGGCTCCCGGCAGCCTATCTGGAGCGTGACGAAGTTCTCGAAATCGCCCGCGCGGGAGCCGCGGCCGGCTGCAAGGAAGCCCTCTTCACGCTCGGCGACCGGCCGGAGGAGCGTTGGCCCGCGGCCAGGAAATGGCTGGAAGAGCGTGGTTTCGACTCCACTTTGGACTATGTGCGGGCCTCCGCGATCGCGGTGCTCGAGGAGACCGGTCTGCTGCCGCACCTCAACCCCGGCGTGCTGTCCTGGGAAGAGCTGTCCCGGTTGCGACCGGTCGCGGCGAGTATGGGCATGATGTTGGAAACCACGGCCCACAGGCTGTGGAGTGAACCGGGTGGCCCGCACTATGGCAGCCCGGACAAAGAGCCGGCGGTCCGGCTGCGCGTGCTCACAGACGCGGGTCGGGTCGCCGTGCCGTTCACCACCGGCATCCTGGTCGGCATCGGCGAGACGCTCACCGAGCGCGCCGAGTCGCTGCTCGCCATCCGCGGCATCGCCCGGCAGTACGGGCACATCCAGGAGATCATCGTTCAGAACTTCCGCGCCAAGCCGGACACGGCGATGCGCGGCATGCCGGACGCCGACCTGCACGAGCTGGCCGCGACCGTCGCCGTCGGCCGGTTGCTGATGCCGCCGGGCGTGAGCGTCCAAGCCCCGCCGAACCTGGTCGGCGACGAGTTCCAGCTGCTGCTGCGCGCGGGCATCGACGACTGGGGCGGCGTCTCCCCGGTCACCCCGGACCACGTGAACCCGGAGCGGCCTTGGCCCGCACTGGACTCGTTGACGGAGCAGACCTCGCAGGCCGGGTTCACCCTGCGCGAGCGTCTGCCGGTGTACCCGCGGTTCCTCAGGGGGGCGCCCGGACAGTGGACGGATATCCGGATCGCGGACCACATCGCGGCCGTGTCGACGCCGGAAGGCCTCGCGTCGAACGTGAAACCGGCGGGCCTGCCGTGGCAGGAGCCGGACGGTGGCCTGGAGACCGTGGGCCGGGCCGATCTGCACAGCACGATCGACACCACGGGCCGCACGGGCGACCGGCGCGGCGACTTCGACTCCGTCTACGGCGACTGGGAGGAGCTGCGCAAGCAGTTGCCCAAGGCGCCCGAACGGCTCGCTGCGGACGTGAAAACCGGGTTGGCGCTGGCCGAGTCCAACCCGGGCGCGCTGCTCGCCGAGGAGAACGCTGACGTCGCGTTGGCGTTGATGACGGCCGACGGTGAGGCGTTGGAGACGTTAGTGCGGCTCGCGGACGACGCACGCCGTGAAGCCGTGGGCGACGACATCACGTACGTCGTGAACCGCAACATCAACTTCTCGAACGTGTGTTACGTCGGCTGCAGGTTCTGCGCGTTCGCCCAGCGTGAGCGGGACGCGGACGCGTTCCGCCTGTCGGTCGAGGAGGCCGCGGACCGTGCCGAGGAGGCGTGGAACGACGGCGCCACCGAGGTGTGCATGCAGGGCGGCATCGACCCCAAGCTGCCCGTGACGTACTACGCGGATCTCGTGCGGGCGATCAAGGCACGGGTGCCCGGCATGCATGTGCACGCCTTCAGCCCGATGGAGATCGTCAGCGCCGCGTCCAAGGCGGGCGTGAGCGTGCGGGAGTGGCTGACGGACCTGCGTGACGCCGGTCTGGACACGATTCCCGGCACGGCCGCGGAGATCCTCGACGACGACGTGCGGTGGGTGCTCACGAAGGGCAAGCTCCCCGCGTCGACCTGGATCGAGGTCGTCACGACCGCGCACTCGCTGGGCATCCGGTCCTCGTCGACGATGATGTACGGCCACGTCGACCACCCTGGGCACTGGCTGGCACACCTGCGCACGCTCGCTCGCGTGCAGGACGAGACGGGCGGTTTCACCGAGTTCGTGGCGTTGCCGTTCGTGCACCGCAACGCGCCCATCTACCTGGCGGGCGTCGCGCGCTCCGGCCCGTCTCGCCGGGACAACCGCGCGGTGCACGCGATGGCCAGGCTCGGACTGCACGGCCGGATTCCGAACATCCAGTGTTCGTGGGTCAAGCTGGGCGAGGAAGGCACGGCGGAGATCCTTCGCGGCGGCGCCAACGACGTCGGCGGCACGCTGATGGAGGAGACCATCAGCCGGATGGCGGGTTCGGAGCACGGTTCGGCCCGGACAGTCCGGCAGCTTGAGGAATTGGCCGCTCTGGCCGGTCGTCCCGCACGTCAGCGCACGACGACGTACGGCGCGGTGCCGACAGCGGCACGTTAGCCCAGGTACCCGCCGCGCTCCCGGGCGCGGCGGGTCTTGATCGACACCCCGGGCCGGGTCCGTGCCCGAACGGGCGATAGCCTCCCAAACCGGTGAGTGCGGTCGTGCTTGACACACTCGGTAGCTTTTTCTTGGCTCGTTGGACAACCGTGTCCCTCGTCCGGGGGATTTGTGTCGCAGGAGGCGAACCAGTGCGTGACCGGGTGGCAAGGACCCGTTCCCTGGTGACTGTGTCTTTCGTGGCTCTGTTCATGGTCGCGTCCGCCGGGGCGGCATTCGCCCAGGACGGCGCCGGGGCCGGCGTCCCGTTCAACTTCGGCGGCCCGCTGGGCATCGGCGTCGCCGCGGTCGGCCTGACCGGCATGGTGCTCGGCATCTGGCGCTTCTTCCGCAAGCTGGCGAAGGACAAGGCCGCGGCGGCCGAAGCACCCACCGCCGTGCAGCCCGTCGCCATGGCCGACCCGGAGCCCGCCCCAGCCTCAGCGTCCACCCCGGCCCCCGCCCCCGCACCGGCCCCAGCGCCTCAGCCCGCGACTCCCTGACGTTTCCCCAGCGTGCGCCTCGTGAGTGTTTATCCGGGTTAGAACACCGATAACCACTCACGAGGGGGGAGCTGGGGGTGAATAGGATTTGGGTGTGTCCACCGAGCAGAACCGCCCCCGGGTGTTGTCCGGCATCCAGCCGACCGCAGATTCCTTCCACCTCGGCAACTACCTCGGTGCGATCCGCCAGTGGGTGGCCATGCAGGAGACCCACGACACGTTCTACTGCGTGGTCGACCTGCATGCGATCACGGTCGAGCACGATCCCGAGCTGCTCAGGCAGCGCACGCGGGTTTCCGCCGCGCAGTTGCTCGCGCTCGGCATCGACCCGGATCGGGCGACCCTGTTCGTGCAGAGCCAGGTTCCGGAGCATCCTCAGCTGTCCTGGGTGATGGAGTGCATGGCCGGGTTCGGTGAGGCCGGCCGGATGACGCAGTTCAAGGACAAGTCCGCGCGCCAGGCCCTCGACCGGGTCAGCGTCGGCCTGTTCACGTACCCGATCCTGCAGGCCGCCGACATCCTGCTGTACCAGGCGAACTTCGTTCCCGTCGGCGAGGACCAGCGGCAGCACCTCGAACTGACCCGCGATCTCGCGCAGCGGTTCAACTCGCGGTTCGGCACGACGTTCACGATCCCCGAGGCGTACATCGTCAAGGACACCGCGAAGATCTTCGACCTGCAGGACCCGACCGCCAAGATGAGCAAGTCGGTTCCGGCCGGTGTGGTCGAGCTGCTCGAGGACCCCAAGAAGGCCGCCAAGAAGATCCGTTCGGCCGTGACCGACACCGGCCGGGAGATCATCTACGACGCCGAGAACAAGCCCGGCGTCAGCAACCTGCTGACCATCTACTCGGCGCTCACCGGCCGGACCATCGAGGACCTGGAGAAGGCCTACGACGGCAAGGGCTACGGCGACCTGAAGAAGGACCTCGGTGAGGTCGTCGTCGAGTTCGTCACGCCGGTCCAGTCCGCTGTCCATGCGTACCTCGACGACCCGGCCGAGCTGGACAGACTGCTGGCCAAGGGCGCCGAGCGGGCCCGTGCGGTCGCGGCCCGGACGCTGGCGGAAACCTACGAAAGGGTGGGTTTTCTCGCCGGGTGACGTTTCGTCATGCGGATGCCCGCGTGCCGACCTAGCGTCGACACGTGGGCAAACTGGACGACTACCGAGCCAGGTGGCGGTGGCTCGACCACCTGGTCCGGGCGAAAGATGCCTTCTCCGAGCGCTACGGCAACCAGTTCGCCGCGGCCATCACCTACTTCAGCGTGCTGTCGCTGTTCCCGCTGCTGATGATCGCGTTCGCGGTGGCCGGGTTCATCCTCGCCGCCCAGCCGGAGCTGCTCCAGCAGCTCAAGGACGGCATCAGCAAGGCCGTCCCCGGCAACCTCGGCGGCACGATCAACGAAGTGGTCACGACCGCGCTCGCGTCCAAGGGCACGGTCGGGATCCTCGGCCTGCTGGCCGCGTTGTACTCCGGCATCGGCTGGATGACCAACCTGCGGGACGCGCTGACCGCGCAGTGGGGGCACGAACGCAGGCAGTTGCCGCTGGTGTCCACCACCCTCAAGGACTTCGTCGCCCTGCTCGGCCTCGGCCTCGCCCTGGTCGTCTCGTTCGGCCTCACCGCGGCGGGCACCGGCCTGGGCAACGTGTTGCTGCGGCTCGTCGGCCTCGAAGACGTGGGCTGGGCCCGTTTCCTGCTGTTCCTGGCCGCTCTGGTGCTGTCGGTGGTCGCGAACTGGCTGGTGTTCATCTGGGTGCTCACCCGGCTGCCGCGCGAGAAGGTCGACGTCCGCAGCGCGGTCAAGGGCGCGCTGGCCGCCGCGATCGGCTTCGAGATCCTCAAGCAGCTCGGCGCGATCTACCTGACCGCGGTCACCAGCTCACCGACCGGCGCGCTGTTCGGGCCGGTGATCGGTCTGCTCGTGTTCGCCAACCTGGTGGCGCGCTTCCTGCTGTTCATCACCGCGTGGACGGCGACGGCTAGTCCTCCCGGAACAACGGGTCGATCCGGTCAAGCTGAACCGTCTGCTCAGGATCTGTCTCCCGTCGAGGCCCGGCGGGTAGAGCCGGACGGGCGTAGCGCCGCCGAATCCGCCAGACCAGGAAACCGAGGATCGTGACACCGGAGATCGACATCGCGGCCGTGGGCAGCACCCCTGACGTGTTGTCGATCGGACCGGCGCTGGTGCCCGTGCCCGACACTCCGCCGTTCGCCAGTGCACCTTCCGACTCGGCCGGGCTCGGCGTCCGCTGAGGCGGCGTGTTCAGCGTGCCGACGGGCTCGGCATTCCTGCCCACCGCGGCAAAGCCCCACGTCAGCAGTTTTGATGCCTGGTCGGTGATGCGGACCGGCTGCTGCTCGCCGCGCAGCAGCACGACCACGAGCCTGCGGCCCTTCTGCTCGGCGCCGCCGAGGTACGTGTGGCGTGCGTCGTCGGTGAAACCCGTTTTGCCGCCGAGGAATCCCTGGTACCTGCCGAGCAGGCGGTTGTCGTTGTTGACTTTGAAGCCCGCCTTGGTGCCGTAGCCCGGCCAGTCGATCTGCTTGGTGGCGACCGCCTTGCCGAACTCCGGGTTCTTCATCGCCTCGCGGTAGAACAGCGCCATGTCGTAGGCCGACGTCATCATCCCCGGCCCGTCCAGGCCGGACGGCGTGGCGACCTGGGTGTCCTGGGCACCCAGTTTCCTGGCGATGGCGTTCATCTTCCGCACCGTCTGCTCGACACCGCCGAGCTGCACGGCCAACGCGTGCGCGGCGTCGTTGGCGGAATGCATCAGCAGCGCCAGGAACAGCTGGTTGACGGTGTACTGCCCGCCCGGGCCCATGCCGACCTTGGTGCCCTGCTGGTTGGCGTCCTGCTGGGTGCCGGTGACGACCTTCGACATGTCCAACTCGTCCAGCACCGCCATGGCGAGCAGCACCTTGACCAGCGAGGCCGGCCGCTGCCGCCCGTGCGGGTCCTTCGCTCCGACCACGTCACCGGTCGTCAGGTCGGCCACGATCCACGACGCGGTGGTCACGTCCGCGGGCGGTGCGGCGGCCCCGGACGGCACCACGACGCCGCATTCGCCCATCCGCGGCCCGCCGGACGGCTTCTCCGGCACCGGAACCGGGCTCGGCGAAGGCTGGCCCGGCGGCGGGTTCTCCGAGGTGTCCACCGGAGGCGGCGGAGCAGTCTTGTTCGGGCACGAGTCGTTCGGCTGCGCCGCCGCCGTCAGGCTCGCGGACGCGAACAGGCACAGCGCGGCGAGCAGAACGGCGACCAGTCGCCGGGACGTCAGGACCACAGCCTCAGGTTAGGGCGTGACACCGACGTCAAGTCACCGGCCCTGTGCCCGTAACCGCTTGGCACGAGCCATCTTGCGCTTGGCGGTCATCAGCAGGGCGATCAGCACGACCACACCGGCGAGGATGGTGATCGGCAGGCCGAACGTGCCGAACGCGGAGCGGTGCACCGAGTTGGAGCCGGCCAGGCTGGTCGTTTCCTTCTCGTCGCTGGTCGGGGTGCCCGCGTCGCGGTTGGGTCGCGTCGGCTGGTCGGTCGCGCCCGCGAGTTTCCCGATCGGCTGGACACGGGCCCCGGCGAGCTTGAAACCGTAGTCCAGCAACGATTCCGCCTGCTCGAACGGCTGCCGGTCGGAGCGCATGACCGTGACGATCAGGTGCCTGCCGTCCCGTTCGGCGCTGCCGACGAAGACGTTCTTGGCCGCGTTGGTGGTGCCTGCCTTGCCACCCGTCGTGCCCTTGTACGTGTTCAGCAGCGCGTTGTCGTTGTTCCGGGTGATCGTGGTGTTCCGGTTGCCCTGCGGCTTGATCTGCACCCGCTTCGACCCGGTCGCCTCGGCGAACTCGGGCAGCCGCATCGCCTCGCGGTAGATCAGCGCGGTGTCGAACGCCGAGGTGCTCTGCCCGGGCACGTCGTTTCCGTTCGGGTTGACCACCCGGGTGTCGAGCGCCTTGAGCTCACGGGCCAGCGCGTTCATCTTCTGGGCCGCTTCGTCGGTGCCGCCGAGTTCACGGGCCAGCGCGTTGGCCGCGTCGGCCGCGGGCATCACGATCAGCGCGCGGATCAGGTCGCCGGCCAGGTACTTGCCGTCGGCGATGATGCCGACCTTGGTGCCCAGCTGCCGGGTGTCCTCCCGGGTGCCGACGATGACCTTGTCCAGCGGGATTTCCTTGAGCGCGACCATGGCCAGCAGGATCTTGACCGTGCCGGCCGGGCGCTGCCGGGCATGCGGTGCATAACTGGCGAGCACGTCACCGCTCGCCTGGTCGGCGATCAGCCACGAATCGGCCGTCAGCCCGTCCGGCGGCAGGGTGGCGTTCGGCGGCAGGACGACACCGCAGTCGCCCATCCGCGGGCCGCCGACCGGCTCCTCCGGCAGGTCCAGCGGCGGCAGCTGGTCGCCGTTGCCCTCGTTGGCGGGCGGCGGCACGGCCTTCGCCGTGCAGCCCGCGGCCGCGGCGCCGTCGGACGGCCTGCTCGAGGTCGTGCTGGACCCCGGCGTCTTGGCGGACGTCGAGTTCTTGGGGGAGGTGGCCGTCGAACCTCGCGACGGGCTGCTCGGCGAGGTCGGTTGGGCGTTCGCCACCGGCAGGGCGGCGAACGTGACGGCAGCGGCGATGCTGAGACTCAGGTTCAGTACGCGGGCCAGTTGCCGAGCTCGTTCAGGCACACCTGCAGGCTAGTCACTCGATCGTGATGTCGGTTGACGGGGCCGTGGTTCCGGTCCGGTTCCAGGCCCCGCGCTGTCGCGTTCGGCGATGGGCGAATAATGCCGTTCCGGCTGTTTCGCACCGCTTTCCACCGCGAGGGAGAAGTCCGTGGAGTTCGTCAGGCACCTGCTCGTGTTCCTGCACCTGCTCGGTATGGCGATGTTGGTCGGCACGCTGATGCTGCAGCTCAAGGCCGGCAAGGAGGCGCCGGTGAACAAGGGCTGGCTGCACGGTGCCGGCGTGCAGCTCGTCACCGGTCTGGCGTTGATGCTGCTCGCGCCGCTGACCAACCAGGACTACAACCACATGAAGCTGGGCATCAAGCTGCTCGTGCTCGTGGTGATCGGCGTGCTGGCGGTGCTCTACGTGACCAAGGACAAGGCGCCGAAGTGGTTCAGCCCGACGCTCGGTGGCCTGGTCGTGTTGAACGTGGGACTGGCGGTGTTCTGGGCCTGATCGGGTGGGACCAGGCCATATGAACTCATAGCGTTAACCCTACGTATGGCGTATTTCACTCAAATGAGTTAGTTCGTACTGTCGGCCCGGTCATCTGTGGCCGGAGAGCGTGCACTCTCCGGCGTTCAGTGCACGGGAGGGCAAGTGCATCGAAGAACTTCCACCGGCCTGGCGCTGCTGGCGCTGGCCGGCCTGGGCGTCAGCTCCTTATCCGCGCCGGCGGTCGCCGCGCCCATCGCGGCGGCGCCTGGCGTCGAGTACAGGTCAGGCGACGGCCACGACCTACCGAACAAGTACGAGGAGAAGCGCCGCGCGCTGCGCCAGGAGGCACTCGCCGAAGTGCTGTCCGGCGAGGCCACGGTGGAGAAGCGGGGCGCGAGCACGGTCGCCAAGGTCGGCGACAAGCCCGCCGACGCCAGCCGTGGCGGCGGCCGGGACCAGCGCGTCGACCAGTACGTCGAGCTCGGCAGGGAGAAGACCGACAAGATCTTCGTGGTCCTCGCCGAGTTCGGCAACCAGCGCGACCCGCGCTACCCCGACGTCGACACCGCGCCGGCGATCCCCGGCCCGACCAAGTTCGACGGCCCGCTGCACAACGAGATCCCGGCGCCCAACCGCGCCGTCGACAACAGCACGATCTGGCAGCCGGACTACTCCCGTGAGCACTTCCAGCAGCTGTACTTCGGCGAGGGGCCCGGCGTCGAGTCGCTGAAGACCTTCTACGAGAAGCAGTCCTCCGGCCGGTACTCGGTCGACGGCATGGTGACCGACTGGGTCAAGGTCGACCACAACGAGGCCAGGTACGGCCGGTCCAACGGCTTCCCCTGCGCGGGCAACGTCTGCAACAACACCTGGGACCTGATCCGTGACTCGGTGAACCGGTGGGTCGAGAACCGGGTCGCGGCCGGGGCGACGGTCGAGCAGATCCGTGAGGAGCTCAAGCCGTACGACACGTGGGACCGCTACGACCACGACAGCGACGGCGACTTCAACGAGCCGGACGGCTACCTCGACCACTTCCAGATCGTGCACTCGGGCGGCGACCAGGCCGACGGTGACCCGATCCAGGGTGAGGACGCGATCTGGAGCCACCGCTGGTACGCGTACGACAACTCGCCGGAAGGCCCCGCGGGCAACAAGCGCGGCGGTACCCAGATCGGCTCGACCGGCCTGTGGGTCGGCGACTACACGATCCAGCCGGAGAACGGCGGCCTCGGCGTGTTCGCGCACGAGTACGGCCATGACCTCGGCCTGCCCGACCACTACGACACCGAGGGGCCCGGTGGCGCGCAGGAGAACGGCGTCAACTGGTGGTCGCTGATGGGTCAGAGCCGCGTGTCGGCGCCGGGTGAGGCGATCGGTACACGTGCGGCCGACCTGTCCGCGTGGGACAAGTTGCAGCTGGGCTGGCTGGACTACGAAGTCGTTGTGGCGGGCCAGGACCGGCGGCTTGAACTCGGTCCGCACGAGTACAACACGGACAAGGCGCAAGGCGTTGTCGTCGTGTTGCCGGACAAGCAGAAGACGTTCGAGTACGGCAAGCCCTTCGCCGGTACGAAGATGTACTGGAGCGGCAAGGGCGACGACCTCGACCACTCCCTCGTCCGGGATGTCGACCTGACGGGCAAGACGTCGGCTTCGCTGAACCTCAAGGCGCGCTACGCCATCGAGGCGGACTTCGACTACCTGTACGTGCAGGCGTCGACCGACGGCGGCACGACGTGGACCTCGTTGGACGGCACCGTCAACGGCGCCGCGTTCCCGAAGGACGGCGCCAACGCCCCGGCGCTGACCGGCACGCAGGCCGACTGGGCCGACGTGGCCGTGCCGCTGAACTCGTTGGCAGGCAAGCAGGCCAAGCTCCGGTTCCGCTACGTGACTGACGGTGGCGTGGCACCGAACGGCTTCTTCGCCGACGACATCCGGATCACCGCGGACGGCGCGGTCGTGGCTGAGGACGGCGCCGAAGGCACGCCCGCGGGCTGGACTCCCAACGGGTTCAAGACCACCACCGGCACGGAAACGGCGGCGTACGACCACTTCTACATCGCCACCAACCGCACGTACGCGTCCTTTGACCAGTACATGCGGACCGGGCCGTACAACTTCGGCTTCCCGGACCGGCCGGACTACGTGGAGCACTTCCCGTACCAGGACGGCCTGTTGGTGTCCTATTGGGACACTTCGCAGCCGGACAACAACACCAGCGTCCACCCGGGCGAGGGCCTGATCCTGCCGGTCGACGCGAACCCCGAGCCGATCTACAACCTGCAGGGCCAGCCGTGGCGGCCGCGCATCGCCGGCTACGACGCGCCGTTCTCGCTGCAGAAGTCGGACTCGTTCACGCTGCACGCGGCGGGCAGGCCGAGCTACGTCCGTGGCAAGGCCGCACAACCGCTGTTCGACGACACCAAGCCGTACTGGTCGGCAGACCAGCCGACCGCGGGCGTGAAGCTGCCCGCGGCCGGGGTGAAGATCCGCGTGCTGAAGCAGGAGGGCACGGCGATGACGGTGCACGTCTCCAAGTAAGCCCACGTGCGGTGAACGGGGTGGCCGGGTTTCCGGCCACCCCGTTCGTATGTCTACGAATCCTGGTCGGCGAGCGCGGGGAGCAGGTGCGCCGGGCCGGCCGGCTTCGGAGTGACTTTCCGCAGCTGCGCGGCCGGGCCAACTGGAAGGACCCGCGCACGGCTCTCCGGGGCGCGGATTTCCGTACGATGGTATTGGCGCCTGAAGGGGGAAAGATCATGCTCCGACGACGAACCATCCTCGTGGGGACGGCAGCCGGGCTCGCGGTGACTGCCACACCCGCCTTCGCCTCCAGCGACCTCAAGTCCCTTGTAGACAGTAAGGTCGCCGCGCTCGCCGAGTACGACACGGTCGCGGTCGGTGCGTTCCGCGGCCGTGAGCAGTACTCGGTGCGCGGCGACCGGATCTTCCAGATCGGCTCGATCACGAAGACCTTCACCGCGGTGGCCCTGGCCCTGACCGACCACGTCGACGACCCGCTCGCCCGCCACCTCCCGCGCAGGTTCCCTGCCCCAGAGGGCGTGACGATGGGGCAGTTGTCCGCGCACACCTCGGGCCTGCCGCGGCTCCCACCCGGCCTGATCGAGCATCCCGACTTCGACCTGCGTGACCCGTACGCCCATATCACCGAGGAATTCCTGATCACGGCGCTGAAACAGACCACGCTGCTCACCCCACCGGGAACGGCGTACCTGTACTCCAACTACGGCGCCGGACTACTGGGCCTCGCGCTGAGCCGCAACTACGAGGCCCTGATCCGTCATCGGATCAGCATTCCCTTGCGGCTCAAGGACACCACGCTGACGCTGACCGGCGAACAGCGTCGCCGAAAGGTCCAGGGCTACGACTCGAACGGCGCGGCGACACCGGACTGGCGACTGCCGCTGATCGCCGGAGCGGGCGGGCTGTACGGCACGGTTGACGACCTGCTGAGGTACATGCGCGCACATCTGGGCGACGCGCCGGGTTTCCTGAAGCCGGCGCTGAACCTGGTGCAGCAGCCGAGATTCGAGATCAGCGCGGGCTACGAGGTCGGTCTGGCGTGGCACATGTACACCTTGCCCAGTGGCCGGACGGTGACGTTCCACGACGGCGGCACGGGCGGCTTCACCAGCATCGCCATGTTCTCGCCGAAGGACAACACAGGCGTCGCGATCATCGTGAACAAGTTCAACTCGGAGATGTTCAGCCACGGGACGGAACTGCTCGAAGCCCTCTGAGAAGCAACCCTGAGGGCAAGCACAACGAAGGCGGGGTGCGGGTCTGACACCCGCACCCCGCCTTCGTGCACGGTCAGCGGCGGAAGAGCAGCGCTCGCTTCACTTCCTGGATCGCCTTTGTCACCTGGATGCCGCGAGGACACGCGTCGGTGCAGTTGAACGTCGTCCGGCAACGCCAGACGCCCTCGGTGTCGTTGAGGATGTCCAGGCGGTCGCCTGCCCCTTCATCCCGGCTGTCGAAGATGAAGCGGTGGGCGTTGACGATCGCGGCAGGCCCGAAGTAGGACCCGTCGCTCCAGTACACCGGGCATGAGGTCGTGCAGCAGGCGCACAGGATGCACTTCGTCGTGTCGTCGAAGCGCTCGCGGTCGGCCTGGGACTGGATCCGCTCACGGGTCGGCTCGTTCCCGTAGGTGATCAGGTACGGCTTCACCGCACGGAATGCCTCGAAGAACGGTTCCATGTCGACGAGGAGGTCCTTGCGGGCCTCCAGGCCCTTGATCGGGGCGACCGTGATGGTCGTCGTCTTTCCCTTGCGCGCCAGCAGGTCCTTCACCAGGACCTTGCAGGCCAGCCGGTTCATGCCGTTGATCTGCATCGCGTCGGAGCCGCAGATGCCGTGCGCGCAGGAGCGGCGGAACGTCAGCGTGCCGTCGAGGTACCACTTCACGTAGTGCAGCAGGTTCAGCACACGGTCGGTCGGCAGCGCCGGGACGTCGTAGGTCTCCCAGTGCGGCTCGTCGTCGATTTCCGGGTTGTAGCGCAGGATCTTCAGTGCGACCGTCACCGCGCCGTCCGGCACCGGCGGAGCCTCACCGCGAATACCCGATTCCACTGTGGCAGTCATCAGTACTTGCGCTCCATCGGCTTGTACCGGGTAAAGGTGACGGGCTTGTAGTCCAGGCGGATGTCCGCCGTCAGCGACTCGCCCTGCTTGTACGCCATGGTGTGGCGCATGTAGTTCGTGTCGTCCCGGTTCGGGTAGTCCTCGCGGGCGTGACCGCCGCGGGATTCCTTGCGGTTCAGGGCACCCACGACCAGGACCTCGGCCAACTCCAGGAGGAAGCCGAGCTCGATCGCCTCCAGCAGGTCGGTGTTGTAGCGCTTGCCCTTGTCCTGCACGGTGATGTGCGCGTACCGGGCCTTGAGCGCCTGCACGTCGTGCAGCGCCTGCTTCAGCGTGTCCTCGGTGCGGTACACCGACGCGTTGGCATCCATTGTGGCCTGAAGCTCGGTACGGATGTCCGCGACGCGCTCCCGGCCGTGCTCCGACAGGATCAACGCCAGCTGGTCCTCGACGAACTGGGCCGGGTTCTCCGGCAGGTCGACGTGTTCGCGGCCGACCGCGTACTCGGCGGCGGCGATCCCGGCACGGCGGCCGAAGACGTTGATGTCCAGCAACGAGTTCGTGCCCAGGCGGTTGGCGCCGTGCACCGAGACGCACGCGCATTCGCCCGCCGCGTACAGGCCGGGGATCACGTGGTCGTTGTCCCGCAGCACTTCCGCGTGGATGTTGGTCGGGATGCCGCCCATCGCGTAGTGCGCGGTCGGGTACACCGGCACCGGTTCCTTCACCGGGTCGACCGCCAGGTAGGTCCGGGCGAACTCGGTGATGTCCGGCAGCTTGGTCTCCAGGACCTCCGCGCCCAGGTGCGTGCAGTCCAGCAGCACGTAGTCCTTGTTCGGCCCGGCGCCACGGCCCTCCAGCACCTCCAGGGCCATCGACCGGGCCACGATGTCACGTGGCGCCAGGTCCTTGATGGTCGGGGCGTAGCGCTCCATGAACCGCTCACCCGAGGCGTTGCGCAGGATCGCGCCCTCACCACGGGCGCCCTCGGTGAGCAGGATCCCCAGTCCGGCCAGGCCCGTCGGGTGGAACTGGTAGAACTCCATGTCCTCCAGCGGCAGGCCCTTGCGGAAGACGATGCCCATGCCGTCCCCGGTCAGGGTGTGCGCGTTCGACGTGGTCTTGAAGACCTTGCCGAAACCGCCGGTCGCGAACACCACGGACTTGGCCTGGAACACGTGGATCTCGCCGGTCGCCAGCTCGTAGGCGATCGCGCCGGTGCACACCGGGTCGCCGTTCGCGTCCGGCGTCAGGCAGATGTCCAGCACGTAGAACTCGTTGAAGAACTCGATGCCGTGCTTGACGCAGTTCTGGTACAGCGTCTGGAGGATCATGTGGCCGGTGCGGTCCGCGGCGTAGCAGGCCCGGCGCACGGCGGCCTCACCGTGGTTGCGGGTGTGCCCGCCGAAGCGCCGCTGGTCGATCTTGCCTTCCGGCGTGCGGTTGAACGGCAGGCCCATCTTCTCCAGGTCCAGCACCGCGTCGATGGCCTCCTTGGCCATGATCTCCGCGGCGTCCTGGTCCACCAGGTAGTCGCCACCCTTGATGGTGTCGAAGGTGTGCCACTCCCAGTTGTCCTCCTCGACGTTGGCCAGCGCGGCGCACATGCCGCCCTGGGCCGCGCCGGTGTGCGAACGCGTGGGGTAGAGCTTGGTGAGCACCGCGGTGCGTGCCCGCTGGCCCGCCTCGATCGCGGCGCGCATGCCGGCGCCGCCCGCGCCGACGATCACCACGTCGTACTTGTGGAACTGCATTGGTTCATCCGGCCTTCGTGGTGGGGTGGATCAGGCGTCCATGTTCGGGTCGAAGGTGAAGATCACGAACGTGCCGAGCGCGAGGATCAGCACCATCGAGACGTACAGCAGGACCTTCAGCCAGAACCGGGTGGCGTCCTTGCGGGCGTAGTCGTTGATGATCGTGCGCAGCCCGTTGCCGCCGTGGATCTCCGCCAGCCACAGCATCGCCAGGTCCCAGAACTGCCAGAACGGCGAGGACCAGCGGCCGGCCACGAACCCCCAGTTGATCCGGTGCACGCCGCCGTCGAGGATGTTCATGATCAGCAGGTGGCCGAGCACGAGCACCAGCAGCGCGACACCGGACACCCGCATGAAGACCCAGCTGGCCAGCTCCCAGTTGCTGCGCCGGACGGACGGGCGGAGTGGGGCGCGGGGGCTGTCGAGTCCGAGCGTCATGACGCCCCTCCGAACATCTCGGTGACCGTGCGGACCAGCATGAAGTACGCGCCGGGGATCATCACCAGCAGCCAGACCACGAGGATGCCCCAGAGCATCTGCTTCTGGTAGCGCGGGCCCTTCTCCCAGAAGTCCACCAGCATCACACGGACGCCGTTGAGCGCGTGGTACAGCACCGCGCCGACCAGGCCGACCTCAAGCAGGTTGACGAGCGGGGTCTTGTACGTCTCGATGATCTCGTTGTACGCCTGCGGCGACACCCGCACCAAAGCGGTGTCCAGCACGTGCGCGAACAGGAAGAAGAACGTGAGCACACCCGTGATCCGGTGCGCCACCCATGACCACATACCCGGGTCACCGCGGTACAGCGTCCCGCGTCGGCTGGGCCGCGACGCCTCAGCGGCTTCGGCGGACATCGGTTTTCAGGCCTCCAACATCGCTGATCACTCGGCTAGATGGGACTGGGAGTCCAACCGGGACGAATACCCACCGGGCCTTGACCTCAGGGATGCTAGTCCGGTCGCCTGCGGCTGACCCAACCAGCGGTTGGCGTCTGTGACACACAGAACACCCGGGCCGCGTGAAAGCGCCGCCCGAACGGGCGATCGGTGCCAGGCTGTCGGCGTGGTCCCCCTGATCGGCCTTGTCGTCGGCCTCGCCGTGCTGCAGCCCTCTGACGTGCCCAAGCTCGATGTCCCGGCGGCGACCGGCGCACTGGAGACCCAGCAGGTCTACCAGGCTCCGGGCGTCGTGACGCACATCGATCTGCCCGTGGTCACCAAGGAGATGGCGCCGGACACGAAGCTGCTCATCGCCCCGTTCAGCTCGTACAAGGACGACGAGCGGCACGACAAGGTTTACGAGCCGCTCAGGAAATGGGCCGAGAGCAGGAAGGTGCGACTGATCACAGTGGAGGGCCTGTACACCCGACGGGGTCCTTCGAACGTGACGGAGCTGCGCCAGCAGACGGCGTACATGGACATCACCGGCCCCGCTTTGGCTTCGGTGCGGGAGGTCAACAAGGTCCCGGCCGGCCAGGTCTACCCGGCGTACGAGGTGCGTACGCCGACCCCGGCGCAACTGGCCGACCTGGCGGGAAAGCTGCGGCAGAACCGGATCCACAACGCGCCGGACCGGGCGGACAAGTTCACCCTGTCGCCTTCGGCGATCCAGGAGAAGACCGGCTTCACCGTCCGGGTGGCGGCGCTGCCCGCGCTCAAACCGGGCGAGCCGTTCGTGGACTACGCGCCCGCACTGGCCAGAGAATTCCCTGACGACATCGTGTTGGTAGCCCAAGGCTATTGGATCGAGGTCGCCGGCAAGGACCGGGAACGCCTTGAGTCGGCGCGGAACTACGCCTTCGGCCGGTACGAGATCGGAACGTTCCTGAAGGGCGGCACGGTCGACGGCCGGGTCGCCACGATCCTGACCCGGCTAGACGAACTGAGCCGCCGCAAGCCTTTCGGCCGTCCGCAGCCGGAGACCTACGACCCGGCCGCCACCATCACGCGCTACACGCCGCTGGCGTGGGGCGGATCGGCTGTAGTCCTCGGTGGTGGCGCGCTCGCCGGGTTCGCCGTGCGCGGGCGCAAGCGCCGGCAGCGGGAAGAGGCCGAGCTGTGGAAGGCGAAAGCCAAGGCGTACGCGAAGATCAGCGCTCTGGGAACGGCCCTGATGGACAGTGGGGATCTGGCGGCCGCCGAACGGTATACCACCGCGCGGGACCTGTTCGAGCAGGCGCGCACCGCCGAGGCGATGGCCGAAGTGGAGCGGATCGCCGACGAAGGGCTGGAACTGCTGTGAAGAAGCTGCCTCCGGTCGAGCGGTTGCTGTGGCGGGAGAAGTACTTCGGCGTGCCGCGCTGGATCGTCGGCGGCGTGCTGGTCGGCGTGATCGCGTGCCTCGCGTTGCTGCGCAACCAGGTGACGACGTCCGACCGGGTACGGGCGATCGTCGAGGGATTCCGGCACAGCTCGGTGTACGTCGAACCCGGCGCGCCGGGCACGGTGAACGCGGACCGTGTCCGTCAGGTGCTCGGAGATCGCCCGATCGTGGTGGCGATCCTGTCGGACGACCCGTACCCGGCCACCGACGCGGCCGGCGGCCCGGGCCAGCAGTTCTGCGCCGACGTGGCGAGACTGGTACCGACCAACATCGTCATCGTCTACGGCAACGAACCGGAGGACGGTTACAACCCGTCGTTCTGCGTCGGCCCCAGGTTCACCAACGAGGAACACCCGGTGACGGGCGCGAACTTCGACTTCGTGCTGATCGCCAAGGCTGAGACGGCGTGGAAGTACCGAGCCTCGCCCACCGACCTGACGCCGCAGGTGGAGGAGTACGTGCTGGCCTTCGACGCGCAGGCGGCCAAGGACTACCCGGACACCGTGCCGCGCCGTGGCGCCGTGCCCGACGAACTGGCGACCGGCGAGGTCGTGCTGGCCCTCGGCGGGATCGTCGCGGCCTGTGTCGCGGTGTTCTTCCTGCTGCATGTCGTCGCACTCGGGATCGGCCGCCGCACGCCGCGGACGCGCACACGGCTGGCGACGGGTGCCCGGCTGAGCAGGATCGGCGAGTACGTGATGTCCGCCGATCCGCGGCGGGCCAAGCAGGCCGAGGTGGCCAGGAAGTACGTGCTGGCGTTGCAGGACCACGAGTCCGGCGCGAACGTGGAACGCCAGGTCGACGAGCTGGAAAGGCTGATCCGATGACGTGGATCTGGATCGTCGGCGCCGTGCTGCTGCTGGGCGCGGGCGCGCTCGTCCCGGCGTTGCTGAGCAGGCCGGGACACAGCAGCGACGACGAGGCCATCGCGGCACGCGCCAAGCACAACCAGTTGGGCCTGCACGTCGAGGTCCTGCCGCCGTCCGGCGACGAGCGCGTGGCCGCCTTGCTGAACCGGGCCCGTGAACGCTGGATAACCGCGGGCGGGGTGCTGGCCCAGGCCCGTACCGAGGAGGAATACCGGCTGGCGGAGCGGATCTGCGCGGAAGGTCTCGCTCTGGTGAAGGAAGCGCGGACGTGATCACCCTGCGTGTCCGCGCGGGATCGCGAGCGGTATCGCCGGCAAACGATTAGGTTACGCCCTGCCAGTGGTGTACTGGCCCGCTCAACGGGCCAGGTACGGTTCGCCAATTCGCAAGTTCCCGGCGAGTAGGGCCGGGGTTCGTCGCCGCTCACCCGAGCGGGGAGGGAGACACGTCGTGCGTCGATCGCGCGTTACCACGTTGGCGGCCGTCGCCCTGACCGGTGCTCTCGCACTGGCCGGCTGCGCCAAGGACACCGGGGGCGGGTCGACCCCGCCCGCCGGCGGCAACCAGGCGGAGAGCTGCAAGAAGAACCCGGTTCCGACCGGCGGCAGCGGCAGCGCCGCCGGCAGCACCAGCGCCGGCCCGAAGGTGGACGCCAGTGCGTTGAAGGTCGGCCTCGCCTACGACATCGGCGGCCGTGGCGACGCGTCGTTCAACGACTCCGCCGCCGCCGGTCTGGACAAGGCCAAGGCTGACATGGGTCTCAAGGAGACCAAGGAGCTCACCGCCGCGCCGAACGAGCCGGAGGACGCCAAGCAGAGCCGGCTGCGCCAGCTCGCGCAGGAGGGCTTCAACCCGATCATCGCGGTCGGCTTCGCGTACGCCAAGTCGGTCGAGGCCGTCGCCACGCAGTTCCCGAACACCAAGTTCGCCGTCGTCGACGACGACACCGTGAAGCTGCCGAACGTCACCGGCCTGGTTTTCGCCGAGGAGCAGGGCTCGTTCCTGGTCGGCGTCGCCGCCGTGTACAAGAGCAAGAACTGCCACGTGGGCTTCGTCGGCGGCGTGAACGTGCCGCTGATCCAGAAGTTCCAGGCGGGCTTCGAGCAGGGTGTGAAGGCCGCGTCGAACGACGCCAAGATCGAGGCCGAGTACATCACCCCGGCCGGTGACTTCACCGGTTTCCAGGACCCGGCCAAGGGCAACGTGGTCGCCGCCGGTGAGATCAGCCGCGGCGCCGACGTGATCTACCAGGCCGCGGGCGCGTCCGGCAAGGGCGTGTTCGAGGCGGCGAAGTCCAAGAACGCGCTGGCCATCGGCGTGGACTCGGACCAGTACAACCAGAAGACGGTGGAGAACTCGCGTGACGTGATCATCACGTCGATGCTCAAGCGGGTCGACGTCGCGGTGTACGACTACGTCCGCGCGGTCGCGGGCAACACGCTGGCCTCGTTGCCCAAGCGGTTCGACCTGAAGGCCGACGGCGTCGGCTACGCGACCTCCGGCGGCAAGATCGACGACATCAAGGCCACGCTGGACGCGTACAAGCAGCAGATCATCGACGGCAAGATCACGGTTTCGGACAAGCCAAGCAACTAAGCCCTCATGCGCTGGTAGCGCCTCGTGAGTGGTTGTCAGGGTTCTAACCCGGATAACCACTCACGAGGCTTTTTCTGGGCTTGGGCTTGTGTTTCCTAAGAAGGGCGAAGATGGCTGACGACCTGGCTGTCGAGCTTGAGGGGATCACCAAGCGGTTCCCCGGGGTGGTCGCCAACAGCGACATCCATCTCACAGTGCGCACCGGTGAGGTGCACGCGGTCTGTGGCGAGAACGGCGCGGGCAAGTCCACCTTGATGAAGATCCTGTACGGGATGCTGCAGCCGGACGAGGGCACCATCAAGGTGAACGGCCGTCCGGTGCGGTTGCGCAACCCGTCGGACGCCATCAAGGTGGGCGTCGGCATGGTGCACCAGCACTTCATGCTCGCCGACAACCTGAGCGTGCTCGAGAACATCGTGCTCGGCGCGGAGGGGCTGCACGGCATCGGCGCCAAGGCGCGCAAGGAGGTCGCCGAGCTGGCCAGGAGAACCGGCCTGACCGCCGACCTGGACATCGCGCTGGAGTACCTCGGTGTCGCCGACCGCCAGCGGGTGGAGATCGTCAAGGTCCTCTACCGCGGCGCGCGGATCGTGATCCTGGACGAGCCGACGGCCGTGCTCGTGCCGCAGGAGGTCGACGACCTGTTCGAGACCGTCCGGCAGATGCGCGACGACGGGTTCACGTTCATCTTCATCTCGCACAAGCTCGACGAGGTCCGTGCGATCGCCGACACCATCACGGTCATCCGCCGTGGCACCACGGTCGGCACCGCGGACCCGAAGACCACCAGCTCACGCCAGCTGGCCGAGATGATGGTCGGCAGCGAGCTGCCGAGCCCGGAGACCCGCGAGTCGACCGTCACGGACACCGCCGTGCTGACGGTTTCCGGTCTGCGGCTGGCGGAACCCGGCTCGGCGCGTGCCGTGCTCGACGACATCGACCTGGTCGTGCACTCCGGCGAGGTGCTGGGCATCGCCGGCGTCGAGGGCAACGGGCAGACCGAGCTGGTCGAGACGATCATGGGTATGCGCCGGGCCACTGCGGGCTCGATCACGTTGAGCGGCAAGGACATCACCAAGCTGGGCACGCTCGCCCGGCGGGAGGCGGGGATCGGCTACATCGCCGAGGATCGCACCCGGCACGGCCTGCTGCTGACCCAGCCGTTGTGGGCCAACCGGATGCTCGGCTACCAGACCCGTGAGCCCGTCTCCCGAGGACAGTGGCTGGACATCGCGGGTGCCAAGCGGGACACGCAGCGCATCGTCGAGGCGTACGACGTCCGCACGCCGGGCATCGACGTGGCCGCGGCCGCGCTGTCCGGTGGCAACCAGCAGAAACTGGTGGTCGGCCGCGAGCTGTCCGGCGACCCGAAGCTGCTGATCGCCTCGCACCCGACCCGCGGTGTCGACGTCGGGGCGCAGGCGTTGATCTGGGACCATATCCGCCAGGCGCGGGCCGCGGGCCTGGCGGTGCTGCTGATCTCCGCCGACCTCGACGAGCTGATCGGCCTGTCCGACCGGATCGTGGTGATGCTGCGCGGCCGTCTGGTGTCCGAAGAGGACCCGGCGACGGTCACCGCCGAGGATCTGGGCTGTGCCATGACCGGCACCGCGCCAAGGGAGGCCACGAAGTGAGGACCACGTTGCGCGGCAAGCTGTTGCCGCCCGTGCTGGCGATCGTGTTCTCGGTGCTGCTGTGCACGATCGCGCTGGTGATCTCGGGCGACAACCCGCTCGACGCGTTCGGCGCGATGATCGGCCAGCTGTTCCGCGGCACCACCGCGGTCGACACCCTCAACAGCGGCGCGGTCTACTACCTCGCCGGGCTGGCGGTCGCCATCGGCTTCCAGATGAACCTGTTCAACATCGGTGTCGAGGGCCAGTACCGGTTCGCCGCGGTGATCGCGGCGATCATCGGCGGCGAGATCGTGCTGCCGCCGGGCATCCACACCCTGGTGATCATCATCGTCGCGGTGGTGGCGGGCTCGTTCTACGCGCTGATCCCCGCGCTGCTGAAGGTCTACCGCGGGGTGTCCGAGGTCATCTCGACGATCATGCTGAACGCCATCGCGATCGGCCTGATCGCGTACCTGGTCAGCACGGACGCGTTCGGTGTGCAGGTGGGCAACAACATCGGCACCCGGCCGATCGAGGAGTCCGGCTGGATGCCGGGGATCCCGTTCGGCGACAACGGGACGCTGTTCGGGTTCGTGTTCGTCGCCGCCCTCGTCGGCTTCGGCTACTGGGTGCTGCTCAACCGGACCCGGTTCGGCTTCGAGCTCAAGGCCAGCGGCGAGTCGCCGACCGCGGCGACCGCGGGTGGCGTCGACGCCCGCAAGATGATCATGACGGCGATGCTGCTGTCCGGCGGTGTCGCCGGCCTGACGGCGCTGCCCGAACTGCTCGGCCGTGACCACGAGTACCTGCAGACGTCGCCCGCGGGTTACGGGTTCGCCGGTATCGCGGTCGCGCTGCTGGGCCGCAACCACCCAGGCGGTATCGCGCTGGGTGCCGTGCTGTGGGCGTTCCTCGACAAGTCCGCGGTGTCGCTGGACAACGTCGGTGTGCCGCAGGAGATCACGACGATCATGCAGGGAGCGATCGTGCTGTCCGTGGTCATCGCGTACGAGATCGTGCGCCGGATGGAACTCGCTGCTGAACAGCGCCGCGTGGGCCGTCAGCTTGGCCGGGATACCAGCGATGTCGCAGCCGGAGGGAGTGTCTGATGGCCACCGGTATCGCGGACAGCCCGATCGCCGGGCCGGTCACCATGGCGGTGCCGCCGAAGCGGCGCAAACTGCCCGGCTGGCTGATGGGTGTGCTGTGGGCGGTGGGTGCGATCGCCGTGCTGTCAACGGCTTCGTACCTGACCGGCAACACGGATCTGACGTCGTCCACGACGACCCAGACCGCGTTGCGGCTGGCGTTGCCGATCCTGCTCGCGGCCCTCGGTGGTCTGTGGGCCGAGCGCGCGGGCGTGGTGAACATCGGTCTCGAGGGCATGATGATCCTCGGAACCTGGGGCGCCGCCTGGGGTTCGTACTACGGCGGTGTCTGGGTCGGCCTGTTGGTCGCCGTGCTGTTCGGCGCGGTCGGTGGTCTGCTGCACGCGATCGCGACCGTGACGTTCGGCGTCAACCACATCGTGTCCGGTGTGGCGATCAACCTGCTGGGCCTCGGTGTGACGAAGTACCTGGCGCATCTGGTGTTCCAGCCGCTGTCCGGCAACCCCCGGCAGTCACCGGTGGTGCCGAAGTTCGACACGTACTCGGCGACCGGGATCACCGGCTGGCTGGCGGATCTGGAGGCCGAGCAGCGGGTGGTGATCTCCGACGTGGCCGGCATCCTGCGTGGTCTGCTGACCCAGGTGGCGCCGCTGACGATGATCGCGATCCTGCTGGTGCCGATCAGCTACATCCTGTTGTGGCGCACGCGGTTCGGCCTGCGGCTCCGGTCGTGTGGTGAGAACCCGGTGGCCGCGGAGTCGTTGGGCGTCAACGTCTACGCGTTCAAGTACACCGCGGTGCTGATCTCCGGTGCGCTGGCCGGGATGGGTGGCGCGTCGTTGGTGCTGTTGAAGGACGGCGCCGACTACCTGGAGAACCAGACGAACGGCCGTGGGTACATCGGTCTGGCCGCGATGATCTTCGGCAACTGGCGGCCGGGTGGTCTGCTGGGTGGCTCGGCCTTGTTCGGCTACACCGACGGTCTGCAGCTCTCCGGCCGTGGACCCGCTGTGCTGGCCCTGCTTTACGCGGCGGTGCTGCTGCTTGTGGTCGTGGTCGTCGTGCAACTGTTCCGCCGCAAGTGGTTCGCGGCCGGTGCCGCGGTGCTCGCCGCCGGTCTGCTGTACGCGATCTACTACTCGGTCGACGAGTTGCCGCGTGACCTGACACCGTACGCACCGCACTTCGTGACGCTGATCGTGCTTGCCGTGGCGTCGCAGCGGTTGCGGATGCCGCAGGCCGACGGCTTCATCTACCGGCGAGGACAGGGTTCATGACGCCCGACTGGGACGCGTTGCGGGCGGCGGCGATCGAGGCCGCCGCCCAGGCGTACTGCCCGTACTCCGGTTTGCAGGTCGGCGCGGCCGCTTTGGTCTCCGACGGCCGCGTGGTGACCGGCTGCAATGTCGAGAACGCGTCGTACGGCCTGGGTCTGTGTGCCGAGTGCACGATGGCCGGGCAGTTGCGGATGACCGGCGGCGGCCGCTTCGTCGCGGTGGCCTGCCGTAGCGGCACAGGCGAGTTGCTGATGCCGTGCGGCCGATGCCGTCAGATCATCTACGAGTTCGGCGGCCCGGAGTGCCTTGTGGACACTCCGCGCGGGATTCTGCCGATGAGCGAGGTCCTTCCGGACGCCTTCGGCCCTGAGCACCTACCCGCGTAGGCCTTTCAGGATCAGGTCGAGCCCGAAGCGGTAGCGGTCTTCGAAACTGCCGCCCATGTGGCGCAGGACGCGTGCCATGGCCGGGAACCGCCCGGCCGTGACCGCTTCGGCGAGGCGTTCGCCGACCGCTTGCGGCTCGCCCTGCTCCTCCTGGACGAGGCCGAGGGTGAAGTAGTCGATCGTCCACATCGTCCACGCCGATTCCGCTTCGCCGCAGCCGGCGTCGAGCAGGGCCTGGATGAACGCGTTGCCGACGCCGAGCGTGTTCGGCCTGGCCGGGTACGTCCCGACCACCACCGCGGCGCCGTCACGGTGGTTGAGCAGTGCCTCGCGATAGCGCTTCGCCAACTCCCGTACCCGCGGCTCCCCTTCCTCGGGCAGCCTGGTCAGGCTCACCTCGCCGACGATCGCGTCCGCCATCAGTTCGAGCAGCCCGGCCTTGGACTTGACGTGCCAGGTGACGGTGTTGAGCCGGACGCCGAGCCGATCGGCGACCGCGCGCAGGCTCACGCCGTCCTTCCCGGCTTCCTCAAGCAGTTCCAGTGCCGCCTCGGCGATCTCGTTCTGCCTGCTCACGGGGTGATCCTAACCCGCTCTAGGTCACTGACCAAGAGTTGGACTACCTTGGTCAGTGACCAAGAGGAGGAATCGTGGACCAGGTTGTCATCGCCGGTGCGGGCCCAGTCGGCCTCTGGCTGGCGGCGGAGCTGCGGCTCGGCGGGATACCGGTGACCGTGCTGGAGTCCAGGCTGTCCCGTAACCCGCACTCGAAGGCGTTGGGCATGCAACCCCGCACGATCGAGGTGCTGGCCATGCGCGGGCTGGACGGCTTGTTCACCGCCGAGGCGAGGCGGATTCCCAACGGGCACTTCGGCATGCTGGACACCCGGCTGGACTTCCGAGCGCTCGACACGGACTTCCCGTACCAGCTGGTGATCCCGCAAGCCCGGACCGAGGAACTGCTCGAAGAACGTGCGGCCGGACTCGGCGCGACGATCCGCAGAGGACATCAGGTTACCTCCGTCGAGGACACCGGTTCCGCTGTCGTCGTGCACGCTTCCGGCCCGGACGGCCCGTATTCGCTCGAAGCCGCGTACGTCGTGGGCTGCGATGGCGTGCACAGCACGGTCCGGCAGTCGGTGGGCATCGACTTTCCGGGCACGGCAGCGAACGCCTGGGGATGGCTCGCCGACGTGACGCTGGACGCCCCGCCCGCGGTGCAGGGGTACAACCGGAGCACAGCGGACGGTGCCGTGTTGGTGGCTCCGCTTCCCGACGGCCGTCATCGCGTTGTCGGCATGAGCCCGTCCGACCTGCGCGCTTCGCGGCCTGATGACCTGACGATGGACGAGGTGCGTGCCAAGATTATCGCGGCCACAGGCACGGATTTCGGTGCGCATTCACCGGTGTGGCTGTCGCGGTTCGGCAACGCCGCCAACCTGGCGGCGGAGTACCGGCGTGGCCGGGTGTTCCTCGCCGGTGACGCGGCACATCGGCACATGCCTGCCGGGGGCGTCGGCATGAACGTCGGTATCCAGGACGCCATGAACCTCGGCTGGAAACTGGCGGCGGTGCTGAACGGCTCCGCGCCGGCAAGCCTGCTCGACACGTACCACGCCGAGCGGCACCCGGTCGGCGTCGAACTGCTGGAGAGCACGCAGGCACAGACGGCGTTGATCTGCTCCTTCACACCGGACGGACTGCAGTTGCGTTCGCTGATGTCCCGTCAGATAGCGCAGTCGCCGGAGTTCTCCCGGCAGTTGGCCGAACAGATATCCGGGTTGTCCGTGCGGTATCCGGCCAGTGAGCCGCTGGCCGGAACCCGTGCGCCGAACCTCAAGTTCCGCGACGGCACAACGCTTTTCGAACGGCTGACGCCCGGGCGTCCGGTCCGGATCGACCACTCGGAGCTGGCCGAGGACTGGGCAGGGGTCCGGTCCGCGCTCATCCGCCCGGACGGCTACGTGGCCTCGCCGACGATGTCCATGCCGGACCACTGAACCGGGACCAGCACCCGTTACCTGTCGAAGGACAGGGCGGACCGGTTGCTTTCGGCAGAGGTGCGGCGAAGACGATCTCCATAACGTCGAGTCCATGGTGGATCAGTGGTATCTCGACATCGCCGGCCTTGGTGCGCGGAGCCCGGAGTTCGTGCGGTGGTTCAGTGCCTTCGCGACTGACGCGATCATCGGTGTGTTCCCGGTGATGTTCGTTGTGGTGTGGTGGCGTGCACGGCACCGTCAGGCAGCGGCGATGGCGCGAGCGATCGCCGCGCCTGTGCTGGCTGTGGTCGCGTATGTGGTCAGTGAGGTGGTCAAGAACATCTGGCAGGAAGACCGGCCGTGCCGCGTGCTCGGTGACGTCGCCACGATCGTGACGTGCCCGGAGTTCGGCGACTGGTCGTTCCCGAGCAATCACGCGACGGTCGCGGGTGCCGCCGCGGCCGGCATTCTGTGGTCGAGCCGGAACCTCGGCATCGTTGCCGCCGGACTGGCGGTTCTGGCTGCCCTGTCACGGGTCTTCGTTGGTGCGCACTACCCCCACGACGTCCTGGCGGGACTGTTGTTGGGCGTGGCTCTCGCTGCGTTCGTGCCGCCGCTGGCACGGGCGATGACTCCCGTCGTCGCCCGTGTGCGTACGAGATGATGCCGTTTGTGCGCGCGACAACCCTCTGGGCCTTGACCGCCCTGCCCGTCGTGTGGGCCGCGCTGACGGCGCGGCCCACACGGCTGGCTGTGTGGGAGGCAGCGGCGTATCTCGCTGTGCTTGCCGTGACGGTGGCGTTGGTCCGTCGTCGGCCTGTCACAGCGCTTGCGCTTGCCATCGCAGCGTGGCAGGTCTGTTTCTTCTCCCGGGCAACAGTGGACACCACCTTGGGTGCGATCGCGCTCGCCGCCGGAATCGTCGCCATCGGCTTTCTGGCCGGCAGACACGCAACGACGGGTCACCAGGGCGTCGTCGTGCTGGTTGTCGCGATGGGCAGCGCGATCATCGGAGGGCTCGTTACGACTGGCGGTGCGGACACGGCACTCGCGGCCGTCACGGGCAGTGCTGTGCTCGCGGTCGTGCCATGGTCGATTGGCCGTTACCGTCGCCAGTACGCGGAAATGATTCAAGCCGGGTGGGATCGCGCCGAGCTGTGGGAGCGGGAAGCGGAGCAGGCTCGGACACGGGAACGAGCGCGACTCGCGGCGGAGATGCACGACCTCGTCGGGCACGAACTGGCGCAGGCCGCGCTGTCCGTTGGCGTGCTTGAGGTCACGGCCACCCTCCCGGCGGAACACCGCGAGGCCGCCCGTGCCGCGCGAGCCGGTGTCACCGCGGCTGCGGAACGTCTGGCCGACGCGGTCCGTTTGCTCCGCGCCGAGCAGGAGGAAACTGTCGAGTCCGTTCAGGACATCGTCGACCGCGCACGACGGTCCGGTCTGCACGTGGACTTGGTCGCCGACGACACAGGGCAACCCGATGCCGTGATCGCGCGCACGATCCACCGCGTCATCGCCGAGTCGATCACCAACGCGATCAAGCACGCGCCCGGCGCACCGGTCGCTGTCCGCCTTGAGCGGGCCGCCGACGGCTTCGAGTTGCACGTCGTCAACGGGCCTGCGCATCGAACACCCACCGAAGCGGCAGGGAGCGGGCACGGACTGCTGGGACTCTCCGAGCGCGTCACGCTCGTCGGCGGCCGGTTCGACGCCGGTCCACGCCCTGGCGGCGGGTTCGAGGTCAGCGCTTACCTGCCGGACAAGCCGATCACGACGGTCGCTCCCGGCTCGTATCGCAAACACGTGGAACAACGAGTCCGGCACAGTGCCCGGCGCACTGTGCTGCTCGCCGCGGGGATATCCGCAGGCGTCGTGATCAGCGTGCTCGGCTACCTCGTTTTCGACGCGGCGACTTCGGTGCTGGAGCCCGCCGACTACCACCGTCTGCGGATCGGCCAGACGGAATCCGAGGTCACCACGGTGCTCCCGGCGCGGACTCGCGTCGACAACCCGGACAGCCGTCCAGCGCCGCCTGACGGGTCGAGCTGCCGGTACTACAGCACGCACGCGAACCCGTTCGACGAGCGGCGCCATGACCTCTACCGGCTGTGCTTCCGGGACGGTGTCCTTGTCGGCAAGGACCTGCTCACGGCTGTCCCGTGAGCGGCGGCGAGGATGCGGACATGATCCGAGTTGTGCTTGCCGACGACGAGCCTGTCGTGCGGATGGGGGTGCGTGCGATCCTCGCCGCGGCGGACGACATCGAGGTCGTCGCCGAGGCGGACACCGGCCGCGCTGCCGTTGATCTGGTCCTGGCCCACCGCCCGCACGTGGCCATGCTCGACATTCGCATGCCTGGACTCAACGGACTGGACGCGGCCGCGGAGATCCGCAGACTGGACACCGCGACGGCGGTGCTGATCCTCACCACGTTCGCCGACGACTCGTACGTTTCCCGTGCGCTCACTGAAGGTGCGAGCGGGTTCGTGCTGAAAACCGGTGACCCGCACGACATCATCGCCGGTGTGCGGGCGGTCGCGGCCGGTGCCGCGTACCTTTCACCCGTTGTGGCCAAGCGCGTGGTCGACCACCTCTCCGGCAGCGGTCCACGCCTGCGCATGACCGAACGGCTGACCGGACTGACCGACCGGGAACGGGAAGTGCTCGGGCTGATCGGCACGGGCATGTCCAATGCCGAGATCGCCGAGCGGATCCACGTCGTGGAAGGCACCGTCAAGGTGTACGTGAGCACGATCCTCAAGCAGCTCGACGTCCGCAACCGGGTACAGGCCGCGATCATCGCCCACGAGGCCGGACTGATCCCGCCCGCCGTCTAGGGTGGTCCCATGACCCGAGAACGACTGTCCGCTGTGGACGTGATCCGGACCAAGCGGGATGGTCACCGCCTGACCGACGACCAGATCGACTGGGTGGTGGACGCGTACACCCGTGGTGTCGTCGCGGACGAGCAGATGTCCGCACTCGCCATGGCGATCTTCCTGAACGGGATGGACACCGCCGAGGCCGCCCGGCTGACCCAGGCGATGATCGACTCCGGCGAGACGCTCGACCTGCGGGTCGACCGGCCGACCGTGGACAAGCACTCGACCGGCGGGGTGGGCGACAAGATCACGCTTCCGTTGGCGCCCTTGGTCGCCGCGTGTGGCGCGGCCGTGCCCCAGCTGTCCGGGCGCGGGCTCGGCCACACCGGCGGGACGCTCGACAAGCTGGAGTCGATCCCGGGCTGGCGGGCGCGGCTGTCCATCGACGAGATCACCAAGCAGCTCGCCGACGTGGGCGCGGTCGTCTGCGCGGCAACGGAAGGGCTCGCGCCCGCGGACAAGAAGCTTTACGCCCTCAGGGATGTCACGTCGACCGTCGAGTCGATCCCGTTGATCGCCAGCTCGATCATGAGCAAGAAGATCGCCGAGGGTGCCGAGGCGCTCGTGCTCGACGTCAAGGTCGGCTCCGGCGCGTTCATGAAGAACCTGGCCGATGCCCGTGCCCTCGCCGAAGCCCTTGTGGGGATCGGCAAGCAGCACGGCCGTAAGGTCACCGCGCTGCTGACCGACATGTCCGTTCCGCTCGGTCGCGCGGTCGGTAACGCCGTCGAAGTCGAGGAGTCCGTCGAAGTCCTCAAGGGCGGCGGGCCGCGGGACGTCATCGACCTGACGGTCGCGCTGGCCCGGGAAATGCTTGGCCTGGCGGGGATCTCGACCGATCCAGCCGAGGTGCTCGCCGGCGGTGGGGCGTACGAGACCTGGTGCCGCATGATCACCGCCCAGGGCGGCGACCCGGAGGCACCGTTGCCGAAGGCCTCACACGTGCACGTGGTCACCGCCGAGGAGACCGGTGTCCTGTCGACGCTTGACGCCTACGGCGTCGGCGTCGGGGCTTGGCGGCTGGGCGCGGGCCGGGCCCGGAAGGAGGACGCCGTACAGCACGCTGCCGGCGTCATGTGCCTCGCCAAGCCCGGTGACCGGGTCTCGGCCGGGGATCCGCTCCTGGAGCTGCGTACGGACACGCCAGACGCCGTTCCGGCGGCACTGGAAGCCCTGCGGGGCGCGTACACCATCGGAGACGCACCCGCCGACCGCAAACTCCTCATCGACACAGTTCAGCCCTCGTGAGTGGTTATCCGGGTTTTAACCCTGATTTTCACTCACGAGGGCTGAGCTGGGGGTTTGCTTAGTTGTCGTCGCCGGGCTCGGCTTCTTCCAGCTCTTCGACGCGCGGCTTCTCGCCGTTGACCTTCTTGCCGCCGCGGGCCCGCCGCTGCTGGCGCGGGAGGGTCGACGGCGGGGCCGCAGGCATCGCCGGGCCGCCGCCCATCATCAGCTCGGCGAACGTGGCCATGGCCTCGTCGAGGTGGCCGCCGATGCGCCGCTCGGTCTCCTCGTTGCTCTTCTTCACCAGCGAGGTCACCACGGTGGTGTCCGGCTGGCTGGCCAGGGTGCCCTGGACCTTGGTGAGGCTCTGCTCGATCGTGCCGCCCAGCTCACCGAGGCGGGCAGCTAAGCCGTCCTCCACGGTGTCCAGCCTGGTCGCCATGTCGTCGAGCCGGCCGAGGGCCTGCTCGAGCCGCTGCGCGAGGGCTTCGAGCCGGTCGCTGGCGTCCATCGTCTCCTTGGTCTCGTCCAGCGCCGCGTTGAGCGCGTTGCGGGCCTCGTCCAGGGAGTGCGTGATGCCGTCGCGGGCGTCGTTCAGCGAGCCGTTCAGCGCCTCACGCGAGTCGGCCACGGCGGAGGCGACCACCTCACGCGAGTCGGCGACCGCGGAGCTGATCGAGTCACGCGTCGAGTTGACGGTGTCGCGGGTCTCGTCGAGCTTGTGCGCGAGGCCGTCGTTGACCTCGGTGACGTGCCGGTGCAGCGAGTCCTTGGTGCCGTCGAGGTGCTCGTGCACGCCCTCGTCGACCTCGTCGAGCCGGCCGCGCAGCGCGGTCTCGAGGGTGTCGAGGCGCTCCCTGACCGGCACGTGGACCTGGCCCGGCAGGGTGTCGATCCGGACGTCCTGCTTGTCGAGGTGGGAGTCGAGGGAGTCGATGCGCCGGTGGATGTTCGCCAGCTTGTCCTCCAGACCGTCCATCCGGCCGACGACGCCCTCCATCTTGCCCACGACGCCGTCGAGACGGCCGTCGAGCTGGGCGAAGGGGGTGGCCAGCTTGTCGACGATCGACTCGACCGCACGCGCAAGGCCGGCGATGGCCGTGTCCTGGGACTCGAGCTTCGCCATCGCCTCGTCCAGGCGCTCGGCGATCACGCCGACCTCGGTGCGGTCCGGGAGCTCGGACAGCCGCTTGCGCACCGAACCGAGCGAGTCCAGCGGGCTCAGCCGCGCGTGGATCTCGTCCAGTGCGTCGAACACCTGCTGCTGTTCGCTTTCACGGATCTCGGCCGCGCGCGTCAGCATGTTGCGCATTCGGTCGAACGACACCGTGGCGTTGTTGTTCTCGTTCACGGAGGTGACCTTCGTCCTGGGGAGGGGAGACGCAGGGGAGCCTAGCCAGTCCCAAAACGCGTCCATACACCACCCGTTAGTTTCGTGTGAGTTGATCACGGCTAATTAGGCCGTTCGGCGGTAATGCGCTCGTCGCGAGCGATGACCGAGTGGACACTCTACGTGGGCACGATCGGACACGATCGGGTGACGGCAGGGGCGGGTAACGTACTGGCATGTCGAACCCGAACCCGGTGACTCACGAGGCGATCCGGCGTGCCCCCAAAGTGTTGCTGCACGACCATCTGGACGGCGGCCTGCGACCCGGCACGGTGATCGAACTCGCCGACGCCTCAGGCTATCCCGATCTTCCCACAACGGACGAGGCCGAGCTCGGCCGGTGGTTCACCGAAGCGGCGAACGCGGGCACGCTCGAGCGTTACCTGGAGACCTTCGCGCACACGTGCGGGGTGATGCAGAGTGAGGATGCCCTCGTTCGGGTCGCATCCGAATGTGCACAGGACCTGGCGGACGACGGGGTGGTCTACGCCGAGGTGCGTTACGCACCGGAGCTGTTCACGGAGAAGGGCATGAGCCTCGACGCGGTGATCGAGGCGGTCGAAGCGGGCTTCCGTGAAGGCGAGAAGGCGACCGGTGGCAAGATCAGGATCGGCACGCTGCTCTGCGCGATGCGGCAGAACGCGCGCTCGGCGGAGATCGCGGAAATGGCGGTGCGCTACCGCGACCACGGCGTGGTCGGCTTCGACATCGCAGGCCCGGAGGCGGGCTTCCCACCCACCCGTAACCTCGACGCCTTCGAATATTTGCGGCAACAGAACGCACATTTCACGATCCACGCGGGCGAGTCCTTCGGCCTGCCCTCGATCTGGGAGGCGATCCAGCACTGCGGCGCGGAGCGGCTGGGGCACGGCGTCCGGATCGTGGACGACATCAAGATCGACCCGGACGGCACGGCCCACCTGGGCAGGCTGGCCAGCTACGTGCGCGACCGCCGGATCCCGCTGGAGATGTGCCCGTCCTCGAACATCCAGACGGGCGCGGCCCCGTCGATCGCCGAGCACCCGATCGGCCTGCTGACCAAGCTGCGGTTCCGCGTGACAGTGAACACGGACAACAGGTTGATGAGCGGCTGCACGGTGTCCAGCGAGATGGCCGCCCTGGCCGACACCTTCGGGTACGGCTGGCCGGACCTGCGCTGGTTCACGGTGAACGCGATGAAGTCGGCCTTCATCGGCTTCGACGAGCGCCTCGACCTGATCAACAAGGTGATCAAGCCGGGCTACGCGGCCCTGTTGGCCGAGGACGGGCAAGACGCGTCCGAGCGCTGAACCCGCGTGTCCACCTTTCCGGCACCCCGTGTCGCACGTTCCGGCACCCCGTGTCGCACGTTCCGGCACCCCGTGTCGCACGTTCCGGCACCCCGTGTCGCACGTTCCGGCACCCCGTGTCGCACGTTCCGGCACCCCGTGTCGTACGTTCCGGCACCCCGTGTCGCACGTTCCGGCACCCCGTGTCGTACGTTCCGGCACGGTGAAATCCACTTTCCGGCACCGCTGAGGGAATTTCGGGGTGCCGGAACGGTGGACACACCGTGCCGGAAAGGTGGACACGCGGGTGGGAGCCTCAGTGGGTCTCGAGGCGGTCCTCGAAGGCGTTGACGACCTTCTGCCACGCCTCGACTTCCGCGTCGAACGGCGCGCTGGGCACCAGCCGGGTCGGGTCCGGGCGCAGCACGAACGAGATGAGCCAGCCGAGCGGCTCGGACTCCGACAGGGCCTCGGCCACGGTGTCGTCGTTCGCCCACTCCGCCGTGTCGGTCAGCAGTTCCACGGCGAGGTCGAGCTGGGTCGGGTCGATCGCGTTCGGGCCGTCCGCCAGGTCCTCGGTCAGGCCCTGCAGCACGTAGGTGTTGTCCTCGTCGACCTCGATCTCCAGGGTGCCGTCGGTCGCCTTGGTGACGACCTCGTCCCACGTGGAGACCTCGGCCAAGTCGTTGTCGCCGAGTTCACCGGACGCGATGTGCCGGCTCAGCGCGCGCGGCGAGGAGAAGACGTCGATCTTGCCGTCGTGGCCGAGGAAGACCGGGGCGTCGTCGAGGTAGCACCGGAGCGTGTAGTACTCCGACCCGTCGGTGATGATCTTGATCGGGTCGATGCCGACCTCGCCCCAGAAGCCGACCGGCGCGGGCTCGGCGTCCTCGTCCTCGTCGGAATCCGAGTCCGCCGCCGACTCGGCGTCTTCGTCTTCGTCTTCGTCGTCCGCGTTTTCGGCCGCTTCGCTCTCGGCCTGGAACTTGGCCAGCTCCTCGGCCGCGACGGTCAGCGCGGCCTCGTCGACCTCGGGGACGGCGACGACCTCGTCGATCGCGTCGAGCACCTCGTCCCAGCGCTCCACGATCGTCTCGGCGAGTTCGGTCCAGCGGCGCTCGCCGTCGCGGCCGGTGAAGGCGAGGGTGCCCTGGTCGAGCAGGTCGAAGCCTTCGGCGGCGGCCAGCACGTCGTTCACCGCGTCCAGTTCGCACACGTCCGCCAGCGACCGGACGATGGCCACGATCGCGGCCAGCTCGTCCAGCGTCCAGGTGTCCGGTTCCTGTGCCGCGAGTTCGGGCACGCCCACCAGGTCGTACTGGTGCTCCTCGTCGGGCAGCAGCTCTTCGACGGTCAGCTTCGGCACGACCGGCCACGCGGGGTGGTCCGCCAGGTCGTGTTCGTCGACTGTCCGGACGAACGCCGCCAGGTGGGCTGCGTCTGGGAACCCGTACAGGTCTTCCTCGTCACCGAGGAACGCCTCCCAGTCCTCGCCTTCCTCCCGCCAGCGAGGCGCCCAGAGGGTGACGACGTCGCCCTGGGGCAGCCCGAGCTCGATCGGGACGATGTCCTGAGCCATTGGCCCTCCGCCTTCTCCTGCACGATCCCAGTCGATCCCACGGCCGGTGCGATTGTGGGCACACCGGACGCGGGCAGCCTACGGGTTTTGCCAATACCGTCGATCACCGGTCGCTACGCAGCGACGAAGGATCGAACGAGAACACATCATCGTCCTCTTCCTCCGGCGCTGGAGCGGGAGCCGAGGCCGGCGTGGCCGACGGCGTGCGGTCGCCGACGACGTCCCAGCCGGCCGCGCGGGCAGGGGCGATCCCCATCGCCCCTTCAAGCTGCGCGGTCGCGTCGTCACCCAGCACCAGCGCGAGCTGGTTGAGGCTGCGTTGCCGGGCGAACTCGGCGGCCTGGTGCGCCGTCGCCATGATCGTTTCGGACAGCCAGCGCACGCCGCGGTGCAGTGCGGCCGGTTGCAGCCGGAGTGACTTCAACTCGCCGCTGGCCGTGGTGGTCGCCTCGACGAGGCCTTCGGGATCACGGGCGACGGCGTGGATCGACGCGACCCGGCGCCGCAGGTCCTCGCTCGCCTTGCGGCGCTGTTCGGCCTGCTGGACGAGTTCGTCGACGGGTGGTTCGGTCACGTCAGCACACCACCGAACTCGTCGTCATCGCGTTCCCTGGGCAGCGGTTCGTCCGGCATGCCGAGATCGGTCAGGCTCTTGGCCGCGCTCGCGCTCATCACCTGCCGCAGCGAGGAGTGCATCCGGCTGTTGGCGATCTTGGTGGCCTGCGCGGCGAGCCGCACCACCTCGCGGGCGACCTCGTCCGGATGGCGGCCGAGCACCGCCGGGTTGATGTCGACGGCACGCAGCATCCCGCCGGGGCTCACCGACACGCTGATCGCGTTGTCGCCGGACGCCGCCTGGCCGATGATCGGGCCGGTGCGGCCGACGACCGCGGCGACCTGTTCCCCCGTCTCCGCGACGTTCCGGCCGAGCCGGTCCAGCTCGTCCTGAACGTGATCCTCATTCCCCACCACGGGAGAAGTCTATGACCCGCTGTGTTCCGCGCGCACGCAAAGCCCTGTTCTGCGGCCCACCACCGTGATGCTGCGCCAGCCGCGGGGCGGCCTGGACAAGTCGAGGCGTTCGGCGCGGTCGACGTGTCGCGCGAACGACGTGCGCCGCAGCATCCGGCCGCGTGCGCGTTGCCCGGCCAGTGCTTCCACCGGAGTGGTGTCGACCCAGACGAAGTGCGGTGCCCGCCGGGTGATCAGCCCGATCAGCACGAGCGTGAGCCGGGTGCCCACGCCCGTGGCCGGATCGTGCACCGCGATGGGGCCCGACGCAAAGATGGCGGTCAGTGCGATTCGCACGCGGTGCACGATGTGCACGAGTGGCCGGTACCGCGAGTACGGCGTGCCTGCCGGCAGCACCTCGGCGAGCCAGGTCCTGATCTGGTCGGAGTCCAGCACGGTCACCCCGGGGCCGACGTCCCGCAGCAGCGTGCTCTTGCCCGCGCCGGGCAGGCCCGCGACGACCACGAGCGACCTGTGCTGCACTGGTGTCACAAGTCGTTCCATACCCGGAAAACGCCCGCGGGCCACCTGCTCGTTCCCGTTTCCCGTGATTCACAGGTGTTCGACAGGAACGGAAGAGTCCATAAGGGACGGTCGCGGTTGCGGCCCGCCGGACCGCGCTGTTATCATGGCGCAAGCGCAACGACCGCCGCGCGGGGGGAGCGATCCGGCGAACTCAGGCGGTCAAAGGAATCCGAAGTGGCGACTCTGTTCACGTTGCTCGCGCTTGTTCTCCTCCTGAAGCAGATCCTCGCTGTGCCCGGCAGGCGGTTCCAGTTCCGGGTGACGGTGCTGCCGGTGCCGTCGATCGAGATCAGCGGCTCGTCATGCGGCCATGACTGCCTCCAGCTGTCCGGGACGCGGGTTTCCGCCGGTCAGCACGACAGCGACGCGGTCACCGGGCACCTGGCCGAGGGCGGCGAGGCCGGCGGCGCCCGCGGGTTCGAGGCGAACGCCGACGCCGCGTAGTGCCGTGCCCATCGCAGCCAACAGCGCGGAATCGTCGACGAGCACGATGTCGTCGACGAGCTTTCGCATCCACCGCACGGACTCCGGCAGTGGACTGCCGATCGCGATCCCGTCGGCGATCGTCGTGACCGGGCGTCGTACGGGTTCGCCCGCGCGCCAGCTGTGCAGCATCGCCTGCGCGCCGGTCGAACCCACGCCGACGACCCGGGTGGATGGTGAATGGGCCTTGATCCAGCGGGCGATCCCGTTGATCAGGGCGCCATCGCCGACCGGAACGACCACTGTGTCCAGTGGCCCGGCGCGGAGCAGTTCGACGCCGATGGTTCCCGCGCCTTCCGCGATGAGCGACTCGTCACCGTCGCGGACCAGCAACCGGTCGGACCGTTCTGCCGCATAAGCGGAAGCGTGCTGTTTGGCCGCGTCACCATCCACTCCGGACACGTGCACCCCCGCGCCGAAGGATCGGATCGCGGCGAGCTTGGCCGGGTTGACGTTCTCCGGCAGGAACACTTCGATGGCGATTTCCTTTCGGTTGCAGGCGTAAGCCATCGCCTGGCCGAAGTTCCCGCTGGATGCGACGACCACGGTCACCCCGGGAGCGAGTCCGGCCGTGAAGGCGGTGGCGCCCCGGCCTTTGAAGCAGTGCAAGGGGTTCATCGTTTCGATCTTGACGAGCACCGGCCGCCCGGCCAGTTCGGCGGTGAACTGTGGACTGTCGCGGAACGTCGGATCGAGGGTGTGTGAGAGACGCTCGATCTGGTCGAGTCGGAGATCCATGGCCATCACGCTAACCAGATGCGACGTGATGGCGATTGAAAGTTTTCGCGCCGGGGCGCAAAATTCTTGCGTGACCCTCGACGAGATCGACCGCCACCTGCTCGGCCTGCTGCAACGCGATTCCACCAGGACACTGCACGATCTGGGCGCGGACGTCGGGTTGTCGCCGAGTGCGGTGCAACGGCGGATCGCCCGCTACCGCAGCGAAGGGTTGATCACGCGGCAGGTCGAGGTGCTGGCCCAGGAGAAGGTCGGCGGCATGCTGGCGGTGGTCCTGGTCACGATCGACCGCGAGTCCGTCGAACACCACACCGAGCTGCGTGGACGCATGATGAAGAACCCGAACGTGCAGCAGTGCTACGCGATCGCCGGCGAGTGGGACTACCTGGTCGTGCTGGCCTGCCAGAACATCGCGCACTGCCGTGACCTGGTGCGCGGGATGTTCCTGGCGGACCCGAACGTCAAACGGTTCGACACCATGCCGGTCTTCGACGCCGTCAAGGTCGGCTTGGAGCTGCCGGTGTGAGCAGTTCGCTGCCGACCTCGTAGAGCGCGATCAGCAACGGCCGCAAGGCGAGTCCGCGATCGGTGAGCCGGTACGCGGTCCGCGGCGGAAAGCCCGCGGTGCGCACACAGTCGGCCAGGCCACGGGAAGTCAGCCCGTGCAGCCGTTCGCTGAGCACCTTCGCGGACACCGAAGGCAGCCGGGACCGCAGTTCGCTGAACGACAGCGGCCCGTGCATCAGCTCCCGCAGCACCAACGTCGTCCACCGGCCGGAGATCGCGTCGAGCGCGACCTCGACCGGGCAGCCCGGTGACGGCCGGTCGGTCCGGCCCCGGGAGTCCGGGACGAGCGACGAGTCCCAGGTTTCCGTTTGGTGACCTGCGTGCGCGTCGACTTCGCTGTGCATATGACCAGTGTGCAACACGCCGCCGACATGCCCCACGCCTTCGCGCGTGCCTTCAACACCTTCGATCCCGCCGAGGTCGAGCGCCTCTACGAGCCCGAAGGCCTGCTGGCGCTGGACCCGGACAACCCGGTGACGGGCGCCGATCGTGCCAAGGCCAACGCCGAGCTGCAGGCCGCGCGCCAGCCGATCACCGTCAAGCCGAGGCACGTCTACGTCAACGGCGACATCGCGCTGCTGATCGTGGACTGGGAGATCCCGGACGCGGGCATCTCCGGAACCGCGACGGACGTGGCCCGGCGCGGCCCGGACGGGCTCTGGCGTTACGTGATCGACAACCCTCAGCCGGTCGGCCGGTAGAAGCCCATGAACGGCATGCCGATGTTGGACGTGCGGATCGGGTTGATCTGCACCGGGTCGCCGGCCTCGATCATCTGCCCGTCGCCGATCACCATCGCCACGTGGCCCTTCCAGACCACCAAGTCACCGGGCAGCAACTGGCTCTGATCCGGCACCGAGGCGCCGATCGCCTGTGCCGACGAGTGCCGCGGGATCTCCATGCCCGCACCGGCGTAGGCCCACGAGGTCAGGCCACTGCAGTCCGTGCCGGAAGGCGGGTTCGACGCGCCCCACACGTACGGCGTGCCCAGAGCGGTCAACGCGTTGCGGACGGCTGCCGCGGCGATCTCGTTCGGCGCCTCCACGGAGGCGCCGCCTGGCAGGTTGATGCCCACGCCACTGCCTGGCTGCGGCGGGACCGCGACGGGCAGATTCGGGCCGACAGCGGTGCCGCCGCCCCCACCGCCACCGCCGCCTCCTGCACCGCCCCCGCCTCCGCCGCCTCCACCACCGGAGCCGGAGCCGCCGTGGCTGCCGCTCTGCGCGGAGTCGATGCCACTGCGGCCGTCGACGGTGGCGCTGGCCGTGGAGGTCCCGGTGCTGGGCGGGCCCATCTGGCCGCCGAGCGAGCCCATCGCGCCGGCGTCCACCTTGGGCAGCCCGGTCAGCTTGCCGACCAACGGGGTCAGCTCGTCACGGACCTTCTGCAGTTCCTGCGCGGTCTTGGTGGCGTAGTCGTCGGCCTTCGCCTTGCAGTCGGCGGCCGCCTGGCCCCACGCGGCCTCGTTGCCGCTCTGCTTGGCCGCCTCGGCGGCCTGCATGATCGGCGTGGCCCAGCCGACGAACTCGTCGATCAGGCCCTGGATCTTGGTGCGGCCGCCGGTCACCGCGGTCGCCGCCGTGCTCGCGACCTGTTGCGCGGTGGTGCAGTTGCCGGCCAGCGTGGTCATCGCGTTGGTGAACGACGCGGACTTGCCCTGGAAGACGTTGGCCTGCTCGCCGTACCAGCCCTGCAGGGCCGACTTCGCCTGCGACTCCTGACGGTCCTTCATCTCGGTCAACGCGGTCGCGCCGCGGCCGAACGTCTCCCCGGCCCGGCTGCCCGCGCCGGTGTCACCGTCCAGTTTGGCCAGGTGCTGCCGCATCGGCTCGACCAGGCTGCCGACGAACCCCGCCGCGCTCATCAGACGTTCTCCGCGCGCTTGATCGAGCTCGCCGTCTCACCCTGCTGGTGCTGGTAGGCGACCAGCGCGTCACCCACCGCCTTGGCCAAGTCGGCCAGCCCGGTGGACGCGGCCTTGACCCCGTCCAGCTGGGCCTGCGCGGCCTGCTGGAACGCCGCGTTCAGGCCGATCTCGGCGCCGATCTTGCCGAAGCAGTCGCCGGGCAGCGCGGTGACACCGCTCAACGTGCCCGAACCGACCGTGCCGATCTCACCGGCCAGCGCGGTCATCGTGCTCTTGTAGGCCTCGAGCGCCTCAGGCTCGACTCTGAAGCCGCCTTCCGGCATTTCCGTTTCCCCCCGTGGAGACAGTGCTAGCCCTACTCTGCCCTACGACGCGCGTGCACGGTGCCAGGTTCCCCCTAATTGCGGTAGTCGGACGGCCTGTGCAGCACCGCCCACGACTTGACCGTGCCGCTGCCGTCGCCCCAGTCCAGGTCGTCGGAGAAACCCGCGAAGTGCTCGGTCATCAGCGCGTTGTTCACGGTCACCTCCTCCGCCTCGACCCCGGAGACGCGGCTGCACGTGGTGTACAGCCAGGTCGGCCGGTCCGGCAGCTGCCCGCCGGTGGCCAGCCAGCCCGCGACGACCATGGTCGGCGGGTTGGCGGCGACCTTCTCCTCGAAGTCCGCGGGTAAGTCGTGGAAGTTTCGGGTCACCACCGGCCCGGCCAGGATCTCGCCGCCCGGCACGGCCTGCCGGTACACCACACCGGTCAACGGGTGGTCCGGCTTGCGTAAGGCGATGAACAACGGCAGCACGTAGTGCGTCCACGTGAGCACGGCCTCGCCGATCGGATGGCTGCCGTCGCGGCTCACGCCGACGGATCGGTCCCACGCGTAGCCGCCCCACTCGGGGTCACCGACGCCGATCAGGACCTCGACGAACGACTCGTCGTGCTCCATCACGCCGCCGACCTCGATGCGGTACCCGAGTTCGGGCAGCACCAACACGTTGCCGTCCCGCACGTGTTCGGTGTCCACCATGCTCGCGATGAACTGCGCGATCTGCGCCGGCTCGAACTCAGCCATGCCCGTGCAGCACCACCCACGACTTGACCGTTCCGCTGGCGGCACCCCAGTCCAGCGCCGCGTCGAAACCCGGGAAGTCGTCCGTGGCGGCGGTGTTGTTGACGGTGACCTCCCGGACCGCCTCACCGCCCGCCATGCCCGACAACGTGGAGAGCCAGAGTGGCTGGCCGGCCAGCCGGACCTCGCCGAGCAGCCGTTCGGCGACCAGCAGGCTGGGCGGGTCGTCCGCGAGCACCTGCTGGAACGACGGGCCAGGTTCGCCGAACATGCGCATCATCACCGGTGCGGCGAGCAGCTCCGCCGGGTTTCCGGCCGCGTCCGTGGCTCCCATCCGGTACACCGCGCCTGCCAACGGGTTGTCCGGATCGCGCAACGCGATGAACAACGGCAGCACGTGGTGCACCCAGGCCATCAGGGCCTGGGCGAGCGGGTGCGCGTCCTCGCCCGCGACGCCGACGGCCTGGTCCCACGCGAGCGCCGACCAGGACGGGTCGCCGATCGCGACGGGCAACTGCACGAGCCGGCCGTCCTGGTGCCAGATCGGCGGGTCGACCTTGACCCGCAGTGCCAGGTCGGGCAGGTCAACGACGTCATCGCGCTGAACCGCCGCGATGCCATGGCTTTCGCTCAGCATCGCGGCGATCAGCCCGGTGATCTTGTCGGCGTCGGTCATACCCCGAGAGGGTGCCAGACCGTCTTGGATTCTAGGTAGGCACGCAGCCGGGAAATGTCGGGCTGCTTGGTCCAGTCCGGCTCGGCGGACGGTGCGCGCAGCACGCGTTTCACCGTGCCCGCCGCGGCTCTCTCCAGTTCGGCGCGCAGGATCGTGGGAGCGCCGGTCAGGTCGAGCGCGTTGACGTCGGCGTGTGACGCCAGCCATGGCGCCAGCTCCACCGCGCTGCCGGTCAGGATGTTGACAACGCCGCCGGGCACGTCCGAGGTCGCCAGCACCTCGGAGAGCGTGATGGACGGCAGCGGGCGCTCCTTGCTCGTCACGACAACCGCCGTGTTGCCCGAGGCGATCACCGGTGCCACCACACTGACCAGGCCGAGCAACGACGACTCCTGCGGCGCGAACACCGCGACCACGCCGGTCGGTTCGGGCACCGTGAAGGAGAAGTACGGACCAGCGACCGGGTTCGCGGCGCCCAGCACGGTCGCGATCTTGTCCGTCCAGCCCGCGTACCAGACCCAGCGGTCGATCGCGCTGTCCACAAGGGACTGTGCGCGCCTGGTCTGAACGCCTTCACTGGCGGCGACTTCGGTGACGAACTGCTCGCGACGGCCTTCCATCAGCTCCGCGACCCGGTAGAGCACCTGGCCGCGGTTGTACGCCGTCGCGCCGGACCACTTCGGGAAAGCCTTGCGCGCGGCGACGACCGCTTCCCGAGCGTCCTTCCGGGACGCCTGCGCCGCGTTGGCCAGGAACTTGCCCTTGCTGTCGTTCACCGGGTACGAACGCCCGGACTCCGATCGCGGGAAGGCGCCGCCGACGTAGAGCTTGTAGGTCTTGGCAATGCCCAAACGGTTCTCAGACATCGAGGTACGCCTCCAGCCCGGCCCGTCCGCCCTCGCGGCCGAAGCCCGACTCCTGGTAGCCACCGAACGGCGCGGTGGGATCGAAGCGGTTGAACGTGTTGGCCCAGACCACACCGGCCCGCATCCGGTCGGCCATGTACAGGATCCGGGAGCCCTTCTCGGTCCAGATTCCGGCCGACAGCCCGTACGGCGTGTTGTTCGCCTTGGCCACGGCCTCTTCCGGGGTGCGGAACGTCAGCACCGACAGCACCGGCCCGAAGATCTCCTCGCGGGCGATCCGCATCGCCTGGCTGACGTTCGAGAACACCGTCGGGGCGAAGAAGAAACCCTTGTCCGGCAACGAGCACGGGCTCGTCCACCGCTCGGCGCCCTCGTCCTCGCCCGCCTGGGTCAGCTCACGGATCTTGGCCAGCTGCTCGCTGGAGTTGATCGCGCCGACGTCGGTGTTCTTGTCCAACGGATCGCCGACCCGCAGCGTCGACACGCGCGTGCGCAGCTTCTCCAGCAGTTCGTCCGCGATGGACTCCTGCACCAGCAGCCGCGACCCGGCGCAGCAGACGTGCCCCTGGTTGAAGAAGATCCCGTTGACGATGCCCTCGACGGCCTGGTCGAGCGGTGCGTCGTCGAACACGATGTTCGCGGCCTTGCCGCCCAGTTCCAGGGTGAGCTTCTTGCCGGTGCCTGCCAGCGAGCCCTGGATGAGCTTGCCGACCTCGGTGGACCCGGTGAACGCCACCTTGTCGACCTGCGGGTGGTTGACCAGTTCGGCGCCGATGCCGCCCGCGCCCGGAATGATGTTCACGACACCCGGCGGCAGATCGGCCTGCTGGATGATCTCGGCCAGCACCAGCGCGGTCAGCGGCGTGGTCTCCGCGGGCTTGAGCACGACCGTGTTGCCGCAGGCCAACGCGGGCGCGATCTTCCACGCGGCCATCAGCAGCGGGAAGTTCCACGGGATCACCTGGCCCGTGACGCCCAGCGGCCGCGGCGACGGGCCGTAACCCGCGTAGTCGAGCTTGTCGGCCCAGCCCGCGTGGTAGAAGAAGTGCGCGGACGCGGTCGGGATGTCGGTGTCCCTGGACTCCTTGATCGGCTTGCCGTTGTCCAGGCTCTCCAGCACGGCGAGCTCACGGCCGCGCTCGGCGATCATCCGTGCGATCCGGAAGATGTACTTGGCCCGCTCGGCGCCGGGCATCCGGCCCCACACCTTGTCGTACGCCCGCCGTGCCGCCTTGACCGCGGTGTCCACATCGGACGGCGACGCGGTCGAGACCTCGGCGAGGACCTCCTCGGTGGCCGGGTTGACCGACTTCAGCGGCTCGCCGGTGCCCTCGACGAACTTGCCGTCGACGAACATCCGGTAACTCGGTTTGAGGTTGGCGATGTCCCGTGACTCCGGCGCGGGTGCGTAGTCCCAAGTGGTCATGTGTCAGTCCACCGTCACATAGTCCGGGCCGCTGTAGTGGCCCTCGAGTTGGGTCCTGCGTTGCATCAGCAGGTCGTTGAGCAGGCTGGAGGCGCCGAACCGGAACAGCTTCGGGTCCAGCCACCGCGGCCCGGCGACCTCGTTCACCGCGACCAGGTAGCGGACCGCCGTCTTGGTGTCCCGGATGCCGCCCGCGGGCTTCACCCCGCGCAGCTGGCCGGTGGCCTTGTGCCAGTCGTGCACGGCCTGCAGCATCACGTGCGTGACCGGAAGCGTGGCCGCGGGGGAGACCTTGCCGGTCGAGGTCTTGATGAAGTCGCCGCCGGCCAGCAGCGCCAGCCAGGACGCGCGGCGGACGTTGTCGTACGTGACCAGCTCGCCGGTCTCCAGGATGACCTTGAGGTGCGCGTCGCCGCAGGCCGCCTTGACCGCCTGGATCTCGTCGAAGAGGAGACCGTACCGGCCGGAGAGGAAGGCACCGCGGTCGATCACCATGTCCACTTCGGACGCGCCCGCGGCCACGGCCTGCTTGACGTCGGCCAGTTTGACCTCACGCGCCGCACGCCCGGACGGGAACGCGGTCGCGACACTGGCCACCCCGATCGGCGTGCCCCGCAGGGCCTCGACCGCGGTCGCCACCAGGTCGGGGTAGACACAGACCGCCGCGACCTGCGGCACGTCCGGCCGTTCGGGATCGGGACGGCGGGCCTTGGCGCACAGCGACCGCACCTTGCCGGGCGTGTCCGCGCCTTCGAGGGTGGTCAGGTCGACCATCGCGATGGCCATGTCGATGGCCTGGAGTTTCGACGCCTTCTTGATGCTCCGCGTGGCCAGGCCCGCGGCTCGCTGTTCGACGCCGACCTGGTCGACACCGGGCAGCCCGTGCAGGAACCTGCGCAGGGTCGTCTCGTCGCGGGTCGCGTCGGCGAGTTCGGGCGGTAGCCCTTCGCCCGACCTCGCTGTCGTGGGTGTGGCCATGCCGACGAGTCTATGTCCTCGCAGGTAGGCCGCTGATTGACCCGCTTGTCGCAGTGAGCGGTGTTTCCGCAGGTCACCCCTCGTGAGTGGTTATCGGTGTCCTAACCCTGATAAACACTCACGAGGGGGCGGTCGGGGTGCCGCTGGTCAGTCCTCGATCTGGCCGCGGTGGTCGTCGTCCGCCCTGAGGTGCTTCTTCTTGGGCGGCTTCACTTCGACCGCGCCCATCATGGCGAAACCGGTGATCCGGACGATCGGGCGGCCGGGAGCCTGCACGCCCATCGACTTGTCCTCGAAGGCGCCCATGAAGCCGATGCCGTCCACCACTACATGGATGTCGTCGGGCACGTAGATCTCGACGGCGCCCCAGAAGGCGAAGCACTGGATCACGGTCTCCGGCGCGGTGAACCGCGCGTACGTCAGGTTGATCTCCACGCCGCCCATCACGGCGACGGCGCTGTGGTGCGGCGGCACGATCCAGTCGCCCCGGCGCTCGACGCCGGACATGACGGCGATCGAGTTGCTCGGGCCCGCGGTCGCGCCGGGCACGATCCGGCCACCTTGCTGCACGGGCGCCGCCGGTGCCGGCATCCGCGGCGGCTGCGGGACTGGGCTGGTCGACTGCACGGGCAGGTCACGGGTGACCGGTTCGAGGTCGGCGAACGTCTTCGCGGCGTAGACCGCGTCCAGCCGTTCCTCCAGCTCCGAGAGGTCTATCCGGCCCTCGGCCATCGCGTTGTGCAGTATCTGCGCCACCCGCTCACGGTCCGCGTTGGAGATCCGGATGCTCAGGTGGTCCCCCGGCTGGTCTTGGCTCACGTGCCGAGGGTAGTACCGCGCGCCGCGGGGCGGACAGGAAAGTACGGTGTGCCGCATGGACGTCGTCGAGGTGGACCACCCGCTGGCGAAAGCACGCCTCACCACCATGCGGGATGCCCGCACCGACAGCGCCGCCTTCCGGGCCGCGCTGCAGGAACTGACCGTGATGCTGATCTACGAGGCGTTGCGGGAAGCGCCCGTGCGCACCGAGCGCATCCACACGCCGGTGGCGCGCACGGACGGGTACTGGCTGGCCAACCCGCCGCTGCTGGTGCCCGTGCTGCGAGCCGGTCTCGGCATGGCCGACCAGGCGCACAAGCTGATCCCGGACGCCCAGATGGGCTTCGTCGGGATGAGCCGGGACGAGGAGACGCTGCTGCCGACTCCCTACATGGAGTCGCTGCCCGACGACCTGTCCGGGCGCCCGGTGTTCGTGCTCGACCCGATGCTGGCGACCGGCGGCTCGATGAAGCACACGATCGACCTGCTGACCACGCGTGGCGCGACGGACGTCACGGCGGTGTGCGTGCTCGCGGCGCCCGAGGGCATCCAGGCCCTCGCCGACTCCGGCCTGCCGGTCCGGTTGGTCACGGCGAGCATCGACGAACGGCTCAACGACTCCGGTTTCATCGTGCCCGGTCTCGGCGACGCGGGCGACCGCCAGTACGGAGCTGTCTGAAAGGCGACCAACCTGCATCACCTGTTCGCGTGCCCGCACGCGAACAGGTGGAGTGTCCGTGCTCAGCCGTGATGTCCCCAGCCGACATGGCGGCTATGCGTACGGACTGGTTGTCGCCCTTGGTTCGGCCACTGATACGCCGAAGCCGGCGAGACCGGCGCGCAGAACGCGCTCGACCTGGCCGGCATCGGTGAGGTTCCCGTTGAGTTCCAGCGAGACCAATCCGTGTACGAGCCCCCAGACCGTCATCGCGGCGGTCTCGGGGTCGGATAAGCCCGCCAGCCTGCCGACCTCGACCATCGGCCCGAGCACGTGCGCCGCCGTCTCACGGTCGGGCTCGAACCCGGCGACCGCCTTGGTGAACATGATCAGGTACAGGTGCGGCTCGGCCAGCGCCGCACTGCGGTAGGCCAGACCGAGCCGCACCAGGTCCTCGGCGGCGTCGCCGGTCAGGCTCACCTCGGTGAGCCGGTTGCCGAACCGGTGGAACGCATCGACGTACAGCTCTCGCACGAGCGCGGGTTTCCCCCCGAACAGCGAGTAGACAGCGGTGGTCGATGTTCCGACGTCGGCTGCGAGTCTGCGTAAGCTCAGCGCGTCCGGTCCTTCACCGGACAACAGCTCTCCGGCACGAGCCAGCAAGCGGACGCGCAGAGCCTCGTCATGTGTCTTTGGGCGCGGCACTTGTCGAGATTAGCCCGGTTTTCCGTGGTCGGAACCGACTGTGCACAAAGGGGCAAACTGGAGGGCAGCGCAAACCGGGGCTCTGCTTTCCGAGATCCAACCGTTAAGATGCCGCAATGGCCATGACCTTGCGCCTGGGTGACGAGGAGAGCGAGCAGCTCGCGGCGCTGGCGGAGGCCGAGGGGCGCTCCACCGAGGACGTCCTGCGGCTCGCGCTCGCCGAACGATGGTCGAAGCTGCACAAACAGCAGCAGATCGGGGATGTGCTCGAACGTGTTCTGCCCCGTTACCAGGGGCTGCTGGAGCGGCTCGGGACCGGCTGACGATATAAGTCCGCAGTGATCACCTACCTGGACGCCAGCGACCTGCTGGTGCTCGCGGCGGCGGTGACCGGGGGAGATCTGGTGGTTCGCGACCTCGGCCTGCTCGACTCAGCCGCGCATCGGCCACAGGCGACCGTGCTCGGCGTCGAGGCCTACGGCACGCTCTGGCTGAAATCCGCGGCCCTGATGGAGTCCATCATCCGCAACCGGCCACTCGCCGAGGGCAACTGGCGGCTGGGCTGGGTCGCCGCCGTGACGTTGTGCGACATCAACGGCTACTGGATCGACGCCGACGAGGACGCCGCGCTCGACCTGGTCAGAGAGGTCGACCGGGGCAGCATCGAGATCGCCACGATCGCCGGGCGGCTCGAATCGTGGGGCGTCCCCCGTCAATAGTCGTAAGGGGCTTGACCTGGAGCGCACTCCAGGTTCTAGCGTCGAAGGCGTGAGTTACGCGATCGCCCAAGCTGCCGAACGCAGTGGGTTGTCCATCGACACCCTGCGTTACTACGAACGGATCGGCCTGGTCGAGCCGCCCGCCCGAGACTCCGGCGGCAGGCGCAGCTACAGCGACGAGGACCTGGCCTGGCTGGAGTTCCTCACCAAGCTGCGCACGACCGGGATGCCGATCAGGATGATGCGCGAGTACGCGCAACTGCGGATGCGCGGGGTGGGGACCGAGACCCGCCGCCAGCAGATCCTCATCGACCACCGCAAGGACGTGCTCGACCGGATCGCCGAACTGCAGGGCTGCCTCGCCGCCCTGAACTACAAGATCGATCGCTACCGGACCACCATCCAGGAGGCCACCGCATGACGCTGCCCACCCGCTTTCTGGGAGACCTGGAGGTCAGCGCGCAGGGCCTCGGCTGCATGGGGATGAGCCAGAGCTACGGGCCCGCGGACCGCGACGAGTCGATCGCCACCATCCACGCGGCGCTCGACGCGGGCGTGACCCTGCTGGACACGGCGGACGTCTACGGCCTCGGCCACAACGAGCAACTGGTCGGCGAGGCCATCAGGTCCCGTCGTGACGAGGTCGTGCTGGCCACCAAGTTCGGGTTCAAGCGTGTTCTCGACCCGTCCGACGACGGCGTTCGCGGCGACGCGGACTACGTGCGGTCCGCGTGTGACGCTTCGCTGAAACGTCTCGGCGTCGACCACATCGACCTGTACTACGCGCACCGCGTCGACCCCAACGTGCCGGTCGAGGAGACCGTCGGCGCGATGGCGTCACTCGTCGAAGCCGGGAAGGTCCGGTACATCGGCCTGTCCGAGGCCGGCGCGGACTCGATCCGGCGGGCCTGCGCGGTGCACCCGGTCGCCGCGCTGCAGAGCGAATGGTCACTGTGGACTCGCGACATCGAGGGCGAGATCCTCGACACCTGCCGTGAACTGGGCGTCGGCGTCGTGCCGTTCTCCCCGCTCGGCCGCGGTTTCCTGACCGGGCGCCTGTCCCAGGACCTCGCCGAGGACGACGCTCGCCGCGCCATGCCGCGGTTCACGGGCGAGAACTACGACCGCAACTCCGCGATCGTCGAGTCCCTCAAGGCGCTGGCCGCCAAGCTGGACCTCACGCCGGGCCAGGTGGCGTTGGCCTGGGTGCAGAACCAGGGCGCGGACGTCGTGCCGATCCCCGGCACCAAGCGCCGGACGTACCTGGCCGAGAACGTGGCCGCCGCGAGTGTGGTGCTGTCCGCCGAGGACCTGGCGGAGATTTCGGCGGTGGGGCGTGAGGTGGCGGGTGACCGTTATTCACCCGAGGCCCTGAAGCTGGTCAACGGATAGGTCGAATGTGGCGACCAGGCTGGGATCGCCGAAAGCGTTCACCCGTGCCACTCCTGTCGGCGTGACGGTGAGCACCAGAACGCCGTACGGCCGGTCAAGGTGATGCACGACTGCGGCTGGTTGGCCGTTCGCGGAGGTCGCGGACAGCCGCCAGTCGCCTGGCGAGCCCATGACCTGGTCGACCAGGAACGGCAGGCACGTGTCCCGGCCGGCGAACCAGGTCGTGAACGGCACCGCTTCGAGCGTCGCGTCCTGCCGTAGCACCCGCTCCAGCGCCGCCGGATCGGAGTTCTCGAACGCGGCGATGTACTCCTGGAGCAGTGCGCGGGCTTGGGGATTCGTGGGTTCGACGAGGTCAGCGCCCTCGTCCACCCGGTCAAGCGTGGCGCGGGCACGTTGCAGCGCGCTTTTCACCGCCGCGGGCGTGGTTTGCAGCATGACGGCGACGTCGTTGGCCGGGAACGCCAGGACCTCGCGCAGGATCAGCACGGCCCGCTGCCGGGGTGGCAGGTACTGCAGGCTCGCGATCAGCGCCAGCCGGATGCTTTCCCGCACGGCGACGATCGCGGCCGGATCGTCCGTCTCGGGCGTCACCAGGGCGTCGGGAATCGGTTGCAGCCAGGCGACTTCCGGTCCTGCCGGTTCGGGTGCGGCGTGCGGATCGGCCGACGGACCGGCCAGACCGGACGGCAACTCCCGCCGTTGCCGCCGGTCAAGCGCGGTGAGGCACGCGTTCGTCGCGATCCGGTACAGCCACGACCGCAGCGACGCCCGGCCTTCGAAGCCGTCGTACGACCGCCAGGCGCGCAGGTACGTCTCCTGGACCAGGTCCTCCGCGTCGTGCACCGAACCGAGCATGCGGTAGCAGTAGGCCAGCAGCTCACGCCGGAACGGTTCGGTGCCGCGGACGAAATCGCCCTCACCCATGGCGGCACTATGCCTTGGCCGGCCGGTAGCTGAGCGTCGCCACACCAGTGGGCGTGATCTTCTGATCGGCCAGCCGCAGCCGCGTGCCCGCGATGCCGTCGTCGAAGAGCCGCTTGCCGGTGCCCAGCACGAGCGGGAACACCCAGACCTCGAACTCGTCGACCAGGCAGTGCCGCAGCAGTGCCGCTGCGAGGTTCCCGGCGCCGTAGACGATGATGTCCTTGCCGGGCCGCTGCTTGAGCTTGCCGACCTCCTCGACGGCGTCGCCCTTGAGCAGGCTCGCGTTCCAGGTCAGCGGTTCGGTCAGGGTGTTCGAGGCGACCAGCTTCGGCATCTTGTTGAGGTGGTCGGCGTACGGACCGGTGCCGGTCGGCCAGTACTTCGAGAAGAACTCGTAGGTCACTCGGCCGCACAGGAACAGATCGCAGTCCTGGAGTTTGCGCAACGCGTGCTCGGCGCCGTGGTCGCCGAAGTACGGCGGCGCCCAGCCGCCGTGGTGGAACTCGCTGAACCCGCCTGGGTCCTCGATCACGCCGTCGAGCGTCGACAGCGTGGAAACGATCAGCCTGCGCATCCGGTCCTCCCAGGTAGTGCCTTGTCACCTGTACTGACCCGGCAGGAACCGGAAAGGAATCGGCCGCCGTGCAACCTCGCCGGGCTACGGGGCGTAAGCAGGTGTGAGCCGGCGGTGGGCGCCGGCCACACCTACCCGAGGGAACCAAGTGGGCAGAAAGCAGTGCGCGGTCCTGACAGCCGCGCTGATCGGCGCCGGGCTGGTGGTGACACCGGCCGGGGCGGTCGAGCTCAAGCCGATGAACGCCGAGCAGGGGCTGGGGACGGTCACCCTGATCACCGGTGACCAGGTGCGGATCCGGGGTGAGCGGGTCGCCGGTGTGCGGATGGCGAAGGGCCGCGAGCACGTCCGGTATTGGCGGTACCAGCTGAACGGCCACGACTACGTGGTGCCCGACGACGCGATGCGCCAGGTCAGCGCGAACAAGCTGGACAAGCGCTTGTTCGACATCACGGGGCTGGTGCGGCAGGGCTATGACGACGCGCACGAACCGAACGTGCCGACGATCGTCACAGCAGGTGCGACCAGGCGCGGAACTCCGAGCCACCAGGCCGTCGACATCCCCAAGGCCGAGGCGGTCAAGCACTGGCTGTCGGACCAGGCCAAGGCTGCGGACGCCCGGAAGGTCTGGCTGAACGGCAAGGTGCACGCCACCCTCGACCAGAGCGTCAAGCAGGTCGGTGCGCCCCAGGCGTGGGAGAAGGGTTTACGGGCGGACGGTGTGAAAGTCGCGGTCCTGGACACCGGGTACGACCCGGGCCACCCCGACTTGAAGTCCAAAGTAGACGCAATGCGGAACTTCACCGACGAGGGTGACGGCGACACCGTCGGCCACGGAACCCATGTGGCCGGCACGATCGCGGGCACCGGCGCCGCGTCGAACGGGAAGTACGCCGGCGTCGCGCCCGGCGCGCGGCTGCTGATCGGCAAGGTTCTCGGCGAGTACGGCGGCCGTGAGGACTGGATCATCAACGGCATGCAGTGGGCCGTCGACAACGGCGCCAAGGTCGTCAACATGAGCCTCGGTGGCGGCGTGACCGACGGCACGGACCTGATGTCGCAAATGGTGAACCAGCTCTCGGAGTCCACCGGTGCGTTGTTCGTGATCGCCGCGGGCAACTCAGGCGTACCGGAGTCCGTGGGTTCGCCCGGAGCCGCGGACCGCGCGCTCACGGTGGCCAACGTGACCAAGTCCGACACGCTGAGCGTGACCTCGAGCCAGGGCCCGCGGGCCGGGGACTACGGCCTCAAGCCGGAGATCGCCGCGCCAGGCACGGACATCGTCGCCGCGCGGGCCGCGGGCACCCTGGCCCCGGTCTCGATCAACGAGCACTACGCCAAGATCTCCGGCACCTCGATGGCCGCGCCGCACGTCGCCGGGGCGGCCGCGATCCTGGCCGGACAGCATCCGCAGTGGACCGGCGAGCAGCTGAAGAACGCGCTGATCAGCTCGGCCAAGCGCTTGCCCGGGATCAACACGTTCGCGCAGGGCGCGGGCAGACTGGACATCGCGCGTGGAGTGGCGCAGCAGGTGCGGGCGGAGGGCGTGATCGCGTTCGGCAACCTGTGGGGCAAGCAGGACGCCGTCCGCAAGATCACGTACGTCAACGACGGCCCGGACCCGGTGCGGTTGGCGCTCACGTTGGACGTCCAGCAGAAGCACGGCGGACCGACGAACCTGTTCAGCACGGACAAGACCGTCACAGTCCCGGCCAAGTCGAGTGCTTCGGTGACGGTCACCGCGCACGCAGGTGACCAGCCTGCCGGTGAGTTCCACGGAGTGCTGCGTGCGCAGGCCGGTGACGTCGTGCTGACCACGCCGTTGACCGCGAACCTCAAAGGCAGCAAGAACACCCTGACGGTCAAGGTGCCGTCCCGGGAGGGCGACCCGTACCGCGCGCTCGTGATCGTGCAGAACGAGGAGACCGGCGTCGCGGACGGATACGTCACCGAGTCCGGCGAGGCGACGTTCGAGGTGCCCGTGGGCAAGTACCGTGCGCTCGGCCAGATCCTCGACCCGTCGTTCGCCACGACCATGTTCGCGTTGCCCGTACAGGTCTCCGGGAACACCGAGCTGACCGTGGACAGCAAGCAGGCCAAGAAGGTCACGGTCGGCATCGACGACCCGGACGCCCGGGTGCAGAGCGGTGGCGGGATCGGCATCCTGTCCGATGTGGACGAACTGGGCCCGCGGCTCGGTGCGGCGGTGCTCGCCGGCGGCCCCGCGACGAACCTGTACACCCTTGGCGGTCATCGGATGCGCGGCCTGAGCCTGAACTCGTCCAGCTACTGGACGCATCCATGGGCGGTGATCACGGCGGACGGTCCCGGGGGATTCGAGTTCCGCAACGTCTACGCGCCGCTCGACGTCGACTTCGGCAAGCTGACCGCCCGGGTCGTCGACGTCGGGCCCGCCGACACCGAGTCCATCGAGAAAGCGGGCGACGTCACCGGCGCGATCGCGATGATCAGGCCGCAGGACTGGTCCAGCCCCGGCTATCCGCCGGAGGAGCAGTTGCGAAGCGGGATCGAACTGTTGAAGGCCAAGGGTGCCCGTGCTGTGATCTCGTACTTCCACCCGGCCCTTCACGACCAGACACCGCCCGCGCTGAGCACGCTCCTGACGTACGACCAGACCGATCTGATCGGTGTCCAGGAGTTGCTGAAGCAGCGCCAGGTCGAGCTGACGCTCACCGTGCGGCCCGACAGCCCGGTGGCGTACTTCCTGGCCGACGCGGTGCGGGGCGTGGTGCCGACCGGGCACGACTTCCAGTTCCGCACGGACTCGCTCGGCCGGATCGACCGGCAGTTCAACAACACCCTGCCGAAGGGGACGTACCGCTACCAGGTCGCGGTGCTGACCGCGGGCGGCCTGATCGCCAACGCCGAGGTGGAGACGAAGTGGCCGCAACGCCGGACCGACTACGTCTCCGCGGGTGCGGAACTGCTGCTGTACTCGGCGGCGGGTTTCTGGGAGAAGGGCGACTTCGGTGCCGAGGTCTCGCTTCCGGTGCGGCTCAAGCCCGGTGAGCGGCGGGCCACGAAGGTGTTCGCCGCGCCGTTCGGTCCTGAGCTGACGCAGCCCCCGGTCAGTCGCCAGGACGGCAAGCCGGTGCCGGCGGCGTACCGGCTGGGCGACCGGATCACCTTGGCGATTCCCATGTTCGCCGACAGCGACCCCGGCAATGCCGGTGAGTTCGACGAGACCAACGTGGGCAGCACGGTGTTGGTGAAGGACGGCAAGCCGATCGGCCGTCGCGACGACCGTCCCGGACTGGGCGAGTTCCCGGTCCCGGCCGGTCCGGGCCGGTTCCAGCTGACCGCGGACGCCACCCGGCCGCAGTCGGAGACCCAGGCGCCGCCACTGTCCACAAAGACTCGTGCCGAGTGGACGTTCAAGGCGCCAGCCGGGAGTGACCAGCGAACCGCGTTGCCGTTGCTGGACGTCCGGTTCGACCTGCCACTCGACGAGCAGAACACCGCGGCTGCCGGAAAGCCGTTGTCCGGCAAGGTGACCGCGGCGCACCAGCCCGGTGCGAGGCCGTCATGGATCGTCGAGCTCTCCGTCGAGATCTCCTTCGACGAGGGCAAGACGTGGCAGCGGGCAAAGGTCCGTGGCGACCGGGTCGAACTACCGGCCGGACAAGCCGGATTCGCCTCGCTCAAGGCCACGGCTCGGGACAGCGCGGGGAACTCGGTGACGGAGACCGTCATCCGGGCGTACGCGATCCAGTAGTACCAGGATATTCCGCGGACAGGGCGGGGACCGGCGTGCCGGCCCTCGCCCTCTCCGCCGCCTGCACCGCGCAGCAGCCGGAACTGACAGTTGCACAATGTGGCACTTCGAACTGGCGACAATCCCGGACGAGGAAAGCCACCACAAGTGAGCGACGCCGTGGAAGGTTTGAGACGAAGTCTTTTTCCGTGCTCGCGAGCGCTTGTCGTTATCCGCGGGGGACCTTTCGAACCAGATCAGGGCGCCGGTTTCGTACGTGTTCGGCGAACTGGCGCCAGGCTTGCGAGCAGTCGTTGGCCACCTCGGCGACGGCCTCGACCCAGTGCGACGGCACTGTGTCGATGAGTTCCGGCCAGCTCCTGGCGACCACCGCGTGCGAGTCGAGGAGGCGCAACAGGACACGCCCTTTCTCGGAGAATCGCAGGATCGGGTCCTGGCGCAGCACTTTCAACAACGCTTCCAGGTCGAAGGCGTCATCCGGTCTGCTTTCGGTGAGTCTGGCGCGGCGTTGGGTGGGTAACAGTGGGTCGTCGCCGCGGTGGACGCGGTTGCGCACGTCACGCGCTGTGTTCAGGGATACGCCCGCACCCTCGGAGATCTCACGCAGGGTCGCGTCCGGCTTGCCTGCCAGGATGTCCGCGGCGCGTTCCCGGCTTGCCGCGCCGTCGACCGGACGGGTCCGGCCGTCCCGGCCGATTCTGGTGGTCACCGGCAGGACTTCGTGGGCCAGTTCTCGCCGCATCGCCGCCACGGTGCCGGCCGCCAGGCCCACCGCCGACGCGATCGCCCGGTCGGACCAGTGTGGATGGGACTCGAAGATCCGTTCGGCGGCGGCCTTGCGGTCGGCGAGCGACAGTGGCAGTCCGTGGCTGACGTTCATCTTCACGGCGAGCACGAAGGCGTCGTCCGCGGTGCCGTCGAAATACCGGACCTTGATCGTTCGTTCGCCCCGCAGCACCGCCGCTTTCAGCCGGTGCGCGCCGTCGATCACCCGCATCGTCTGCCGGTGCACGACGATCGCGGGGAGTTCGTCGCCGATTCCGGCGAGAACGTGCGCGTGTTCCTCGTTTCGCCCATTGATCCGAGGAGAGTCGCTGACCGACAACGCGTCGATCGGCACGATCTCGGTGCGGTCATCGACCACGTCGAATGAAGCGCATTCCTTCGCATCCATGGAAAATCCCCACTGTGATTTCCGCGTGCCGGCCGCATGGCCGTTCGTCGAAACGTTCCCCTCGGTGGACTTGGTCGCGCGAACCGGACACCGGTTCTGTGGAAGGGCGCGGCGGCACCACGGTTCATCGGCTTCGACGAACCGCACTCCAGCCGGACGCGCCCAGTCCTAGGTGGACCCACCAGGTCTGGTCTTGTGATTTCCCACCGTGCTCATCCCCTCGCGGCCAGCGTCCCGGGCGGCGACGCCGCCCGCACGACCCTCCCAACGGGTCACTTCCCCGGCGTACAGCCGTTTGGAAGCCCTTAGGAGGCCACGCTACCGCGAGACCGATTGAGGTGTTCGGCCTGAAAGTGGCGATTTGGTAACGGCGGCCGTGCCGTCCCGGTTGCCCGAGTGGACACTCAAAACAGGTCGGCCAGGCATCTTCGCAGGTGAGAGCGGTTCACACCGCAGTGGTCTAGACCGTTGGACAGCGTGGGACGCCGCCTTCGGTGTTCCGGCCCTTTTCGATGAAGGCGATGTTGTGGTACACGTGCAGGCCGGTCACGTTGGCCGCGGCGTACCCGCCGATACCCGCCACCGGCAGCTCCTCGTGGTGTAGACCATCCGTCAGCGTCTTCAGCAGGCCGAGTGACGTGCCGCCGCAGTCGGCCGGATCCTCGCTGCCGCCATAGCTTGGCCGGTACGAGGTCCACAAGTCCTCGATGACGTAATACCCGCCAGTTCGCACGTATGGCAAAAGAGCGGCGAAGGACGAGCGGACGTGCTCGTTGATGTGACTGCCGTCGTCGATGACGACGTCGAACGGGCCGTATTGCCCGGCAATCCGCACCAGGGCGTCAGTGTCGCTCTGGTCGGCCCGCAGCGTGGTGATCCGCTGCTCGTCCAGGTGTGACTGGTCAGAAATGTCTAGACCAAAGATCCAGGACCGCGGAAAGTAGTGTTTCCACATCCGCAACGAGCCGCCGTCGAACGCGGAGTCGTATCCGCCGAAGCCGATTTCCAGGACGCGCAACGATTCCCGGCGCAATGGGCGCAAATGCCGTTCGTACCGCGGCCCGAACCGATGGACTAGACCATTTTTGGCCGACCGGTGACGCACCGCGAGTTTCGCCAGATCCGGCGCTTTCGACGTGCATCCTTCGAGCACCGCGTGCACCGCTTGGGCGGCCGCACCGAGATAAGCGAGTTGTTCCGGACTGGTCGAACTGCCCGGACCGGCCTTGGTCGCCCGTGGCAGCGGAGTCGTCGCGCGCGCCGCGGATTCGAGGTTGTCGCGTGACCCGAACAGTTCCCTGGCCAGTTCGGCGACGTCGTAGTCGATCCGCATGGCCACCCGCTTGTCCGGCGACGGCTGCGGGATCAGGTCGACCGGAACGCCTTTCGCCGCGCGGATGAAGTACGGGATGGTCAGGCCCTTGGTCATGATGCGCACCTCGATCACGACGGGCCAGTCGTTGTCGGGGATGCCTGCACGGAACAGGACCTCGTCGATCAGGATCGACGCCACCTGCTCCGGCCGCATCGCGGCGGTCACCGCGTCGAGCTCGGCGGCACCGGAACCGGCCGCTCGAACCAGCTGCTCGACTGCCTTGTGCGTCATCGAATCGTGCCTTCCCCTGGGATGATCGCTGTCCGCACGGTATCCGGTTGTGGTGCGGTGTTTCCTCAGTCCACAGCCGGAAGCCCGGCCTCCGCCTGTGGTCTGACCGGACCGGCGGCGACCACATCCGGCCCGGTTCGCTGATCCGGACACGATCCTGTTATCTGGTGGTAAGTTCACGTCACCCGTTGTGTCCGAGATGTCACCGGATCGCTTCAACCTGGTGGATGAGGCCAGATTCCAGTCCGGCGACTGACGACAACCCCTCCTCGCGCTGGAAAAGTAGCTCGCAAGATCGTTCAGCAGAGGTGATGACATGATCGATTCTGATCGGTATACGCACCGAGCTTCCTCCGCTCTTCCCTACTACAGCGCCGACGGCGAGAGTTACCGCGCCGAGACGGCCTTGCGGGACCTCGAGAAAACCCTGCCACTGCGCGTTCTGTCCGAATCGGACTTCGAGTTCTGGCAGACCTACGGGTACGTCGTGGTGAAGGAGGCGATTCCGCGCGAGCATGCCCGGCGGTTGCACGACTTCGCCTGGGAGTTCCAGGGTCTGGACCCGGACCGGCCGGAGACCTGGTACCCGGAGCGGCATTTCGCGTCCGACCTGGAACGCGACCTGTACGTCTACGGCCTGGTTGAGGCGTACCACCATCAGTTGATGTGGGACAGCCGCCAGACCCAACGGGTCTACGACGCCTTCGTCGACGTGTGGGACTGCGAAGAGCTGTGGGTCACGTTGGACCGGCTCAACCTGAACCCGCCGAACGTCCGCAACCGGGACTGGAGCGTCATTCCGCGCACCGACCGGGGCTTCGACATGGACCTGCACTGGGACGTCGACACCACGCTCGGCATGCCGCCGCAGCGTGTCCAGGGCATCATCGCCCTGAACGACACGTCACCGGACCGTGGCGGTTTCCAGTGCAATCCCGAGCTGTTCCGGCGCTTCACCGAATGGAAGCGCACGCAGCCGGCGGACCGTGATCCCATCCGCCCGGACGTCGACCGGTCGGCGTACCCGGTCATCAAGCCGCAGCTCGAAGCCGGTGACCTGCTGATCTGGAACGGGTTGCTGGCACACGGCGCGGCACCGAACCAGTCCGCGTCCGGTGTGCGGGTCGCGCAGTACCTGGCGATGATGCCCGCGCTGGAATCACACGACGAGCTCCGGCAGTCGAGGGTCGACTCCTGGCGTCATCTCCGGACGCCGGAGTGGAACGCGACGCTCATCGGCGACAAGGACCAGCACGAGTCACAGCGGTACTCGGCCGCGAAACTGTCCGGCCTGGGCGAGAGATTGCTGGGCCTGCGGTCATGGCACGAGTGACCCGTCGGCGACACGGAGCAACAGCATGCAGAAGATATGCCTGAGCCTGCCCACTAACCGGGCGTGCGCCGCCACGGTGTCCGCCCTGATCGAGGAGGCGGGGTACGCGGCGGACACCTTCGCGGTGGAAGTCCACGTCCTGATCCTGGATTCCTCTGACGAAGCCACGTTCGCCCGGCACGCGGAAGCCGCCTCCGGAGCACGCCCCGATGTGATCGTCCACCACCTGAACGAATCGGCTCAGCGTGACCTGCTGTCCCGGACCGTGCGCGGTGCGGACGTGAGCGACCCGGATCGCTTGCTGGACTTGATGCTTCCGGACGGGGTGGCATACGGAGCCTGCACCAACCGCGCGTTCCTGTTCAGCTCGGCGCTGGGCTGTGCGTCGATCCACCGCAGGGACTCCGACAGCCGCTACCAGGAGCTGGGCGGCAGAAAGATCTTCCCGATCCAGCACGAACTGGGCACGCTGGGCAAGCGTGCGATCGACGCGGCCGACGCCGTGTCCGAGACAGACCTTGACCTGTCGCACGCACATCAGCCCGTGGTTCTGGCAGGCGCGTCCTTCGTCGGTGAGATGTCCGTGGACATCGACGAGATCCGTCAGCTGGATCCGGAGGTCTACTACGACGTCGTCGGCCTGTGGGCGCCGAGCCGGGCGTCGGCCGCGGAACGGCGTGCCTTGGTCGACGAATCGTTCCTGGGCGCCGAGAACGCCACCTTCACCAAAGATCGCGCCACTTTGACGGTCGTCGACCCGATGCACGTCGACATGTGCAACATCGCCTTCCACTCGGTGCACGAGCAGCTCCCGCTGCCCCCGGCGAAGCAGACCATCGGCAGTGACTACTTCCTGTTCCACGTGATCCGGCACGCGGCATTGCCTGGCGTGCACCACAACCGGCACATCGTCAACTACTACACGCCGGAGCGCCGGACGCCGGACGGGTTCGTCGACTACCAGACCCGGCTGGTCAAGTTTTTCCTGTCCATGCCGTACCTGCATCACGTCTACGACGCCATGGCCAAGGCAGGCAAGGAATTGGTGCGGGACAGGGCTTCCCTGGACGTCGCGCGGATCGCGGGTTTCGTCCGGGAGAGCATGCTGCTTTCCACGGAGGAGAACGCGGGGAAGCTGGACGAGATCGACCGCGCGTACCGCAAACTCGGCGGCAAGTACGAGCGGCTCGCCGACCTGCTCAGCGGGCAACGGCGGCAGTTGATCGACGCCGCCGTGCGGGACATGGACGACTTCGCGTTCCTGATCGACAACTGGCGGTCGCTCGTCCGGTCGGCCAGGTCCGCGGGCGTGCTCCAGCCCGCCGGTACGTGAGACATGGTCGAGTACGACTCGGTTCTCGCCGCACTGGCATCGGTCGGCGGGGACCAGCTGGTCTTCGACCTCGCCGGCATCCGGCAGCGGTACGACTCCCTGGTCCGGGAACTGCCCGGCGCGGCCGTCCGGTTCGCGATCAAGTCGTGTCCGGCGCCTGAACTGCTGGATTTCCTGACCGAGTGGAACAGCGGCTTCGACGCGGCCAGCCCCAGGGAACTGGCGCTGGCGATCGAGGCGGGCGCGCCGATCGACCGGATCCACTACGGCAACACGGTCAAGTCCGATGAGGACATTCTGGCCGCGTACCGCCTCGGGGTTCGGGACTTCGCCACCGACAGCGTGGAAGACGTCGTGTCGATCGCCGCCCATGCGCCTGGTTCACGGGTGTTCTGCCGGATCGCCACCTCGGGTGAGGGAGCGTTCTGGGGCCTCAGCCGCAAGTACGGGTGCTCGACGGTCGAGGCGGTCCGGGTGCTGGTCACGGCCAACTCGTTGGGGCTGAAGCCATCGGGCCTGTCGTTCCATGTCGGATCGCAGCAAATGACCGCCACGGCATGGACACGTGCCTTCGCCGATGTCGCCGAAGTGATCGTGGCGTTGCGTGCGCACGGGATTGCGCCCGATCACGTCAACGTCGGCGGCGGTTTGCCCGCGCTCGGCTACCTGGACACGAACGGCACGCCGTTGGTACCGCCCATCGGCGAGATGTTCGCGTCCATCAGGGCGGGCATGGCCGAGGTCCGGCGGGTGGCCGGGGCACCGATCGGCTTCAGGCTGGAGCCGGGGCGGCATCTTGTCGCCGACAGCGGGGCGATCAAGGCCCGGGTGTCGCGCTTTGCCGTGCGGGAGCTGCGCGACGGTGAACGGGAGCACTGGCTCTACCTCAGTTGCGGGAAGTTCAACGGCCTGTACGAGCTGGATCAGGTCGTCTACCCGTTCGTGTTCCCGACGCACATCGGCGAGGAGTCCGCGCCTGCCGTCGTCGGCGGGCCGACGTGCGACAGTGACGACATCTTCTTCCAGGGACGGCCGGTGGTGCACGTGCCCACGTCGATCCGGTCCGGCGATCCAGTGTGGATTCTGTCCAGCGGCGCCTATTCGATCAGCTACACCACGGTCGGCTTCAACGGTTTCCCGCCGCTTCCGGCGACGTTCGTGCGCCCGTTGGAAGGAGTGGCGTGCTGATCCGTGCGGTGGCCGACGAGGATTGGGACAGCATCGCGACTCTGGAAGCCGGTGCCTACCAGGACCTCGGGCTCTCCGAGGACCTGTCGGTGCTGAAGTCACGCGCGCAGACCGCCTTCGTGCTGGAGCTCGACGGGACGACGGCCGGGTACGTCCTCGCGTTGCCCTGGCGGCCTTTCCACTGCCCTGATCTGGGCCGTCCGGAACGGGAAATCGTCGCTTCCACGAACCTGCACCTGCACGACATGGTGGTCGCCGACGAGCACCGACGGCGTGGGCTGGGACGGCTTCTGCTGTCCCGGCTCGTGCGGGCGGCCAAGGACGCGGGGTACGGGCGGATCTCGTTGGTGGCGATCGGGGGACGCGAGAAGTTCTGGTCGGCCAACGGTTTCCGGCCTCACCCGCAGATCACCGTGCCGAGCTGTTACGGCCCGGGCGCGCTGTACATGTCCACGGCGATATAGGAAGTGGTTCCCATGACACGGCAGTCCCTGCGGGCCGAGATCGCGGTGGCCGCGTTCTTCCTCTGCCTCGGTTTCCAGTACGCCACCTGGACGTCGAGGTTGCCTGCCATCAAAGACACCTTGGGGCTGACCACCGGCCAAACCGGACTGCTGATCCTGGCGTCCGGAGCGGGCGCGGCGGTGTCGTTCCCGCTCGTGACGGTGTTGATGCGCAAGCTCGGTTCCCGGAGCCTGGCAGGCGTTTCGGCGATCACCGTGGCGTTGTGCCTGATTCCGATCGCCCAAACGCCGCCGTACCCGGTGATGCTGGCGATCCTGTTCGTCAACGGGATTGGCTGCGCCTGTCTTGACGTCGCGATGAACGCACAGGGCGCGCTGCTCGAAGAGACCTACGAGCGGACCGTCATGTCCCGGTTGCACGCCGTTTTCAGCGGTGGCGGACTGATCGGCGCGCTGGCGGCGGCCGGAGTCAGCAGTGTGACCCCGAACCTGACGGTCAACTTCGGGATCGCGGCCGCCTTCATCGTAGTGCTTGTCGCGTACGCGTGGCCGCGGCTGTCGCCCGGTGATCTCGCGGGCCAGACGCGATCGTCCGAAAAGGTCAGACGCGGATTCACCCTGCCGACCCGCCTGGCTTTGCTGCTGGGCTTGGCAATGGCTTTCGCCACCGTTGTCGAAGGCGCGATGACCGACTGGTCTGCGGTGTATCTCAAGGATGTCGCCGGGGCGTCCGCCGAACTCGCGCCGATGGGCGTCGCGGTGTTCTCCGGCACGATGCTCGTGGCCCGGTTGTTCGCGGATCGCTGGCGGAGCCGTTGGGGGGACCGGCAGGTCGTCATGGTCGGGTGCACATTGGCTGCCATCGGGTTGTCGATCGGCCTTGTGTTCGGTGGCATCGTGCCGATGTTGGCCGGTATCGCGTGCGTGGGCCTCGGTGTGGCCGCGGCTGGTCCGTGCGTGTATGTCGCGGCGGCCAAGCAAGGTCCGGACGCCCTGACGTTGGTGGCCGCGACGGGCATCACCGGAATGCTGGCCGGGCCGCCGGTCATCGGCTACCTGGCCGAATTCAGCAGCCTCACGTGGGGCATGACGGCGGTCGCCGTCGCGGCGTTGCTCGTGGTGTTCTGTGCCACGCGGATTCCGTGGCCGGTGGCGGAGAAGCAGGATGCCCGAAGCTAGAAACGGCCGATCAGTCGAACTCCCTTCTGTACAACGTTCTCAGGCAAACGTCAACCTGTGGCCGAAGTGCGCCAGGTCCCGGTGTGGTGCAACTGTTCAATCAGACAGTTGAACCCCGGCGGCCGTGCGTCCCGGAAAGTTGCGTGGCCGTAGGCGGCTCGGGATGATCACCGCGGCTCTGGGCGAGCCGGCGCGTCCCGAGAAGTCCGACACGACAGGTTTGGGGAGTTCGGCTGTGACGTTTCCTGGTGCGAAAACGGAGATCCTGGTGTGCAGCCCGCATCCGGTGATCAGGGAGGGGCTCGTCTCGATCATCGACCGCGATCCCGTGCTGACCGTGGCGGGTGATGCCGGGACCGGTGACGCACTGGTGGAACTCGCCAGGACGCTGCGGCCCTCGATCGTGGTGACGGCCCACGTACCGCCGGCGCTGGACGCGATGCGGATCAGCGCGGCGCTCGGCCGGGGCACCGATCCCCGGGGCCGTCCACGGGTGGTCGCGCTGGTCGGCGACCTGGACCACCGGGAACTGCTGGAGATGATCCAGGCGGGAGTGCGCGGGATCGTGCTGGAGGACATGATCTCCAGCGAGCTGACGTCGGCGTTGCGCACTGTCGCGTCAGGACTGATGGTGCTCGGTGTGCCCGCGATCGACAGCACGTTCCAGCAGATCCTGATTCACATGCCCAGTGACGTCCGGGGCCTCGCCGAGGAGTTCCGGATGCTGACCAAACGGGAGCTCGAAGTGCTCGCGCACGTGGCCAGGGGCAAGTCCAACCGCCGGATCGCCGCCGATCTCTGTGTGAGCGAGGCGACCGTGAAGTCGCACCTGTACCACATGTGCCGCAAGCTGAACGTCACAGACCGGGCCCAGATGGTCGTGATGGCGTACGAGTTCGGCCTGGTCAGCCCGGCGAAAGCGGCCGCGTGCTGACCGCCCGGCGGGACATCAGGCCATCAGTCCGGCCGCGACGGTCGCGCCGAGTTCCCAGCACGCTTCCAGGTCTTGTTTGGACGGTGCGCCCAGGACGTTGACCGCGTTGGTGGCCTTGGTCCAGCCGAGCCCGGCGGTGATGGATTCGACCGCGCGGATCGCACCTTCGGTGCCTTCGTTGCCGTGCACGTAGAGACCGTACGGGCGGCCTCGGGTGGAATCGAGGCACGGGTAGTAGATCAGGTCGAAGAACACCTTGAGTGCGCCCGACATGTACCCGATGTTGGCTGGCGTGCCCAGGATGTACGCGTCCGCTTCCAGTGCGTCCGGGACCGAGGCGGCGAGCGCGGCGCGGCGCTCCACCGTCACGCCTTCGATCTCCGGCGCGGTCGCGCCGGAGACGACGGCTTCGAACATCGCCTGCATGCCTGGTGACGGCGTGTGGTGCACGATCAGCAGGCGAGGCATCTCAGGCTCCCAACAGTTCCGTGATCACCGTACGCAGCTCGGTCAACCGTGCTCGGGCCGTTTCGCGTGCACTGTCCAAGCCGGACGACACCGGCTCGACAACCTCCAAGTACGCCTTGAGTTTCGGCTCGGTCCCGGACGGCCGGACGACCACTCGCAGACCTTCGCCGGTGAACCTCAGGACGTCTGCCTGTGGCAGCAGGTCTTCCGAGGTGACGGTCACTCCGGCGAGCGTCGTGGGCGGAGCCGACCTCAGCTGGGCCATCAGCCTGCCGATCAGCGGCAGTTCGGTGACCCGCAACGAAACCTGATCGGTCAGGTGCACGCCGTGCGTCACGGCCAGCTCGTCGAGCACGTCCAGCAACGTGCGGCCGGAGGCCTTGAGTGTCGCCGCCAGATCGCACGCCACGACGGCGGCGGAGATGCCGTCCTTGTCGCGAACGTACGACGGATCGACGCTGTTGCCCAGCGCTTCCTCGTACGCGAAGACAAGGCCGTCGCCCGCGCGGACCAGCCACTTGAAGCCTGTCAGCGTCTCGGCATAGCGGGCGCCGTAGGCCGCGGCGATCGAGCCGAGCAGCGATGACGACACGATCGTCGTGGCGACCAGAGCGTCCGGTGTGCCCAAAGTGGACAGGATGTGGTTGCCCAGCAGGACGCCGGTTTCGTCGCCGCGCAGCATCCGCCACGTGCCGTTGTCGTTCACGCCGAGTGCGCACCGGTCGGCGTCCGGGTCGAGGGCGATCGCCAGATCGGCCGACGACTGCTCGGCCGCGGCGAGCAACAGGTCGGCGGCGCCGGGCTCCTCGGGGTTGGGGAACGTCACCGTCGGGAACGCCGGATCCGGGTCGGCCTGCGCGGAGACCAGTGACACGTCGGTGAAACCGGCTCGCTGCAAGGCTTCCAGTGCCGGTTGGCCGCCGACGCCGTGCATGGGGGTCAGCACGACCTTCACGTCACGCGAGGTGCCACGCGGCAAGGTCGCCACCCGGGCGTAGTAGGCGTCGACGACGTCCTGCCGGGTCGAGGTGGGAATCTCGGTGCGGGGGATGGACACCGCGGCGGGGGCGTCGCGGATCGCGGCCTCGATCAGCCGGTCGTCCGGTGGCACGATCTGTGTGCCGTCCGCGTCGTAGAGCTTGTACCCGTTGTCCGCGGGCGGGTTGTGCGAAGCCGTGATCTGGATTCCCGCGACAGCGCCGAGATGACGTACGGCGAACGCTGTGATCGGCGTCGGCAGCGGCCCGTCGAGCTGGCACACCTGGAATCCGGCGGCGGTCAGGACCGCCACCACGTCACGGAAGAACTCCGCCGATCCGGTGCGGGCGTCCCGCCCGACCACGACGAGCCCACCTCCGTGTCCCTTGTGGACGAGCCAGGACGCGACGCCGTACGTCGTCCGGACGACCACGGACCGGTTCATTCCGTTGACGCCCGCCCGGACCGGGCCACGCAGGCCCGCGGTGCCGAACGTCAGCGGACCGGACATCCGGTCCGCCAGCTCGGTCAACGCGTCCGGCGACCCGCCCATGGCCTGGGCAAGCACCTGTTGCAGCTCGGTGCGGGCCGCCGGATCGACGTCGTCGGCGATCCACCGGAACGTCCGGTCGCGCAGCTCCGACGTGAGCCTCACGCGCGAACCACCAGCTCACGCAACAGCTTGCCCATCTGCGTCGCCGCCTTGCGGCCGGCTTCGAGCACTTCGAGGTGGTTCAGCGGCTCACCGGTCAGCCCGGCGGCGAGGTTGGTCACCATCGACAGGCCGAACACCTCCATCCCGGCCGCGCGGGCGGCGATCGCCTCCAGCACGGTCGACATGCCGACCAGGTCCGCGCCCATCGTGCGCAGCATCCGGATCTCCGCCGGGGTCTCGAAGTGCGGCCCCGGCAGGCCCGCGTACACGCCTTCCTGCAGCGATTCGTCGATGCCACGGGCCACGTCCCGCAACCGCGACGAGTACAGGTCGGTCAGGTCCACGAACTCGGCGCCGACCAGCGGTGACGTGGCGGTCAGGTTGATGTGGTCGCTGATCAGCACCGGCTGTCCGACCCAGTACCCCTCCCGGATGCCGCCCGCCGCGTTGGTCAGCACGACCGTCTGGCAGCCCGCGGCGGCCGCGGTCCGCACGCCGTGCACGACCTGGCTGACCGGGTGCCCTTCGTACCGGTGTGTCCGGCCGAGCATGAGCAGCACGCGCTTGTCGCCGACCTCGACCGACCGGATGGTGGCGCCGTGCCCGGACACCACCGGTGCCAGGAAGCCGGGCAGTTCGGCGACCGGCACCTCGACCCCGCCGGAGCCGATCTCGTCGGCCGCGGGCCGCCAGCCCGAGCCGAGCACGACCGCCAGGTCGTGCGTGGCCGAGCCGGTCCGCTCGGCCAACGCCGTTGCCGCCGATTTCGCGAGGATCTGTGGGTCTTGTCGAGTACCGGTCACGGCCGCGAGCCTACGTCAACCGGCACACCCCGCTCTCCTTTGTCGACGGTCACCGTCCGCACCGCGAGGAACAGCAGGAACCCGATGGGCGCGAGGAGGATCGTGACGAGCAGTATCGGCGCCATCACCAGCGGGTGGACCCGCGAACGCGACTCCAGGTACATCCATCGCCCGACGAAGAGGTCGAAGGCGATGATGTGCGCCCATACCAGCGTCGCGGCGCCGCCTTCGGCCATCGCCTCCTGGAGGCCGGGCAACGTCGGCCCGGTCACCAGCGGCAGCACCTCGGCCAGCCGGGGAATCGCGATGACCAGGTAGAGCACGGCGATCGGGGCGATGATCAGCGGCGAGCCGATCACCCGCCTGGTCACCGACCACCCCGGCGCGAGGATCATCAGCGCCCAGAACGGCGCTGCCAGGGAGAAGCTCAGCTGGAACAGGAAGTCCATCAGACCGACACCTTCTCCTTCGTCCGCAGAGCCGTGGCCCACGCGCCCGCGCAGCCGATCGTCAGCGCCGCCAACACGCCGAGCGTCATACCGTCCGGGGCGATCAGCGACTGACCGCGCAACGCCTGCCACAGCACCAGAGCCAGCAGGCCCGTGTAGAAGATCCCGCCGATGAGGACCAGCCGTGTGCGGACGATCTCCTCGTACCGCCGCCGCAGCACCAGCGCGAGCAGCGGAAGCGCTTGCATGGCATGGATTCCGACGAAGTGCGCGATGCGCAGGTCGCCGCCGACCGTGCTCCAGCCGGTGATCGGCATGCCCGGGCCGCCGTCGGCGACACCGACCGAATGACCGCCGATCAGCGCGGGCTCGACGTCATTGCGCAGCAGTTCCAGCTGCTCAGGCGTGGGCTGCGGCATCAGGAACGCCACGGCCATGCCGACGAGCGCGAGCACGAGGCCGATCCGGATCGCCCACAGCATCGGCGCGTCGAGCACGCGCTGGCGCATCAGCAGTACCGCGACCACGACGTTCGACGTCCACAGCACCACGATCGCGATGCCCATCACCGCGAAGGCGAGCCCGTCGAAGCCCGGTGAGTTGTTGAAGTGGCTCGGCACACCGCGGACGGTCTGCAGAACCAGCACGACCATCTCGACCACCATGGTCACCGTGGTGATCAGGGCCATCCACTGTGCGACGCGCTTCCCCTTGTGCAGCAGGGACGTCATCCACGCGAGGGTGGCGGCGTAGACCGCGATCGACACGCCGAACTTGAACGGCTTGAGCCAGATCGGGTCGCCGATCAGGACGCGGTCGTCGAACAGCAGCCCGCCGGTCGCGATGACCGTCTGCGCCACGGCCAGACCGGCGAGCACGAGTAATGGCCTGTTCCACGTCCGGATTTCTGTTCTCAACGCCATCGTGGGTCCCCTCTGAACGACTGGTAGATAGTGAAGCTATCCGCTATCGATAAGTACACTATCCATCCTGAGATGTTCTAAGCAAGTGTCGGGAGGCCGCGGGATGCGGATGGCTGAGCTGAGCAGGCGGACCGGGGTGCCGGTGCCGACGATCAAGTACTACCTGCGCGAAGGCCTGCTGCTGCCCGGCGAGCGGACCAGCCCCAACCAGGCCATCTACGACGAGTCACACGTGCGCAGGCTACGGATGATCCGCGCGCTGGCCGAGGTCGGCGGCCTGTCGATCGCCAAGGTCAGAGACGTGCTCGACGCGGTCGACTCACCCGACGAGCCGTTCGAGGTGCTGGGCGCGGTGCAGCGGAGCATCGAGCCGCCGGTCGGCGCGACGGACGGCGAACACTGGGCACAGGCACGGGAACGGGTGGCGAAACTGCTGCTGGAACGGGGATGGCGGGCCAAGATCGGCAGCCCGCCCGCGCAGACGCTGATCGCGGCGCTGGCCTCGCTCTACGACGTCGGCCGCGAGGATCTGACGGATCTGCTTGAGCGTTACGCCCCGATGGCCGAGAAGATCGCCGAAACAGACGTCGAGCGGGTCACCCGGGGCCAGGGCATCGAGGACACGATCGAAGGCGTCGTGATCGGCACCGTCATCGGCGAAACCATGTTCGGCGCGCTGCGCCGCCTCGCCCACCAGCACGTCACGGCGATGACCTTGGGCGTGGTCGAGGAGTACGACTTTGGCCCAGGCACAGCCGGAGGCTCAGGGAGTCACCTTGAATGACGGCGCGATCCGGTCGAACAGCGCGCCCTTCCCGGTGTCCTCCTCGACCGTCGGCACGGTCACGCTGACCACCCACAGGTCGACGGTCAGCGGAATGATGTTGCTGTAGGTCGTCCGCCGCAGCGACCCGGCGTCGACGGTGTTGTACTTCCAGTACTGGCCGGGCTCGGGCCCGGTGCCGAACGGCTGCGCCAACGGGTCGCCGCTGACGAACGCGTCCTTCGGCCACGTCGCCTGCACAGCGTCCTTGTACTGGCTGACCTTGTGCCTGTCGAAGAAACCCGGGAACCGCTCGACGGTCAGCGCGTACCGGCCGTCCGGCGACAGGTAGTGCACCCGCGTGCTCGCGGGCAGGTTCTTCGGCTGCCGTTCCTCGACGAACGTCTCCCAGCCGGGCGGCACGTTGATGGTGAACACGCCGCCCTTGGCGCCCTTCAACGTGGCCGCGTCGCCGACGCGGGGCACCAGGTCGCCGGCCTGGATGGACGGCGGCGGCTGCACGACGGGCTGCTCGATCAGCGTGGGTTCGGCCGGCAGCAACGGTTTTCCACCCGCGTACCGGGCCGCGGCGAATCCGCCACCCGCCGCCGCGAAGAACACCAGCGCCGCGGCCGCGTAGACCAGCGTGCGCGGCACGCCACGCCGGACTGGCACCGGCTCCACGGGGGAGGGTGACGGCGTGAACGGCAACGGGCCCGGGTCGGCGGCCAGCGAGGGACCCTCCGGCTCGGCGGCAGGCTGGGGTTGCGGGTCGGGGTCGGGTTCCACGGAACGCGCTGGCTGCGCCGGGATGAAGCGCTCCGCGCCGGTGATCTCCTCCGCGGTGAACGGCGACGTGCCGGGCTCCGGCAGCAGGCCGTACATCCGCCTGCGCACCTCGGCCAGCGTCATCCGGCCGGCGGGCTCCTTGACCATCAGGCCACTGACGATCCCGGCCATCGGGCTGTCCGACGCCGGGCGCGGCACCTCGCCGTTGACCACTTCGAGCAGCGTGGCGATGATGTCGCCGTCCGGGTTGTACGGCGCGTGCCCCTCGATGGTCGCGAACAGCGTCGCGCCGAGACTCCACAGGTCGGCGTTGTGCGTCACCTCGCCGCCGGACGCCACCTCGGGCGCGATGTAGGCAGGCGAGCCGAGCGTGATCCCGGTCTTGGTCAGCGTGTTCTCGGAGATGTTGCGGGCGATGCCGAAGTCGGCCAGTTTGATCCGGCCGTCCGTGGCGATCAGCACGTTCGCCGGCTTGACGTCACGGTGGGTGATCCCAGCCTGGTGGGCGGCCTGTAGCGCGGCCGCGACCGCGTCGGCCACCGCGGCGGCCTGGGTCGTGTCCAACGGCCCTTTCGATCGCAGCAGGTGCGCGAGGCTACTGCCGGGCACGTGCTCCATCACGACGTACGGGTCGCCGTTCTCTTGGGCGATGTCGTGCAGCGTGACGACGTTCGGATGCGACAGCACGCCGATCGCGCGCGCCTCACGTAACGTCCGCTCGCGCACCTCATCGGCCTGGCTCTGCGGCATGCCGGGAGGCAGCCGGATCTCCTTGACCGCCACCGTGCGGTGCAGGAACTCGTCGTAGGCGCGCCACACCGTGCCCATCGAGCCGTGTCCGATCACACTCACAAGGCGATAGCGGCCGGCGATCACGCGCTCGGCCTGCTCCGCCTTGGTCTCGGACACCACGTCCCCCATTGTGCCGACACCCCTATCCACACCCCTGAGATGGTCCGTGTCACAGTCTGCCGCCGGACCGCTTCACTAGCATCGCAAGGTATGAGTCAGGCGCCCGAGCAGGAAGAGCTCGTCCTCGCCGCGCAGTTCCCCACGCCCCGGCGCGAGCAGTGGCAGGAGCTGGTCGCGGGTGTGCTGCGCAAGTCCGGACGAGTGCCTGCCGACTTCACCGGCGACGCTGCCGGGAAGATCGCGACCAGGACCTACGACGACATCCTTGTGCAACCGCTGTATACACGCCAGGACACGGCGCCCGCGGCAGGCATGCCGGGATTGCCGCCTTTCGTCCGCGGCAACCGTCCGGAAGGAGCAGTCGCCACCGGCTGGGACGTACGCCAGCGGCACGCGCATCCGGACCCGTCGGCCGCCAAGCGGGCCGTCCTGACGGACCTCGAACACGGCGTGACGTCGCTCTGGCTGGTCGTCGGCGACGCCGGCCTGCCGATCTCCGCGCTGGCAGACGTGCTCGACGAGGTCTACGTCGACCTCGCGCCGGTCACGCTGGACGCGGGGGCGGACTTCCTCGCCGCCGCCGAGGCCCTGCTGGAAATCCAGGCGGACAAGGCGATCCCGGCCAGTGAGGTGCGCGGCAACCTCGGTGCCGATCCACTTGGCCTGCGCGCGCGGACCGGCACCGCCCAGGACCTCGAAGGTGCCGTCCGGCTCGCGGTACGCGTGTCCGGTGAGTTCCCCCGGCTCCGTGCCCTCGTCGCCGACGCACTGCCCTATCACCAGGCCGGTGGTTCCGACTCGCAGGAACTCGGCCTGTCCATCGCCACGGGCGTGGCGTACCTGCGTGCCCTGACCGACGCTGGACTGTCCGTCGAGCAGGCCGCCGAGCAGCTGGAATTCCGGTACGCGGCGACCGCCGACCAGTTCATCACCATCGCGAAGCTGCGGGCCGCGCGCCGCTTGTGGGCACGGGTGATGGAGGTTTCCGGGGCCCCGGCCGTGCCGCAACACCAGCACGCGGTCACGTCGCCGGTGATGATGACCCGCCGTGACCCGTGGGTGAACATGCTCCGCGGCACGTTGGCGTGCTTCGCCGCCGGTGTGGGCGGCGCGGACGCCGTCACCGTGCTGCCGTTCGACCACGCCATCGGCCTGCCGGACGACTTCGCGCGGCGCATCGCCCGCAACACACACGCGGTCCTGCTCGAAGAGTCCAAAGTGGCCGGTGTGATCGACCCGGCGGGCGGCTCGTACTACGTCGAGCGGCTGACCGACGACCTGGCACAGGCCGGGTGGGCGTTCTTCCAGGCCGTCGAGGGTGCGGGCGGGCTGCCCGCCGCGCTGGACGCCGGCCTCGTCGAGGAGCGGCTCGCGCGGACGTGGGCGGAGCGGTCGCGCAACCTGGCCCGCCGCGAAGATCCGCTCACCGGCGTCAGCGAGTTCCCGAACATCACCGAGCAGCTTCCGGTCCGCGAGCCCGCGCCGCCCGCGCCGTCCGGTGGGCTGCCGCAGGTCCGGCTGGCCGAGGCGTACGAAGAACTCCGTGACCTGTCCGACGCGCAGCCGGAACGTCCGAAGGTCTTCCTCGCCACGCTCGGCCCGATCGCCGCGCACACCGCACGCGGGACCTTCGCGGCCAACTTCTTCCAGGCAGGCGGGATCGAGACACCCCACGTCGGCGCGACGGACACCGCCGCGGAAGTCGCCGAGGCGTTCGCCGCGAGCGGCGCCAGGATCGCGTGCCTCTGCGGCACGGACGCGCTGTACGCCGAGCGCGCCGAAGAGGTCGCCCAGGCGCTGCGCGCGGCAGGCGCGGTGAAGATCCTGCTCGCGGGCAAGGGGGAGTACGAAGGCGTCGACGGATACGTCCACATTGGTAGCGATGTGCTCGCCGTGCTGCGCGATACCCTGAAGACGTTGGGAGTGGGAGCATGACGATCCCCGATTTCAGCGGCGTCCCGCTGGGCGAGCCGTCGCCGGCCGGCGTCGCGGAGTGGCAGGCCGCGCTGGCCGAGGCCACCGGCAAGGGCTCGGACGCACTGGTCTGGGAGACCCCCGAGGGCATCGGGATCAAGCCCGTCTACACCGCCGAGGACCTCGACGGGCTGGACTTCCTGGACACCTACCCCGGCATCGCGCCGTTCCTGCGTGGCCCGTACCCGGCGATGTACGTGACGCAGCCGTGGACCATCCGCCAGTACGCCGGGTTCTCGACCGCCGAGGAGTCCAACGCCTTCTACCGGCGCAACCTCGCGGCCGGGCAGAAGGGCCTCTCGGTGGCGTTCGACCTGGCCACGCACCGCGGCTACGACTCCGACCACCCGCGCGTGACCGGTGACGTCGGCATGGCCGGGGTCGCGATCGACTCGATCTACGACATGCGCCAGCTGTTCGAGGGCATCCCGCTCGACCAGATGAGCGTGTCGATGACCATGAACGGCGCCGTGTTGCCGGTGCTCGCGCTGTACGTGGTCGCGGCGGAGGAACAGGGGGTGCCGCCGGAGCGGCTGGCGGGGACCATCCAGAACGACATCCTCAAGGAGTTCATGGTCCGCAACACCTACATCTACCCGCCCGCGCAGTCGATGCGGATCATCTCCGACATCTTCGCGTACACCTCGCAGCACATGCCGAAGTACAACTCGATCTCGATCTCCGGCTACCACATGCAGGAGGCGGGCGCGACGGCCGACCTGGAGCTGGCGTACACGCTGGCCGACGGCGTCGAGTACATCCGCGCGGGGCTGGCGGCCGGGCTGGACATCGACAAGTTCGCGCCCCGGCTGTCGTTCTTCTGGGCGATCGGGATGAACTTCTTCATGGAGGTCGCCAAGCTGCGGGCGGCCCGGCTGCTGTGGGCCAAGCTCGTCTCGCAGTTCTCGGCACAGTCGCCGAAGTCGTTGTCGCTGCGGACACACAGCCAGACCTCCGGCTGGTCGCTGACCGCTCAGGACGTCTACAACAACGTCGTGCGCACCTGCGTGGAGGCGATGGCCGCGACCCAGGGGCACACGCAGTCCTTGCACACCAACGCCCTGGACGAGGCGCTGGCGCTGCCGACGGACTTTTCCGCGCGGATCGCCCGCAACACCCAGCTTGTCCTGCAACAGGAATCCGGCACCACCCGGGTGATCGACCCGTGGGGCGGCAGTGCCTTCGTCGAGCGGCTGACCTACGAGCTGGCCCGCAAGGCGTGGGGGCACATCGCCGAGGTCGAGGCGGCCGGCGGGATGGCCAAGGCGATCGACGCGGGCATCCCGAAGCTGCGCATCGAGGAGGCCGCGGCCCGGACGCAGGCACGCATCGACTCCGGCCGTCAGCCGGTGATCGGTGTGAACAAGTACCGGCTGGCCACCGAAGAGCGGATCGACGTGCTCAAAGTGGACAACGCGGGCGTGCGGGCGCAGCAGCTGGCGAAACTGGCGCGGTTGCGCGCCGAGCGTGACGCGGCAGCGGTCGAGGAAGCGTTGCGGCGCCTGGAATCCGCCGCGGCCGGTAACGGCAACCTGTTGGCGCTGGCGATCGACGCGGCCAGGGCCAAGGCCACCGTCGGGGAGATCTCCGGCGCGCTCGAACGGGTCTGGGGCAGGCATGCCGGCCAGATCCGTACCATCTCCGGGGTCTACCGCGAGGAGGTCGGAACCGGCGTGTCCAGTGTGGACGCCGCACGGCGGATCGTCGGCGAGTTCGCCGAGGCGGAGGGCCGCAGGCCACGGATCCTGGTCGCCAAGATGGGCCAGGACGGCCACGACCGCGGCCAGAAGGTGATCGCGACCGCCTTCGCCGACCTCGGCTTCGACGTCGACGTGGGCCCGCTGTTCCAGACCCCCGCCGAGGTCGCGCGCCAGGCGATCGAGGCGGACGTGCACGTCGTGGGCGTGTCCTCGCTGGCCGCGGGGCACCTCACGCTGGTGCCCGCGCTGCGCGAGGAACTGGCCGCGCACGGCAGGCCGGACATCATGGTCGTGGTCGGCGGCGTCATCCCGCCGCAGGACTTCGACGCGTTGTACGAGGCGGGCGCGGCCGCGATCTTCCCGCCGGGGACTGTGATCGCCGACGCCGTCGTCGACCTGCTCGGCAAGCTGCGGGTACAACTCGGGCATGCCTGACATCGCCGACTACGTCCGCGGGGTGCGGGCGGGCGAGCGTGCCGTCCTGTCCAGGGCGATCACGCTGGTCGAGTCCACCCGCGCCGATCATCGCGAGCAGGCGCAGCAGATGCTGGTCGAGCTGTTGCCGTACGCGGGCGGCGCGCATCGGGTCGGCATCACGGGCGTGCCCGGCGTCGGCAAGTCGACATTCATCGACATGCTCGGCACGCGGCTGACCGCGGCAGGCCATCGCGTGGCGGTGCTGGCCGTCGACCCGTCGTCCAGCCGGACCGGCGGCAGCATCCTCGGCGACAAGACCCGGATGGCCAAGCTGGCGACCGACCAGAACGCCTTCATCCGGCCGTCGCCCACGTCCGGCACACTCGGCGGGGTCGCGCGGGCGACCCGGGAGACGATCGTGCTGATGGAGGCGGCGGGCTACGACATCGTGCTCGTCGAGACCGTCGGCGTCGGCCAGTCCGAGATCACCGTGGCCGGGATGGTCGACTGTTTCCTGTTCCTGACTCTGGCCAGGACCGGCGACCAGTTGCAGGGCATCAAAAAGGGCGTGCTTGAGCTCGCTGACGTCGTCGCGGTGAACAAGGCCGACGGCGACCACGAGAAGGAAGCGCGCCGTGCGGCCCGTGAACTCGCCAGTGCCATGCGGCTGTTGCGGAGCGGTGACGAGCTGTGGACGCCCCCTGTGCTGACGTGCAGCGGGTTGACTGGAGCGGGCCTCGACGAGTTGTGGAAGGAGATCGAACGGCACCACCGCACGTTGGCGGACGCGGGCGAGCTGGCCGCGAAACGCCGTCAGCAGCAGGTCGACTGGACGTGGGCGATGGTCCGCGACGCGGTGATGACACGATTGCGTGACAGCGCCGAAGTGCGTTCCATAGCGGCTGAACTGGAGCAGGACGTCCGGGACGAGCGGCTGACGCCGACACTGGCGGCGGAGCGGATCCTCAAAGCGTTCGGCGTGCGATAACCTCGAAGAATGATGCGAGCTGTGGTCGCTTGTGTGCTCGTTGTGCTGTTCTGCCTGCCCGTTGGGGCCGCGACGGCCGCACCCGCCCAATTGGCTCCGTACGCCCAGCAGACCGCCACCGCGCCGCCTGGGCCGACGATCGACACGCCGCCGACCGAGCAGGACGCGGCGAACTCGCGGCAGCGTCTGGTGATCGGGATCGCCGCCATCGTGCTGCTCGGCATCGTGGTCCTCGGGCACCGGGCCAGGCGTAAGCGGGCCAAGAAAAGCTCATGATGATCGCCGATTCGGCCTGACTGAATCTTGTCAACCGTTTGGCGCAGCCGCGCTACCGGCGACCGGTTTGATCATCTGATTCGCCGCTCGCGCCCGGGGACGATAGGGCAGGATGGGTGCCGAGTGACACTTCTGTTGCGCCGACCGTGCACGATGTCTACTCAAAGAACCTGAATCTCGAACCCGGTACCACTGATCCGTTCCGTGGTGCTGCCGCGGAGGTGCGGCATGACTGTTCTGGACTCGCACGCCCAGGAGGGCGAACCTGATGTGCTACTGACCGGCTCCGGCGTCAGTATGCCCACTGTGGATGACATCGGTGCCGGTCGCGGCCCGTCCTGGTTGGACGGATGGCTGTCCGGCAACGTCGGCGACATCGTCGCCTGGTACCGGCACATCCACGCGCACCCGGAGCTGTCCAGGCAGGAGTTCCAGACCACCCAGCTGCTCGCCACGATGCTGGCGTCCGCCGGTCTGCAGCCGATCATCGGGCCAACTGGAACGGGCCTGATCTGCGACGTCGGCACGGGCGACCGCTGCGTCGCGCTGCGGGCGGACATCGACGCTTTGCCGCTGCAGGAGGCAACCGGACTGCCCTTCGCGTCCAGGGTGGACGGCGTAGCGCATTCATGTGGACACGATGCGCACACGACCATCCTGCTCGCCGCGGGCCTCGCGCTGGCGTCCGCGCCGGAGCTGCCCGGCCGTGTCCGGCTGATCTTCCAGCCCGCCGAGGAGGTCATGCCCGGCGGAGCCCTCGACATGATCGAAGCAGGCGCGCTGAAGGGCGTCGAACGGATCTTCGGCCTGCACTGCGACCCGCGCGTCGAGGTCGGCCGCGTGGGCACCCGCGTCGGCGCCATCACCTCCGCGACCGACCTGCTCGAACTGCGCCTGACCTCGCCAGGCGGTCACACCTCCCGTCCGCACCTGACGGCAGACCTCGTGCACGCGCTGGGCACGGTGATCACCGGCCTGCCCGCGCTGCTGTCCCGCCGCGTCGACCCCCGCTCCGGCACGGTGCTGGTCTGGGGTGCCGTGCACGCCGGCGAGGCCCCCAACGCGGTGCCGGAGGAAGGCGTGCTGCGCGGCACCCTGCGGACCGGCGACCACGAGGTCTGGGCAGACCTGGAGCCGCTGGTCGCGGGCCTCGTCCAGTCCCTGGTCACGCCCTTGGGCGTGGGGTACGAGCTGCACCACCGCCGTGGCGTGCCGCCCGTGGTGAACGACAGCGAGAGCACGGCCATCCTGCGCGCCGGCATCGAATCGGCCCTCGGCGGCGACGCACTGGCCGGCACCAAGCAGTCCTCCGGCGGCGAGGACTTCGGCTGGTACCTCGAGAACATCCCCGGCTCCTTCGCCCGCCTGGGCGTCTGGCCCGGCGAAGGCGTGATGCGCGACCTCCACCAGCCCACCTTCCAGCTGGACGAACGCGCCCTGCTGACCGGCGCCCGAGTCATGGTCCACACAGCCCTGACCGCCCTCGCCGCCTGAACACCACCACGCCCATCCCCTCGTGAGTGTTTATCGGTGTTCTAACCCTGATAAACACTCACGAGGGCGGGAAGCCCTTCGTGATGCCGGACCTGACGCAATCATCACCAATCACACAGCGTTGGCCCTGTACGGCTGCCAGGCGGCCGACCGGGTGACCGTCCATGTCCTCGTCCCGGACCGGCGCTGAATCCGGTCACGGCCCGGCACAGCCGTGCACCACGGCACCATCCAGCGACATGACGTAGAGACCATCCATGTCCTGAAGGTCCTTGCCGCCGAACGAGCGCTCGCCGAGGTGCTCTGCCGCGACCAGCCTGTGCGCGCTCACGTGCTTCCACGACGCCATGGCGATGCACCCGCCTGATCATCGCGGGCGCTTCCTCGAACGGGTCGCCTGGTGCGTCCGGACCCGCGCCGACCCACGTGGCCAGACGCGGGCTCTGGAGTTGCTGAGGGGGTGTTATCGCCTCATTGGCTGATCACCCCGGCCCGATCCCCTGACAGGGCCTGATCCGCAGGTCGGCGACGTAGTCGGCGGGTGCACCCGCTGCCTCGGCCGCGTCGGCCACCACACCCAGGTAGCGAGCGGAAGGGAGACCACCCTCGTAGGCGTCCAGAACATAGAGCCAGGCGACGACGGAGCCCTCCAGTGTCTGCACCCGCAGCCGGATCTTCTTGTACAGGCCCAGCGCGCCTTCCCAGCGGTCCAGCCGGGATTCGTCGCGGGGACTGACGTCGTAGAGCACGCAGAACACCTGCGACTCGGGATCCTCGACGACGGTGGCGAGAGCGCCCTCCCAGCTGAGGTCCTCGCCTCCGAAGGTCAGACGCCAGCCGACGAGCCACCCGGTACCCGCCATCGGCGAGTAGGGCGCTCGCTCGAGCATTTGGCTGGGATCCATGTTGGACCCGTACGCGGCATAGAGCGGCACGACGGACAGCGTAGCGACCCGACACATCCCCCGAGGGGATGCGGCTCGGGGAGTCACGCGTACGGTTTATACGGACCAGCTCGTGCGGCACAGGAGGAAGTCCGTTGACCCGGATCGTGATCATGGGTGGCGGCGTCGGCGGCTATGAAGCTGCGCTGGTCGCAGCGCAGCACGGCGCCGACGTCACGATTGTCGAGCGCGACGGCCTCGGTGGCGCGTGCGTGTTGTACGACTGCGTTCCGTCGAAGACGTTCATCGCCTCGGCGGGCGCGCGGTCGGCCTTCCGCAACGCCGATGAGCTGGGCATTCGCACCAACGGCTCGGATGCGGCGGTCGAAGTGCCGGTGGTGCACGGGCGTGTGCGCGGCCTGGCGCTCGCCCAGTCGGCAGACATCCGCGCGCGGCTTCAGCGTGAGGGCGTCCGGCTGATCGCGGGGACTGCGCGGTTCGTCGACGAGCAGCCCGGCATGGCCGCGCATCTGATCGGTGTGACCCCGCACAGCGGCGAGCCCGAGGTGCTTCCGGCCGATGTGACGCTGATCGCAACGGGCGCCACCCCCCGTGTCCTGCCGGGTGCGGTGCCGGACGGTGAGCGAATCCTCGACTGGCGTCAGCTGTACGACCTCACCGAGCTGCCCGAGCACTTGGTCGTGGTCGGCTCGGGTGTCACCGGTGCGGAGTTCGCCTCGGCGTACACCGAGATGGGCGTGAAGGTCAGCGTGGTGTCCAGCCGCGACCGTGTGCTGCCGCACGAGGACGCGGACGCCGCCGCAGTGCTGGAGGACGCCTTCGCCGAGCGCGGCACGACGCTGTACAAGCACGCGCGGGCGGAAAAGGTCGAGCGTGTGTCCGACGGCGTTGTCGTGCACCTGCAGGACGGCCGGAAGATCGAAGCCAGCCACGCCCTGATGACGGTCGGCTCCGTCCCGAACACCACCGACATCGGCCTGGAGAAGGTCGGCATCCAGCCGGGCCCCGGCGGGTTCATCTCGGTCGACCGCGTGTCGCGCACGGGCGTGCCCGGCGTCTACGCGGCAGGCGACTGCACCGGCGTGTTGATGCTGGCGTCGGTCGCGGGCATGCAGGGCCGGATCGCGATGTGGCATGCCCTGGGCGAGGGCGTCGCCCCGATCAGGCTCAAGACGGTCGCGGCGAACGTGTTCACCCACCCGGAGATCGCCACGGTCGGCATCAGCCAGCAGGCCATCGACTCCGGCGAAGTGCCCGCCCGCACGATCATGCTGCCGCTGGCGACCAACGCACGGGCCAAGATGGAGGGCCTGCGCCGCGGCTTCGTGAAGCTGTTCTGCCGCCCCGCCACCGGCGTGGTGATCGGCGGCGTGGTGGTCGCCCCTTCGGCCAGCGAGCTGATCCTCCCGATCGCCATCGCCGTGCAGAACCAACTGACAGTCGAGCACCTCGCCCTGACCTTCTCGGTCTATCCCTCCCTGTCCGGTTCGATCACCGAGGCAGGCAGGCGCCTGATGAGGCACGACGACCTGGACTGAGCAACTCAAGCCAACCGTGACTGAGGTCCTTGTACGGCGACACTTCAGCCAAGCGTCGCGGATCGGTCGACCGGGCCGCTCGGCCTGATCGCGGGTGCGAGCCTCTGTGTCCGGGGATGAGCCGGGCGAGGCTGTCAGGCATAGAGATGTCTGAGTGCGGTAGTCGGGTTCGGGTGGCTGGGTCATTCGGCCTGATCGCGGGCGTGAGCCCCTGTGTCGTGGGCGAACCGGGTGGCGCTGCCGGGCATCGTCGTGCCTGGGCGCGGTGATTGGGCTTAGCTTGGGCGGTTGTCGCGCTGAGCGTTGCTGCGAATTGGGTGGCTGGGTTGCTCGGCCTCATGGTGGGTGTGAGCCATGCGCCCAGGGGTGAGACGGGCAGGGTATCGACGTGTCTGGGTGCGGTGGCTGGGCTTGGGTTTGAGTGGCTGTCGGCGTCGAGCGTCGCTGTGGTTCGGAGGCTGGGCCGCTCGGCCTGATCGCGGGCGCGAGCCTCTGTGTCCGGGGATGAGCCGGGCGAGGCTGTCAGGCATGGACATGTCTGAGTGCGGTAGTCGGGTTCGGGTGGCTGGGTCATTCGGCCTGATCGCGGGCGCGAGCCCTGTGTGGGCGAACCGCGGCCAGGCGCGCCGGGCATCGACGTGTCTGGTGCGGTGGTCGGGCTTCTGGTTCGGGCGGCTGTCGGCGCGAGCGTCGCTGTGGATTGGTCGGCCGGGCCGCTTGGCATGATCGGGCGCGTCAGCCATGTGCCCAAGGGTGCACCGAGGCTGCCGGTATCACCATGTCCGGCTTCGCGTTCGGGCGGTTGTCGGCGGCGAGCGTGGGCGTGGCTGCCTGCCATCGTCCCAGCTCTGTGCCCCGATCCGGTTCGCTGAGAATTTCCTCGAAACTCGGGGCAACCCGGAGATCCACTGGGGCGTGTCAGGTGCGAAGGCATGAACCCGCCTGATCGTATGAAAGGTCTCCGATGCGTATTCGCTCCACTGTGGCCGGTCTCGTGCTCGGCGCCGGTGTCCTTGTCCTTGGTGCGCCGATCGCCCTGGCGGACAACAGTTCCCAGCCGCCGGCACCGACGGCCAGCCCGGCGTCCGAGCGGCAGCGGCAGGCTCCCGCCGCCCAGCCGTCCGAGCCGTCGAGCAGGGTCCGGCCCACGGTTCCGACGGCGGTGCCGCCCGCGCCGCAGCGGCCCTCGATCGTCAAGCCGGTCGGCGCGCCGGAAACCGGCGGCGGCATGCAGGATTCGTCCTCGGGCGCCGGTGCGCTGGTGATCGGCGGCATCGCACTGGTCGTCGTGGCCGGTGGCGGCTCCGTGGCCTACCGGCGGCTGCGCAAGCAGAGCTGAGTGCCGATGCGGAAATGGCTTGGTGTCGCGGTTCTCGTCTGCGCACTGACCGGGTGTAGCGGCGGTCAGGGGGAGGAGCAGGCGGGGCAGTCGCAGCCACTGTCCACAGTGCAGTCTGACGCTGCCTCGCCTGCCGCGAACGGCACGACCGCGTTGCCTGCCTCGACACCGACCGAGATCTCCATTCCGAAGATCGGCGCACGGTCGTCGCTGATCCCGCTCGGGCTGAACGCCGACCAGACCATCCAGGTCCCGCCGGTCGACCAGCCCATGCAGGCGGGCTGGTACGACAAGGCGCCGACACCGGGCGAGCTCGGCCCCTCGATCATCCTCGGCCACGTCGACGGGAACAAGAAACCCGGGATCTTCTTCCGTCTCAAGGAGATGGCCGTCGGCGACGAGGTGCTGGTGTCCAGGCAGGACGGCCGGACCGCGCAGTTCAAGGTCACCCACGTCGAGCAGATCGCCAAGCGTGAGTTCCCGACCGACAAGGTCTACGGCGACACACAAGGCGCTGAACTGCGCCTGATCACGTGCGGCGGCCAGTTCGACCAAGCGGCCCACAGCTACAAGGACAACATCATCGTCTATGCGGCACTGGTGCCTCCCGTGTCCTGAGTAGAGGGTCGAGTGGTGATTTGGTGTGGGGCCCCACACCAAATCACGCCGTCGGTGGGCCTTGGTCGACCCGTCTGCGAATCGCGTCGGCGTTGTCGAGCAACTCGCCGAACGGCATGCGCTCGTCCCACCACGTCACGCCTGCCTCGGCCAGCGGCTGAAGCGTCGGCCATGCACCGCCAGGGCTGGAACCGCCGACCACGAAGTCGAACGGTTCGTCTTCCAGCCCCGCTTCGGCACGCGCGGCTTGTAGGAACTTGCCCGCGGCGGTGACCTCGTCCAGGGGTGGCGGTTCCGCCTGCCACGCGCCGGACATGATCGGCACGGCGCCGTCCCACCGCGCCGCACGACGCATCGGCGGCAGGTTCGGCCACCGCCCACCGACCCAGATGGGCACGCGCGGCCGCTGCACGGGCGTCGGCCGGAACATCACATCCCGGACGATCACGTGCTCGCCTTCGTACGTCGTACGTTCTCCCGACCACAACCGGTCCAGCACGGCTAAACCCTCGTCGAGCCGTTCGGCGAGCACGCGTCGAGAAGTCGGCTCACCGAAAGCGCCGTACTCGTCGTCGACCGGATCGCCGAGACCGGCGCCGAGGATCATCCGGCCGCCGGTGAGCCGGTCCAGCGTGGTGACCTCACGCGCCAGTTTCTGCGGGCGGCGGCGGGCGACCGGCGTGATCATCGTGCCGAGCCTGATCCGGCTGGTGACCATGGCCGCGGCGGTGAGCAGGATCCACGGATCGGCGATCTCTCTGACCAGACGCTTCTCGTGCACCACGTGGTCCCACACGAACAACGCGTCCCACCCCGCGTGTTCGACCGCCTGAGCCAGGACGGCCACCGCCTCAGGGTCGGCGAAGTCGCCGAAGTTGGGGATGCTCACCGAGAATCGCATGCCTCACACCATGCACCCACCCACCGACAAAACTGCGAGACTGGCGTCATGACCGCCCGCACGCTGCTGATACTCCGGCACGCCAGCGCCGCGAACGAGCCAGGTATGGCCGACGCCAAGCGTCCGCTGACGCCGATCGGCCGCCAGGAGGCCGCGTACGCCGGTCGGCAGCTCGCGCCGTTCCAGCCGGAACACGTGCTCTGCTCACCCGCGTTGCGCACGCGGCAGACGTGGCAACAGGTCAGCACCGAGCTGGCCACCCAACCGGGCGTCGACTTCGAGTCGAGCATCTACGAAGCCAGCGCGCGCACCCTGCGCGAGCTGATCTGGCAGACCGACGAAGACGTCCGCACCCTGTTGCTGATCGGGCACAACCCAGGACTGCACGAGCTGGCCTGGACGCTGCTGGGAGATCAAGCGCCCCAACAGTTCCCGCCCGCGAGCCTGGCCGCGGTGACGTTCAGCGGATCGTGGACGGAACTGTAGAAAGACGCGTGAGCACCCCCGAGGTTGCTCAGAGATTCCCGTCAGGTGTACGGGGACACCACGAATCCGGAACTGCGCCTGATCACCTGCGGCGGGGAGTTTGACAAGACGGCGAAGAGCTACCAGGACAACATCATCGTCTTCGCCATGCTCAAATAGCAGTCGTCAGACTTCCTTCAGGCGCGCCCGGCCTGTTCTGCCCGCGCTCCACATGGTGTGCTCCCGGGAGATCGTTCCCTCTGCCTCGTCGACAAAAGCGGCCCACTGCTCGCCGTCCATGTCCTTGTCGAGAAGGGAGAGCACGTGCCGTATCTCCCGGGCTGTCAGGTTGTACGACACCGCTTCACTTTGCAGCTGTTTGGCCTGGAGCCAGGCGGTTATGCCGGCCACAGCGGCGCTGGCGACGCCCAGCAGGTCGATCGAAGTCACACCGGAGGCCTTGAGAGCTCCCGCGCCGACACCGACCAGTTCGCCGACAAGCGCGATGGTGCGCCATATCCGTGATTGCCGGTCACGCGTGGCCGCGGTCTTCGAGTACCAGTCGATTTGTTCCATCAGGCGGCCCACCCGGTAGGTCTCGATACGCTGCGCTTTGTCCGCGGCACGGCAGCGTTCCATGGCCTCGTTGATGTCGTCTCCGCTGGAGACGTCGACGATCCGCAGATCCCGGCTGAGTTCCCGCAGCCGCTGGACGAACAGTTTGCGAGCCTCGGCGGCGGGCATGGACTCCGGGAAGGGATCTCCGCAGACGGCATATCGCCATGCGAGCGTCTTGCACGACTCCGCCGCCGTCCGGCATTCGTACCAGCGGTTCTCGTCCTGCTGTTGTTCGATGTAGAAGCGCACGATGAGGGACGCGAGAAAGGCCATCGCCGCGGCGACGCCCGCCCAGTCGACACCTTTGTCGTTGATTTTCAGCGTCGCCGCTCCGCTGGCCGCGGCGACGAAGAGCAGGATGAGGCTGAGGCGTAACTGGCCGAAGTAACGGCGTTTCACCCGGATGGAGCTGGCGTCGGCGTCCTGGAAAAACGGCGGGAGTTGCTGCCAGGTGAAGAGAGGGCTCGTCGGCTCTGTCATGGTGGCGCCTTGCTCCGGCTCTCGTCAGTTCTGTTCGATGGCGTCGGGGTAAGAACATAGCGGGTCGACGAGCCTTTCGACGCTGGTCCAACAGAAGTGGGGCGTCCGGGTCGTACGCTGCGTTCGTGAGTGAACATCGCGGCACCTGGAAGGTCTTCGGCGAGCGGACGGTCTACGACGACAGGTGGGTACGGCTTGGACTCGTGGACGTGGAGGCACCCAACGGTGAGCGCTGGGACTACCACGTGGTCAGTCTGGACCGGATCGCCATCGCGTTGGTCGTGGACGATCAGGACCGGGCACTGATGTTGTGGCGCTACCGGTTCCCCACCGATCAGTGGGGCTACGAGCTGCCGGGTGGCCTGGTCGAGCAGGGCGAGGAACCAGCCGTCGCGGCGTCGCGTGAGGCGCTTGAGGAGAGCGGCTGGCGGCCGGTGGGCGAGCCCGAGCACCTGCTTGGCTTCGAGCCGCTGCCCGGACAGGTCAGGGCTCGTACGGACGTGTACATGTGGCGAGAGGCCGAGTGGGTCGGCGAGCCGACGGAGACCGAGGAAGTCGGTCGCATCGAGTGGGTTCCGCTGAGCCGTGTTCCGGAATTGGCGCGACAGCAGAAAATTCTCGGCGCGGGGGCGCTTGTCGCACTCATGTACTACTTGGCATCCCGCAACCTCTGAGGTACCAGAAACCGCCCCCCAAGGCAGCCCCCACCACTCCCGGGGGGCGACCCCGAGCCCAGTCTACTGGAGACTGGGGGTTTGAGGTGGGGAAACAAGGGTGAAGCCGGTGCGAACGGTCCGTTCGCACCGGCTTCACCGGATCGGGTTACTTGCCGGCTGTCAGTCCGTCACCCAGTCGAAGGTCTTGGTGACGGCCTTCTTCCATTCGCCGAACAGGGATTCCCGCTTGGCCTCGTCCAGCGCCGGGTCCCACTGCTTGTCCTTGGCCCAGTTGTTGCGGATGTCGTCCTCGCCGGACCAGAAGCCGACGGCCAGGCCGGCGGCGTACGCGGCGCCCAAAGCGGTTGTCTCCGCGACGACCGGCCGGATCACCGGGACGTTCAGGATGTCCGCCTGGAACTGCATGAGCAGTTCGTTGGCGACCATGCCGCCGTCGACCTTCAGAGCCGTCAACGGGACACCGGAGTCGGCGTTCATCGCGTCGATGACCTCACGCGACTGGAAGGCCGTTGCCTCAAGCACCGCGCGCGCCAAGTGTCCTTTGTTGACGAACCGGGTCAGGCCGACGATCGCGCCCCGCGCGTCGGAACGCCAGTAGGGCGCGAACAGTCCGGAGAACGCGGGCACGAAGTAGCAGCCGCCGTTGTCCTCGACCTGGCGGGCGTGCTGCTCGATCTCCGCGGCCGTGGTGATCATGCCGAGGTTGTCACGGATCCACTGCACCAGCGATCCCGTCACGGCGATCGAGCCTTCCAGCGCGTAGACCGTGTCGTTCGAGCCGATCTTGTAGCAGACCGTCGTCAGCAGGCCGTTCTCGCTCATCACCTTCTCGGTTCCGGTGTTGAGCAGGACGAAGTTGCCTGTGCCGTACGTGTTCTTCGCCTCGCCGGGTGACAGGCAGGCCTGGCCGAAGGTCGCCGCCTGCTGGTCGCCCAGGATTCCGGCGATCGGCACGCCGGCCAACGCGCCGCGTTCGCGGACGTTGCCGTACACCTCCGAGGACGACCGGATCTCCGGCAGCATCGACATCGGAATGCCCATCTCACCGGCGATCTCGGCGTCCCACTGCAACGTGTCCAGGTCCATCAGCATGGTGCGGGACGCGTTCGTCGGGTCGGTGACGTGCACGCCGCCTTCGGCCCCGCCCGTCATGTTCCACAGCACCCACGTGTCCATGTTGCCGAACAGCAGCTCGCCCCGCTCCGCGCGCTCGCGTGCTCCGTCCACATTGTCCAGAATCCAGCGGATCTTCGGGCCGGAGAAGTACGTCGCCAGCGGCAGGCCCGTCTTCGCGCGGTAGCGCTCCTGGCCGCCGCCCAGCGCGCCGAGCTCGTTGACGATCTTGTCGGTTCGGGTGTCCTGCCAGACGATCGCGTTGTAGACCGGCTTGCCGGTCGCCTTGTCCCACACCACCGCGGTCTCGCGCTGGTTGGTGATGCCCACCGCCGCGATGTCCGAGACGTGCAGGTCCGCCTTGGCCACGGCGCCCGCGGCGACTTCCCGGGTGTTGCGCCAGACCTCCTCCGGGTCGTGTTCGACCCACCCGGCCTTGGGGAAGATCTGCTCGTGTTCCTTCTGGTCGACCGAGACCACCCGGCCGTCATGGCTGAAGATCATGCACCGCGTGGACGTGGTTCCCTGGTCGATCGCGGCCACGTACTGGGCCATGGTGAGCGTCCTTTCCTTGACAGGCCTAGACAGGCAGTACGAGGTACAACAGGCCGGCGAGCAGCGCGCCGATCAGCGGACCGACGATCGGCACCCACGAGTATCCCCAGTCCGCGCTGCCCTTGCCGCGGATCGGCAGGATCGCGTACGCGATGCGCGGGCCCAGGTCACGCGCCGGGTTGATGGCGTAGCCCGTCGGCCCGCCGAGTGACGTACCGATCACCAGCACGACGAACGCGACGGCGGCGTACCCGAGTGCCGAGTTGCCGAACTGCGGCACGCCGTCGGTTCCCGCGGCCTTCGCCGCCGGGCTCAGCAGGATCCAGCCGACCAGCACGAACGTGCCGATCACCTCGGTCACGGTGTTCCACAGTGGATTGCGCACGGTCGGCGCGGTCGAGAAGATACCCAGCGTGTTCGCGGGTTCCGGGTGCGTGTCGAACTGCAGCTTGTAGGTCAACCAGCACAGCGTCGCACCGATGATCGCGCCGACCAGCTGGGCCAGGACGTAGATCGGGACGTCCGCCCACTCGGTCTTGCCGGTGATCGCCAGACCGAGCGTGACCGCCGGGTTGAGGTGCGCTCCGCTCGGCGCCGCGATGCTGGCGCCGGTGAACACGGCGAAGGCCCAGCCGAAGTTCACGAACAGGAAGCCGGTGCCGCTGCCGAGCGTGTCTCTCAGCACATGGTTGGCCACCACACCGGTACCCAGCAGGATCAGTACGGCGGTACCCAGCATCTCCCAGACGAATATCTGGCCCGCGCCCATCGCCACCTCCAACGTTCGGCCACCCGGACCAGGGCAGACGGCGCGGCCCCGACTGGCAACGCTGCCCAACCCCTCGGTGAGCAGCGACGTTAGTGCGCGCTAACACCGATGTCCATGATCCAAACGACGCAATCGGCGTCACGTGTCCGCACGGCGCGGTTGTCGGCGGATGGCGGTAGCGTGAGGGAGGAACACTGGATAGTCGAGTCGGGCAGGGAGGCGTTACGTGGCCAGCCGCATGCCGAGGCAGCCAGTCCGCACCATCGACCCGGTGACCGCTCCGGGCCGCCTGGGACCGGCCGAGCGCGAGGACTCGTGGCGCAGGCTGGGTGAGGAAACGTTCGACCTGGTCGTGATCGGTGGCGGTGTGGTCGGCGCGGGCACCGCGCTGGACGCCGCGACACGCGGCCTGCGAGTGGCCCTTGTGGAGGCTCGCGACCTGGCGTCGGGCACGTCGAGCCGGTCGTCGAAGCTGTTCCACGGCGGCCTGCGGTACCTGGAGCAGCTCGAGTTCGGGCTGGTCCGGGAGGCGTTGCGGGAACGTGAGCTGATGCTCACCAGGATCGCGCCCCATCTGGTGAAGCCGGTGCCGTTCCTCTACCCGTTGACCCACCGGGGCTGGGAACGCCCGTACACCGCGGCCGGACTGTTCCTCTACGACACCATGGGCGGCGCGCGGTCCGTGCCCGGGCAGAAACACCTGACCAGGGCAGGCGCGCTACGGATGGTTCCCGCGCTGAAGCGTGACGCGCTCATCGGCGGCATCCGCTACTTCGACGCGCAGGCGGACGACGCGCGGCACACCATGACCGTGGCTCGGACGGCGGCGCATTACGGCGCGGTCGTGCGGACGTCAACGCAGGTCGTCGGCATGGTCCGGGAGGCGGACCGGATCTCCGGCGTGCGGGTCCGGGACGTCGAGGACGGCCGGGAGACCGAGATCCAGGCCAATGCCGTGATCAACGCGACCGGCGTGTGGACCGACGAGATGCAACGGCTGTCCGGCAGCCGTGGCCGGTTCCGTGTGCGGGCCAGCAAAGGCGTGCACATCGTGGTCCCGCGTGACCGGATCGTGTCGGAAACGGGGCTGATCCTGCGCACGGAGAAGTCCGTGCTGTTCGTGATCCCGTGGGGAAGTCACTGGATCGTGGGAACGACCGACACGGACTGGAACCTCGACCTGGCCCACCCGGCCGCGACGAAGTGCGACATCGACTACATCCTCGAGCACGTCAACAAGGTGCTCGCGACACCCTTGACGCAGGACGACATCGAAGGTGTCTACGCGGGACTGCGCCCGCTGCTGGCCGGCGAGAGCGAGGAAACCTCGAAGCTTTCCCGTGAACACGCGGTCGCGCGTGTCGCGCCGGGTTTCGTGGCGATCGCGGGCGGCAAGTACACGACGTACCGCGTGATGGCGGCGGATGCCGTGGACGCGGCCGCGGTCGACCTGCCTGGCCGGATCCAACCGTCCATCACGGACAAAGTGCCGCTGCTCGGTGCGGACGGTTACCACGCCCTGGTGAACCAGGCCGATCAGCTAGCCGTGAAGGCGAGCGTGCACCCGTATCGCGTACGGCACCTGCTCAACCGGTACGGCTCGATGGTCCATCAGGTTCTGGCGCTGGCCGGGAACCGTCCCGAGTTGCTCAAGCCGCTCACCGCGGCGCCGGACTACCTACAGGTCGAGATCGTGTACGCGACCAGCCACGAAGGCGCGTTGCACCTGGAGGACGTGCTCGCCCGGCGGACCCGGATCTCCATCGAGTACGCGCATCGTGGTGTGGACGCCGCCCAGCAGGTGGCCACGTTGATGGCGGAGGTCCTGGGCTGGGACGAGGCGACCATCAAGCGCGAGGTGGAGCTCTACACCGCGCGCGTACAGGCCGAACGCGACTCCCAGACGCAGCCGAACGACGAAGCCGCGGACGCCTTGCGGTCCAAGGCACCCGAAGTCCGCTCCCAGATCGTCGAACCCGTCAGCTGAAACCCCCTCGTGAGTGTTTATCAGGGTTAGAACGCCGATAAACACTCACGAGTCACGAGGCGATGTCTTCGGAGTGCAGCTCGGTGAGGTGGTGCAGGAGTCGTTTGTGGTCGGCCGGGGAGATCGTCGTCCACGCCTCGGCGCCGCCGGACTCCTTGCGGACCTGGAGGTAGCGGCCTGCTTCGGTGTCGAAGAAGCTGATCACGCGCGGCGTACGGACCCGGTGGCCCCACTTGTCCCTGGCCGCGCCGCCGAACTGGCCTTGCCGGACCACGTCGCCGATCATCTCGCGCAGGGTCTGCGCGTCGCGCTCGCGTACGCCATGACGGCGCAGCGCGGCCTCGAATTCGGGCGGTGTCTTGGCTTCCCGCGCGGCGGCCTCGAACTCCTTGGTGGGCAAGGTGACCGAGTACCCGGGGCCGGCTTTTTCCTGAGGCAGAACGGACAACGCGTGCCTGGGCAGGCCGAGCCCGTCCGCCCGGCGCAGGGTCAGCCGGTCGGTCTCCTGGACCGCCAGCACGCCCGCCTCACCGTCGGCGGCAGCGAGCAGACGGACGCTCCGGCCGAGCCAGAGCCGCCCGTCCAGTTCGCGCCGCGGCCGGGACACGAGGTGCAGCAGGTCGGCCAGCCGTGGGTCGAGACTCACCTGCCTGCCAAGGCCTTTGGCCTCCAGCGACTGCCAGGCGTGGTCGGCCAGCCGCGCCCGTTCGGTATGGGTCTGCCCTGGTGAGGGCACTTGCAGGACGAGCGGCATGTCGCCGAGGCCGAGGTGCTCCCACAGCACGTCGAACTCCAGCGGCGTGAGGGTGAACGGCTCACCGAGGCCGGCTGCGTCAAGTCCGGTGTCGAACATCGTCATGGACGATACGGCCCGTTCCCGATCACGGGTGGGGCAACCTCGGCGTCGGCACCTTCGACACGCTCCGTTATCTTCTCCTCTTCATGCCTGTCCCGCCTGCGCTTCGGCGGCTCCACAGCGTCATCGGCCAACTGCTGCGGAATCAACGGCTCACCACCGAAACGCCGAGACGCGGCACGATCCACGGTGTTGCCGGTTGTTGCAGTGGCGGGCGCGATCGGCGCGGCCGGATGCGCGTCCACCGAAGCTTGGTTACGCGCGGGCGCCCGCCGAATGAGCGAACTTCGTTGCGGCGGAGGGGCAGCGGCCGCGGAACCGCCGCCACCGCCGTTGGTGACAGGCTCGCCGGCGATCGGCCGCGCACGTACTTCGGGCTCGTCGGCCGGCACGCCGAAGAACTCCGCCGAAGCTTGGGAAACAACCTGCGCCGTGCCATCACGCGGGCCATGCGTCGGCGTTCGCAGCACCGTTTCCGTTTCCGGCATGGCGCCGACCGCGACGTGCTGACTCTCGTGCTGGACGTGCACGACTGCTTTCGTGTCAACGTGTTCGTCGAACGTGGACAGGCCGCCCATGGTGGCTGCGGTGTCGTTCTCATACGTCTGCATGACTTCGTACGCGCGGCGTGCGGCGTCCGAAGTGGCCCGCTCAACGGGCTCGTGGTCCGACTGCAACGCCAGCACCTGAGCCGCTGGAGCCGTGGCGGCATCCGGTTGCGGCGTCGGGTTCTCGCCGGGGACGGGCATGTTCGCGCGCGCCTGGCTGACGTGGTCGGCCTGCTGTTCGACGCTCGCCCTCATGCTCGCCGCGTTCTGCCCGACGCGGCTCGCCCACGCGACAACGTCACCCAGTTGAGCGAACGCGAGGGTCGCGGCCTGCCCCTGCCATTCGGCTTTCGAGTCGCTGATGGCCTTGGTCAGGTCCTGGTCGATGGTGGCGAAGATCGACGCCATGTCGGTCCACCGCTGCGCGGGGACGGCGGAAGCGGCGGCCCCGGGACCGCTGTGCAGTTGGGCGTACAGCTCGGCATGGCTGAAGCCGCGCCACCGCGTCATCTCTTCGTGCGCCATTGCTCGCCCCGCATCGTCGCGTCCTTGTCGTCCTCCGTCTGCCGGTACTGGGCCGCGGACGTGCTCAACTTGGCCACCAACGAGTCCAACGCACCCCGATAGGCCAGCAGTGCTTGCAACGCACTGGACTGCTCGTCCAACGCCCGCGCGTTGAACTTCTCGGCGGCGTACACGCTCACCGGATCGCCCGCCCACGCGCTGACCCGCAGGTCGGCCTTGGCAAGCTCGATCTGCCGGTCCACCATGGCCAACGCGTCGGCGAAGGCCGTGTGCAACCGCGGCAGGACCTGGGGATCGAACTGGAATCCGTCCTCGGCCACGTCGTCACCCTCCCTGTCGTGTCCCCTGGGGCCGCCCGGAGGTCACCGGTCAGGGAACGGCAACCCACTGGAGCAACCGCACCCCTTCGTGCACGCTCTCGCCGACGAGCCGGAACCCGCACTTCTCGGCGACCCGGTGGGACGCGGTGTTGTCGGCCTCGTGCTGGTAACCGATGCGTGGCAACTCCAGCGCGCCGAACCCGAACCGGACCGCGGCCCCCAGAGCGGTGCTGGCGACGCCCCGGCCACGGTGGTCAGGATGCGTCCAGCAGGCGGCCTGCGGATCCCCGTCGGCCAACCCTCGAAGATCAACCTCGCCCAGCAACTCCCCGGTGGTCGGTTCGGCAACCGCCCACGAACACCGCACACCCCTGGCCCACTCGTCCGCCCGGCGCCGCACGTACGCACCGGCGTCGGCCAGATCGGCGATCCGGTAGTCGGAGACCCACCGCTTCATCTCGGGGTCCTCGAAGGCACGGACGATCGCCGGCCGGTCGTCGAGCAGATCGTCCGCCCGCAACGCCCGCAGGTAGTACCCGCCGGCATTGATCTCGATCGGCTCCATGAGGAGAACGGTAGCGCGACCAGCCGACACCGCTGGTCGGCAGAACTCCCCACGCCAGAGGTGTGATCCACCACCGCCTCGTCACCTGTTCGGACGCGACTGGGGATGCCCTTCGGCTACCCGTGCGGCAATCTTCCAGCTAGGTTCGTTCGGTGCGGCTGCCCTGGCGGAGCGCCCCTCGCGCGGCGTTGAGCAGCCCTGTGACCGTCGTGGTGAGTGTGGTGACAGGGCTTGTGCTGGCGTTTGTGGCCGCGGCCACCGTCTTCTACACGTCGGCGTCGGGGTCGGCGGCGACGCAGTACGCGGTCGGCCATCGGTGCGCCGTGGAGAACGGTGTCCAGTTCACCGTGTCGAACGCGGACATGCCCGCGGACAACGCCAGGCTCAGGGCGATCGCCGGGAGCCACGGCGCCGAAGTGGCCCGGAGCAGGGTGTACGTCGCCGCAGGCCCGCTCGACCCGGTCCGGTTGGTCAGCCGGGACGGCGCGTTCGACCACGTCGAGGTGCTCAGGGGCGGCGATCGCAACGGTGTCTGGATTCCGCACAACGTGGCCGAGCAGTTCAAGGTGGAGCCCGGTGGCGTCATCAGCATCGCCCGGCAGCCGGTGCCGGTCGGAGCCGTGTACAGGAAGCTGGCGGATCCGGTGCCGGAGTACTGGTGCGCTGACCGCGGTGTCATGGTGCCGCCGCCGCACGGAGGCACGAACGATCCGCCGCAGCCCTTGCTCGTGCCCGAGCGGTTGCTCGACGAGCTGCCGGGGATTCAGCCCCTGGGCACGCACGTCGAGGTGTACACCCGCAAGTCGCTGCGGACCCGGACCGAGATCGAGGACTGGGCCACGGCGACCGGGAAGATGACGCCCGAGGTGATCGCCGCGCTGAACGAGAAACCGGTGATCAAGGACTACGCCGCGGTGAGCGCGAAGACCGCCGGACAGACCCAGGACACCGTCAGCACGGCAGTGCTGCCGCTGACCCTGATCAGCCTGCTGGCCGGGCTGCTCGGTGTGGTCGGGCTCGCCGCGCAGTGGATACAGCGGCGCGGCGCCGAAGTACGTCTCTTGTGGACGCGAGGGGTCAGTGCGCAGGCGATCGGTGGCAAAGCGGTGCTGGAGATGGGCGGGCCGCTGCTCCTCGGAGTCACGCTGGGATGGGCGACGGCCTGGCTGACGAGCCCGGTCCTGGCACCCGCGCCGCAACTCGATCCCTGGGCGCCGTCCCGAGCCGCGATGCTGGCCGCGGCGACATGGCTGGTCGCGTTGGCCGTGCTGGGAACCGTGACATCCCTCAGAGCCAGGCGGGAGTTCACGGCGATCGAGCGGAAGCGCGACGTGCTCAAGAAGATCCCGTGGGAAGTGCTCGCGGGCGCCGGGGCGGTGACCGTGTGGCTGACGGGCGCGGACCACGCGGTGCGGGTGGACCCGGCCAGTCTGCTGCCCGAAGTGAGTCTGGCCGCGTTGGCGTTTCCCTTGCTGTGCATCGTTTTCTTCATCGGCGTCACGGCCAGGCTCGCGGGCTTCCTGTCCAAGGCGAGCCACAGGTTGCGTGGCTGGCGTAATCCGACGGTTCTCTGGGCGCTGAGGCGCACGGCCGCGCAACGGAAGGTCGCGGTCGCGCTGCTGGCGGTCGCAGGGCTGGCGATCGGTGTGATCGCCGCGGGTGTGGGCGTCGCGAAGACCGCCCGCGAGTCCCTGGAGGACAAAGGTTGGATGCGCATCGGCAGCGATCACGCCGTCCCGTTGGTCCGCGGTGCTGGCGAACAGCAGGGTGTGCCGCAAGAGCTGCGAGGACAAGCCACGAGGATCGCCTACACACAGCTCTACATCGAAGGCAACATCGGTGCCCGCATCCTGCTGATCGACCCGGAGACCTTCCAGGACGGCGGCCGGTGGCGTGACCGCTGGGCCGGCACCGGACTCGACGAGTTGACGGCCAGGCTGGCGGAACCGCCCACGGACGGCACGATCCCGGTCATCGTGGCGGGCCGGTATCCGTTGGACCAGTTCATCGGCCAGGCCGACTACTTCCAGCGGATGCGGACCGTGGCCACCGTGCCCAGCTTTCCCGCCATCGGCCAGTACGAAGGCATGATCATCACGTCGTGGCAATGGCTGACGCCGAGCCAGCGCCGGGGGTTCAGCCAGCAGATCCTCACCACCCAGGATCCTCGGCACGCCGTCGACGTCCTCAACGCCGCAGGTGAGCGCACGGGCCCGGTGCTCGACGCGAAGAGCTCGACCGAACACCTGCCGTTCCTCATCGTCGCCTGGATCTTCGCCTTCTTCGTGGTGCTCGGCGCCGCGCTCGCGGCTGTCGCGGTGGTCACGTTGCTTGTCTCGGTCGAAACCAGAAGGCGGTCCACGGCGGTGGCGCACGCCTTGCTGGCCAGAATGGGTCTACGCGCCGGGGCATTGCTGGCGACGCACCTCGTGGAGCTGGCGATCCTCGCGGGCGCGGCCACGGCGGTGGGCGTCGGCGGCGGGTGGGTCGTCCTCGAAGTGCTCACCCAACGCCTTGACCCGTTCCCAGCGCTGTCACCGGTGCCGCAACCAGCGAGCCTGCGAGGAGTTGGCCTCATGACGTCGGCCGTGGCGATCGCCGGCGTCGTGCTCGTCGCCGGATATGCCGTACGAGCCGCGAAAGGCGCCAAAGTGAGGGAGTTGCTCCGTGCCTGACTTGGTGTACTCCGTGCGCGATGTCGTGCACCGCTACCGGACGCCGTCCGGTGACGTCACGGCGGTCGAAGCGGCCACTTTCGACGTTCCCGCCGACGGCCTGACCGTCCTGGCGGGCCCGTCAGGGTCCGGAAAGTCCACTTTGCTCCGCCTGCTGGGCATTCTGGAACGTCCGACCGGCGGCGAACTCACGTTGCACGGCAACGACACCGTCCGGCTGACCGAGCGGGCCCGGCGCGCACTGCGGCGCAAGGTGCATCTGATCTTCCAGAATCCGGTCGACAACCTGTTCGGCTACCTCAACGTCCGTGACAATCTGAAAGCCGCGGCCCAACTCGCCAGAGCGGACGATCCGGACATCGGGATGCTCGACCGGTTGGGCCTGCCGGGCACGGCGGACTGGGCGATCAGCGCACTGTCCGGTGGCCAGCAGCAACGCCTGGCCTTCCTGACAGCCTTGGCGGCCAACGCATCCGTGGTGCTGGCCGACGAGCCGACGTCCCAACTGGACAGCAACTCGGCCGGTCTGGTCATCGAGACCATGCTGGAGTTGGTGGATCTCGGCGTGACGGTGGTCGCCGCGTCGCACGACGACGCGGTGCTGGACGTGGCCACGCGGGTCTATCGGTTGGGGGACAAGTGACACCGGTGCTCAGTGTTTCGGGCGTTTCCCGCCGGTTCAGCACCGACGTGCTCAAGGACGTCGGCCTTGAGCTCAGCGCAGGCGAACTGGTCACGCTCGTCGGACGCTCCGGCTCGGGCAAGAGCGCGTTGCTGGCGCTGCTGGCCGGGTTCGACCAGCCGGACGTGGGCGAAGTCCAGATCGCGGGCGTGCCAACGGAAACACCGCCGCCGTGGTCCACGATGGCCGTGCTGCCCCAGAGTTTCGGCCTGCTGGACGAGCTGACCCTGGAGGAGAACGTCGCCGCGCCGATGTTGTTCGGCGGCGGGCCGGTCGCCGACGCGCTGGCCAGGGCGGGTCAACTGCTGGCACGCCTGGGGATCGGCGAGCTCAAACGGCGTTATCCCACGGAAGTCTCGACAGGCCAACGGCAACGCGTGGCGTTGGCGCGTGCCGTCGCCGGCCGGCCGAAAGTGCTGCTCGCGGACGAACCCACCGCGCACCTGGACCACGCCACGGTCGACCTCGCGGTCCGCCTGCTGCTGGACTTCGTCGGCGAAGGCAGCGCATGCCTGGTGGCGACCCATGATCCGAGGCTCACCGCGCGGGCGCACCGGCGGCTGCGGCTGGTCGACGGACAGCTGTTCGAAGATCAGTAGCGGCCGCGGTGGCGCCGGTGCTCGTTCTTCCAGTGCTCACGCTGACGCCGTTGCGCGCGCCGCTCGTTGTGCCACTCCTCGCCCCAGATCCGGGCACCGGCGATCATCACGAAGACGGGTAACAGGAACACGAACGGGTTCCTGACCGCGAACAGGAACAACAGTGCCGTGGCGACCCAGACGACCGGGATCAACGCGGCATACGCCTTCAGCGCGGCACGCGACGTGGACCAGCGTCGCGGCGCCGGAGCCGCGGTGGCGGGCAGCGCTTGCGCGTGCACCTTGACCTGCGGAAAGAAGGCCGGCTTGGGGTCCGGCAGATCCCGGAACAGCTCGAGGAGCTCGCCACGGGTCTTGGAAGCCGCGACACGTGCGGTGCGCTCGCCATACTCGTCTATGTCGAGGCGCCCGGCACTCATGTGGTCACCCAACGCCTGCAGGGCTTCCTCCCGCTCGGCGTCTCCCACACGGATCTCCGGATCGCTCACGCCACAATCCTACGGCCGGGAACCTGAGAGAACCCCCTTTGTCCGTGCTGTATCTTGCGCTTCTTCGCCGGGTTTGTCCCGGTCAGCGCCACGGTCATCGGCCCGGCGACCGGACCGGGAAGCCAGGATGAATCCCTGGCCAACAGTGCTCGGCAGCCTAAGCCGTGTATCGATGTCCCCGTTCGATGAGAGGCTGCCCCGGCCGGAGGCCGGAGTCGGCTCGGTGGGGTGGTTCCTGGCGTCGCTGCGGGAACGCCGCGAATACTGGTTGTCTTTGGGCTTTTCCGCAGTGGCGCCAGGGGCCGCATCCGGCCCGGCTATCGCGAACGGGGCTTTGATACACGGCCTAGGACGCGATGGCCAGCACGACGACGATCAGGAACGCCGGGATCAGCGCCCACCACTCACCGAGGATCGCGGTCACCGTGATGATCGCGGCCACCGAGAACACCACGAACCCGATGATGATCGCCTTGGCGTTGCCGCCGCTCTTCTCCACCAGCGGGCTGGCTTCGGCGGGGACGGGCACCGGCACGGGCGTGCGCCGGTGTTCGCGCATCGGGTTCGGCTCCGGCAGGTCTTCGAAGATCACCGCCAGTTCGGCCCGCGTCTTCGCGGCCACGACCAGTGCCACGCGCTGGTCGTACTCGGACACGTCCAGGCGGCCTTGCGTCATGTGCTCCGCCAACGCCCGGACGGCTTCCTCGCGTTCCGAGGTGCCGATCCGGACGTTGCCGTCACTCGGTGCCATAGGGCGATTGTAGAAACGTCAGTCCTTGATTTCACACAGGACGCTACCTTGCGTGACCGTTTCGCCGCTCGCCACCGCCAGCCCGGTGACCGTCCCGGACTTGTGGGCGGTGACCGGGTTCTCCATCTTCATCGCCTCGAGGACCACGATCAGATCCCCGGCCTCGACCTGCTGGCCGTCCTCGACCGCGATTTTGACGATGGTGCCCTGCATCGGCGCCGCCACGGCGTCACCGGACACGGCCGACGCGCCCTTCCCGCCGCCGCGCTTGCGAGGCTTCGCCTTCGCGGCACCCCCGCCGCCGCCGACGGTGGAAAGCGCCAGGTCACCGGGCAGGGAGACCTCCAGCCTGCGGCCGCCGACCTCGACGACCACGGTCTGTCGCGGCTCCTCCTCGGCGATTTCACCCGGAGCGGTGAACGGTTCGATCTTGTTGTCGAACTCGGTCTCGATCCACCGGGTGTGCACGGTGAAGTCCTCGGCGAACGCCGGGTCACGCACGATCGTCCGGTGGAACGGCAGCACGGTCGCCATGCCCTCGACCACCATCTCGTCCAGCGCGCGGCGGGCGCGGCGCAGGGCCTCCTCGCGGCTCTCGCCGGTCACGATCAGCTTGGCCAGCAGGGAGTCGAACTGGCCGCCGATCACGCTGCCGGCCTCGACACCCGCGTCCACCCGGACACCGGGGCCGTCCGGCACGACAAACGTCGAGACCGTGCCGGGAGCGGGCAGGAAGTTGCGGCCCGCGTCCTCGCCGTTGATCCGGAACTCGATCGAGTGCCCACGCGGCTCGGGATCCTCGGTGAAGCGCAGCGGCTGGCCGTCGGCGATCCGGAACTGCTCACGGACCAGGTCGATGCCGGTCGTCTCCTCGCTGACCGGGTGCTCGACCTGCAACCGCGTGTTGACCTCGAGGAACGAGATGGTCCCGTCCTGGCCGACCAGGAACTCCACGGTGCCCGCGCCTGCGTACCCGGCCTCCTTGCAGATGCCCCGGGCCGCGGTGTGGATGGTCTTGCGCTGCTCGTCGCTCAGGAACGGCGCCGGAGCCTCCTCGACCAGCTTCTGGTGACGGCGTTGCAGCGAGCAGTCCCGCGTCCCGACCACGACCACATTGCCGTGCTGGTCGGCCAGCACCTGGGCCTCGACGTGCCGCGGCTTGTCCAGGTAGCGCTCGACGAAGCACTCACCACGGCCGAACGCCGTGACCGCCTCGCGGACCGCCGAGTCGAACAGTTCGGGGATCTCCTCCAGCGTGCGGGCCACCTTCAGGCCACGCCCGCCGCCGCCGAACGCGGCCTTGATGGCCACCGGCAGGCCGTGCTCCTCGGCAAACGCGATGATCTCGTCCGGCCCGGCGACCGGGTCCTTGGTGCCCGGCACGAGCGGAGCGCCCGCGCGCGTGGCGATGTGCCGTGCGGTGACCTTGTCCCCGAGGTCACGGATGGCCTGCGGGGACGGCCCGATCCAGATGAGGCCCGCGTCCAGCACGGCCTGCGCGAAGTCGGCGTTCTCGGACAGGAAGCCGTAACCCGGGTGCACGGAGTCCGCGCCCGAGCGCTTGGCCGCGTCGAGCACCTTGTCGAACGACAGGTAGGACTCGCCGGGAGTGGAGCCGCCGAGCGCGAACGCCTCGTCGGCCAGCCGGACGAAAGGCGCGTCCCGGTCCGGGTCCGCGTACACGGCCACACTGGCCAGACCGGCGTCCTTGCAAGCCCGGATGACTCGGACCGCGATCTCGCCGCGGTTGGCGATCAGTACCTTGCGCAGCGACGCCAGATCCCCCGCCCTGCTGATGCTCTCGGGCACGCCCTCTCCTCCTTGTCCGAGAAAACCCGGTGCTCGTCGCAGTTTAGGGCGTGAAAAGCCCGCCCAACTGCGAGCAAGGCCACGCTTTCCCGCCTACTCTTTGACAGGTGGGGTATGGGCGTTCAGTGCTGGTCACGGTACTGCTGTCGTTACTCGTGGCCGCCGGTGCGATCGGCACGTCGGCCTACTTGCGCACCAGGTCAGCGGCTCAGGCGCCGCCGTCGGGCTCATCGGCCGCGCCGCCGGTGACTTCGGAGACGTGCCGGGCCGAGCCGTGCCAGGTTGTGGCGACAGCCACACTGGGCAGCACGAAGATCGACCTGATCACCGACGCCCAGGGGGCACGGCTGAAGATCGGCGACGACCGGGTGGTCGAGTCGAGGCTGCCCGGCCGCGGCGCGAAACTGGCGGCGAATTCACTCGACTGCGTGGCAGGCACCCTTTCGGCGTGCCTGGTCAGGGGAGACCTGGACAACGGCACGGTCGGTGAGGTGATCGTCGGCCGGTCAGGCAAGTGGAACGCGACAACGCCGACGTACTTCTCGAACGCCGACTACCTGTCGTTGGTCAACGTGCTGGGCGACGGCGCACCCGAGGTCGTCACGGTGCAGCGCGGCTATTTCGCGCAGGTGTTCGACGTGGAGAAGGGCAACGACCTGGGGTGCACGGCGAACGTGCCGAAGCCGGACCGGCTGCCGGGCTGGCCGACCGTGAAGCCCGACCAGCACCAGCTCAAGCCCTGCCAGTGACTGCTCTTCCGGCGCGGCGGTTTGTGCGAGCTTTCGCCAAGCCGACCTAGACGGCCACCGGCTCGCGCCGCCGCTGCTCCGCCAGCTCCTCGGCGGGCGTGTTGAGCACCTCGTCGTCCAGCAGGTTCTCCTGCCGGGCCACCAGCACCGGAACGGTGATCTGACCGGCGACGTTCGTCGCGGTCCTGGCCATGTCCAGGATCGGGTCGATCGCGATCACGATGGCCAGCCCGGTCGCGGTCACCTCGGGCGGCAGGTTGATCGCGCTCAACGTGAGCGTGAGCATCGTGAACCACCCGGTCGTGCCCGCCGTCGCGAGCGCGCCGAACACGGCCACCGCGATGATGCCGATGTACTGCGCGATGCTCAGGTCGATGCCCGCGAGGTTGGCGATGAACACCGACGCCAGCGCCGGGTAGAGCGCCGCGCAACCGTCCATCTTGGTCGTCGTGCCCAACGGGACCGCGAACCCGGCGTACCCGGGGTTGACCCCGAGGTCCACCGCGCTCTGCCTGCTCAACGGCAAGGTCGCGCCGGACGAGCGGGACACGAACGCGAACTGCAACGCGGTCCAGGACTTGGCGAAGAACCTCAGCGGGTTGATCCGGCCGACGAACCGCAGCAGCAGCGGGTAGACCACGAACATGATCAGTGCCGCGCCCAGGTACACGGTCCACACCAGGGAGAACAGCGGCTTGATGAACTGGTTGCCGTAGGTCGCGAACGCCTTGCCGATCAGGCCGAGCACACCGATCGGGGCGAGCAGGATGATCCAGCCGAGCACCTTCTGGATCACGTCGAACACGGCCTGGTTGAACGTCACGAACGGCTTGGCGCGGTCACCGAGCGCGTACGTGGCCGCGGCCACGAGCAGCGCCAGGAAGACGACCTGGAGAACCTCGCCCTCGGTGAACGCCTCCAGGAAGTTGGCCGGGACCAGGTCCTGGACGAACGTCCACCAGTTGCCCGCCGCGCGGTCCTCGATCCTGGCGACGTTCGCCTGCGTCGGCGCGACCTGGACACCGCTGCCGGGCTGGAAGATCAGGCCGAGCACGATGCCGAGCACAACCGCGATGAACGACGTGATCGCGAACCACAGCAGCGTCTTGCCGCCCAAGCGGGTGGCTGTCCGTGGTCCGCCGAGGCCGCGCAGGCTGTTCACCCCGACGACGATCGCGGTGAACACCAACGGGATCACGGTGAACTGCAACAGGTTGGTGAAGACGGTCGAGATCGTGGTGAGGGCCTCGGACAGCCACTTGACGCCGGAGTCCTTGGCGACGAAGCCGAGGACGGCGCCGGCGACGAGGGCGCCGAGCGTGACCACCCCGAAGACCTTGGGTTTGGTGTAGGTACGGACAAACGACATGGGTCGCTCCGGAGGATGTGTCGGGACAGGGCTTTCAGAGCTGTCCGGGATGACACATCGAGCTGGCGAGCCGGCCCTGGTCGAGATAACGGCGTTGCGTCAGGAGCAAGGCATGACGCATGGCGACGGCCCCTTCCGGCTGGACGACAGTGGTCTAGAACAGTTGACTGGCCGTCACATCTTCCGCGAAGCCCCAGGTTGTGACCAGGGTTACCAGAATGTGGTCACGCTGAGGCCGACCTCGGCGAGCAGCCTGCGGGTCAACGGCAGGCTGATGCCGATCACGCTGCCGTGGTTGCCGTCGATCCCGTCGACGAACCAGGCGCCCTTGCCGTCGATGGTGAACGCGCCCGCGACGTTGAGCGGCTCACCGCTGGCGACGTACGCGTCCAGCTCGGCCTCGGACGGCTTGCCGAACCGGACGACCGTGCCCTCCCAATCGCTTGCGCGCCCCGTCACGACACCGTTCCGCAGCACGATCACCGCGTGGCCGGTCAGCAGCTCACCGCTGTTGCCCGCCATCACGGCCCACCGCTGCTTGGCGCGTTCCGGCGTGCCCGGCTTGCCGAGGATCTCGCCGTTGATCGACAACATCGAGTCGCACGCCACGATCACCGCGTCCCGCTCGGTGGTTTCCGCGGCGACGGCATCCGCCTTGGCTTGGGCGAGCGCGGTCACGAGTTCCTGGTGGCTCGCGTCCGGCAGGGCGGCGGTCACGGCGTCCTCGTCCACACCGGACACGTGCACGAGCGGATCAATCCCGGCCTGGCGGAGCACACCGAGCCGGGCGGGCGAAGCTGAGGCGAGAATGAAGCGCACACCGAAGCGTAACCGCAGGTCACCCCTCGTGAGTGTTTATCCGTGTTAGAACACTGATAAACACTCACGAGGGATACGCTGGGGGGTTTAGTTGTCGAGGCGGCGTGGGGTGATGTCCTGCTGGACGCGCGCCGCGTTGGGTGCCGTGAACGTCGAGGACTGGGACAGCCAGCCGACGACGGGCAGTTCCACCGAGGTTTCGGCCAGGTGCACGGTCACCTGCGGCAACTCGGCGGGACGGCGCGTCATGCTGGCGTCGTTGCCCGCGATCACCAGTGCCACCCGGTGTCCCTTGGGCACGACGTAGTCCGCACTGGACAGCCGGAAACTCATCTCGTACTTCGTACCCGGGGTCAGCGGGCGTTCCTCGCTGACGGACTTGTAGTTGGCCAGATCCGCCCAGCCGCGGGCGATGATGGTGGCGTCGACGTTCGCGACGGTCGCCTCAGTCTCCAGGTAACAGGCGTCGTCGCCGGTCCGGTTCTCGCCCCAGCACGATTCCGTGGTCAGGTTCCGGACGCCCTCGCCCTGCGTGCCACGGATCGTCGCCGGTCCGTAGTCCACCAGGTAGGCCGAGAGGTGCGTCGTCGGCGTGGACGGCGTGACCGCGACGTTGATCTCCGGCGTGCCCGCGATCCGCACATCGGATGTCAGCTCGGTCGTGCTGTACAGGACGCGCTGCCCGGAAGTGGTGCTCGGCGACGCGATGTACCCGGCAGGCGTGCCGGTGCCGTTGTCCGTGAAGGAGGACGAGGCCGGTCGGCGCGGGAACAGGCTCAGCCCGCCGACGCCTTCGGTCGTCCCAGCGACCGGGTGAAGCCGCTGCGTCCACCGCGCCAACGGCGGCCAGGCGTACGAGTCGGACCACTGGTTCACGCCACGTTCCACCGACACCTGCGGCTCGTGGTCGATGCCGTTGCGGATGTTCAGCAGCCAGCGGTCGAACCAGCGGTGCAGCGTTCGCACCCAGTCCGCCCGGCGGAAGTCGAACGGGTCGACGTGGCCGGTCTGGGAAAGCCACAGCTTGCGCGGCACCGAACGGGGCAACGCCTCCAGCCACTGGCCCCAGTTGATCGGCTTGACGTTCAGGTCGGCGCGGCCGTTGACCGAGAAGACCGCGGCCTTGACACGCTTCGCGTCCGGGACGAAGTTCCGCTGGTGCCACATGGCGGTGTAGTCGCCATTGGCCGGGGCACCGGTGGTCATCTCGTCACGCACCGCCTGGCAGTTGGCCTTGGCGTTGGCGTTCTCGAAGTTGACGGCGAGGGCCGTCGGCGTCCCCCAGTTGCGGAAGGACACGCCGTCGGACCGGAACCAGTCGTACCACGAGCTGATCGCGTCGATCGGCACGATCGTGCGCAGGCCGTCGACGCCGGTCGCGGCCACACCGTGGGCGATGCTGCCGTCCCACGACTTGCCGATCATCGCGGCCGCACCCGTCGACCACGAGGCCTTCACCGGCGAGCCGCCCTCGACCGCCGAGTACCCCGCGACGCGGCCGTTCAGCCAGTCGACCACGGCCCGGCCGGAGGCGATCTCGGACTTCCCGCCGGTGTCCATGCAGCCGGTGGACCGGTTGGAGCCGCTGAAGTCGACGAGCGCGACCGCGTAGCCCCTCGGCACGAAGTAGTTGTCGTAGAACAGCGGGAACTTCACGGGCACGCCGTTGGCGTCGTACGACTTCCGCTCGGCCTCGTTGCCGCGGCCGCTGGTGGAGTAGTACGGGCTCGCGTCGATGATGACCGGCACCTTGCCCTTGGTGTCCGGCCTGATGATGTCGGCGGCCACCCGGTCGCCGACGCCGTTGTTGTCCAGGTCCAGCCCGATGTCCACCCAGACGGTCTCCCGGATGGCGTTCTCGAAGGAGTGGATCGGTTGGGTGACGCCGCCGCGCACCTCGTACGTCTGCTGTGCCGCCTGAGCGGGCACCACGATCAGCCCGGATAGCAGCCCGACCAAGCCGCTGGTCAGAACCCCACGAATCGACATGCCGACGACGCTAGGCGTCACCGGCATGTGCACGTCAGCTCCGAAAGTGCTAAGTCAGCCGTCCAGCCTGCCCGGGAGGATGTCCTGCTGGACGCGGCCGGCGGCCACCGGCGGCTGGGCCGTGGCCTGCGGCAGCGTGCCGACGACCGGCAGCTGGACCGAGGTCTCGGCCAGGTGGACGGTGATCCGGGGCAGCTGGGACGGGCTCGTGGTCATCGAGCTGTCGGTCCCGGCGATCACCAGGGCCAGCCGGTGGTCGCGGGGGACGACGTAGTCCGTCGCGGAGAGCCGGAAGGTCATCGTGTACTTGGTGCCCGGCGTCAGCGTCCGCGGTGTGCTGAGCGACGCGTGGTTGGCGAGGTCCGCCCAGCCGCGCGCGACGACCGTTGCGTCCACAGTGGACGTTGTGGCCACCGTGTCGCGGTAGCAGGCGTCGTCGCCGGTCCGGTTCTCGCCCCAGCAGGATTCCGTTGTCAGCGTTCGGATTCCCTCGCCGGACGTGCTCCGGATCGTCGCGGGCCCGTAGTCGACCAAGAACGCCGACAGGTGCGCGGTCGGTGTGGACGGCGTGACGGCGACCGTGAGGCTCGGTATCCCGGCCAGCCTGACGTCCGACGTCAACGGACCGGTGCTGTAGAGCACCCGGCGTGCGGAAGTCGCGTTCGGCGAGGCGATGTACGTCGCCGGCGTACCGGATCCGTTGTCGGTGAAGGACGAAGTCGACGAACCGGGAACGCCGCTCAGCGTGCCCACCCCCGCGACGGAACCGGCGACGGGATACTGCCGCTGCGACCGCAGGCCCGAAGGCGGCCAGGCCGGGGAGTCGGCCCACTGGTCGACACCACGCTCGACCGACACCTGCGGCTCGTTCTCGATGCCGTTGGGCACGTCCAGCAGCCAGCGGTCGAACCAGCGGTGCAACGTCCGCACCCATTCGGCCCGGCGGAAGTCGAACGGATCGATGTGGCCGGTCTGCGAAAGCCACAGCTTGCGCGGCACCGAAGCGGGCAACGCGGCAAGCCACTGACCCCAGTTGATCGGCTTGACGTTCAGGTCAGCACGCCCGTTCACGGAGAACACGGCAGCCTTGACGCGACTGGCGTCGCGGACGAAATCACGCTGCTGCCACATCACGGTGAAATTACCGTTGGCAGGGGCGCCATTGGTCATCTCGGTACGCACAGCACCACAGCGGGCTCGCGCGTTGGTGTTCTCGAACCCGGAGGCCAGACTCGTCGGCGTCCCGAAACCGCGGAAGGACACGCCGTCGGAGCGGAACCAGTCGTACCACGAGCTGATCGCCGAAATCGGCACGATGGTGCGCAGGCCGTCGACGCCGGTCGCGGCCACACCGTGGGTGATGCTGCCGTCCCACGACTTGCCGATCATCGCGGCCGCGCCGGTCGACCACGACGCCGTTCGCACTGAGCCGCCGGACGCGGCCGAATATCCGGGCGCGCGGCCGTTCAGCCAGTCGACCACGGCCTTGCCGGTCGCGATCTCGGACTTCCCACCGGTGTCCATGCAGCCGGTGGACCGGTTGGAGCCGCTGAAATCGACCAAGGCGACGGCGTAACCCCTTGGCACGAAGTAGTTGTCGTAGAACAGCGGGAACTTCACCGGAACGCCGTTGGTGTCGTACGACTTGCGTTCGGATTCGTTGCCACGGCCGTTGGTGGAGTAGTACGGGCTGGCGTCGATGATCACCGGCACCCGCTCGGTCGTCGCCGGCCGGATGATGTCCGCGGCCACCCGGTCGCCGACGCCGTTGTTGTCCAGGTCCAGCCCGATGTCCACCCAGGTGGTCTCCCGGATGGCGTCCGCCAGCGAGTGAATTGGTTGCGTGACGCCGTTCCTGAGCTCGTAGGCCGGTTGCGCGGCCGACGCGGGCACCACGACCAGCCCTGACAGCAACCCGGCCAGACCACCGGCCAACCAGCCACGAATCGCCATGCCTGGAAAGCTAAGCGGCTGGGCGCGCCGCCATCAGGTCCGAAGGTCGTTCCCAGTTAAACACGACAGGTCCTGCGGCATTCGGACGGACTGATGCCGTGGAAGCGTTTGAAGGCCGCGCTGAAGCCGAACGCGTCCGCGTAGCCGACGCGGTGCGCGACCGCCCCGACCGTCGCGTCGGACTCGGCCAGCAGGTCGGCCGCCACCGTCATCCGCCAGTCGGTCAGGTACGTCAACGGCGGCTTGCCGACGACCTTGGCGAACCGGCTGGCCAAGGTCGTCCGGGACACCCCGGCCTGGTCGGCCAGGGCGGCCAGCGTCCACGGTTTGCCCGGCGCGGCGTGCATCGCCCGCAGGACCGGCCCCACGGTCTCGTCCCGCCAGCCGGGTGGCACGTCACCCTGGCCGTCGAACCAGCTCCGCAGCGTGCAGACCAGGAGCCAGTCGAGCAGCCGGTCCTGGACGACCTGCTGACCCGGCCCGCACTGGGTCTCCAGGAACTGCCACGTGGAGTCGCATCCTTCGCTGTCGGGCACGACCAGCACGCCCGGAAGGATGTCCATCAGCCGCTGCGCCACCGCACCACGCACGGGATACGTCCCGACCAACAGCACCGCTGGGCCTGCTGGATAGGCGACTTCCTGCTCGCGCACGACGGCCGTGTCACCGGCCCGCACGCGCCGCCCGGCGATCCGCACCTCGCCCTGCACCGGCGCCAACAGCGTCAGCGATGCCTTCTCGGTGGACCACGGCGACGTCAGCTCCTTGCGGACGAAGCTCGCGCCGTGCGCGCGGACACCCTGCAGCAGATCGTCGAGCATGTCCTCCACGATACGGACGATCGGACATGAGCCGCGAACGGTGAACCATGGCCGCTTCCGGCGGTGGGCCGTTGACTTGTCCGCATGACGATTGTGGTTGTGGGCGGGACCGGCAAGACCGGCAGCCCGCTGGTTCGCACGTTGCGGGAGCGCGGAGAATCCGTCCGGGTCGCGTCCCGGTCCGCCTCCGGTTTCGACTGGTCCAAGCAGGACACCTGGGCGGCCGCGCTGGACGGCGCGTCGGCGGTGTACCTGATCGCGCCGTACGAGCCGGAATCGGCGGGCCTGTTCGTCAAGCAGGCGACTTCCGCCGGTGTCCGCCGGTTCGTCGTGCTGTCGGCGCGCGACATCGACAAGTTCCCCGCGGAGTACTTCCAGGGCATGGCCGCGGCGGAGCAGGCCGTGCGTGATTCCGGTGCGGAGTGGACGATCATCCGGCCGAACAACTTCTCGCAGAACTTCTCCGATCCGTCGATCTGGCGGAACGAACTGGTCGCGGGCCGCCTCGCGCTGCCGATCGGTGACGTCGCGGAGCCGTTCATCGACGCCCAGGACATCGCTGAGGTCGCCGCGGTTCTGCTCACTTCGGACGGTCATCACGGGCAGGTCTACACCCTGTCCGGGCCTCGTGCGCTGACCTTCGCCGACGCTGTGGCCGCGATGGCCTCGGCTTCCGGCCGGACGATCCGTTACGAGGAGATCAGCCCGGAGGAGTACCGGGAGGCACTGGTGTCCTCCGGTGCGTCCGAGGAGGCCGCCGCCGAGCTCGACGCCCTGTTCGCCGCCATGCGTGCAGGGCTCTACGCCGAACCCCGGGACGGCGTGCGGCAGGTACTCGGCCGCGACCCCCTCGACTTCGACACGTACGTCGCCCGGGAGGTCAGTGCCTGGTCCTAACGCGGCAACCCTGAAGCCCGCCAGGCTCCCGGGCCGGGACGTAGCTGGACGCGCAGTCGTGTCGCCGGGTCGTTCCAGACTGAGCGTTGTTCCGGCTCGGGTTCCGGTGTGGGCCCTGGCAGCGAGGCGACCACCGCTGTCAGGGCTGCCAGTTCGACGTCGTCGGGCGTGCCGCGCACGATCCGCAGCAGAGGCCGCTCGCTCTCGCTCACAGCGGGATGTTCCCGTGCTTCTTGGGCGGCAGCGTTTCCCGTTTGTCACGCAACATCCGTAGCGACCGCGCCACATAGCCACGTGTGTACGAAGGCGGGATCACGGAGTCGACATAGCCGCGTTCAGCCGCGGCGTACGGGTTGAGCAACGTGTCCTCGTACTCCTGCACGAGTTCCGCGCGCAACGCCTCGACGTCCTTACCGTCCTCGGCGGCCTTGGCGAGGGTCTTGCGGTGCACGATGTTCGCGGCGCCCTGCGCGCCCATGACCGCGATCTGTGCGGTCGGCCAAGCGAGGTTCATGTCCGCGCCGAGGTGCTTGGAGCCCATCACGTCGTACGCGCCGCCGAACGCCTTACGCGTGATCACCGTGACCTTCGGGACGGTCGCCTCGGCGTACGCGTAGATCAGCTTCGCGCCGCGGCGGATGATGCCGTTCCATTCCTGGTCCGTGCCGGGCAGGAAGCCTGGCACGTCGACGAAAGTCAGCACCGGCACGTTGAAGGCGTCGCACGTGCGCACGAACCGGGCCGCCTTCTCCGAGGCGTCGATGTCCAGGCAGCCCGCGAACTGGGTCGGCTGGTTGGCCACGACGCCGACCGCGTGTCCTTCGATCCGGCCGAAGCCGATCAGGATGTTCGGCGCGAAAAGCTGCTGCACCTCAAGGAACTCGCCGTCGTCGAGCACGCGCGTGACGACCTCGTGCATGTCGTACGGCTGGTTCGGCGAGTCCGGGATGAGCGTGTCCAGTTCGCGGTCGGTGTCGTTGAGGTTGTCCGCGAGCGACCCGTCGCCGCTGTCCTGGCCGGTGAACACCGGCGGTTCGGACAGGTTGTTGGACGGCAGGTACGACAGCAGGTCCTTGACGTACGCGATCGCGTCGTCCTCGTCGGTCGCCAGGTAGTGCGCGTTGCCGGACTTGGTGTTGTGCGTCCGGGCCCCGCCGAGCTCCTCGAACGTGACCTCTTCCCCGGTCACGGTTTTCACCACGTCCGGGCCGGTGATGAACATCTGGGACGTCTTGTCGACCATCACCACGAAGTCGGTCAGCGCGGGCGAGTAGACGTGGCCGCCCGCGTTCGCCCCCATGATCAGCGAGATCTGTGGGATCACGCCGGACCCGCGCACGTTGCGGGTGAAGATCTCGCCGTAGAGGCCCAGCGAGACGACGCCCTCCTGGATGCGCGCGCCGCCGCCCTCGTTGATGCCGATGATCGGGCGGCCGGTCTTGATCGCCAGGTCCATCACCTTGACGATCTTCTCGCCGTACACCTCGCCGAGCGCGCCACCGAACACGGTGACGTCCTGGCTGAAGACGCACACCGGACGGCCGTCGATGGTGCCGTAGCCGGTCACCACGCCGTCGCCGTACGGCCGGTTCTTCTCCAGGCCGAAGTTCGTCGACCGGTGCCGGGCGAGCTCGTCCAGCTCGACGAACGAGCCGGGGTCCAGCAGCAGATCGATCCGCTCCCGGGCGGTCTTCTTGCCCTTGGCGTGCTGTTTCTCCACCGCGCGGGCCGAGCCTGCGTGCACGGCCTCGTCGTTGCGGCGGTAAAGGTCCGCCAGCTTGCCGGCCGTGGTGTGGATGTCAGCCGACGTGTCTGCACCGGGTGGCGGCCCGAGGGGTTGCGACGCACTGCTCATGGACAGGCAGGGTAGCCACGCACGGACGCGTGCGGTTTCGCGACGTTGTTCACGTCACGCCCTAATGTCTTAGGGGTGAATGGCGAGTACCTTGCCCAGCGCTTGACGCGGCCGAATGGCCCGTACGCGAGTTTGACGGTCGTCGACAGTACGGAGTCGACGAATGTCGACCTGGACCGTATGCGCCCACCGGACCGTACAGTCCTCATCGCACGGCAGCAGACCGCCGGTGAGGGCCGTCGTTCCCGTTCGTGGACGTCACCGCCGGGCGGCCTGTACGTCAGCATCCATTACGTCCCCGGCGTCCCGCCCTACCGCCTGCCGTGGCTGACGCTGCTGGCCGGGGTCGCCCTGGTCAACGTGTCCTTGTCGGTGGGCGTGGCCGCCGTGCTCAAGTGGCCGAACGACCTCCTGCTGGGGCCCGGCCGCCGCAAAGGCGCCGGTGTGCTGGCCACGACCAGCGGAAACGGCGTGGTGCTCGGCATCGGGCTGAACGTCCAGCCGGTGCGGGCGGAGGTGGCGCCCGGCGGGCTTGAGCCGACCTCGCTGGCCGAGGAGGGAGCGGCTGAGCTGGATCTGACCGAGCTGGCTGCCCGGTTGCTGCTGGAACTGGACAGATGGGAAGCGCCCTGGCGTGCCGCCGACGGCGACCCGTTCGCGAGCGGACTGCACGAGGAGTACCGGCGGCACTGCGTGACCCTCGGTCAGGAGGTCCGGGTCGAACTGACCGAGAGCTCCTTCGAAGGCACCGCTCGTTACCTGGAGACCGACGGGACGCTCGTGGTCAGGGACTCCCAGGGCAACGACCGGTCAGTGCCCGCGGGCGACGTCGTGCACCTGCGTACCTCCACTCAGGGCGAGATGCGCCGTCCTTGACACCGGACCGGCCTGACGCGGGTACGGTATGCGCGTCATCGTCGGGTACGGGAGGACACCGTGGCCTATCCAGACGACCTGCTCAGCGAGAGCGAGCGTGTCGTGATCCACAAGCACCCGCACTGGAAGATGCTGCTGGTGCCCTACATCGTGCTGGTCGTCACCATCGGCGTGGGGATCTGGCTGGCGATCCTCGCGCAGGACCTGTCGTGGAGCACGCTCGCGTTCATCCTCATCGGCGCCGTGGGGCTGATCCTGATCGTGTGGCTCTTCCTCGCGCCGTTCGTACGGTGGCGCACCACGCACTTCATCGTCACCACCGACCGCGTGATGGCACGCGAGGGCGTGATCAAGCGGACCGGGATCGACATCCCGCTGTCGCGGATCAGCAGCGTCCGGTTCGAGCACGGGCTGATCGACCGGATCGTCGGCTGCGGGACGCTGATCATCGAGTCCTCCAGCGACGAGCCGCTCGAGTTCGACGACATCCCGCAGGTGGAACGGGTGCACTCGTTGCTGTACCGGGAGATCAACGACAACCCGGACGACGACTTCATCCAGCAGCAGCCGACGCAGCAACAGCAACCCCCGGCGCAGGGCCGCTGAGGTGGTGGCCGCGGGACTGCCGGACCGGGTCGCGTCGCGTGCCGACCTCCCGTCCCACGTGACGATCTGGGAGGTCGGGCCGCGCGACGGCCTGCAGAACGAGAAGTCCGTTGTGGACCTCGACGTGAAGCTGGAGTTCGTCGACCGCCTCGCGGACGCGGGCCTGCGCACGATCGAGGCGACGAGTTTTGTGCACCCCAAGTGGGTTCCGCAGCTCGCGGACGCCGCGGAGCTGCTCGCCGGAATGTCCACACGTGACGGTGTGCGCTACCCGGTGCTCGTGCCGAACGAACGCGGCCTCGACCGCGCGCTGGAGGCGGGCGTCTCGCACATCGCGATCTTCGCCAGCGCCACCGAGACGTTCGCCCGGAAGAACCTGAACCGGACACTGGACAGCCAGTTCGAGATGTTCGACCCGGTGGTCGGCCGGGCCCGCGCCGAGGGCCTGGAAGTCCGCGGCTACCTGTCGATGTGCTTCGGCGACCCGTGGGAAGGCCGGGTGCCTGCGGCGCAGGTCGTCGCGGCCGGCCGCCGGCTGCTCGACATGGGCTGCTCGCAGCTGTCGTTGGGCGACACGATCGGCGTGGCCACTCCCGGCCAGGTCGAAGCCCTCATCGCCGGTTTCGGCTCGCCGGATCAGCTGGCCGTGCACTTCCACGACACCTACGGGCAGGCGCTCGCCAACACACTGGCGGCGCTCCAGTGTGGAGTGTCCACGGTGGATTCCTCAGCGGGCGGCCTCGGCGGTTGCCCGTACGCCGAGTCGGCCACCGGCAACCTGGCGACCGAGGACCTGGTCTGGATGCTCGACGGCCTGGGCCTGTCCCACGGCGTCGACCTGAACAAGCTCGCCGACACCAGCGCCTGGATGGCGACCCGGCTGGGCAGGCCCAGCCCGTCCCGGGTCGTTCAGGCATTGCGCGGCTGACCGTCGAGTTCCTGGGCCGCGCGGGACATCGTTTCGGCAAGCCGACGGGTGCCTCGCTCGGTGAGCAGCAGGCACGCGTCGGTGTTGCTGCCGAGACTGACTGAGACCTGGTCACCTTGGATTTCGTAGCTGATGGTCGAGTCGCCATGAACTTCGATCAGGGTTGAGACCTGCACTGTTCCTTCGCCGATGTACATGTCCAAGACTATCGCAGGTATATATTCTTCTCGCGATTACACAATCGAGTGACATTCATTTACGGGTCATAATCCGGATGTCAGCATGGAACTATGCCGGAATCCGCCACCCTAACCGCGTGGGAGCTCGGGCTGCGCCTGAAGCAGCGCCGCGAGAACCTTGACCTGTCCGTGGCCAGTGTCGCCAAGCAGGTCAAGATGCAACAACCGAACCTGTCGTCCGTGGAGACCGGTCGCAAGCGGATCACCCAGGAGAACCTCGCGAAACTCTGCAAGCTGTACGAGTTCAGTGCCCATGAAAGCAAAGAGCTTCAAGAGTTGAGAATCGCGACTGACAAACGCGAGTGGTACCACAAGTACTCGGGAATGTTCTCCGAGGATTTCGTGCGCTACATCGGTCTTGAAGCCGGGGCGGGCGGCATGCTCGCCTATCAGGGCGCGCTCGTCCCTGGTCTGCTGCAGACCAGGGAGTACGCCAGGGAAGTGATCCGTGGCGGGGCACCCTACATTCGGCTCACCGAGCTCGAACCACGTGTCGAGACGCGGATGCTCCGCCAACAGCGCCTGTTCGGCAAGGACGCGCTGCGGTTCACCGGGCTGCTCGGTGAACCGGTGCTCCGGCAAGAGGTCGGCGGGCGAGAGGTGATGCACCGCCAACTGCGGCAGCTTGTGACGCTGATGAGCACGCCGAACATCGACATCCAAGTGTTGCCCTACAGCGCGGGAGCCCATCCTGCGCTCGGCGGACCCTTTGCCGTGCTCACCTTCGACTCGCCGTGGCTGCCGCCCGGTGTATGGCAGGAGACGCTGAATTCCACCGCCTTCATCGACAAACCGCAGGTGGTGCGTGAGTACACTGTCGCTCTGTCCGAGACCCGAAGTCTGGCGCTCAGTGCGGCCGATTCTCTCGAGCTGATTCGGGAGGTCGCGAAGGAGATGGCATGATCGACAGCAGCGGACCCCGGTGGCGGAAGAGCAGCTTCAGCGACAACGCCGCGAGCTGCGTCGAGATCGCTCACCTCGCCCGAGTGCTCGGCGTCCGTGACTCCAAGAACGTCGACGGACCGTCGCTTTCCTTCCCTCCCAGCTCTTTCGCGATCTTTCTCCGTTCCCTCTAGCCTCGGCGCATGCGTGTCGTCGAGCTGACCGGGAAGACGTGGCCCGCGCAGGAGAAGCTCTTCGGTCCGCGTGGCGCGGTCGAGGGTTGCTGGTGCATGTACTTCCGCCTGCCGAACGCGGATTTCCGCCAGGGGAGCGGCGAGCCCAACCGGCTGGCGGCCCGCGAGCTCGCTCGATCGGGTGAACCTGTCGGGCTGTTGGCGATGGAGGGCGACGACGCGGTCGGCTGGGTCGCGGTCGCGCCTCGGTCCGTTTACCGGCGGCTGGACCGGTCGAAGGTCGCCGCGCCGCCCGATCCGGACGAGGATCTGGCTGGCGTGTGGTCCGTGACGTGCTTTTTCATCCACCGGACGGCACGCAGGAAAGGCGTCGCGGCCGAGCTGCTGGACGCCGCCGTCAAGTACGCCGCCAAGCACGGCGCGAAGACGGTCGAGGCGTACCCGGTCGACACCAAGGGCGCCAAGGCCAGCTCGGCCGACCTTTACCACGGCACCCTGTCGATGTTCCTGGACGCGGGGTTCATGCTGGTAGAACCCCGTGGGGTGCGGCGCGCGCTGGTCCGTAAACCGATCGAATGACGCGGAACCGGATCGCCGGGCGGCGCGTCCAACGCTTGACCGGGCATGTACGCCGAGCCGAACCGGAGGTGGCCGTGGCTTCCGATCATCGGGCGCAGGTCGAGGAACTGCTGGCCGACTACCGGCGCAGCCGGGAGCAGCTCGCGACGATGCAGCAAACGCTTGCTGCCATCAGCGAGTCCGCCAGCAGCTCGGACGGCACGGTCATGGCGACCGTCGGCGGCCGTGGCACGTTGACCGACCTGACCTTCTCCGACGACGCGTACCTCCGGCACCGGCCGTCCGACCTGGCGAAACTCGTGGTCCGCACGGTCTGCGCCGCGGCGGCGAAGGCCTCCGAGACCGCCAACCGGACCGTCAGCCCGCTGTTGCCGGTGCAGACCGATCCGGCCGCGTTGCTGGACGGGCGGGCAGACCTGACCGAGGCCGAGCTGACGCCCAAGCGGCCGTCGCGGCCGCCCGTCGACGACGACAGCTTCGAAGACGTGAGCTGGCTGGACAACCCGAGGAGGAAGATGTGAACGGCGGCTTCCTCACCGACTACGAGCGGCTGACCCGGCACGCGGGCGAGTTCGGCGGCCTGGCCGAGCGCGCCGCGTCGATCGCGGGCGACCTCAACCGCACGCTCGACGCGCTGGGCCAACCGTGGGGGAACGACGAAGTGGGCCAGAGCTTCTCGGCGGTCCACTCGGGACCGTCGCGCGACATCCTGGGCAGCCTCGACGCGGCCGCCGGCAGGCTGCGCGACATGGGCGACCGGCTGACCGCGATGGCCAAGGCCTACCGCGACGTCGACACGTCCACCGCCGACGGCTTCGGCAAGGTCTGACATGGGCATCGAACTGCCCGCGGAACTCGCCGGCATCGCGGCCCGGACCGGAGTCAAGTGGCCGGCCGCCGACGAGGACAAGATGCGCGAGGCCGCGCAGGCCTGGCGGGACACCGGCCAGAAGATCAACGCGCTGATCAGCGAGGCCGACACCACGGCCCGGAGCGCGCTGAACACCACCCAGGGCGCGGGGGCGGACTCGGCCCGGCAGCACTGGGGCAAGTTCGTCCAGCCGGACACCGGCCATTTGACCAGGATCGCCAAGGGCTGCGCGGCGAACGCGGACAGGCTCGACCACGCGGCCAACCAGATCGGCCAGGCCAAGGTGGCGATCGTGCGCGAGCTGACGCCGTTGGCCAAGAACGTCGACGTGGCCGAACGGTCCGGCGACCCGACGGCCCTGCTCGGCCTGGACACCGCGATCAAGGGCGCCGCGGCGAACATCGCGAACGTCCAGTCCACTTTGGTCACCGCGGTCCAGCCGGCCAGCGGCGTGGTGATGGACACGGTCGAGCCGATCGTGAACACCAACCCAGGCGCACACGGTGGCAGCCTGGTCGATACGGCGTTGCTGGGTGGTCAGGGCCCGTTGGCGCCGGTGCAGGATGCGGTGTCCGGTGTGGTGAATCCGGGTGGGCAGGGTCCGCTTGGGCCTGTGCAGGATGTGGTGAATCCCGGTGGTCAGGGCCCGCTCGCGCCGGTGCACGATGCGGTATCTGGGGTGGTGAATCCGGGTGGGCAGGGTCCGCTTGGGCCTGTGCAGGATGTGGTGAATCCCGGTGGTCAGGGCCCGCTCGCGCCGGTGCACGATGCCGTGTCCGGCGTGGTGAACCCCGGTGGTCACGGTCCGCTGCCTCCCGGCGTGGTCGATCCGGGTGGTCACGGGCCAGGGCTTCCTGGTGTGCCTGGCGTGACGGACCCCGGTGGGCGCGGTCCGGGCGTGCTGCCTGGCGAGGTGCCCGGCGGCGGCTTCGGACCTGGTCACGGCGGCGGTGGCGCACCCGGCCACGCCGGTCCTGACCCGGCGCCAGGCGTCGTGCCTCCGGGCGGACCGGGCATCCTTCCCGCGCCCGCGGACCCCGTCACCGGCCCGCTGCCTCGCATCGACCACGACGCGATCACCCCGCCGTCTGGTTTCCAACGGCCTGACCATGGCGTGCAGATCGCGGGTGCGGCGGCTGTTCTCGACGCCCCACCGCCCACTCAAGCGCCTGCCGCCCAGGCATCTCCGGCGATCCCCGCGCAGCCGCCGGTCAACCAGCCGCCCGCGGCCGGGTCGCCCTTCGTGAGCGGTGGTGGCGCGCCACCACCGCCTCAGGCGCCGTCGCCGCCTCCTCCGGCCGCTTCGGCGCAGCCGGCCGCTCCACCGCCGCCGCAGCAACAAGCCCAAGCACAGCAACAGGCTCCGCGTGGACCGGTCCCGATCGCTGTCACGGCCGAACCGGTCCGGCAGCAAGCGCCGCAACCGGCGCCCATGGCGGCGCCGGCCAAGCCGCAGGAGGACCAGGAGTCCACGATCGCGCTCTGGCTGGTGCGGATGTTCCCGCTCGGGCACATGCCGGTCGCGGCGGCCCGTCCGGCCCGGCAACTTCCGCCGCCACCGGTCGAGTTCGACTACGCCGCGGGCATGCGTTTCGAACCGCACGACCACCCCGAGTCGGAGCTGATCGACGACGCCGAGGCGTTGGCGTGGGCCCTCGAAGGCGGGGACGCGGTCACGTCAGGACCGCCCGTGCCCGCCGACGACGTGACCGCCGACCACGATCCCCTTGCGGGACAGAACGAACGCGACTGGTCACGCCGGTTCGTCGTCCGCGCGGGAAGCGGGCGAGACACAATGGACACCGAGTACGCGTGGCCACCGAGTGAGCTTTTCCCTGAAGGCGCAACGGCTCCAGGCGAACCCGAAGTTCTCGGCCCGGGTACGGTCATCGACCGCTTCGGCACGCCGGAAGGCCGCGTCTTCGCCGCCGCCGACACGTCGTTCGCCCAACGCGCGCTGCCCCCTTCGCACGTCCATGCCGAGTACCGCCGATACCGAGTGCTCAAGCCACTTCCGGTGTGGCGCGGGATATCCGCGGCCTGGTTCGGCCAGAGCGGCGGAGGCGTGCGCTACCGGACCACCCATCCGGCGCTGGACCTGATCGCGCTCGGATACCTCGCGGAGGAGACAGGGAATGAAGGCTGAGTCGATCACCGGCTGGCTGGGAGCGGTCGGCATCCCCGCGGAACTGGTCTCGGTGGGCACCGAAGCCGACAACGCGTGGTGCCTGATCCGCACCGACGAACCCGACGAGAACGGCGCCGTGAGCTGGGAAGTCTTCTGGCGCGAGCAGGGCAACCGCTACGACTGGGCCCGGTTCACGAACGAACAAGTCGCCTGTCACTACCTCTTCGGCCGCCTGACGTGGGCTCAGGTCGCCCGCGGCGCGGTCGGCGTGATCAAGGCGGACTGACGGGCGACGCTGCTCTCACCCGGCAGACGGCAGGTCACCGGTCCCGAGTTGGGCCAAAGCCGCGTCGTGCAGGTGGCCGTTGGTGGACAGGGCCGAGCCGCCCAGGAACGTGTCCACGCCCTTGAGGTCCGTGAACCGGCCGCCCGCCTCCTTCACGATCACCTCGATCGCCGCCACGTCCCACGGGTTCACGATCGCCTCGGCCGCGATGTCGATCACGCCCTCGGCGACCAGGCAGTGCTGCCAGAAGTCGCCGAAGGCCCGGTTCTCCCAGCAGGCGTCCACGAGTCGCAGGTAGGCCTCCCGCGAGTGGTACTCCACCCACGAGCCGAGGTGCGTCGTGGACAGGTACGCGTCTGACAAGGACGTGACGCCGGAGACGGACAGGTTCCTGCCGTCCTCGGCATAAGCGCCCTCGGTCGCCTCGGCGAACCAGCGCCTGCCCAACGCGGGCGCGCTCACCACGCCGACAACCGGGTGACCGTTGATCACCAACGAGATCAGGGTCGCCCACGCGGGCACCCCGCGCAGGAAGTTCTTCGTGCCGTCGATCGGGTCGATCACCCACGTCCGGCCCCGGCCGATCTCGCCACCGCGCTCTTCGCCCGCCACCTGGTCGTCCGGGTGATGCCGCGCGATCAAAGCCCGGATGGCGTCCTCGACGGCCGTGTCGGCGTCGGTGACCGGGGTGCGGTCCGGTTTGCGGGAGACCTTCAGGTCCTGGGCGCGGAAGCGGGCCGAGGTGATCTCGTCGGCCGCGTCGGCGAGACGCAACGCGAAGTCAAGGCTGGCTGACACGGTCCTGATCGTGCCAGGCCTACAGTGGTGACCGTGAGTGTGGTGCTGCTGGCCGAGGACGACTCGGCGATCGCAGACCCGTTGTCGCGTGCTCTGCAGCGTGAGGGCTACGCCGTGGAGGTCGTCACCGACGGGCTGAGTGCGTTGGAGTTCGCCGACGCGGGCCGGGCGGATCTGCTGGTGCTCGACCTCGGGCTGCCCGGGATGGACGGGCTGGAGGTCTGCCGGCGGCTGCGCTCGTCCGGGCGTGGCCTGCCGGTGCTGATGCTGACCGCACGGGCGGACGAGGTCGACTTCGTCGTCGGCCTGGACGCGGGCGCCGACGACTACGTCGCCAAGCCGTTCCGCCTCGCCGAACTGCTGGCCCGCATCCGTGCCCTGATGCGCCGCCAGGCGCCGGGCGCGGTGGAGGTCAACGGCGTGAAGATGGACCTCGCCGCCCGCGTGGTGACCGTCGACGGCCAGGAGATCACGCTGGCCAACAAGGAGTTCGAGCTTCTTCGCGTGCTGATCCAGCGGGCCGGCCAGGTGGTCACCCGTGAGGAGATCCTCGCCGAGGTGTGGGACGACGCGCCCGAGCGCAAGACGAGCAAGACCCTGGACATGCACATGTCCTGGTTGCGCCGCAAGCTCGGCGACATCGGCCCGCGCGGGGCGACCGAACGCCGGATAGCCACGGTCCGTGGCGTCGGTTTCCGGTTCAACGCCGACTAAGGAAAAACATGCGCAGGCGGATCCTGCTGGCGATTCTGCTGGCGGTCGCGGTGACCACGCTCGCCCTCGGCGTCCCGCTCGGGTGGACCGCGCTGCGCCTGGTGGAGACGCTGACCAGGGAAGAGCTCCGCATCCAGGTCCAGCAGATCGGCCTGCAGCTGGACGACGACCTGGCCAACAACAGGCCGCTGGACATCTCCGACGTGCAGTCGGCGATCCCCGCCAACCGCAGGCTGATCGTCACGCTGCCGGGCGAGCCGACCCAGATGTACGGCCCGGACCCGGGCCACGACGTGCTGGCCGAGCAGATCGACATCCTGCGTAAGGGCACGGTCACCATCGAGCAGCCCGCCGGCCCGACCCGGCAACGGCAGACCCAGGTCGCCGGGCTGGTCGTGCTGACCATCGTGGTCACGATCGCGATCGCCACCGGCGTGGCCATCGTGACCGCGCGCCGCCTGGCGCAACCGCTCGGCCACGTCGCCAACCGTGCCGGAAAGCTTGGCGCGGGCGACTTCAGGCCCGATCCACGGCGCTACGGCGTCGCGGAGCTCGACCGCGTCGCCGAAGCGCTGGACACCTCGGCGGGCGCGCTGGCCGAGCTGGTGCAGCGGGAACGGGACCTCGTCGGTGACGTCTCCCATCAGCTGCGTAGCCGCCTGACCGCGCTGCAACTGCGGCTGGAGGCGTTGCAGCACACCAGCGACCGGGAGAACGCCGTCGACGCCGCGGCGGCGTTGGAGCAAGCGGAACGGCTGGGCGACGTACTCGACGAGCTGCTGGAGGCGGCCCGCGAAGCCCGCGCGACGGACGCCGAACCACTCGATCTGGCCGCCGCGCTGCCCGAGATCGTCAACGAATGGCGCGACCCGTTGCGTGCCAAGGGACGTGCGCTACGCGTGCGAGTACACGGCCGGCCGGTGGCGAAAGCCACCACAGCCAGGCTGCGCGAGGCGATCGGCGTGTTGCTGGACAACGCGTTGCGGCACGGCGCAGGCCCGGTCTCGGTGTCCGTACGCGCCACCGAGGCGACGGTGTCGATCGAGGTCTCCGACGGCGGCAACGGCGTCCCGGACGAGCTCGTCGCGCACATCTTCGACCGTGGCGTGTCCGGCGTGGGCTCGACAGGCGTCGGGCTCGCCCTCGCGCGTGCCCTTGTCGAGTCGGACGGCGGACGCCTGAAGCTGTCCGTGCCGCGTCCGCCGACCTTCACGATCTTCCTGCCGGTGCCCAGGGTGGACGAAGTACGCGGCGTGCGCTGGCCCGCTGAGCGGTCCCCGCGCTAGGAGTGCCCGAGCTCCTCGTCGGCCGGGTCGTTGCGCACGATGCGCGGGCGGGCGTTGGCCTGGGGGAAGACCCAGCGGCGGAAACCCCAGAACCGGAAGAACGTCGCCAGCAGCATGCCGATCACCGACCCGGACAGGAAGTCGGCGACCTCCTGCACCCAGCGCTCGACGTGCGGCACTTCGAGGTCCAGCACGTAGCGCGAGACGTACGGCGGCACCAGGTTGATCGCCACGCCACCGCCGCTGATCAGGAAGAACAGCGCGGCTTCGTGGTGGCGTTCGCGTCCGCCGCGGGTCCGGAACGACCACTCGCGGTTGAGGATGTACGACACGATCGTGGCGATGATGACCGCGATCGCCTTGGCCGTGATCGGTTTGCTCTCCAGGACGGTGAGCTTGAGGAAGAACCAGATGCCGTTGTCGATCACGAACGTGGTGCCGCCGACGATCGCGAACTTCAGCAGCTCGCGATGCTTGATGAGCACCGAACGCAGCGGCTCGGGAACCTGAGCCAGCACGCTTTCGACGATGGACACTTCCGCAGTCTACGGACGGCGGGTCAGGCCGCGCGGCGGTCCTCGTCGTCCCGGACGGCGTGCAGCCGGCGCCCGGTGCGGGTGGTCCGGGTCCGGGCGTTGGCCTCGGGGAAGACCCACTTCTTGAACGCCCACCAGCGGAAGACCATCGCGAGCAGGGTGCCGAGGATCATGCCGCTGGCGAAGTCCGCGACCTCCTGGGTGACCAGGCTCACATTCGGCACCATCAGGTCGAAGACGTACCGCGAGACGAACAGCGGCGCCGAGTTCAGCGCCACGCCGATCCCGCTGATCAGGAAGAACAGCGCGGCTTCGTGGTGGCGTTCGCGCCCGCCGCGGGTGTGGAAGGACCACTCGCGGTTCAGCACGTACGACAGGATCGTCGCCAGGATCACCGCGACGGCCAGTGCCGTGACGGGGTGCTCGTTCAAGATCGTAAGCTTGAGCGTGTAGTTGAACACGTTCGTGGCCAGGAAGCAGATTCCGCCCACCACAGCGAACCTGAGCAGCTCACGGTGCTTGAGCATCAGCTTGCGCACCGGCTCAGGGAGATGCTTGAAGAGGCTCTGCACAAAGGCCATGGCGGCAGAGCCTACTGATCCACAATTCGGCCCTTGACAGCAGTGCCGTACATTGTGTGCCCGCCCACGCCCAACGCGGGAGCTTTACCCCATTTCAGGACAATCAGGGCCCCTCAGCGCGGCGCAGGCCCGGTGCCGGGCGGGCAGCGACCCGTCAGTACCGCCAGCAGCCTTTCCACCGGGCCCAAGCCCGCGCAGTGATCCTTCGGCGGCGGTGGTGACGTTGTCGGTCGCGTCGGTGTTGTCGTCGTCTGCTTGGGCGGTGTCGAGGTCTCCTTCGGTGGAGTCGTCGTGGTCACCGTCTTCGGGTTCGTGGTCGTCGTGACTGGCGGTTTGGTCGTCGTCCGTGGCGGAGTCGTGGTCGTCGTGACGGGAGGCTTCGTGGTGCTGGTCGGCTTCGGGTCGGGCGGCACCGGCCAGTTCCACCACGGGATTTTGACCGTCGTGCTCGCGCTCGCCGTCCCGAGCGACGCCGTCACCAGGACCTTGCCGTGCCAGAAGGGCGGCTCGCCGTCCGCGCCGCCGGAATTCGGCGGAGTGAGCCGTACTCGCAGGTAGAAGCGGTCGCCGGGGCTCAGCGGCTGCGACGTCACGCAGCTCAGCGTCGTGCCGTTGGACGTACAGGACGCGGCCGGCCAGGCCGAGAGCATCGAGCCGGGCTGGTCGAACGTGACCGTGACCGGTTTGGTGCTCTCACCGGTGTTCTTGGCCACCGCCTGCAGGCTCGCGGTGCGGTTCCGGCCGGGCGCGGGGATGCCGAGCCAGTCCTGGAACGCGTAGATCGACACACCGTCCTTGCGCACCGGTGGCTGGACGTCGACGCGCACCGAAACCGGCACGCTCACGGAACTGCCTGCGCTGACCGTGCCCACGATGTTCCCGCCTGGGCTGTTCTCGTCGGCGTCGATGCGGAACAGCAGCGTCACGGACTCGCCCGGCCGCAGGCCACGGCCGTTCGTACAGGACACGGTCCCGGAACCGCCCGGGCACGACACCGAATCCTGTTGCAGCGCGCCATTGAGGCGCAGCACGCCGGAACCGGCCATCCGGGACGTCCCGACAGCGTTCACGCCCGGCGGCAGGGTCAAGGCGGCGACGACAGGCTCGGACACCGTGCCACCGTTGTTGGTCACCGACAGGGGCAGATCAGTCGGGCCGCTGCCTGGCACGAGCGTGATCGGCGTCAGCGACGGGACCGTCAGACTCGGCGGTCCGGGCTGCGGTGGAGGCGCCTGTGTCGGAGGCGCCTGCGTTGGGGGTGCCTGCGTCGGCGCCAGAGTGCTCGGGGCCGGTGGTGGCTGTGGACTCGACGGCGGCGGTGGTGCTGGGGGTGGTGACGGCGTCGTCGGCGTGTTCTGCGGCGGAGGCGGCGGCACGGGCGGCGGGAGTACCGGCGACTGCGGTGGTGGCACCGGTCGCTGCGGGGAGCTCGTCGGCGAAGGCTGCTGCTGCGCGGTCGGGATTTCCTGCGTCTCGGCGGCCGTCAGCGCGAGCACGACGGCCGCGGCCAAGGCCGCGACGGACGCGCCCACGCCCACGAACTGCCGTGGTAGAGAAGACGCCGCACCACCGGCGCCCGCGGCCGTGCCCGCCGCGGCGCCCGCGACGACGGCCGTGGTGGTCTTGGCGCCGGTCGTCGCCAGGTAGCCGAGCGCCCCGGCGCCGAGGACCAGCGGCGCGACGACCACGCGCATGCCGCTGTTGACGTCGGCCAGTTCCACCGCCAGCGCCCGGCAGCGCTCGCACTCGTCCAGATGCGCTTCGACCTGTGCGGTCTCCCGCTTGGAAAGCCCGCCCCTGGTCCACGCGCCCAGGCGCTCCGCGGTCGCCTTGCAGCGCTCGTTCGTCGACTCGGCCAGGTGCACCTGAAGGTACGCCTGCCGTAGGCCTTCACGGGCGCGGTAGGCCAACGCGCTCACGCCGTTGGGCGTCAGGCCGAGGATGGGCGCGACCTCGGCGGGCGACTGCCCTTCGACCTCGGTGTGCCACAGCACGGCCTGCCAGCGCTCAGGTAGCCGGGCGAACGCACGCGCGGCGAGCGAACGCTCCAAGCCTGCGACGGCGGTGTCCGAGAACGGGACCGCTGTCTCCGCGCCCGCGATCGTGGTGACGTCGTCGGACAGTTCGACTCGCTTGTCCCGCCGGGTCTTGTCGTACGCGGTGTGCCGCAGGGCGGTCAGCAGGTATGCGCGAAAGGCCGAATCCGGGCCGCGACCGGCCCGAAGCGTGTCCAGCACCTTGGCGAACGCCTCGGACACCAGGTCGTCGGCCTCCGCCTGGGACCGGCTCAGCTGGCGGGCGAGGTTGTACGCGGCTCCGACGTGCCGTTCGTAGAGCGACCCGTATGCCGAGACCGTGCCCCGGCGCACCGAATTGATCAGTTCGGCGTCGCTCGGGCCGTGCGCCTCAGCGGGAACTGTGGACACGTGCCTCCCTCGTCGCTGCCCGTGATGCCGGTAAGTGTGACCGACCCACGTCACGGAGTCATCTCCCCGGCCAGGCCGGTTGTTAGCCGAGTGTGAGCGGGTAATCCGTTCGCATGACAATTCGGTCGGAACCGCGTCACACCTGACACCCTGCGACGTTTCAGATCCGGATCTTCCGATCGGCGGAGAGGAACTGGTAACTGTGGCGGTTCGCGAAGCGGGTTCCCGGTCACCCCGTGGCGACGCCGATGGTGCGGACGCCGCCCTGCGGTCCCTGCGTGCCAGATGGCGTGGCGCCAGCATCGCGGCCGGCTGGCGGTACCCGAGCGACTGGGCGCTGCCCGAAGTCGACGCGGTCTGTGCGTCCGCGCTGGTCAAAGCCGATCTGGCGGACCCGTTGGCGGATCTCGGCCGGGCGCGTGCGGTCTCCGGGGCGGGGCTGGACGAGACCCTGACGGACGTCGCGGCCCTGCACGCGGTGCTCAGCGACCCGCGCCTGCTCGCGGCCAACCCGGACGCCACCCCGGCCCGTCTGCTCCGGTTGACGGCGCTGGCCTGGGCCGACGTGTCGTCGCGGGAGATCGCCCGCAGCGAGGTCCGGGAGAGCCTGACCGGCCTGTCCACGGCCGCCTACCTGCGCACCCGGCTCGGTGAGATCTACCGCCGGGCCGCGCGCGAGGCGCGGTTGCCCCGGCACGTGTTGCTCACTGTCCGTATCGACCTCTCCGCGGTGGTCGGCTGGTCCCGGCTGATGGCGATGGTGCTCGCCGCGGACGTGCTTCGTCAGGTCTTCGACGGCGGCGAGAGCCTGGCGCTGCTCGGCCCGTCGGTGGCCGTCGTGCTCACCGAACGCGAGCCTGACCTGGCCAAACGCAGTGTGGACGCCCAGCTGGCGCTGGCCGGGCGGCTCTCGGTCGACCCACAGCTGCACACGGCCGGACCCGTCGAAGTGCGCCTGCACCGGCTTCCGCCGACCCACGAGCAGGCCTGCGAGCTGATCGCCTCCCTCAGCCGCAGCTGACAAAACCCCAGGTCATCCCTCGTGAGTGTTTATCGGGGTTAGAACACGCGTAAACACTCACGAGGGGGGATGCGGGGGCTCGGGCCACGTTCGGGTGGTCTTCGTGATTTGCTGTCCGGGTGAGCGACGTGGACGAGCGCAGCGGGGGTGCGCCCGTGCGGGCGACGGGGCAGGGCCCGGGGAAGGTCACCGCGGCGGTTGAGTGGTTCGTCGGGTCATGGCGCGCGATGTGGGTCGTGCTGGCCGTGCCCGCCGCCTTCATCATCACCGGCATCGCCGTGTGGATCGCGCACGGCAAGATGGGCGTCGACTCCGCCGTCTACCGGGCGGGCGGCATCGCGTTGCTCACCGGAGAGCCGCTCTACGACAAGATGACGTTGCTCGCCGAGCCGTGGTGGGCGCAGCTGCCGTTCACCTACGCGCCGTCGGCCGCGTTGTTCTTCGTCCCGATGGCGTTGTTCCCGACGACGGTCTCGTGGGGCTTTCTCAGCGCGACCTCCGTGCTGGCGATGAGCCTGGTCATCCGGATCACGCTGGACAAGGTCCCCCGCCGGCCGAGCTGGCTGGAGCCGCGCAGGGCGACCGTCTGGTTCTCCGTGCTGATGCTGGGCCTGGAACCGGTCTGGCGGACGCTGTTCCTCGGCCAGATCAACCTGATCCTGCTGGTGATCGTGGTCGTCGACGTGCTGGTGATCACCACCGCGGGCGGCCGGATCGGCAAGTGGGGCGGGGTGCTCATCGGCATCGCCGCCGCGATCAAGCTGACGCCGTTGATCTTCGTCGCGCACCTGGTGCTGGTCGGCCGGCGTGCCTCGGCGGTCCGGGCGTTCGCCACGTTCGTCGGCCTGCAGGGCCTGATGTTCGCCATCTCCGCGAGCGACACCTGGAAGTACTGGACCGTCACGATCGTCGGCGACCCGGCCCGGATCGGCCCGGTCTACTGGAACGGCAACCAGTCGCTGAACGGCCTGATCAACCGGATCACCCTGCTCGACCCGAACTCGACCAAGATCGCGCTGGCGATCGGCGCGCTGCTGGCGATCCCGGCGATGCTGCTGGTCCGCCGGTTCCACCGGCACGGCCGCGCGGTGACGGCGTTGCTGGTCAGCGCGTTCTTCGGGCTGCTGTTCAGTCCGGTCACGTGGACCCACCACTACGTCTGGGTGGTGCCGCTGCTGATCATGCTGATCGCCCGGATGCCCGACCCGTTGCCGCAGGGGGTCGCGCGGATCGCGCGGGCCGCGGTCGCGCCGCTGGCGGTGTTCGTGGTGTTCGTCAGTTGCATCCTGCTGTGGATGCGCGGCGGGTTCGGCAGGGAACTGCTGTGGCACTGGTGGGAGTTCATCCCCGGCAGCGCGTACATGATCGTCCCGGTCGGCGCGGGTATCGCGATCGCGATCCGGGTGGTGCGCAGACGTCTGCGCGCCCGCGCCGGTGACGAACAGCCGAGGATCGCAGCCGGTCAATCGTCGTGAGGCAGCAGCGTTCCCGGCTGATCGACGCCGCGTTCTACCTGGGTTTCGGCCTGGACGCCGCGTACACGGCGGTGTTCTCGGAGTTCTACGGCTTCCGGGTATGGGGCAACTTCGCGGTCGTCGGATACGCGTTCGCCTTCCTGCACACCGCGATCCTGTTGCTGACACGACGCGAGGGATCACGGTGGATTCCGGTCGGCTACGTGGTCGCGCTGGGCATGGTCGTGCCGATGCTCGTGCTGGTCTTCAAGCGGATGACCGGCCGGGACTGGGGCTCGCCCGCGCACTCGATGACCGCGCAGCCCGAGGTGTGGGTGATCGAGCGGGCCGGGCGCCTGCTGTGGGCCACCGGCTCGCCGTATGTCGACTTGTCGACTTTGAATCGGCCGCCGGTGGTGGACGACTACACGCCGTACAGCCCTGCCATGGCCCTGCTCGGGCTGCCCAACGCGTTGTTCGGCCGGTCCGTGGTGACCGACGCCCGGATCGTCGCGTTCATGCTGACCGTGGTGATCTTCCTGCTGATCCTGAAGGCCCTCGACTGGCCCTCGCTGTCGGTCCGGCCCGTCCAGTTCGTCGCTTTGACGACTTTCACGACCTTGTCGGCGGCGGTCGCGGGCAATGACATGCCCGTGGTCGCGTTGCTCGTCCTCGGTGCCGTCCTCGCGATGCGGTCACGGCCGGAGTGGGCCGCGCTGGTGCTGGCGCTGGCGTCCAGCATGAAGCTGACGGCGTTGCCCGCGGCCGTCGTCGTGGCCGTGGCGCTTGCCTTCTCGTGGCGCTTCCTTGCCACGTTCGTCGCCGGGATGGTCGTGTTCACCGGCCTTTCCGCCGCGACGAACTGGGAAGCGTTCGTGGACAACGTGATCCGGTTCCCGGCCAACATGGCCGCGGTGCGGTCCCCGGCGGGCAGCCCGCTGCCAGGGCACCTGCTCGAACAGACCGGGCCGGTCGGGCACACGGCCGTGCTGGTCCTGCTGGCACTGGCCGCGGTCGGCATGCTGTGGTGGCTGCTCGCGCGTCCGCCGCGCACCACCGCGGAGATCCTGCTGCGCACCGGCGTCGGGCTGGGCGTGGCGATGCTGCTGATGCCCGCGACCCGCTGGGGCTATCTGATCTACCCGATCGCTCTGCTCGGGGCCGCCTTGTACTCCTGGCGTCCGGCTCGCCAGTTGACGCAGGTAGGGTGACCTGCTCGTGGACCCAGTGACAGGCTTTCCCGTCGTCGGCATGGTCGGCGGCGGCCAGCTCAGCCGGATGACCCAGCAGGCCGCGATCGCGCTCGGCCAGTCGTTGCGTGTGCTCGCCGTCTCCCCGTCGGACCCGGCCGCGCTGGTGACGCCGAACGTCACGATCGGCCACCACACGGACCTGGACGCGTTGCGCGGCTTCGCTGCCGAGGTCGACGTGTTGACGTTCGACCACGAGCACGTGCCCACCGAGCACCTGCGGACGCTGGTCGCCGAAGGCTTCACCGTCCACCCGGGCCCCGAGGCGCTGATCCACGCGCAGGACAAGCTCGTGATGCGCAACCGACTGGCCGACATGGACGTACCGATCCCGGCGTACGCCGAGGTCAAGACGCCCGCCGACGTGACCGCGTTCGGCGAGAAACACGGCTGGCCGGTCGTGCTGAAGGCCGCACGCGGCGGCTACGACGGCCGCGGCGTCTGGATGGTGCCGTCGTCCGGCGAGGCACTCGTGACCGAACTGCTCGAGGCCGGGACACCGCTGCTCGTCGAGGAACGCGTCGACATGACGCGCGAGCTCGCAGCGGTCGTCGCGCGTTCGCCGTTCGGTCAGGGCGCGGCATGGCCGACCGTGCAAACGGTGCAGTCCAACGGAATCTGCGTCGAGGTCCTGGCGCCTGCGCCGTCGCTGTCGCCTGATCTGGCCGAGGAAGCCCAGGAACTGGCCCTGCGGATCGCTTCTTCCCTTGGCGTGGTGGGTGTTCTGGCCGTCGAGCTGTTCGAGACCGCGTCCGGTCTGGTCGTGAACGAACTGGCCATGCGCCCGCACAACTCCGGGCACTGGACCATCGAAGGCGCGGGGACCTCGCAGTTCGAGCAACACCTGCGGGCCGTGCTCGACTACCCGCTCGGCTCGACCGACCCGGTCGCGCCCGTGGTCGTGATGGCGAACGTGCTCGGCGCACGGTCCACACCGGACATGGGCGCGGACGAGCGCCTGCACCACCTGTTCGCCAGGTACAAGGACGTGCACGTGCACTACTACGGCAAAGCCGAACGGCCCGGCCGCAAGATCGGGCACGTGACGGTGCTGGGTACGAACCTGGCGGAGGTCCGGCAACGCGCCCGGTTCGCCGCCGACTGGCTGTCCGCCGCCGCGTGGCCGGACGGCTATGACGTGCATGGAGGGAAGTAACTGTGGTGGACGTCGGCGTGATCATGGGCAGCGACTCGGACTGGCCGGTGATGTCGGAGGCCGCGAAGGCCTTGGCCGAGTTCGACGTGTCCTATGAGGTCGGTGTGTACTCCGCACACCGCACCCCTGGCCGGATGCTGTCCTACGCGCAGTCCGCGGCTTCCCGTGGCGTCAAGGTGATCATCGCGGGTGCCGGGGGCGCGGCGCACCTGCCGGGCATGGTGGCTTCGGCGACCGTGCTGCCTGTGATCGGTGTGCCGGTGCCGCTGAAGTACCTGGACGGCATGGATTCGCTGTTGTCGATCGTGCAGATGCCCGCCGGGGTGCCGGTTGCCACGGTTTCCATTGGTGGTGCGCGTAACGCGGGGTTGCTCGCCGTCCGGATGCTGGCCGCCACCGATCCGGGGTTGCAGGCGAGGATGGGTGAGTTCCAGGCGGGGCTTGAGGCAATGGTTCTCGAGAAGGACGAGAAGCTTCGGCAGACCGCTGGGCAGGGTTAGGCCGTGTTTCAAATGCCCGATCGCGATAGCCGGGCCGGATGCGGCCCCTGACGCCACCGCGGGACCGCCCAAAGACAACCAGTATTCGCGGCGATCCCGCGGCGACGCCAGGAACCGCCCCACCGAGCCGATTCCGGCCTCCGGCCGGGGCAGACTCTCATCGACCGGGACATTCGAAACACGACCTAGGCGATCCGCCACCCGCGCACACCATTGGAACAGCGGGTGAAGGACTCAGCCCAACGTGTCCATCAGGGCGGTGACATAGGCGTCCAGCCGCTCCTCCACGGCTCGCGCCGTCAGGTCTGTCCGGCCTGCCTCCCGCCAGGGCCGCGCCACCAACCGCACTTCTTCGGAGCACGCCAGCCCGTCCCGCACCAGCCAGTACAGCCGCTCGCTCGCGGCCGTGGCCAGCACTCCGCCGGCCTCCTCGTACGCCTCGGCGAACCGCAGACCCCACACCGGGCCGTGCAGCAGCGCGAGATTGGTGGAGCAGTGCGCCACATCGAGGTCCGCCGGGCCCCAGGAGGCCTGCGCCCAGTCGACGACACCGGTGATCCGGGCGTCTGGCGCGATGGAGGGCGGCCCGTCGAACAGCACGTTGCCGGGTTGGAAGTCCCGGTGCAGGAATCGCCCTTCATACGAGGGCGGGGGCTTGCGGATCACGTTGATCGCCGCCGCCCATGCAGCCGCGTCAGCGCCCTTCGGAGTCACGACGCTGTCGGCGGTCGTCAACGCCATGTACTTCCGGGGCCGCTCGGCAGGCCGTAACGCGTGGATCGCCACGAGTTGACGAGCCAGCAGAGGGACACGCGTCGCCAATCCCTCATCGTCGAGCACCGCACGTCCCGGCAGATGTGTCATCAGGAGCGACGGATATTCGCAATGCGCGGCGGTCGGATCAACCGCGACGAGCCCAGGAGCCGGTACGCCGCTCCCCGTGAGCACGGTCAGCGCGCCGGCCTCCCTGGTCAGCCAGTCCTCGGCGTACTCCGTGGCCACAAAGGTCCGCAGCACCAGGTCACGGGTGCCTCCGTCCCGCGTGCCGGCGGTCAGCCGCCGCATCTCGGCAGTGATGCCGCCGTGCAGCGCCTCAGCCCGGACGATCCGCTCGCCGACCTCCAGGTGCCTGTTCACCCAGGCCAACGTCAACGGCCGGACGGCCACCGCCTCATCGTGGTTGAGCACCATGCCATTCCATCACCCTGCCCCCGTAACCCCGCAGCTCAACCCTCGTGAGTGTTTATCCGTGTTCTAACCCGGATAAACACTCACGAGGGGCACGCTGGGGGTTTAGCCCTTGAGCAGGGAGCGGGCCATGACCTGGCGCTGGATCTGGTTGGTTCCTTCGTAGATCTGGGTAATTTTCGCGTCGCGCATCATTCGCTCGACCGGGAAGTCACGGGTGTACCCGGCGCCGCCGAACAACTGCACGGCGTCGGTCGTCACGGACATCGCCACGTCGGAGGCGAAGCACTTGGCCGCGGCGGCGACGAATCCGGTGTCGGCTTCGCCGCGCTCCGCCTTGGCCGCTGCCACGTAGACCATGTGACGGGCCGCTTCGATCTTCATCGCCATGTCGGCCAGCATGAACTGGACGCCCTGGAAGTCGGCGATGGCCTTGCCGAACTGCTTGCGTTCCTTGACGTACGCGATCGCCGCGTCCAGTGCGCCCTGGGCGATGCCGACGGCCTGCGCGCCGATGGTCGGACGGGTGTGGTCGAGGGTGCGCAGGGCCGTCTTCAGGCCCGTGCCCGGTTCGCCGATGATGCGGTCACCGGGGATCACGCAGTTCTCGAAGTAGATCTCACGGGTCGGCGAGCCCTTGATGCCGTGCTTGCGCTCCTTCGGCCCGACGGAGAAGCCGGGGTCGTCGGCGTGCACGACAAAGGCCGAGATGCCCTGTGACGGCTTGGGCGCGTCCGGGTTCGTCACCGCCATCACGGTGTACCAGACGGATTCGCCCGCGTTGGTGATCCAGCACTTGGTGCCGTTGAGCACCCACGTGTCGCCTTCCTGACGCGCGCGGGTCTTCATGGCCGCGGTGTCCGAACCGGCCTCACGCTCGGACAGCGCGTACGAGATCGACGTCTGGCCCGCCGCGATGGACGGCAGGACCTGCTTCTTCAGCTCCTCGGAGCCGGCCAGGATGATCGGCATCGAGCCCAGCTTGTTCACCGCCGGGATCAGCGACGAGGACGCGCACACCCGGGCGACCTCCTCGATCACGATGCACGTGGCGATCGCGTCGGCGCCCTGACCGTCGTACTCCTCGCCGATGTGCGGGGCGTTGAAGCCGGAACGGACGAGCGCGTCACGAGCCTCGACCGGGTAACGCTCGTTCTCGTCGCAGTCGGCCGCGTACGGCGCGATCTCCTTCTCGGAGAGCGCGCGCACTGCCTCGCGCACAGCCTCGTGCTCCTCCGACAGCTGGTATACGCCCGCGTTCACCGTGTTCCGCCTTCCAACCGACCAGTAACAACTGGTTCGATGTTAGTCCTCGTTCACTGCCGGGAGCTTGTGTCCTGGCCCGCACTTGGAGTTAGCTTCCAAGGATGACCGCTACGTGGCCTCCCCACATCGGCAAGAAGCTCGACTATCCGGAGGTCGCCGTCGGTGCGATCCTGGCCGGCTCGGCACGCAGGTTCGGTGACCGGGTCGTCTTCAGCCACCATGGCGACGAACTCACCTACACGCAGCTGTGGCAGCGTGCCTGCCAGTTCGCGAACGGCCTGGTCAGCAGGGGCGTCAAGGCTGGGGACCGGGTGGCCCTGCGGATGCCGAACTGCCTGCCGTTCCCGGTGGCGTACTACGGCCTGTTGCTGGCCGGGGCCACGTTCGTGCCGGTCAACCCGCTGATGCCGGAGGCCGCGGTGGCCGCTCAGCTGGAGGACGCCGGAGCGGTGCTGACCGTGGTAGCGAGCGACGTGGACGAGATCCGCGACGGCCAGCCGGACACGCCACCGGACGTGCAGATCGACATCTACCGTGACCTGGCGCATCTGGCGTACACCGGCGGCACCACCGGGCGCTCCAAAGGCGTCGAGCTCCCGCATCGCAACGTCGTGGTCAACACCCTGCAGTTCGCCTGCTGGCAGTCCGGCTCGGTGCCCGCGCTGGACAGCGAGGGTGGCGTGGTCCTCGACCAGATCGGCGACCCGTCGGAGTACCGCACCCGCCTGGGTGAGGGCCGGGCGATCAACCTCACGCCGTGGTTCCACGCGATGGGCACGATCGCGGGCCTGAACGTGCTGATCCTCACGGGGATGTCGGTGATCCTGCACGACCGGTTCGATCCGGCCGCCTACCTCGCCGACGCCGAGAAGTTCCAGGTCACCTCGATGGGCGGGGCGCCCGCGCTGTTCGCGGGCCTGCTGGCCTGCCCGGACATCGCGACGCGGGACCTGTCCGCGGTGAACTCCATCGGGTCAGGCGCGGCACCGATGCCGTACGAGATGACGGTCGCCTTACAGCGGATCATGCCCAACGCGGTGATCGTCGAGGGATACGGCCTCACCGAGGTCACCATGGGCGCGACCTCCGCGCCGACCTTCGTGTCCGGGCTGCGCAAAGTGGGCACGGTCGGCGTGCCGGTCTTCGACACCGAGGTCAAGCTCGTGCCGGTGGAGGGCGGTGACGAGCCGGTTCCGGCCGGCGAGCCCGGCGAGGTCTGCATCCGCGGCCCGCAGGTGATGGCCGGGTACCACAACCGGCCGCGGGAGACCGCCGACGTCCTCGTCGACGGGTGGCTGCACACCGGTGACATCGGCGTGCTCGACGAGGACGGCTATCTGTCCATTGTGGATCGCAAGAAGGACATGCTGCTCTACAAGGGGTACAACGTCTATCCCCGCGAGCTGGAGGAGCTGCTGATCGCGCACCCCGGCGTGGCGATGGCCGCCGTGGTGGGCCGCAAGGACCTCGAGGCAGGCGAGCTGCCGGTCGCCTTCGTGGTGCCGGCGAAACCGGACGTGACCGCCGAGGAGGTCATGGCGGACATCAACGACCAGGTCGTGCCGTACAAGCGGCTGCGCGAGGTGATCCTCACCGACCAGATCCCGATCTCGGCGGCCGGCAAGATCCTCAAGCGGGAACTGCGGGAGCGCCTGAAATCCTGACCCGGCGGCGACCAGTTTTCGGGACCGGCGGTGTCTATCTCTCCGAGAGGCACCACCAGGACCGAAGGAGCCGCCATGCGAGGGGACACCGACGCCGGGAATCTGCTGGCGTTGGCGCGGGACGGGGACGGCGAGGCGTTCCGCAGGCTCGTCGAGCCGTATCGACGTGAGCTGCAGCTGCACTGCTACCGCATCCTCGGCTCGGTGCACGACGCCGAGGACCTGCTGCAGGAGACGTTGCTGGCGGCGTGGCGCGGGATAAGCGGCTACGAGGAACGCGCGTCCATCCGCACGTGGCTCTACCGGATCGCGACCAACCGCTGTCTCAACGCGCTGCGGGCCGGTACCCGCCGTTCGCAGGACTACGCGGCCTACCAATCGGAGGTCCCGTTGCCCGAGCCGTCGCACCGCCGAGCCGAGCCGAGCTGGTTGCAGCCGTATCCCGACGCGCTGCTCGACGAGATCGCCGACCACACCCCTGGACCGGAAGCGCGATACGAGACCAGGGAATCGGTGTCGCTGGCGTTTCTGGCCGGTCTGCAGCAATTGCCGCCGAGGCAACGAGCCGTGTTGGTACTGCGGGACGTGCTCGGATTTCGTGCCGCCGAGGTGGCGACGATTCTGGACGTCACCGAAAACGCGGTGACCGGTGCGCTGAAACGAGCCCGAAGCGCATTGGCGCACTTGCCGGACCGGGAAAACGTGCCGCTGCCGGAGTCGCCGCGAGAACGCCGCATCGTGGACGATTTCACCCGCGCCTTCCAGGAGGGTGACGTCGACGCGGTCGTGGCCATGCTGACGGACGACGCGTGGCTGACCATGCCGCCGTTGCCGCTGGAGTACCAGGGCCTGGACGCCATCCGGCACTTCCTGTCCACGGTGGCGCTGCGCGGCTGCCTGCGGTACGTGCTGATTCCCACGCGGGCGAACGGCCAACCGGCGTTCGGCTGCTACGCCCGTGACCCGCGGACGCCGATCATGCACGCCCACGGGGTGATCGTGCTGACCCTGGACGGCGATCGGATCTCCGCGCTGACGCGATTCCTGGACAACTCCCTGCTGGCGGCCTTCGGCCTGCCGCGGTCACTACGTTCCTGAGGAGAAACGGTGAAAACCGACGGGGGACGAATGACGTCCGGGCAAGCCTGGGTATTGGGGCTCGCCTCGCTGGCGTCATTCATGATGGCACTCGACAGCTTGGTCGTGACAACGACACTGGGCACGATTCGGCAGGATCTCACGGCAACGGTCGAATCGCTGGAATGGACCGTCAACGCGTACAATCTGACATTCGCGGTATTGCTGCTGACCGGAGCGGCACTGGGCGACCGGTCCGGCCGCCGCCGCATGTTCGTCCTCGGCCTGGCTGTGTTCACGATCGCGTCGGTGGCGTGCGCGTTGTCGCCGGACATCGGCACGCTCATCGTGTCGCGTGCGCTCCAGGGCGTCGGTGCGGCGGTGGTACTGCCCTTGTCGCTCACGCTGATCAGTGCGGCCTTCCCGCCGCCGCAGCGCGGCAAGGCGATGGGGCTCTACCTGGGCATCACCGGGCTGGCGACGTTCAGCGGCCCGTTTGTCGGCGGCGTCGTCGCGCAGGGGCTGTCCTGGCAGTGGATCTTCTGGGTGAACCTGCCGATCGGTGTGCTCGCGATCCTGCTGTCCGCCCGCCGCGTCGACGAGAGCGTGGGCCCGAACACCCGGTTCGACCTGGTCGGGGTCGTGCTCGTGACCCTGGGTGCGTTCGGCGTCGTCTGGGCTCTGGTGCGTGGCAACGGGGCGGGCTGGACGAGCGCGGAAGTTCTCGGCGCACTGGTGCTCGGGGTCGTTTTGCTGGTCGGTTTCGTGCTGTGGGAACAGCGCACGAAGGCACCGATGCTGCCGATGCGGTTCTTCCGCCTCCGGGCGTTCGCCACGGCCAACCCGGCGAACTTCTGCGTGTTCGCCTCGCTGTACGGCACGTTGTTCTTCCTCGCGCAGTACTTCCAGACCGCTCTCGGGGAAAGCCCGCTCGGTGCCGGACTGCGGCTGATGCCGTGGACCGCGACGCTGCTGGTGTGCGCGCCGATCGCCGGAGCGTTGACCGACAAGTACGGCGAACGGACGTTCATGGTCGTCGGCCTGTCGCTGCAAACCGTCGGCATGGGCTGGATCACGCTCGTCTCCGGCACCGGCGCGGGCTACCTGGACCTGTTGCCGCCGTTGGTCATCGGCGGGATCGGGCTGACCATGGCCATGCCCGCGGCGCAGAAAGCGGTCGTCGGAGCGGTGAAACCGCGGGAGATCGGCCAGGCGTCGGGCGCGTTCATGACATTGCGGATCTTCGGCGGCGTCCTGGGGGTCGCCGTCGCGGTCGCGGCCTTCGCGGGCTTCGGTGGTTACGCGTCGGCCGAGGAGTTCACCACGGGCTTCACCGCGGCGATGGGCGCGGTGACCGCGTTCGCGTTCGCCGGCATGCTCGTCGCCCTTGGCGTGCCGGCGAAACGGCCTGCCACAACACCACAACCGATTCTGGAGGACGTCCGATGACGGATCTGAGGGCCCACGCCGAGACACTGCGTGAGCTGCACGGCAAGGAAATGCTCGTGCTGCCCAACGCCTGGGACGCGGTCAGCGCGACCGTGGTGGTCGAGGCGGGTTTTCCGGTCGTCGCCACGGCCAGCGCCGCGATCTCGGCGATGCTCGGATACCCCGACGGACAGGGCGCGCCGTGGCAGGAGATGTTCGCCGCGGCCGCGCGGATCGCCCGGGCGGTGCCGGTCCCGGTCACGGTGGACGCCGAAGCGGGGTACGGCCTGCCACCGCGGGAACTGGTGGACCGGTTGCTGGACACCGGCGCGGTCGGGTGCAACCTGGAGGACACCGACCACCAGGCAGGCGGCCTGGTGGACGCCGGTGCGCACGCCGAATGGCTGGCGAGCGTCCGGTCCGCCGCGGACGACGCCGGAGTTCCGATCGTCATCAACGCCCGCGTCGACGCCTTCCTGCCCAGCAGCGGGATCGCCGAGCCGGATCGGCTCGCGGAGGCGATGCGCCGGGGCAGGCTCTACCGGGACGCGGGCGCCGACTGCGTTTACCCGATCGGCGTACGGCACAAGCGTGACCTCGCCGCCCTCGTCGCCGACCTGGCCTGCCCGGTCAACGGCAACACCGGGGACGAACTGGATCTCGCCACCCTGCGTGACCTGGGCGTGGCACGGGTGTCCTACGGCCCTCGCTTCTACCGCGCGGCCATGGACGACCTGAAAACCAGGGTGCGGGAGCTGATTCAGGCAACCTGATCCGGGGGCCGGTCCGTCCTCGGCACATGAAAACTTTGCTGATTGTGGGAGCGGTGGGAGTGCTTGTTGCCGGCTGTGGCCAGAAGGCAGCTCCGGGCAACAGCGCACCCAGCGGCACTGACCCGGCCAAGGACATCAGCGGTCAGGTGTTCGTGTCCCAGGCCGTGACCGAGAACGGACAACCGCGGGCCCTGGCGGACGGGACCCAGATCACCCTGGAGCTCACCGACAAGCGCGAACTGAGAGTGAGAGCCGGGTGCAACCACATCTTCGCTCCGGCGGACACCAGCGGCGGCCGGTTGTCCACGGCCGACCTCCGCCGGACCGACATGGGGTGCGACAAGGCGCGCATGGACCAGGACGACTGGCTGGCCGCGGTGATCGACAGCAAGCCGGCGTGGGAGTTCGACGGCACGACGCTCAGGCTGAAGTCCGCGAACACGGAGATCGTGTTCACGGCCAAGCAGCCGACGGCGCTGGAAGGCACGCCCTGGGTCGTGAACACCGTCGTCGAGAACACGTCGGCGAAGCCGCCCGCGGCGCCTGCCCTGCTCACCCTCGACCACGGCACGGTGCTGGTCACCACGCCGTGCAACAGTCTGGAAGGCAGGTACCAGGCCACCACCGAGAAGATCACCTTCCACGACGTGAAATCCACCGACGCCGCGTGCCCGCAGGCCGACGAGGTGCTGCCGGTGATCGACGGCGAGCTGGGCTACAAAGTGGACGGTGAGACGCTGACCTTCACCCACTCGTCAGGCAAGGGCCTGCAGTTCTCGGTCGGCAGCCTCGACCGCAACCTGGCGGACAAGCAGTTCGCTTCCGACGACGGCCGGACCGTGCTGACGTTCAAGGATGGCGTCGTGGCGGCCACTGTCGGGTGCAACGACATGTCCGGCCCGGCCGTGACGGTCAACGGAAAGCTGATCGTGCAGCGACCCGCCAGGACGCTCAAAGCCTGCGAACCGGCCCTGATGGAGCAGGAGGACCAGATGATGACCTTCCTGACAAGCTCTCCCGAGGTCCTGTTCGACCAGACGGGGCTGCGGCTGAAGTCCGGTCAGACCGAGCTGGCCTTCAGGCAGCGGTGATCGGCGTGGCCCGTTCGGACTCCAGGTGGGCGTCCAGTGTGCTCGGATTGGACACCTGGACCAGCGAACCGCCTCCGGCGAGCACCGAGAGCAGACCGGCGACGACTCCGTCAGGGAACGTCCAGTCCATTGTGGATAGAACGCGGGCGGACACCGCCTTGGCGCGTGCCGCGGCGACGACGTCGGCGACGGTCAGCGATTCCAGTGCCGGAGTGGAGTCCGGAACGTCCTGCGACGCGAAGAAGTCGTCGCCGAAGATCCGGGACTCGGCGATGTAGTCCACGGCGCCGTCCGGCGGCGTGCCACGCAGGCCCATGCCCATCGGGTCCAGCGACACGACCGCCCAGGCGCCGTCCGGTTTCTCAGTGTCCACTGTGGTCAGCGTGACCTCCCCGGCTGAGGAGACCACGTGGGCGCCGCACCACCACGCGCCGAGCAGGATGCCCGCGGTCTGCCAGTGCGCGGGCAGGTCGACCGCGACCGGCGTGCCGGGCTCGACGTCGAACTCCTCGCTCAGCCAGTTCGCCGTCTTGGCGGCCCAGTTCGCCAGGGTCGCAACGGAAAGCTCGACCCGGCTGCCCGCCGCGTCGTCGTAGTGCGTGATCAACGGGCGGGACCGGTCGCCGGCGAGCAGCGGCCGGAACAACGCTTCTGTGACCGACATCAGTCCACGCACCTCACGCCGTCTATCGTGGCCGGTTGCTGTTGTTGCTGTTGTTGCTGGAGTGCCGGGCGATCCGGCACGGCACCATTCAACAACAGCGGCCGCCGCGAGGCGAACCGCGGGGGAGCCTGCCTGCCCACCAGCTTCGCCACGAAATCGCGGACCTTCGGCACGTCCACCGTGATGATGCTCTGGCCACGCTCGTTGCGGGCGCCGACGGCCTCGACCGGGATCGTCACGAACTCGACCGCGCCGGACGACATCGACCCGAGGTGCCGGGCGAGCTGGAGGATGTCCAGACCAGGGGAGACCACCACCGACTTGCCTGCCGCGTCCGTCAACGCGGTCAGTTTCGCCTGGTCGGTCAGCGTGCCCGCGCTCAGCAGCTGCTGCATCACCGCACCGAGGAACGCCTGCTGCCGCACGATCCGGTCCAGGTCGCCGCGGGGCAGGCCGTCGCGTTGCCGCACGAACGCCAACGCCGAACCGCCGGAGATCTTCTGCACGCCCTTGCGGAAGTTCGCCCCGGAGTTGGGATCGCTGGTCGAGTGGTTCAGGCACACGCGTACGCCGCCGATCGCCTCGGTGAGCAGGTAGAACCCGTACAGGTTCACCTCGGCGTAGTGGTCGACGCGCACGCCGGTCAGGTCGTGGATGACCTGGGTGAGCGCCGAACGGCCCGCGGTGTCGGACAGCCGCTCGATCTCGGCGCGGTCGGTTTTGCCTTCACCGCGCAGCTTCTGTGCCGTGCGGTACTTGATCACGCCGTACGCGGCGTTGATCTTGTCGTCCTGGTAGCCCGGGATCTTCACGTAGGTGTCACGCGGGATGGAGATCGCGTAGCCCTTGGAGCCGTCCTTCGGGACACGTAACAGGATGATCGTGTCCGTGTTCAGGCCGTCACTCGCCTCGGTGCGCAACTGCCGCAACACGCGCTCCGGCAACGGGTTCCCCTGCGCGTCGGTCCGGGTGTCGCTGCCGACGACGAGGTAGTCGTCCGCGCCGTCGTCCGCGGGCGGCGCCGTACGCTCGACCTCCTCGCTGAACACGTCCGACGTCGGCACGTTCTCCCGTACCGACTGCACGGTGTCGCGGGCCAGCCCGGCCGAAGCCAACGCCGCCGCGGAGGCCAATGCCACCAAGACCCGGCCGGTCATCCACGCGACACGCCTCAGGCGTCCCCCTGACTTCCGATCCGGCTCGTGCGAAAGTGCTTCGTCACTCACCGACGCCTTCTCCTCCCCACCCCTCGACCCCTACGAGGGTAACCACTCGCGCCCGCTAATTGACGCAGGTCACCCCATCGGCGTTGATGGGCGGCGCGGTGGGCGCGGCCGGGGCGGAGTTCGACGGGCCGGCCGGAGTGGCCGGGCTTCCCTGCGCCACGGGAGGTGCCTGGCCGGCCTGGGGCCGGGCGAGTGCGTCGGGGTAGTCCTCGCCGAGCACCGCGCGGACGGTTCCCGGCCGCAGCGCCGAATCCGCGGTCAGTCGGAACTCCCCGCCGAGCTCAGCCATGACACGCTCCGCGTCGGCCTGCTGACCCGGTGCGTGGAACAGCGTCGACGTGCGCTGCCGCGCCGGGGCGTCGCCGACCGTGCCGCGCAGGAAGCCCTTGCCCACCAGAGTGTCCAGCACGGTCGCGGCGAGACCCCGCTCACCTGATGCGTTGCGTACATCGACGGTGATCTTCGTGTCCGATTTGGGCGGAACGGTCGACGTGCCGGGCGAGGAAGGAGCGGACGAGGAGGAAGGCTTGTTCCGCTCGTCGCCTGCCAGTGCGGTGACGAACTCGTTGACCTGCTTGGGGTCGACCTTGATGATGTCGGCGCCGCCGAACTTGCCGAGGCCGAGCGTCGGGATGGTGTGGAAGTCGATCGCCCCGCTGGACAGGCCCTGCATCTGCTGGGCGAACGTGGTGACGTCCCAGCCGGTGCTCAGCACCACCGACTTCTTGATCGCCTCGACCAACGCGTTCAGCTTGCCGAAGTCGGTCAGCACGCCGGTGGACAGCACCTTGTGCGCTAACGCGCCGATGAAGACCTGCTGGCGCACGATCCGGTCGAGGTCGCCGTTGGGCAGTTCGTAACGTTGCCGGACAAAAGACAGCGCGGCCGCGCCCTCGACACTCTGCCTGCCCGCCGGGAACCGGGCACCGGACCGCCATTCGTCGACCGGGTTGTTCAGGCAGACCTCGACGCCGCCGATCGCCTTGGTGATCTCGTAGAAGCTCGCCAGGTTGACCTCGGCGTACTTGTCGATCGTGACCGCCTTGCCGATCAGGTTCTCGATCGTGGCGATCAGGTTCTTGCGGCCCTCCTGCTTGGCCTTCTCCTGGGCCTGCTTGGGCGGCAGCGACTTCTCTTTCTTCATGACGTCGTTGAACTTGTACACGAAGGCCGAGTTGAGCTTGTGCTTGCCGAACCCGCCCGCGACCTCCACCAGGGTGTCGCGGGGGAAGGAGATGGCCACCGCGCGGCGGCCGTCGACCGGGATGTGCACCAGGATCATCGTGTCGGTGTTGCGCTCACCGTCGTTGACACCCGCGTGCAGCAGGTCCATCACCTCTTTGGGCAGGGGGTTGCCGTACGCGTCTTCCCGGCTGTCCATCCCGACCAGCAGGATGTCCTGGGCGCCGTCGAGCGGCTTCGGGCCTGCCTGTGCCACCTCGGGCGCGATCACGTCCGTGGTGACGACACCGTCGTTGACGTCGTTGAACTTGGCGTACACGATCCCGGACGCGCTGAGCACAGCGACAGACACCAGTGCCACCGTGCACCGGGACAGATACAGCGCCAGACGCGCGCCGCTCCCCAAGCGTCCTCCCGTGTTCGAATCCCCAGACCTACATTACTGGTAAACCGGTATCTTCCGCGCCACTTCCGGCGTACCTCTACTACGCCTTGAGGGGTCCAATGGTTGAGTGGCACGTGACAGACTTGCGCCGACATCACATTCACTGGAGGCGAGCGAATGCGGGTTCTAGTCACCGGGGGTGCGGGTTTCATCGGCTCGCACTACGTCCGGCAGGTCCTCAGCGGCGCGTATCCCGAGCTCGCGGACGCCGAGGTCGTGGTGCTGGACAAGCTGACGTACGCGGGCAACGAGGCCAATCTGGAGCCGGTCGCCGCCTCTCCGCGGCTGCGCTTCGTCCGCGGTGACATCTGTGACGCCGGTCTCGTCAGCGAGCTGATGCGCGGCACGGACCTGGTGGTCCACTTCGCCGCCGAGTCGCATGTGGACCGGTCCATTCTCTCGGCCGCCGACTTCGTGCTGACCAACGTGCTCGGCACGCAGTACCTGTTGCAGGCCGCGCTGGACGCCGAGGTCGGCAAGTTCGTGCACGTCTCCACCGACGAGGTCTACGGGTCGATCGACGAGGGATCGTGGCCGGAGGATCACCCTCTGTCGCCGAATTCGCCTTACTCGGCGTCAAAAGCCTCCTCCGATCTGATCGCGCGGTCGTTCCACCGGACGTACGGGCTGCCGGTGTGCATCACCCGGTGTTCGAACAATTACGGCCCGTACCAGTTCCCTGAGAAAGTCATCCCGCTGTTCGTCACGAATCTGCTGGACGGCCGGAAGGTGCCGCTTTACGGCGACGGGCTGAACGTCCGCGACTGGCTGCACGTGGACGACCACTGCCGCGGCATCCAACTGGTCGCCGCGAACGGCAGGCCGGGGGAGGTCTACAACATCGGCGGCGGCACCGAGCTGACCAACCGCAGGCTGACGGAACTGCTGCTGGAGGCGGTCGGCGCGGACTTCTCGATGGTGCAACCGGTCGAGGACCGCAAGGGCCACGACCGCCGCTACTCGGTCGACATCACCAAGATCAGCACGGAGCTGGGCTACGAACCCCGGATTCCGTTCGATCAGGGGTTGCGTGGCACGGTCGAGTGGTATCGCGACAATCGCTCGTGGTGGGAACCCCTGAAGAAGCGCGCGGCGTTGGCCGCCACCCGATGACGGCCCTCGCCCTGCTGGTCCCCGGCGGCACCGGGCAGCTCGGCCGGGACCTCGCCGCACAGGCACCGGACGGCTCGGTCGTGCACGCCCCAGGGTCGAAAGAGCTCGACGTCACCCAGGCCGGTTCGGTGGTCCAGGCCGTCGACGGGCTGCTCGCGGCCGCGGGCGGCCTGCCGCCGATCGTGATCAACGCGGCCGCGTACACCGCGGTCGACGCGGCGGAGGATGACCGCAACACCGCGTACTCGGTGAACGGCGACGGCCCACGGCTGCTGGCTGCGGTGTGCGCGTCCCGGCAGGTCCCGCTCGTCCAGGTCTCCACCGACTACGTCTTCGCGGGCGACAAGGCCGGCGCGTACGAAGTGGACGACGAGGTCGGTCCGGCGTCGGTCTACGGGCTGACGAAACTGGCCGGTGAGTTCTCGGTGCTGCGGTCGGGCGCGGACGCGTGGGTGGTCCGCACGGCCTGGGTCTACGGTGCGTCCGGCAGCGCCAACTTCGTGAAGTCCATTCTGCGGTTGGCAGGTGAACGCGAGATTCTGTCCGTTGTGGACGATCAGCGCGGCTCGCCGACGTGGAGCTCCGATCTGGCCGCCGGACTGCTGGAACTGGCGGGCAGGATCGTGACCGGCGACGGCCCCCAGGCCCGTGTGCTGCACTGCACCGGCGGCGGCGAGACCACGTGGTACGGCTTCGCCCGCGCGATCTTCGAGGAACTCGGCGCCGACCCGGACCGCGTAAAGCCGTGCACGAGCGCGGAATTCCCGCGCCCGGCCAAGCGTCCGGCCAATTCCGTGCTGTCCCCGGCATCGTGGGCCAACGCGGGCCTGACCCCGTTGCGCCCATGGCGCGAAGCGTTGACCAAGGCCTTCGCGGGCTTCAAGCCCAACCCCTGACCCCGTGTCCACCATTCCGACACCCCGTGTCCACCGTTCCAGCACCACGAAACACACATTCCGGCACCCTGAAATTCCCCTGGACGCACAGGTCGGGAATTTCAGAGTGCTGGAACGTGCGACACGGGGTGCTGGAACGTGCGACACAAGGTGCTGGAACGTGCGACACAAGGTGCTGGAAAGGTGGACACGGCGGCTAGGAAGTCGCGCGCCGGTAGGCGGCGACGGTGGTTTCCGCGCACCTGCGCCACGTGAACTCCGCGGCGTGGGTGCGCCGGGCGGTCAGGGTGGCCGGGGTCGGCGGTTCCTGCAAGGCCGCGCTCAGCGCGACCCGCATGGCGTCCAGGTCACCGAAGGGAACCAGGGTCGCGTGCCCGCCCGCGACCTCGCGCAGCGCCGGCACGTCCGAGCAGATCACCGGGACGTCACACGCCATCGCCTCCAGCACCGGCAGCCCGAAGCCCTCGTCGCGGGACGGCAGGACCAAGGCGGACGCTCCGGCGACCACGTTCCGCAGGTCCACATCGGACAGATAACCGACCGGGCGGACGCGGTCGGACACGGCCGTGTGGCCCGGCCCGGCGAGGACCAGAGGCGGCAGGTCCGGAGCTGACTCGTGGGCCTTCAGCAACCAGTCGAGCCGCTTGCGCGGCCCGGCCGCGCCGACAAAAAGCAGGTATTCCTCAGGCAGGCCAAGGCGTTTGCGGACGTGCTCGCCCGGCGGACGGGCCGCGAACCAGGCCGGGTCGACGCCCAGCGGCGTCACGGCGATTCGCTCGATCGGCACGGAAAGCCGTTCCACGACGACGTCCGCGACGGCCTGGCTGGGTGTGCACACCATCGCGGCTCGTTGCGCGGACCGCCGGACCAGTTCCGGCAGTTCCCGGTCGCTCGGCGGCAATTCGTCCGGTGCGTCAAGGAAAGCGAGGTCGTGGATCGTCAGGACACCGGACGCCCGCACCGAAGGCGGCAGCACGAAGTTCGTGCCGTGCACGACATCGGTGAACCCGGCGAACAGTTCGATCGGCGGCAACGGCGCCCGCAGCCAGCACTTGCGCAGCAACCGTGCCGAGACCGGCATTCCACGGGCACGGGCACCGTGCGGCAACACGCGACGCAGCCGGCGCCAGCCCCGCAGTGTGAAGGCGACGGCGCGCATATCGACTTCGGGCATGGACGCGAGTTCCTCCGCCAGGGCAGTGGTGTACCTGCCCACTCCGGTCCGGGCCCCCAGCAGCGGGGTCCCGTCCACCAGCACTCGCAACCTGCCCTTTGCCAACGCGCGCTACCTCCCTTGTCCCAGCACCCTGCGCAGCCGCCCCCCGGCGCGCCTGGCGAGCTCACGTGGCCCGCCCGCGTTGAAGTACTCCCTCATCAGCGCCACGTCCCGGCGTACCGCGGCGACCGCGCCGAGTGGTTTGGTCCCGACCATCGGCCCGGCCCCGGGCAGACGGTCCGCGGCCGGTCGCGGGTTCCGGCAGAATTCCACCAACGGCGCCAATGCCGTCTCCCAGGTGTACCTCTCCCGGACCACTTCTATGCGTTCGCGGCACTCCCGGGCGAACTCCTTGTCGTACAGGACCTTCTCCAGGGCCGCCGCCAGGGCGTCCGGGTCCTCGGCCGGCACGACCACGCCGAGCCGTTCGCGTTCGACCAGGTCGGCGAACGAGTCGCCGGCGGTCGTCACGATCGGCAGCGCGGACCACAGGTAGTCCAGCACGCGGGTACGGAACGCGAACGTCGTTTCGACGTGCTCGTAGTGCGTGGTCACGCCGCAGTCGGCGTCCAGCAGCCAGTTCTGGCGCTCCTCGAACGGCACCCACGTCTCGTTGAAGATGACGTTGCGGCCCAGGTTGAGCTTCGCGGCCAGCGCCCGGGTCCGGGTGGCCATGTCCATCTCGCCGACGTCCGGGTTCGGGTGCTTCATGCCCAGGAACAGCAGTTTCACGTCCGGCCGCGAGCCGCGCAGCCGGTCGATCGCGTGCAGCAGCGTCAGCGGGTCGAACCAGTTGTAGATCCCGCCCGCCCAGATGACCAGCTTGTCGTCCGGCTCGATCGAGGCGAGCCGGTCCCGCGGCCCGGGACCGGTGCGCTGCGGCGGCTTGGCCGACAGGCCGAACGGGGCGATCGCGAGCAACGACTTCACCGACGGGTCGCTGTCGTACAACGTCGGTGACAGACGGCCGATCGCGCCGAGGTGGCCCAGCCAGAAATGCCGCTGGCGGTCGGACGCGCAGAGGAAGAAGTCCCCGCGCAGCAACTGGTTGCTCAGCACCTCGGTGACCACTTCGACCACGTGCGCGCGGCGCGCGTCGGTCAGGTCCTTGCCTTGTTCGAGCTGTTCGAGGTGCATCGGGTCGTAGATATCACAGACGACGATCTTGTTGCTGGTCTTCAGCTGCGGTACCTGCTCGAGCACGTGCCCCTGGAGGATGACGATGTCGGCCCAGTCGACCTCGGGGCCCATGTCGGCCGGGTTCACGTACCGCACGTCGAACGGTGCCTGCGGCGGGTTCGAGTGCTGGTTCATCGTGATCAGGCGCACGTCGTGCTCACCGGCCAGCACGTCGGCCATGTTCCACGCCCGGATCGCCGGCCCGGCCATCCGCTCGGTGATCGAGTCGGACGTCACGACGAGGATGTTGCGCCGCAGGGCGTACAGCTCTTCCAGATCAAGGGTCGCGACCAGTTTCAGGTGCCCTTCCAGATAGGGCACCTCCGGCGCGGCCGGCTCGAGCGCGTCCCGCATCAACGGCAACAAGTCGCCGTCCGACCGCACTCGCGCGGCCTGCTCGACCGCCCGGGATTCCTTGAGCGACGGCAACATCTCCACGAACCGGTCGATCGCCAGCATCGCCGCGGCCGACACCCGCGGGATCTCGATCGGATCGGTCAGGTCGGGGCCGTGCGCCGGCCGGTTGGTGATCTCCAGCTGCGTCGGGTCGATGCCGCCGCGCGCGGTGGCCCGGCGGATCGACAGCGCGATCGCGGCGGGCAGCACCTTGCCGAGCGCCTTGTCCGACACGTTCTTGTACAGCGCCGCGAGCGCGTTTCGCTCCAGCAGGTACACCTCGCGCGAGCTGTCCAACGTGGACATCGAGCGGTGGTGCTTGTGGTACGCGATAGACGTGGGCTCGTAGCGGACGCGCCAGCCGCGCAGGTTCAGCCGCCAGCCGAGGTCGACGTCCTCGTAGAACATGAAGAAGCGCTCGTCGAACCCGCCGAGCTGCTTGAACGTGGTGGTGCGCACGAACAGCGCCGACCCGGTTCCGAACAGGACGTCACGCGCGGTGTCGAACCGGCCGTCGTCGGGCTCGCCCTGATGGGTCTTGTAGCCCATCCCGAACCACGTCAGGCCGCCGTCCACGAAGTCGACGCGCTTGCCCTCCCAGTCGAGCACCTTGCTCGCCACGGCCGCGACCGTCGGCTCGGCCATCAGCACCTTCACCGCGGCGCTGACCCAGTCCTCGTGCGGGCGGGCGTCGTTGTTCAGGAACGCGACTACGCTGCCCTTGGCGTGCTCGACTCCCAGGTTGCAGCCGCCCGCGAAGCCGATGTTGTCGGCCGACTCGACCAGCTCGACGTCCGGCACGTGCGTGCGGATCCGTTCGGCGCTGCCGTCCCCCGAGGCGTTGTCGACGCAGATGACCTGCAGCCGGTCGGCCGGGTAGGCCAGCTCGTCCTTCAGCGACCGCAGGCACGTGATCGTGTCATCCGCGCCGCGGTAGTTGACCACGACCACCGACACGATCGGTAGCAGCGAGTCGTCGGGCACGACACCTCCTGGAGATCCGGCGTACCCCATAAGACTGCCTCATCGGGCTGAGCGCCCGTTCAGCCCATCCCCCTCGTGAGTGTTTATCGGTGTTCTAACCCTGATAAACACTCACGAGGGGTTACTGCGCTGACGCAGCGTCCTCGGCAGGCTTCGCAGCACCTCACCGAGGACGCCCAGCCGGAGCGTGGTCTCGAAGTTCGCCGCGTCCGGCACGCTCCGCTTGACCGGGATCAGCGCCGTGATCACCGCGAACCTGAGCACCTCACGGGCGGCGATGCGCAGCGGTGCGTTCCGCAGGAGCATCAGCAGGCGGTTGCGCTCGTTCCACCTGTGGAAATCCCTCGACCCGGGCTTGGCCGTGGCGCCGTGCAGGTGCAGGACCTCGGCCCCCGGCACCGGCACGATCTGCCAGCCCGCCCGGCGCAGCCGCCAGGACGTGTCGGTGTCCTCGTAGTAGCAGAAGAACTCGGCCGGAACGCCGCCGATCTCGTGCAGCGCGGCGACGCGGGTCAGTGCCGCACCGCCGCAGAAGCCGAAGATCTGGCCTTTGGTCACGTCGACGCCGTGGCCGTCGCGCGTCAGGCCGACGCCGATCGACTGGACCTCTCCGGTGCTGGTAAGCAGCTTGGCGCTGGCCGCCGCGATTCGTGGATCGGCGTCCAGCGCGTCCTCGAGCGCGCCGAGCCAGCCTGGACTGGGCATCGCGTCGTCGTTCAGCCAGGCCAGGTACGGCGTCGTGCACGCGTCGAGCGCGGCTTGGATACCGCCCGCGTAACCCTTGTTCACCGGCAGGGTGAGGACTTCGGGCCCGCTGGGATGGGCCAGGACCAGTTCACGGGTGCCGTCGTCGGAGGCGTTGTCCACCACGAGGATCCGATGTGGACGTTCCTGCGCGGCCAGCGCGTCCAAGCAGGACTCGATGTGCGCCCGCCCGCGCCAGGTGACCACCGCAACCGTTGTCCGCACGGGCTGCAACCCTACTCGCGACGAAATACCCTGTACCGGTGCCCGAACTGGTAGTGCTCACCGAGCAGTTGTTGGCCCCGGTCCCTGGAGGAACCGGGCGGTACACCAGGGAACTGCTGCACGCCATGGTGAAGCACGCACCGGCGGGCTGGACCGTCGTCGGCGTCACGGCCAAGCACCGCGATCCGTCCGCGGCCGGGATTCCCGGTGCCGAAGGGCCACGGATGATGCCGTTGCCACGCCGTGCGTTGACGTTGGCGTGGGAACACGGCTTACGCCTATGGCCTGGTGGTCATGCCGTGCACGCGCCGACGCCGTTGGCTCCGCCAGTTCCGCGTCGTGGCTGCAGCTTGGTTGTGACCGTGCACGACACGGTTCCGTTCACCCACCCCGAGACACTCACGCCCAGAGGCGCCACCTGGCACCAAGCGATGATCCGACGGGCCACACGACAGGCAACGGCGATCGTCGTGCCAACCGCGGCCGTCGCCGAAGAACTCGCCCAGTACGCACCAGGTCCCGCCCGCGTGCACGTCATCGGTCACGGAGTTCCGGCCGTTCTGGAGAAACTGCCCGAACCGGACGCCGTCGAACGCATCGTGGAACGCTTGCGGCTGCCCAAGAAGTACGTGCTCGCGGTGGGCACGGTCGAGCCACGCAAAGGTCTGGACGTCTTGGTCGAGGCGATGGCCCGGCCGGCGGCACCGGACCTGCCGCTGGTCATCGCCGGTCCACCGGGCTGGGGAAACGTGGACCTGGCCATGGTCGCCGCCGATTGTGGCCTGCCACCAGGGCGGTTGCGCCTGCTCGGCAAGCTGACCGACAGCGAGCTGGCGGTCGTCCTGCACCGCGCGACCGTGCTGGCCGCGCCCAGCATGGCCGAAGGGTTCGGGCTGCCGGTGCTCGAAGCCATGGCCGCCGGGGTTCCGGTAGTCCATTCGGACGCACCGGCACTGGTCGAAGTGGCCGGTGGCACCGGAGTTCCCGCCAGACGCAACGACCCGTGGGCGCTGGCGGACGCACTGCACACCGTGGTCGCGTCCCCCGGCCGCACCGCCGAGTTGGTGCGGGCGGCCAAGGTCCGTGCGGCCGGATTCACCTGGGACAAAGCGGCCGAATCACTGTGGAGCCTGCACGTGGGGCTGTCACGTGCGACACACCCGGAGTTGCACCGTTGACGACTTCACGGATTCGTGACCGAGCCGGCCCAAGCGCCGCGAGGACAGCCGAACGCTGAGTTGGGAGGTTCCGGGTATGTGGCTTCGCTGATGGCCGTACTCTGCTTGGGTGGCCAGTCCTGAACCCAGCGTGTTGATCGACGCCACGGCCGTCCCGGCCGACCGCGGCGGCGTCGGTCGCTACGTCGACTCGCTGGTGTCCGCATTGGACGCCGACGGGGCTCGGATGTCGGTGGTCTGCCAGCAGCGGGACGCGGAGCTGTACGCCAAGCTCGCGCCGAACTCGCGGATCGTGCCGACCAGGGAGTCGATCGAGACCAGGACAGCCAGGCTCGCGTGGGAGCAGACGACGCTGCCCGGCTTAGTCCGGCGGTTGCGTGTGGACGTGCTGCACTCGCCGCACTACACGACACCGCTCGCCAACCCCGCCGCCTCCGTCGTCACCCTGCACGACGCCACGTTCTTCACGGACTCGCCGCTGCATTCGTCGGTCAAGGCACGGTTCTTCCGCGGCTGGACCAGGGTCGCGCTCAACCGTGCTTCCCTGTGCGTGGTCCCGAGCGAAGCCACCGCCAACGAGCTGGTCCGCGTCGCCCGCGCCAATCCTCGTGCCATGGAAGTCGTCCGGCACGGCGTGGACGTGGAGCGGTTCCACCAGCCGACGCTCGACGAGATCCAGGCCGCGCGGGCCACGATCGGCCTGCCGCGCATGCCGTACGTCGCGTTCCTCGGGGCACTGGAGCCCCGCAAGAACGTTCCCGCGCTGATCCGTGGCTTCGCCAAGGCCTGCGAGGGAAGGGCGGACCCGCCCGCGCTGGTGTTGGCCGGTCAGCCGGGCTGGGACGGGCAAGTGGAGCGCGCGTTGGACGCGTTGCCGCACCGGCTGCGCGTGATCCGTGCGGGTTACCTGCCGTTCTCCCAGCTCGCCGGGTTCCTGGGCGGCGCGGAACTGGTGGCGTATCCCAGCCTGGGCGAGGGTTTCGGCCTCCCGGTGCTCGAAGCGATGGCGTGTGGGGCGTGCGTGCTGACCACCAGCCGCCTGTCCCTGCCCGAGGTGGGCGGCGACGCGGTCGCGTACTGCGGTGTGGGCGCCGGGGACATCGGCGCGGCGCTAACCGAGTTGCTCGACGATCCGGCCAGGCGTGCGACGCTCGCGTCGGCGGCGCAACGTCGATCAAAGGAGTTCTCGTGGGCTCTCTGCGCCTCGCAGCATCGGGCGGTCTACAGCCGGGCGATGGCCATCCATCGCCGGGGTCTGTGACACAATCCACGGCCGTGACCGAACCGAGACGCTATGGCGACGAGTTGGCTGTGGTCACCGTCACCTACTCACCTGGCGAGACGCTCACGCGGTTTCTCGACACGCTGTCCACCGCCACAGAACGACCCGTGCAGGTCGTCATGGCCGACAACGGGTCCACCGACGGCGCACCGGAGCGTGCCGCGGCACGTGACGGCGTGCGCCTGCTGTCGACCGGCGAGAACCTCGGTTACGGCGGTGCCGCCAACCGTGGCGTCGCCGAGTTCGGTGACGAATTCGGCTGGGTGATCGTGGCCAACCCCGACATCGAGTGGGGCCCTGGCTCGATCGACGAGCTGCTGAAGGCCGCCTCCCGCTGGCCGCGGGGCGGCGCGTTCGGCCCGTTGATCCGGGAACCCAACGGCGACGTCTACCCGTCCGCGCGCCTGCTGCCCTCGCTGGGCAGGGGCGTCGGGCACGCGGTCGTCGGCCGCGTGTGGAAGGACAACCCATGGACCAAGGCGTACCGCCAGTCCGACACGTCCGTGCGCGAGCGCACAGCCGGGTGGCTCTCCGGCTCGTGCCTGCTGATGCGCCGGGAGGCGTTCGACTCCGTAGACGGCTTCGACCCGCGGTATTTCATGTACTTCGAGGACGTCGACCTGGGTGACCGCCTCGGCAAGGCCGGGTGGCAGAACGTGTACGTGCCCTCGGCGGAGGTCACCCACATCGGCGGCCACGCCACGTCCAAGGCTTCGGCGAAAATGCTCGCCGCGCATCACGCGAGCGCGTACCGGTACCTGGCCGACCGCCACCAGGGCCCGGAGTGGAAGCCGGTGCTGGCCGCGATCAAGGCAGGCCTGAACATCCGGCTGAAACTGGAGACCCGCGGCTCCTCCACCTGACCGCCGTGTCCACCATTCCGGCACGCCGTGTCCACCATTCCGGCACCCCGAAATTCCCTAGCGGATGCGGATCAGCGCACTCGACGTGCCGCAAAGTGCGTTTCGGGGTGCCGGAAAGTGCGTTTCGGGGTGCCGCAGTGGTGGACACGGCGGCTACAGCTTGCCGTCCAGCCGCTGGGACATCGACGGGCGCGGACTCGGCTTCTTCACCGTCGGCACCATGCCTTCGGGCTGCGGGTCCTGCTCCTGCTCGGGCGGTGAAGCCTGCCGCGGCGGGGCGGGCTGCTGCTGTTGTTGCTGCTGCTGGTTCTGCTGGTTCTGCCCGGACGGGTACGGCTGCGGCTTGCGCGGCGAAGGCTGCCGTTGCGTCGGCTGCGGATCGGACAACGGGTGCCCTACCACCATCGTCGTCTCGCTGTCCTGCTGCTTCTCGTCCAGCGAGGACACGACGACCCGAGGGATCTGCAGCGTGTTCGCCGCGTCCATCGGCGAGATCGCGTCCTCAGGCGTGACCACGAAGGCACCGCGCGCGCGGGCGCGGGCCAGAGCGGCATCGGCTCGCTCCCGGGGATCCATGCTCCGGCCTCTCCCGCGTCGCCTCGAGCCGGCACTCCCACCGGCTGTCCCGTTGCCACCAGAGTATCCCGAGAGACGGTTGGCGTCAGGGAAGAACTGAAATCCGTATGTGGATCTTAGACGTACGCCGTGCGTCCGGTGTCGCGCAGGATCTCGGTGAGGCGTTTGATGTCCTGTGCCCGATCCCGCCGGCAGACGAGCACCGCGTCAGGGGTGTCGACCACGATCAGGTCCCGCACGCCGAGCGTCGCGACCAGCCGTCCGCCCGCGGGCACGGCGACCACGTCCGAGCTGTCCACAGCCAGGACCTCGCCCGCACCGGGCGTGCTGACGACCCGCGCGCCGTCCTGGGCGGTGGCAAGGAGTTCGCCGAGGGTCTCGAAGTCGCCGATGTCACTCCAGCCGAAGTCGCCGGGCACGGTCGCGACCAGGCCTTCGGCGGCCGCGGGTTCCATCACCGCGTACTCGACGGCGACCTTCGGGATCGTCGCCCACAACGAGTCGACCACGGCCTCCCGGTCCTCGGTGTCCCACGCCTGCGCGATCTCGCTGACCGGCTCGAACACGTCAGGCCGCCGCTGCGCGAGCTCGCGCAGGAAAACGTCGGTCCGCCACACGAACATGCTGGCGTTCCACAGGTACCGGCCGGATTCGACGTACTCGGTGGCGGTGGCCAGGTCCGGCTTCTCCTTGAACTCCAGCACCTGCTGCTGCACGCCGAGCTCAGCGGTCTTGCTGCACCGCAGGTAGCCGTAGCCGGTCTCGGGCCGGGTCGGGGAGATGCCGATGGTCATCAGCTTGCCCCCGGCGGCACCGCGCACGGCCTCCCGCACGGTTTCGGCGAAGGCGGACGTGTCCTTGATCAGGTGGTCGGCCGCGAACGACGCCATCACCGCGCCGGGGCTGCGCTGGTCGATCACGGCGGCGGCCAGTGCGATCGCCGCGCACGAGTCCCGCGCCAGCGGCTCGATCAGGATGTTGCGCTCCGGCAGCTCCGGCAGCTGACGGGCCACAGCCGCCGCGTGCGCCGTGCCCGTGACGATGTGCACACGGTCAGCCGACGCCAGCGGTACGAGCCGGTCGTACGTCGCCTGCAACAGTGAGCGCTCGGTGCCGGTCAGCGGGTGCAGGAACTTGGGGTTCGTGGCACGGGAAAGCGGCCACAACCTGGTTCCACTGCCGCCCGCGGGCACAACCACATGGAGGTCCACGCCGCAACCCTAACGGCACCGAGGTACTCCGAATGCAGCACCGGGCTGAATGGTCCTCGCTCCGCTCGGACCAAGCCGTAGGCTCTGCCCCATGTCCGTCCGTGTCTGGCGGCCCGGTTACGCACTCGACCTGGCCTCCGTCCTGCAGCCGCTTCGTCGGGGCAGCGGCGACCCCACGTTCGGGCAGACACCGGGCGGGGCGGTCTTCCGGGCGACGACCACGCCCTGCGGCCCCGGCACGCTGGCCCTTCGCCGGGTGGGCGACGAAGTCCACGCCGAAGCCTGGGGTGCAGGCGCGGACTGGCTGCTGGACGGGCTGCCCGCACTGCTGGGCGACCTGGACGACGACGCGGACTTCCAAGCGCACCACGACATCGTGGCCGAGGCGCGGCGCCGGATGCCGGGACTCCGGCTGGGCAGCACCCGCCGCGTGTGGGACGTGCTCGTCCCGTCGATCCTCGAACAGAAGGTCACCGGCACGGAGGCCTGGCGGTCCTGGCGGGAACTGTGCCGTCGGTACGGGGAGGTCGCGCCGGGCCCGTTGCCGTTGCGGCTGCCGCCGACGCCGAAAGCGTTGATGTCCATCACGGACTGGGAATGGCACAGGGCCGGTGTGGACGGTGCCAGGCGGCGTGCGCTGGTCGCCGCGGCGCAGGTCGCCGGGCGCCTGGAGAAAGCCGCCGAGCTCAAGGGCGCGGAAGGCCGTGCGCTGCTGCGGAAGGTGCCGGGCATCGGCGTGTGGACGGCCGCCGAGGTCGCCCAGCGCGCGTGGGGCGACCCGGACGCGGTGAGCTTCGGCGACTACCACATCCCCGGCAACGTCGGATATGCCTTGGTAGGCAAGCCCTTGGACGACGCCGGGATGTACGAGGTCCTCGCACCCTATGCGCCGCAACGGCAACGGGCCGTGCGCTACATCGAAGCCGCGGGGATCAGGAAGCCCCGGCGCGGTCCCCGTTTCTCGCCGCGCGACTACCGCGCGATGTAGCCAGCTCGATCATCGGCATCAGGTCGGCGTTCGGCACCTCGCCGATCGGCCACCAACGCAGATCGTCGGACTCGTCACTGCGCACGGGCCGGGCACCGGCCGGAGCGTGCACCGCGAACCGCACGTCGAAATGCCTTGTCGGCACGCCCAGGGAGCACGTGATGGGATGCACTTCCAGGTGCACGGGAACTGGGTCGATGGTCAGCCCGTCGATCCCGGACTCCTCGGTCGCCTCCCGCAACGCGGCGCCCGCCAGCGTCTCGTCCTCGGGTTCACAGTGGCCGCCGAGCTGCAACCACTTCCCGACCCGCGGATGCAGCGTCAGCAGAACGTTGTCGCCGTCGAGGACCACGGCGGAAGCCGTGATGTGCCCGGCCGCGCACGAGCGCTCGCAGGAATCCTCCCGTGCGGCAAGGAAACCCAGGTAAGCCTGGCGCAACGACTCCTGGTTCGAGTCGTTCGGCGCCCAGTTCCCGAGCACGGTCATGGCATCGGCGTGTACACCCACAGCCGAGAACCTTAATTCACGTGACGCCGTCCATATCGTGGGTGCCGTGACACTGGTGAAGAAAGGCTCCCGATACCTGGACGTCGACGGGGTGACGTACCGCTGGCGGCTACGCGGCCGCCCAACCTACAGCCAGGGCAACGTCTGGGGACCGCTGCGGTTCGCGGTGGAACTGGCCGAGCAGCCGGGTGCGACGCTGGTCGTGACGACCAATCAGCCGCATCCGAGCAACTGGATGGGCGCGCCCGCGCGCCCGGTTCTGCCCTCGCACGTCGCCCGTGCGGTCAGGACAGCGCTTGCCGAAGGCTGGCAGCCCGCCAGCCCCGGCAAACCGTTCCCGCTCGACCAGTCCGAGGGCTTCACAGTTCCAGGAACGCGTCGGCTGGGTCGCGCGGCGGGCGAGGACTGAGCGGGCCGTCGGTCGGGTAGCCGACCGCGACCGCACCCAGCGGTTCCCAGTCCGCGGGCAGGTCAAGCACTTCACGCACGACCGGGGCGCAGAAGATGGTCGACGAGACCCAGCACGATCCGATGCCCTCGGCCGCCAGCGCGACCAGCAGGCCCTGCACCGCGGCGCCACCGGCGATGGTGAACATCGTCCGTTCCGCCTCGGCGCGCTGGGCGTCCGGATAGCTGTGCGCGCCTTCACGGACCAGGAACGGGAGGACGATTTCCTTTGCCCCGTACAGCAGATCGCCGCGCCTGACCCGCCGGTCGATGCGGTCCTCCGGCCAGCCGTCGGCAGCCAGGTCGGCACGCCACTGTGCCCGCATCGCGTCAAGGAGCTCCTTACGGCGCTCCTTGACGTGCACGAACCGGACCGGCCGCGTGTGATGTGGCGCGGGGGCGGTCAGGGCGATGCCCACGGCCTTGCGGATCGCGTCCTCGGGAATGGGCTCGTCCGTGTAGAACCGCACGGACCGGCGCATCAGCACGGCTTCCGAACGGCCCTGCGTCAGCGCCTCTTCGGTGCCGAGACGGAAAAGGTCCTCATCCGTCGGGCGGACCAGGTCCGCCGCGGTCGACCCGTCGTCGGTCACCGTCATGCCGCGGACCACGGCGACGGGCAGCCCGCCGGTCTTGCCTTTCACCAGGTCAGCGGCACTGGCGAGCTCGTCGGCCACCGCCACCTCGGTGACGACGAGTTCGTTGCCCTGCCGGTCGATCTGGCCCGCGTACCTGTGCAGCACGGTCAGGCCGGACGAGCCGATGGCGGCGTCGGTCTGCCCCACCCGCCACGCGCGCCCCATCGTGTCGGTGATCACGACGGCGACCTCGACGCCGAGGCGCTCCCGGATGCCCGTGCGTAATGCCGCGGCGGACGCGTCCGGGTTCTCGGGCAGCAGCGCGAGTTCGTCACCGGCCACATTGGACGCGTCGATCCCGGACGCGGCCTGCACGATGCCGAGCTTGTTCTCCGTGATCAAGGTCCGGTTCTTGCGGGCGATCACCCGCACCGCCTCGGCCTCGACCAACCGCCTGCGTTCGGCGTCCCGCGCGTCGGCGTCGGCGGGAACAGCGACCAGCCGGCCCTCGGCCTTGGACACGACCTTGCTCGTCACCACGAGCACGTCGCCGTTCTCCAGCCATGGCGCGGCTTCGGCGATCGCGGCGGCCAGATCGTCGCCGGGACGGAACTCCGGCAGCCCGGTCACGCCCATGATCGTGACGGTGCCCGCACTCGCGTGATCGGTCATGCTTCCAGACCCGCCATCTCGAGCGCCGCACGAACCATGGCGGCCGTCGCTTCGACGTCAGTCATCAACAGCGGCACGGCCCGCACAGCGACACCAGGGACATCAGCAGCCTCACCAGTGTGCACGAGCCACGCGTCCAACACGCCGCTGTCCGAGCACTGCCGCGAACCGTAGTACTGGCCCACCGCCTGCGAACTGGTTTCCACGCCGATCGCGGTCAGGCACGCGTCAGCCATACCGCGCAACGGTTTTCCGCCGATGATCGGCGAAACCCCGACCACCATCCCGTCGGTCTTGCGCAGCGCGTCCCGCAGCCCCGGCACGGCCAGGACAGTGCCGACACTCACCACGGGGTTGGACGGCGCGAACAACACGATGTCCGCCTCGCTGATGGCGTCGAGCACGCCAGGCCCGGGCTCGGCCTCGTCCGCGCCGACCGGGACGATCGAGTGCGCGGGTAGTTTGGCCTGGTAGCGCACCCACCACTCCTGGAAGTGGATGGCCTTGCGCTCGCCCTCGGGCTCGTCGACGACCACGTGGGTCTCCACGCGGTCGTCGGTCATCGGAAGCAGCTTCACACCGGGCTGCCATCTGTCACACAGCGCCTCGGTGACCGCGGACAACGGATATCCCGCGCGCAGCATGCGCGTACGCACGAGGTGCGTCGCGATGTCCTTGTCACCGAGCCCGAACCAGTCCGGGTCAGCACCGTAGGCGGCCAGTTGCTCCTTGACCACCCACGTCTCGCCCTGCTGGCCCCAGCCGCGCTCGGTGTCGATGCCACCGCCCAGCGTGTACATGCACGTGTCCAGGTCAGGGCAGATCCGCAAGCCGTGCATCCACACATCGTCACCGGTGTTCACCACCGCGGTGATCTCGTGCGGCGACTCACCCGGCCCGACCGCCGGCAGCCCGAGCAGTGCCTTGACGCCCAGCAGGAATCGGGCTCCGCCGACCCCGCCAACAACCACGACGACCTTCACGGAATCGATCCTTGCACGGACGCCCCCACCCGTGCCGAAGGCCCTGCTCAACCCTCGTGAGTGTTTGTCAGGGTTAGAACCCTGACAAACACTCACGAGGGGGTCAGAGCTGGGTGGTGGGCAGGGCCACGAGGTGGCGGAGGTTCACGTGCGCCGGACGGCTTGTGGCGTAGGCCACGAGGTCCGCCAGGTCCTCGGCCGCCAGGATGCCCGCCTCGGCGATCCAGCTGTCCAGGAAGGCCCCGGCGTCACCGGTGATGGCGTCCCGCAGTTCGCTCCGCACCAGACCGGGCTCGATGTTGGTCACCCGCACACCCTTGGGGCCGAGTTCGGCCCGCAGGGACTTCGACAGGTACGTCACAGCGGCCTTGGTGGCGCCGTAGACCGCGTAGTCCTTGAAGAACTCGTGCGCGGCGATGGACGAGATGTTCACCAGGTCGGCGTGCCCGTCCGCGGTCAGGTCGGGCGTGAACGCCCGTATCACCCGCAGCACACCGGTCACGTTGGTGTCCAGCATTTTCCGCCAGTCGTCGAAGGATGCCGTGGTGATGTCGTCGGGAATCATCACGCCCGCGTTGTTGACGACGAGGTCCACCCGTCCGAAAGCCGCGTGGATCGCCTCGGCCGCGGCCGTGACCGATTCGTCGGACGTGACGTCGGCCGTCACGGCGATCGCCTGCCCGCCGTTGTCCTTGAGCTTCTCGGCCAGTTCGGCGATCCGGTCCGAACGGCGAGCCAGCAACGCCACCCGGGCGCCGTTCGCGGCGAACACGGTGGCGATCGCGGCGCCGATCCCACTCGCCGCTCCGGTCACGACGGCGGTCCGTCCCGCCAGGTTCACGTAAGTCATGGCAACGACTCTGCCGCCGGCAGGAACCGCGAACGAGGCCCGCGTTTTACTGGTTCACGGTTGACTGGTTCTGGCAGGGCCACCCTTGGCCGCGCCGGACGTTGCACACTGGACGACGTGAGCAACGAGCTGGGTGAGTTCCTCAGGACCCGACGGGCACGCATCTCGCCCGAGCAGGTCGGCCTGCCACGGACCGGCCGACGGCGGGTGCCCGGGCTCAGAAGGGACGAGCTCGCCCGGCTCGCGGGCGTGAGCGTCGAGTACTACACCCGGCTTGAACAGGGCAGAAGCCCGAACGTGTCGGAGTCCGTGTTGGACGCCATCAGCGACGCCTTGTCCCTGAACGAAACCGAGCGTGAACACCTGCGTATCCTGGTACGCCCCACGCGGCGCGCGCGCCCGTCGCCGCGCGGGCCCCGAAGCGCGGCCACGGTCCGGCCGGCCGTGCAGATGGTGCTCGACCAGATGCACTCCATGCCCGCGTTCGTGTTCGGGCCGACCCTGGACGTGCTGGCCTGGAACCGGCTCGGCGACGCGTGCCTCGGGTTCTCCGGCCATGAGCGGCCGAACCTGTGCCGGTCGATGTTCCTCGACCCGAAGGCCAAGGAGTTCTATCCACAGTGGTCCTGTGCGGCCGAGGACACCGTCGCCGTGCTGCGCTGGATGGCCACCCGCAATCCCGACGAGCCGGGGCTGCCGCAGCTGATCGGCGAGTTGTCGCTGCGCAGCCCGGAGTTCCGGGTGCTGTGGGCGGAGCACGACGTCAGGGAGAAGACGTTCGGCGGCAAGCTGCTCAACCACCCGCTCGTCGGTGAGCTGGACGTCCGGTTCGAGAGTTTCCCGCTGCCCGGCGACACCGACATGGTGCTCGTCACGTACGTGGCCGAGCCGGGGTCGCCGAGCGCGGAGAAACTCGCGCTGCTGGCCAGTTGGTCAGTACCAGAAGCGGAACGTCCGGTAACCCTCCCACGCGAGGGCGCTCCATCCGCCGACCGCGTCGAAGAGTGAGCCGACCAGGTCGAAGAACGCGGTGCCGACACCGGGCAGGCCGATCAGCGCCGCGAACAGGATCAGCGGCGCCCACGGCCGTGCCTTCTGGCCGAACACCTGCGCCTTGTACGACAGGAACGGCTCGATCGCGCCCCAGCCGTCCAGTCCGGGCACCGGCAGGATGTTCAGCACGAACGCCATCAGTTGCAGCAAAGCCAAAAAGGACAGTGCGGCGGAGAGTGGCGTAACCTCGCCAGGCATGAACAGCTGCACCGAAAGGGTCAGCAAAATACCAAGGACCAGGTTGGTCAGTGGCCCGGCGAGCGAGACCCACGACTCCACGCGTTTGTTCCGCAACGCGTGGTGGTTGATGTACACCGCGCCGCCCGGCAACGGGATTCCGCCGATCAACAGGAAGATCAGCGGCAGCACGATGCTCAGCAACGGATCCGAGTAGCGGCGGATGTCCAGCGTCAGGTAGCCCTTCCAGCGCACTTCCCGGTCGCCGCCGCGGTAGGCCACGATCGCGTGCCCGAACTCGTGCAGGCACAGCGAGACCGCCCAGCCACCGAGAACGAGGATGACCACACCCGCGGTGTAGGCGAACTCACTTTCCAGAACCGTGAGCACGCCGCCGCCGATGGTGACCGCGAGCAGGGCTAAGAACAGGGGACTGGGACGAGTGTCTTGTCTCCGCACCACTCCAGTGTGTCATCCATGCAGATCAGTCCGCCGCCGGTGGCCTGCCTGGCCACTTCACCCGATCGGGCAGAGAACCGGACTTCGCCGGTAAATACCGTCACCCACGTGGGTACTTAGCTTGACCACCCGGGACTACACGGGTGTAATCACAGAGATGTCATTCGCCGAATGGGAGGGCGGGTGGCGTCCGCCAACCGGGGAGTGGAAGGCGGGGAGGTGGACGGACATGATGGCCGACGAAGGGGACCGAGTCGTGGAGTGGGGGGACGCGCCGACCGAGGATCTGGGCGTCCTTGTACATCTTTTCGATTCGGCGGAGGACGAGCAGGAGTGGCAGGAGCGCGCGCTGTGCGCGCAGACCGACCCCGAGGCGTTCTTTCCGGAGAAGGGCGGCTCGACCAGAGAGGCCAAGCGGATCTGCCAGGGCTGTGAGGTGCGTTCGGAGTGCCTCGAGTACGCGCTCGGGCATGACGAGCGGTTCGGCATCTGGGGCGGGCTGTCCGAACGGGAACGCCGCAAGCTGAAGAAGCGCGCCATTTAGCAGCGATTCTGGCGCCAGGCTGTCCTACGGTGTCTGCTCACGACGCCAGTGAGCAGAGGCCGACGGAGGTAGCCGGTGCGTCCACAGTTCAGGACTGTGCCCGTGTTCGCGGTCCTGGTCTGCCACGACGGCGAGGAATGGCTCCGGCTGGCGCTTTCCGCGTTGCGTCGCAGCACACCCAGGCCACGGCACGTGGTCGCGGTCGACACGGGCTCGACGGACGGCACCGCGAAACTGCTGGCGGCCGGCGAGGACGTGCTGGACGGCGTGCTCACGCTGGATCGCACGGCCAGTTTTGGTGACGCTGTCACGGCGGCACTGCGGTACGGGGTCGAGCGCTGGGGTGATCCTGGCGGCTGGCTGTGGCTGTTGCACGACGACAGCGCGCCCGAACCGCATTGTCTCGGCACTTTGCTGACGGCGGCGGAACTGTCGCCGTCAGCGAGTGTGCTGGGGCCGGTCGCGCATGCGTGGGACGAGTCGCGGCGCATCGTCGAAGCCGGTCTGTCCACCGACGCCTCGGGGCATCGGCAGACCGGTATCGGCTCGGGCGAATGGGTGCGGGCCAACCAGATCGAGCAGAGCAGTGAAGTGCTCGCGGTGCCGTCCGCGGGTTTGCTCGTCCGGCGTGAGCTGTGGGAACGGCTGGGCGGTTTCGACCCGGAACTGCCCGGGCTGTTCGACGACATCGATTTCGGCTGGCGGGCGAATCGGTCGGGCGCGGTCGCCTTGTGTGTTCCGGCCGCGCGAATCCGGCATGCCAGGGCGGGCAGGCCGGAAAATGTGCGGTCGCGTTCCCACGGAATACGCACGTTCTTGGTGAATACCGCGGTGCTTTCGTTTCTGGCCGGCGTGCCGAGACTCGCGGTGTTGTGTCTGCTGCGCGCGTTCGGGTTCCTGTTGCTGCGCCGGATTTCCCGTGCCCAAGCGGAGTTCGTCGCGGTCGGCAGGATGCTCAGCGGCCGGATGGGACTGCTGCGCGCCCGTCGTGACCGGCGCGGACTCGGCCCACCCGGCAGTGTCCGCGGGCTGTTCACCAGCCGGTTCACCCGGCTGCGCAACATGTCCCTGGCCGCGGTGACCCATCTGGTCCGGCGGCGCGTCGAGGCCGACGCCGCGCTTGGCGAGGCCCCTGAGGCCGTGTGGGTCCCTCCAGAGGAGACACAACGGCCGGTCGGCCCGGACGCGCTGCCCGCGGGCGCGTTAGGGCGGAAAGGACGGCGCAGGGCCGCGGGATTGCGCCGTCCGCCGAGCGCGGTCACCGTTTCCGTGCCCGCTGTGCGACTGCCGAAAGGCAGGCGCCCCAGTCCACGGCCGAGGCCCTCGCCGGTGCCGCGGGACGGCAGCGCGGTGCCGCGGCCGGAGATGATGCTGGTCGAGGTCGACCGTGGCCTCGTGCTCGGACAGATCCTGCTGGCGCCGCCGTTGATCCTGGTCGTGGCGTTGGTCGCGGTGGGACTGGTGGTCAACTGGAACAGGCTCGGCCTGACGGTGACCGGCGGGCGGCTGCTGCCGATGCCGGACCTGTGGACGGAGTACCTCGCCGGATGGCACGGCGTGGCAGGCGGAACGGCGTCGCCCGCGCCCGCGGCCCTTGCGGTACTGGGGATTCTGGGCGGCCAAGCGGGATTGTTGCTGCTCGGCGACCTGCCACTGGCCGGGCTCAGTGCCTATCTCGCGACACGGCGAATGCCCGTGCGGCGCGGAGTCCGTGCCGTCATCGCAGGTGTGTACGCGTTGCTACCGCCCGCGATCGCCGCGGTCGCCCAGGGCAGGCTGGACGCGGTCGTCGTGCACATCCTGTTGCCGCTGGTGGTTTCCGGCGTCGTCGGCGTGCTTTCCGGTGCGTCCCGTTCCTGGTTGTCCGTCGCGGCGGGATCGTCGCTCGGCCTGGCCGTGATCGGCGCGTTCTCGCCGTTGGTGCACGTGGTGATCCTGCTGTGCGCGCTGGCCGGGTTTGTCCTGGTCGGCGGGCAGCGCGGGGACGGCAGGCGGCGTGGCGCCGCGTTGTTCGCGATCGTGTTGCTGCCACTGGCTTTGCTGCTGCCGTGGCCCGCTGTACTGATTCAGAACCCCGGCATCGTCGTGCACGGCGTCGGCGCGTGGGTACCGGCACAGGCCGACTTCGGATCGGTCGTGCTCGCGCTGGTCGTCGCCGTCGTCGTGCTGGTCGGCCTGGTGGCGCGACCGGGCAGGGGATCGTTGCCCGGCTTGGGTTTGCTGGTCCTCGGGCTCGGTGCGGTGGCGCTCGTCCGGTACATCCCGCTCGCGCCGGTCAGTGGAGGTGCGCCGCAACAGGGCTGGCTGGGCACGCCGTTGATCGTGGTCGGCTGGGGTCTGTTGTGGGCACTGGCGGGTACGGCACCGCGGCCGCGGCCGGCGCTGGCGATCGGTGCCGCGGCCTTGATCGTCTTGGCGGGCGGTGCTTTCCTGCTCGGCCGTAACGGGCCGGTGACCACGGGAGACGGGACACGGCTGGGCACAACGCCTGCCCGTGAGCTCGCCGAGACGGGTCGTAGCGTGCTGGTCCTTTCGCGGGGTGACGAACCCGCGCGGCAGTCAGCGGGCCGGATGCCGCAGTTCGGCGACGACGACCTCGCTCCGGTCGCCTCGGCCCGGGCGCGGATTCTGCGCTGGGACAACGAGTTCCGGTCCGACGTGCCGGACGTCGCGAAGGGCGCGGTCGCTTCGGCGGCGGCCGCGGGCGTGCTGTTCGTGGTCATGCCCGACCAGGCTACAGGTGCTAGGTTGCAAGCCGCGGCAGGCGATCTGGTCTCGCCGACAACGTCCACTTCGGACGGACGGCCGGTGTTCCGGCTGCTGCCCGCCGCGGGCCGGGCCGTCCTGCTCGCCCCCGAACTGGCCAAACAGGCTGTCACCGGCGGAATCCCGCCGACCACGCTCGGTGCCGGCGGAATCGTGCCGATCGACGCCGGACCGCCGGAGGTCGCCGTGCGGGTGTCCGACGGTTCCGACGGACGGCTGCTGGTCATCGCGGCCGCCGAGGAACCCGGTTGGCGTGCCGAGGTCAACGGCCGTCAGGTGCCCATCGTCAGAGCTTGGGGCAACCTCGTCGGCGTCGCCGTGCCCGCACGAGCAACGGACGTCCGCGTGGAGTACTCGTCGAGCCTGCGCGCGTTCCTGCTGCTGACGCAGGGCGCCGCGCTGCTGTTCACACTCTTGACCGCGATCCCGGGCCGCAGGACTCAGGAACCGCCTTCGATGGCGTCGGGGTCGACGCTCAGGTAGTTGGCGACCTGCTCGACCAACACGTCGTGCACGAGGTCGGCGAGCTCCGCGCTGTCCTTCGCGCGCGCCTCCAACGGGCGCCGGTACAGCACGATCCGCGCACTCGTCGGATTGCCACGGCGATCCATGCCCGCGGGAACCAAACGGGCCAGCGGCACGCCTCCGTCGGCCAGCACGCCGTCCTGGGGTGGCGCTCCGGGCGGTTCGACCTCCGGCACGTCGTCGACCGCCACGTCGAGCTTGGTCAGCTCGGTGCGCCAGCGGGCCTCGATCGGCTCCAGCGCGTCGAGCACGAGCGCGTCGAACTTCTCCGCACGGGTGCTTGCGGCGGGAAGCGTCGAGGGGTAAAGCGGCCCACGCATCCCGCGGCCATGCCGATCCCGTCCACGACGTGAAGACCGACGACGGGGCGTGACCACTCCAAGCACCTCCAAGGCATACCTCTAGGACAAACAGGGTACTGGGGGCGTGTCACCGGTGTGCCTGGCTGCCTGCGGGCGGGAAACGCGCTATCGTCCACGATCGTGCGGAATGTGCGGCGTTGTTCGCGGACCGGGTGTGTCAATCCGGCCGTCGCGACGCTGACCTACGCCTACGCGGACTCCACCGCGGTAGTCGGCCCCCTCGCGACTTACTCCGAGCCGCATAGCTACGACCTATGCGAAGAGCACGCGATGCGGCTGACCGCCCCCCGGGGCTGGGACGTGGTCAGGTACGACGGCGAGTTCGCCGCGCCGGAGCCCTCCCACGACGACCTGACCGCGTTGGCCGAGGCCGTGCGTGAGGCGGGACGGCCGGACCGTCCGGTGGAGGGTCCCGACCCGAACGCGGCGTCCGGGCGGCGTGGCCACCTGCGGGTCCTGCCCGATCCGGTCACCGATTAAGCGACCTAATAGGCTCCCTGGCAGGACGATCCGACCCCGGGAGAGCTTGTGCGCGACCTGTCCGCCATCTTCAAGGCATACGACATCCGCGGCTTGGTGGGTGAGCAGCTCGACACCGACGTGGTCCGTGAGATCGGCGCCGCGTTCGCGCGCCTGGTCGGCGGCCCCGCGGTAGTCATCGGTCACGACATGCGTGACTCGTCACCAGGCCTGTCCAGCGCGTTCGCCGAGGGCGTCACGCGCGAGGGCGTGGACGTCGTCAGCATCGGCCTGGCGAGCACCGACATGCTGTACTTCGCGTCCGGCAACCTGAATCTGCCCGGCGCGATGTTCACCGCGAGCCACAACCCCGCCGCGTACAACGGGATCAAGGTCTGCCGCGCCGGTGCCGCGCCGGTCGGCCAGGACAGCGGTCTGGCCGACATCCAGCGCGACGTCGAGCAGGGCATGCCCGAGTCGGGCGCCACGCTCGGTGCGATCGAACAGCGCGACATGCTCGACGCGTACGCCGGTTACCTGCGTCAACTGGTGGATCTGTCCGGCAGCCGTCCGCTGAAAGTCGTCGTGGACGCGGGCAACGGCATGGGTGGTTACACCGTGCCCAAGGTCTTCGAGGGCCTGCCGATCGAGGTCGTCCCGATGTACTTCGAGCTCGACGGCTCGTTCCCGAACCACGAGGCCAACCCGCTGGACCCGAAGAACATCGTGGACCTGCAGGCGAAGGTGCGCGAGGTCGGCGCGGACGCGGGCCTGGCGTTCGACGGTGACGCGGACCGCTGCTTCGTGGTCGACGAGAACGGCGACCCGGTCTCGCCCAGCGCGATCACCGCCCTGGTGGCGACCCGTGAGCTGGCCAAGGATCCCGGCTCGACGATCATCTACAACCTGATCACCTCCAAGGCGGTCCCGGAGATCGTCGCCGAGCACGGCGGCAAGCCGGTCCGCACCCGGGTCGGGCACTCGTTCATCAAGCAGGAGATGGCCAGGACCGACGCCATCTTCGGCGGGGAACACTCGGCGCACTACTACTTCCGCGACTTCTGGCGTGCCGACACCGGCATGCTGGCCGCGCTGCACGTGCTGGCCGCGCTCGGCGAGCAGGAGGGCCCGCTGTCGCGGCTGACCGCCGCGTATGCCCGCTACGCCGCGTCCGGCGAGATCAACTCCACGGTCGACGACCAGCAGGCCCGGCTGGCCGCGGTCAAGGAGACGTATTCCGGCAAGGACGGCGTCACGATCGACGAACTCGACGGTCTGACAGTCGAGCTGCCTTCCGGTGCCTGGTTCAACCTGCGGCCCTCGAACACCGAACCGCTGCTGCGGCTCAACGTCGAGGCCCCGGACGAGGCGGCCGTGGCCGCTCTGCGTGACGAGGTGCTCACCATCGTCCGCGGTTAGGCCACACTGGAGAGTGGAGAAGGAGGAATCGTGGCCGTACAGCTCGACCCGCAGTTGCTCGACATCCTCGCCTGCCCGTCCGACGACCATGCGGCGCTGCGTCCCGGCACCCCGGACAACCCGGACGCCGACGTGCTCACGTGCACCTCGTGCGGTCGCCAGTACCCGGTGACCGACGGCATCCCCGTGCTGCTGCTGGACGAGGCGACGGAGCCGACCTCCGGGCCGACCTCTGGGCCGGATTCGCACGCCGCGGACGAGTGAGTCCGGTGCCTGACGACTCCCTGCTGGACGACCCCGCCCGGTTGTCCGAGGCGGACACCGACGGCCTGCTCCGGGCCGCGGCACTGGCTGGTGCCCAGGTCCGGTCGGTCGTCGAAGCCGCCACGGAACTCGGCGTCGGCAACGCGCTGACCGATGTCCGGCCGCGTGCGCTGCTGATCGTGACCAGGCCGGGGCACGGCGCCGCGATCGCGCACCTGCTGGTGGCGCTGCTCGGCCCGGCGTGCCCGGTGCCCGTGGTCGTCACCGACGAGGTTCCCGGCTGGGTCGGCCCGTTGGACGTGGTGATCGCGCACACAGAAGACGCGGGAGACCACGTACTGGCGGAGTCCGTCGGCCGTGCGACGCGTTACGGCGCCACGGTCGTGGTCACGGCCCCACCGGACGGCCCGGTGGCCGCCGCGGGCGCGGGCAGGGCGTTCCTGCTGCCGCCACGCGTGTACGTGCCGCCCGGTTTCGCCTTCCCCAGGGCCCTCGGGGCCGGTCTGCTCACGCTGACCACGATGGGCCTGCTGCGTACCGACGTGCAGCGGCTGGCCGACGAGCTGGACAAGGAGGCCGAGAAGGACCACCCGGCGCACGAGTCGTTCGTCAACCCGGCGAAATCGCTGGCCCTGCGCCTGGCCGACCGAGTCCCGCTACTGTGGGGACTGGACCCGGCGGCGACCGCGGTGGCCTCGCACGCGCGTCATGTGCTGGCCGCGCACGCCGGGTTTGTCTGCGACGCCGGCTCCTACGCCGACGCGCAGACCCGGTTCTCGTTGCACCGGGCGGCGGTAAGGTCGTCCTCCGGTCAAGGTATCTTCGACGATCCGGACGACTTCGCCGGCGACCCGACAGCCATGCTGCGGGTGCAGCTGCTGGCGATCAGCTCCGGACCGGCGGCGGAGGCGGCCCGGCACATGGCCGGGGACACGCTGCCGGGTGCGGACGTACTGGCACCCGCTGAAGAGGTCGGCGCGGACGAACCGACCAGAGCCGCCGTACTCGCCCTGCGGTTCGAGCTCGCGGCGCTGTATCTCGGCCTCGCGGCCGGGACGATCGGCGGATCGGGCCGGTACGCCTCCGCTGGCGTCTGACTAGGGAGATTTGAGAGTGGAGTTGCTGCGCAACGCCGTGCGGCCCTATGCCTGGGGGTCGCGCACGACGATCGCCGAGCTGCTGGGGCGGCCGGTACCGGCACCACACCCGGAGGCGGAGCTGTGGATGGGCGCACACCCCGGCGACCCGTCCCGCATCGACGACGACCGCTCTCTGCTCGACCTCGTGGACGACGATCCAATTGGCCAGCTCGGCGCCGACTGCGCCCGGCGCTGGGGCAACCGGCTGCCGTTCCTGCTGAAGATCCTCGCCGCCGAAGAGGCGCTGAGCATGCAGGCGCACCCGTCGGCCGAACAGGCCAGGGAAGGGTACGAGCGGGAGGAAGCCGCCGGAATCCCGCGTGACGCGAAGAACCGCAACTACCCGGACCCCACGGCCAAGCCCGAGCTGATCTGCGCGCTGACGGAGTTCCACGCACTGGCGGGGTTCCGCGAACCGCACGAGACCGTGCGGCTGCTGCGTACGCTCGAAACGCCCGGCCTGGCGCCGTACACCTCGTTGCTGGAGGGACAGCCGGACTCCGACGGCCTGCGCGCGTTGTTCACGACGTGGATCACGCTGCCGCAGACGTCACTGGACGTGCTGCTGCCGGAACTGCTGGACGCCTGCGTGCTGCACGTGAAGGAACACGGCGAGTACGACCTGATCTGCCGCACGATCCTGGAGCTCGGCGAGGCGCACGAAGGCGACGCCGGTGTGCTGGCCGCCTTGCTGCTCAACCGGATCGTGCTCGCGCCCGGCGAGGCGATCTACCTGCCCGCCGGCAACCTGCACACGTACCTGCACGGCACCGGCGTGGAGATCCTGGCCAATTCCGACAACATCCTGCGTGGCGGCCTGACGCCCAAGCACGTCGACGTGCCGGAACTGTTGCGGGTGCTGGACTTCAGCTGCGGTGAGATGCCCGTGCTGCGTGGAACGCCCACGGCGCCGCGGATGTGGACGTACCCGACGCCCGCGCCGGAGTTCGAACTCTCCCGCCTGGAGTGGAACGCCGACGACCGTGAGCCGGTCGAGCTGGTGTGTCGTGGGCCACAGATCCTGGTCTGCACCCAGGGGGCGGTCCGGCTGCTGGAGGCCGACGGCAACAAGGTCGAACTCGGCCGTGGCCAGTCCGCCTGGCTGCCCGACCACAACCCGGACGTGCACGTCGTGCCGGTCGAAGGCGCGCCGGCCCAGGTGTTCCGGGCAACCGCAGGCCAGTGACACCCGTGGTCTAGGGTTCGACCGGACAATCCGGACGGCACTAGGAGGACACGTGTCTGCAGGGGGCGGGACCAAGGCGATCATCGCCGCGTTGCTGGCGAACGCGGGCATCGCGGTCGCGAAGTTCGTCGGCTTTCTGATCACGGGCTCGTCCTCGATGCTGGCGGAGTCCGTGCACTCGGTGGCGGACACGTCGAACCAGGGCCTGCTGCTGCTCGGACAGAAAACCGCCCGGCGCAAGGCCAGCGTCGCGCACCCGTTCGGCTACGGCCGTGACCGGTACTTCTACTCGTTCATCGTCGCCCTGATGCTCTTCACCCTGGGGTCGGCGTTCGCGCTGTACGAGGGCATCCACAAGGTCCAGCACCCGGAAGCGCTGACGTCGCCGATCGTCGCGGTGATCATCCTGGTGGTGGCGATCGGCCTGGAGACGTACAGCTTCCGCACCGCGATCGTGGAGTCCAGGCTGGTCAAGGGCGACGCGACGTGGTGGCAGTTCATCCGCCAGTCCCGCACCCCCGAGCTGCCGGTCGTGCTGCTCGAGGACGCGGGCGCCCTGTTCGGCCTGATCTTCGCGCTGATCGGGGTGGGTCTCGCCACGGTGACCGGCGACCCGGTCTGGGACGCGGTGGGCACCCTGATGATCGGTGTGCTGCTCGGTGTGATCGCGATCATCCTGATCATCGAGATGAAGAGCCTGCTGATCGGCGAAGGCGCGACACCGCGCGAGCTGGACACGATCCTGGACGAGATCGCCGCGGGCCGGATCGAGCGCGTGATCCACATCAAGACCCAGTACATGGGCCCGGACGAGCTCCTGGTGGCCGCGAAGGTCGCGCTGACCTCCGGCCTGTCGGTCGAAGAGGTCGCCCAGGCGATCGACGACGCGGAGCAGCGCGTCCGCGGCAAGGTCCCCGCCGCCCGCCTGATCTACCTCGAACCAGACCTCGACCGCAGCACCACCCCGGCCTGACCGCCGTGTCCACCATTCCAGCACCCTGAGTTGACCGTTCCGGCACCGTGAGTTGACCGTTCCGGCACTGTGAGTTGACCGTTCCGGCACCGTGAGCTTCCCCTGAGCTCGAAGGCGACGACGGCTCTGGGATTTCGTGGTGCCGGAGTGTGCGTCTCGGGGTGCCGGAACGTGCATTTCGGGGTGCCGCAAAGGTGGACACGGCGAGGTGGGCCTCCAGCACCCGATCACGATCGCCGGGACGTAATCTCTGGTCACGCACTGTCGGGGAGCGTGAAGGAGGCAACGGTGCCAGGTACTGGCTTGTGGCGGACCAAAACCGTCGAACAGTCCATCGCGGACACGGACGAACCGGATACCAAACTCCGCAGGAACCTCACCGCGTGGGACCTCACGGTCTTCGGTGTCGCGGTCGTCATCGGCGCGGGCATCTTCACGTTGACCGCGCGGACAGCCGGTGATCTGGCCGGTCCCTCGGTCGCGTTGGCGTTCGTGCTCGCGGCGATCGCGTGTGCCCTCGCGGCCCTGTGTTACGCCGAGTTCGCGTCCACCGTCCCGGTGGCCGGGAGTGCGTACACGTTCTCGTACGCCACGTTCGGCGAGTTCATCGCGTGGATCATCGGCTGGGACCTGGTGCTGGAGTTCGCGGTCGGTGCGGCCGCGGTCGGCAAGGGGTGGTCGGCGTACCTGCAGGTCGTGCTCGGGTACATCTTCGGGCCGGACGTGAAGACCACTGTCGAGGTCGCGGGGCTCACGGTCGACTGGGGCGCGTTGCTGCTGGTCGTCATCCTGGCGTGGTTGCTGACGATGGGCACCAAGCTGTCGTCGCGGTTCAGCCTGGTGATCACGAGCATCAAGGTCGCGATCGTGCTGTTCGTGATCTTCTTCGGGCTTTCCTTCGTCAAGGGCGAGAACTACACGCCGTTCGTGCCGGAGGCGGCTTCGGCGGGCACCACCGGCTCCACCGGTGTGGACCAGACCCTGTTCTCCGCCCTGGCCGGTGGCGAGACCAGCGCGTACGGCGTCTTCGGCCTGCTCGCGGCGGCATCGCTGGTCTTCTTCGCGTTCATCGGTTTCGACGTGGTCGCCACGACCGCGGAGGAGACCCGGCACCCGCAGCGTGCGGTGCCGCGCGGCATCCTCGGCTCGCTCGCGATCGTCACCGTGCTGTACGTGGGTGTCTCGCTCGTCGTCGTCGGCATGCTGCCGTACAAGGAACTGGCGACCACCGAGGACGGCAGCTCGAAGACGTTGGCGACGGCGTTCTCGGCCAACGGGGTCGACTGGGCCGCCAACGTCATCTCCATCGGCGCGTTGGCCGGTCTGACCACTGTCGTGATGGTGCTGCTGCTCGGCCAGATCCGGGTGTTGTTCGCGATGTCCCGCGACGGCCTGCTGCCACGCGGCCTCGCCAAGACCGGGAAGCACGGCACCCCGGCCAGGGCGACGCTGATCGTGACGATCATGGTCGGGGCGGCGGCGACGTTCTTCGAGGCGGGCAAGCTCGAGGAGATGGTCAACGTCGGCACGCTGTTCGCCTTCATCCTGGTGTCCGCCGGGGTGCTGGTGCTCCGCAAGACCCGGCCGGACCTTCCGCGTGGTTTCCGGGTTCCGTGGGTGCCGGTGATCCCGGTGCTGGCCATCCTGGCGTGCCTGTGGCTGATGCTGAACCTCACCATCCTGACCTGGCTGCGGTTCCTGGCGTGGATGGCCCTCGGCGTGATCGTGTACTTCGTGTACAGCCGCCGGAACTCGTTGCTGGGCAAGCGGATGAAGGACGATGCCGACAACCGCGTGTCTTGATGTCGGGTCGACGTGGACCAAAGGCGCGCTCGTCGACCACGACGGCGTGTTGCTGGCCACGGCGCAGCACGCGACCACTCCGCCCGAGGTTCTCGACGGCGTCAAAGGCGTCATCGCCGAACTCGGTGGCGCCGACCACGTGCTCGTCTGCTCCTCCGCGGGCGGTGGGCTGCGGCTCGCCGTGGTCGGCCACGAACGCCTGATCAGCGCGGAAGCCGGGTACCGCGTCGCGCTGTCCGCCGGCGCGAAGGTCGTGCACGTCTCCGCGGGTGAGTTGGACGGCGCCGGAATCCGGGCGTTGCGCCAGGCCGAGCCGGATGTCGTGCTGCTCGTCGGCGGAACCGACGGCGGTGACGCGAAAGTACTGCTGCACAACGCGGCCGCACTGGCGCGTAACCGGATTCGGCCGCCGATCGTGCTGGCGGGCAACCAGCACGCCCGGCTCGAAGCGCTCGAAATCCTCGCCGGGCGTACGGTCGTCCCCACCGCCAACGTCCTGCCGGACGTGGGTGAGCTGGCGCCGGGACCGGCGCGGGCGGCGATCCGGCAGGTGTTCCTGAACCACGTGATCGGCGGCAAAGGCCTGTCCCGTGGAGCGCGGTTCCGGCGGTTGGTCCGGGCGGTCACGCCGGACGCGGTGCTCACCGGCGTGTCCCAGTTGGCCAGTGAGGACGCGGTTCTCGTCGTGGACGTCGGCGGCGCCACCACGGACGTCTACTCCGCGGTGTCCATTCAGGACGAACAGGAGCGGGCCGTCGGCCTGCCGCAGGACCGGCGGACGGTCGAGGGCGACATCGGGATGCGGTGGTCCGCGCCGGGGATCGTCGCCGAGGCGGCCGCGGAACGCCTGACGGCGACGGGCCTCGCGGAGCCCGCGGAACGGCGGGCGAAGCAGGTCGGGTTCATCCCGGAGACGCCCGAGGAGTCCACAGTAGACCTGAAGCTGGCCGGGCTGGCCGCGATCATCGCCGTCCGCAGGCACCTGCGGTTGGTGGAAGGCAAGCTCGGTCCGCGTGGAGCGGGCCTGCTTGTGTTGTCCGGCGGCGTTTTCCGGCACGCCGACGACATCGGTGACGTCGTCGAGGCGCTCAGGAACGATCCGGTGCTGAAACCCGCCATCAAAGCGGCGCGGATCGTGGTCGACCGGGACTACGTGCTCGCGCCCGCTGGCCTGCTCGCCGAAGACGGCCAGGTCAAGGCCGCTCGTACGTTGTTGACCACGCTTCAGGACGATCGGTAGCTTCGTCTGCTGTGACCGAATTGTACGGCGAGACGGTGTTCGGGGCGGATCACGACCTCGAAGCCAGGCGGCTCGACGCGTTGTCCCGGATGTTCGATCCGGCCACCCGGGCCCGGCTCGTCCAGGTGGTCCGCCCGGAGATGCGGTGCCTGGACGTCGGCGCCGGGCTCGGCCGGATCTCCGGCTGGCTGGCCGAGGTGTGCGCCGAGGTCGTCGCCCTCGACCGGGACACCCGGCTGCTGGCCGACCTGCACAAGGTGTTCCCGACCGTGCGCGTCGTCGAGGCGGACATCACCGAGGAGCAGGCGCTCGGCACGTTCGACCTCGTGCACAGCCGCCTGGTCCTGATGCACCTGCGTAACCGCGTCGAGGTGTTCCACCGCCTGGCCGATTTCGTCGCACCCGGCGGCTGGCTTGTGCTCGGTGAGGCGATCGCGGCGCCCACGATGACCGGCCCGCCGGACAGCCCGTTCCGGCAGCTGATGGAAAAGCACTGGTACAGCCTGGAAAAGACGATCGGCACGGACGGGCAGTGGGGCCTGCGTTACCCGGAATTGTTGCGCCAGGCGGGTTTCGTGGACATCGGGGTGGAGATGTACCAGCCGCCGATCACCGGCACGTCCGCCGCGGGCCAGTTCTTCCAGCTCAACTTCCACCACCTCAGGGACCGCGTCCTGGCCGACGGCCTGGTTGACGAACCGACCTTCGAGGCGGCCGTGCAAGCCATGCGGCAGCCCGGTTTCAGCGACCTCGGCATGGGGCTGCTCACCGCGTGGGCCCGCAAACCTACATGAGGCCCGCGGCGATCGCGACGGCCTGATCCCACTCGGGGTCCGCGTAGTAGTCGCTGTGCCGTCGTACGCCTGGCGACCAACGCAGTCCGGGCACCGGCTGGAGCTGCGGATCGGGCAGCCAGTGGTCACTGCCGAGCACGAGCGCGCCCGACTCGGTGGCCCGGGCCGGGGGCAACGGGCCGGAACTGCCGTCCGGCCGGAACCCCATGCCGATCATCTTCGAGTCGTACACCTGACGGCGCCACGTGGTCACGGCGCCGCCCAGCGGATCAGTGCCACGGCACAACGCACGCCAGCGCCCGTCGAGCTCGCCGTGCAACTCCGCCAACGCCCTGTGCGGCACGACGCTGGGGAAAGCACGCGGATACGCCCACTGCAAAGGAGATCCGGCCGTCACGAGTCCCACGCGCTCACGGTCCTCGGGCGGCAGCGTCTCCATCAACCGGGACACGGCGACAACGGCGATCAGACTGCCGTGGCTGTGGCCGGTGATCACGACCCGAGTGCTGCGGTCCTGGAGGTGTTCGCACGCCCGCTGGGTCAGCTCGGGAATGACCTTGAGGGCGTAACAGGGCGGCACGACGGGATGCGACTCCCGGGGCCAGAAGCACGCGAGGTCCGCCAGAACTCCCAACGTACGAGCCAGATCCGGCCGTCGGACGGCCTGGTACACCGCGCGCATCAGCGCGGCGGCAAGGAAACCGAGGGTGAAGACGCCGATCCCGGAGAACGGGCCCATCCACTCCGGCGGTCCGAAGTCCCGTAGCCGCATCCAGACCGCGACGCCCGCGCCCGCGCTCAGCGCCGCCCCGCAAGCGATCAGCACGTGGTGCAAGTGGTTGCGCTGGAAGCGCCCGTTACGCCAGGCACGCGTCGCCGTCGCCTGTTCCGCGGGCGGCGAGTCCGCGTGCAGCAGTCCGCTTTCCGGCGGCTGTTCTCCGCGCCGGTCGTTGCGCCACCTGTGCACACCGGTGATCGTGCCCAGCAGCAGGCCGATCACCAGCGCGAACGCCGCCGAGACACCCCACAGCAGGGTGACCGGCTCGTAGCCGTCAGGCAGGTCCAGCCCGGTGCTGCCCAACACTTTCCGGACGGCGATGGCGACACCGGCGCCGAACCCGCCACCCAGCAACGCGGCGACCGCCAGCACGATCGGCGACATCCAGCCGCCTGCCCACGGCCGCAGCTCGCGCGGTTGGTCCGCCCAGAACTCGCGGCGTGCGATCAAGGCGGCCGGGATCAGCACCAGCGCGAACAGTGCGCACACCGCCAGGAGTGCGACAGTGGTGCCCTCGATGGTGATGTCCGTGCCGGTGAGCTGCGTGGGCAGAGGGTCCTGTGCGATGACCGTGCTGATCACGAGCACGATGCTGATGAACAAGAGCACGCGTCGCGTCACGAGCCCCAACGCCATCCGCAACCAACGGCCCGCCCGGTGCGGAGCCGAGCCGGTTGGATCGTCCAGCAAGAGCACGCCCAACGCGGCGAGCACGAGCAACGACAGACCGACGAGCCATTGCGATGTCACGACGGGGGACGTGGTGAACGGGCCGCCAGACGGAAGCAACGCCAACACCGACAGCCCCGCCACGGTGTGCAGCGCGCGCAAGGTGGGGGTGTCCGGGTCGGCGACCAGGCTGGCCCCGGGCATCCGGCGCGGCCGGTTGCCCGGCACCGGACTCGGCAAGGGCGGCGCGTTCACCGTCCACGTCACCGTCGACACCCGGGCGAGCAACAGCACGACGAGCATCGCGGGCAGCAGCCCTACGATCGGACGGAATCCGCGCAGCTCACGCAGCCAGTCCGGGACGAGCCCGGCCATGCACGCGGCACCGGGAGCGAGGCATTGCGCCGCCACCAGGTCCAGGCTCACCACAGCTACCTGAGTGACGAAGAGCACAGTCAGCAGCAATGCCGCCAGACGCAGCAGTGACCGGCCGACCAGGCCCAACGCGGCCGCGACCGGGTTGTCGTGCGGGACCGGCGGCAGCATCCAGTGCGCCAGGTTGGTCAGCGTGAACGGGAACATCAGCGCCCAGGTGGACTTGCTCACGCCCCCGGACGTCATCCCACTCCAGAGGTAACCCTCGATGGTCCGCGGCACCGCACGGTCACTCGTTTGCAGCAACGGACCGGGACCTGGCCGGCGCAACCGGTCGGCCGGCCGCACGATCCGGCCGACGCCGTCGCCGGCCACGTCGACCGCCGCGACCGCTCCGACCAGGGATTCCGCCGTCGTGCCCATGATCCCGTGCACGCGCAGTTCGACGACGCGTGTGTCGGATCCAGGCATCAACAAGGTGACTCCGTTGAGTGTCGAGGCTCCGCCGAGGCCGCGGCGGTACTGTTCGGCTTGACGAGTTTGGAGGGAATAGGGCGATGACCGCTGAAGACACGCGGAACGTGACCGGAGCCCGGTACGCCGGAAAGATCGGCGACATCGACTTCGCGGTGGCCGATCTGTCGCTGGCCGAGTTCGGTCGTAAGGAGATCCGCCTGGCCGAGCACGAGATGCCGGGCCTGATGGCACTGCGTCGTGAGTACGCCGAGGTCTACCCGTTGCGCGGGGCCCGGATCTCCGGCTCGCTGCATATGACGGTGCAGACCGCTGTGCTGATCGAGACGCTGGTCGCGCTGGGTGCGGAGGTGCGGTGGGCGTCGTGCAACATCTTCTCCACCCAGGACCACGCCGCGGCGGCGGTGGTGGTCGGGCCGCACGGTACGCCGGAGGCGCCGAAGGGCGTGCCGGTGTACGCCTGGAAGGGCGAGACGCTGCCGGAGTACTGGTGGTGCACCGAGCAGATGCTGACCTGGCCCGAGGGCAAGTCGCCGAACATGCTGCTGGACGACGGCGGCGACGCGACGTTGCTGGTCCACAAGGGTAAGGCGTACGAGGCCGCGGGTGTGGTTCCCGCCGCCGAGGAGGACGACCCGGAGGAGTGGAAGGTCATCCTGGAGACGCTGCGCGCCTCCTTGTCGGCCGACCCGACCAAGTGGACCCAGATCGCGAACGAGATCAAGGGCGTGACCGAGGAGACCACCACCGGTGTGCTGCGGCTGTACCAGCTGGCGGCGGCGGGTGAGCTGTTGTTCCCGGCGATCAACGTCAACGACTCGGTGACCAAGTCGAAGTTCGACAACCGCTACGGCATCCGGCACTCGCTGATCGACGGGATCAACCGGGGCACGGACGTGCTGATCGGTGGCAAGGTCGCCGTGGTGTGCGGGTATGGCGACGTCGGTAAGGGCGCGGCGGAGTCGCTGCGGGGTCAGGGTGCGCGGGTGATCGTCACCGAGATCGACCCGATCTGCGCGTTGCAGGCCGCGATGGACGGGTACGCGGTGCGCCGGCTGGAGTCGGTGATCGGTGAGGCGGACATCGTGATCACCACCACGGGCAACAAGGACGTGGTGACCGCCGAGCACATGTCGCAGATGAAGCACCAGGCGATCCTGGGCAACATCGGGCACTTCGACAACGAGCTGGACATGGCGGGCCTGGCCAGGTACCCGGGTGTGCGGCGGATCACCATCAAGCCGCAGGTGGACGAGTGGGTGTTCCCGTCCGGCCGGTCGATCATCGTGCTGTCCGAGGGCCGGTTGCTCAACCTGGGCAACGCGACCGGGCACCCGTCGTTCGTGATGTCGAACTCGTTCTCCAACCAGGTGATCGCCCAGATCGAGCTGTTCACCAAGAACGAGGAGTACGACAAAGAGGTCTACCGGCTGCCCAAGAAGCTCGACGAGTACGTCGCGCGCATCCACGTCGAGGCCCTCGGTGGTGAGCTCACCAAGCTGACCAAGGAGCAGGCCGAGTACATCGACGTCGACGTCGAAGGCCCGTTCAAGCCCGATCACTACCGCTACTGACCTCGTCAGTGGTCCGTCCGGCGCCGGCCGGACGGACCACTCACGACGGTCGCTCAGGGCCACTCGATCAGGACTTCCGCGAGGCCGGCCGGGAGATTGGTGAAATAGCCGCTGGTCACCCTGCCGAGCCCGACCACGAGGCCCTCCGAGCCCACCGGTTCGGCGCCGACCCGAGCCCGGAACTGCCGGGTCACCCGTGCGGGCATCGCCTTGCGGTGGAAGGCGTGCTGTACGAGATACGTCCCGACGCCGCGGAGGAACGTGCGCTCAAGCCCGGGCGAGGGACCGCCCGAGCCGTCGGTGATCGTGAAGCAGAAGACGTGTGTCTCGCCTTCGGCCAGCCTGCGGTCGAACAGGAACTCCATCGCCATCACGCCGGACGCGGCCAGCCGGCGCACCCGGCCCAGCCGGCAGCCCTCCGCCGTGGTGATCTCGGCCCGTTCGATCAGACAGCCCTCGTCGCCGCCGTGCGTGGCGAAGTAGCGGTCCGGGCCGGAACGCGCGGCCGTCACCACGAACCGGGTCGTCTGGGAACGCTGCTCGCGGTGCGGTCCGAGTTGGACGTGGTCGTGCACCGCGTCGATCCGCAGGTCCGCATTGGTCCGTGTCTCCGGCGCCGCGTCGAACTCGGCCAGCAGCGCGGGCGCGTCCTGCCAGACCCGGCTCACCTCGGTGAACTTCGGGACGACCTCGTCGCCCTTGCCGGTGCGCTGGCGCGGTCCGATCAGGACGACCAACGAGTCCGACGGCAGCCGTAACACGGTTTCCAGCGCGCGGACCGTGTCGATGGATCTGGGCACCTCGGGGTGGCGCAGGCCGCGTTGCCAGTAGCTCAGCGTCGACTGGCCGATCTTCACGCCCAGCCGTTCCAGGTGGGCGGTGATCCGGGTCAGCGACAGCCCACGGCACTCGATCGCCTCCCGCAACGCACGGTGGAAAGGCCCGTAACGCAGTGCGTCACCGAGCCGCTCAGGCAATGGCCCGTTGTCCACCCTTTCTCCCATCCCCCCGTTCACGAGGTGTGAACGAACCGTGAACGTTCACAGTAGTTCCTCGTGGGAACGTGAGGTAGGTGCGAACGATCCCCTTGTGCGCCAGCAGGGGTTGCCCTCCGGGATCAGGTGATCGCACTGTGTTGGCACAACGCCGTGCCACCGTTCGTCCCGGCCTCCTCTGCGACCGGGCCGGGCACCGGCCCGGCACCTTGCGGGCGAGAAGGGAACCCAAGCCCATGCCGGCACTCAGGCTCACGCGGCGTCTGCCCGCGACCGCGATCCTCGGTGTCGGTCTCGCCCTGGGCACGGCCGAACCGGCCGTGGCCGAACCGGCGCCGGTGGCCAAGGTGATCGCCAGGGGTGAACGCGAGGCGAGCGCCGAGCCCACGCCTGCCGCGCGGGAACTGCTGCTGCTTCTGGTGGCAATGGGCGGGCTGGTCATCGGCGCCGGTGGCGTGCTGCTGGCACGCCGCCAGCCAGGCTGAGGCGTCGATTGCCGACAGGGCAACGGAAAGCGTGACAGCTCCGGCGTACACGAGCGCATGTCAGTGTGTCCGATTCGGACAACGCGCCTTCCTTCGGCTTCGCCTCTGACCCCAGGGGAACCAGCTGTCCTCAAAGGACTGGCCGGGGCAGGCGCGGCCGTATGCCGTAGACGCGCAACGCCCAGGTGCCGTGCCGTGTGCTGCCCGCGGCTAGGGTTACTCCGTGGGTCGACTTGTGGTCATCGAAGGTCTGGACGGGTCAGGGAAGCGCACCCTGGGCGCCGCGCTCACCGAGGCGTTCCAACGCCGTGGCGCCAAAGTCGCGCAGCACGCGTTCCCGCGCTACGGCGAGAGCGTGCACGCGGACCTCGTCAGCGACGCCTTGCACGGTCGTCTCGGCGACGTCGCCGACTCCGTCCACGGCATGGCCGTTCTCTTCGCACTGGACCGTCACGGCGCACGTGACGCGCTGCTGCGTGACCTCGACGACTTCGACGTCGTGCTGGTCGACCGCTACATCGCCTCGAACGCGGCCTACCAGGCGGCACGGCTGCACCAGGACGAGCACGGCGAGATCGTCGAGTGGATCCGCCAGCTGGAGGTGGAGCGCTTCAGACTGCCCGTCCCGGACCGTCAGCTGCTGCTGCGCGTCCCCGTCGACCTCGCGGCGACCCGTGCCGAGACCCGTGACCGCGCGCGGGACACGTACGAAAAGGACGGCGGGCTACAGGCTCGGTGCGCCGCCGTCTACGACGGACTGGCCCGAATCGGCTGGCTGGCGCCGTGGCAGGTGCTCGACGGCAGCACCGACCAGGATTTCGACCGGCTGACCAGCACCCTGCTGGCTGACGCGTAACGCACACGCCGGCTGATACGGATAGGACTCCATCGACCAGGCCCGCGAGCGCAGCGAAGCGATCGAATGGAGTGAACGGGTGATACAGCGGCAAGATCAGCGGGTTGCGCACGCCTCCGCCGGCGATAGTGCGACGATGGGGGGCATGAAGGCACGCGTGCTGGTTGTGGACGACGACCCGGCCCTCGCCGAGATGCTGACGATCGTGCTCCGCGGTGAAGGGTTCGACACCGCGGTCGTGGCCGACGGCTCCCGCGCGCTCCCCGCGCTGCGCGAGCTCAAGCCCGACCTGGTGCTGCTCGACCTGATGCTGCCCGGCATGAACGGCATCGACGTCTGCAAGGCGATCAGAGCCGAGTCGGGTGTCCCGATCGTCATGCTGACCGCCAAGAGCGACACCGTCGACATCGTGCTCGGCCTCGAGTCGGGCGCGGACGACTACGTGGTCAAGCCGTTCAAGCCCAAGGAGCTGGTGGCCAGGGTCCGGGCGCGGATGCGCCGCACGGAGTCCGAGCCCGCCGAGGTCCTGGCGATCGGCGACCTGACCATCGACGTACCCGGCCACGAGGTCACCCGCGAGGGCAAGGCGATCCAGCTGACCCCGCTGGAGTTCGACCTGCTGGTGGCGCTGGCCCGCAAGCCGCGCCAGGTGTTCACCCGCGAGGTGCTGCTCGAGCAGGTGTGGGGCTACCGGCACGCCGCGGACACCAGGCTGGTGAACGTGCACGTCCAGCGGTTGCGCTCGAAGGTCGAGAAGGACCCGGAGCACCCCGAGGTCGTGCTGACGGTCAGGGGTGTGGGATACAAGGCCGGGCCTCCGTGATACTGGGCCCATGAGGCGTTTCTTCGCGCGGTCCAGCCGGTTGGTGATCCGGCAGCTGGGCCGCGCGGTGGCGTTCGGCCGCGAGCGGGCTCGCGCGTTCGGTGAGCTGTGGCGGCGTTCGCTGCAGGTCCGGGTCGTGGTGAGCACGCTCGCGCTGTCGTCGGCTGTGGTGTTCGTGCTGGGCATGGTGCTGCAGAACCAGATCACCGACCGGTTGCTGACCAGCAAGCAGGAAGCCGCGATCGCCGAGACGCACAGCGCCGTCGTCATCGCCAACCGCGAGCTGGTCGGCGTGAACGTGCTGTCCGACGGCTTCCGGGAACGGCTCAGCGGCGCGGTGAACAAGCTGTCCAGCTCGTCGGCCGACGAAGAAGGCGCCGACACGGTGGCAGGCGCGTTCGACCCGATCATCGCCTACGACGGCCGCGACGTGCCGGACAGCATCCAGGCAGGCAGCAACTACTCCGACGTGCCGGAGTCACTGCGCGCGTACGTGCAGAACGGGCAGGTCGCCCGCCAGATCGCCACGGTCGAGCGGGCCGGCGCGCGCACCACGTTCCTGTTCGTCGGCGCCCCGGTGACCAGCGCGAACCGGCCGTTGCAGCTGTACCTGCTGTTCCCGCTGACCAGCGAGCAGAACACGATCGGCGTCGTGCAGAGCACGCTGATCGTCGGCGGTCTCGTGCTGCTCATCCTGCTCGCGGGCATCGCCAACCTGGTGACCAGGCAGGTCGTCCGGCCGGTGCGGCGCGCGGCCGAGGCCGCGGAACGGTTCGCCGCCGGTGAGCTGGACGAACGCATGGCCGTTGTCGGTGAGGACGACGTGGCCAAGCTGGCCGAGTCGTACAACCAGATGGCCGAGAGCATCAAGTACCAGATCCGGCAGCTGGAGGAGTTCGGCCAGTTGCAGCGCCGGTTCACCTCCGACGTCTCGCACGAGCTGCGCACCCCGTTGACGACCGTCCGGATGGCCGCGGACGTGCTGCACGCCTCCCGTGCGCAGTTCCCGGCCGGCCTGGCGCGTTCGACCGAGCTGCTGGTGGACGAGCTGGACCGGTTCGAGTCCCTGCTCGGCGACCTGCTGGAGATCTCCCGGCTGGACGCGGGCGTGGAGGAACTGGTCGCCGAGATCACCGACGTGCGCGCGATCGCCCAGCGTGCCCTGGACTCGGTGCGGGTGGTCGCGGAGAACGCGGGCAGCCGGATCGAGCTCGAACTGCCCGCCGCGCCCGCGACCGCCGAGGTCGACGCCCGCCGGATCGAACGAATCCTGCGGAACCTGCTGGCCAACGCCGTGGACCACGGCGAAGGCCACCCCGTGCGGCTCCGGCTGGCGTTCGACGACACCACGCTCGCGGTGACCGTGCGGGACTACGGCGTCGGACTGCGGCCCGGTGAGGCCGACCTCGTGTTCAACCGGTTCTGGCGTGCTGACCCGTCGCGTAACCGGCACACCGGCGGCACCGGTCTCGGCCTGGCGATCAGCGTCGAGGACGCACGGCTGCACGGCGGCCGGCTGGAAGCGTGGGGTGAACCGGGGCTCGGTGCGAACTTCCGGTTGTTGCTGCCCCGTCAGCAGGACGTCGAACTGGGCGAGAGCCCGCTGCCGTTGCGGCCGGAGGACGACGTGCCCGCCGCGCCACTCGAGGAGGTCCGGTGATCCGCCGACTGACCGCGGCGCTGGGCTGCCTGTTGCTGGTGGCGTCCTGCGCCAACATCCCTGAGCAGACCAACGCGCAGGTGATCCAGGACTCCGTGGCACGGCCGCAGCAGAAGGTCGAGCTGCCCGCCAAGGACGCCGACGCGATCACCGTGGTCCGCCGGTTCATCGAGGCCAGCGGGGACACCGCGGTGGCCGAGGCGTACCTGACCGAAGAGGCCAAACGGTTGTGGCGGCCGGACAACCAGCCGACCATCATCGAGGACAACTTCAGCACCGTGCCCCTGCCGCTGGAGGCAGGCGAGGATCCGAACGTCGTCCAGCGCGTGGAGGTCAAGAGCACCCCGAAGGGCAGGCTGGACCCGCACAAGTCGTTCCGTGCGGACGTCTCGCAGCAGAACAGCAACAGCACGGTGAAACTGGTCAGGCAGCCCGACGGCCAGTGGCGGATCAGCGAGACGCCGAACAACGGCGTGCTGATCCCCATCTCGGAGTTCACCAACCACTACCGCCCGGTGAAGCTGTACTTCTACGACAACACCTCCCGCGAGATCCCGATCCCGGACCTGCGCTACCTGCCCGGCACACCGCTGGCCTCGGCCAGCGAGATCATCGGTCTGCTCCTGCAAGGCCCAGCGACAGGACTGCAGGGCGCGGTGCGCAGCGCGCTTCCCCCGACGGCCGTGCAGCGAACGAACGTGACGCCGTCCCGTGACGGCGCGACAGTCGTGAACCTGGGGCAGCTCGGCAACCTGACCGCGGAGGAGAAACGCGCGATCGCGACCCAGATCGTGCTGTCCCTCCAGGACGTGTCCGCGACGACGGTGCGCCTGCAGGTCGAGGGCCTGCCGCTGGTACCGGACCAACCGGACTGGAAGATCCGGGACATCCAGTCCGACAGCGATCAGACGACGCCGAAGGCCCAGCTGAACGGGCTGATGGTGGTCGGCGGCCAGGTGAAGGACCTGCGCGACGGCAAACCGATCAACAATCCGGCGGGCGACGGCACGTACAAAGTGGAAAGCGCGGCCCAGTCCGTCGACGGCTCGCAACTGGCGGTGGTCGAGCGTCTAGCCAACAACGATCTGGCATTGCGCATCGGCGGCATGGGCGAGGGCCTGCGCCAGACCCCGGTGGTGGGCAAGGAGATGACCCGTCCGACCTGGCAGTACGCGGCGGCCTCGAACGAGGTCGGCAACGAGGTCTGGGTGGTGGCCGACGGCACGATCAACCGCGTGGTGCGCAGCCGTGAAGGCCCGTGGCTGACCCTCCCTGTGAACCAGTCGGAGATCGATCCCTACGGCAAGATCACCGATCTGCGCCTGTCCCGTGACGGTGTGCGAGTGGCCATCGTCGCCGGCGGCAAGCTCTACGTCGGCGCCGTGGTGCGTTCGCAGGGCAACACCAGTGTCGTCATCGCCGAACCGAAGCCGCTGCTGCCGTCGATCTCCAACGTGGTCGGCGTGGACTGGCTGGACTCCAGCCGTGTCGTCGTGGCGACGAACACGCCGACCGGCCCGGTGTGGCAGGTCCCGATCGACGGCATCGAGGCACAGCGCTACAACCAGGCCAACCTGACGTTGCCGCTGACGTCCATCACGGCCGCTCCAAGCCGTCAGAACGTGGTGACGGACGCCGTGGGCATGTGGACGGCGACCGACATCGGCCAGGTGTGGCTGCCACATCCCCTGAGCCAGAGCCAGGGACCGAACGCCCGCCCCTTCTACCCAGGCTGACAGCCCCCACCAACCCCTCGTGAGTGTTTATCCGTGTTCTAACCCTGATAAACACTCACGAGGTCTTTCAGGGCGCGTCGGACTGTCGGTGGGGCGTGTCATTGTCCTGGTGTGCTTCGGGCGTTGATGGAATTGCTGGTGCCGTCCTGCTGTGCGGGTTGCGGTGTACCTGGCGATGCCCTCTGCCGGAAATGCCGGGCGGACATGTCCGGTTTCACACCGGTCCACCGCGCCGGACACGGGCCGCCGATGTATGCGCTCACCGAATACGCCGGCTCGGCCCGGAAAGCCGTGATCGCCTACAAGGAGCGCGGCCGCCGTGAGCTCGCGCCTTGCTTCGGGCGGCTGCTCACCGAAGCCCTGCCCAGGCTGCCCGAAGCCGATCTGGTTCCGGTGCCGTCCCGGCGCAGAGCCGTCCGCAAGCGCGGCTATGACCACATGGCTCTGATAGCGGGGTATGCCGACGCGACCGTCCGCCCGATCCTCAGGCTCGATCGCGGGGCCAGGGACTCCGTCGGGCTCGATGCCGATGCCCGCGCCGAGAACCTCAGCGGCAGGGTGAGCTGCGAGCCGACCGGGGCCAGCGTGATCCTCGTCGATGACGTGATCACCACCGGGGCCACCGCCGCCGCTTGCTGTTCCGCGTTGTCGCAGGCAGGCGCCCGGGTGGTGGCCGTGTTGGCGTTGACGGCAACCTAGATCGTCTGCATACCCCCACACGGGTGAATGTTCGCCGGGAACCAAGATCCGTTTTCGTCCGTTGAAACGGTATGGAAAGCCGGGATGAACGGCCGGTGGGCCCGTCGGTGGGACGACGGGACCTGTCCGAGCCGACCCGGACAGCGACTGTGCTGGGCCGATCCTTCCTCCACAAGGGTGAAAACCGCCCGCGTCGTGTGGACTCGCCGCCGTCACTCGGGTATCGAGGCGGACCTTTTCCTGTGCTCAGCGTCACTCTCCGTCGCAGGGCGAGTTCGCCCGCCGTGGGGACTGTTGCTGAACCGCAACCCGGGCTAACGTGCAGCGCTATCAGCCCCGGCATGAGGGAGGAGGCGATCAGCCCATGACCCTGGCGCCGGCGGGGAGCTGAGCCTCACAGAGGCAACGGTTCAGCTCGGCAGGACCCCGGACGCCATGTTTTCGCCGATCAGATGGCTCGCAGAAACAGCGAGGAGGTCGTGTATGGACATCGTCGTTAAGGGGCGCAACGTCGAAGTGCCCGATCATTACCGGGTGCACGTGACGGACAAGCTCGCCCGGCTGGAGCGGTACGACAAGAAGGTCATCCGCTTCGATGTTGAGTTGTTCCACGAGCCCAACCGCAGGCAGCTGAAGAACTGCCAGCGGGTGGAGATCACCGCCAAGGTCCGCGGGCCGGTGGTCCGTTCCGAGGCCTGCGCCGGCGACTTCTACGCGGCGCTCGACTCCGCGGTGAACAAGCTCGAGAACCGGCTGCGCAGACTGCATGACCGCAGGCGTGTGCACCACGGGCGACGTAGCCCGGCCTCAGTGGCGGAGGCGACTGCCTCGCCAGCGATCGGCTCCGTTGACGCTGCGCCGGAACTGCGCGCGCGCAACATGACCAACAGCCAGCGTGCCGCGCAGACCGCGCTGCTGGAAGCGCCGGAGTACGAAGGTGTCGTACCCGAGCAGCGTTGGGACGACGGCCTGGAGGAACCCAGGCCAGGGCGCATCGTGCGGGAGAAGGAGCACCCCGCCACACCGATGAGCGTCGACCAGGCTCTCTACCAGATGGAGCTGGTCGGACACGACTTCTACCTCTTCTTCGACGTCGACGCGGGCCGGCCGAGCGTGGTCTACCGCCGCAAGGGCTTCGACTACGGCGTCATCAGAATGTCCTAGAGCCTCGCCAGAAAGGAGGACGCCCCGGGACGCCATCGCGCTCCCGGGGCGTTCTTGCTACCGGGAGATCGCGCCGTCCGGGAACCTTGAGGCTTCTGGAGCGTTCTTTCATGAGGAGCACGGTCGAGAGCGACGCACGGCCGTGCACCGTGTTATGCCCGTTCCCTACGATGGGGGTGAGGTGCCCTCGTCGGCGGGCGCACAGTCGATCAGGTTATGAGGTCAGGGCAACATGGTGCTGGCTCGGATACTCCGTGCGGGCGAAGGTAAGACGCTCAAGCGCTTGCGCAACATCAAGGACCACATCAACGCCCTCGAAGAGGACGTCGTCCATCTGACCGATGACGAGCTGCGTGCCAAAACCGCCGAGTTCAAGAGCCGCCACCAGGAGGGCGAGGACCTCGACGACCTGCTGCCCGAGGCGTTCGCCGTGGCCAGGGAGGCCGCGAAGCGGGTGCTCAACCAGCGGCACTACGACGTCCAGATCATGGGTGGCGCCGCCCTGCACCTGGGCATGGTCGCCGAGATGAAGACCGGTGAGGGCAAGACCCTGACCTGTGTGCTGCCCGCGTACCTCAACGCGATCGCCGGCCGGGGCGTGCACGTCGTCACCGTGAACGACTACCTGGTCGAACGTGACGCGGAGTGGATGGGCCGGGTGCACCGGTTCCTCGGTCTGACCGTGGGCACCATCCTGTCGGAGAAGACCCCCGAGCAGCGCCGTGAGGCCTACCAGGCCGACATCACGTACGGCACGAACAACGAGTTCGGCTTCGACTACCTGCGTGACAACATGGCGTGGTCGCTCGACGAGTGCGTCCAGCGCGAGCACTTCTACGCCATCGTCGACGAGGTCGACTCGATCCTGATCGACGAGGCCCGCACGCCGCTGATCATCTCCGGCCCGGCCGACCAGTCGTCCCGCTGGTACCAGGAGTTCGCCCGGATGGCGCCGCTCATGCGCCGCGACATCCACTACGAGGTCGACGAGCGCAAGCGCACGGTCGGCGTGACCGAGGCGGGCGTCGCGCTGGTCGAGGACCAGCTGGGCATCGAGAACCTGTACGAGTCGGCGAACACGCCGCTGGTCGGGTACCTCAACAACGCGCTGAAGGCCAAGGAGCTGTTCAAGCGCGACAAGGACTACATCGTCCGCAACGGCGAGGTCCTCATCGTCGACGAGTTCACCGGCCGTGTGCTGGCCGGCCGTCGCTACAACGAGGGCATGCACCAGGCCATCGAGGCCAAGGAGCGGGTGGAGATCAAGGCCGAGAACCAGACGCTGGCCACGATCACCCTGCAGAACTACTTCCGGCTCTACGAGAAGCTCGCCGGCATGACCGGTACCGCCCAGACCGAGGCGGCCGAGCTGCACCAGACGTACAAGCTGCCGGTGGTGCCGATCCCGCCGAACAAGCCGAACGTCCGCAAGGACCACCCGGACCTGATCTACAAGACCGAGCAGGCCAAGTTCGAGGCGGTCGCCGAGGACATCGCCGAGCGGCACGAGAAGGGCCAGCCGGTGCTGGTCGGTACCACGAGCGTGGAGCGCTCGGAGTACCTGTCCAAGCTGCTGCTCAAGATGGGCATCCCGCACGAGGTCCTGAACGCCAAGAACCACCGGCGTGAGGCCGCGATCATCGCCCAGGCCGGTCAGAAGGGCGCGGTCACGATCGCGACCAACATGGCCGGTCGTGGTACCGACATCGTGCTCGGTGGCGGCGAGATCCACGTCGAGCACGACGAGGACGTGCCGGAGGAGGAGCGCGAAGGCGACCTCGCCGGTGACCCGGCGCACGTGCAGGCGCACCGCATCGCGACCGAGCGCGCCGAGGAGAAGGCCCGCTCGGCGGCTGAGCGTGACACCAAGCCCATCGCGACCGCCGCGCAGGAGGAGGCGCTGGGCAACCTCGGCAAGGTGCTGCGTGAGGTGCTGAACGCGACCGACCAGGTGGCCGAGCAGAAGGCGCTGGCCGCCAGGGTCGGCGGCGGTGGCAAGGTCGAGGAGATCTACTTCAAGCGCCGCGACACCGCGTTCGACCAGCTGACCGAGAAGGTCCGCGGCGGCGTGGAGCGGGTGCTGCGCCAGCACCGCGACCTGCCGACCGACGGCCTGGCCGACAAGGCCGCCGACGAGGCGCTGGACGTGGTGAAGAAGCAGACGGAGCGTTCGTCGAAGCGCGACCGTGGCGTCGACGAGGCGAAGCGTGAGGCCAAGCTGGAAGAGGCCGTCAGCGCCGCGGTGTACGACGTCGTGCACAGCTCGATCTACGAGAAGCAGTTCGAGGCCGTCCGCGGGTCGATGTTCGACCAGAAGGTGTACGACGCCACGTACGCCGAGGCGTACGAGACCGCCAGCGCGTCCCGCAAGGAGATCGCGGAACTCGGCGGCCTGTACGTGCTCGGTACGGAACGGCACGAGTCACGGCGTATCGACAACCAGCTGCGCGGTCGTTCCGGCCGTCAGGGCGACCCGGGTGAGTCGCGGTTCTACCTGTCGCTCGGCGACGAGCTGATGCGGCGGTTCAACGCCGCGATGGTCGAGCGCGTGATGACGACGCTGCGCGTGCCCGACGACCTGCCGATCGAGGCCAAGATGGTGACCCGCGCGATCAAGAGCGCGCAGACCCAGGTCGAGCAGCAGAACTTCGAGATCCGCAAGAACGTCCTGAAGTACGACGACGTGATGAACGAGCAGCGCAAGGTGATCTACGCCGAGCGCCGCAAGATCCTCGAGGGCGACGACGTCCGCCCGGAGGTCGAGCGGATGATGCACGACGTCATCTCGGACTACATCGACCAGGAGACCGCCGACGGCTACGCGGAAGACTGGGACCACAAGCGCCTGTGGGCCGCGTTCAAGCAGCTCTACCCGGTCAAGGTGACCTGGGAGGAGATCGCCGAGGACGACGATGCGGACCTCGACGCCGAGCACCTGAAGCAGGTGGTGGGCGAGGACATCATGCGCGCTTACCACGCGCGTGAGGCGGAGATCGACGGCCAGTTCGGCGAGGGCACCATGCGGGACCTCGAACGGCGGATCCTGCTGTCCGTGCTCGACCGCAAGTGGCGTGAGCACCTCTACGAGATGGACTACCTGAAGGAAGGCATCGGCCTGCGCGCGATGGCGCAGCGCGACCCGCTGATCGAGTACCAGCGGGAGGGCTACGACATGTTCCAGTCGATGCTCGACGGCCTGAAGGAAGAGACGGTCCAGCACCTGTTCACCGTCCGCATCGAGGCGGAGGCGCCGCCGCAGCAGCCCCAGCAGCCCGCCGAGGTGCCCGCCGCGTTCGCCCGGGCCGCCGAGGCCGCGCAGCAGGCACAGCGGCAGCCCGGCAACGGCAACGGCCAGCAGGGCAGGCACCGCCTGCAGGACCCGGCGCCCGAGCAGTCCCAGATCCCGCCCGCCCTGCGCGGCGGACAGCAGCGCCTGAGCTACAGCGGCCCGTCCGAGGACGGCGGCGTGGAATCCCACACCGAAGCCGCCGACGACGGCACCGGCCAGTCCGGCACCCGCCGCGAACGCCGCGCAGCCGCCCGCGCCAACGCCAAGAAGGGCCGCAAGGGCCCCCGCCGCTGAGGCACACTGTTCGACCCCGCTGGGGGCGGCCGTTCGGGCCGCCCCCAGCGGCATGTCCGACCCGGTCCGAGCCGCTTGAGCCAAGCTGCCGGTCGCGCGAAGTCCCTGCCAAGCCCGCGGCCAGCGGGGTTGACCGCGACCGTCCGGTTGTCGTAGCGGGAGCCGTCGGCAGATGCGGTCGGTGTCATGAGGGACGGTCGGCGGATGCAATTGCCGTAGTGGGGACGGTGGGTAGGCCCGGTTGCCGTAGTGGGGACGGTGGGTAGGCCCGGTTGCCGTAGTGGGGACGGTGGGTAGGTCCGGTTGCCGTAGTGGGGACGGTGGGTAGGCCCGGTTGCCGTAGTGGGGACGGTGGGTAGGTCCGGTTGCCGTAGTGGGGACGGTCGGCAGATCCGGTCGCTGTAACCGGGGACCGTCGGCAAAATCCGGTCGCCGTAACGAGGGAACCGTCGGCGAAACTGGTTGTCCACAACCGCCCAGTAACCCTTTGACCAGGCCTTATCCCGAGTAGAATGGAAGCGGGGCCGGCCCCCGGGATGGGCGGGGGCATGTCTGTACCCGGGAAATGAAGGCGAAGTCTTAGTCGGGTGGGCCCTGCCCTGAATGTCATGGCGTGTAGTGGTTGCTGCGCTGGTCGGCGCGCCCCCGATGTCACCCGGTTGGGCGAACCTTGTCCGGATTGGACGGTCTCAGGCCTCTGTTGGCCGACCGATCCGACGGGGGAGAACAACCTTGACGACACCGACCCTTCGACCGCTGCGCACCTACGAGCCGATCCGTGGCCAGGTCCTGGTCCCGGTACGCAGGCCCGCGCCCGCCCCACCTGTGGTGCAACCGCTGGTCACACCCGACAACGGCCAGTTCATGCTGATCGCCACGAAGATCCTCGAAGTCCTCGACGGCCGCCGCCCGCTCGGGCACCTGCGGGCTCTCGTGGCCGACCCGGTGTACCAGGCGGCCATCACCCGCCTGCGCACCACGCCACCGGTAGGAGTCCGTTACCAGCTGTCCTCGATCCACAGCTGCCAACCGGCACCTGAGGTGGTCGAGGCCTGCGGCCTGGTGGAGACGGCCCGCCACGGAGTCCGGGAGCGTCGAGCCCACGCCATGGCCTGCCGGTTCGAGCTGCACGAGGAGAGGTGGCGCTGCGTGTACTTCCGCATCATGTTCCGGTAGTCAATGCGACGACGGGTCGCGGCGGAGGTGTTCGAAACACAACACAGCCGCCGCGCTCGCCACGTTCAGGGATTCGACGCCACCACGCATCGGGATCGACAGCCACGACGTCACGTGTTCGCGCACCTCGGGCGTCACGCCTGCGGTCTCGCTGCCGAGCACGAACGCCGCCTTCGGGGGAAGCGAAGCCGAGAACAACGAGGTCGGCGCGCCCGCGTCCAGTGCGAACAGCGGGTACCCGGACGAGCGCAGCAACTCGGCGGCTTCGGCGGCCGTCGCGCAGCGCAGTACGGGAGCGTGGAAAGCCACGCCGGCGGAGGCCTTCACGACAAGGGGGTCGATCGATGCGACTCCACGCCGTGGCACCACGATCCCGCCCATCCCGGCGGCGGTCGCGGTACGCAGGATCATGCCCACGTTCGCGGGCGTCGTGATGCCGTCCAGCACCAGCACGCCCCGAGGAGGCCGGGGACCGGACAACGCGTCCGACAGCAGCTTCATCCGCGGCGCGACCACGTCGGCCAGCACGCCCTGGTCCTGCTTGCCGTTTCCGGCGAGGACCTTCACGCGGTGGGCCGACGCGCGCTGCACCTCGACGCCGCGCGCGGAGGCGGCGTCGAGAATCTCCCGCGCGGCGGGGCCGCGTGCTGTGTCGGCAAGGACGACCTTGTCCACCTGTAGCGTCGCGTCGCCGAGCGCCTCCAGCACCGGCTTACGGCCGTACACAGTGACGAATCTGTCCTTGGGTGAAGCCATGCGGGCAGAATCCCATGGCGTACACACGTGCGACGACATGGGGGTTCGGCGACCAAACCCGCCGAGCCGGGCGAGGCAATTAAGCTCAGGGCTATGTCTGATCGCCTGTCCGCGGTGGACGCGTCGTTCATCTACCTGGAGGACCAGGCGACGCCGATGCACGTCGGCGGTGTCGCCGTGTTCCGGCGCCCGCGCGGCGGCTTCGACTACGACGAGCTGGTCAGGATGATCGAGCAGCGGCTCGACCTCATCCCGCGTTACCGCCAGAAGGTCCAGTCCGTGCCGGGTCACCTGGCCAGGCCGGTCTGGGTCGACGACGCCGGCTTCGACCTGACCTACCACGTGCGGCGCTCCGCCCTGCCCAGGCCGGGCAACGACGACCAGCTGCACGACCTGGTCGCGCGGCTGATGTCCCGGCCGCTGGACCCGACCAGGCCGTTGTGGGAGACGTACCTGGTCGAAGGCCTGGCGCAGAGCCGGTTCGCGATCGTCACCAAGACCCACCTGGCGCTCGTCGACGGGGTCGGCACGATCGACATCGGCCAGCTCATCCTGGACACGTCTCCGCAGGTCGGGCACCACAGCGACGGCGCGTGGATCCCGCAGCGCCCGCCGACGTCCACAAAACTCCTGCTCGACGCGATCACGGACGCCGTCCAGCGGCCACGGGAGCTGGTCGAGAACGCCCGCGCGGCCGCGGGCGACCTCTTCTCCAGCACCCTCGTGAAGCGGATCGCGGACACGGCAGGCGGCCTGGTCACGGCGATCGGCACGGCGAGCACCGCGCCAAGCGGGCCCTTGAACGTCCGGATTTCGCCGCAGCGCCGGTTCACGGTCGCGAGGACCAGCCTGGACGACTTCAAGGCCATCCGTAGCGAGCACAACTGCACGGTCAACGACGCCGTCCTGGCCACGCTCGCGGGTGCGTTGCGTACGTGGCTGTTGTCGCGCGGCCGGAACGTCACCTCGTCGACGACGCTCCGTGCGCTGGTTCCCTTGGCCGTGCGGGAAGACGAGGACGACGAGACCGTGCCGGGCATGCTCGGCAACATGGTCACGGCGAAACTGGTCGATCTGCCTGTCGGCGAGCCGAACGCGGTCGTGCGGCTGCATCACGTGAGTCACGCGATGCGCGTGCACAATGCCTCGGCGAGCAAGGTCGCGGCCGGCGCTTTGCGCAGGATGAGCGGGTTCGCGCCGCCGACGCTGCACTCGCTGGGCGCCCGTGCCGCGGGGTCGTTCTCCCGCAGGATCTTCAACGTGGTGATCACCAACGTGCCCGGCCCGCAGGAGCCGCTGTACGCGGGCAACGCCAAGATGATGGAGATGTTCCCGGTCGTTCCGCTGGTGCGCAACCAGGCACTGGCGATCGGGGTCACCTCGTACGACGGTGGCGTCTACTTCGGACTCAACGGGGACCGGGGCGCCATGTCCGATGTGGACAACCTGGCCAGGATGGTCGAGGAGTCCTTGGAAGAACTGCTTTCGACGGTAAGGGTGTGAGGGCGTGCGGGTCTATCTTCCTGCCACGATCACGATGCTGCACGAGCTCAACACGGCTGGCGAGTTCAAGCCGTTGAACGGCACCGCCTTCGCGGTGACGCCGGCGTTGCGCGAGTCGTACACCGAGGGGTCGGCCGAGGATCTCGAGTACGTGGCGATGGCCGACGCGGCCAGGGCCTCGTTGCGGCTCCTCAGTGCCGACCCGGAGGCGATGCGCCGCCGCGTGGTCGTCGCGGCCGACGTGGAGGGTGTGACGCCGCGGCCGGACCTGGACAACTCGGTCGTCCGGCTGTCCGGCGTGGTCGTGCTCAAGGACGTCGCGTCGATCCACGTCGACGCCTCCGACGCGGAGGACGCCGTGGCCAAGGCCGTCACGGTGATTGACGCTGCGGACATGGGCGACGAGGACGCAGAATTCGTGGTGGGTGACGCCGAGGACCACGAACTGGCCTGGTACGCCACCCAGGAGCTGCCGTTCTTGCTGGAGCTGATGTAGAGGAGCGCTCGATGGACGCCGTCCCGGCCGTGCCACAAGCCCGCAACGAGCCGATCAGGTCGTACGCCCCGGGAACACCGGAACGCGAGTCACTCCAGGCCGCCGTCGCGGCCATGGAGGGCGATCAGACCGAGTTCACCATGACGATCGGTGGCGAGCAGCGGATGGCGGGTGGCGACCGGGTGGACGTCGTCCAGCCCCACGACCGTGCGCACGTCCTCGGCCAGATCGCGCAGGCCACGCACGCGGACGTGCGCGCCGCCGTCGCGGCCGCCAAGGCCGCCGCGCCCGCCTGGCGTGACCTGCCGTTCGAGCAGCGCGCGGCGATCCTGCTGCGGGCCGCGGACCTGCTTGCCGGGCCGTGGCGCGACACCCTGAACGCGGCGACCATTCTCGGCCAGTCGAAGTCCGTGCAGCAGGCCGAGATCGACAGCGCCTGCGAGCTGATCGACTTCTGGCGGTTCAACGTCTCGTTCGCCCGCCGGATCCTGGCCGAACAGCCCGAGTCGAGCGCGGGCATGTGGAACCGGTTCGACCACCGGCCGCTGGACGGGTTCGTCGTGGCGATCACACCGTTCAACTTCACCGCGATCGCAGGCAACCTGCCGACCGCGCCCGCGCTGATGGGCAACACGGTGGTCTGGAAGCCGTCGCCGACGCAGTCCCTGGCCGCACACCACACCATGCGCCTGCTCGAAGCCGCGGGCCTGCCGCCCGGCGTGATCAACCTGGTGACCGGCGACGGGCCCGCGGTCAGCGAGGTCGCGTTGTCCGACCCGGACTTCGCCGGGCTGCACTTCACCGGCTCCACCAGGACGTTCAAGTACCTGTGGCGGACCATCGCGGAGAACCTGGACACCTACCGCGCGTACCCGCGGATCGTCGGCGAGACCGGCGGCAAGGACTTCGTCGTGGCGCACAGTTCCGCGGACCCGCGGGTGCTCACGACCGGGCTGGTCCGCGGTGCGTTCGAGTACCAGGGCCAGAAGTGTTCGGCGGCGTCCCGTGCGTACGTCGCCCGTTCGCTGTGGGAGGGCGGTGTCCGGGACGAGCTCGTGGACGTGACGAAGTCCTTGTCCTACGGCGATGTCACGGACTTCTCGCACTTCGGCGGCGCGGTGATCGACTCGCGGGCGTACGCCAAGCACGCGGCGTTGTTCGAGCAGGTGCGCGGCGAGGGCAAGCTGGACGTGCTGACCGGCGCGGTGGCCGACGACAGCGTGGGTTTCTTTGTCCAGCCGACGATTCTGACCGGCGACGACCCGACACACGACGTGTTCCGGACCGAGTACTTCGGGCCGATCCTGGCGGTGCACGTCTACGACGACGCCGACTACTCGAAGGTCCTCGAATCGGTCGACTCAGCCTCGCCGTACGGCCTGACAGGCGCGGTGTTCGCGACCGACCGGCACGCCGTGGCGGAGGCGCAGCGCGCTTTGCGGTTCACAGCGGGGAACTTCTACATCAACGACAAGCCGACCGGCGCGGTCGTCGGGCAGCAGCCGTTCGGCGGCGGCCGCGCGTCGGGCACGAACGACAAGGCAGGCTCGATCTTCAACCTGCAACGCTGGATCAGCCCACGGTCGATCAAGGAGACGTTCGTCCCGCCGACCGACCACACCTACCCCCACATGGCCTGAAAACCCTCGTGAGTGTTTGTCAGGGTTAGAACCCTGACAAACACTCACGAGGGGCTACCTGGTCAGTTGTTGGCGATCTGGTCGGCGGACGGTGCCTTGATGTCCACCGGCTGGCCCCAGTCCTTGTAGGTGGCTTCCATGTCCACCTTCATGTTGTTCGGGCCGGGGATCTCGCTGGTGATCTTGACCGGCAGGTCGTCGGAGTTGACCCACCAGTCCATGTCGAACGACTTGATGCCGAGCTGGCTCAGCTGCTTGGCCGACTCCTTGGCCTCGGGCGTCGGAGCGCTCTCGGCCATCTTGGCGGTGTCGATGGTGATGTCGTAGTGCGTCACCTGCTCGCCGTCCAGCGTTTCCTTGCTGGTCTTGTTGATCGTGCCGGCGGCCTTGATCTGCTCGACCTGCTTCTCGATGTCGAAGCTGTCGTCGATGCTGTCCAGCATCGGGGTCATCTGCTTGGACAGCGGGTCGTCGCCGCCCGGCGTGACCTTGTTCCACGGCTTGGCCGCGGAGCCGCCGCCCGCGCCCGCCGGCATCTTGATGTAGAGGATCTTGTCGACCAGGATCATCTCCATCTGCATGCTGCCGACGTTCATCTTCATCTGCATGGAGGAGTTTTCGCCGTCGGCGTTGATCGCGCCGTCGCCCTTGAACGACTGACCCGCGGCGCCGACCTCGAACGCGATCTTGGCGCTCTTCTTGGCGTCGCTCTTGCTGTTGATCGCGTTGGCCAGGTCGTTCGCGCTGCCGAAGTCCTTCTTACCGCCGTTACCGCCGGCCGTCGGTTCCGACGACGTCGAGCCGGAGCCACCCGAAGCGACCGGCGTGCCCGTCTCCTTGCTGGCACAGCCGACCACGGTCAGCGCGAGCACCACACCCGCGGCCAGTATCCCGGTCTTGCGCATACTTCTTTCCTAACCCCAGCTGGTACGTGAGAACTAATTCGGTTCGCACGGTAGCAGTGCACGCGCGCCGAGACGGCGGAAGCGGCATATTTCCTGGTCACACTACTCGTCGGCCTGTTCGCGCTGTGATTCGTCGAGTCCAGCGCGTGACGAGAGCAGCCGCCGCAGCGATTCCAGCCTGCCCTGGGTGGCGCTGCCGTCGGCGACCACGGTGTCCAGCATGCAGTCCGGGTCTTCCGGCGGGCCCAGATGCCCGCAGCCGGACGGGCATTCCTCTGCGGCTTCGACGAATTCCGGGAACGCGGCGACGATGTCGTCGGGTTCGATGTGGGCCAGGCCGAACGACCGGATCCCCGGTGTGTCGATCACCCAGCCGCCGTCCGGCAACGGCAGCGCGACCGCGGTCACCGACGTGTGCCTGCCCTTGCCGACCGCACTGACCACGCCGGTCTCCCGGCCGGCGTCCGGCACGAGTTTGTTCACCAGCGTCGACTTGCCGACGCCGGAGTGCCCGACCAGCGCGGTGACCTGGTCGCGCAGTTGCTGCCTGACCTTGTCGGGTTCCTCGTCCTGCCTGGTCACCAGCACCGGCATGGCGAGGTCGGCGTACACGGCGATGATGTCGTCCGGGCCGGCCAGGTCCGACTTGGTCAGGCACAGCACCGGCTCCAGGCCACCCGCGTAGGCCGCGACCAGCGCGCGGTCGATGAAACCCGTCCTGGGCGGGGGATCGGCCAACGCGACCACGATCAGCAGTTGCGACGCGTTCGCGACCACAACCCGCTCGAACGGATCCGTGTCGTCCGCGGTGCGCCGCAGCACGCTCGTCCGGTCCGCGACGCGCACGATCCGCGCGAGCGTGTCCGGCTTGCCGCTGGTGTCGCCGACCAGGTCGACGTTGTCGCCGATGACGACCGGCGTACGCCCCAGTTCACGCGCGCGCATCGCGACGACGATGCGCTCCGGGGCGCCCTCCAGCGCGCACGTCCACCGGCCGCGGTCCTTGCCGACGACCATCGCGGTCACCGCGTCGGCGTGCTCCGGGCGTCTTTTCGTCCGGGGCCTGGTGCCGCGACCTGGGCGGACGCGCACGTCCGACTCGTCGAGCCTGCTCCAGTCGCGGCGCCGGTCCCGCGGGCTCACGTCACTGGCCTCCGCCGAGCATCCGCGCCCACATCCCGGGGAAGTCCGGCAGCGTCTTGCTGGTCGTGGCGATGTCGTCGACCTCGACACCGTCGACGACCAGGCCGAGGATCGCGCCCGCGGTGGCCATCCGGTGGTCGGCGTACGCCTTCCACGGCCCGCCGTGCAGCGGCTTCGGGCGGATCACCAGGCCGTCCTCGGTCTCTTCGACGTCTCCGCCGAGCCCGTTCAGATCCTCGGCCAACGCGGCCAAGCGGTCCGTCTCGTGGCCGCGCAGATGCGCGATCCCACGCAGTACGGACTGGCCCCGCGCCAGCGCGGCCAGCGCGGCGATCGTCGGCGTCAGCTCGCCGACGTCGTGCAGGTCGACGTCCACACCGGACAGTTCGGCCGGCGCGGTCACCGTCAGCCCCTCGGCGCCCAGTTCGACCGTGCAGCCCATCTGCTCGAGGATGCCGCGGATGTCGTCGCCCGGCTGGGTCGTCTCCGACGGCCAGCCGGTGACCGTCACCCGTCCGCCGGTGACCGCGGCGGCGGCCAAAAACGGCGTCGCGTTGGACAGATCCGGCTCGACAACCCATTCCCTGCCCTGGATCGCGCCGGGCCGCACCTGCCAGATGTCCGGCTCGGAGTCGTTCACCTCGACGCCGGCCGCGCGCAGCATCTGGACTGTCATCTCGATGTGCGGCATCGACGGGACCGGCTTGCCGTCGTGCCGGACGGTCAAACCCTTGTCGTAGCGCGGACCGGACAGCAACAGGCCGGACACGAACTGCGACGACGCCGACGCGTCGATGGTCACCTCACCGCCGGGCAGCGAGCCCTTTCCGTGCAGCGTGAAGGGAAGCCGGTCGCCGGTGATGTCCGCGCCGAGGCCGCGCAGCGCGTCCAGGATCGTCCCCATCGGACGCTCGCGGGCGTACTCGTCGCCGTCGAACCGGATCTCGCCCTGTCCGATGGCTGCGGCCGGGGGCAGGAACCGCATGACGGTGCCGGCCAGCCCGCAGTCGACGTCCGCGGGGCCGTGCAGTGCGGCCGGGGTGACCAGCCAGTCTTCGCCTTCGTCGGTGATCTGGGCGCCGAGTGACCGCAAAGCGGCGACCATGAGGTTGGTGTCACGGCTGCGCAACGGGGTACGGACAGCGGAGGGGCTGTCCGCCAGCGCGGCGAGGATCAGGGCACGGTTGGTGATCGACTTCGACCCGGGAATGGACACGGTGGCACGGACAGGGCTGGCGGAGACCGGGGCGACCCAAGGCTGCGTCATGGGTCGATGATCCCCCATGCACTCGCCAGTCCGGCGCGCACGTGCCACGATTCGGATGGAGGTGTTGTCGAATTGTGCGGTAGGTACGCGTCCACCAAGAACCCCGCGACGCTCGCGGCCGAGTTCGACGCCGTGGACGCGACAGAGGACGCGATCAAGGGCCCGGACTACAACGTGGCGCCGACCCGCAACGTCGTCGCGGTGGTGCAACGGCATCCGCGCACCGAGGACGGCGAGCCGGACATGTCCACCACGGAACGCACGCTGCGCGTGATGAAGTGGGGGCTGGTCCCGGCGTGGGCGAAGGACCCGAAAGGCGGCGCGAAGATGATCAACGCGCGGTCCGAGAGCGCGGCCGAGAAACCGGCGTTCCGCACGTCGTGGACCAAACGACGGTGCCTGATGCCCGCCGACGGCTGGTACGAGTGGCAGCGCGACGGCAAGGTGAAGCAGCCGTACTTCACCACCAGGAAGGACGGCGCTTCACTGGCCATGGCCGGCCTGTGGACGGTCTGGCGGGACAAGCAACAGCCGGACAGCCCGCCGCTGGTGACGTGCTCGGTGCTGACCATGCCCGCGGTGGACCAGCTGGCCGAGATCCACGACCGGATGCCGGTCCTGATGCCGCCGGACCGCTGGGCGGCCTGGCTGGACCCGGACAACACCGACCCGTCCGGCCTGATCGCCCCGCCGTCGGAGGACTTCCTGGCCGCGCTGGAGCTGCGCCCGGTGTCGCCCGCGGTGAACAGCATCAAGAACAACGGGCCGGAACTGATGGCCCCCGCCGTGGAACAGGACGAGCCCGCCCTGTTCGACCTGGGCCGATGACCACAGCCGAGATCATGACCCCGCGCGGGCCGGCTCGCGCGGAGCTGCACTGCGCCGTCGAAGGCCGAGCGGCCCTGCTGCTCGGCCACGGCGCGGGCGGCGGCATCGGCGCCCCCGACCTCGTCGCCGCGACCCGCGGCGCGACCGCGGCAGGCGTGCACGTGGCGCTGGTCGAGCAGCCCTACCGGGTCGCCGGTCGCCGGGTTCCGGCACCGGCCGCACAGCTCGACGAGGCCTGGCTGGCGGTCGTCGACGACTTGGCCGTGCGCTGGTTCACCGACTTGCCGCTGGTCTTCGGCGGGCGGTCGTCAGGCGCCCGTGTCGCGTGCCGGACGGCTTCGGAGGGCGAGGCGGTGGCCGTGCTGTGCCTGGCGTTCCCCCTGCACCCGCCTGGAAAGCCCGAGAAGACCCGCCAGCCCGAGCTGGACGGGGTCGAGGTGCCCGTCCTGGTGGTCCAGGGCGAGAAGGACACCTTCGGCCGTCCTGAGCCCGCACACCACCGCGAGGTCGTGCTCCTGGCGGGCGACCACAGCCTCAAGGCCGACGTGAAGGGCGTGTCGCGGACCGTGCAGGACTGGCTCTCCCGAGTCCTCCGTCCACTGGACTGAACCCGGCGCACCACGCCGGGCGCTGTCCGTGGCCACACGTGCGCGGCCGCACATCCCCTGAGCGTCGGCAGGCGCCAACGAACCCCCGCCAGGACGTGCCCTTGCCCCAACACGCCCCGCCGGGCATGCCCTGCCCCAAAAACATGCCTTCGCCCCCAAGACATGCCCCCACCCGATCCCGGGGGGCGACCCCGAGCCCAGTCTACCGGTGGGTAATGCCTGGTAGAAGGGTTACCGGCGGGTTGTGGACAACCAGATTCGACGACGGTGCCATCGGTACGCCCCGCCGCGAACGATCAGTAAGCCGCGATCTGCGCGACAACCGCCCCGGTAAGCCGAACCAGGTCGTCCGGAGCCAGTTCGACCTCCAGGCCGCGCCGCCCGGCGGAGCAGAACACCGTGGCGAACCCGGCCGCCGAACTGTCCAGCACGGTGGGCAAGCGCTTGCGCTGGCCCAGTGGTGAGATCCCGCCGGCCACGTACCCGGTGGCGCGCTCGGCAACCGCCACGTCAGCCATCCGGGCCTTCTTCCCGCCCACGGCCGCCGCCAGCGCCTTCAGGTCCAACTGGGCCGTCACGGGCACGATCCCGACCGTCAAAGCCCCGTCCACCTCGGCCAGCAACGTCTTGAAGACCCGGGCGGGCGCCAGCCCCAGCGCCTCGGCCGCCTCAAGCCCGTACGAGGCCGCTCGCGGGTCGTGCGAGTACGCGTGCAGCGTGTGCGGAACCTTCTGCTTCGCCAAAAGAGCTGTTCCGGGAGTCCCCTTGCCGGCCATGTGGGGGAGCTTACGGGCGGGAATGACACGGCCCCCGGGCGTGTTGACCACGACGTGCTGACCGAGATCGCCCCGCAGAAGGCGCCAAGCCGGCTGATCACACGCCGCGTATCCTCGTTGAAGTCGCGAGCGTCGACCGGGATCCGTACCGGTCGGTGGGAAGGGAGCGCGGTGCCGGGCACCGAAACCCAGGTGAACAAGGAGCCGGAGAGCGCGCAGGAGCGTGCTGCCCGGTTCGAGCGTGACGCCATGCCGTTGCTGGACCAGCTGTACTCGGCGGCGCTGCGGATGACCCGCAACCCGTCCGACGCCGAGGACCTGGTGCAGGAGACCTACTTGAAGGCCTTCGCCGCCTTCGAGTCGTTCTCGGCTGGGACCAACCTCAAGGCTTGGCTGTACCGCATCCTCACCAACACGTACATCAACGGCTACCGCAAGCGGCAGCGGCAGCCCATCCAGCAGCCGACGGACGAGATCACCGACTGGCAGCTGGCCCAGGCCGAGAGCCACACGTCGAGCGGTCTGCGCTCGGCCGAGGTCGAGGCCATGGACAACCTGCCGGATGACGACGTCAAGCAGGCCTTGCAGCGGCTGCCGGAGGAGTTCAGGCTGGCCGTGTACCTCGCGGACGTCGAGGGATTCGCTTACAAGGAGATCGCCGAGATCATGGGGACCCCGATCGGGACCGTGATGTCGCGCCTGCACCGCGGACGCCGTCAGCTCCGCGACATGCTGGCCGGCGTGGCCAAGGAGCGGGGCTTCGTGCGGGCGGAGGTGTCGGGATCGTGAGTTGCGGCGACCACCACGAGACGGACTGCTCCGAGGTACTGGCCGAAGTGTGGCTGTTCCTCGACAACGAGTGCGACAAGAGCCGTAAGGAGCTGCTGAGGCAGCACCTCGACGAGTGCAGCCCGTGCCTCGCCGAGTACGGCATCGACGAGCACCTCAAGGAGCTGCTGGCGAAGAAGTGCGGCGGGGATCACGCGCCGGAGGCCCTGAAGGAACGCCTTCGGGCGACGATCCGCAAGACCGTGGTCGAACAGGGCGGTGTCTCGGTGGAGATCACCAAGACCCAGGTGGAGATTCGCGAGATCTGAGTGGTGAACGGCCCCGGAGGACGTCCTCCGGGGCCGTTTCGCGCTCAGCTGTTCGGGCGCTTGCCGTGGTTGGCGCCACCCTTTTTGCGGTCGCGACGCTTGCGTGCGCGCTTCGACATGCGAATCTCCTACTGCATGGTTGCCTTGTCAGCCCATTGTGACAGGTCCGCGACAGCCGTTCGGACCGTGGTTGGATCGGCCGGGGAGAGGAGCGCCGTTGTCGACACTCGCTGATCTGCTGGCCGAGCACACCGGACTGCCCGGGGGTGCCGTCGACCACCTGCAGAAGGTGGTCGCCGAGTGGCAGTTGCTGTCCGATCTGTCCTTCGCGGACTTCCTGCTGTGGGTCCCGTACGTCGAGGAGCACGAGAACGACACGGGCGACCGGCTCGGCGGCGAGTTCCTCTGCGTCGCGCACGCCCGTCCGACGACCGCGCCGACCGCGCACCCCGAGGACATCGTCGGCACGTTCATCAAGGTGTCCGACCACCCGCAGCTACGCAGGGCCGTGGTCGAACGGCGCGTCTGCCGCGAAGAGGACCCGCACTGGTACCTGGGCGTGCCGGTACGCCGCGAAACGATCCCGGTGGTCTACGACGGCGAAGTCGTCGGCGTGCTGTCCCGTGAGACGAACCTGGCCGTGCCGCGGGTGCCGTCACCGTTGGAGATCGCGTATCTCGGCAGCGCGGGCGATTTGTGCCAGATGGTCGCGGACGGGACGTTCCCGAGCGTCGAGCCGACCGCGGACGTGCACACCAGCCCACGTGTCGGCGACGGCCTGATCCGGTTGGACGCCAACGGAACCGTGATCTTCGCGAGCCCGAACGCGTTGTCGGCGTACCACCGGATGGGGCACGCCGCCGATCTGGTCGGTGTCCGGCTGGCTCCGTTGACCCGGTCGCTGATCGCGGATCCCTTCGACGCCACCGAGATCGCGCAGCGCATGCTCGCCGCGATCGACGGCCAGCCGAGCATGCGCACCGAAGTGGAGTCACGACGTGGCGCGGTGGTGCTGTTCCGTGCGCTTCCGTTGCGGCCCATGGACACCCCGGCGGGCGCGCTCGTGCTCGTGCGTGACGTGACCGAGGTGAAACGGCGTGATCGGGCGCTGTTGTCCAAGGACGCCACGATCCGCGAGATCCACCACCGGGTGAAGAACAACCTGCAGACCGTGGCCGCGTTGCTGCGCCTGCAATCCCGCCGCACCAACAGCCCGGAGGCCAAGGCCGCGCTCGCCGAGTCCGTGCGCCGGGTCGCCGCGATCGCGATGGTGCACGAAACGCTGTCCATGTCCGTGGACGAACGGGTCGACCTGGACACGTTGCTGGACAAGGTGATCCCCGTGGTCGGCGATGTCGCCGTCGCCGAGTCGCACGTGAAGGTCCGGCGCGGCGGGCAGTTCGGTGTCGTCTCGGCGGAACTCGCCACGCCGCTCGTGATGGTCGTCGCCGAACTGGCCCAGAACGCGGTGGAGCACGCGTATCCGAGCGGCCAGGGCGGCGAGGTGACCATCTCGGCCAACCGCTCGGCGCGCTGGCTCGACGTGGTCATCTCGGACGACGGCAAGGGACTGCCGCGGGGATTCTCGTTGGAGCGCACCGACGGACTCGGTCTGCAGATCGTCCGCACACTCGTGGAGTCCGAACTGCGCGGCTCGTTGTCGCTTCGGCGCAGGGAACCTCGCGGCACGGAAGCCGTCCTGCGCGTCCCCCTGTCCCATCGCCGCTGATCACCCCTCGTGAGTGGTTGTCAGGGTTAGAACACGGATAAACACTCACGAGGGGTGAGCTGGGGAAACTTAAAGGCCCGGTACCGAGGTTGTCGGTACCGGGCCCATAAGCGCTTTGGATTGCGCGGGTTGCAGAGCCTCAGGCGTTGCTGCGCGCCCGGGTGCGAGCGTTGCGCCGCTTGAGAGCGCGTCGCTCGTCCTCACTCATCCCGCCCCATACGCCAGCATCCTGGCCGCTTTCGAGGGCCCAGGACAGGCACGAGGAGGTCACGGGGCAGCGGGTGCAAACGGCCTTCGCCTCGGCGATCTGCAGGAGCGCAGGACCGCTGTTCCCCACGGGGAAGAACAGCTCGGGGTCCTCGTCACGGCAGGCCGCGCGGTGGCGCCAGTCCATTTTCCTAGCTCCTTGCCAGGCGCGCTTCGGCGCGCCAGTCGTCGTCATTCGGTCGTTCGGGGTGCTTGTGAATGCTTTCACGAACCAGCCGGATGTCAAGAGGTGTTCTGTGGCCGGTGAGTGAACTCACCCAAAAGATCGACGGCAGCACGTATTCACCGGACCTAGTGTGACCTTGCATCACACGCCCGATATCTCAAGTACCCAATCGGTCAGACGGCAACCACAAGTGCCCTCGGAACCGACGTGAACTCGACGTTCGTCCGCTCGCCGACGAGGTCACCGTCCACCTGGAGGCGTACTGGCTCCTCGGCGGTGACCCTGATCGACTCAACGTCGTCGCGCCGCAGAACCTTCCCGCCGTGCTGGTTTCCTCGTTTGGACACGGCTTGGCGAAGTGCACGAAGTACGGTCGGCAAGCGGAGGGTGTTCAGCGAATAGAGCCCGAGACCGCCGTCGAAGGTGCAGCCCGCGTTCAGGTGCACGGGCCGGTTGCCCAGGTAGGTCCACGGGTCGGTGTTCGAGACGAACGCCAGCCGGCCGCCCTGGTGTGGCTGTTCGCCGGGGATCTCGATCTGCAGCTGAGGCTGGCCGTGTGCGGGCTTCAGGTAGCACGCCATCGCCGCCCTGGCGTACAGGTACGGGCTGGTTTGCTTGCCGCGCTTGCGATCCACCCACTCGACGACGTCGGCGTCCCAGCCGACTCCGGCGTTGAATGTGAAAAATCTGCTGCCGTCGTGCCACGAGACACGGCCCAGCCCGACCGTGCGGGTGCGGTTCCGCTCGATCGCGGTCAGCAGGACACCGGTCGCCTCGACCGGGTCACGCGGCAACCCGAGGGCGCGCGCGAACACGTTCGCCGATCCGCCTGGCACCACACCCAGCATCGGGGCCGGTGAGCCCGCCGTGAGCAGGCCGTTGACGACCTCGTTGACTGTGCCGTCCCCGCCGTGGGCGACGACCAGGTCCACGCCCTCCTCAGCGGCCTTGGCGGCGGCCTTCATCGCATGACCGCGGTAGTCGGTCTCGATGACGTCCAGCTTCACCTCGCTGGCCAGGGCGTGCGCCAGCACGTCCCGTCCGGCGGGCGTTGTCGCCGTCGCCTGGGGATTGACTACCAGCACTGCACGCATGACCGCAGCGTAAAACAGTGCGTCGGTATCTCCGCCCGGCGCGTGGTCCGAACGAGTGGCGTGGCATAACCCATATGAGTCACCTGGTTGCTGCCAGTGATCGTGCTCCCTTCGTCCCGCCATCGGTTCGCTGTCGTGACGAGTGCACCCGGACGACCAATCCGCTCGACGACGACCTGGTAAGGATCATCGCCCGATTCCGAGCCAGATGGGACCGTCCGTCCGGGTGGCATACGATCGGTTACCACGCACCGAACGTCACAATCCCGCAGCCACCAGGAAGTTTCGTGACCAGTGACACAGCCGTGCCCGGCACGGTGAAAGCGGCCGGCCTGCTGGTCGGCATCGAAGGGCTCGCCGGGATCGCGTTCGCGGTCGTCCTGCTGATCGGCGGTAGTTCCCAGCCAGGACTGAACGTCTACGGCCAGGCCGGCTACTTCGTGGTGATCTTCGGCGGCGTGCTCGCCTGCGGGATCGGCCTGCTGCTCGGCAAGCGGTGGGCCCGCGGCCCGGCGACCGCGGTCCAGATCCTGCTGCTGGGTGTCTCGTGGTACGCGATCGGCCCGTCCGGTCAGCCCGGCTACGGCATCCCGGCCGCGGTGTTCTGCGTCGTGGTGCTCGTGCTGCTGTTCCGGACGTCCTCCCGGGCGTGGGCGGACGGGCACGGCACTTCCGGCGAAGACGCGAACTGACTCCGAAACACCGCGAACCCGACTTTTGACGGGTACATGGACTCACTCGATCGGGTGACCCTAGGTAGGTCCCTGATTCCACCCTGCAAGCGGCGGTGCTCCGCCGCGGAATCGAGTGATCTCCATGAAGTTCGCGCGTCTTGGTATGGCCCTGGCGGGAGTGACCCTCGCCGTCATGGGCATCGCCGCTCCGGCGGCCTCCGCGGCACCCGTCGCGGAGCCCACCGACGTCACGCCGATGATCATCGGCGGCGGCAACGCCTCCAACGCCCCGTGGGCGGCCCGGCTGTTCCGCAACGGCCAGCAGAACTGCACCGCCACGGTCATCGCCCCGAACTACGTGCTGACCGCGCAGCACTGCGTGGCGGGCAGCGGCACCTACACGTTCCGGATCGGCAGTCTCGACCAGACCTCCGGCGGCCAGATGCGCACGGCCGCCCAGATCACCACCCACCCCACCGCCGACCTGGCCATCGCCCGGCTGTCCCAGCCGTACCAGGGCACCTACTCGCCGCTGGGCACCACGTCGAACGTGGCGGTCAACCAGACCGTGCAGGTCTACGGCTGGGGTGCGACGTGCACCGGCCAGCCGGAGATCAACTGCCAGTCGCGGTACCTGAAGGTCGCCAACGTGCGGGTCACCTCGGTGTCCTGCAGTGACTACCGCGGCGGCATCGCCGTGTGCGCCAGCCGGATCGACGGCATCACCGCCGGTGGCGACTCCGGTGGCCCGATGTTCGCGTCCGGCCGCCAGGTCGGCGTCGCGTCCACGAGTGACCGCGCCACCCGCACCGCGTACACCAACATCACGCGGTACCGGTCCTGGATCCAGTCCATCGCGGGCGTGTAAGCGCCGCGATCACGAAGCGGGCCCGGTATCCCTGCGGCCGGGCCCGCTTTCCCGGTTTCCGAGTCCACAGCGGAGTGTCAGCGGGTTCCCGCTGCCGCCGCTAGCGGTTGAGCGCGGCCCTGATCGGCTCGAGGGCGCCGATCGCCTCGTCCAGCGATTCGGCCTCCTCCCACTGCTCACGCCACTCGGACTCCTCGGACAGGATCCGCGCGATCGCGCGCAGGGACAGTTCGACGAAGTCGTCCGGCAGCTCGATGCCCTGCCCGTCGGTGAGGAACTCGGGGCCGTACACCGAGTCGACCTCCGGGCCGCCCGGCTGCTGCGACGCGACGATCGCGGCGGCGGCGATCGCCGCGTTCGCCTCGGTCACTTCGAGGTAGTCCTCGTTGTCGGCGGCGGCTTCCAGCGCTTCACGAATCAGGCCGGCCCGGTCGGCGGGGTCCGCGTCGTTCAGATCCCCGGCGAAGTCCGCCGCGTCGTCGTTGTCGAAAGCACCCGTGTCCCAGGCACCCATCGGCTTGCTCCTCGCGTGATGCAGATTGTGCGCGGCAAACCGTACTCCGGGATGTCAGACGTCCAGCGGCGGTACGTTCAACCGGCCGATGCGGGGTTCGCCGCGCTCGTGGTCGAGCACCGCGATGCCGGCCGGGTCAAGTCCGAAGTGGACGCCGTGGGTGGCGGGCAGGTCGAGCCAGCGCGCGATCAGCACGCGGCTGAAATGCCCATGCCCCACAAGGATCACGTCGCCGCACGGCAGCAGCTCCTTGACCCGCGCGAGGACCGCGTCGGCACGGTCGCTGACCTGTTTGGCCTCCTCGCCGCCGGGCGACGGGTGCGACCAGACGGTCCAGCCAGGTACCTGTTCGCGGATCTGGGGAGTGGTCAGGCCTTCGTAGTCGCCGTAGTCCCATTCGGCGAGCTCTTCGAGCTTCTCGTCGACGGTCAGGCCCGCGAGTTCCGCGGTGCGGACCGAGCGTTGCCGTGGGCTGGTCAGCACGCGGTAGGGCGGGACCGCGCTGCCGCGCAGCGTGCTCATCACCAGACCGGCGCGGCGCGCCTGCTGCTCACCGTTCTCGGTCAGCGGGATGTCGGAGACGCCGGTGTGCTTGCCGCTGGCCGACCATTCGGTCTGGCCATGGCGGAGGATGTACACAGCGGAGGCTTTTTCGTCTGCCACTCGGCGATCCTAAGAGCGTGGCCGCTCAGCCGCTGGGAGTTGGCGGTGTGAGCTGCGTCGTACTGCTTACAAAACGCTTGTCCGGTAGGACCTTGCGCATGGTTCGGCGACGCCGGCGGCTCATCGCCGACAGAAGCGTCCATACCAGGTGCAACACCATGGTTCAGGGTTCCCCGTGCGGGCCGGCTTGAACCTCGCGCATGAGGCTTGACTGGTATAGACCAATTGCGGTTTAGTGGGCTGAGTCACGTGACGACGACATTCCTTACCCTGCCTAAGGAGTTAGCCGTGTTGTTACGCCGCCTTTCGGCGGCCTTGGCCGCATGCGCGGCCATTGGCGCCATGGTTGTTGTCTCGCCCCTGGCCACGGCCGCACCCGCCTGCGCTTCGGCGTGGAGTGCGTCCCAGGTCTACACCGGAGGCATGACGGCCTCCCACAACGGCCGCAACTGGTCCGCGAAGTGGTGGACCCAGAACGAAACCCCGGGAACCGTCGACGTATGGGCTGACCAGGGGGCGTGCGGCGGCACGACCACGCCGCCGGGGTGCGACCACCCGAACTGGGTGGCCGGAAAGAACTACGTGGCCGGCGACATCGTCAAGTACACGGACGGCAAGTACTACATCGCCGAGCACGACAACCCGGGCTACGACCCGGTGATCAGCACCTGGTTCTGGGAGCCGTACACCTGCGGCGGCACGACGCCGCCGGACCCGTCAGGCTTCGTGGTCTCCGAGGCGCAGTTCAACCAGATGTTCCCGAGCCGGAACCCGTTCTACACCTACAGCGGCCTGGTGACGGCGATGAGCGCGTACCCGGGCTTCGCCAAGACCGGCAGCGACGTCGTACGCAAGCAGGAGGCGGCCGCGTTCCTGGCCAACGTGCACCACGAGACCGGCGGCCTCGTGCACATCGTCGAGCAGAACCAGGCCAACTACCCGCACTACTGCGACGCCTCACAGCCCTACGGTTGCCCGGCAGGTCAGGCGGCGTACTACGGCCGCGGCCCGATCCAACTGAGCTGGAACTTCAACTACAAGGCCGCGGGCGACGCCCTCGGCCTGCCCCTGCTGACCAACCCGTGGCTCGTGCAGAACGACGCGGCCGTCGCGTGGAAGACCGGCCTCTGGTACTGGAACACCCAGAACGGCCCCGGAACCATGACCCCGCACAACGCGATGGTCAACGGTGCGGGCTTCGGCGAGACCATCCGCAGCATCAACGGTTCGCTGGAATGCAACGGCCGTAACCCCGCACAGGTCCAGAACCGCGTGAACAACTACACCCGCTTCGTCGGCATCCTCGGCGTACCGGCGGGCAACAACCTCTACTGCTGAGTTCCGCTCCGTGACCGGCGCCCGCCTTCCCCGCGGGCGCCGCTCACATCTGACCTGTGCACCGACGACAGCCCTTGCAGGCGCTCCGCGGCTGAGAACGGTGGAGCAGTCGAAGGACGGCCAACGCCCGGTCGCCCCGACCGGATTGCTTGGTCAGCGCCGCCACAACACCGGCCAGCAGCGTCACCAGTGCGAAAGGCCCGTACCGCAAGGCCAGGAGCACTGTCGCGATGGACACGGGCACAGCCGCGATCAGCTCGACGGACGTCGACATGAGCGATCCCCTTCGCACGGCGAAGCAGGAGCGCCTGCACCCCCACGGCCAACCAGGAGGTGGCGCATTGCCAACCTCTGCCGATCACCGAGACAGGAACAGACGACCCTAGTGGTCCGGGCCAGTGTCGCAGCCGCGCGGACACCCGAATACCGCCGAAACGGTCCGTTCGACAAAACGGCGCCCACCGGAGAAGGTGGACGCCGTCTTCAGGTCAACTGACCTCAGCCCTGCTTGGTCTCCCAGAAGATCTTGTCGATCTCCGCGATCAGGTCGAGCAGTTCCTGGCCCTTGGCCGGGTCCATGCTGCCCTTGGCGCCCGAGGCGCCCGCGGCCTTCGTGGCGCGGTTGAACAGGTCGTGCAACTGCGGGTACTTCTCGAAGTGCGGGGCCTTGAAGTAGTCGGTCCACAGCACCCACAGGTGGTGCTTGACCAGCTCGGCGCGCTGCTCCTTGATCTGGATCGCCCGAGTGCGGAACTCGGGGTCCTCGTTGGCCTGGTACTTCTCCTGGATCGCCTTGACCGATTCGGCCTCGATCCGGGCCTGGGCTGGGTCGTACACGCCGCACGGCAGGTCGCAGTGAGCGGTTGCTTCCAGCCGAGGGCGCACGAGCGCCCTGAGCGACGGCAGTCGCATGGGTGCCTCCCTGGCAGTATGCGCCTACATAGGCGCACTATTCACTTACGGATGCTCCGACAATGGGGACCTTACTCGCGCGTGCCGGGCCTGGCAGTCGGAGGTGATCGTTGGCTCATCCGCTGGGCTGGTGGCCGATACGTTTCGTCACCGTCCGGGGCCCGTCGATGGCCCCGACGCTCAAGGACGGCGATGTCGTGCTCGTTCGCCGGACGAGCAAGGCCAGGCCGGGTGACGTCGTGCTCGTCCGGTGGGCGAGCAGGCCAGGGCAGCTGTCCATCAAGCGGGTCAGGGAGCCGGGCTACTTCGTGGTCGGTGACAACCCGTTCGCGTCCACCGACTCGCGGGAGCTCGGGCCGGCCGAGGTGCTCGGGGTGATGATCTACAAACTCCGGTAGTGCGCCACGCAGGCGTCGTACGTCGGCAGCAGGCCGGCCGCCTGTGCCTCGGCCAGGGTCGGGGCCTTCGTGTCCTTCTCCGAGAGGATCGGCTCGATGTCCATCGGCCACGGCAGGCGCAGTGACTCGTCCAACGGGGTGATGCCGTGTTCGCGTCCCGGGTTGTAGCCGGTGGAGCAGAGGTAGCTCATCGCGGTGTCGTCCTCCAACGCCACGAACGCGTGCCCGATGCCTTCCGGTACATACAGTGCGCGGTACTCGCGCGCGTCGAGCAGCACTGAGTCCCATTGCCCGAACGTCGGGGAGCCGACCCGGATGTCCACCACGACGTCCAGCATCGAGCCGCGCGGGCAGTAGACGTACTTCGCCTGTCCCGGCGGGGTCTCGGCGAAGTGCACGCCGCGGATCACGCCACGGCTGGACACACTGTGGTTCGTCTGCGCCAGCCGCAACGGGTGGCCGACCGCTTCCTCGAAGACGTCGCCCTGGAACGGCGCGGCGAACAGGCCCCTGCTGTCCTCGAAGGTCCGCGGGGTGAACTCGAAGACCCCGGCGATCGACAACTCGCGTACGTGCATACCCGAGAGTCTAAGGAGCCGACTTGACCGATCGTGAGGCGCTCCGCCTGCGCGTTGTGAGTACAAACCGGACGGACGTCTTGCGAAAATGGGCCCTGACATGCGGAAATCGTCGGGAAAACTGTGATCCCCGCCGCAGACACTCCTCCGGACAGGTGCCACACTGGTCGAACCGCAGCGTCCGCGGTCGCACCGTCCAACCAGCGGATGGGTGCGGCCGGGCGGCCGACGCCGCTCGACATCCGGTGCCACCGCGCCGTTTCCAGCGTCGTTCCACGCACAGCTGACTTTTTGAGGACGCCTCCTGTGACTGCTATGGATGAAGAACTGGCCAAGCCGGTGACCGACGACGAGATCTTCCGCGCGCACGAGGGCGGGAAACTCGATATCGGGGTCCCGCGGCCGATCTCCGATCCGCGCACGCTGGCCATCGCCTACACCCCGGGGGTGGCGAAGGTCAGCCGCGCGATCGCCGAGGACCCGAAGGTCGCCCGCACGCACACCTGGACGCACCGCCTGGTCGCGGTGGTCAGCGACGGCACCGCCGTGCTCGGGCTCGGCGACATCGGCGCGGCGGCGTCCCTTCCCGTGATGGAGGGCAAGTCCGCGCTGTTCAAGACGTTCGGCGGACTGAACTCGATCCCGCTGGTGCTCAACACGACCGACGTCGACGAGATCGTCGAGACGCTGGTGCGGCTGCGGCCGTCGTTCGGCGCGGTCAACCTCGAGGACGTCTCGGCCCCGCGGTGCTTCGAACTCGAGGCCAAACTGATCGAAGCCCTTGACTGCCCGGTGATGCACGACGACCAGCACGGCACCGCCGTGGTCGTGCTCGCCGCCTTGCGAGGCGCCGCAACGGTCACCGACCGCGCGTTGCAGGACCTGCGGGTGGTCATCGCGGGTGCGGGCTCGTCCGGCATCGCGTGCGCGAAGATCCTGATCGCGGCGGGCGTCGGCGAGGTCACGCTGCTCGACTCGCGCGGCATCATCCACCCCGGCCGCGACGGCCTGAACCGCTACAAGGCCGAGCTGGCCGAGGTGACCAACGCGAGCGGGCTGCGCGGCGGGATCGCCGAGGCCCTGCGCGGCGCGGACGTGTTCATCGGGCTGTCGTCCTCCCAGGTCCCGGCGGAGCTGATCGCCACGATGGCGCCTCGCGCCAGCGTTTTCGCGCTGTCCAACCCGGACCCGGAGATCCACCCGGACATCGCCCGCAGGCACGCGGCCGTCGTGGCGACCGGTCGCAGCGACTTCCCGAACCAGATCAACAACGTCTCGGCGTTCCCCGGCATCTTCCGTGGCGCGCTGGACGCCGGTGCCACCCGGATCACCGAGAACATGAAGCTGGCGGCGGCCGAGGCGATCCACGCGGTCGCGCTCGACGAGCTGGACGCCGACCACATCATGCCCAGCGCGCTCGACCCCCGCGTCGCGCCTGAGGTGGCGCAGGCCGTGGCCGCTGCGGCGGTGCGCGACGGAGTCGCCTGATCACAGGCAGGGATTGATTGTTCACAGCAGGACGGTAGCCTGATCGGCGCGGCGGGAGGTACGTATCCAGGATGGCGCTCGGCCCGCCCGGGTTAAAGGCGCGGGAAGGGTGGCACCGTGGCCGAACTGGTCGAGCCTGCGGGGTCGGCGCGGGGATCGGCACTGTCCGATTCGTCGCCGGCCGAGGCGGGCTGGGTCCGTTGTTCGGACGGTTTGGTGGTGCAGGCGAACCTGGGTGCGGCCGTGCTCGCCGGCGTGCATGCCCCGGACGAGCTGGTCGGCCAGTCGCTGGCCGGTCTGCTCGCCGAGGACGAGTCCGGCCAGCGGGTGCTCCGTCCGGACGGGACGTCCGTCGAGGTCACGGCGTTGCGGCTGGAGCAGGACGCCGGTCAGGTCACCGTCGTGTTCGGGCCGCCGGTCAACGGCGGCCGGTTCGGCGCCGAAGAACTGATCGAGGTGCAGCGGATCTCCGGCCTCGGCAGCTTCGTGCACGTCGTCGCCGAGCGCCGCACGTACTACAGCGAACCACTCCACGAGCTGCTCGACGTCAATCTCGGCGCTGACGACACCGAGGCGGAATTGCTGTTCCGGACCCACCCGGAGGACCTGCCCGCGGTCATCGAGTTCCGGGAACGGCTGCTGGAGTGCACGGACAGCGAGCCGATCGAGCTGGAGCTGCGGGAACGCGACACCGACCGGGTCTTCCTGGTCCGCGCCCAGCCGGTGTTCGACGACGCGGGCGAGGTCTGCCGGGTCCGCGGCATCGTGCAGGAGATCTCGAAGCTGCGGGCGCCGGACCGCCAGCGCGGCCTGGACCGCAGGCTCTTCGAGGACGCCCAGCGGGTGGCCCTGCTGGGCACCTGGGCGTGGAACACCGCGACCGGTGACTGCGTCTGGTCGACGATGCTCTACGAGCTGTTCGGCGTCGAGCCCCGGTCGGCCATGACCTACGACGACTACCTGGAGTTCGTCCACCCGGACGACCGGTCCTGGGTGGATCGCACGTGGCGCCGGCTGGCCGACAGCGGCGAGGCCGTGGTGTGCGAGTACCGGGTGGTCCGGCCGGACAGCCAAGTCAGGGTGTTGCGCTGCCGTGGCGCCTCGTTCGCGGGCCGCAAGGACGGCCCGGTGATGGTCGGCACCGCGCAGGACGTGACCGAGCAGCGGTCGACCGAGAGCCGGATGCAGCGGTCCAGCCAGCGGTTTACCGACCTGGTGGCGATCACCCCGGTCGGGATCGGGCTGTTCGACGCGGGCGAGCGGCTGGTGGACGCCAACGACGCGCTGTGCAAGCTGCTGGGGATGGGCCTGGAGCGGCTGCGCGGGCTGACCGTGGAGAAGCTGACGCATCCCGACCACGACCCACGGGCACGATTGGCCGCGGGACAACGTGTCATGGTCACGGCCGCCGGCGATCCCGTCTACTGCGAACTCAACGTGGTGTCGTCGGTCGCCGACGACGGGCGCCGGTTCTGGCTGGTGGTCTTCCAGGACGTGACCGAACGGCGGCGGGCCGCGGAGTTGCTCCGTCATCAGGCCACGCACGACGACCTCACGGGCCTGCCCGGCCGCGCCGCTGTGAACGAGCTGCTGGCCGGACTGCTGAGCGGGCCGGGGGCGAAGGACGTCGCTCTGCTGTTCTGCGACGTGGACAACTTCAAGCGAGTAAACGATTCCCTCGGCCACGACGCCGGTGACGAGCTGCTCGTCGCGCTGGCCCGGCGGCTGGAGGATGGCCTGCCCGAGGGCTGCACGGCGGCGCGGATGTCGGGCGACGAGTACGTGGTGATCTGCCGGGACCAGAACAAGGCAGGCGGCGTGGACGAGCTGGCGACCAAGGTCGCGCACCTCTTCCGGACCGCGGTTCCGGTGCGCGGCCAGCTGTTGCGGGTGTCGGCATCGGTCGGTGCGGCCGTCCCGAGCGGACCGGACACCACCGGTGCCGATCTGCTCAGGTTCGCCGACGCGGCCATGTTCGAGGCGAAAAGACGGGGCGCGGGAAGGGTTTCGCTCGCCAACGCCGCGCTGATGGCGTCCGCGGACAGCCAGATGTATCTGGAAGGCCAGCTGCGGGAGGCATTAGGGAACGACGGCCTTGTCCTGTACTACCAACCTGTCGTCGGCGTCGACGGCACGATCCTGACTGCCGAGGCACTGGTCCGGTGGCCGCACCCGGATCGCGGACTGCTCACCCCAGGCCAGTTCCTCCCGGTGGCCGAACAGGGCGACCTGCTGCGTGACCTGGACCGGTGGGTGCTGCGGACCGCGTTGCGGGAGGCGAAGACCTGGCCGGAGACGGCGGGCAGACAGGTCTCGGTAGCGATCAACCTGGCCGGGCTGGTACCCGGCGACCCCGAGTTCGTCGACGTCGTGGCCACCGCGATCGCCGGTTCCGGGGTGGAGTGGGAACGAGTCGTGCTCGAACTGGTCGAGACCAGCTTCGTGGACCTGCCGTCACGCAGCCGGTCCGCCATGGCCGACCTGGTCTCCCGGGGCGTGCGGTTCGCCGTGGACGACTTCGGCACCGGCTATTCCTCGTTGGCGCGGCTCAAGGAGCTGCCCGCGCAGATCATCAAGGTCGACCGCCGGTTCGTCGCCGGGATCGGCACCGATCCGTCCGACTTCGCGGTCGCCCGTGCGGTGGTGGACCTGGCCAGGGCGATGGGCCGGACCTGTGTCGCCGAAGGCGTGGAGACCGCACCGCAGTTCAGCATGTTGCGTGACATCGGCGTCGAGGCCTACCAGGGCTGGTTGCTGTCCCGTGCGGTGCCCGCGGACGAGTTCCGTGCGCTGCTGGAACTCGGACCGCTGCACGTCCCGCCGACCTGATCTGGCGTCGACACCGTCCGGCCTGGTCATATCCTGGAATTCCGTGCCGTTGTCGGTACCTCGGGATAGGGTCGATCAGACCTGAGGCGGCCGGCAGGAGGCCGCCGCGACGAACGGGGCCCCGGTGATCGAGTTCCGGGACGTGACGAAGCAGTATCCCGACGGCACTGTCGCCGTCGACAAGCTGAACCTGACGGTGGAGGCAGGCACCATAACGGTGTTCGTGGGGCCGTCGGGGTGTGGCAAGACCACCTCGCTGCGGATGGTCAACCGTATGATCGAGGCCACCTCGGGCACGATCCTGATCGACGGCAAGGACATCAGGGACTCCGAGCCGGCGTTGTTGCGCCGTGGCATGGGGTACGTCATCCAGCAGGCCGGGCTCTTTCCGCACCGGACAGTGCTGGACAACGTCGCGACCGTGCCGCTGCTGTCCGGCTGGGACAAGCGCAAGGCCAGGGCGAGGGCGGCCGAGTTACTGGAGACCGTCGGCCTGCCCGCGGAGATGGGCAGGCGGTACCCGGTGCAGCTGTCCGGCGGGCAGCAGCAGCGGGTCGGCGTGGCTCGGGCGCTGGCCGCGGATCCGCCGATCCTGCTGATGGACGAGCCGTTCAGCGCGGTTGACCCGGTCGTGCGCGAGGACCTGCAGAACGAGTTGCTGCGCCTGCAGGGTGAGCTGGACAAGACGATCGTGTTCGTCACGCACGACATCGACGAGGCCGTGCGGATCGGCGAGAAGGTGGCCGTGTTCCGCAAAGGCGGTGTGCTGGCGCAGTACGGCACCCCGGCGGACGTGTTGCGGTACCCGGCGGACGAGTTCGTCGCGGGTTTTGTCGGCCGTGACCGCGGCTACCGTGGACTGTCCTTTTTGGAGTCGTCCGGGATCTCGGTCGACCGGGTCGAGACCGCGAAGCTGGGGAAGCCGCGCGCGGAGACCGTCGCCGACTGGGTACTCGTGCTCGACTCGGACGGGCATCCGTGTGGCTGGTTGCCACCCGGGACCTCAGTGGACGGTTCGCTGACCCGGGAACCGTTGGTGGCAGGCGGTTCCCTCTACACGACGGGAACGTCCTTGCGTGGCGCGCTGGACGCGGCACTGTCCTCTCCGGCCAGTCGCGGCGTGGTCGTCGACGAGGACGGCAAGTACGTCGGCGTGATCACCGCCCGCCAGGTGCTCGACCTGATCGAGGGCCACCCGCAAGCCGTGAGCAAGACATGAACTGGTTGTCCCGCAACATCGACGCGGTCCTCGAACTCACCGGGTACCACCTGGTGATCGCGCTGCTGCCGGTGCTGTTCGGCCTGGTGATCTCGATCCCGCTCGGCTGGGTGGCCAACCGGTGGCCGGTGGCCCGCGCGATCCTGGTGCCGGTCGCGGGCATCATGTACACGATCCCGTCGCTCGTGCTGTTCCTGATCCTGCCGCCGTTGCTGGGCACCAGGGTGCTCGACGAGATCAACGTGATCATCGCGTTGACGATCTACACCGTCGCCCTGCTCGTGCGGTCGGTCGCCGACGCGCTCGCCGCCGTCCCGCCGCACGTGATCGCCGCGGCCGACGCGATGGGGTACCGGCCGGTCCGCCGGTTCTTCGGCGTCGAGCTGCCGCTCGCGGTGCCCGTGCTGGTCGCGGGCCTGCGTGTGGCGACCGTGTCGAACATCAGCCTGACCAGCGTGGCCGCCATCCTTGGCGTGCCGCAGCTCGGCTCGTTGTTCACCGACGGGTTCGCGGTCGAGAACTACGACGAGATCGTCGTGGCGATCATCCTGATCTTCCTGCTGGCGATGGTCTTCGACGGCCTGTTGCTGCTGGCCGGGCGGCTGCTCACGCCGTGGGCCAGGGCCGGGCGAGCGGTGGGGGCGGCGAAGTGAACAGTTTCGGCAACGCGTTCGCGTGGCTCTTCGCGCCAGAACAGTGGTCAGGACCGAGCGGGATTCCCGCGCGCGTCCTGGAACACCTCGGCTACACGGCGTTGGCCGTGCTGCTCGGTCTGGTGATCGCCTTGCCGATCGGCATGGTCATCGGGCACAGCGGCAAAGGCGGGTTCCTGGTCGGCGCGGTCAACGCGCTGCGCGCGATCCCCGAGCTCGGCCTGCTGATCCTGCTGGTCCTTTTGATGGGCATCGGCCTGCTGCCGGTCACGCTGGCGCTGGTGGTCCTGGCCATCCCGCCGCTGCTGGCCGGAACGTACTCCGGCATCAGGAACGTCGACCGGTCCGTTGTGGACGCGGCACGCGGGATGGGCATGAAGGAAGGCCGCATCCTCATGCGCGTGGAGCTGCCCAACGCGCTGCCGCTGATCCTCGGCGGCCTGCGTGCGGCGACTCTCCAGGTGCTCGCCACGGCGACGATCGCGGCCTACGTCTCGCTCGGTGGCCTCGGCCGGTTCGTGATCGACGGCCTGTACTTGCGTGACTTCGCCCAGACCCTCGGCGGCACGATCGTGATCGCCGTCGTCGCCTTGGCTCTGGAAGGGCTGCTGATCCTGCTACAGCGGCTCGTTGTGTCCCGCGGCCTGCGCCGCAACCCGACCCGCCGCCGTGACCGCACCGTGCGGCCGGTGGAAATCGCAGTGGAAACCGCATGAGGAGAGAGAACCAACGATGAAGCGCACACTCGCCGGGCTGGCGACCGCCGTGGCGGCGGCGCTCATGCTCACTGCATGCGGCGGCTCATCAGACCCGCTGGCAGGCAACAACGCGACCGGCAACCCCGCGCCGACCGACACGATCATCGTCGGCTCGGCCAACTTCGCCGAGAGCAGGTTGCTGGCGGAGATCTACGCCCAGGCCCTGTCGGCCAAGGGCGTCAAGGTCGACAAGAAGCTGGGCATCGGCAGCCGTGAGACGTACTTCCCCGGCATCCAGGACGGCTCGATCGACCTGGTGCCCGAGTACACCGGCGTGCTGCTGCAGTACCTGGACAAGAAGGCGACCGCGACGAGCTCGGACGAGGTCTACGCCGAGCTGAAGAAGGTCCTGCCGCAGTCGCTGCAGGTGCTGGACAAGGCCGCGGCGGAGGACAAGGACGCCGTGGTGATCACGAAGGAGACGGCGGCGAAGTACAACGCGAAGTCGATCGCCGACCTCGTGCCGCACGCCGGGGAGATCACCTTCGGTGGCCCGCCGGAGTTCCAGCAGCGGCCGGACGGCATCCCCGGGCTGAAGGAGCGCTACGGCCTGACCTTCAAGGACTACAAGTCCCTCGAACCCGGCCCGATCACCACCAAGGCCCTGCTCGACGGGGACATCCAGGCGGCGGACATCTTCACCACCGACGCCGCGATCGAGGCCAACGGCTTTGTCGTGCTGGAGGACCCGAAGAACAACTTCGCGGCGCAGAACGTCATCCCGGTGATCAACGCCAAGAAGGCGTCCGACGTGGTGAAGGACACCCTGAACAAGATCTCGGCGAAACTCGACACCAAGACCCTGCTCGACCTCAACGCGAAACTGGCCGCCCCGGACAAGCCGGACGCGTCCAAGGTCGCCCAGGACTGGCTCGCCTCAGCCGGAATCTGACGCGTCACAACAACAAGGGCCTGCCGGGCTGGTGCCCGGCAGGCCCTTGTTGTGCGTTTGGTGAGGCCAGGGACAGGCCAGCACAGGTTCAAACCTTGAAGTCCGCCACATGATCCGCCACCCAGGCCCGGAAGGACCTGGCCGGAGAACCAGTCACCTCGGCCACAGTGGACGTGACGGGCTCCGGATCAGCGACCATCCCGGCCCAAGCCGCCAAAGCCCCGTTGGCCACAGCCTCCGGCCACCCGGCGGCGATCATCTTTGCCCGCGCCTCCTCCGCAGGCTGCTCGTCGAACCGCAGATCCCGGCCGATGACGTCACCGATGATCCGAACCTGCTCGACCTGCGAAACCAGTTCCGGCCCGCTCAACAGGTACTTCGCCCCAACGTGATCGTCGGAAAGCAGCGCCCGCACGCCGACGGCGGCCATGTCGTACTCGTGGATCAGCGGCCGGGCCAGCTGACCGTACGGCGCCCGGACCACGCCGGACGCCTTGATCTCGTCAGCCCACAGCAACGTGTTCCCGGCGAACCCGGTGGGCCGCAGGAAAGTCCACTCCACACCGGACTTCTCGATCAGGGCCTCGGCCGCCAGCGCCCACTCCGGATCCCCCGCCGAGGACAGGTACACCACACGCCGGACCGACGAGGACGCGATCACGTCCACCACTGGTTCGAGGCCCTCGACGTGGAAGAACGGCCAGACCAGGAAGACCGAGGTGACACCGTCAAGGGCCGCCCGCACGCTGTCCACATCGGTCACGTCACCGCCGGTGGAGCGGGAGAAGGCCCGGGCGGGCACCGGAAGCTGGGCCATGACCTGGCCGCCGACCTTTCCGGTCGCCCCTGTCACAAGAATCGTCATGCCCTGAGCGTGCAACGTCAACCCAGGTTCAGGTCAACCGCGGCCGCCGACGCGGGTTGTCATCTCGAGTGCGACCTTCCGCACCTCGGCGGCCAGGTCCGGCCATGTCTCCCCGCACTCGGGATCACACGTGTGCCGGAAGGTCGCGCTGATCGCGGCGATCGGCCGTCCGCCGTGGTCGAAGATCGGCGCGGCGACCGACGCGAATCCGGCCGTGACGTAGCCGTCCTCGACCGCCCAGCCACGTCGGCGTTCCGCGGTGAGCAACCGGCGCAGTGCAGGCAGGTCACGCGGCCCGCGGTCGGTCCGGGACACAAAGCTGTCCTTGCCCGGGAACAACGCCCTGACCTGCGCGGCAGGCAGGAACGCCAACATCGCCCGGCCGGACGCGGGCAACTGCGCGGGCAGCCGCACGCCAACCGACGTCACCAGCGACTGCGGGTGCGACGGCTGCTCGCGGACCACGTACAGCGTCTCGGCGCCGTGCAGGACGCCCAGGTGCCCGGTGTGCCCGACCCGGTCGGCGAACCGGCGCAACAACGGCCGTGCGAGCCGTTCGAGTGGGTCCTGCCGTAGGTACGCCGAGCCGACCTCGAAAGCGGTCACGCCGAGCCCGTACCGCCGTTCCTCGGGCAGGTGGGTCACGAACCCGGCCTCGGCGAGCTCGGCCAGCAGGTGGTACGTGGTCGACCGCGGTAGGCCCAGCTCACGGGCCACGGTCGCGGCCGAGACCGGGCCCGGCCGCCCGGCGATCAGCCGCAGCACGGCCAGGCCACGACGCAACGCGGGCACGTCCGAACTCGTCACCACGCGTGCCACGCTAACCCCCAGCTCCCCCCTCGTGAGTGTTTATCGGGGTTAGAACACGGATAAACACTCACGAGGGAATGTCTGGGATTTCAGACAGCATCGGGCTGTGCCGGGTCGTGCGGAGGTGATCGACGGGGTGTGATGGCTCCATGGCAGAACCGGTAGCCCTGGGTCTCACCCCGATCAGCCGCGCCGACGTGGTCGCGGTCGCTCGTGATGGCGTGGGCGTTCGTCTGACCGACGAGGCCCTACGCGCCGTGGCGCAGTCGCGTGAGCACATCGAACGACTCGCGTCACGGCCTGAACCGACCTACGGCGTCTCCACCGGCTTCGGCGCGCTCGCGGTCCGCCACATCCCACCGGCTCGGCGGACCGCGTTGCAGCACGCGGTGGTCCGTTCGCACGCGGCGGGCGCGGGGCCGGAAGTGGAGGCCGAGGTCGTCCGTGGGCTGATGCTGTTGCGCCTGCGCACGCTCGCGATGGGCCACAGTGGCGTGAAGCCGTCCACTGTGGAGGCTTTGGCCGGCATGATCAACGCCGGGATCGTCCCTGTCGTGCGAGAGTACGGTTCGCTGGGGTGTTCCGGCGACCTCGCGCCCCTGTCGTCGATCGCGCTGGCGTTGACCGGCGAAGGCGACGTCCGCGTGGACGGTGTGCTGCGGCCCGCCGCCGAGGCGTTGCGGCAGGCCGGGATCACCCCGGTCGAGCTGGCCGAGAAAGAAGGCCTCGCGCTGATCAACGGCACCGACGGCATGCTCGGCATGCTGATCATGGCCGTCGCCGACCTGCGCGGGCTGATCCGGGTCGCCGACCTGACCGCGGCGATGAGCGTCGAGGCGCTGCTCGGTACCGACCGCGTCTTCCAGGCCGAACTGCACGCGCTCAGGCCGCACCCGGGCCAGGGCGAGTCCGCGCGGAGGATGGCCGAGATCCTGGCCGACTCCGAGATCGTCGCCAGCCATCGAGGACCGGACTGCACGCGCGTGCAGGACGCGTACTCGCTGCGCTGTTCGCCGCAGGTGCACGGTGCCGCGCTGGACACCATCGCGCACGCGGAGCTCGTCGCCGACCGGGAGCTGGCGTCCGCGGTGGACAACCCGGTCGTGCTGGCGGACGGCCGCGTGGAGTCCAACGGCAACTTCCACGGCGCGCCGATCGCCTACGTGCTGGACTTCCTGGCGATTCCGGTGGCCGACGTGGCCAGCATGGCCGAGCGCCGTACCGACCGGATGCTCGACGTCGCCCGCTCCCACGGCCTGCCCGCGTTCCTCGCCGACGACCCGGGCGTGGACTCCGGGCACATGATCGCGCACTACACCCAGGCCGCCGTGGTCGCGGAACTCAAGCGACTCGCCGTACCCGCGTCGGTCGACTCGATCCCCACCAGCGCCATGCAGGAAGACCACGTCTCGATGGGCTGGGCGGCCGCGCGCAAGCTGCGCAAGGCGGTCGACGGCCTGACCACGGTCCTCGCGATCGAGCTGCTCACCGCGGCACGCGCGCTGGACCTGCGTGCCCCGCTCAAACCGGCCACGGCGACCGCCGCGGCCGTCGCGGCGTTGCGCACCCGCGTGCCCGGGCCAGGGCCGGACCGGCACCTCGCGCCCGAAATCGCCGCCGCCGAAGAACTGATCCGCTCTGGAGGCATCAAGTGACCGTTCGGGCCGCCACCGGCACCACCCTGACCGCGAAGAGCTGGGCGACCGAGGCCCCGCTTCGCATGCTGCACAACAACCTGGACCCGGACGTGGCCGAGCGGCCGGAGGACCTGGTGGTCTACGGCGGCACCGGCAAGGCCGCCCGCGACTGGCCGAGCTTCCACGCGATCACCCGCGAGCTGACCGAGCTCAACCAGGACGAGACGCTGCTCGTGCAGTCCGGCCGTCCGGTGGGCGTGCTGCGCACCCACGAGTGGGCGCCGCGCGTGCTGATCGCCAACTCCAACCTGGTGCCCGACTGGGCGAGCTGGCCGGAGTTCCGCAGGCTCGAAGCCGCGGGACTGACCATGTACGGGCAGATGACCGCGGGTTCGTGGATCTACATCGGAACCCAGGGCATCCTGCAGGGCACCTACGAGACTTTCGCGGCCATCGCCGCCAAGAAGTTCGGCGGCTCGCTGCGCGGTACCCTGACCGTCACCGCAGGCCTTGGCGGCATGGGCGGCGCCCAGCCGTTGGCCGTGACCATGAACGACGGTGTCGCGCTGGTCGTCGAGGTCGACCCGCAGCGCGCCCAGCGCAGGCTGGAGACCCGCTACCTGGACGAACTGGCGTCCGATTTGGACAGCGCGATCGCACGGGCGGAGACCGCGAAGCGCGAGGGACGGCCACTCTCGGTCGGTGTCGTGGGAAACGCCGCCGAGGTGCTGCCCGAACTGCTGCGCCGGGGCGTCGAGGCCGACATCGTCACCGACCAGACGTCCGCCCACGACCCGTTGATGTACCTGCCCAAAGGCGTGGCGCTGGAGGACTGGCCGGACTACGCGGCCAAGAAGCCGGACGAGTTCACCGACCGCGCCCGTGACTCGATGGCCGAGCACGTCGACGCGATGCTGGGCTTCCTCGACAAGGGCGCCGAGGTCTTCGACTACGGCAACTCGCTGCGCGGCGAGGCCAAACTCGGTGGCTGCGAACGGGCCTTCGACTTCCCCGGCTTCGTCCCGGCGTACATCCGGCCGCTGTTCTGCGAGGGCAAGGGCCCGTTCCGGTGGGCCGCGCTGTCCGGCGACCCGAAGGACATCGCCGCCACCGACCGGGCGATCCTTGAGCTCTTCCCGGAGAACGAGTCGCTGGCCCGGTGGATCACGATGGCCGGGGAACGTGTTGCCTTCCAAGGTCTTCCGGCCCGGATCTGCTGGCTGGGCTACGGCGAGCGGCACCTGGCCGGCCTGCGGTTCAACGAGATGGTGGCCAGCGGCGAGCTGTCCGCGCCGGTCGTGATCGGCCGCGACCACCTCGACTGCGGTTCGGTGGCCTCGCCCTACCGGGAGACCGAGGGGATGGCCGACGGCTCGGACGCGATCGCCGACTGGCCGCTGCTCAACGCCATGGTCAACACCGCGTCCGGGGCGACGTGGGTGTCCGTCCACCACGGCGGTGGCGTGGGCATCGGCCGGTCCATCCACGCCGGACAGGTCACTGTCGCAGATGGAACGGACCTGTCCGCGCAGAAGATCGAACGGGTGCTGACCAACGATCCGGGGATGGGCGTACTACGCCATGTGGACGCCGGATACGACCGTGCGGCGGAAATCGCGCAATCACGGGGTGTGCATATCCCGATGACCCGGGCATGATCTTGCTATGACCACGGCGACCGAGCTGTTGACCGCCATCCGGGACGTGGGTACGGACCCCCGGCGCGGCGGATACTCCCGGCACGGCTTCGACCCCTCGGAACTGGAACTGCGCGAGTGGTTCACGGCCGAGGCGGGCAAGCGCGGCCTGGACGTCGAGGTCGACCGGAACGGCAACATCTGGGCCTGGTGGGGTGCGCCAGGCCCGGACGCGCTGGTCACCGGCAGCCACCTGGACTCGGTGCCGGGCGGCGGCGCGTTCGACGGGCCGCTCGGCGTGGTCTCCGGCCTCGCGGCGGTGGACGTGTTGCGGGCCAAGGGCTTCCAGCCCGGCAGGCCGCTGGCGCTGATGGTGTTCGCCGAGGAGGAGGGCGGCCGGTTCGGCGTGCCGTGCCTCGGTTCCCGGCTGCTCACCGGCGCCACCCCCGCGGCGGCGGCGCTGAACCTGAAGGACCAGTCCGGCGACACCTTCGCCGACGCGGTGAAGGCCGCCGGGCTCGATCCGGCCAGGATCGGCAGGGACGAGCAGGCACTGTCCCGGATCGGCCAGTTCGTCGAACTGCACGTCGAACAGGGCCGTGGGCTGATCGACCTGGACGCGCCGGTCGGCGTGGCCACGTCGATCCTGGCGCACGGCCGCTGGCGGTTCCGGTTCTCCGGCCAGGGCAACCACGCCGGTGCCACGCCGATGGGCTCGCGGCACGATCCGATGCTCCCGGCCTCCCAGCTGGTGCTTTCCGCCAGGTGGGCGGCGTCCAGTGTGGACGGATCACGGGCGACGGTCGGCCGGATCGAGCCCACGCCCGGTGGCACGAACGTGATCGCCTCGACCGTGGACGTCTGGCTCGACGCGCGGGCGCCCAACGACGGCCGGACCCGATCGGTGGTGGAGCGGATCACCGCGGCGGCCAAGCAGGCAGCCAGGGACGAGGGCTGCGAGCTGACCGTCACCGAGGAGTCCTATGGGGACGCTGTGCACTTCGACTCCGCCTTGCGTGACGAGCTCGTGACGGCTCTGGGCAACGTGCCGGCCCTGCCGACCGGCGCCGGGCATGACGCGGGAATCCTCGCCGCTCACGTGCCGACCGCGATGCTGTTCGTGCGGAACCCGACCGGCGTCAGCCACGCGCCTGCCGAGCACGCCGAGCCCGCGGACTGCGAGGCCGGTGTCGAAGCGCTGGCCAAGGTGCTCGAGAAACTGGCCCACAAAGTCGATCCGGCATGAGGTTCTGGTGTGAGCACGCCTGGCTGGACCTGTCAGGCGTGCGATCCGGTGTTCTCGTCGACGTGGCCGACGGCAGGATCACGGCTGTGACGCCGGATTCGCCGTGCCCGCCGGACGCGCGCCGGCTGACCGGCTTGGTCCTGCCGGGTTTCGCCAACGCGCATTCGCACGCTTTCCACCGGGCCTTGCGCGGCCGGACGCACGCGGACGGCGGCACGTTCTGGACGTGGCGCACCGGCATGTACGCGCTGGCCGGAAAGCTGGACCCGGACTCGTATCGGAAGCTGGCGACCGCGGTGTACGCCGAGATGGCGCTGGCCGGAGTGACGTGCGTCGGTGAGTTCCACTACGTGCACCATGCCCCGGGCGGCGTTCCTTACGCGGACCCCAACGCCATGGCCGAGGCGTTGCGCCAGGCCGCTCACGACGCGGGTATCCGGGTGACCTTGCTGGATACTTGCTACTTGGCCGGAGGAATCGACCAGCCGTTGGCACCGGGACAACTCCGGTTCTCCGACGGCTCGGTGGACGCCTGGGCCTCCCGGGTCTCCGCCCTGCGGTCGGACTCGACGCTGCTCGCCGGGGCCGCGATCCACTCCGTCCGCGCGGTGCCTCGGCCCGCGTTGCGTGAGGTCGTTTCGGCGTGGCCGGCCGGTCCGCTGCACGTCCACCTGTCCGAGCAACCCGCCGAGAACGAGGCCTGCTTCGCCGCGTATGGTCTGAGTCCCACGGAGCTGCTGGCTTCCGTGGGCGCGCTTTCGGCTCGTACCACGGCCGTTCACGCGACCCATCTGTCTACTGAGGACATCATGCTGCTTGGTTCGACGCGGACCGGCGCTTGTTTCTGTCCGACCACGGAGGCCGACCTGGCCGACGGGATCGGGCCCGCACGTGAGCTCGCCGACGCGGGCAGCGTGCTTTCGCTTGGCAGCGACCAACACGCGGTGATCGATCCACTGCTGGAGGCGCGTGCGCTGGAACACGGTGAACGGCTGCGCACAGGACAGCGCGGCCGGTTCGCACCGTCAGAGCTGTTCTCGGCACTGACGGCCCACGCCAGCCTCGGCTGGCCGTCGGATTTCGCCGATCTCGTCGCGATCTCGCTCGACACACCACGTACCGCCGGATGCCTGCCGGAGCAGGTGATGATGGTGGCCACTGCGGCTGATGTGCACACGGTCATCGCCGGTGGAAAGGTGATCGTCGAGGACGGGCACCATCGCGTCGGCGACGTCGGACGGCTGCTGGCCGAGGCGACAGAGGAGTTGTGGCGATGAGTTTGCTGCTCACCGGAATCGGCGAGCTGACCACGAACGACGACGAACTGGGAACTCTGCGGGACGCGGCCCTGGTGATCGACGGGCCGTCAGTGGTGTGGGCGGGCCCGGCCGCGTCGGCGCCTGCCGCGGACTCCGCCGTGGATCTGGCCGGCAGAGCAGTGCTGCCCGGCTGGGTCGACAGCCACACCCACCTGGTCTTCGCCGGTGACCGGACAACCGAGTTCGCCGCCCGGATGGCCGGCGAGCCGTACCGCGCGGGCGGGATCGCCGTGACGGTCGGGGCCACTCGTGCCGCCTCGGACGCTGAACTGACCGCTGTCGTGCGCAAGCACGTCGCCGAGGCGGTATCCCAAGGCACGACGTACATCGAGACCAAGACCGGCTACGGCCTCGACGTGCCCAACGAACTGCGGTCAGCGGTCCTGGCCTCTTCGGAGGTCGACGAAGTGACCTTTCTCGGCGCGCACCTCGTGCCCGGCGACTGGGACGCGGATTCCTATGTGGACTTGGTCCGCGGTGAGATGCTCGACGCGGTCGCGCCGCATGTCCGCTGGATAGACGTCTTCTGCGAAACCGGCGCCTTCGACGGCCCGCAGTCCCGCGCGGTGCTGGCGGCAGGCGCGAAGCACGGCCTCGGCCTGCGCGTCCACGGCAACCAACTGGACTACGGCCCAGGCGTGCGGATCGCGGTCGAGATGAACGCGGCATCCGTCGACCACTGCACGTACCTGACGAAGTCCGACATCGACGACCTCGCCAGTTCGGAGACCGTGGCGACACTCCTGCCCGCCTGCGACCTGTCGACCCGCCAACCCCTGCCGGACGCCCAGTCCCTCCTGAACGCCGGTGCGACAGTGGCCTTGGCCTCGAACTGCAACCCCGGTTCGTCGTACACCACATCGATGGCGTTCTGCGTTGCCACGGCTGTCCTTCAGATGCGCATGAGTGTGGCCGAGGCCGTCCGCGCCGCAACGTGGGGCGGTGCCCGAGCCCTGCGCCGCGAGAACGAGATCGGCATCCTGCGCCCCGGCAGCCGCGCGGACATCCACGTCCTGGACGCCCCCTCGATCACACACCTGGCCTACCGCCCAGGCGTGCCCCTGACGTACGCCGTCTGGCGCAAAGGAGAACGCGCCCGCTAGCTCACCCGCGTGTCCACCATTCCAACACCCCGTGTCCACCATTCCGGCACACTGAAATGCACTTTCCGGCACCCCGAAATACCCGAAGCAGTTATCCACAGCGACGACTTGTCCACAGGCGCCGGTCAGCCGCACTGGCCACCGTGACATCCGCACCGTCACGGTGGCGGTATGCACATGAACAGCGGCCTGCACGGCGCTCACATCAAACGTGTCCTCGTCGAGAAAACCGGCCGATGTGAAGTCAGGTCGAAACTCAACGAGGGATACCTGGTCCACTTCACCAAGCAAGTGCTGGTCGAACGTCGGCGGGCGGCCGATCTGCTGACACGTGCCGCCGCGACGATCCTGCTGGCAGGGCCAGACGCAGTCCTCACCAGCCATACCGCCGTGCGCCTGTACGGCTGCGATGCGGCTGATGACGCGCCCATTCACGTATTGCTCCCGTACAGACGTCGTCTACGCTCCCGCCCCGGCATCGTGGTTCACCACAGCGGATGGGAACCCGAACAGGTGGAGGAACTGCACGGACTGCCAGTTCTCTCGTTGGGGCATTCGCTGGCTGACATGCTCTGCCGCGCGCGGTCGGCCACGGCCTTCGCATGCCTGGAGCAGGCGCTTGCCATGCAACCGGAAGACGTTCGTCCGCGGTTCAGAGGTCTTGTGGCCGAATGCGTCCTCGCGCGAGCCGACAAGCGCGGCCTGCGACGCGCGACGACGCTTCTGGAACTCGCGACAGGCCTGACCGAGTCGCCGGCTGAGAGTTGGATGATGGTGAGGCTGATCGACGCGGGCATACCTGAGCCCGTACCTCAGTTCGCCATCGTCGGGATGGACGGGCGTGAGCGGTACCGGCTTGACTTCGCGTGGCCGGACGTACGGATTGCCTTGGAGTACGACGGCTATGCGGCACATGAAGGCCGGGAATGCCACGACTTGGCGCGTGAGGAAGACCTTGTCCGGCGCGGCTGGATCGTCGTCCGCGCCACAGCGGCGGACCTGAAGGATCCCACCAGGCTGACTGCCGAGCTCCGGCAGGCGTTTCTCCGCCGGCACATCGCCGTTTAGGCGCACCCTGACGGAGTGTGCAACTCGGGGTGCCGGAACGTGTATTTCATGGTGCTGGAATGGTGGACACGGGGTGCCGGAATGGTGGACACGACGTGGGGCGCGCCCGTCCGAGTGAGGGGCTCGGGCGGGCGCGCGTTGGGGCTACGAGGTCAGCTGACCTCGTAGACCAGGTCGGAGTAGAAGGCGCTCAACGGGCTTGCCCACGAGGTGCCGTTGGCGACGTTGCAGCCGCTGTTGCTGCGGCTGTGCAGGGCGACCGCGTAACGGTTGCCGCTCGGGGCCAGCCAGTACCAGCCGCCGCCGCTGTCGCCGCCGCAGGCGTCGTAGCCGTCGATGCGGACCATGCCGCGGGTGCCGGCGTCACTGGTGTTCGTGACGGTGGCGCAAGGGTTTCCGCTCCGTGCCGGGTTGGTGAAGCTCGCCGACAGGCAGGCGACGTCGTTGACCAGGAAGAAGGACTCACCCTTCACCGGCGAGGTGTTCGAGCCCGCGCCGATGTAGATCCGTCCACTGTTGACGTTGTCGTAGAAGGAGTTCGTCGACACGATCCTGGTCACGTCGGACACCCCGGAGTCGATCCGGCCGCTCACCGAACCGACGGTCCGCACGGTCGCGGTGCCGTTCGACCAGACCTCGCCGATGCCGGTGCTGCAGTGGCCCGCGGTCAGGGTGATCCGCTGGTTGGCGGAGTTGCGTGCCGTGAAGCCGATCGAGCACCAGTGCTGGCCCGCGCCGTTGCGCAGCATCAGGCCCGCTGCCTGGAAGTCGTCACAGTTCGCCCGGTCGGTGCACGCGTCGGCCTGCACCGACGTGTTCTGGCCGTTGACGACGGACACGCCCGCCTGGCCTAGCTCCGCGCGACGGGCGGACTCGGGCACCGCGGCCACGACCTGGTTGGTGCGCACGTCGATGCCGACGTTGCCGCCGGCCGCCTTGGCCAGCGCCGACGTTCCGTTGCGGAGGGCTTCGGCCTCGGCGTTGAGCTGGTCGAAGTTACGCGCCACGAGCGGCGTGTTGACCTTCACGCCCTTGGTGGCGCCGACCGCCGCCAGGGTCCTGCCGGTCGTGGCCGAGGTGACGGCCACGTTGTAGGTGGCCGTGTACGGGTCGAACCAGCCACCACCGAACGTCTTCCACTCCTTGGCGATCTCCGCCTTGAGCTGCTCACCCGCGGACTGGGCCTGTGCGGCGGCGCGAGCCGCCGCGGGTGTCAGGTCAGGGTGCGAGACCAGGTACGCCTGCGCGATCGTCGCCACGGCATCGGTGCCCGCGTCGTACGCGCCCGTCACCTTGGCGGGCGCCGCGGTGGCCGGTGCCGCTAACACGCCGAGCACGGAAATTCCGGCCGCCGCGAGAACAGCGTTTCTTCGGAACATAAATCCTCCCCTGGGAAAAAGGCATACGACAACGCCGACATGGATTCGGATTCGTTGCTTTTCGAACTGGCCTTCACCTGCGTCATCGACGCGGAACGGAACGGTACGTGGATTCCTCGGCGAGTGTCAACGCGATGGAGTCCACACTGCAGTCCACTGCAATTCGCGAAATCGAATGTATTTACCGCCCGCCCTTTTGGGCGTCCCCTGCGGGCAAGGATGGCGCCAGGTGGTGCCACGTCTGACGCCACGCTCGAAACCTCGTTGACCTGCGGAAACGTGAAGTGGTGTCAAGCTGGGGTTGCGATGGTGTCGCTGTGGTGCCATAGTTGGCGCCATGGACCTCACCCCATACGTCGAGAACCTCCGTGCCGAACTGGCGGTCGCCGCCGAGGCGGGGGGCGACGAAGCCAGGGGGTTGGCCGAACGGCTCACCGCGGCACTCGAGTCGGCGACCAGGCTGACCCTGTTGGACGCCCTTTCGGCCGCTGCGGAGGAGATCACCCGTGATCTGCTGCCCGGCTCGGTGGAAGTCCGGCTGCGCGGCCGGGACCCCAACTTCGTGGTGGTGCCACCCGCGGTGCCGGATTCCGCCGAACCGGAACCCGCGCCCACCGTGTCGCCGCTCACCGACGAAGCGGCCACCGCACGGATCAACTTCCGGCTGCCGGACCAGCTCAAGCAGCTTGTCGAGCAGGCCGCCAACCGGGACGGGGTGTCGATCAACACGTGGCTCGTGCGTGCCGTCGCCACCATGGTCGACGCCGATGGTGTCACCCGGAAACACCGCGGAACGTGGGAAGGCCAGCGATTCTCCGGCTGGGTCCGCTGACTCTGATCCCGACTTTCCGACCCCTGTGAAAGGAATGCCGAAATGCCTGTTTTCCAGACTCCGGAACCGATCGCCGTCACGCTCGAGGTCGCCGTCGGTGAGGCGCGCTTCTTCGCCGGTGACCGGGCCGACACCGTGGTGGACGTCCGGCCCCGGCGGGAATCCGACGGCAACGACCGGAAGGCGGTCGAGAAGACCAGGGTGGAGTATTCGAACGGCCGACTGCTCGTCAAAACACCGAAATGGCCACTGGTCGGCAGGGGCGGCACGGTCGACGTCACGATCGAACTGCCCGCGGGCAGCCGGGTCACCGGTGACGGCCAGATCGTCGACCTGCACTGTGAAGGCAGGCTCGGCGAGGTGCGCTACAAGATGGCGTACGGCGGTGCCCGGTTCGAGCAGACCGGCCCGTTGACGGTGGACAGCGGGCATGGCGCGCTGGTGGTCGGTCAGGTGGCCGGGCACGCCGAGCTGCGGACCGGATCGGGCGAGGTCAGTGTCGGCCGCATCGACGGCACCGCGAACGTGAAGAACGGCAACGGCCGCACGAGGATCGGCGACGTCTCGGGCGATCTCAAGGTCACCGCGGGCAACGGCGAGGTCGAGGTCGAGTCGGCGTCCGCCGGAGTCACGGTGAAGGTCTCGCATGGCGACATCCGGATCGGCGAGGTCGCACGCGGCGAAGTGACGCTGACGACCACCCACGGCGCCGTCGATTTCGGTATCCGGCAGGGCACCGCGGCATGGCTGGACCTGAAGTCGGTGCACGGCTCCGTCCGCAACAACCTCGACACGACCGAGGGCCCTGAGAAGAACGAGGAGACCGTCGAAGTCCGCGCGCACACCGGATTCGGCAACATCACCGTGCACCGCGCCGCCTGATCCCCCAGCTCGGTCCGGGTCCGTTGGGTCCGGGAGCGTCCTTTTTCGTCAGCCGTGGCCCGTACCGATTTCTCTGACGTGGCGACTGGGGCGGCTGATCCCGATACCGACTTCCTGCCGGGGCGGAAGTGTGCCCTGCGCAGACAACCAAGCATTTGCTTGCCTGACTATGTGAGGAACCATGAAGCTCGCGATCGAAGCGACCGGGCTGCGCAAGTCCTATGCGGACAAGGTCGTCCTGGACGGAATCGACCTGCGGGTCGCCGAAGGGACGATCTTCTCCCTGCTCGGCCCGAACGGTGCCGGCAAGACCACCACCGTGCAGATCCTGTCCACGCTCCTGGCCGCCGACGACGGCAAAGCCGTTGTGGCAGGCCACGATCTGACGGTCAATCCCGGCGGTGTGCGCGGTTCGATCGGCGTCACCGGTCAGTTCTCCGCGGTGGACGCCATGCTCACCGGGGAGGAGAACCTGCGGCTGATGGCGGATCTGCACCGGCTGCCCAAGGCCGAGGGCCGCAGGCGCACAGCGGAGTTGCTGGAGCAGTTCGACCTCGTCGAGGCGGCACGCAGGACGCCGATGACCTACTCCGGTGGCATGCGCCGCCGGCTCGACCTCGCGATGACGCTGGTGGGCAGCCCGCGGATCATCTTCCTCGACGAGCCCACCACCGGACTGGACCCGCGCAGCCGCCGCACGATGTGGGAGATCATCCGCAAGCTCGTCAAGGACGGCGTGACGATTTTCCTGACCACGCAGTACCTTGAGGAAGCCGACCAGCTCGCCGACCGGATCGCCGTGCTCAACGGCGGCCGACTGGTCGCCGAAGGCACTCCGGACCAGCTCAAGCGCCTGATCCCCGGCGGTCACGTCCGGTTGCAGTTCGCCGACGTGCCCCGGCTGGACCACGCCGTCCGGATTCTCGGCGGCACGCGCGACGACGACTCGCTCGCGCTCGACATCCCGTCCGACGGCGGCGTGCAGTCGCTGCGTTCGCTGCTGGATCGCCTGGACGGCAACCACATCGAGGCCGACAGCCTGTCCGTGCACCTGCCCGACCTCGACGATGTCTTCTTCGCCCTCACCGCCAAGGAAACCACCCGATGAGCACTCTCTCCCTCGCCGTGCGCGACTCGGCCACCATGCTGCGCCGCGACTTCACCCACTCCAAGCGCAACCTGATGATGACCATCAGCGGCATCGCCACCCCAGTGTTCATGATGCTGTTGTTCGTCGGGGTGTTCGGCGGCGCGATCGGACCGAGCTCGGCCAGCAGCTACATCGACTACCTGACGCCCGGCATCGTGATCATGACCGCCGGGACGGGCTCGGCCGCCACCGCGGTCAAGGTCTGCCAGGACATGGCCGAAGGGATCATCGCCAGGTTCCGCACCCTGGACATCACCCGGGCGTCCGTCCTCACCGGACAGGTGATCGGCAGCGTGATCCGGACGTTGGTGAGCGTGACGCTGGTGATCGGGCTGGCCGTACTGCTCGGTTTCCGGCCGCGGGCCGGCTTCGGTGACTGGCTGCTGGTGCTCGGTGTCTTCGTGCTGCTGACGTTCGCGATCACCTGGCTGGCCGTCGCGTTCGGACTGAAGGCCACCACCCCGGCCGGCGCGAACAGCCTGTCGCTGATCCTGCAGTTCCTGCCGTTCATCAGCAGCGCCTTCGTGACCACCGAGTCGATGACCGGCCCGGTCCGCTGGTTCGCCGAGAACCAGCCGTACACACCGGTCATCGAAACCATCCGCGGCCTGCTGATGGGCACCCCGATCGGCAACAGCGCCGTGATCGCCGTCAGCTGGTGCGTGGTTCTCAGCGTCGTCGGCTACGTCTGGGCCAAGAGGCAGTACAACCGCACACCTGTCCGCTGACGGCTCAGTCGTCGATGTCCTCGTCGTCGCGGGCGAGGAAGGTGGCGAGGCGCTCGACGGCCTCCTCGTAGTCGGGATTGGCGTCGACGAAGGCGCGGAGCTTCTCGGCGAGCCAGCCGAACGTCACTTCCTCCTCGCCACGGCGTTCCTCGAGCTCTTCGATTCCCCGGTCAGTGAAGTACATAGGTTCTCCATACAAAACGGCTCCCGGGGCGCGTGCCCCGGGAGCCATCTTTATACAACTCGGGCAGACGTCAGTCCGCGAAGGCCTTCTCGATCAACTCACGCTGCTCGACCTCGTGCACCTTGGACGAACCCACCGACGGGGCCGACATCGGGCGCCGCGACACACGCTTCATGTTGCCCATCCGCTCCGGGAACTTCTCCCGCACGAACAGGCCGTAGAACGGCCACGAGCCCTGGTTGGCCGGCTCCTCCTGCACCCAGCGCACGTCGTGCGCGTTCGGGTAGCGGTCGAAGATCTGGCCCAGCTTCTTCTGCGGCACCGGGTAGAGCTGCTCGACCCGCACGATCGCGGTGTCGGTCACGCCGCGCTTCTCCCGCTCGGCCGCCAGCTCGTAGTAGAGCTTGCCGGACACGAACAGGATCTTGCGCACGCCCTGCGGGTCCGGCTGCGTCGGGTCGTCGAGCACCGACATGAACCGGCCCTCGGTGAAGTCCTCCACCGCGCTCACCGCGGCCTTGTTGCGCAGCATCGACTTCGGCGTGAAGACGATCAGCGGCCGGGTCACGCCGTCCAGCGCGTGCCTGCGCAGCAGGTGGAAGTAGTTCGCCGGGGTGGACGGGATCGCCACGGTCATCGAGCCCTCGGCGCACAGCTGCAACCAGCGCTCGATCCGGCCGGAGGTGTGGTCCGGGCCCTGGCCCTCGTGGCCGTGCGGCAGCAGCAGCACGACGTCGGACAGCTGGCCCCACTTGGCCTCCGACGACGAGATGAACTCGTCGATCACCGACTGGGCGCCGTTGACGAAGTCACCGAACTGGGCTTCCCACAACACCAGCGCGTCGCCGTTGGCCACCGAGTAGCCGTACTCGAAGCCGACCGCCGCGTACTCCGACAGCGCCGAGTCGTACACCAGGAACCGGCCCTGGTCCTCGCTCAGGTTCTGCAACGGCGTGTACTCCTGGCCGGTCTTGCGGTCCACGACCACCGCGTGCCGCTGCACGAACGTGCCGCGCCGCGAGTCCTGGCCCGCCAGGCGGACCAGCTTGCCCTCCAGGTTCAGCGAACCGAACGCCAGCAGCTCGCCGAACGCCCAGTCGATGTCGCCCTCGCGGGCCATCTTGGCGCGCCGCTCGAGCACCGGCTTGACCCGCGGGTGCGGCGTGAAGCCCTCCGGCAGGTTGATGTGCGCGTCCGCGATCTTCTCGATCACCTCGCGCGACACCGCCGTCGGCACGCGGGCCGGAACCTGCTGCTCCTCCTCGACCGACGGGCTCGGCGAGATCGGGTGCTTCTCGAGCTCGCGCACCTCGTTGAAGACGTGCTCCAGCTGTGAGGAGAAGTCGCGCAGGGCCTTCTCGGCCTCGTCGACGGAGATGTCGCCGCGGCCGATCAGGGCCTCGGTGTAGGTCTTGCGGACGCTGCGCTTGGTGTCGATGATGTCGTACATCGCCGGCTGCGTCATCGACGGGTCGTCGCCCTCGTTGTGGCCACGACGCCGGTAGCACAGCATGTCGATCACGACGTCCTTGTTGAACGCCTGGCGGTAGTCCATCGCCAGCTTGGCCACCCAGTGGCAGGCCTCCGGGTCGTCGCCGTTCACGTGGAACACCGGCGCCTGGATCATCTTGGCCACGTCGGTCGCGTACTGGCTGGAGCGCGAGTGCTCCGGCGCGGTGGTGAAGCCGACCTGGTTGTTGATGATCACGTGCACCGTGCCGCCGGTGCGGTAACCGCGCAGCAGCGCCAGGTTCAGCGTCTCGGCGACCACACCCTGGCCGGCGAACGCGGCGTCACCGTGCAGCGCGACCGGCAGGACCGTGAAACCGCCCGCGTCGCCACCCTTGTCGAGGATGTCCTGCTTGGCGCGCACGATGCCCTCGAGCACCGGGTCGACCGTCTCCAGGTGCGACGGGTTGGCGGTCAGCGACACCTTGGTCTCGCCGTCGCCGAACATCCGGAAGTACTTGCCCTCGGCACCGAGGTGGTACTTCACGTCACCGGAGCCGTGCGCCTGGCCCGGGTCGAGGTTGCCCTCGAACTCACGGAAGATCTGCGAGATCGGCTTGCCGACGATGTTGGCCAGCACGTTCAGCCTGCCGCGGTGCGGCATGCCGATGACGACCTCGTCCAGCTCGTACTCGGCGGCCTTGTCCAGGATCGTGTCCAGCAGCGGGATGACGCTCTCGCCGCCCTCCAGCGAGAACCGCTTCTGGCCGACGTACTTGGTCTGCAGGAACGTCTCGAACGCCTCGGCGGCGTTGAGCTTGGACAGGATGTACTTCTGCACGGCCGCGTCGGGCTTCTCGTGCGGGATCTCCACACGGTCCTGGATCCACCGGCGCTCCGCCGGGTCGAGGATGTGCGTGTACTCGACGCCGACCGTGCGGCAGTACGAGTCCCGCAGCACGCTCAGCACGTCCCGCAGCTTCATCCGCTCCTGGCCGGCGAAGCCGCCGACGGCGAACTCGCGGTCCAGGTCCCACAGGGTCAGGCCGTGCGACAGGATGTCCAGGTCGTCGTGGCGGCGCTGACGGTAGTTCAGCGGGTCCGTGTCGGCCATCAGGTGGCCGCGGTTGCGGAACGCGTCGATCAGCTCGATGACCCGGGCGGCCTTGTCGAGCGTGCCCTCCGGGATGTCCTGCACCCAGCGGATCGGCTCGTACGGGATGCGCAGCGAGGTGAAGACGTCGTCGTAGAACTTGTCCTCGCCCAGCAGCAGCTGGTGGATCCGGCGGAGGAACTCGCCGGACTCGGCGCCCTGGATGATCCGGTGGTCGTAGGTGGACGTCAGCGTCATGATCTTGCTGATGCCCATCTCGACCAGTGCCTTCTCACTGGTGCCCTGGTACTGCGCGGGGTACTCCATCGCGCCGACGCCGATGATCGCGCCCTGGCCCGCGGTCAGCCGCGGCACCGAGTGGTTGGTGCCGATCGTGCCCGGGTTGGTCAGCGAGATCGTGGTGCCCGCGAAGTCCTCGGTGGTCAGGTGACCGGTCCGGGCCTTGCGGATCAGGTCCTCGTAGGCCTGCCAGAACTGCGCGAAGGTCATCTCCTCGCAGGCCTTGATGGACGCGACGACCAGGTTGCGCTGACCGTCCTTGCCCGGCAGGTCGATGGCGAGGCCGAGGTTGACGTGCTCCGGCGTGACCAGCTGCGGCTTGCCGTCGACGACGGCGTAGTGCCGGTTCATGTTCGGGTAGTCCTTCAGCGCCCGCACCAGGGCGTACCCGATCAGGTGGGTGAACGAGATCTTGCCGCCGCGCGTCCGGCGCAGCCGGTTGTTGATCACGACCCGGTTGTCGAACAGCAGCTTGGCCGGAACGGCCCGGACGCTCGTCGCGGTCGGGACCGTGAGCGACTGCTCCATGTTCTTGGCGATCGCGGCGGCGGCGCCGCGGATCGGCTTGCTGCTCTCGCCGTCCGCCTTGGCCGGGTCCGGCTTCTTGGCGGCGGCGGGCTTGGCCGCGGGCGTCGTCGGCTTCGGGGGTGCCGACGCGGGGGCGGTCGCCTTGGGGGCCGTGGCCTTCGCGGCGGCGGGCGCCTGGCCGTTGGTGTCAGAAGCAGGCGGCTCGATCTTGGTGACCGTCTTGGTCTGCCCTGTGGCGCTGCTGCTGGCCACGCCCTGAGTCCGCTGCTGTGTGGGCTTGTAGTCGGCGAAGAAGTCGTGCCACGCGGGGTCTACCGACGCCGGATCCGCGAGGAACTGCTCGTACATCTCTTCGACGAGCCACTCATTCGGGCCGAACTGTGACGCAGGGCTGCTGCTGGACACGGCTGGCACTCGCCTCTATCCATCTCGTTCTCGATATTGAACACACTCGCCAACCAGGCTAGTACCCCGCTCGTGCGGTGTGTGACCCGATTGAACCTTGTGCGCATGCCGACGATGGGGTATTGCTCACTGAATCGATCAGGGAATCGATTCTCCCAGGCGATCCGCCGTCCCGCCACACGCCTGTCGAACAACGACCCAACTGGTCCAGCCCCGGCGGGGCCTGACGTCCGCCGGCGCACTCGGGGTGCCGGAACGTGGCACACGGGGGTGCCGGAATGGTGGACACGGGGTGCCGGAATGGTGGACACGACGTCAGTCGACGAGGGCTTCGTCCGGTGCCTCGGTCGTGCCGAAGTGCCAGAGGCGGGCGTAGAGGCCGTTGGCGTTGATCAGCTCGGTGTGGGTTCCCTGTTCGGCGATCCGGCCGCCGTCGAGGACGATGATGCGGTCCGCCCGCGCCGCTGTCGCCAGGCGGTGGGCGACCACGAACGTCGTGCGGGAGCGGGTGAGTTGTTCGCTCGCGGTCAGCACCTGGGCCTCGGTCGACGGGTCGAGGGCGGCCGTCGCCTCGTCGAGCAGCAACACGTCGGGGTGGGCCAGTTCGGCGCGAGCCAGCGCCACCAGTTGGCGTTGGCCCGCGGACAGGCCCTGGCCGCGTTCGCCGACCTGCTGGCGGAAGCCGGCGGACAGGGACGCGACCATCGGCAACGCGCCGACGGACCGGGCGGCGTCCTCGATCTCCGCCCGGGACGCCTCCGGGCGGGCGTAGGCGATGTTGTGCGCGACGTCGCCGGTGAACAGGTGCGCCTCCTGCGGGACGACGCCGAGGCGCTGGCGGAACGAGGCCAGGTCGTAGTCCCGGATGTCCACGCCGTCGACCAGGACCGAACCCGAGGTCACGTCGTAGAACCGGGCGACCAGTTTCACCAGCGTCGACTTGCCCGCGCCGGTCGCGCCGACGAGCGCGACGGTTTCGCCCGGCGCGACACGTAACGTCACGCGGTCCAGCGCGGGCTCTTCGACGCCGGGGTAGTGGAACGACACGTCGCGCAGTTCCACCTCGCCACGCAGGCTGGCGGGCACGTCGACCGGGTGGTCGGCCGGCCGCAGCGAACTCGGGGTGCGCAGCAGGTCACCGATCCGGCGCAGACCGACCCGGGCCTGCTGGTAGCCGTCGAAGACGCCGCTGAGCTGCTGCACCGGCGCGAAGAACAGCCCCAGGTACAGCAGGAACGCCAGGAGCACGCCGGGGCTCAGCGAGCCCTCGGCGACGCGCTGCGCGCCGACCACCAGGACCGCGGCCCTGGCGACGCCGGAAAGCATGTCCACGAAAGGGAAGTACGTCGCGATGTAGCGCTGTGCCCTCGCCCGCGACCGCCGGTACGCGTCGCTGCGGGCGGCGAACGCCTGAGCGGACACGCCTTCGCGGGTGTACGCCTGGGCCACGCGCAGGCCGGACACATTCTCCTGCATGTCCGCGTTGACGGCGCTGACACGCTCGCGTGCCTCCGCGTACGCCACTGAGGACAGTCGCTGGAAGATCACCGTCGCGACGATCACGACCGGCAGGACGGCCAACGCGACCAAGGCCAGGGACGCGTCCGTCACCAGCAAGGCGACGGTCACGGTGACCACGGTCAGCAGGCTGGCGACCGCGGTGACCAGGCCGGTCTGCAGGAACGTCGACAACGCGTCGACATCCGTGGTCATCCGGGTCATGATCCGCCCGGCCATCTCGCGCTCGTAGTAGTCGAGCCCGAGGCGCTGCAGATGCGCGTAACTACGGACGCGCAACAGGAACAACAGGCGTTCACCGACCCTGGCCGCCCATACTGTCGACAAGGCACTGGCGAGCCAGCCGAAGCCGACCAGCGCGACGCCCAGACCGGCTGCGATCCACAGTCCGTTGGGAGAACCGGTCACCACGCCGTCGTCGATGCCGAACCGGACCAGCGACGGCAGCGCCATCGACAGCACGGCGTCCGCGATCACGAGCGCGCCCACGAACACCAACGCCCACCGGACCGGTCGCAGGAGCCTGCGCAGCGAGAAGTTCGGGTCCGGCCTGGTCGGGTCCTCACCCGGCATGTCGGGTTTCTCGGTCGCCGGCGGCAGGGCCTCGATCTGCGCCAGCAGTTCGGGTGTCGCCGGGACGGACGCGGCCGGGCCGCCCGGACCACCTCGGGCCCCTCCGACACGGACAGGGGAGGGAGACGTCGTGGTCGGCTCGGGCTCCGCCGCGTCGGACGGCCACAGCGCGTCGGTCACGCCGTCGGAGCCGAGCTCGTCAGGCGCGCAGCGGCACTTGTCCTCGATCGCGTCCCCTTGGCTGGCAAGGAGGTTCCGGTACAGCTCGCAGCGCGCGGTCAGCTCGTCGTGCGTGCCGATGTCGACCAGGCGGCCGCCGTCGAGCACGGCGATCCGATCCGCCAGTTGCAGGCTCGACCGGCGGTGCGCCACGAGCAACGTCGTCCGGGTCGCGGTGATCTCGCGCAGCGTGTCGTGGATCGCGGCCTCGGTCGCGGTGTCCACGGCAGACGTCGCGTCGTCGAGCACCAGGACACGGGGGTCGGTCAGCAACGCCCTGGCCAACGCGACACGTTGCCGCTGCCCACCGGACAACGTCAGGCCGCGTTCACCGACGACAGTGTCGTAGCCGTCGGGCAGTTCGGAGATGAAGTCGTGGGCCTGGGCGGCCTTGGCCGCGGCGATCACTTCCTCCGCACCGGCGTCCGGACGGCCGTAGGCGATGTTCGCCCGGATCGTGTCGGAGAACAGGAACGCCTCTTCGAACACGACCCCGACCGCGCGCCGCAGGGACGTCAGCCGGAACTCACGGATGTCGACGCCGCCGACTGCGATGGTGCCCTCGTGCACGTCGTAGAACCGGGGGAGCAGCATGGAGATCGTCGACTTGCCGGATCCGGCCGTGCCGACGAGGGCGAGTGTCTCGCCGGGGCGGACGTGGAACGACAGGCCGTCCAGCACGGGTTCGCTGCGCGTGTACCCGAACCGTACGCCGTCGAGTGAGACGTCCAACGGGCCGTCCGGGACATCGCGCGCGTCCGGCGCCTCCTTGACCTCCGGCTGGGAGTCGATCAGGTCGTACACCCGTTCGACACCGGCCCGTGCCAGCTGCGCGTTCACGACCAGGCTGGACAACAACCGGGCCGGACCGACCAGGTTGGCGACGTAACTGGTGAACGCGAGAAACGTGCCCAACGTGACCTGGCCGTCGAGCGCCATCCACCCGCCGAGCGCGAGCACGCCGACCTGCCCCAGGGCGGGCAACGCGACCAACGTGGCCGACGGCTTGGACGTCAGCGTCGCGGCACGCATCCGCTCCGCGAACAGCTTGCGTGCGGCCTTCTCCAGCCGCGAGACCTCCCTGGCCTCCTGGCCGAAGCCCTTCACCACCCGCACGCCGGTGACCGTCTCCTCGACGTGCTGCGCGAGGTCCGCGGCCTTCTGCTGCGCCGACCACGTGGCCGGGAAGAGCCTGCGGCGGGTCCGTATGCCGACGAACACGACCAGTGGCACGACGACCAGCGCGATCACGGTCAGCAGTGGCGAAAGCCACACCATGGCGCCGATCGCGACGATCGCGAAGAAGACCGTGCCGATCGCGAGCGGCACCATCGACAGCAGACCCTGGACGAGCTGCAGGTCGGTGATCGACCGGGACACCACCTGGCCGGTCCGCAACGCGTCCTGCTTCGCGCCGTCCAGCCGTTGCACCGCTTGGAAGACCTGTTGCCGCAGGTCGTGCTGGACGTCGAGGGCGAGCCGTCCGCCCAGGTAGCGCCGGATGAACGCGGACCCGAACGTCAGCAGCTCCAACGCGATCAGCACGGCCACGATCACGGCGAGACCGTTCGTGTGCCCGGCGACCGCCCCGTCGACCGCGACCTTCACCAAGAGCGGGCCGACGGCCTGGAACCCGACACCGATCACAGAGGCGAGCACGGACAGCAGCACGAGACGACGGTGCTGCCAGCACGCGCGGGTCAGCCGTCGGATCCAGCCAGGCGAGGTTTCAGGCACCCAGCCAGGTTATGTCGAACCACCGACAGGCCAGCCATCGTGAGTGTTTATCGGCGTTCTAACCCTGATAAACACTCACGAGGGGAGGGGGCCGGGTGGGTGGGGTCAGGTGATGTCGCGGCGGCGGGCGACGAGCCAGCCTGCGAGGCCGAGGGCGACGGCGTAGCCGACGAAGATCAGGCCGCTGACCCACCACTGCGGTGAGTCGGTGAGGCTGAGGAATTCACGCAGGTCTTCGTACGCCCGCTGGTTGCGTCGCGAACTGCCCGGCAGACCGGCGAAGAACAGGTCGAGCGACAGGTCCGTCACCATGTTGCTGCCGGACGTGTTCAGCAGGTACGGCGGGACGTGCCCGGCGTCGTTGCTGCGCAGCACGACCGAGATGATCGGTTCGATGATCAGCACGTAGACGATCAGGCCGACGGTCGTGCCCACCTGGTTGCCGATCAGCGCGCCGACGCCGACACCCAGCAGCGTCCACATGACCATCGCGACCACACCGGCGCCTGCCAGCGTGAACCAGTCGTCGGTGTCCGGGAAGTTGTTGCCCAGCAAGGCGCCCAGGGTGGCGGCGAGCATGCAGACGAGCCCGTAGACCGCGCCGATCGTGGAGTACACGAACAGTTTCGCGGCCAGCACGGCACCGCGCGTCGGGCCGGTCAGGTAGCTGGTGGTGATCGTCTTGTGCCGGATCTCGCCGGTCACCGCGGTGCCGCCGAGGATCAGGCCGAACACCGACGCGAAGTTGATGCCCTGCGCGAAGGCGGGCAGCGCCAACGGGACCACGCCGCCCAGTTCGCGGTCGATGTCGCCGAGCGCGCCGAGGGCGGCACCGCCCCACGTGAAGGCCAGGCTGAGCGCGGCGGCCGGGATGAGCAGTGCCCACCAGAGCTTGGTGGTGAAGACCTTGCGGTACTCGGCGGTGATCAGGCGGTTCATCGCTGCCCACCGTCCTGGGGTCGCTGCCACTGTTGCTGGTGCTGCCACTGTTGCTGCGGTTGCTGGGGTTGCTGGGGTTGTTGCGGCCAGCCTGGTGGCGGTTGCTGGAACTGTTGTTGTGGCTGGTGGTGGACCTGTTGCTGGTACGGGTTGAGCTGGGCGCCGGAGAACTGCCCGCTGGTCAGCTGGAAGAAGATCTGCTCGAGGTCGGCGTGCTGCGAGTGCATGCCGTAGATCGCCACCCGGGCTTCCAGGGCGAGGTCGCCGACCTGCTCGGGTTCGACGCCGGTCACCGCGAGCGTGCCTTCGGGCAGGTGCTCGATGGTGGTGTGGCCGGCTTCCTGCAGGGCCGTGATCAGCCGCTGCGCGTCCGACGGGCGCACGACGACGCGGCCCTGCTGGGATTTGCGCAGCTGCTCCAGCGGGCCGTAGTACATCGTCTGGCCGCGGCTGATGATCACGACCTGCTCGACGGTCTGCTCGATCTCGGCGAGCAGGTGGCTGGACACGAGCACGGTCCGGCCGCTGCGGGCGAAGCCCTGCAGGAACGTCCGCAGCCACACGATGCCTTCGGGGTCGAGGCCGTTGGACGGCTCGTCCAGGACGAGGACCTGGGGGTCACCCAGCAGCGCGGTCGCCAGCGCCAGCCGTTGCCGCATACCCATGGAGAAACCGCCCGCGCCGCGTTCGGCCGCGTCCGACAGGCCGACGAGGTGCAGGACTTCGTCCACGCGCTGGTCGGGAACGCCGATCGCCGCGGCGTAGACACGTAAGTGGTTGCGTGCGGTGCGGTTCGGGTGGAAGCTCTGCGCCTCCAGCACGGCACCGACCACGCGTGCGGGGTTGCCGAGGTGATGGAACGGTTGCCCGTTGATCGTGGCGTGCCCGGCTGTCGGGGTGACGAGGCCGAGCAGCATCCGCAGGGTGGTCGTCTTGCCTGCGCCGTTCGGGCCGAGGAAGCCGGTCACCGAACCGGGTTCCACTGTGAAGCTGAGGTTCTGCACCGCGAGAACCTGCCCGAAGGTCTTGGTCAGGTTCTGGACAACGACCCGGCCGCTTCCGTCGTGCACGCGTGTCCTCCCACTCGACTGTGGGCGACATCCTGCCTCATGGGAACTGCTCAGGTGCGCGGGACTGGCGGGATCTCCCTGGTTTGTTCACACGGCGATTCGGCGTTCCGGGATTTCCGTAGGGCGCTGCGCACGGAGTTGCGCAGTGGCCGCCTGCGTTCGCGGTGCGGCAGGCCTTCGCCGATCAGGTGCTCGTGGGCCATCCGCCAGACCTGACATGGCCATTTCCTGCCACGCCACCCGCGTGGGCAGGCGTTGCACCGGCGGTCGGGTCCTGGCTGGTGGACCGTCAGCAGCAGCCGCCAGCCGTCGGCCAGCCTGCTGATCTCGGACCGGGCCAGCGGTAGCAGGGTCGCCGGGTCGCCTTGCTCGGCGACCTGGTCGAGCAGGTCAAGCCTGCGTAGCACGGCTGCTCGCAGGAGGTCGTCCAACGGCTGGCTCATGATTCGTTCGCCCGTCCCGCTGCCTGGTCAAGGGCCTGCCGGAGCCCATGGATCTGCTGAGCGGCGGACGCGCCAGGCGGCGGTACCAGCACCACTTTGCCGTGCTCCACGATCAACGTCAGTGCCCGGTCCCGGCCGAAGGGATCGTGGCACCGCACGTCCCATCGTGGCTCAGCCACGAAAGCCTCGAACTCTCACCCTGAAGACATCGACAGTTCACCCGCCGGACTGAACCCCCACCAAGCCCTGCCGGTTCCTGCAACCCAGTGCAACGGCACACGAAGAGGCCAGACGATAGAGGCGGCGCAGACCGAAGCCTCCCCGGCGAAGGTGCGCAGCGCCGGGCAGGCGAAGCCGGGGCTGGTTGCTGGTTGCTGGTTGAAGCGGATCGCGCCCAGCGCTGGGAGGTGAGGAGCTGGCGCCGTGGGGTCTGGGGCTCGGCCCCAGATGTCGCGGACTGAAGTTTCTCTGGCGAGGGTGCGCAGCACCGAGCAGGGGAAGGTTGGGATGGCTGGCTGTGGAGGTTGCTTGTTCAGGTGCGGCGTGCCCAGCGCTGGGA